>WMBV01000025.1 GCA_017745595.1 Bordetella petrii
TTACCAACAAACGCTGACTGTGCACGCCCCTATGCTGCGGGACGAGTTGTTAACTCTGTGGGAGGACGGGCTGTACACAGCAGCTTTATGTCCAACTTCGGACATAATCGAAGCATACAAGGGTGTCGGAAACCGCCGCTTAGATCGTCTGCGCACAGCGGTATCAGGCACCCTGGCGGGAGCCTGATACCTGAAGAGACCTCCTACAGGACCCAGCCCCCGATGAACACGTTCAGCCGCCATCGCGTCCGCCCACCCGTCACCAGCATCAGCGTCTGGACGCTGGCGGTGCTGGTGGCGTGCCTGGGCGCGCACGCTTTGTGGGCGTATCTGGTGCCGCGCGCGCCGCACGTGGCCGATGCCCTGGCGGGCGGGCTGCTGGCCGCCGGGGCCACCGCCCTGGGCACGGTGCCGGTGATGTTCTCGCAGACCTTGTCCGACAAGGTGCAAGACAGCATGTTCGGCTTCGGCGCGGGCGTCATGCTGGCGGCCAGCGCGTTTTCGCTGGTGGCGCCCGGCATTGCCGCGGCGGCCCAGCTGGGCTATGGCCCGTGGGGGGCCGGCGGCATCGTGGGGGTGGCCGTATTGCTGGGCGGGGCGGTGCTGCTGGCAATGGAACGCCTGCTGCCGCACGAGCATTTCATCAAGGGCAAAGAAGGCATCGAAGTCCACCGCCTGCGCCGCACCTGGTTATTCGTGTTTGCCATCGCGCTGCATAACCTGCCCGAAGGCCTGGCGATCGGCGTGGGCTATGTGGGCAACGACCCGGTGCGCGGCAGCGCGCTGGCCACGGGCATCGCCATCCAGGACGTGCCCGAGGGGCTGGTGGTGGCGCTGGCCCTGCTGGCCGCCGGATACCGCCGCAGTTTCGCGGTGGCCCTGGGCATGCTGTCGGGGCTGGTCGAACCGGTGGGGGCGGTGCTGGGCGCGCTGGTGGTGGGATGGTCGGCCGCCCTGCTGCCGTGGGGCCTGGGCTTTGCCGCGGGGGCCATGCTGTTCGTCATCAGCCACGAGATCATTCCCGAATCGCACCGCAAGGGGCACGAGGTCTATGCCACCTGCGGTCTGATGATCGGCTTCGTGCTGATGATGCTGCTGGATACCGCGCTGGGCTAGCCGGCGCGGTATCGCGGCCTAGTCGGGGTGCAGCACCTGCGCCGGCACGGCATGCGGCCGGGACTGGCCCACCGCTTGCTCGATCGCCGGCAGGCTGTGCGCGATGCCCTTGTGGCAGTCGATGCAGGTTTGGCCGGACTCGAGGCCTTGCTGGTGCATGCGGGCTGAACGCGAGCTTTGGCCGGTGTAGTCGAAATAGCCGTAGTCGTGGCAGTTGCGGCATTCGCGCGAATTGTTCGCCTTCATGCGCCGCCATTCGTTCTGCGCCAGCTGCGCGCGCTTGGCCTCGAATTTCTCGGGGGTATCGATGGTGCCCAGAAAGTGATGCAGCAGTTCGTTCGACGCGTACAGCTTGCGCAGCATCTTGGGGCCCCATTCTTTCGGCACGTGGCAGTCCGAGCACACCGCGCGCACGCCGGTGCGGTTGGCGTAGTGCACGGTATTGCGGTATTCCTGGTACACGTTCTGGTTCATTTCGTGGCACGAAATGCAGAAGGCTTCGGTGTTGGTCCATTCCATGACCGTATTGAAGCCGCCCCAGAACACGATGCCCAGTGCGAATGCCAGGCCCAGTCCGCTGAATGCCAGGGCCCAGGCGCGGCGCGACAGGGTTTTGATCCACTTGATCGGATTCATGGTGCACGCTCGCTCAGTTCAGGCCGGGCACGCGCTGGAAGGTGTTTTCGACCAGCGGCTTGGCATCGCTTTGGGTGACATGGCACTGCATGCAGAAATAGCGCCCCGGGCTGACGGACGACAGCTCGCGTCCCTGCGCGTCGCGGAAATGGGTGATGGAGATCTTGGGCGAGTTGGTGGCCTGGGCGCGGCCCCACGAGTGGCAGTCCAGGCATTTGTTGAATTTCAGGGTGACCGGATAATTGCTGCTGGCATGCGGCACCAGCGGCGGCTGCTGGACGAAATCGCGCGGCAGCGTGGCGCCGGCGTCGAGTTCCTGGCGATAGTGGCCGGCTTCCTGTTCGACATCGCCCACGCTGTTCTGGCGCAGGCTTTTCACCGTGCCGGGGTCGTCGGCCAGGGCGGGCGGCAAGCCGATCAGCAGGCCCGCTAGCAGGCCGAGGGCGGTCTTGTACAAGGCGCGTTTCATGATTTACTCCTGTGGCGGAACCGATGGCTCATACGGAACACCTGTTGAGGGCAGACATCGACGCAGCGGCCGCAGGTGGTGCAGTCGGCATCGAGAATGACGGGATGGCTCTGGCCGGCGGACTTCAGCGCCGGCCGGATGACCTGCGGTTCGGGGCAGATGCTGTAGCAATCCATGCAGTCGTCGCAGGCGGCGCGGCCGGCGGCATTGACCCGCAGCAGCGCGCGCCTGCCCAGCAGGCCGTAGAAGGCGCCCACCGGGCAGATGTGGCCGCACCAGCCGCGCGGCGCGACCAGCAGGTCGTACAGGAATATGCCCAGCACCAGCGCCCACACGGCGCCGAAGCCGAATACCAGGGCGCGGTGCAGCAGGGACACCGGATTGACCCATTCCCAGGCCAGGGTGCCGGTGGCGACGGAAGCGGCCAGCGTGCCGGCCAGCAGCCACAGGCGCAGCGCCTTGGGCGGCGTGCGTCCGGGCGCGCGGAGCTTCAGTTTGCGGCGCAGCCAGGCCGCCGTGTCGGTGACCGGGTTTATGGGGCATACCCACGCGCAGTACACGCGTCCGCCCAGCAACAGGTAAAAGCCCAGCACGATGGCCGCGCCCAGCACCGCGCTGCGCAGCGGCACGTGGCCGGCGAGCAGGCTTTGCAGCAGTTGGTAGGGGTCGGTAAGCGGCAGCCAATCCAGCGTCAGGCTGGACGACAGGTTGCCCTTCACGGGCCACCAGGGCCGGTCGACCAGGCCCCGCTGCAGCAGCCAGACACTGACCGGGCCGATCAGGAACAGGGCCAGCAGGCCCACCTGGACCGCGCGCCGCAACAGCAGCCAGCGATGGGCGCGCAGCCAGCCCTTGCCGGCAACGGCGGCGGCCGTGGGATTGCGGCCCGCTACATTGGGCCGCTTGGGTTTGGCCGGCACGGTGCTCATGGGCGGCCCCCTGTGCCGGGAATCGGGACGGCGTCGTCCAGGCCGCGCACGGGCAGCCGGATCTGTTCGCCGATCACCGAGCCGCCGGCTTTTTCGGCTTCTTCCCAGCCCTTGCGGTAATGGCCGGCGGCCGAACCTTGCGCCAATGCATGGGGCAGCACCTTGATGGCGGCGGCCCCCGGCAGCACGCAGCTTTGCTCGCATTTGCCGCAGCCGGTGCAGGCCGAGGAATGCACGGTGGGCAGCAGCATGGCGTGGCGGTCGGAGCGGGGGTTGTGCTGCAGTTCGAGCGTGATGGCCTCGTCGATGAGGGGGCAGACGCGGTAGCAGACGTCGCAGCGCAGGCCCTGGAAATTCAGGCACGATTCCTGGTCGATGAGCACCGCCAGGCCCATGCGCGCGTCTTCGATGCGGGTCAGCCCGTGGTCGAGCGCGCCGGTGGGGCAGGCCGGTACGCAGGGAATGTCTTCGCACATTTCGCAGGGCACGCTGCGCGCGTCGAAGTAGGGCGTGCCGGACGGAATGGGGCGGCCCAGCGTTGCCAGCTTCAGGGTGTCGTAGGGACAGGCGCGCACGCACAGCCCGCAGCGCACGCATGCGGCCAGGAAGTCTTCTTCGGGCAGGGCGCCGGGCGGACGCAGCGCGGTGGCCGGCAGCGAGCCGGCCTGCTTCGTGTACAAGCCCAGGCCCAGCGCCACGGCGCAGGCGCCGCCCACGGCCGCCGCCGACTGCTGCAGGAACTGGCGGCGGCCTGGTGGTTTGACGGGGGCGGAATCTGTCATGGCGTGTCGGTAGGATGCAATCCGGCGGTTCGGCTTCAGGCCTTCAGTACCTTGACGGCGCACTTCTTGAAGTCGGTTTCTTTCGACAACGGGCAGGTGGCATCGAGCGTGAGCTTGTTGATCAGGCGCCCTTCATCGAAGAACGGCATGTACACCAGGCCGCGCGGCGGCTTGTTGCGCCCGCGCGTCTCGACGCTGGCCAGCACTTCGCCGCGGCGCGAGGCGATCCGGCATTGCATGCCGCGCTGCAGCCCGCGCTGCTTGGCGTCGTCGGGATGCATGAACAGCACGGCTTCGGGCACGGCGCGATGCAGCTCGGGTACGCGCCGCGTCATCGATCCGGTGTGCCAGTGCTCGAGCACGCGCCCGGTGCACAGCCACAGGTCGTAGTCCTGGTCGGGCACCTCGGCCGGCGGCTGGTAGGGCAGCGCGAAGATATTGGCGCGGCCGTCTTTGTTGCCATAGAAGCGGATGCCCTCGCCCTGTTTCACGTACGGGTCGTAGCCTTCGCGGAAGCGCCACAGGGTTTCCTTGCCGTCGACCACGGGCCAGCGCAGGCCGCGCGCGCGGTGGTACAGGTCGAAGTCGGCCAGGTCGTGGGCATGGCCGCGGCCGAATTGCGCGTATTCCTCGAACAGGCCTTTTTGCACGTAATAGCCGAAGTGCTGCGATTCGTCGTTCATGTAGCCGTCGATGGCGTGCTGGTTGACGGCCGCCACGTCGGCCAGCGGATAGCGGTCGACCACCCCGTTGGCGTACAACACGTCGTACAGCGTCTTGCCGCGGTAGCCCGGGTTCTTGTCGAGCAGTTCGGCCGGCCAGACTTCTTCCACCTGGAAGCGCTTGGCGAATTCCAGGTATTGCCACAGGTCGGAACGCGATTCGCCGGGCGCCTTGACCTGCTGGCGCCAGAACTGGGTGCGGCGTTCGGCGTTGCCGTAGGCGCCTTCTTTTTCTACCCACATCGCCGTGGGCAGGATCAGGTCGGCCGACAGAGCCGAGACCGTGGGGTAGGGGTCGGACACCACCACGAAGGCCTCGGGGTTGCGCCACCCGGGGTAGATTTCGTCGTTGATGTTGGGGCCGGCCTGCATGTTGTTGGTGGTGGACGTCCAGTAGCACTTGAGCTTGCCGTCTTTCAGGGCGCGGCTTTGCGCCACGGCGTGCAGGCCTACCTTGGAGGGGATGGTGCCTTCGGGCAGCTGCCACAGGTCTTCGGCGACCTTGCGGTGCGCGGGGTTGCCCACCACCATGTCGGCCGGCAGGCGGTGGGCGAAGGTGCCCACTTCGCGCGCCGTGCCGCACGCCGACGGCTGGCCCGTCAAAGAGAACGGGCCGCAGCCCGGCTGCGAGATCTTGCCGGTGAGCAGGTGCACGTTGTAGATCATGTTGTTGACCCACGTGCCGCGCGTGTGCTGGTTGAAGCCCATGGTCCAGAACGACACGATTTTCTTGTCGGGGTCGGCGTACAGTTCGGCCATGCGCTGCAGCTTCTCGGCGGGCACGCCCGACAGTTCGGCCGTGTATTCCAGCGTGTAGGTCGAGACGAAGGCCGCGAATTCTTCGTACGTGCTGGGCGTGGCCGCGCCCGGATCGCCCTTGGGCTTGCCGTCGGCGCCGGGGTAGCCATTGGCGCCGGCCGTTTGTTCGCGCGGATCGTTGGGCCGCAGGCCGTAGCCGATGTCGGTGGCGCCGGTCTTGAAATTGACGTGCTGCGCGATGAAGTCTTTATCGACCTTGCCGTTCTGGATCAGGTAGTTGCACAGGTAGTTCAGGATGGCCAGGTCGGTTTGCGGCACGAAGATCATGCCGTTGTCGGCCAGTTCGAAGCTGCGGTGCTCGAAGGTGGACAAGACGTGGACCTCGCTGCCGGCGTGTGTCAGGCGGCGGTCGGTGATGCGGCTCCAGAGGATGGGGTGCATCTCGGCCATGTTCGACCCCCACAGCACGAAGGCATCGGCGTGTTCGATGTCGTCGTAGCAGCCCATGGGTTCGTCGATGCCGAAGGTGCGCATGAAGCCCACCACCGCGCTGGCCATGCAATGGCGCGCGTTGGGGTCCAGATTGTTGCTGCGGAAGCCGGCCTTGTACAGCTTGGCGGCCGCATAGCCTTCCCAGATGGTCCATTGGCCCGAGCCGAACATGGCGATGGCGTCGGGCCCGCCGGTGGCGAGCGCCTGCTTCCATTTCTGCGCCATGATGTCGAAGGCCTCGTCCCAGCTGACCGGCGTGAACTCGCCGTTCTTGTCGTACGCGCCGTCTTTCTTGCGCAGCATGGGGCGGGTCAGGCGGTCGGCGCCGTACATGATCTTGGACAGGAAGTAGCCCTTGATGCAATTCAGCCCGCGGTTTACCGGCGCTTGCGGGTCGCCCTGGGTGGCCACGACGCGATCGCCCTGCACGCCCACCAGCACCGAACAGCCGGTGCCGCAGAAGCGGCAAGGGGCCTTGTCCCAGCGTACTTGCAGCGGCGGGCTGCCGGCCTGCGCCAGGGCGGTGGCCGGCAGGCTCATGCCGGCGGTGGCGGCCGCGGCCGCCACGGCGTTGGTCTTGATGAATTCGCGTCGATTCAATGACATGATGGAGCTCCGTGTGCCGGGGATCGGGGGTCGAGGGGCGGTTCGCTGGGCGGGTCGTCTTCGCCGTATTCGTAGGCCAGGGTGGCCGACAGTACGCAGGGAACCTTGTGGGCGGCCAGGATCGAGTCGGCGGTGCTGTAGCCCGGGCCGTCTTCGACCGTGACGATGAGCTTGCCGGCCGACGCGTCGTCGGCGTGCACCTGCACGCCCGGAATGGCGGCCAGCGCCTGCCGCGCGGCGTCCAGGCCGGGCGGTGCGATGCGCAGGACCAGGCTGACGATTCTCATGGGGCCTCCACCAGGGCGGCAACCGGGCAGGCGGGCAGGCAGCGCCCGCAGCCGGTGCAGCGCGCCGCATCGACCCGCGGCCGGGCCGGGCCGCCGGGCTGGGGCTGGAAGCGGATGGCATCCACGCCGCAGGATTCGCCGCAGAGGCGGCATTCGATGCCGTGGTGCGTCAGGCAATCGCCGTCGGCGCGGACCCGCCGGGGCCGGCCGGCGGCGGCCGGGCCGAAAAGCGCCGGGCGGGCCTTCTGGCCGGTGAACAACTGGCGCCGCGTGAATCCCATGTTTAATTCCCATAAAACTTGTAAGGAATTATGGGTATTTGGACTCGGGTTTACCCTTGACTGCCGTCAAGTGGCGAAAGCCGCGGTTGATAGGGGTCAAGCAGGCGCGCCAAGCACCGGTTCGCGGGCCGCCAGCCCACCCGCGAACCAGACTGCTTTGCCGGGCCGGGCTTTCGATGTATGCTTCACGCCGCTGTCATGCAAGTCGCGGGAGAGAGCGGCCTGGTTTACACCGGCCGCCGCCGAAGGCGCAATTCGCCCGGAATCGCTCAGGTAACCCATACCGCGCTGCATCAGCCCGCCGGCCCGGCCTTGCGCCGCCCGCGGACTGAAACAGCACTCTGGAGAGACCTGGCGCCGTGGCGATGGCCGCGCGCAGCCCAGGCGCCGAAGGTGCAAACCCGCGCTTGCGGGGCAACTCTCAGGCAAAAGGACAGAGGGGCGGAAAATCCAGCTGGCTCTGGCGCTTTCCGCTTCCAGGCCGGCATATTCCGTAACCCTGGCGATGCCGCCGCACCGGAGCCTGCCCCATGTCCGCTTCCCTCAAACGCACGCCGTTGGCCGAAACCCATGTCGCGGCCGGTGCCCGCATGGTCGACTTCGGCGGCTGGGACATGCCGCTGGCCTACGGCTCGCAACTCGAAGAGCACCACGCCGTGCGCCGCGATGCCGGCATGTTCGATGTATCGCACATGCTGAATGTCGACGTCGCGGGCCCGGACGCCACCGCGTACCTGCAGCGACTGGTGGCCAACGACGTGGCCAGGCTCACGGTGCCCGGCAAGGCGCTGTATTCCTGCATGCTCAATCCCCAGGGCGGCATCATCGACGACCTGATCATCTATTTCTTCGCCGTTGATCAATGGCGCGTGGTGGTCAACGCCGGCACCGCCGATAAAGACATCGCCTGGATGCAGCGCGTGGCCGCCGTCGGGCAGTTCGACGTCACCATCGCCGCGCGCCGCGACCTGGCCATGGTCGCGGTGCAAGGGCCGAATGCCCGCGCCAAGGTCTGGGCCGCCCGGCCCGCCTGGCAGGCCGCCACCGAATCCTTGTCCCCCTTCGTGGCGGCCCAGGTGGCCGACGACACGCTGGTGGCGCGCACCGGCTACACCGGCGAAGACGGCTTCGAAATCGTCCTGCCGGCCAGCCAGGTCGTGGCCCTGTGGAACGACCTGGCCGCCCAGGGGGTACGCCCCTGCGGGCTGGGCGCGCGTGACACGCTGCGCCTCGAGGCCGGCATGAACCTGTATGGCCAGGACATGGACGAGCTCACCCAGCCCGATCAGGCCGGCCTGACCTGGACCGTATCCCTGAAAGACCCGCAGCGCCGCTTCGTCGGGCGCGACGCGCTGGAACAATACGCCGCGCCGCGCGGCTTCGTCGGCCTGAAGCTGCAAGAGCGCGGCGTGATGCGCGCCCACATGGCGGTGCATACCGCCCAGGGCGACGGCGAAATCACCAGCGGCACGATGTCGCCCACGCTGGGCGTTTCGATCGCGTTTGCCCGCGTGCCCCTGGGCGTGCAGCCCGGCCAGACGGTCGACGTCGACATCCGCGGCAAGCGGGTGCCTGCCCTGGTATGCAAATTGCCGTTCGTGCGCCATGGCAAGGCGGTCGAACACCCGTAAACTGCCAACATGCGCCGGCAGGGGTGCCGGCGCATGCGCGCATTCCCCATCCTAGGAGCTTCCATGAGCCTGCCCACCGACCGCAAATACACCGAGTCCCATGAATGGGTCAAAGCCGAGGGCGACGTGTTCGTCGTCGGCATCACCGATAACGCCCAGGAACAGCTGGGCGACCTGGTCTTCGTCGGCGACGTCACCGTCGGCGCCAAACTGAAGGCGGGCGTCACCGCCGGCGTGGTCGAATCGGTCAAGGCCGCTTCCGACATCTACGCGCCCGTGGCGGGCGAAATCGTGGCTTTCAATGAAGAACTCGAAAGCACGCCCAACCTGATCAACGAGTCGGCCTTCACCGCCTGGATCTTCAAGATCAAGCCGGACAATGCCGCCGACGTCGACAAGCTGTTGGACGCCGCCGGCTACGAAGCCATCGCCAACGGCTGACCTGGCCGACGCCGCGCGGGCCCGCCCGCGCGGCCATTTTTTCCGCACCCGAGATACCCTTCATGTCGCGCGCCCTAGACCCCCACACCGATTTCATTCCCCGCCACATCGGCCCCACCACGGCCGACCAGGCAAAAATGCTCGCGGCCATCGGCTGCGACAGCCTGGATGCCTTGCTGCACGAGGTCGTGCCTCCCGCCATCCGCAGCCAGAATCCGCTGGCGCTGCCCGCGTCGCGCAGCGAGCCCGACGTCCTGGCCGACCTGAAAGCCGTGGCGGAGCGCAACCGCGTCTATCGCAACTACATCGGCCAGGGGTACTACGGAACGCATACGCCCAACGTGGTGTTGCGCAACGTGCTGGAAAACCCCGCCTGGTATACCGCGTACACGCCTTACCAGCCCGAGATTTCGCAGGGACGGCTGGAAGCCTTGCTGAATTACCAGACCATGGTCGCCGACCTGACCGGGCTGGACATCTCGAACGCATCGCTGCTGGACGAAGGCACCGCCGCGGCCGAGGCCATGACGCTGGCGCGGCGCGGCTCGAAATCGGCCAGCCAGGCGTTCTTCGTGTCGGTGCACTGCCATCCGCAAACCATCGAAGTGGTGCGCACGCGCGCCGAGGGCCTGGGCATCGAGATCGTGCTGGGCGATGAAGCCGGCGGCCTGCCCGAATGCTTCGGCGTGCTGCTGCAATATCCGCACAGCCTGGGGGGCGTGGCCGATTACCGCGCGCTGGCCGATGCCGCGCACGCGCAGGGGGCGGTGGTGGCCTGCGCCACCGATCTGCTGGCCCTGGCGCTGCTGCAGCCGCCTGGGGCGTGGGGCGCCGACATCGCCGTGGGCTCGTCGCAGCGTTTCGGCGTGCCGTTCGGTTTCGGCGGCCCGCACGCCGGCTTCATGGCCTGCAAAGACGCCTACAAGCGCAATATGCCCGGCCGCCTGGTGGGCGTGTCGAAAGACGCGCAGGGCAACCCGGCGCTGCGCCTGGCGCTGCAGACGCGCGAACAGCATATCCGCCGCGAAAAGGCCACCTCGAACATCTGCACCGCCCAGGTGCTGCTGGCCGTGATGGCGGGGCTGTATGCCGTGTGGCACGGCCCCGAGGGCATCCGCCGCATCGCCACGCGCGTGCAGCGCCATACGGCGGCCTTGCGCGCGGCGCTGGGCCAGCTGGGCATCAAGGTGGTCAACGACACGTTCTTCGATACGCTGTTGCTCGAAACCGGCGCCGCCACGCCCGCCATCGTGCGGGCCGCCGAATGCGAGCGCATCAACCTGCGCCGCGTCGACGGCGCCCGCCTGGCGGTGTCGCTGGACGAGACCGTGACGACGGCCGATTTGCAGGCCCTGGTCAATGTCTTCGCGGCCGGCCTGGAAAAAGACGACCTGCCGCTCGGCCTCGACGCAGACGACGCCGCGCCCGCCGGCATCCCCGCGGCGCTGCGGCGCCAGGGCGCCATTCTGGCGCATCCGGTGTTTTCGAGCGTGCAGTCCGAAACCGACATGCTGCGCTATCTGCGCAAACTGTCCGATAAAGACCTGGCGCTGGACCGCAGCATGATTCCGCTGGGTTCGTGCACCATGAAGCTGAACGCCACGGCCGAGATGATTCCCATCACCTGGCCCGAATTCGCGCTCATCCATCCGTTCGCGCCCGCCGACCAGACAGCCGGCTATCGTGAGCTCATCGAACGCCTGTCGGCGGCGCTGTGCGAAATCACGGGCTACGACAGCATCAGCCTGCAGCCCAACTCCGGCGCGCAGGGCGAATATGCCGGCTTGCTGGCCATCCGCGGCTACCACCGCGCCAATGGGCAGGCGCAGCGCAACGTGTGCCTGATCCCGGCCTCGGCACACGGCACCAACCCGGCGTCGGCCCAATTGGCCGGCATGGACGTGGTGGTCGTGGCCTCCGATGCCAACGGCAACGTCGACCTGGCCGACCTGCGCGCCAAGCTGGCGCAGGTGGGCGACCGCCTGGCCGCGCTGATGATCACGTATCCGTCCACCCATGGCGTGTTCGAAGAAGCCATTACGCAGATCTGCGATCTGGTGCACCAGGCCGGCGGCCAGGTGTACTTGGACGGCGCCAACATGAATGCCATGGTGGGCGTGGCTCGCCCCGGGCAGTTCGGGTCCGACGTGTCGCACCTGAACCTGCACAAGACGTTCTGCATTCCCCACGGAGGCGGCGGCCCGGGCGTGGGGCCGGTGGCGGTGCGCTCGCACCTGGCGCCGTTCTTGCCGGGCGTGCTCAATGCGCAGGGCAAGCTGGGCGGCGAAAGCGAGGTGGGGCCGGTATCGGCGGCGCCGTTCGGCTCGGCCGGCATCCTGCCCATTTCGTACACCTATATTGCGCTGATGGGCGCCGACGGCCTGCGCCGCGCCACCGAAGTGGCCATCCTGAATGCCAACTATGTGGCCGCGCGCCTGCGCGATCATTACCCCGTGCTGTATGCGGGCCGCAATGGCCGCGTGGCGCACGAGTGCATCCTGGATGTGCGGCCCCTGAAAGACAGCAGCGGCATCAGCGCCGAAGACATCGCCAAGCGGCTGATGGACTACGGTTTCCACGCGCCCACCATGAGCTTCCCGGTGGCCGGCACGCTGATGGTCGAGCCCACCGAGTCCGAGGGCCTGGCCGAGCTCGACCGTTTCGTCGACGCCATGATCGCCATCCGTGCCGAGATCGCGCAGATCGAACAGGGCGAGCGCGACCGCGATGACAACGTGCTGAAGAACGCGCCGCATACCGCCCAGATGCTGCTGGCCGAAGACTGGCTGCATGATTACCCGCGCCAGCAGGCCGCGTATCCGGTGGATACGCTGCGCGAGGCCAAATACTGGCCGCCGGTGGCGCGCGTCGACAACGCGTATGGCGATCGCAATCTGGTGTGCGCTTGCCTGCCGGTCGAGGCCTACGCTTGAGGCAGGGATAGGTGTCAGGCTCCCGGCAGGGTGCCTGACACCGCTCTGAGCAAACGGCCTACTTCGGTGTCTGACACCCTGCGGGAGTCAGACACCTGTGGGATCGCGGCGGGCGGCCGTTACGGAGCGGCCGGTGCGGGTTCGGGCAACGCGGCCAGCGCGCGGGCGCGCGCGATGCCGTCGGCCACGGTGGCCCTGCTGGGATCGTCGGCGGGCAGCGTCGCCGCCAGGCGTTCCCAGAAGGCCACCGCTTCGTCGTAGTGCCCCCGTTCGAACGCCGCCATGCCGGCCAGTGTCAGGCTGGCGGATTCTTCGGGGTCGGCGGCCAGTGCCTCGTCGGCCAAGGCCTGCAATTCCGGCGTCCATTGCTGGTTGCCGGCAAAGTACAGGGCCTGCGCCCATTGCCCCAGCAATTCCGGTGGCCGCCCCGCCAGCGTGGCGGCGCGCTCGAAGGCCCGCGCGGCATCGGCCGCGCGGCCTTGCACCATATAAGTGCGGCCCAGGAAGAACCAGGCCTCGGGCGAGTCGGGTGTCTCGGCCAGCGCGGCTTCCAGGCGCGCCGTCATTTGTTCGATATCCTGGTCGGCATGGCCCGCGAACTGGCGCGCCTGCAGCACCTGGTCGAGCGCGCCCCAGTGCAGGTAGATGGTTGCGCCGCCCAGCGGCACCAGCAGGGCCGCGGCCAGCGCCACGGCCAGGCCGCGCCGGCCGTGCGCGGGGCGCCGGGGGCGGTCGCCGGCATCGGCCAGCAAGGCGCGCGCCGCCTCGGCCCGGCCGGCCTCGAGCTGATCGGGGTCGAGCACGCCGGCGTGGCACTGTGCCTGCAGTTCGCGCAGCCGCTCGTGATACAGCGCCACGTTCAGGGCCGCGCGGTCGGCATCGGCCCCGGGGGCGCGCGCCAGCAGCAGCGGCACCAGTACGAAGGCCATGGCCGCGGCCAGCAGCAGCGCGGCGGGCAGCCAGAATTCGATCATGAGGATTTCCCGTTGGGGTCGGCGGCGCGCAGCAGTTCGGCCAGCCGCTGGCGTTCGGCGTCGGATAGCGCGCGGGCGGCGCCGCGCGCGCGCCGCGCGCGTACCACCATGCCGCCCAGTACGCCGGCACCCAGCAGCAGCAGCGCCGCCGGCCCGCCCCACAGCATGGCCGTGCGCGCGTCGAAGGGCGGCTGGTACAGGACGAAGTCGCCGTAGCGCGCCACCATGAAGTCGATGATCTGCTGATCGCTGCGGCCCTCGCCCAGCATGCGATGGACTTCGGCGCGCAGGTCGTTGGCGATGGGGGAATTCGAGTCGCCGATGTTCTGGTTCTGGCACTTCGGGCAGCGCAGGATTTCGGCCAGGTGCCGGTAGCGGGCCCGTTCGGCTTCGCTGCCGAATTCGTGCGTATCGATGGCCGCCCACGCCGCTCCCGACAGGGCCCAGCCCAGTACCGCCGCCGCCAGCCAGTGTTTCATGGGGCCGCCTCTTCGAGCAGTTTCCGGTAGACCGGCTCGAGCTGGTCGCGCCAGACCGATTCGTCGATGACGCCGACGAACTTGTCGCGGATGATGCCGCGGGCATCGATGATGAAGGTTTCGGGCGCCCCGTACACGCCCAGGTTCAGGCCCAGGCTGCCGGCGGCGTCTTCGATGTTCAGGAGATAGGGGTTGTGCAGGGTGCGCAGCCAGCGCTGCGCCGCGGCGCGATCGTCTTTGTAGTTGACGCCGTGGATCACGACTCCTTGTTGGGCCAGCCGGTTCAGCACGGGGTGTTCCTGGCGGCACGACGGGCACCACGTGGCCCAGACGTTGACCAGCGCCGGCCGTCCCAGAATGTCTTGGCGCGTCAGGGGCGGCGCGCCGTCGTCCAGCGCGGGCAGGGTGAAGTCGGGAAACGCCTTGCCCACCAGGGCCGACGGCAGGCGCGCGGGGTCGAGGAACAGGCCGCGATACAGCAGCACCGCGACGCCCAGGAACAGGATCAGCGGCAGTAGCCGCAACAGGCGTTTCATGGTTGCTCCGGGTTCAGGGCCCGCTGCGCGCCGGCGGACGCGCGGCGGCGATAGCGCCGGTCGGCGGCGGCCACGAAGCCGCCCAGGGCCATCAGCAGCGCGCCCAGCCAGATCCAGCGCACATAGGGCTTGATGTGCACGCGCACTGCCCAGGCGCCGTTTTCCAGGGGTTCGCCCAGCGCCACGAACAGGTCGCGCGTGAAACCCGCCGCGATGCCGGCTTCGGTCATGGGGGCCTGCTGGACGTGGTACACGCGTTTTTCGGGGTGCAGCACCGAGATCTGCCGGCCGTCGCGCATGACCCGCACGCTGCCGCGTTCAGCCACGTAGTTCGGGCCGTCGTGCCGCGCCGTGCCGTCGAAGACGAAACGGTAGGCGCCCAGCTCGACGGCATCGCCCGGCGCCATGCGCAAGTCGCGTTCGAGGCTGCCCACGCTGTTGAGCACCACGCCCAACGCGCACACGGCCAGCCCCAGGTGCGCCAATTGCATGGCCCAATAGCTGCGCCCCAGCGCCGGCAGGCCGCGCAGCCTGCCGCGCGACCGCCCGAGATGGCGGGTTTTGTCGGCGATGTCGCGCACGCCGCCCAGCGCGATCCAGGCGGCCAGCAGGCATACCGCCGCCACGGCCCAGCGCGAGGTATCGGCCAGCGCCGCCGCGCCCGCCGCCGCCACCGCGCTGGCGGCCAGCACGGGCCCCAGCATGCCGGCCAGCCAGCGGCCCGGCGTGTGCTTCCAGCGCGCGGCCACCCCCACCGCGGTGGCGGCCATCAGCAAGGCCATCAGGGGCACGAACAAGGCATTGAAGTAGGGGGGGCCCACCGACAGCTTGGCCCCGGTCAGGGCATCGAGCACCAGCGGGTACAGCGTGCCGAGCAAGATCATGGCGGTGGCTACGGACAGCAGCAGGTTGTTGACCAGCAGCAGGGTCTCGCGCGACCACGCGCCAAAGCCCACCGGACTGGCCACGCTGGGCGCGCGCAGGGCGAACAGGCCCAGCGACCCGCCCACCACCACCAGCAGAAAGCCCAGGATGAACACGCCGCGGGCCGGATCGGTGGCGAAGGCGTGCACCGAGGTCAACACCCCCGAGCGCACCAGGAACGTGCCGAGCAGGCTGAGCGAAAAGGCGGCGATGGCCAGCAGCACGGTCCAGCTTTTGAAGACGCCGCGTTTTTCGGTGGCCGCCAGCGAATGGATAAGGGCGGTGCCGACCAGCCAGGGCATGAACGACGCGTTCTCGACCGGATCCCAGAACCACCAGCTGCCCCAGCCCAGCTCGTAATAGGCCCACCACGAGCCCAGGGCGATGCCCAGTCCCAGGAAGGCCCAGGCCACCAGGGTCCAGGGGCGCGACCAGCGCGCCCAGGCGGCGTCGAGCCGCCCGTCGAGCAGCGCCGCGATGGCAAACGCAAAAGCCACCGAGAAGCCGACATAGCCCATGTACAGCATGGGCGGATGGACAATCAGGCCGAAGTCTTGCAGCAGCGGGTTGAGGTCGTTGCCGTCGGCCGGCACGTCGGGCAGCAGGCGCACGAACGGATTGGAGGTGGCGATGAGAAACAGCAGGAAGCCGACGCTGATCATGCCCATGATCGCCAGCACCCGGGCCCGCATGGTATGGGGCAGTTGCCGCGACCCGAGGCAGACGGCGCAGGTCCAGCCCGCCAGCAGCAGCGCCCACAGCAGCAGCGAGCCTTCGTGCGCGCCCCAGATGGCGCTGAGCTTGTAGTACCACGGCAGGGTGCTGTTGGCGTTGCGGGCGACGTAGGCCACCGAGAAATCGTTGGTCAGGAAGGCGTGCGCCAGGAAGGCGAAGGCCAGCGACAGGAAGGCGAACTGGCCCCAGGCGGCCGGCGCGGCCAGCGCCATCCAGCGCGGATTGCCGCGCCAGGCGCCGGCCAGCGGCAGGCTGGCCTGCACCATGGCCAGGCACAAGGCCAGGGCCAGCGACAACAGCCCGAATTCCGGCGTCATGGCCGGGGCCCCGCAGGGGAGCGGGACGGCGAGGCCCCGCTTTGTTCGAGCGCGTGGGCGGCTTCGGGCGGCATGTAGTTCTGGTCGTGCTTGGCCAGCACTTCGTCGGCCTGCAGCATGCCGGCGGAATCGAGCTTGCCCAGCGCGACGATGCCCTGGCCCTCGCGGAACAGGTCGGGCAGGATGCCCTGGTAGCGGACTTGCACCCGGTGGGCGCCGTCGTCGATGTCGAACTGCACGGCCAGGCTGTCCGGCGCGCGCTGCAGCGAGCCGTCTTGCACCAGCCCGCCCACGCGGATGCGCGTGTGCAGCGGCGCGGCGCCGGCGGCGATCTGGCTGGGCGTATAGAACAGGTTGATGTTCTGCTGCAGGGCGGCCAGCGCCAGCGCGATGGCCGCGCCGGTTCCGCATATCAGGGCGGCCAGCACGGCCAGTCGTTTTTTGCGCAGCGGGGTCATCGCGCGGCCTCGCGGCGCAGCCGGCGCGCCTGCAATTTCAGGTAGCGGCGCCGCGCCAGCAGCGGCAGCACGGCGTTCCAGGCCAGCAGCGCCAGGCTCAGCCCATAGGCGCTCCAGACATAGGCGCCGTGGCTGCCCATGGACAGGAAGTCGTTCAGGGAAGAAAAGGTATTCATGTGCGGTTCTCGAGCAGGCGGGCGATTTCGTCGCTGGCCCAGCGCGCATCGGCTTCGCGCTTGAGCACTTCGAGCCGCATGCGCGACAGCAGCACGGCGCCGAAGAAGCAATAGAAGCCCAGCACCGCCAGCAGCAGCGGCAGCCACATTTGCGGGGGCATGGCGGGCTTGGAGGACAGGGCGAAGGTGGCCGGCTGGTGCAGGGTGTTCCACCAGTTGACCGAATATTTGATGATGGGGATGTTCACCACGCCCACCACGGCCAGCAGCGCGCATGCGCGCGCCGCGCTCTGGCGGTGGGCGATGGCCTGCCCCAGCGCGATGATGCCGAAGTACAGGAACAGCAGGATCAGCATCGACGTGAGCCGGGCGTCCCATACCCAGTAGGTGCCCCAGGTGGGCTTGCCCCACAGGGCGCCGGTGACCAGGGCGATGACGGTCATCCAGGCGCCGATGGGCGCGGCCTGCCGCAGCGCCACGTCGGCCAGCTTGATTTTCCAGACCAGGCCCGCCACGCCGGCCGCGGCCAGCATCATGTAGATGGATTGCGCCAGCAGGGCGGCCGGCACGTGCACGTAGATGATGCGGAAACTGTGGCCCTGCTGGTAGTCGGACGGCGCGAATGCCAGCCCCCACACCAGGCCCGCGGCGATGAGGACGGCACTGGCGCCGCGCAGCCAGGGCAGGCAGCGCCCGCTCATGGCGTAGAACCATTTGGGCGAGCCCCAGCGGTGCAGCCATGTCCAGTTCATGGGCGTGGCTCGTTGGAAAGCGTGGCCGCGCGGGCCGGGCAGGCGGGCGTCATTCGGCCACGCTGATGGACAGGCCGGCCGCAATGGCAAAGGGCGCCAGGGTAAGGGCCAGCGCGGCGATGCACCCCAGCCACAGCAAGTGGCCCGCCGCGGGCAAGGCCTGCAGCGCGGCCTGCACGGCACCGCTGCCCAGGATGAGCACCGGGATGTACAGCGGCAGGATCAGCAGCGCCAGCAGCAGCCCGCCGCGCCGCAGGCCGACGGTAAGCGCCGCGCCGACGGCGCCCAGCAGGCTGAGCACCGGCGTGCCGAGCAGCAGCGACAGCATCAGCACCGGCAGGCAGGCCGCGGGCAAGCCCAGCATCAGGGCCAGCAGGGGCGCCAGCACCACCAGCGCCAGGCCGCTGCACAGCCAATGCGCCAGCACCTTGGCCAGCACCAGCACAGGCAGGGGGTGCGGCGACAGCAGCCATTGTTCGAGCGAGCCGTCTTCCAGGTCGCTGCGGAACAGGCCGTCGAGCGACAGCAGCACCGCCAGCAATGCCGCCACCCACAGCACACCGGGCGCCATGCGTTGCAGCAATTGGTCTTGCGGCCCGACCGCCAGGGGAAACAAGGCGATGACGAGGGAGAAGAACACCAGGGGATTGGCGAGTTCCGCGGGACGGCGGCATAACAGATTCAGCTCACGAATGAATAAGAGGATAAAGACCTTGGTCATGCGGCGTACTGTCCCAGATCAAGCTCGCGGAACGCCGCGGCGCGCCGCGACAGCTGGTGGTGGCTGGTCAGCACGACCACGCCGCCGCGCGCGCAATGGCCGGCCAGATGGTGTTCGAGCTGGGCCACGCCTTGCCTGTCGAGGGCCGTGAAGGGCTCGTCGAGAATCCATACCGGCGCGGCGTCGGGCAGGTACAGGCGCGCCAGCGCGACCCGCCGCTGCTGGCCCGCCGACAGGGTGTGGCAGGGCACGTCTTCAAAGCCGCGCAGCCCCACGCATTCGAGCGCCCGCCAGCCGTCGGCGCGCGCCACGGGCGCATGCAGGGCGCCCAGCCACGACAGGTTCTCTTGCGCGCTCAGCAGCCCCTTGATGCCCGGCGCATGGCCGATCCAGAGCAGGCGGGGGCGCCGGGGCTCGCCGGGCGTGGCGGCGTGCCATTGCACGCGGCCCGCCGCCGGAGCCAGCAGGCCCGCCAGCAGGCGCAGCAGGCTGGTTTTGCCGCTGCCATTGGGGCCGCTGACCTGCAGCATGTCGCCAGGGTGCAATTGCAGGTGCAAACGCCGGAACAGGCGCCGTTCGCCGCGCTCGCAGCCCAGGTCATGGGCGGCAAGCACGGGGGCGGCGGCACGGGGCGATTCGGACGGCGCGGCGGATGGGCCAGGCATGATGGACTAGTGGGAGGTGCCTTCGGCGTATTCGATCTTGTTGCCCACGTTGTATTTGCCGGATGGCTTGTTCATGGGTATGCGCTTGATTTCCTGCAGGGTTTGGCTGTCGTACACGATGAGCGCGCCATCGGTATCCCAGACGCTGAGCAGCAAGTAGCGGCCGTCGCGTGTGAATTCGACGTGCGCGGCATTCTTGCCCGGCATGGGCCGCAGCGTATGGGCGATTTCCAGCGTTTGCTTGTCGATCAGGTGCACGGCGTCGTTGTTGGGGCCGAAGAAGACGTCGGTCCAGGCATACGGCGAATTGCGGTGGCTGCGCATGAAGAAGCCGGGGCCCTCGGTGGGTATTTCTTTGATCAGGTGCCAGGTGCGCAGGTCGAGTACGGAAATCAGGCCCTGGCTGATGTTCGGCGTGGCGAACACCCAGTCGTGCCCGCGCTGCCAATAAATGCCCGAACCCAGGTGCGGCATGCCGGGCAGGGCGATGTCGTTGACAGGCTTGCCGCTGTCCAGGTCGATGACCTGGCCGCCATGCGCTTTGCGCGACGTGGCCAGCAGATGGCGGTAGTCCGGGGTGAACGAGAAATCGTCGAGGAAGTCGCGCGCGGGAATCCGGCGCGGGATGAAATCGGGCTGGCCGGCGTATGACAGTTCCCACACTTCCTGGACGTCTTTCAGGGCCACCACGAAGCTTTGCCGCGGCGGCGCCGTGTACACCGCGCTGACGCGCGAGGGGGTGCCGTTGACCGGCGGCGTGGCGATCTGGCCCACCAGCGACAGGTCGCGGGCGTCGAGCAGCACCAGGCCGCCCGGCAGATAATTGCCCACCAGCACCCAGCGCCCGTCGTTGCTGACCGCCAGGTTGCGGGTATTCAGCCCGGCCCGGATTTCCGCGATCATGGTGAGATTGTGCAGGTCGTACAGGCTGACCCAGCCGTCGCGCGACGCAAAGTAGACGTAGCGGCCGTCGGGCGAGAATTTCGGGCCGCCATGCAGGGCGAAATGCGACGGGAACCGTGCCAGCGGTTCGAAACGATCGCCATCCAGGATGACCACATGGTGGTTGCCGGCCTCGACCACGACGAACAGATTGAGCGGGTCGGCGCCGTGTTGCGGCGTGTCGGGCAGCTTGGCGGGGTCGGCCAGTTGCCGGTGGCTGGCGCGGATGTCGGTGTCGTGCCAGGCGGGCGGGGTGGCGAGCGGCTGGTACAGGTAATCGACCAGGGCGTCGAGCTGGGGGGCGTCGAGCACCTGCCCGAAACCCGCCATCTGGCTGGCCGGACGGCCCTGCTGCACGGTTTGGCGCGCTTCGGCGCGCTTGATGCGCGCC
Organism: Bordetella petrii; assembly: GCA_017745595.1. Classification (GTDB taxonomy): domain Bacteria; phylum Pseudomonadota; class Gammaproteobacteria; order Burkholderiales; family Burkholderiaceae_B; genus Bordetella_A; species Bordetella_A petrii_C. Next base: position 20,155 of record WMBV01000025.1, read on the forward strand.
AGGCTTTCGGGCAGCAGCGCGGGCCCGGTGCCGCCCAGCCGGTCGGCGCCGTGGCAGCTTTGGCAATGCTGCTGATACAGCTGCGGCGCATCCTGGGCGTCGGCGGTGGCGGTGGCGGCAAGCATGGCGAGCGCCAGCGGCAGCAAACGGGCAATCAACCGCATAACGGTTCCTGCACGGCCAGCTCGGGCCGCGGGTTGGCGCGCATTCGGGCCGGGTACTCGACCAGGCGATGGGCCAGCAGGCCGACCACCTGGCCGATGACGATCAGGGTGGGCGTGTCGATACGCTGGTTGCGCGCCATGTCGCCCAGGCCGCGCAGCGTGCCGCGCACGGTGTGCTGGTCGTGCCGCGTGCCGTTGATGACCAGCATGGCCGGGGTATGGGCGGGCCGGCCGGCGGCGATGAGTTCGCGCGAGATTTCTTCGAGGCTGGCCAGGCCCATGTAGAACACCAGCGTGCAGCCCGGGTCGGTTAGGGTATGCCAGGGCAGCGCCAGCGTGCCGTTGTGCTGCACATGGCCGGTGATGAATTGGCACGAATGCGCCAGGCCGCGGTAGGTAAGCGGGATGCCCGCGTACGCGGTACAGCCCGAGGCCGCCGTGATGCCCGGCACCAGTTGGCAATCGACGCCGTGGGTCAGCAGGAAGTCGAGTTCTTCGCCGCCCCGGCCGAAAATGAAGGGGTCGCCGCCTTTCAGGCGCACCACCCGCATGCCGTGCCGGGCCAGGCGCAGCAGCAATTCGTTGATCTCGCCTTGCGGCAGGCTGTGCCGCCCGCTGGCCTTGCCCACGTAGTAGTGGCGACAGGTCGTGGGCAGCTGGTCGAGCAGCGCCTGGCTGACCAGGCGGTCGTAGACCAGCGCGTCGGCCTGCAGCAGCAGGCTCCAGGCGGCCACGGTGAGCAGGCCGGGGTCGCCCGGGCCGGCGCCGACCAGGGCGACTTCGCCGGGCCGTAGCGTGCGCTGCAGCGCGGGGGGCAGGGTGATCGGATGAGGCAGGGCGGTATTGGGAAGTTTCATGGTGGCAGGCCGGGTGTGATGCTTCAGGCAGGCGGTTGCGCCGCCCAGGGCGTGGGGGCGGACGGCTGGCCGGTTTCGGTGTCGCTGAGGTGGCAACCGGGGTCGGCGCCCCAGAGGTCGCCCGCCGCCCAGGCGCGCGTGCGGGTGTTGCCGTTGCAGATGGGCAGCCACTGGCAGGTGGCGCAGCGCCCGCCTACGGAGCGGGGGTGCTGGCGCAACTGCAGCAGCAGGGGATGGGGCCGGTTGATCCAGATGTCGCGAAACGATTGCTGCCGCACGTTGCCGACCTGGTGTTGCCACCAGTAGGTGTCGGGGTGCACGTCGCCGGTGTTGTCGATATTGGCGATGCCGCTGCCCGAGGCATTGCCGCCCCAGGCGCGCAGCATGGTTTCCAGCCGCGGGGCGTGCTGCGGCATGCGCTGGCGCACCCACTGCAGCAGCAAGATGGCATCGGCGTCGTTGTTGCCGGTGACGAAGTCGGTGTCCAGGCCGGCGCCGATATCGGCCCAGGCGCGCTCGAACAGCAAGTGCACCGCGTCGCGCGTGATCTGGCGGTGCGCGTCGAACTTGCTGCTGCGCTTGCCGCGGCCGCTGTAGTTCAGGTGGGAAAGATAGAACTTCTGGACGTCGTGTTCGCGCATCAGGCCCAGGATGGCGGGCAATTGTTCGGCGTTGTGCTGCGTCAGCGTGGTGCGCAGGCCCACGCGGATGCCATGGCGGCGGCAAAGGTCGATGGCACGCATGGCGGCCGCGAAACTTCCCGGCATCTGGCGCCAGTGGTCATGGACTTCCTGCAGGCCGTCGATGCTGATGCCGACGTAGTCGAATTCGGCCGCCGCGACCGATTCGATATTGTGCGGGCCGATCAGTGTGCCGTTGCTGGACAGGGCCACGAAAAAACCCTGCGCGCGCGCATGGGCGGCCAGTTGGAAGATGTCGGGGCGCAGCAGGGGTTCGCCGCCCGAAAGAATCAGCACGCGCACGCCGGCGGCGCGCAGGTCGTCGATGACGCGCAGCGCCTCGGTGGTGTCGAGTTCGTTGCGGAACGGGCTGTCGGCCGAGGTGGCGTAGCAGTGCTTGCAGGTCAGGTTGCAGCGCCGCAGCAGGTTCCAGATGACGACGGGCGGACGCTTCCCGGGATTCGCGCAGGCGCGCGATTCTGGCGCGGTGTCCGGGTGGACGAGGGCGCGCAGGTAATGGCTGATTCTTAACATGGGGATTCTCGGGGCGCGGCGGGCTGATGGTCGGCCCGCCTGGGCATGGCTGCAGCATCGCCGAGGCATGCCGTAAACGCCTTGACCGTAAACAATAAGACCTGATGAAGCGCGCCGCGGCTACGCGCGCGGCGGCAGGCGCAGGCCCGTTTTTTTCAGGATGCGGCTGCTGACCAGCATGTCGTCGGCCAGCGTGGCGCGGCCAAGCAGGTTGCGGATGTGTTCGCGGTACTGCTGGATTTCTTCGGCGCTGCGGCCATGCACCATGGCGAACAGGTTGTAGCGCCAGCCGCGGCGGCGCGGCCGCCGATAGCAGTGGCTGACGAAAGGCAATGCCCCCACTTGCGCGCCGAGCCGGTCGATTTTTTCGTCGTCGACGTCCCAGACGGTCATGCCGTTGTGCCGATAGCCCAGCCGGTAGTGGTTGGGCACCGCCGCGATCCGCCGGATGGCGCCGGCATCGTGCAGCCGGTGCAGCAGGGCCAGCGCGGCATTGGGGCTGAGATCGAGCTGCGCGCCCAGCCAGGCCCAGGGATTGGCCACCAGCGGCAGGCCGGCCTCGGTCAGGCGGATCAGGCGCTCGGCCAGTTGGGCATCAGACGGGGAAATGCAGACCGACATGGTAGGTGTGTTCTTTGGGCAGGTTGAGGACGTGCAGCCCCGTACGCTGTTCGATGCGCTCGATGGCGCGCGCGACATCGGCGGGCGACGCGCAGGCCAGCACGAACCACATGTTCCAGGCATGTTCGCGCAGGTAGTTGTGGGCGACTTCGGGCATGTCGGCCAGCAGGGCGGCGACTTCGTCGATACGGGACGGCGGCACGCACAGCGCGGCCAGGGTGAACGCGCCGCCCAGGCACTCGATGTCGAACATGGGGCCGAAGCGGGTCAGCGTGCCGTCGTCCAGCCAGGCACGCACCCGTTCGCGCAAGGTGCGCCCGGGCACGCCGAGTTCGGCGGCCAGGGCCTCCCAGGGCCGGGGCACCAGCGGCAAGCCGCGCTGCAGCAGGTTCAGCAGGTGCCGATCGAGTTCATTCATGGTTGTTTCCTGGCGCGTAGCGGCCGCCGCACTGTTTGAACGCCCGGGTGCTGAACAGCAGGCGGTGCGGCAAGTGGTGCAGTCCGGCTTCGCGCAGCAGCAGGTCGATGCGGGCCCGGACTTCGTCGCGCCGCCGGCCGTGCACCATGCAGAACAGGTTGTAGGGCCAGTCGGGCAGCCTGCGCGGCCGCTGATAGCAAAGATTGACGCCCGCGGCGCCCCCCAATTGCCGGCCGGCCTGTTCCACCAAAGCGTCGGGCACGTCCAGCACCAGCATGGCGTTGGCCCGGAAGCCCAGCGCGCGATGATTGAGTACCAGGCCGACCCGGCGGAACAGGCCGCTGTCGCTCCAGTGCCGCATCTGCGCCAGCACCGCGTCTTCCGTGGCGCCGATCTGTTCGGCCAACTGCAAGTACGGTTGGGCGGCCAGCGGCAACCCGGTCTCGAGCAGGCGGCGCAGTTGCCGCGCCTGGGACGGAGCCAGCGCCGGATGGGTGTTCATGCCGGGGCCTCGAGCGGAAAACCCAGGTCGATGCGATAGGCCTGGACCATGGGCAGGTCGAGTGGCGCGAGGCCGGTGGTGGCGGCGATGTCGGCCAGGACCTGCTCGATGCGGTCGCGGTGCGGCGCCGTGATGACGAACCAGAGGTTGTAGCGGTGTTCGCGCAGGTAATTGTGATTGACTTCGGGGTATTGGCTGATGCGCGCGGCCACAGCCGGGATGTCGCGCGGCGGCACGGGCAGGGCCGCCAGGGTGCTGGCGCCGGCCCGGCGGTGTTCGAACACCGGGCCGACCCGATTCAACGCCCCTTGTTGCCGCAGGCGGCGCAGTGTGTCGAGCAGTTGTTGTTCGCTGCACCCCAGGGCTTGCGCCATGGCCTGGTAGGGGCGCGCGCACAGCGGCATGCCATGCTGGTACGCGTTCGCCGCGCGCAGCGCCAGGTCGCCGAGCGCCGGTTCACAGGCCTGTTGCATGGGCCCTGCTGGTGAAGAAGATGCCGCTGGGGCTGGGCGCGGGCAGCCTGCCCACGATCTCGATTCGGTAGGGGTCCCAGATCTGGACCTCTGCGCCATCGCGCACGGAAATCCATAATTGATCGCCGCGCGCGGTGAATTCCATATGGAGCACGGCGGGGCCGGGCTCCAGCGTGGCGATGACACGCTGGGTCTCGGTGTCGATGACCTGCACCTTGTGATTGTCGGGGTGCGCGAAATTCACCCAGACCTGCCGTCCGTCGGGACGGGCCATGACGAACACCGGCTGTCCCGCCACGTCGATGGCGCCGGTTTGCTGCCAGGTGCCGGTGTTCATGACCAGCACCTGGTGGTGTCCCACCGCCGGCACGAAGGTCTGGCCGCCGGCGACCGTCCAGCCTTCGAGGTGGGGCATCTTGTATACCGGCAGCTTGCGCTCGCCGCGCCCGTAGTGCCCCAGCACGCGCCGCACGCCGCGTTCGGGGTGCCACAGGTCGAGCTGGGCCATGCCGTTCTCGCCGAACAGGCCGGCCAGGTAATAGCGCCCGTCGGGCGTGAGCAGTGCGTCGTAGGGCTGATTGCCGATGCCGGTATGGCGGCTGACGACGGGCTGGCCTGGCTGGCTGAAGTCGGCCACCCAGATTTCGCCGGTATCGAACAGGCTGTATATGAAGCGCTGGCCGGGGGCGTCGGCCACGCCCACCACGCGCGACCGGCGTTCGGTGCCGGGCACCACGGTGGCCGGGATGTCGGCCACCAGCGCCAGCGTGCGCGCATCGAATACCTTGACGCCGCCCGGCTCGTAGTTGCCCACGGCGATCAGGGTGCCGTCCTGGCTGATGGCGCCCCCTATGCTGTTGCCGCCCTGCACGACGCGCCGGTCGATGCGGCGGGCAAGCAGGTCGACCTTGGTCAGGCCTCCGTCGCGCCCGAACACGTAGGCATAGCGCTGGTCGCGCGAGAACACGACCGAGGCGTGAGAGAGGTCGCCCAGCCCTTCGACACGCCCCAGGCTGGTGCGCCCGGTGCTTTCGACGATTTGCAGGCTGCCGGTGGCGCGTTCGATGACGACGCCGAGATCGCCGCTGCCGCGCAAGCCGGGTTGCGCGCAACCGGCCAACCAAAGGCCGACCAGCAAAAAGAGTAGAGAGCGCATCATGGGGGCGGGTGTCCTTGCAGAAGCCGGTCGGCCAGCCAGGCGATGTCCTGGTCGTCGAGCAGGGCATCCCAGTTGGGCATGGGCGTGCCGGGCCGGCCGTGGGTGATGGTGGCGATCAGGAGTTCGCGCGGCTTGCCGGCCAGCGCCTGGGAGGTCAGGGGCGGGCCCAGCCCACCGGTAAGGCGCAGGCCGTGGCACGAACCGCAGTCCTGCCGCAGCAGGTGCTCGAGCTGGCCCTGCCGCAGCATGCCGGGTTCGGCCCGGGCGGCCCCCAACAGGGCGCCGCCCAGAAAAATGCCGCCCAGCGCGGCCGCCATGCCGGAAAAACGTGCCATCGCGGTGGCGCGCTTTATTGGCGGGCCGCGGTGATATCGGCCGCGGCGTCGATGCCCAGGTGGTAGCCCAGCGAGACATGGTGGTACCGGCCGGCGCTGTTGTCATCGTGGATGGCCACGCCGAAGTTGTAGACCTTGCCGGGTTCGAGCAGGACGTCGCCGGTTCCGCCGGCGAGCTTGCGGGTGAATTCGACCGTCCAGGTATCGCCGTCGAGCTTGCCCTGCGCCGACACCAGCGCCTGGCCGCCCTGCATGACGCGTTCGGTGGCGATGTGGCCGTCGTAGGCCTTGTTTTCGCCGCTGCGCCATTGGTTCAGGTCGTAGAACACGCCGTCGGTCAGCGAGCCGCCCTTGACGTACTTGGTCTTGTCATCGGCCGCGCCGGGCATGGTGCGCGCATCGCCATGGCAGGCGCCCCAGCAGCCGCCCGGCTCGGCCAACTCGACCTTGCCGCCGGCTTCGAGCATGTACGCGATCTTGACGGGGTTGTCGGCGTCCATCTTGGCGCCGCCCGAGGCCGGGGGCTGGGTCCAGCTGAAGCGCAGGTACAAGGCTTCGTCATCGTGCGCGGCCTGGACCTTGACCTTGATCGAGGGCGCCTTGCCGGCGATGGGACTGGGCTCGAGCTTCTTGCCGCTGGCGATCAGCTGCCCCATGTTGGCCACTTCTTCGGAATGGCAGTCCATGCAGGTTTCGCCTTTTTTCAGGGCGCGGGCGCCGCCATGCTCGGTGCCCTTGGTGATCCATTCGACGGCCGAAGTGCCGGGATAGAACAAGGTGATTTCGGTGGCCTGCACCGAGTTCCAGTCGGACGGGGCGGCACCCTGCGCGAGGGAGGTCATCAGGACGAGCGCGGCGCCCACGGCGCCGGACAGCAGGGTTTTCTTCATGGCGGGTTCCTTTTGGATAATGCGGGCGGCCGGGCCGCTATTCTTCGTCTTCGTCTGTCATGCCCTGCGGCTTGTGGTGCGCGATGCCCTTGTGGCAATCGATGCAGGTCATGTTGTCTTCGAGCGCCGTGGCATGCTGCTTGCGGGCGCGCTGCTTCTGCGCGTCGCTGCTCATGCTTGCCAGGCTGTGGCAGTTGCGGCATTCGCGCGAATCCGAGGCCTTCATGCGCTGCCATTCGTTGCGGGCCAGTTCGAGCCGCTTGGCTTCGAATTTCTCGCGCGTGTCGATGGTGCCCACCAGCTTGCCCCATAACTCTTTCGACGCCTGGACCTTGCGGATCATTTTGTAGGTCCAGTTCTTGGGCACGTGGCAATCGGGGCAGGTGGCGCGCACGCCGGTGCGATTGCTGTAGTGGATGGTTTCCTTGTATTCGGGATAGACGTTGTCGCGCATTTCGTGGCACGAAATGCAGAATGCCTCGGTGTTGGTGGCCTCGAGGGCGGTATTGAACCCCCCCCAGAACAACACGCCCAGTACGACGCCCACCAGTAGCAGAGTCGCGACCGAATACTTTGCACTGGGGCGCCGCAGCCGGGCGAAAAAGCCTTTCTTGCCGTGTAGGTTTGTCATGATGAGTATGGCGGTTCCCCGCTGGGGGAACCGCCGGTTGTGGAAACGGCGTTGATCAGTAGACGTCGTGCATGGTGTTGTAGACGTTGAACTTGCCGGTGGGCGTGATCACCGCCGGGTCGGTGATGACGCGCTTGAGCTTCAAGGTCTTGTCGTCGTAGATCACGATGGCGGACTGGTCGGCCTTGCCGCCCCACAGCGAGATCCAGACCTCGTCGCCCGCCACGTTGTATTCGGGCTGGACCGCGCGGCGGATGGCCTTGCTTTCCGCCAGGCCCGAATCCTTGGCGACGTTGAGCCGGGTGGGTGCCTGGGACAGGTCGTCGAGGTTGAACACGTATACCGATTCGGCGATTTCGCGTTCCGGGTTCATGGGCGCGTCGGCCCAGAAATGCTTGGATTTCGGGTGGGTCTTGACGAACAGGTTGCCCGCGCCCGGCATCTTCAGTTCTTGCACGACCTTCCAGTTGTGCTGCTTGAACTTGGCGTTCTCGGGTTTGTCGGATGCGGTGGAAATGAGCGACACCACGTCATCGCCCAGGTGGCCGGTGGCCCATACCGGCCCGAACTGCTTGTGTACGAAGTTGGCGCCACGGCCCGGGTGGGGAATCTTGGCGGTTTCGACCAGCGCCGCCAGCTTGCCGGTCTTGGTGTCGGCCACCGCGACCTTGTTCGACGCGTTGGCCGCCACCATGAAGTAGCGTCCCGAGGCATCCCAGCCGCCGTCGTGCAGGAACTTCGCCGATTCGATGGTGGTGGTCTTGAGGTTTTTCAGGTCGGTGTAGTCGACCAGCAGGATCTGGCCGGTTTCTTTCACGTTGACCACCCATTCGGGCTTTTGCAGCGAGGCCACGATGGAGGCCACGCGGGGCTCGGGGTGGTATTCGCCGTCGACCGTCTGGCCGCGCGTGGACACGATCTTGATGGGCTCGAGGGTTTCGCCGTCCATGATGGAGTACTGAGGCGGCCAGTAGGTGCCGCCGATCAGGTACTTGTCTTCGTAGCCCTTGAACTTGGACACGTCGACCGAGCGCGCGTCGGAGCCCAGGCGCACGGTGGCGACGGTGGTGGGTTCTTCGAACCACATGTCGATGATGGTGGTGAGGCCGTCGCGGCCCACCGTGTAGACGTAGCGGCCGGAGGCGGACAGGCGCGAGATGTGCACCGCGTAGCCGGTATCGAGGATTTTCCAGATCTTGTGGTTGTCGCCGTCGACCAGGGCCAGCTTGCCGGCGTCGCGCAGGGTGATCGCGAAGACGTTCTTCAGGTTGATCTTGTTGAGCTGCTTCTTGGGACGCTCGGACACCGGAACGATGAGCTTCCAGCTGTCTTTCATGTCTTGCAGCGAGAACTCGGGCGGCACGTCGGGCGTTTGCTGGATGTAGCGCGCCATCAGGTTGATTTCTTGTTCGGTCAGGATGTCGTCGTAGTTGACCATCCCGCCTTCGGTACCGAACGCGATGATGTTTTCGAGGCGCTTGGTGCCCAGCTGCAGCGTGCCGCCTTCGGTCTTGGTGCCGTCGGTGTCGGTTTTGGCCCAGTGGGGTTCCAGATTCTTGCCGGTGGCCCCTTTGCGCAGCACGCCGTGACAGCCGGCGCAGCGCTCGAAGTAGATTTGCTTGGCGACTTCTTTTTCGGCGTCGGTCATGGCCGGCGCGTTGGCCTGGGCGCCCGCTGCGCCCAGCAACGAGGCGCTGGCGAGGAGGCCTGCCAGCAGGGTCTTTTTGGGATGGGTCATGGGTACTTCTCCTTAGGGGGGCGCGGTTGCGACCCCGGGTCGCGGCACTGTGGGTAATCGGAAAACGCTGGACTCTTGGGGCGGATCGTACTTAAGCCCCTCGGCCTCACGCTTGACTGCAGTCAATTGAGTTGCCGGGGCGTTGACTGCAATCAAGAGTGGCCGCCAGATGTCTTGAGAACCCTCGTCCCCGGCGGGTAAGGTGGGTTTGATCCAGGACATATAAAAAGGAATTGCATGACCTCCCTCGCGGCCGCCGCGCCCGTCTCCATTACCCCGGATGCCCCCTATTACCAGCCGCTGGGCAACGAGGCGCAGTTGTTCGAACAGGCCTGGCGGCACGGCATGCCCGTGCTGGTCAAGGGCCCCACCGGTTGCGGCAAGACCCGCTTCGTGCAGCACATGGCGCATCGGCTGGGCTTGCCGCTGTATACCGTGGCCTGCCATGACGACCTCAGCGCCACCGACCTGGTCGGACGCCACCTGATCGGCGCCGATGGCACATGGTGGCAAGACGGCCCGCTGACGCGCGCCGTGCGCGAAGGCGGCATCTGCTATCTGGACGAAATCGTCGAGGCGCGGCAAGACACCGCGGTCGTGCTGCATCCGCTGGCCGACGACCGCCGCGAACTGTATATCGAGCGCACCGGCGAAACCCTGCAGGCCCCGCCGGGCTTCATGCTGGTCGTGTCATACAACCCGGGCTACCAGAATCTGCTCAAGGGCATGAAGCCCAGTACGCGCCAGCGCTTCGTGGCCTTGCGGTTCGGCTATCCGCCGCCCGCCGAAGAGCGTTGCATCGTCGCCGCCGAGGCGGGCGCCGACGAAGCCCTGGCGGGCCGCGTGGTCGAGCTGGGGCAGGCGCTGCGCCGGCTCGAGCATCACGACCTGGAAGAAGTGGCGTCGACCCGCCTGCTGATCTTCGCCGCCCGCATGATCCGCAGCGGCATGGCCCCGCGCGAAGCCTGCCTGGCCTGCCTGGCCGAGCCCCTGTCCGATGACCCCCAGACCGTCGCCGCCCTGATGGATATCGTCGATGTCCATTTCGCTTGATGCGCCGCTGGCCGGCCGGCCAGGCCAACGGCGCCTGCCGGGCGACCTGGCGATGTGGTTTTTCATCCTGGCCGAACTGGCGGTGTTCGGCATCCTGATCCTGGCCTTCGCCGTGACCCAGGCATTGCAGGCGCCGCTGTTCCACGCCGGCCGCCAGGCGCTCGACGCCTCGATGGGCCTGGCCCTGACCCTGAGCCTGCTGACCTCGGGCTGGTGCGCCGCCCAGGCGTTGTCCCGGGCCCGCCAGGGCCGGCGCGGGGCGGCGTGGCTGCTGTGCGCGGCGCTGGCCGCGGCGTCGTGCTACGTGGCCCTGAAGCTGCGCGAATATGGCCACCTGGCGAGCCTGGGGCTGGGGCTGGAGCACGATACGTTCTTCACCCTGTACTGGATCCTGACCGGCTTTCATTTCCTGCACGTGCTGCTGGGCATGCTGATACTGGCATGGCTGGCGTGGCGCTGCCGGGCCGGCGCTTACGGCCCCGGCCGCAGCACCGGCATGGAGTCGGGCGTGCTGTACTGGCACATGGTCGACCTGGTCTGGGTGTTGTTGTTTCCCGTGGTGTACCTGTTGGGCCGAGCATGAACGAAACGTCGCGCCTGTTGTGTTATTGGCTGGGTCTGGCCCTGATGACGGTGGCCACGGTGCGGGTCGCCGGGGGCGCGTTGCTGCCCTGGCCGCATCTGGCCGTGATTGCCCTGGCGGTGGCCAAGGCGTGGCTCATCATCGACGGCTTCATGGAACTGCGCCATGCGCCGCGCGCCTGGCGCCTGTTGCTGTTGGCGTGGCCATTCGCCATGGCGGCCGGGGTGCTGGCCGCCGCGCATCTGTCGGCGCACTGAGCGCGCCGGCGGCCGCCCGATGACAACTTTTCTTTCTTGATTGCAGTCAAGCGAGGCCGGCAGGCCCCCTTTCTAGAATGGTGTCCACCTAAAGCCAAGAGGGGCCATCATGCCGGAAACCTTTACCAAGGGCATGGCCAGGAATATTTATTTCGGGGGAAGCGTGTTCTTCATCCTGATATTCCTGGCCCTGACCTTCCATACCGAAAAACAATTCCCAGAACGCACCAACGAAGCCCAGATGACCGAAGCCGTGGTGCGCGGCAAGCTGGTCTGGGAGCAAAACAACTGTGTCGGCTGTCACACGATACTCGGCGAAGGCGCGTACTTCGCTCCCGAACTGGGCAACGTGTATGAACGCCGCGGCGGCGAGCAAGACTTCCACTCGTTCCTGCGCGCCTGGATGAGCGCGCAGCCCCTGGGGGTCCCGGGGCGCCGCGCCATGCCGCAGTTCCACCTGTCCGACCGGCAAGTGGACGACCTGGCCGAGTTCCTGAAATGGACATCCAGGATCAACAACTACAACTGGCCTCCCAACCGTGAGGGCTGAACCATGAACCTCGCAAATCCGCATCTCAAATTCGCCTCGCAGGCGGTGGCCAAGCCGTATTTCGTGTTTGCCCTGATCCTGTTCGTGGGGCAGATCCTGTTCGGCCTGGTCATGGGCCTGCAATACGTGGTGGGCGATTTCCTGTTCCCGCTGATCCCGTTCAACGTCGCCCGCATGGTGCATACCAACCTGCTCATCGTCTGGCTGCTGTTCGGGTTCATGGGCGCCGCCTATTACCTGATACCCGAAGAAGCCGACCGTGAACTGCACAGCCCCAAGCTGGCGCTGGTGCTGTTCTGGGTATTCGCCGTGGCCGGCGTGCTGACCATCCTGGGCTACCTGCTGCTGCCTTATGCCGGGCTCGCCGCCCTGACGGGCAACGACGTGCTGCCCACCATGGGGCGCGAATTCCTCGAACAGCCCACCATCACCAAGGCGGGCATCGTGGTGGTGGCGCTGGGCTTCCTGTACAACATCGGCATGACCCTGCTCAAGGGCCGCAAAACGGCCATCAGCATGGTCATGATGACCGGCCTCATCGGGCTGGCGGTGCTGTTCCTGTTCTCGTTCTACAACCCTGAAAACCTGGCGCGCGACAAATACTACTGGTGGTGGGTGGTGCACCTGTGGGTCGAAGGCGTGTGGGAACTGATCATGGGTTCCATGCTGGCCTTCGTGCTGATCAAGATCACCGGCGTCGACCGCGAGGTCGTCGAAAAATGGCTGTACGTCATCATCGGCATGGCGCTCATCACCGGCATCATCGGTACCGGCCACCACTACTTCTGGATCGGCGCGCCGGGCGTGTGGCTGTGGCTGGGCTCGATTTTCTCCGCCCTGGAACCGCTGCCGTTCTTCGCCATGGTGCTGTTCGCCTGGAACATGACCAGCCGGCGCCGCCGCCAGCACCCCAACCGCGCCGCGTCGTACTGGGCCATCGGCACCACCGTCACGGCGTTCCTGGGCGCGGGCGTATGGGGGTTCATCCACACCCTGGCCCCGGTGAACTACTACACCCACGGCACGCAGCTCACCGCGGCGCACGGCCACCTGGCGTTCTACGGGGCTTACGTCATGATCGTGCTGACCATGATCTCGTACGCCATGCCGCGCCTGCGAGGGCTGGGCGAGGCGCCGCCGGCCGCCGCGCAGCGCAAGGAACTGTGGGGCTTCTGGCTGATGACCAGCTCGATGGTGGCGATCACGCTGCTGCTCACCGCCGCCGGCATGGTGCAGATATGGCTGCAGCGCCTGCCCGCCGATCCGGCTGCCATGTCCTTCATGAACACCATGGAGCAACTGGCCGTCTTCTTCTGGCTGCGGCTGGCTGCCGGGGTGGTGTTCCTGATCGGGCTGCTCTGCTATCTGCTCAGCTTCCGCCAGCGCGGCAGCGTGGCCCTGCAGTCGGCCACGGCAGGCGCCTGAGGCCGCGCCTGCCGGGTGCCAGGGGGGCACAGGCCAGGTGTCAGGCACCCTGCGGGAGCCTGACACCTGCTCCGGAAGCCTGGCACCTTCGAGCAAACGGCCCAGCGCTTCGGCGCGGGGCCGCTTTTTTTTGACGTACAGGGGCTTGCTTGGGTTTCGAACTGGAAGAATGGGTAGGGGGCCTGTGGCATCGGTTCATCACGCGCCAGGCCAGCCGGGAATTTCCCGCGGCACGCGTGGCGCTTGCCGATGTCCAGCGGCCCCTTTCGGTGCTGTTTCGCGCCATGGGTGGTGCCGGCGGCATTGCGCTGGAAGCCGCCGACCAACGCCCCCTGACGCTGCGGCGCAATGTGCTGCAGCACATTGCGGAGGCCGCGCGGCACGGCGCCGTGGCTTGGCGCGATGCCGACACCCTGCGCCTGCCCGCCCACGTGGCGGTGTATCCCGACCCGGCGCTTAACGCCGAGCTCTACCGCTGGCTGGCCCTGCTGGCCGCGCAGTCCTGCCGCATGCGGCATTGGGGCCGCGACAACCAGCGCTGGACCCACGCCCTATTGCAGCGCTATCCGGCCTTGAGGCCGCGTTACCGGCGGCTGGTCGAGGCTCATCTCAGCCTGCGCCCCGACCCCGCCGGCCTGCGGCGCGACGAGGCCGCGCTCGAGCGCGCGGTGCGGCAGGCGCTGCACGAGCCGGGTAGCGTGGCCGAATTCCCGCGCAGCGAATGCGCGCCGTGGCCGGTGCCGCTGTGGCTGTATCCGTCGCAGCAGGCCGGCGCGGCACAGGCGGACGATCCCGATACCGAACCCGAAGGCGAGCCCCAGCCGGCCGCCCAGTCGCGCACGGCGGCGCGCAAGCGCGCCACGCGGGTCGACGACCATTCCGGCAAAGACGGCTTGTTGCTGATCCGGCTGGAAAATCTTTTCAGTTGGTCCGAGCACATAGACCTCGACCGGCGCGGCGACGACAGTGACGACCCCGATGCCGCGCGCGTGGCCGAAGACCTGGACGAACTGGCGATGTCGCGGCGGCGCATGCGGCGCAGCGGTGGCCTGAAGCTGGACCTGGACCTGCCGCCCGCCGACGCCGACGACCTGCCGCTGGGCGGGCCGGATACCCTGCCGGAATGGGACTACCGGCGCCAGCGCCTGCAAGACCGCTACGTGCACGTGCAAATGATGGCGCCGCGGCTGTCCGAACCCGCGGGGCTGCCGCCGCGGCTGGCTCCGCTGGCCAAGCGCCTGCGCCGGCAATTCGAACACTTGCGCAGCGACCGCCAGTGGCTGCGCCAGCAGCCGGTAGGTTCCGAAATCGACCTGCAGGCCTGGATCGATTTCCAGATCGAGCGCCGGCACGGCCATTGCGCCGAGCGCGGCTGGTTCCAAGAGCGGCGCCAGACCCGGCGCGACCTGGCGTGCCTGCTGCTGGCCGATTTGTCGATGTCCACCGATGCCCACCTGGACGACGAGCACCGCGTCATCGACGTCATCGGCGACAGCCTGCTGTTGTTCGGCGAGGCGCTGGCGGCGGTGGGCGACCCGTTTGCGCTGTACGGGTTCTCTTCGCTGCGCCGCCAGCACGTGCGCATGCTGGAACTGAAAACCTTCCGCCAGCGGTATGGCGACGAAACGCGCGGCCGCATCCAGGCGTTGCGGCCCGGCTACTACACCCGCATGGGCGCCGCCCTGCGGCAGGCCACGCGGCTGCTCGCCGCCAGCCCCAGCCGGCGCAAGCTGCTGTTGCTGGTGACCGACGGCAAGCCCAACGACCTGGACCGCTATGAAGGCCGCTACGGCGTCGAAGACACGCGCCAGGCGGTCATCGAGGCGCGCCGCCAGGGCTTGCTGCCCTTCTGCATCACCATCGACCGCGAGGCGGGCAGTTATCTGCCGTATATGTTCGGCGCGCACGGGTATACGCTGATACGCCAGCCGCAGCAGCTGCCCTATCGGCTGCCGCAGCTATATCGCCAGCTGACGCAGCCATGATGTCCGTGCCTGGGCGTGGGCAGACAGCCGTGTCAGTGCTTCACCGCGGCTGCGCGACCCGCCCGGAACGAAAGATGCGGCTCGATCGGGGACGCCGCGGAGCCGGCTTTGCCGGTCCGCCGGCGTCGCCCCCTTGAGGGCGAAGCGCGCAGCGCTTCGGGGGTGGGGCTTTCACTTCAGCCCAGGCTGCGGGGCAGCCAGTAAATCATGACGGCGCAGAACAACGTCAGGCCGACGCAGAACCATTGGAAACGCCGCAGGCGCCGCTGGCGGGCGCGTTCGGCGGATACGGGCAAGGGCATGCCGCAGTGCGGGCAGTCTTTCGAGCCAGGGCGGGTGGCGCGTTGGCAGTACAGGCAGTCGGTCATGGCGGCGCGGGCGCGAGGCTTATTCGAAGAGTTCCAGGCGCTGGCTGTTCAGCACGCGAATGTGATTGCCGCGTTGGGTGATGATGCTTTCGTCGATCAGGCGGCGGATGATGCGCGAGAAGGTTTCGGGCTGGATCGACAGGTGGCCCGCCACCAGCCGCTTGGCCATGGGCAGTTCGAAGCTGTCGCTGTCGGGGCGCCGCGCCAGTTGCGTCAGCAGATAGCGCACCACCCGGTGCGTGGCGTTCTTCAATGACAGGGTTTCGATTTCATTGATGCGCTGGTGCAGGCGGATGCACAACTTGCCCAACAGGGCGAAAGTCAGCTTGCTGTTGTTCTGCAGCAGTTCCATGTAGGTGCTGTTGGAAAACCGGTACAGCTGCGACGGCGCGATGGCCTGGGCCGAGGCCACGTAGTCGGGGGTGTCCATCAGCATCATGGCTTCGGCGAAGGTTTGGCGGCCGCCGATGACATCGAAGACTTTTTCCTGGCCGTCTGGTGTGACGCGGTAGATTTTCACGGTGCCGGCAATGACGAAGTAGAAGGCATGGGCGGGCTCGCCCTGGTGGAACAGTTTTTCGCCTTTTTCGACGTTGAGCAGCCGGGCCGTTTGCAGCAGGGTGTCGAGTTGCGCCTCGCTCAGGGGTTCGAACAGGTGGTGGCTGCGCAGAATCTGGTGGTGGACGCGATGGAGCTGCATAGTGACAGAGTATGGGCTGGCGCCCTGGTTCAGGTGGGTACCGGGTGGGCCGGGCCGGCTACGCCCGGCACCACCTGATGGGGAATGCCGTGCGCCGCCAGCGTATCGAACGCGCTGGCGCATTCGTGCGTGACGCCGTTGCCGGCCACGAGCAGCAGGACCCGCTTGCCTTGACGGGCCAGTTCGACCAGTTGCCGGCCGCAGCATGGCGCGCTGCCGGTGGCGGGTGCGCGCGGCGCGATGCGGTCGGCATCGCGCCGGCACAGGTCGAGGATGGCGGCGGGAATCGCTGGGCCGCTGAGCACGACGTCGGCTTGCTGCATCAGGCGCAGCGCGCGGAAGGTAAGCAGGTCGGGGTCGCCCGGGCCGGTGCCGACCCAATAGATTTCGCCGGCGGCCTGGGGCGCAGCGCCGGCCAGCCGGGCTTCGAGCAGGTGCCGAGCCAGTTCGGGCTGCCCCGCGTGCACGGCCTCGGCGACCGGGCCCTGGAAGATGTCTTCCCAGAAAATGCGGCGTTGCTGCACACTGGGCAGCCAGGCCTTGACCCGGCCGCGGTATTGCCGGGCCAGGCCGGCCAGTTCGCCGTAGCGGGCGGGCAGCCAGGTTTCGATCTTGGCGCGCACCAGCCGGGCCAGCACCGGCGCGTGGCCGCCGCTGCCGACCGCCACGACCAGCGGCGAGCGATCGACCACGGCGGGAAAGACGACGCTGCACAGGGCGGGCGAATCGACCACATTGACCGGAATGCCGCGCGCCTGGGCCTGCGCCGACACGGTGGCGTTCAGGGCCGCCTGGTTGGTGGCGGCCACCGCCAGCACCGCGTGGTCGAGGTCGGGTTCGGCATAGGGGCGCGGGTGCAGTTCGGCGGCCAGCGCGGGAAGATCGGGATGCAGGCGGGGCGCCACCACGCGCAGGCGAGCCCCGGCGCTACAGAGCAGGCGTGCCTTGCGCAATGCCACGTCGCCGCCGCCGACGACCAGGACGGTGCGGCCTTGGAGCGAGTGGAAAAGGGGGAGGAATTCCATGGCGGGTTGGGCGTCGCGCCTGTACGCCTGGCAGGAATGGCCGGCAAGGACGCGCGACGCTTTCCAGTTTACGGCCGTCCGGATATGAAAACGCCCGCTGTACAAGCGGGCGTCTTGCGAAAAATCAATTTACTGCCACGACAGCTTCAGCGCGGTGGGCGGGCCAGCGTTTCGGCGAACTGCGGTACCGAGGCAAAAAAGGTCTTGACCAGGAAATCGGCGCCGTTGTCGCCGATGCCGCCGTAGGCGTTCACGTCCATTTCGAGCACGGCGTGGTTGTCGGGGTCCAGGTAGGCGCGTGTCCAGCGATTCTGCGTATTCCAGTCGTTCAGCAGGCGCAGCGGCACCGGCTTGCTCGGGGCGAAGCTGGCGCGCAGCAGCAGGTCGGTGCAAACCGAATCGATGTCGCAATCGTTGAATTCGACACGCAGGCTGTCGGCGCCGCTGTCGCCGGGCTGGATTTCCATGACCGGGTTGCCGCCGGCCGCCGCGCCCAGTTGGTAGGCCAAGCCCATTTCATCCAGGATTTCACCGACCAGGCCGGGGTCCAGCGCGCCCAGCAGGTTATTGTCCAGGCCGGCATCGTCGTCGCCCAGGTCGCCCACCAGATTGCCTAGCAGCTCGTCGATGGGCACCGGATTGCCGTTCAGGCTGGCGGCGCCGTCGGCATAGTGGAAGGCGCCCACCAGGTTATCCCCGTCGTTCTTGCCGAGGCTCAGCATTTCCGCCATGCCTGCCGCGGCGCTGACCTGGGCTTCGGCCTCGGACGCGGCTTGCTGGGCATCCAGGCCCTGGCCCTGCAGCAATTGGGACAGCACATCTTGCGCCATGGGCTTGGACATCACGACCTTGATGTCGAGCGCCTTGATGGCCTGCCGGATCAGGGCGCGCGGGTCATCGACCTCGGGCGCCTGGGCATCGAGGCTGGGCGGCTTGGTCAGGTCCAGCGTCAGCGCCAGGCGGCTTTCGCCCTTGGCGGTCTGCCAGGTAACGGGGTCGAGCCGCAGCGACGGGTTGCCCGCCAGGACCTGCGTGCCCGACTGCAGCAGCGCCTGGCGGCGCTCGGGAGTCAGCGCCGCAGAGGGATCTTCGGTCTGGCCGATTTCGGTGAAAATCTCGTTGTACAGCTTGGACAAGTCCGCCGTGGCCTGGCCGTCCAGGCGATCGAGCTTGATGGTGGCCTGGCCCTTGCCGAAATTGCGGCCGTTGACGTCGACCTGGCCGACTTGATAGCCCATTTCCAGGTTCAGGCTGGTACCGCTTTCGGCCAGGCTGGCGGTGTAGCCCACCGACTGCAGCGCAACCTTGGTGGCGCTGGCCAGGTCTTCGACATCGATGCGCTGGACCTGGGCGCTGGAGTTGCCGATGCCGAACCCGAACTGCCCCTGGCGGGTATCGAGGTCCAGGGTGATGCCGGCGGCGTCTATCTTGGCCGGGCGCTCGCTCTGGCTGGAATCGACCGCGATCCGGTCGATGGCGACGCGGGCCGTGGAGCTGCGCGTGGCCTGTTCGTACGCGCCTTCGGCATGCGCGCCGCTGAAGTCCAGCACGTTGCCGTCTTTGCTGATTTGCATGGGGGCCACGCCGGCCGTGCCGGACGTGTCGCCGTTGTACGAAACGACCGTGTCGCTCCAGAGCGGAGTGGCGCCCTGGGTCAGTTCGAACAGGGGCTTCAGGTCTTCATTGGCGACCATCTCGGCGTGCACGAAGGCCAGCTTGGGCAGCCATTTGCCTTGCATCAGGGCGCCCTTGGCGAACGGGCCGTGTTCGATGCGCGAGACGAATTCCGCGGTGCCTTGCGGCAGGTCTTGCGGGGCCTGGGGGGTCTTGGTCAGCGACACGCCGTAGCGGGCCTGGCTGGTAAAGAAATGCCGCTGGTAGTCGATCTGCCGGATTTCCACGCCGAAGCTCATGCCGGCAAAGGCGTCGGCGAGCTTCTGGTTCACTTCCGCCAGGCGGGCCGGCGTTTCGGCCTCGATACGCTTGCCGGTGTACCAGGTGGCCGCCAGCCAGCCCGCCGCCACCACCACAATCACACCCGCTGTGATCCCCGCTGCCTTTTTCATCGTACCGTCCGACTTCAGTTATAGATGCGCCCGGCGGGCACCGCGTGGCCGGCCGGGCGAGGGGCGATCGCCCGCGGCGAGTATACCGACGCGGGGTAGCGCCGTGGCCGCAGGGGCGTTACCAGACGTTTCCGGGAAGACCTAGAGCGGATCGAGCGGATAGATGGGCCGGCGCACATGCTTGAACTCGACCTGGCTATAGTCGGACGTGGTGACGCCGACCCCGGTGCACGCGATGATGTCGGTGGCCATGTCGGCGAAGCCCGCGCGCCAGTGCACCCGGCTTTTCAGGGCCACATAGCGCTTTTGCAGGGGATCGATGCCGGCCGACAGCAGGCAATTGATGTCGAAGGGCTCTTGGTGGCGCGAAACGATGACGATCTGCACCCGCCCGGTGTCGAACACCACGGTCAGCCCGGTGTCGTTGCGCACGCCGCGATACATGGGGCCGCGGTTCAGGTACACGCCATCGAACACCAGCTTGACGCGCCCGGCCACCGACAGAGGCTGGCTTTGCTGTTTCAGCGCGGGCATGGGCACCTTGCCGCCCAGCGCCAGGGTGATGTCGGCGCCCACCCCGGCGGCGGCCGCCTGCTGCGCGGCTTGCGGATCGCACAACGCATAGAACGCGACGTTGTCGAGCTCTTGCCGCAAGATTTCGGCCAGTACGGCGGTGGTGTCCATGGTGCCGCCCGAGCCGGTATTGTCGAAGTGGTCGAGCAGGATCACCGGCCCTTGTTCGATGGCCTTGGCGCGGGCGATGGCGGGCTGCAGCGGTTCGCAGTGGAACACCCATTGTTCGCGCCCTTGCCAGGCGGCGTCGAGCAGCGCGTCGCGATGGCGTTCGGCCGCCGGCAGGTCGGCGTCGGTGCAGACCACCGCGCTCAGGCCGGCCTCGCGGATATCGGCGTGCGGAAAGCCCACGAACACCGAGGCGGCCAGCACGCCCTGCGATTCCAGCGCCCGGCAGCGGTCTTGCAGCGATTTGTTGGGATCGGCATGGGTGCCCTGGCACATGATGTGCGGCAGCATGGGCTTGTTGGCCCAGGCCATGACGGGGCGGATCTCGCCCTTCAGGGTGCGGGCGATGACGTCGGCCGCGCGTATGCCGCTGGCGCGGATATCGACGTGCGGGTACGTGTGGAAGCCGGTGACGACCGTGGCGTGCCGCACGATGTCGTCGTAGATATTGGCATGCATGTCCAGCGTGATGCCCACCGGGGTGTCGGGATCGATGTCGCGCAGGCGGCGCAGCAGGTTGCCCTCGGCGTCTTCGACGCCTTCGGCCACCATGGCGCCGTGCAGGTCGAGCAAGATGGCGTCGTAGCCGCCGCGACGCACTTCGTCGAGCACCAGCTCGCACAGGCGCGCATAGGTGTCCGCGTCGGTGGGGGCGCTGGGCCAGGATTCGGCCGCCACCGGCACGACGATCTCGGCGCCCTCGCGGCGCGCGATTTCAATGTAGCCGCCCAGGCCGCTGTCGGTGTTTTCGTAGGCCCGGATGGCCTGTTCGCCCGCCAGGATCTCGGGGTTGCCGCGGAAGAAGCGTTCGAGCGGCGTGGCCACGGGTGAAAACGTATTGGTTTCGTGCTTGATCATCGCCAGCAGCCAGCGCATGGTGTCGTGCTCCAGGTGGTTGAGATGCCATTGTGCTACTCGGGCGGCCAGGTTGCCAGGGGGCAGTCCGCCAGGGGATTCGCTAGGTATCTGACTCCTGCAGGGTGTCAGATACCGAAGCCAGCCGCAGGTATTGCTGCACACAACGGTGTCAGGCACCTGCGGAGCCTGACACCCGGCAAAGTATGCGGGGTGGGCCCATCACGCCGCCAGCGGCCGGAAGTTGCGGAAATCCCAGCCGCGTCCCGGGGCCGCGTCGATCAGGGCGCGGGTGTAGTCGTGGGCGGGCCGGGTCAGCACGACCTCGGCCGGGCCGGTTTCGACCACCACGCCGCGTTGCATGACCATGATGGTGTCGCAGATTTGGGCGGCCACGCGCAGGTCATGCGTGATGAACAGCACCCCCACGCCGGTGCGCTGGCGGATCTGTTCCAGCAGTTCGAGCACCTGGGCCTGCACCGAGACGTCGAGCGCCGAGACGGCTTCGTCGGCCACCAGTACTTCGGGTTCCATGACCAGGGCGCGCGCAATGCAGATGCGCTGGCGCTGTCCGCCCGAGAACTGGTGCGGATAGCGCTGCATGACTTCGGCGCCCATGCCGACCACCCGCAGGGTTTCAATGGCCCGGGCCACCGCGCGTTCGCGTGATTGGCCGAAGTTGAGCAGGCCTTCGATGATGGACTCGCCCACCTTGCGACGCGGATTGAGCGAACGGTAAGGGTCCTGGAAGACGATCTGGACGCGGCGGCGCACCGGCCGCAGCGCCGCGCCCGACAGGGTGGCGATGTCGTCGCCGCCGATCAGCATGGTGCCGGCCGAGGGTTCGATGAGGCGCAGGATGCAGCGCGCCACCGTGGATTTCCCGGACCCGGATTCGCCCACGATGCCCAGGATCTCGCCCTTGCGCAGCACCAGGTTGACGTCGTTGGCGGCCAGTACCGAGCGGGCGCCGCCGCCCCAGAACGGCCGCTTGTCGGTATAGGTGCGCCCCAGCCCGCTGACGCGCAGTACCGCGTCGCCGGCAGGGGCGTCGCGCCGCAGCGGCACCAGGCTGGGCACCGAGGACACCAGGCGGCGCGTATAGCTTTGCTGGGGGCGCGCCAGGATGTCGTCGCGCGTGCCGCTTTCGATCAGGTCGCCGCGGTTCATGACGACGATGCGATCGGCGATCTCGGCCACCACGCCGAAGTCGTGGGTGATGAACAGCACGGCGGTGCGGTGCCTGACCTGCAGTTCCTTGATCAGCGCCAGAATCTGCTTTTGCGTGGTGACGTCCAGCGCGGTGGTGGGTTCGTCGGCGATCAGCAGGCGCGGTTCCAGGATGAGCGCCATGGCTATGACGATGCGCTGGCGCTGCCCGCCCGAAAGCTGGTGCGGGTAGGAATCGTAGATGCGTTCGACGTCGGGCAGGTGCACCGAGCGGAACATGTCGAGCACCTTGGCGCGCCGCTGCGCGCGCGGCATGCGGCGGTGCAGCCGCAGGACCTCGTCGACCTGGCGGCCGACGCTATGCACCGGGTTGAGCGCCGTCATGGGTTCCTGGAACACCATGGCCATGCGGGTGGCGCGCAGTTCGCGCAGGCGGCGCGGCGTGGCGCTGATGACGTCTTCGCCTTCGACGCGCACCGCGCCGCTGGGCAGCAGCACGCCCGGCGGCAGCAGCCCCATGACCGCCAGCGAACTCACCGATTTGCCGGAGCCTGATTCGCCCACCACGCAGACGGTTTCGCCGGCATGGACGTCGAGGCTGAGATTGCGCACCACCCGGTTGCCGGCGCCGGCCACTTCGACCGACAGATTGCGGATGGCCAGCACGGCATCGGTGGTGTCGCCAGCGGGGGGATGGGGAGAATAGGCCATGGTGTCAGTTGTTCACCGTGCGTGGCGCGGTCTGCTTCGGGGGTGGGATTTCATTTCAGATCCTGCGCACCATCTTGGGATCGAGCGCATCGCGCAGCGCATCGCCCAGGATATTGACGCTGAGCACGGTCAGCGACAGGAACAGGCCCGGAAACAGGATCAGGCCCGGCAGCATGCGGAAATACATGCGGCCTTCGGACATGATGTTGCCCCAGGAAGGGATTTCGGGCGGGATGCCCGCGCCCAGGAAACTGAGGATGGCTTCGGTCAGCATGGCGGACGCGAAGACATACGTGCCCTGGACGGTCAGGGGCGCGATGGTGCTGGGCACCATGTGGCGCCACAGCAGCAGCGGCAGCGGCGTGCCCAGCGCCAGGGCGGCTTCGACGTAGGGCTCGCCGCGCACGCTGAGGATCTGGCCGCGCACCAGCCGCACCACGCGCGGGATCTCGGGAATGGTGATCGCCACCAGCACGGTGGTCAGGCTGGCGCCCGTGACCGACACCAGCGCGATGGCCAGCAGAATGCCGGGGATCGCCATGATGGCGTCCATGACGCGCATGACCGGGCCGTCGAGCGAGCGGAACCAGCCCGCTACCAGGCCGATGAGCAGGCCCGCCGCCACGCTGATCGCGGCCGCGCCCAGGCCGGCGATGAGCGATACGCGCGCGCCGTAGACCACCCGCGACCAGACGTCGCGCCCGAAGGCGTCGGTGCCCAGCAGGTAGCCGCCGAACGGAGGCTTCAGGCGGTTGCCGGGATCGAGCGCGGTGGGGTTGACCGTGCCCAGCCACGGCGCCAGCAGCGCGGCCGCCACGATCAGCAGCAGTACCACCAGCGCGATCAGTACCGGCCAGCTTTTCAGGGCGAGGCGCACGCGGTGCCAGGCGGTGGCGCGCGGATCGGCGTGGGGCGCGTCGGCGGCTGGGGCGATGGCGTCGGTTTGCGGGGCCATGGTCAGTACCTGATGCGCGGGTCGAACAGCGTGTAGGCGCAATCGACAAGCAGATTGATGAACACGTAGACGAACGCGAAGAACAGCGTCAGCCCCTGGATGACGGGGTAGTCGCGCGCCAGCACGGCCTCGACAACCAGCCGCCCCAGGCCGGGGATGTTGAAGACGGACTCGGTGACCACCACGCCGCTGATCAGCAGGGCGATGCCCACGCCCACCACGGTGGCGATGGGCACGGCGGCATTGCGCAGCGCATGTCCGAGCAGCACGCCGGTTTCGCCCAGGCCCTTGGCGCGCGCGGTGCGGATGAAATCTTCGCCCATGACTTCGATCACGCTGGTGCGGGTGATGCGGGCGATGAGCGCCACATAGATGGTGGACAGTGCCAGCGACGGCAGGATGAGGCGGTGCAGGAACGGCCAGAAGCCGCCCGACAGCGGCGTGTAGCCCTGCACCTTGAACCAGTCGAGTTCGATGGCGAAGGCCCAGATCAGCAGATAGCCGGTGACGAAGACCGGCACCGAGAACCCCAGCACCGAGAAGCCCATGACCATGCGGTCGAGCAGCCGCCCCTGGCGCCAGGCCGCCAGGATGCCCAGCGGAATGGCCACGGCCAGGGTGAACACCAGCGTCAGCAGCGCCAGGCTGAGCGAGGGCTCGAGCCGCTGGCCGATGAGCTGGCGCACCGGCACGCCCGACATCAGCGATGTGCCGATGTCGCCCTGCACCAGCCGGCCGGCCCACAGGAAGAACTGCTTGATGACTGGCTGGTCCAGGCCCATGACCTGGCGGATCTGGGCGATGCGCTCGGGCGTGGCGCCATCGCCGGCCATGATGACGGCCGGGTCGCCCGGGCTGAGGCGCAGGATGGCGAACACGACCACGGCCACCAGGATCAGGACGGGAATGGTGGCCAGCAGGCGGCGCAGGATGAAAGCCAGCATGTGCGGGAGCTTCCGGGCTACGGCGCTTTCTTGACGTTCCAGAACGCCATGATGGGGGCGTGCACCAGGCCGCTGAGCTTGACCGAGTAGGCCGTGGGCACGGACATCTGCCCCAGCGGCACGTACAGGCCTTCATCGATGCCGATGCGCTGGACTTCGTCGGCGATTTTCTTCTGTTCGGCCGGGTCGGAGGTCAGGGCGAACTTGGTGCGCAGCGCTTCGATCTCGGGGAAGTCGGGCCAGCCGAACCAGGCCTTGTCGCCGTTGGCCGAGGCGGGCGCCGAACGGACCGGATCCATGATGTCGGTGGCGTACCAGTTGGTGTTGTGGACGTTCCAGCCGCCGGCATCGGGCGCGGCTTTCGAGGCGCGGCGGGTGGCGACGGTCTGCCAGTCCATGGCGACCAGGTTGACGTTGAAGCCGGCCTTGCGCAGCGCCTGCGCCATGACCACGGGCTGCGGGCTGAGCGTGCCGACGTCGGTGGCGTGCATGACCAGGATGGGCGTGTTGTCGTAGCCGGCTTCTTTCAGCAGGGCCTTGGCTTTTTCGATGTTGGACGGCACCACGATGTCTTTGCCGATATCGCTTTCGAAGGGCGTGCCGCAGCCCCACAGCGAAGCGCAGGTCTGGTAGTACTTGGGATTGCCTACCAGCGCCTTCATGACGTCTTCCTGGCCGATGGCGTACATGGCGGCCTGGCGGATTTTCTTGTTGTCGAAGGGCGGGTACTTGAAGTTGAAGCGGTACATCGTGAAGTAGCCGACCGGGCTGAGCGATTCGACCTTGAAGTCGGAATTGCCGTCGAGCATGGGCAGCAGGTCGTACGGGAACTGCTCGACGTAATCGATTTCGCCGCCCAGCAGCGCATTGGCGGTGGTGAGGGCGTCGGGCATGACGTTCCAGACGACCTTGTCGACGTTGACCACCTTGCCGCCGGCCAGGCCGCTGGCGGGTTCTTTGCGCGGTACGTAGTCGGTGTTCTTCACGTATACCGTGGTGACGCCGGGCTTGAACTCGGCCACCTTGAAGGGGCCCGAGCCGGTCATGTCGGTGATGGGCGTGCCGACCGGGATTTCGGCGATGCGCTTGGGCATCATGAACGCGGCCGTGCCGGTGGGCTTGGACAGGGCGCGCAGCGCCAGGTCGGTGGGCTCGGTCATGACGATGCGGAAGGTGTTGTCGTCGACCACGTCGATGCTGGACACGAACTTCAGCAGGGTGCGCCCCATGCCGTCGCCGGCCGCCCAGCGCTTGATCGACGCGACACAGTCTTCGGCCTTGACCGGCTTGCCGTCGTGCCACTTGAGGCCCGGGCGCAGCGTCATGGTGTACGTCTTGCCGTCGGCCGAGACATCCCATTTGTCGAGCATCTGCGGCTGGATCTTGTTGTTGGCGTCGGTGGCCAGCAGGGTGTCGTAGATCATGTAGCCATGCCAGGTGGTGATGTACGCGGTGGTGGCATGGGGATCGGTGAGGCGCAGCGGCGAATGCATGACCGCCCGGATGACGGTTTCTGCGTGGACGCCGCCCGCTGCCATGAGCGCTGCACCGGCCAGGACGGCCGCACGAACAAGCTTCAACATGGGAATTCCCCTTTCAGTCGTTGGGACGGCGGTGATGCCGCCGTGTCATTCGGCACGCCGCCCGCCGCGGCGCGCCGGGGTCAGGCAACAGCCGAGCGGGCGGAAAAAGCCGGGCCGCAAGGCGCCATTCTGATGCCGCGGCGCAGCCGTGTCCATGGTTGCCGCGCGGCATCCATCAGCATCGAGCCCGGCGCGGCGCAGACCACGATGGCATGGGCGATGTCGGTGAAGTCGGCCCGGAAATGCGCCGAGCTCTTCAGCACCAGGATAGCCTGGCGCGTGGGCTCGATGCCGGCGAAGCGGAACATTTCCTGGTCGGCCATCTGCACTTTGTTCGAGGCCACCACGATGCGCACGCCGTCGAGCCGCAAACAGGCGCTGGGGCCGAGATCCATGTGAAAGCCGCGGTAGAACGCCCCATGCGTATCGAAGCGGCCGTCGGAGATTTTTTCGACCAGGTAGTCGGCCTCGAGCGGGGTGTCGTCGGGAATACCCGAATGTCCGCCCAGGGCGATCTTGACGGTATTGCCGGCGCCCGCGCGGTGGGCGGCCAGCGCGGCCGCCGGATCGACGATCAGCCCGATGGCCGTGTCGGCGGCGCGGTGTTGCAGCAGCGCGCGCAGGATGCCGGTGGTGTCGGAACTGCCCCCGGCGCCGGGGTTGTCTTGCACGTCGGCGATGATGACCGGCTTGGCGGCGTCGCGCGCCATGGCCAGGGCGGCCTGCACGGCCTCGTCGGGCGCCAGGATCTGGCCGCCGAAATCGGCCTCGGCATTGAGTACGGCGCGCGCCATGGCGTCGGCGGCGGCGTCGGCGTCGGCCTGGGTATCGCTGTATGCCCAGACCGTGGGCGCGCACTCGGGGAAGTCGGCCGCCGGGAAGCCCGTGGCGAACGACAGGCTGACGGCGGTGTCGCGCGATTCGAGGTCTTCGAGCAGCTTGTACAGGCTGCGCGCGGGCTCGATGTCGGTGGACTGCCAGCACAGCGAGATCAGGTAGGGAATGCTGCGCAGCGCGACGTAGGGGCGCGGCATGCCGTGCAGCCGGCGGTCGAGCAACTGCGCGGCGCGCCGGCCGGTATCGGCCATGTCGATGTGCGGATAGGTGCGATAGCAGACCAGGCCGTCGGCATGCGCGATCATGGCGCGCGTGACATTGGCATGCAGGTCGAGGCTGGCCACGATGGGCAGGGCGGGGCCCACCAGCGCGCGCACCCGGCGCAGCAGTTCGCCTTCGCCGTCGTCGAGGTGTTCGGCCACCATGGCGCCGTGCAGGTCGAGGTAGACGGCATCGAGCGGCATGGCCTGACGCAGGCCGTCGAGGATCATGTCGCTGATGCGTTCGTACGCGTCGCGCGTGACCGGGCCGGAGGGGCTGGCCGCCGTCCAGGTGGTGGGCACCAGGGTGTGTTCGCGCATGGCCTCGATGAAGCCGGCGATGGGGATGTTGGCGCCCGCCACCGCGTCGAACATGGCCGCGCCCGACACCAGCCTGGGCCAGCCGCCGCCCTTGTCGGCGAATTCTTCCCAGGTGGCGCGCGAGGGCGCGAAGGTATTGGTTTCGTGCTGGAACCCGCCTATTCCGATGCGCATCGGAGTGATCCTCTAGGAGCTTGCGTTCGCGTGGAAGAATCCCGGATAGAAGGATTCTGCTGAAGAAATGCGCGTACGGCAATAAGGCTATGCCCGGATCGGGGGGGGTGTTGTGCTACTGGCGTCGCGGGGGTGTGGGCGTGACCGCCTTGGCTTCACGGTGCCGTCCGGGCGCCCCGCGCGCCCGGGATCGCCATTCAGGCATCGTCGTTCGAGCGACCTCGGCCAGGTGTCAGGCTCCCGCAGGGTGCCTGACACCGTTGTGGGGAGACCGTCTTGCCAATTCGGTGTCTGACACCCTTCGGGAGTCAGACACCTGGCGCGCGTCAGACGCTTGACGATCTGACGCATGCGATTTCACGAATGGTCTGCGGCGCCTCGGGTCCGTGCCCGGGCGCGCGGGGCGCCCGGACGGCACCGTGAAGCCAAGCCGGCCTCGCCGCCCCGCCGCGACGCCAATAGAACGAATCTATGCCACCCCGACAACAGCTTTCACTTCGCCACGGGCATGGTGAACTCCGCCCCTTTGGCAATGCTGTCGGGCCAGCGCTGCATGACGCTTTTATAGCGCGTGTAGAACCGCACGCCTTCTTCGCCGTAGGCGTGGTGGTCGCCGAACAGCGAGCGTTTCCAGCCGCCGAACGAGTGCCAGGCCATGGGCACGGGAATGGGCACGTTGATGCCCACCATGCCGACCTTGATCTGGCGCGCGAAGGCCCGGGCGACGCCGCCATCGGACGTGAAGCAGGCCACGCCGTTGCCGAATTCGTGCGCGTTGATCAGTTCGACGGCGGCCGCGAAGTCGGGCACCCTCACCACGCACAGTACCGGCCCGAAAATTTCCTCGCGGTAGATGTTCATTTGCGGCGTGACCTGGTCGAACAACGTGCCGCCCAGGAAAAAGCCCTGGCCCGGCACGGCCTGGTCGCGGCCGTCGACCACCAGCCGCGCGCCGGCGGCAGCACCGTCTTCGATGTAGCCGATGACTTTGTTGCGGTGCTGGGCGGTGACCAGCGGGCCCATCTCGGCATCGGATTCCATGCCGTTCTTGATGACCAGCGCGCGCACGCGGGGTTCGAGCCGCTCGATCAGTTTGTCGGCCACGTCGCCCACCGCGACGGCCACCGAGATCGCCATGCAGCGTTCGCCGGCCGACCCATAGGCCGCGCCGATCAGTGCGTCGGTGACCTGGTCGAGATTGGCGTCGGGCATGACCACCATGTGGTTCTTGGCCCCGCCCAGCGCCTGCACGCGCTTGCCGCGGCGCGTGCCTTCGGCGTAGATGTATTCGGCGATGGGCGTCGAGCCCACGAACGACAGCGCTTCGACGTCGGGGTGCGCGATCAGGGCGTCCACCGATTGCTTGTCGCCGTGCACCACGTTGAACACGCCGTCGGGCAGGCCGGCTTCTTTCAGCAACTCGGCCAGCCGCAGCGAGACCGACGGGTCGCGTTCGGAAGGCTTGAGCACGAAGGTGTTGCCGCAGGCCAATGCCACCGGGAACATCCAGCACGGCACCATCATGGGAAAGTTGAACGGCGTGATGCCGGCCACCACGCCCAGCGGCTGGCGCATGCTCCAGTTGTCGATGCCGCCGCCGATCTGGTCGGTGTACTGGCCCTTGAGCAGCTGCGGCGCCGCGCAGGCGAATTCCACGACTTCGATGCCGCGCGCGACTTCGCCCTTGGCGTCGGAAAACACCTTGCCGTGCTCGGCGGTGGTCAGCGCGGCCAGCTCGTCCTGGTGCCGGTCGAGCAGCGCCTTGAAGTTGAACAGGATACGCGCGCGCTTGAGCGCGGGCATTTCGGACCACGCCGGGAAAGCCGCGCGGGCGGCCGCGACGGCGGCGTCGACGTCATCGGCCGAGGCCAGCGGAATCGAACTGGCGACTTCGCCGGTGGCGGGGTTGTAGCCCTCGGTGTAGCGGCCGCTGCGGCCGTCGCGGGCTTGGCCGCCGATAAAGTGAGCGAGCTTCTTCATGGGATTCAGGCGATTTCCTTCAGTACCTTGCCGATCGACTGGAACATCTCGGCGATTTGCGATTCTTCGATGATGAGAGGCGGCGAGACCGCCAGCGTGTCGCCCGTGTAGCGCACCATCAGGCCGTTGTCGAAGCATTTCTGGAAGGCCTCGGCGGCGCGCGCGCCGGGGGCGCCTTCACGCGGGGCCAGTTCGATGCCGGCCACCAGGCCGATGTTGCGCACGTCGATGACGTTGGGCGCGTCTCGCAGCGCGTGGGCCGCGGCCTCGAAGGCCGGCGTCAGCGCGCGCGCGCGGGCAAAGAGCTGGTCGCGCCGGTAGAGCTCGAGCGTGGCCAGGATGGCGGCCGCGGCCAGCGGGTGCGCCGAATACGTGTAGCCATGGAAAAACTCGATGCCGCCCTGGCCGCCATTGACGATGGCATCGTGGACGTCGCGCTTGACCGCCACCGCGCCGGCGGGCACGGCCGCGTTGCTGATGCCCTTGGCCATGGTGATGAGGTCGGGCGTGACGCCGAAGAATTCGCTGGCCGTGGCGGCGCCCAGCCGGCCGTAGCCGGTGATGACTTCGTCGAAGATCAGCAGGATGCCGTACTTGGCCGTGATGTCGCGCAGGCGTTCAAGATAGCCTTGCGGCGGCACCAGCACGCCGGTGGAACCCGCCATGGGCTCGACAATGACGGCCGCGATGGTGGACGGGTCGTGCAGCGCCACGATGCGTTCCAGGTCGTCGGCCAGGTGCGCGCCCCAGGCCGGCTGGCCCTTCGAGAACGCATTGTGTTCCAGGCTGTGGGTATGGGGCAGGTGGTCGATGGCCGGCAGCAGCGCGCCCGAGAAGGTTTTGCGGTTGGGCGAAATGCCGCCCACCGAGATGCCGCCGAAGCCCACGCCGTGGTAGCCGCGTTCGCGGCCGATCAGGCGGGTGCGCTGCGCGTCGCCGCGGGCGCGGTGATAGGCCAGGGCGATTTTCAGCGCCGTGTCGACCGATTCGGAGCCCGAGTTGGTGAAGAAGATGCGGTCCATGCCCTGCGGCATCAGGCCGGCGACGGCCGACGCGGCCTCGAAGGCCAGGGGGTGGCCCAGCTGGAAGCCCGGGGCGTAGTCCAGCGAGCCGGCCTGGCTGGCGATGGCCTGCACGATTTCGTCGCGGCAATGGCCGGCGTTGACGCACCACAGGCCCGAGGTGCCGTCGAGGATCTGGCGGCCGTCGACCGACGTGTAATACATGCCTTTGGCGCCGGCCAGCATGCGGGGCTGGGCCTTGAATTGCCGGTTGGCGGTAAATGGCATCCACAGATGGGACAGGTCGGGCAGGCCGGTGGGGGCGTTCATGGTAGGGCTCCAGGAAGGACCTGCGTGGCTGGCCGCGGCCTGTACGGCCCGGGCGCGGCGCTGGCGGCAGGATTGCACCCATTCTGACCGCGCGGCGCGGGGTTGAAAATATACAATCCCATGTAAAGCCCGATAACTGTATAGGCAATATCAAGTCAACTGTATTGGTATTGGCCTCCCACCCACGATGCTCGATTTCCAGCCCGTCCGTACGCGCAGCCAGGCCCCGTCGCTGGTCGACCAGATTGTCGACGCGGTGGCGCGCGCCATCCAGGGGCAGGTATTGCGGCCGGGCATGGCGGTGCCGTCGGTGCGCGAATTCGCGCGCATCTATCAGGTCAGCACCTTTACCGTGGCCGGAGCCTATGGCCGCCTGGTGGCGCAAGGCTGGCTGACGGCGCGGCCAGGCGCCGGCTACCGGGTGGCGGCGCGGGCCCGGCCGGCCGCGGCCCCCGTGCCCTGGCAGCCGCCCCGTTTAAGCGCCGGCTGGCTGCTGTCGGACATTTACGCGGACCATTCCATTCCCATCAAGTCGGGGTGCGGCTGGCTGCCCGGCGAATGGCTGAACGAAGAAGGCCTGCATCAGGCGCTGCGCCACCTGGGCCGGGTGCCGGCCCTGCGTATCGCCGGCTATGGGCAGCCATACGGTTATGCGCCGCTGCGCGAAACCGTGGTGGCCGGGCTGGCGGCCCACGGCCTGGAGGTCGCCGCCGACCAGGTAGTGCTGACGCAGGGCGTGACGCACGGCCTGGACCTGGTGATTCGCACCTTGCTGCGGCCCGGCGACACCGTGGCGGTAGAGCAGCCGTGCTACGCCAACCTGTTGCAGCTGCTGCGCCTGGCGGGGATGCGCGTGGTGGGGGTGCCGCGCACGCCCGACGGCCTGGATTGCGATGCGCTGCAGCGCGTGGCGGCCGAGCACCGGCCGCGCGCCCTGTTCGTCAACACGGTGCTGCAGAACCCGTCGGGCGCGGTCATGAGCATGGCCCATGCGTTCCGGGTGCTGCAGGCGGCGCAGCAGCACGACTTCTGGATCATCGAAGACGACATCTCGCGCGAACTGATGCCCGGCGTCGCGCCCATGCTGGCCGCGCTGGACGGCGCGCAGCGGGTGGTGTACCTGGGCGGGTATTCGAAGGTGATCAGTCCGTCGGTGCGGGTGGGGTATGTGGTGGCGCATCGCGACCTGATGCGCGATATCGCGCGCACCAAGATGGCGGTGGGGCTGACCTCGCCCGAAATCATGGAACGGGTCGTGCACCAGGTGATCCGCGAGGGGCGTTACCGGGCCCACATCGTGCGCACGCGCGAACGCCTGGCGCAGGCGCATGCCCAGGTCTGCCAGCACCTGGACGAACTGGACATGCCGGTGTGGACGCGGCCGCAGGCGGGGCTGTTCTTGTGGGCCAGCCTGCCGGCCCGGGCGGGCGGGGCCAATGGCCTGGCCGAACTGGCGCTGCAAGACGGGGTATGGCTGGCCCCGGGGTCGTACTTCGATCCGGGCGAGGCCGATACCCCGTGGATACGCTTCAACGTGGCGTATTCGCAAGGGCCCGAGCTGTGGCGCTTCTTGCGCGGCGTATGCCGGCCGCCATCAGGTCCGCCATCAGGTGTCTGACTCCCGCAGGGTGTCGGACACCGGACCGTCTGCGCACATCGGTGTCAGGCACCCTGCGGGAGCCTGACACCTGCGGCGGTTGCACGCTTCAGTTGCGTTCGTAGACGACGAAATCGTAGGCGTAGCCGTTTTCGGCCGGCTGCGGCTGGCGCGAAACTTCACGCCAGGCGAACGAGGGCAGGTAGGGGAAGAAGGCATCGCCTTCGACCTGCGCATGCACTTCGGTGGCCACGACGCGCAGCGCCACCGGCAGCGCCTGCGCGTATATCTGGGCACCGCCGATGACGTAGGCGTCGTCGACATCGCCGCACGCCTCGATGGCGGCCTGCAGCGTGGTGGCTGCTACCGCCCCCGGGGCCGCGTAGTCCGGGTCGCGGCTGATGACGATGTTGGTGCGCCCGGGCAGCGGCCGGCCCAGCGATTCCCAGGTTTTGCGGCCCATGATGATGGGGCTGCCCAGGGTGGTGCGCTTGAAATGCGCCAGGTCGCCGGGCAGTTTCCAGGGCAGGGCGTTGTCGCGCCCGATGACGCGGTTCTCGGAATACGCGACGACCAGGGTCAGGCGAGGAGGGGCGGGCATGGGCGGGGCGCTCGTGGGTCGGTCAGACCGCCATCGGGGCGGTCAGGGGCGGATGGTGCCGATAGCCTTCCAGCGCGAAGTCGGCGGGCTCGACCTGTTCCAGCCATTCGGGCTGGTAGCGGCCGGTGGCGGCGTAGTCGGGAATGCGGTCGGACAGCGTCAGGCGCGGCGCTTCGTGGGGTTCGCGGGTGAGCTGTTCGCGCAGCATCGGCAGGTGGTTTTCGTAGATATGGGCGTCGCCGATGAAGTACGAGAACCAGCGCGGCGTGTAGCCCGTCAGGCGGCCCACCAGGTGCAGCAGGGCCGCGCCTTCGGTCAGGTTGAACGGCGTGCCCAGCCCCACGTCGTTAGAGCGGATATACAGGCACAGCGAGATTTCGCGCGTGGTGGCGTTGGGCAGGAACTGGTACAGCAGGTGGCAGGGCGGCAGCGCCATTTCCTCGATTTGCGCCCAGTTCCAGCCGTGGAACAGAATGCGCCGGTCTTGCGGCGTGTGGTGGATGGCGTCGAGGCACTGGCGCAACTGGTCGACCGCCTTGTACAGCAATACGTGCGGCGCGCCGTCTTCTTGCAGTTCGGCCACCTGCGCATACCCGCGCGACTGCGCATCCTGGATTTGCGCGCGGTTGGCCAGCGGCAGCAGCTTGTAGGCGGGCCAGCGGCGCCATTGCACGCCATACACGGGGCCCAGGTCGTCGGGCCCTTCGCGGTACGGATTGGCCAGCCAGCTGGCGTTTTCGTTGGCGTTCTGGTCCCAGACCTTGCAGCCCAGGGCCCGGAAATCGGCGGCGCTGCGCGCGCCGCGCAGGAAACCCACCAGTTCGCCCACCGCCGATTTGAACGCCAGCTTCTTGGTGGTAACGGCCGGAAAGCCCTGTTGCAGGTCGAAGCGCAGCGCCGCGCCAGGCAGCGACAGCGTGCGGATGCCGGTGCGGTTTTCCTGCCACGAGCCGTGGTCGAGAATCGATTGGATGAGCGAGAGGTATTGTTTCATGGCAATGCGTCCGCCGTGGCGGGTAGGCCGGCCGGCGTCAGGCGGCCGGCGTGTTCTGGGTATCGACGATGTCGACCGAGAAGGTGAGTTCGGCGGTTTTTTCGAGCATGGCCGAGGCCGAGCAGTATTTTTCGTGCGACAGCTGCACGGCGCGCTCGACGGCGGCGCGCGGCAAGTTGCTGCCGGTGACCGTGAAGCTGAAGTGGATGCGCGTGAAGACCTTGGGATCGGTGTCGGCGCGTTCGGCGGACAGCTTGACGCTGCAGCCGGTGACCGCGTGGCGGCCGCGCTTGAGAATGAGCACGACGTCGTAGGCGGTGCAGCCGCCGGTGCCGGCCAGCAGCAGTTCCATGGGGCGGGGCGCCAGGTTGTGGCCGCCGCCGTCGACCGCGCCGTCCATGGTGGCGACGTGGCCGCTGCCGGTGCTGGCCACGAACAGCATGCCATCGGGGCCGCCCCAGTTAATGGTGCATTCCATGCGAATTCCTTGAGCGTTGAACGCGAACAAATATCGATGATACCCGTTGCGTACAATTCCCGAAGGAGAACCCGCCGTACAGCAGGGTGGGGAACGCCCACCCAGGAGCCCATTCATGTCCGCTGCCATCCCGTCTTCCGGTTTCACGCCTTTCTCGCGCCGGCGCGGCCCGCTCGACCCCCTGATCGCCGAGGTCGACCGCGCCCTGCGCGTGCTGTCGGGCGCGGCTACGTCGGCGCGTCCGTATCCGGCGGACGCGCCCGAACCGGTGCCGCCCCTGTCCGACCAGCAAAAGCGCCATGCGGCAGGGCTGATGCGTGTCAATCATGTCGGCGAAGTGTGCGCGCAGGCGCTGTACCGCGGCCAGGCGGCCGCCTGCCGTGAGGCGCCGGTGCGCGAGCTGCTGCAGCACGCGGCGGCCGAAGAAGTCGATCATCTGGCCTGGTGCGCGCGCCGGCTCGAAGAACTGGGCAGCCGGCCCAGTCTGCTGAATCCGCTGTGGTATGCCGGGTCGTTCACGTTGGGGGCGCTGGCCAGCTGCGCGGGCACGGCGCGCAACCTGGGCTTCATGGCCGAAACCGAAAGGCAGGTCGAGGCCCATCTCGACGGCCATCTGCGCAGCCTGCCCGATACCGACCAGCGTTCGCGCCAGATCGTCGGCAAGATGAAAGACGACGAGGCCCAGCACCGCGCCAGCGCCGAGCGCGCCGGCGGCGTGCCCTTGCCCGCGCCGGTGCGCGGCGCCATGCGAGCCATGTCGCGCCTGATGACGTCCACCGCCTACTGGGTCTGACTGGATTCGGCCGAGACACTCCGGCGCAACAGATGGTGCGTCGCACCATCAAAATGGCTTCCGGCGCCGGAATACCTCAGCGCGACCGAGCTAAGTTGTTGAAAATTATAGGGTAAGCCCGCAAGGGTTTACCCTTTTGGCAAATACCCTTTGCAGCACGCAGCCCAATGCTGGCGCCGGTTCTGGGTCGGTATTGCGGCAAAGCCACAACACTCTCAGCCCAGATCACATCGGGCCAAAAAATTTCTTGCATCGCACAAAACAATGCGCTACGATTCAGTCATGGATGTTGAAACGCAGTCGGCGCGGTGCCTAACCCCGATGCGTAGCGGTCGAACCTGATGCAGTGTTCACCCCAACATGCCCCGGTTGTCTCCTCCACCCTCCTCCTTTGGTGGATTTAGCCCGAGATCGCAAGATCTCGGGCTTTTTTTTCGATGGAATCGATGCGTCCCTGATATTTATGGGAGGCGTGTCTGGTCAGGTCAGGTGTCTGACACCCTTGCGGGACTCAGACACCTTGTATCCGGGAGTCAGGCCCCTGCAAGTGGTCGCATGCCTCGGCGGCTTCAGTCCGATTCCCCAGGGTGGCGCTTAGTGTTTACCCTTAAATTTCCCTGCTGCAACGCTACGGAAAGAATTACAATGGTTTGCGGTGCGCCTGGCCTGCGGCGGGCGACCGGGTTCGTGGTTACGTTCTGTGGGGCCGACTTGCACTTGTTTAGGTCTCGCATATAAGGCGGTTACACGCGCTCTCGATAATGTTGAGCTTCATGAAAATCGACCCGACTAAGGTGTTTCCGTGACCTGGCTGTACATCTGCGTGGCGGCGTTCACGGTGGGTGGGCTCATCGTCGCGTCCGAGCGCTGGCATGGCGCCTTCACCGGCGACAGCGACCTCAGCAAACCCCAGGCCTCGCATACGCGCGCCACGCCCCGCGTGGGCGGGCTGGCGGTATTGGCGGGCTCGCTGGCGGGCCTGCTGGTACTGGGCCCCAGCAACATGACGCTGACCTGGCTGTGGCCGGCGCTGTTCGTGGCGGTGATGCCGGTGTTCGTGGCCGGCCTGCTCGAAGACATCACCAAAGATATCGGCGCCAGCAAGCGCCTGCTGGCCGCGTTCCTGTCGGCCGCGATCGCGTGGTGGCTGCTGGGCGGCGTCAGCCGCGTGGGCATTGCCCCGGTCGACTGGGTACTGTCGTTCTGGCCCGTGTCGCTGCTGTTCACCATGTTCGCGGTGGGGGGCTGTACGCACGCGCTGAACATCGTCGACGGCATGAATGGCCTGGCGGGCATGGTGGCCACGCTGATGGCCGTGTCCATCGCCCTGGTCGCGCTGCAAGTGGGCGACATGCCCATTTCCATGATCGCGGCGGCGCTGGCCTCGGCCACGCTGGGTTTCCTGGTCTGGAATTTCCCGTTCGGGCGCGTGTTCCTGGGCGACGGCGGGGCGTACTTCCTGGGCTTCATGCTGGCCGAGCTGGCCGTGCTGCTGGTGGTGCGCAATCCGTCGGTGTCGCCGTTCTACGCGCTGGCGGTGCTGTTCTACCCCGTGTTCGAAACCGGGTTTTCCATCTGGCGCCGCCGCTTCAAGCGCGGCGTGCCGGTCGACCAGCCCGATGCGCTGCATCTGCATCAGCTGGTGTTCCGGCGGCTGGTGCGCGTCACCTTCAGCCGCGGCCGACGCCATGCGGTGCCGGCCCTGTGCAATGCGCTGGCCTCGCCCTATATGTGGGTGCTGGCGCTCATCGGCCTGGTGCCGGCCACGATCTGGTGGGACAACGCCTGGATCCTGTGCCTGAGCCTGGGGGTATTTGCCGCGGCCTACATCTGGCTGTATGTGCGGCTGGTTTCGTGGCGTCGCCCGGCTTGGCTGCTGCTGCCGCGCACCCACTGAGCGACAGCCGGACCGCCGCGCGACGGGTCTAGGGGCCGTTGTTACAATTCCCCGTTCCTATCTAAAATGCCGTGCAGCTGGCGCGGCAAAGGGAGAGCTATCTTGCGTATCGATGAGGTAAAACTTGCCGTGGTCGGCCTGGGTTATGTCGGGCTGCCGCTGGCCGTGGAATTCGGCAAGAAGCGTCCGGTCATCGGCTTCGACATCAACGCCAAGCGCATCGACGCCCTGAAGGCGGGCCACGACCACACCCTGGAAGTCGACGACGCCGAACTGGCGCAGGCCAAACACCTGACCTACACCGCCGACCGCGCCGAACTGGGCAAGGCCAACGTGTTCATCGTGACGGTGCCCACGCCCATCGACGCCTACAAGCAGCCCGACCTGACGCCGCTGGTCAAGGCCAGCGAAACGATCGGCGCGGTGCTCAAGCGCGGCGACATCGTCATCTACGAATCCACCGTGTATCCGGGCGCCACCGAAGAAGACTGCGTGCCGGTGCTCGAGCGCGTGTCGGGCCTGAAGTTCAACGTGGACTTCTACGCCGGCTACAGCCCCGAGCGCATCAACCCGGGCGACAAGGCGCACCGCGTCAACACCATCAAGAAGGTCACCTCGGGCTCGACCCCCGAAGTCGCCGACCTGGTCGACGCGCTGTACAACGAGATCATCACGGCCGGCACCCACAAGGCGTCGAGCATCCGCGTGGCCGAGGCCGCCAAGGTCATCGAGAACACGCAGCGCGACGTGAACATCGCCCTGATCAACGAGCTGGCCCTGATCTTCAACCGGATGGGCATCGATACCGAAGCGGTGTTGCAGGCCGCCGGCACGAAGTG
The DNA here is from genome assembly GCA_017745595.1 of Bordetella petrii. Classification (GTDB taxonomy): domain Bacteria; phylum Pseudomonadota; class Gammaproteobacteria; order Burkholderiales; family Burkholderiaceae_B; genus Bordetella_A; species Bordetella_A petrii_C. The sequence goes on from WMBV01000025.1 coordinate 58,230, forward strand.
GAACTTCCTGCCGTTCCGTCCGGGCCTGGTGGGCGGGCACTGCATCGGCGTCGATCCGTACTACCTGACGCACAAGGCGCAGGCCATCGGGTATCACCCCGAAATCATCCTGGCGGGCCGCCGCCTGAACGATTCGATGGGCAGCTATGTGGTGTCGCAACTGGTCAAGTGCATGACCAAGCAGCGCATCCACGTGCAGGGCGCGCGGGTGCTGGTCATGGGCCTGACCTTCAAGGAAAACTGCCCCGACCTGCGCAACACCCGCGTGGTCGACATCGTCAACGAGCTGGGCGAATACAACGTCGATGTCGACGTCTACGACCCCTGGGTCGATCCCGACGAAGCGGTGCACGAATACGGCATCACGCCCGTGGCGCAGCCCGAGGCGGGCAAGTACGACGCCATCATCCTGGCGGTGTCGCACCAGCAGTTCGTGGAAATGGGCGCGGCGGAGATCCGCAAGCTGGGCAAGGCCAAGCACGTACTGTACGACTTGAAGTACGTACTGTCGCCCGAAGAATCCGACCTGCGTCTGTAAGGAGCCCGCATGAGCGATCGCTACACAAGCATCCAGCAACAACTGCGCCAGTCGCCCCGCAAGTGGCTGGTGACCGGCTGCGCCGGTTTCATCGGCTCGAACCTGCTGGAAGCGCTGCTCAAGCTCGACCAGACCGTGGTGGGGCTGGATAACTTCGCCACCGGCCACCGGCACAATCTCGACGAGGTCCGCGATTCGGTCGAGCCGGCGCAGTGGGCGCGTTTTACCTTCATCGAAGGCGACATCCGCGACCTGGCCACGTGCCGGCAGGCGGCCGACGGCGCCGACCACGTGCTGCACCAGGCGGCGCTGGGCTCGGTGCCGCGCTCGCTGAACGACCCCATCACCACCAACGAAGTGAACATCAGCGGGTTCCTGAACATGCTGGTGGCCGCGCGCGACGCCAAGACCAAGACCTTCGTCTACGCCGCATCCAGCTCTACCTATGGCGACCACCCGGGCCTGCCCAAGGTCGAAGACACCATCGGCAAGCCGCTGTCGCCGTACGCCGTGACCAAATACGTCAACGAGCTGTACGCCGACGTGTTCGCGCGTTCGTACGGCATGGCCAGCGTGGGGCTGCGCTACTTCAACGTGTTCGGCAAGCGCCAGGACCCCGAAGGCGCGTATGCGGCAGTGATCCCCAAATGGACGGCCGCCATGATCCGCGGCGACGACGTGGTCATCAATGGCGACGGCGAGACCAGCCGCGACTTCTGCTTCGTCGACAACGCGGTGCAGGCCAACCTGCTGGCCGCGCTGGCGCCGCAGGAAGGCCTGGACCAGGTCTACAACGTCGCCTACAGCGGCCGCACCACGTTGAACGACTTGTTCCGCTACCTGGCCCAGGCACTGGCCGGCCAGGGCGTGCAGTACGGCAAGCAGCCCGTGTACGCCGACTTCCGCGCCGGCGACGTCCGCCATTCGCAGGCCGACATCGGCAAGGCAGGCAAACTGCTCGGCTACCAGCCCGCCTACGACATCCTGCGCGGACTGGAAACGGCCATGCCTTGGTACACGCAGTTTCTGCGTTAATAGTTTTTGAAAGCGCTCATCCGCAAGTTCAACACGATCCACCCGGACCACCTGCGCATCTTCCGCGGTGCGTTCCGGGTAGCGGTGTTCCTGGTATTGGGCAAGGCCGCCGGCGCCGTCAAGGAAATGGCGGTGGCGTATCGCTACGGGATCAGCGATGCCGTCGACGCCTACCAGTTCACCATGACCATGACCAACTGGTTGCCGGTCACGATCGTGGGCGTGCTGGGCGTGGTGCTGATCCCGGTACTGGTGCGCCTGCGCCGCACCGGCGGGCACGAGCGCGACCTGTTCGTGCGCGAACTGCAGGGCGCGGTACTGGCCGGCGGCCTGGTGCTGGCGGCGCTGACCGCGCTGGCGTGGCCGTGGGTGCTGCGCTGGCTGGGCAGCGGACTGTCGGGGCAGGTGGCGGCCATGAGCACGCAACTGCTCTATGCCTTCGTGCCGGTTACCGTGCTGCTGCTGATCGCGGGCATCAGCGGCGCGCGCCTGCGTTCGCACGAACGCCACGTCAATACGCTGCTGGACAGCCTGCCGGCGGTGACCACGCTGGCCTGGGTGATGCTGGCGGCGGTCTCGGCCGACGACGTCGGCCCGCTGTTGTGGGGCACCCTGGTGGGCTACGCGATCCAGGCCGCCTGGCTGGCCTGGCTGGCGGCGCGCGCCGACGGCGGGTTCTGGGGGGCGCCGCTGCTGTCGCTGCGCTCGCCGCACTGGCCGGAACTGATGAGCGCGGCCGGCATCATGCTGGTGGGCCAGGTGGCCATGAGCTTCGTCGGGCCGCTCGACCAATACACCGCCGCCAACCTGGGCGACAACGCCAACGCCACGCTGGGCTACGCCAGCCGGCTGTTGTCGCTGCTGCTGGGCATCGGCGCGGTGTCGGTGGGGCGGGCCGCGCTGCCGGTGCTGGCCGATGTGCAAAGCCGCGGCGATGCGGCGCGCGCACGTTCGATGGCGCTGAAATGGTCGGGCCTGATGGTGGGCGCCGGCGCGGTGGCGGTGGGCGTGGCCTGGGTGCTGGCGCCCTGGGGCGTGGCGCTGCTGTTCGAGCGCGGCGCCTTCACCGCCGACAATACCCAGGCCGTGGCCCAGGTGCTGCGCTGGGGCCTGCTGCAACTGCCGTTTTATTTCGGCGTGCTGATCCTGGTGCAGTTGCTGGCCAGCCAGAACCGCTATCGCATCATGGCCCTGATCGCCGTGGCCAATTTCTTGCTGAAAGTCGTACTGAACGCCATGCTGGCGCCGCGGATGGGCACCGCCGGCATCATGCTGGCCACCAGCCTGATGTACGCACTGTCATTCGCCTGCTATATCGTGGTGGCCTGGCGGCAGCACGAGCCGTCCGTGTCCCGAGAGAACACCTGATGCACACGCCCCACGATCCGCCGCGCGTGTTGATTTTCATCCATTCGCTGCATGGCGGAGGCGCCGAGCGCGTGGCCGCCGACCTGAGCGCGCACTGGGCCCAGGCCGGCTGGCGGGTCATGGTGGCGACCCAGGCCGACGCCGCCGGCGATGCCTACACCCTGCACCCGGCGGTGCGGCGCGAAGTGCTGCACACCGAGGGCGCGGGCGGCGGCCTGCGCGGCGTGCTGTCCAATGTGCGGCGCGTGCGCGTGCTGCGGCGGGTGCTGCGCGAGTTCCAGCCCGACATCGTGCTGGCCATGATGACCACGGCCTCGGTGCTGGCGGTGCTGGCGGCGCGCGGCCTGCCGTGCTACGTAATCGCCACCGAACACACGCATCCTCCTTCGCAGGCCTTGTCGGGCCTGTGGCAGCGCCTGCGGCGGCTGACCTATCCGCGCGCGGCGCGCGTGGTGGCCCTGACGCGCGGCACGGCCGATTGGCTGGCGCGCCACGTGCCCGGTTCGCGGCTGGCGGTCATACCCAACCCGGTGCATTGGCCGCTGTCGCGTACCGAACCGGTGCTGGCGCCGCCGCCTGCCGAAGGCCGCCGGCGCCTGTTGGCCGTGGGCCGGCTGCATCCCGACAAGGGCTTCGATTTGCTGATCCAGGCCTATGCGCAGGTTGCCGCCCGGCACCCCGACTGGGACCTGGTCATTCTGGGCGAGGGCGGCGAGCGGCAGCGGCTGCAGGCGCAGATCGACGCCGCCGGACTGCAGGCGCGCGTGGCCATGCCCGGCCGGGTCGGCAACGTGGGCGACTGGTATCGCGACGCCGACCTGTACGTGCTGAGCTCGCGCTTCGAGGGTTTGTCCAATACATTGTTGGAATCGCTGGCCAGCGGCCTGGCGGCGGTGTGCTTCGATTGCGATACGGGGCCGCGCGAAGTGGTGCGCGATGGCGTCGACGGCGTGCTGGTGCGGCCCAACGGCGACGTGCCGGCGCTGGCCGAGGCGCTGTCGCGGCTGATGGGCGACGCCGCCGCCCGCCAGGCGCTGGCGGCGCGCGCCGTCGAGGCGCGTGAGCGGTTTTCGGCCCAGCGAGTGCTGGGCCTGTGGCAGGAACTTTTTGACGACGTGCGCAAGCCGGGGCGTTGATCCTAGCCCGGTATAACTCAGACAAGCGCGGAAGACACGATCATGTGCGGAATAGTCGGAATCTGGGGGCCTTTGCAAGACAAGGCGCAAGTGCTGGGCGATAGCTGCCGGCGCATACGCCATCGCGGCCCCGATAGCCATGGGCAGTGGGAAGATCCCGCGGCCGGCCTGGCGCTGGCCCATGTGCGGCTGGCCATTCTGGACCTGACCGAGGCCGGGCACCAGCCCATGGTGTCGGCCTGCGGCCGGTACGTGCTGGTGCTCAATGGCGAAATCTACAACCACATGGACCTGCGCGCGCGGCTCGAGCAGGCGGGGCAGGCGCCCGACTGGCGCGGCCATTCCGATACCGAGACCGTGCTGGCCGGTTTCGCGGCGCTGGGCATCGAGGCCACGCTGCAGGCCGCGGTGGGCATGTATGCCATCGCCCTATGGGACCGCGAGCAGCGCACGCTGACGCTGGCGCGCGACCGCATGGGCGAAAAGCCGCTGTACTACGGCTACACCGGCGCCAACCTGGTGTTCGCCTCTGAACTGAAGGGGCTGATGCCCATTCCGGGTTTCGGGCGCGACCTCAGCCGCGCCGCGCTGGCCTCGCTGATGCGCCACAACTACATCCCGGCGCCGCAGTCCATTTATGAAGGCATCTACAAACTGCCGCCGGGCACCTGGCTGCAGATTTCCCAGGCTGACCTGCACAATCGCCGCGTGACGGAGCCGCGCGTGTACTGGTCGGCCCTGCAGGCCGCCGACCAGGGCCTGCGGGCGCCGCTGGATTTCGATTCCGATGCGCAGGCCGCCGACGCGCTCGAGGCCCTGCTGTCGCAGGCGGTGGGCGGCCAGATGCTGTCCGACGTCAGCCTGGGCGCGTTCCTGTCGGGCGGCATCGATTCCTCGACCATCGTGGCGCTGATGCAGGCCCAGAGCCGGCAGCCGGTGCGCACGTTCGCCATCGGCTTTCACGAAAAGGGCTATAACGAGGCCGAGCACGCCAAGGCGGTGGCGCGCCACCTGGGCACCGACCACACTGAACTCTACGTCACGGCCGACGATGCGCTGGCGGTGGTGCCCACGCTGGCCGACATGTACGATGAGCCGTTCGCCGATTCGTCGCAGATCCCCACTTCGCTGGTTACGCGCATGGCGCGCCAGCACGTCACCGTGGCCCTGTCGGGCGACGGCGGCGACGAGCTGTTCGGCGGCTATTCGCGCTACTTCCGCGTGCGCGACTGGTGGCGCCAGTGCGAACGCGTGCCGGGCCCGGCGCGGCATGCGCTGGGCGCGCTGCTGCGCAGCTCGGGCGCGCTGCCGGGCAGCGGCGCCTGGCGCAGCAAGCTGATCAAGCTGGGCGAACTGCTGCGCGCCGATACGCGCGGCGATTTCTACCGCTTGTTCGTGTCGTACTGGAAAGATCCGGGCCGGGTGGTCAAAGGCGGCGTCGAGCCGCCTTCGCTGTTCGAACAGCCCATGGACGGCACCGCCTTCGACGTCATGATGAAGCTGGACGCGGTTACTTACCTGCCCGACGACATCCTGGTCAAGGTCGACCGCGCCGCCATGGCCGTCAGCCTGGAAACGCGCGTGCCCCTGCTGGACCATCGCGTCTACGAGTTTGCCTGGCAGTTGCCTTTCGACTACAAGGTGCGGGGCAATACCGGCAAGTGGCTGCTGCGCCAGGTGCTGTATCGCCATGTGCCGCAAGAGCTGGTAGACCGGCCCAAGCGCGGCTTCGCGGTGCCACTGGCCGGTTGGCTGCGCGGGCCGCTGCGCGACTGGGCCGAAGCCCTGCTGGATCCGGCGCGACTGCGCCAGGAAGGCTGGTTCGAGCCCGAACCCATTGTGCGCAAATGGCGCGAACACGTATCCGGCCACCGCAATTGGGGCAACCGCCTGTGGGGCGTGCTGATGATGCAGGCCTGGCTGGATCGCTATCACGCCGGCATGACCGGCGAACAGGATTCCGATAGATGAAAATATTGCTGCTGGTCAGTTCCATGCACGCGGGCGGCGCCGAACGAGTGGCCGCCACCCTGGTCAATGCCTGGACCGATCGCGGTGATACCGTGACACTGCTGCCCACTTACTCTTCCAAGGGCACCTGCTTTTATCCCTTGTCCGATGTTGTAGACCTGGTGTGGCTGGCCGACCGCGCCGGCACGCGCGCCGGCGGCCCGCTGGCCGCGTGGCAGCGCCTGCGCGCCTTGCGCGCGCTGATCCGCGAAAAAGCCCCCGACGTGGTGGTGTCGTTCCTGACCAATGTCAACGTAGCCGCCATTCTGGCCACGCGCGGGCTCGACGTGCCGCTGATCGTGTGCGAACGTACCAATCCCGTGGCCGAGCTCAGCACCGGCAAAGTGTGGCGCGTGCTGCGCAGGCTGTTTTATCCGCGCGCCGATATGGTCACCGTGCAGGCCGAAGACACGGTCGCGCCGTTTGCCTGCCAGGTGCCCGGCATCAAGCAACTGAAAGTCATTCCCAACCCCTTGCCGCCCGAACTGCTCGATGCCCCGCTGGTCGATCCGCGCGCCGCCGCGCCGCGCCGCCGGCTGCTGGCCATGGGGCGCCTGGCGCCGGCCAAGCAGTTCGAGCTGCTGGTCGATGTCTACGCCGAGCTGGCGCCCGAGTTCCCCGACTGGGACCTATGGATCTGGGGCGAGGGGCCGGGCCGCGAAGACCTGCAGGCGCGCATTGCCGCCGCCGGCCTGCAAGACCGCGTGCAGCTGCCGGGCCGCACCACCGAGCCCTGGGATGAACTGTCCAAGGGCCACGCGTTCGTGCTGAGTTCGGCGGTCGAGGGGTTTCCCAACGTATTGCTGGAAGCGATGGCGCTGGGTTTGCCTTGCGTGGCGTTCGACTGCCCCAGCGGGCCGCGCGAAATGACGCGGGACGGCCACGACGCCGTGCTGGTGCCCGCGGGCGACCGCGCCCAGCTGCGAGAAGGCTTGCGGCGCGTGCTGGGCGACCCGGCCTTGCGCGCCGAACTGGGCGCGCGCGCGGCCGAGTCGGTGCGGCGCCGCTATGCCTTGCCTGCCGTGCTGGCCGAATGGGACCAGCTGTTCGAGGCGGTGCGAGGCCGCGCATGACCCGGCCCGCGATCCTGCGCGTGACGCATGTCATTACGGGCCTGGGGCAGGGCGGCGCCGAGTCCGTGCTGTTCCGCCTGGCCACGTATCCGGACCAGCGCGTGCGCCACACAGTGGTGTCGCTGACCGACGAGGGCGTATACGGAACCCGCCTGCGCGGCGCGGGCGTCCAGGTGCATGCGCTGGGCATGCCGCGCGGACGCCTGACGCTCGACGGCTTTCTGGCGCTGCGCCGGCTGCTGGCGCGCGAGCGGCCCGATGCCGTGCAGACCTGGATGTACCACGCCGACCTGATCGGCGGCCTGGCCGCGCGCCTGGCCGGCGTGCGGGCGGTGGCCTGGGGCATTCGCAATTCCGGCGCGCACCTGGACCGCAGCAGCCGCTCGGCGCGCCTGGTGCTGAAACTGTGCGCGCTGCTGTCGGGCCGCCTGCCGGCCGTCATTGTGTGCGCGGCCCGCGATTCGGCCACGCGACACCGCCAGTACGGCTATCGCGCCGACCGGCTGGTGGTGATTCCCAACGGCTACGACTTGTCGCGATACCAGCCTGATGCCGCGGCGGGCCAGCGCATGCGCCAGGTGTGGCAAGTGGCCGACGGCACGCCGCTGGCCGGCTGCGTGGCGCGCTGGGATCCGCTGAAAGACCACGCCAACCTGTTGGGGGCGGTGGCCGCGCTGGTGCGCGACGGGCGCGACCGCGGCCTGCAATGCGTGCTGGTCGGCCGCGGCATGTCGCCCGGCAACGCCGAACTGGCGGCGCTGATCGAAGGCCTGGGGCTGCGCGGCCGCGTGCTGCTGGCGGGCCCCAGCGACGACGTGCCCGCGGTCATGAACGCGCTCGACCTGCATGTGTTGTCGAGCTGCGCCGAAGGTTTTCCCAATGTGGTGGCCGAGGCCATGGCCTGCGGCACCCCCTGCGTGGTGACCGATGTGGGCGATGCCGCGCATATCGTGGGGCCCACGGCCGCGGTGGTGCCGCCCGAGCAGCCCGAGGCGCTGGCCCAAGGCATGGCCGCCACCCTGGACGACATCGCCGCGCGCGGCCGCCAGGCGGTGGGCGCGCCGGGCCGGGCCCGCGTGCTGGCCGAATTCGATCTCGCGCACATGGTCGCGGCCTACGAAACCGTGTGGCGGCGTATCGCCGGAGCAACTGCATGAATCCATCCCCGCGCCTGCTGTTCGTGGTGAACAACCCGGCGTTCTTCCTGTCGCACCGGTTGCCGCTGGCGCTGGCGGCGCAGCGCGCCGGCTACGAGGTGCATGTGGCCACCATGGCCGGCGCCAGCGTACCGCGCATCACCGCCCATGGCCTGGTGCACCATGCCATCCCCATGACGCGCAGCGGCAAGCATCCGCTGCAAGAACTGCGTACCGTGTGGGCCTTGTTCCGCCTGTTCCGCCAGTTGCGGCCGGACTTGGTGCACCTGGTGACCATCAAGCCGGTCTTGTATGGCGGCATCGCCGCGCGGCTGGCGCGCGTGCCGGCCGTGGTGTCGGCGATCTCGGGCCTGGGGTTCGTGTTCGTGGCGCGCGGCGCCAAGGCGGCGCTGGTGCGCAGGGTGGTGGCCACGCTGTACCGCCTGGCCCTGGGGCATCGCAATAGCTGCGTCGTTTTCCAGAACGCCAACGACCGCGACACACTGCGCGACCTGCGGGCCGTGCGCGGCCAGCAGGTGGTAATGATACGAGGCTCGGGTGTCGACCTGGCCGCGTACGCGGTGGTGGCCGAGCCGCCGCCGCCCGTGACAGCCTTGATGGTGGCCCGCCTGCTGCGCGACAAGGGCGTGCTGGAATTCGTCGAGGCCGCGCGCCTGCTGCAACGCCAGGGGGCCGGCGTGCGCATGCTGCTGGCCGGCGGCATCGATCCGGGCAACCCGGCCTCGGTGACGCAGGCCGAGGTAGACGGCTGGCAGCGGGAAGGCAGTGTCGAGACCCTGGGCGAGCGCAGCGACATTGCCGAACTGTATGCGGCGTCGCATATCGCGGTACTGCCTTCTTACCGCGAAGGCCTGCCGCGTTCGCTGATCGAGGCCGCCGCCTGCGGGCGGGCGGTGGTGACGACCGACGTGCCGGGCTGCCGCGATGCGATCGAGCCGGGCCAGACCGGGCTGCTGGTGCCGCCGCGCGATGCGCAGGCCCTGGCCGAAGCCATCGGCCGCCTGGCGGCCGACGCCACCTTGCGCGGGCAACTGGGCCAGGCCGGCCGCCGCCTGGCCGAGCGCGAGTTCGATATCGAAGACGTATGCCGCCGGCACCTGGATATCTACCGGACGCTGTCGCCGGCACGGGGAAAACAAGCGTAGCTTGCCGGATCTTGCCAGCCTTGCCAGGTCCAGCCTTGCCAGGTGTCTGACTCCCGCAGGGTGTCGGACACCGAAGTGGGCAGCATGCTTTTCACACAACGGTGTCTGGCACCTGCGGAGCCAGACACCTGGGCAACGGCGGCGCCTGACACCCCGCGGGAGCCAGACACCTGGGCAACGGCGGCGCCTGACACCCTGCGGGAGTCAGACATCTGGGGTCTCAAGCTGCCGGCCTAGCCGTGGCGGGCGAGCGCGTCGATCCAGTAGCGCGTGGAGGGGTCCTGGTCGTCGCTGGCGCCGGCCGATGGCGCGTCCAGTTCGTGCATGATGCGCTTGGCCAGCAGCTTGCCGAATTCCACGCCCCATTGGTCGAACGGGTTGATGCCCCACAGCGCGCCTTGCGCGAAAACCTTGTGTTCGTACAGTGCCAGCAGCGCGCCCAGCGAATAGGCGTCCAGGCGCGGCAGGACGATCAGGCTGGACGGCCGCCCGCCCGGATGGACGCGGTGGCGCGCCAGCAGGTCGGCGCGCCGCGCGTCGGGTTCGTGGGCGCGGGTTTCTTGCAGGGCTTCTTCATACGATTTGCCGCGCAGCAGCGCCGAGCGCTGCGCCAGGCAATTGGCGATCAGCATGTTGTGATGCCGCGTGTAGACGTGGTCGGGCTGTTCGCACACGATGAAATCGACCGGCGCGCCAGTGGTGTCCTGGTGCAGCCATTGAAAGAAAGTGTGCTGGCAATCGGTGCCCGGCATGCCCCACACGACCGGGCCGGTGGGCACGCCCACCGGCGTGCCGTCGCGGGTGGCGACCTTGCCCAGCGATTCCATTTCCAGCTGCTGGGCCCAGGGCACCAGGTGCAGCAGGCGCGAATCGTAAGGCGTGATGGCCTGGGTGGCGTAGCCCAGCACGCTGCGATTGGCCAGCCCGGCCAGGGCCATTTGCAGCGGCGCGTTATCGCGGGGCGGGGCCTGCAGGAAGTGCTGGTCCATGGCGGAGGCACCGTCCAGCAGCTGGTCGAGCGATTCGCAGCCCAGCGTCAGCGCGATCGGCAGGCCGATGGCCGACCACAGCGAATAGCGCCCGCCCACCCAGTCCCAGAACCGGAAGATGCGGTCGGGCGAGATGCCGAAATCGAGCGCCGCGTCGACATTGGCGGTAATGGCCACCACATGCTTGATGGGATCGGCCACGCCGGCGTCGCGCAGCCAGTTCATGGCGACCTCGGCGTTGGCCAGCGGCTCGGTGGTGGTGAACGATTTCGAGGCAATGATGACCAGCGTGCGGCGCGGATCGAGCTGGCCGATGGCGTCGGCCACCGCGTGCGAATCGACGTTCGACGCGAACTGGATATTGCGGCGCGGGCCGCCGTGCCGCAGGGCGCGCGTCACCATGCGCGGGCCCCAGTCGCTGCCGCCGATGCCCAGGTGCAGCACGCCGTCATAAGTGCCGGCCTGGTCGAGCTCGCGCACGAAGCGTCGCACGCGTTCGCGTTCGGCCAGGATGGCCCGCGCCACCGCGGGCGGCGGGTTGGCCGCCCGCAGCGCCGTATGCCAGGCCTGCCGCCGTTCGGTCCAGTTGGCTTCGCCGCCGTCGTAGAGCTGGGCCCGCGCGGCGTCGAAATTTTGCTGCGCCAGCAGGCCCTGGGCGGCCTGGTCCAGCGCATCGGACTGGGCCTGGGCGGTGAGGTCGACGCGCAGGCCGGCCGCCTCGATGATGCGCAGGCGGTCGCCGCTGCGCGACGCGCTGTGCGCCGCCTGGGCAAAAGCCAGCCAAGCGGGGCTGGACGGCAGGGAAGTAGGCATGGTCGAAGGCGTAAGGCTCAGAAAGGCAGGGCCGCGCCGGGTGCCAGCCGCAACAGTTGCGCGCGGAAGTCGTCCTGGATGCGCTTCAGGGCTTCGGGGGTGTCGGCCTCGAAGCGCAGCACGACCACTGGCGTGGTGTTCGAGGCGCGTGCCAGGCCGAAGCCATCGGCGTATTCGGCGCGCACGCCGTCGATCGTGATGATGTCCTGGGCGCCGTCGAACTGGCCCTGTTCGCGCAGCGCCTGCACCAGCGCGTAGGGTTCGCCCTCGGCCATTTCGAGCTTGAGTTCGGGCGTGGACAGGGCCTGCGGCAGGGATTCGAGCGGCTGCGAGGCGTTGGCGTGGCGCGCCACGATTTCGAGCAGGCGGGCGCCGGTGTACAGGCCGTCATCGAAGCCGTACCAGCGTTCTTTGAAGAAAATATGGCCGCTCATTTCGCCGGCCAGCGGCGCGCCCGTTTCGGCCAGTTTGGCTTTCACCAGCGAATGGCCGGTTTGCCACATCAGGGGCTGGCCGCCGGCTTCTTGCACCGCCAGGCCCACGTGGCGGCTGCACTTGACGTCGTAGATGATGGTGGCGCCCGGGCAGCGCTGCAGCACGTCGCGCGCGAACAGGATCAGCTGGCGGTCGGGCCAGATGATCTGGCCGGATTTGGTGACCACGCCCAGGCGGTCGCCGTCGCCGTCGAAAGCCAGGCCGAGCTCGCAGTCGGTGCGCGCCAGGTGGTCGATCAGGTCTTGCAGGTTGTGCGGGTCGGCCGGATCGGGGTGGTGGTTGGGGAAGTTGCCGTCGACTTCGCAATACAGTTCGTCGACCTCGCAGCCCAAGGCCCGGAACAGTTGCGGCGCCACCGCGCCGGCCACGCCGTTGCCGCAGTCGATGGCGATTTTCAGCGGGCGCGCCAGCTTGACGTCGGATGTGATGCGCGCGATGTATTCGGCGATCAGGTCGAGTTCGCGGCGGTTGCCGCGCGGGCTGGCGGGCGCCGCGCCGCCGGCGTTCATGGCGTCGCGCAACGCCAGGACGCCCGGCCCGTACAGGGCCTTGCCGGCTATCATCATCTTGAAGCCGTTGTATTGCGGCGGATTATGGCTGCCGGTAATGGCCACGCCCGAGCCGGTGCCCTGGGTGTAGGCCGCGTAGTACACCAGCGGCGTGGGAACCTGGCCGATATCGAGGGTATCGATGCCGCCGTCCAGAATGCCTTCTTGCAGCGCCTGCGCCAGTTCGGGGCTGCTGAGGCGACCGTCGCGCCCCACCACCAGGGCGTTCACGCCCTGTGTCTTGGCCTGGTCGGCCAGGGCGCGCCCCAGGGCGCGGGCAAAGCCGGCATCCAGCGGGTTCGGCACGGTGCCGCGGATGTCGTAGGCCTTGAAAACTGAGTCGGGATAGCGGGCGGGGTGATTCAAGCGGGCTCCTTGGGTGGCATGACGGCGGGCGCCGCCCTGCGGGGCGGTCGCGCATGTGTGCGATTATCCCCGATTCGCCCCCCCGCGCGGGGCGCGGCTCGCCCTACAATAGCTACACGATCTTCCATGGCACCCGGTGCGGCCGGGTGCCAGCTACCGCTCGCGCCCATGACCCTACTGAACGAATTGCAGTCCCTGCTGGGCCCGGCCCACGTGCTGACCGGCGCCGACGCCGACCCGTATCTGCAAGATTGGCGCCGCCGCTACCGGGGCACCGCCCAGGCGGTGATCCGGCCCGGTTCCACCGAACAGGTGGCCCAGGCGGTACGCCTGTGCGCGCGGCACGGGGCCCCGGTGGTGCCCCAGGGCGGCAATACCGGCCTGTGCGGCGGGGCCACGCCCGATGATTCCGGCCGGGCCGTGCTGCTGTCCACGGCGCGCCTGAACCGCGTACGGGCCGTCGATACCGACAACGACACCATCACGGTCGAGGCCGGCTGCATCCTGCAGGCCGTCCAGCAGGCGGCCAGCGCGGCGGGCCGCCTGTTTCCGCTCAGCCTGGCCGCCGAGGGCAGTTGCACCATCGGCGGCAACCTGGCCACCAACGCCGGCGGCACCCAGGTGCTGCGCTACGGCAACGCCCGCGAACTGGCGCTGGGCCTCGAGGTCGTCACCGCCGAGGGCGAGGTCTGGAACGGCCTGCGCGGGCTGCGCAAAGACAATACTGGTTACGATTTACGCGATTTGTACATCGGCAGCGAAGGCACGCTGGGCATCATCACCGCCGCCACGCTGAAGCTATACCCCCAGCCGGTGGCCTCGTGCACCGCGCTGCTGGCGCTCGATTCCATCGACGCGGCGGTCGAGCTGCTGTCGCGCGCCCGCACAGGCTTCGGCGCCGCGCTGACCGGTTTCGAACTGATGGCCGGCGACTGCCTGCAGACGGTGGTGCGCCTGTTTCCGCAGCAGCGCCTGCCCTTCGAGGGCGCCTCGGCCGGCTCGCCCTGGTTCGCGTTGCTAGAGCTTTCCGACAGCGAAAGCGAAGCGCACGCGCGCGAACGCTTCGAGGCCGTGCTGGGCGAAGCCATCGAGGCCGGCCTGGTTTCCGATGCCGCCATTGCCGCCAGCGTGGCCCAAAGCCGCGCCATGTGGCATTTGCGCGAAAGCATTCCGCTGGCCGAGGCCGAGCAGGGCAAGGGCGTCAAGCACGACGTGTCCATTCCCATTTCTTCCATCGCCGGTTTCGTGCACAAGACCAATGCGCAACTGCAGCAGCGTTTCCCGAACGTGCGCAACGTGGTGTTCGGCCATCTGGGCGACGGCAACTTGCACTACAACGTGGCGCGCGCGCCGGGCCAGACCGAGGCCGACCTGCTGGCCCTGCAGCAAGATATTTACGATGTCGTGCATCGCAGCGTGCAAGAGCACGCCGGCTCGATCAGCGCCGAGCACGGCATCGGCCAGCTCAAGCGCGACGAACTGCCACACTACAAAAGCCAGCTGGAGCTGGCCCTGATGAAACGGGTGAAGCAGGCGCTCGACCCGCAGGGCCTGATGAATCCGGGCAAGGTATTGCAGGCCTGAGACGGGGCGGCGGCCGCCTTCATAGGTGTCTGACTCCCGTAGGGTGTCAGACACCGAAGCTTGACCGAGATTTTCGGCACACGGCGGTGTCAGGCACCTACGGAGCCTGACACCGGGGCGACCCGGGCGGCGCCTGCTACTTGAACAGCAGGTCGGGCAGCCACGACGAGAACGCCGGCACGTAGGTCACCAGGGCCAGCGCCGCCAGCAGCGCGCCATAGAACGGCCAGATGGTGCGCATGACGGTGCCCACCGATACCTTGCCGATGGCGCAACCCACGAACTGCACCGTGCCCACGGGCGGGGTATTCAGCCCCAGCGCGCAGTTCAGCAGCATGACCACGCCGAACTGCACCGGGCTCATGCCGTACTGCATGCAGATCGGCAGGAAGATCGGCGTGCAGATCAAGATGGTGGCGGCCATGTCCAGGAAGGTGCCCAGCACGAACAGCGTGATGTTCACCATCAGGAAAATCGCCCACGGCTCGGTCGATATCGACGCCATCAGCGCGCCGATCTTCTCGGCCACGCTGTAGAACCCGATCAGGTAGCCGAAGGTGGCCGAGATCCCGATCAGCAGCAGCACGATGCCCGTGGTCTTGACCGCCTTGGCGGCCGCGCGCAGGAACTGGTCCCAGCTCAGCGAGCGGTACACCAGCGCTGTCAGGGCCAGCGCATACAGCACCGCCACGGCGGCCGACTCGGTGGCCGTGAATACGCCGCTGAGAATGCCGGCGATGATCAGCACGATCACGAACAGGCCAGGCGCGGCAGCCACCAGCGAGCGCAGCACGATGCCCCAGCCGGGGAAGGTGCCGGCCGGGTAGCCGCGCTTGCGCGCCACCAGGTAAGCGGCGGCCAGGTTGCACAGCGTAAGGATCGCCGCCGGCACCACGCAGGCGGCGATCAGCGCCGCAATCGACGCCTTGCCGCCGGCCGCCAGCGTATAGATGATGATGTTGTGGCTGGTGGGCATCAGCGCGCCCACCAGCGCCGCGTGCGTGGTCACATTGACGGCGTAGTCGGCGTGGTAGCCCTCGCGCTTCATCATGGGAATCATCACCGATCCCATGGCCGACACGTCGGCCACCGGCGAGCCCGACACGCCGCCGAACAGCGTGCAGGCCAGCACGTTCGACATGCCCAGCCCGCCGCGCACATGGCCCACCACCGACTTGGCGAAGGTGACGATGCGGTCGGCAATGCCGCCGTACAGCATCAGTTCGCCGGTGAAGATGAAGAACGGAATGGCCAGGAACGAGAATGCGTTCATGCCCGAGGTCATCTGCTGGAAAGCCACCGCGATGGGCAGGTCTTCATACACGATGGCCGATATCGAGGCCAGGCCGATGGCGAAGGCCACCGGCACCCCGATGACCAGGAAGCCGATGAACGTCACGGAAAGCAAGGTCAGTGCCATGCGGGTACCACCTTCTGGTTGCGCAGGATCGCAATGATGTGCTCGATCGAGAACAGCACGATCAGCAGGCCCGACAGCGTGGCGGGCGCATATTTCCAGCCCTCGGACAGGCCCAGGTTGGGAATCTTGTAGCTGTGCACCGATTCGGCCAGCAGGCCGCAGTACCACGCCATCAGCACGCCGAACAGCAACACCAGCGCGTGCACGAACAGCTGCAGGCGCCGCCGCCCGCCGGGCGGCAGCAGGTCGGCCAGCGACTCGAAGCCGATGTGGCCGGCGTCGCGCACGGCCACGGCGGCTCCCATCATGGTCACGTACAGCACCAGCAGCAGCGACAGGCTCTCGGCCCAGGTGGGCGTGCTGTTGAGCACGTGCCGGCCGAAGATCTGGTACGACACGGCCGCGATCAGGCACACCAGGCCCGCCACGCTGAGCACCATGCAAAGCCGGGCCAGCACGGCGCAGCCGCGCGCGTAGCCGTCCAGCGCCCGCGCGAACGCGCCGCCCGGCGCGCCCGGGCCGGCCGATCCGATGACTTGAGCGGACATGGCCGGCGCCTTATTTCACGGCCTGGATGCGGGACACCAGGTCTTTCATTTCGGGGGTGGTGACGTAGCGCTCGTACACCGGCTTCATCACCGCCTGGAACGAGGCCTTGTCGGGCTGGATGATCTGCGAGCCGGCTTTCTCGACGATGGCGCGCGACTTGCCTTCGCGTTCGTCCCACAGCTTGCGCATGTAGGGCACCGACTCGCGGGCGGCATCGCGGATGATCTTGCGGTCCGCTTCCGGCAGCTTGTCCCACTGGCGCTTCGAGAACAGCAGGATCTCGGGCGTCATGGTGTGTTCGGTCATGGAGTAGTACTTGGCCACTTCATAGTGGTGCGCGCTTTCGTAACTGGGGAAGTTGTTCTCGGCCGCGTCCACCAGGCCGGTCTTCAGGGCGGTATAGACCTCGCCCATGGCCATCGGCGTGGCGTTGGCGCCCAGCGCCTCGACCATGGCGACCGACAGGTCCGACTGCTGCACGCGAATCTTCAGGCCGCGCACGTCTTCCACCGTCTTGATGGGCTTGTCGCGCGTGTACATCGAGCGCGCGCCGCTGTCGTACCAGGCCAGGCCGATGAATCCGGCGTCTTCGCAAGAGCGCAGGATCTGTTCGCCGATGTCGCTGTCCAGGACTTTGTGCAGGTGCTCTTTCGAGCGGAACAGGAACGGCAGCGACGGTACCCGCGTGACCTCGCAGATATTGTGCATGGCGGCGCTGCTGACGCGCGTCATGGCCAGCGCGCCCAGCTTGACCTGTTCGATCGAATCCACCTCGCGGCCCAGCGTGCCGCCCGAATACACCTTGATCTCGATGCGTCCGTTGGTGCGTTGCTTGACCAGTTCGCCCATGTGGCGCACGGCCAGCACGGTGGGGTAATCGTCGGGGTGGATATCCGCCGAACGCAGGGTTTCGGCGTGGGCCAGGATGCCCGCGGACAGGAACAGGGCGGCCGACGCGGTCAGCGTGGCGCGTTTGAGGGTGAAGCGCAGCATTGTCTACCTCCGGGTTGGGAGTACGGCTGTGGGTGAGGGCTCTTGTGGAAATCTCTGCGTGACTGCGGCGTGGGCCCGGGGTGTCGGCCCGCTCGGGGGCTAGCCGAGGTAAGCCGGTTCCTCCAGGCCGCGCGTGCCGGGCCGCAAGGCAAGAACGGCGCCATCCAGGGCGCGTTCGGGCGCGGCCGGCGGCCGGATGCTGGTGACGAACAGGGTGTCCAGGGCGGGGCCGCCGAAGGCGCACATCGCCGGCTTGGCCACCGGCACGCGCAGGCTGCGGTCCAGCCGGCCGTCGGGGGCATAGCGGTACAGCATGCCGGCGTCATTGCCGCAGATCCAGTAGCCGCCGTCCTGGTCGACCGCCGCCCCGTCGGGGCGGCCGGCCGGCAGGCGTTCGATGAAGATGCGGCGATTGTGCGGCAGCCCGGCATCGGTGTCGTAGTCGAACGCCCACACGACCTGGCGGTCCGGGTGCGAATCCGACAGGTACATGGTGCGGCCGTCGGGGCTGAAGGCCATGCCGTTGGGCACGCTCAGCGCCAGGGACACGGGCATGGACAGTACGCCGCCGGCATAGCGGTACAGGCGGCCGGCGTCGAGCCCGCGCGTCATATCCTGGGACATGGTGCCGGCCCAGAAGCGGCCCTGCCGGTCGCAGCGGCCGTCGTTGAAGCGCATGCCCGGCACGGCATGCTCCACCTTGGCCAAGGGCGCCGCGGCGGGCGCGGGCTGGCCGGCGGCCAGGGCGGGCAGGGCGTACAGGCCGGTTTCCATGGCGGCCAGCCAGCCGGCCCCGCGCATGGCAATGCAACCGGCCATCTCGGGCAGCTGCCACTGGCGGGCCCGGCCGCTGCCGGGCTCGTAGCGCCACAGGCGGCGCGCCGGGATGTCGGTCCAGTAAAGGGCTTGTTCGGCGGCGCGCCAGACCGGGCTTTCGCCCACGGCGCACAGCATGCCGCCTATTCGTTCGACCCGCGGCTGGGCATTCATGACCCGAACGGCCCGGCCTTGACGAAGGCGCCGCCCTGGAACTGGGTCGCCGGATCTTGCGGATCGGGTTCCGGCTGGGTTTCGACCTTGGCGCGGAAGCGTTCCGAGGAATCTTTGGGCGCGAAGCCCAGGCGGGCGGCCAGGTGGTTGTCCCACCAGCGGTCGCGGTTGGCCGATGCGCCGTAGACGATGGCATGGCCCACGCCGGGCGTGAACAGCGAGCGTGCCACCAGGTCGGTCAGGTCGTCGTAGCTGAGCCACGTCACCAGCATGCGGCGGTCGCGCGCTTCGGGAAATGACGAGCCGATGCGCAGGCAGACTGTTTCGATGCCGTAGCGGTCGTAATAGAAGCGCGCCAGGTTTTCGCCGAATGCCTTGCTGATGCCGTAATAGCCGTCGGGCCGGGGCGGCGTGTCGGCGTCCAGCACTTCGCCCTGCCGGTAGAAGCCGGTGACGTGGTTGGAACTGGCGAACACGATCCGCCGCACGCCATGCACCCGCGCGGCTTCGTAGACGTTGTAGGTGCCCTGGATGTTGGCGGGCAGAATCTCGTCGAAGGGGCGCTCGACCGACACGCCGCCCAGGTGCACGATGGCATCGGCGCCGCGCACCAGTTCCATGACGGCCCCCGGGTCGGCCAGGTCGCACGGGGCGATCTCTTCGCCGTCCCGGGCCGCGGGCAGGGGCGAGATGTCAGACAACCTCAGGATATCGGCATAAGGCCGGAGGCGTTCCCGCAGCACCGTGCCCAGGCCGCCGGCCGCGCCGGTGATCAGTAAGCGGTGGCAGTGCGGGGCTTTCGGGGGCGATTCAGCAGAGGAAGTCATGCATCGGTTCCAGCGGGTGTGCGGGGCAATGGGGCGCTTGACTTATACGTTGTCGTACAACTTGGCGGCAGTATAATGACCCAAAAATTTCGACGTCAAGCGCACGATTACCCGGGATATCCCTTGATGAGCGATTCCGCACACTTGCCTGTCTCCGCGCCACGCCGGCCGCGCAATCTGGCGCAGGGCCTGGTCGAGGATTTCTCTGAAAGAATCCGCGGCGGGCAGATCCGGCCCGGCGAAAAGCTGCCGACCGAGTCCGCGCTGATGCGGCAATTCGGGGTCAGCCGCACGGTCGTGCGCGAAGCCCTGTCGCGCCTGCAGGCCGCCGGCCTGGTCGAAACCCACCACGGCGTGGGCACCTATGCGCTAGAGGCCAGCGGCGGCGCCGATTTCCGGGTCGATCCGGCCGATATCGCCACCGTGCGTGACGTGCTGGTGCTGCTGGAATTGCGCATCTGCCTGGAAAGCGAGGCCGCCGGCCTGGCGGCGCAGCGGCGCAGCCCCGAACAACTGGCCGAAATGCACAGCGCGCTGGATGAGTTCCGCCAGTGCCTGGCGGCGGGCGGCGACACCATCACGCCCGACTTCCGCTTTCACCTGCTGATCGCCCAGGCCACCGCCAACCGGTATTTCGCCGATCTGATGTCGCACCTGGGTTCGGCCATCATCCCGCGCACCCGCATCAATTCGGCCCGCATCGCCCACGAAGACCGCGGGCAATACCTGGCGCGCGTCAACCTGGAACACGAAGACATCTACGAAGCCATCCTGCGGCAAGAACCCGACGCGGCGCGCGCGGCCATGCGGACGCACCTGAGCAACAGCCGCGAACGGCTGCGGCGCGCGCAGGAGCGTTAGCCTGGCGGTGCCGGCGACGTCGCCAGGTGTCAGGCACCGCTGTGTGCCGAGGCTATATCGTCAGGTGTCAGGCTCACGCCAGGGTGCCTGACACCGCTTTGCGTGCAGAGGGTCCAGGCGGCGGTGTCTGACACCCTGCGGGAGTCAGACACCTGCTTTGACCTGCTATGCCCGCTGCATCGATCAGCGCGCCGGCAGCACCGTGCCGGAAGATTCGCCGAAGCCGATGCGGGGGTAGCCCGGCTTGTGGCAGTGCGCGCGGATGATGACCTGGTCGCCGTCTTGCAGGAAAGTGCGTTGCTCGCCCCACGGCAAGTCGATCGGCGTCTTGCCGCCCTGGGTCAGTTCGAGCAGCGAGCCGGCCTGGTCGGCAGCGGGGCCCGACAGCGTGCCGGTGCCCAGCAGGTCGCCCGGCTGCAGGTTGCAGCCGTTGACCGTGTGATGCGCGATCAGTTGCGCGATGTTCCAGTAGGCATCGCGGAAATTGCTGGCCGACAGGTGCGCGGGCGCATGCCGCGCGGTGCGCGAGGCCTCGGTGGCCAGCAGCACTTCCATCTGCACGTCGTAGGCGCCCTGCGCGCGGTTGGCGTCGGAAGACAGGTAGGGCAGCGGTTGCGGGTCGCCGGCGTCGCGCGTCCAGCCCTGGCGGAAGGGCTCCAGGGCTTCCAGGGTGACGATCCAGGGCGAGATGGTCGAGGCGAAGTTCTTGGCCAGGAAGGGCCCCAGCGGCTGGTATTCCCAGGCCTGGATGTCGCGCGCCGACCAGTCGTTCAGAATGCACAGGCCGAACACGTGGTCGTCGGCCTGGTCCAGCACGATGCGGTCGCCCTGCGCGTTGCCCGTGCCGACGAAAATGCCCAGTTCCAGTTCGTAGTCCAGCCGCTTGCACGGCCCGAATTGCGGCGCCTCGCCCTCGGCGGCGGGGCGGGTCTGGCCCACCGGGCGCGGAAAGCGTTGTTCGACCCCCACGCTGGAAGCGCGGCCGTGGTAGCCGATGGGCACCCATTTGTAATTGGGCAGCAGCGGGTTGTCGGGACGGAACTGCTTGCCCACCGCGGTGGCGTGGTGCAGCGAGATATAGAAATCGGTGTAGTCGCCGATGCGGGCCGGCGTGGCGTATTCGGCGTCGGCCTGGGCCGTCAGCAGCGGTTCCAGGCGTGCCTGCAGCGGCGAGCCGCTGCGCAAGGCGCGCGACAGCGCCAGGCGCAGTGCGCTCCAGTGCGCGCGTCCCAGCGCCATCAGGGCATTCAGGCTATCGCCCGCGCAGGCGGCCAGCGCGTCGGCGGCCTGGCCGTCGAAGACCGACAGGCGCGCCAGCGCGGACAAGTCGAGAATGCGGTCGCCGATGGCCACGCCGGGCCGGTAGGCCTGTTGCGAGCCGCGCCGGCGAAAGACCGCGTAAGGCAGGTTCTGCACCGGAAAGCCGGTGGCGTCGTCATTGGCGCTGGCGACCCAGCTGGTCAGCGTGGCGTCGTGAGTTTCGTTCAGAGTGGTCATGGCGGGTCGGTCAGGGTTGGGCGGGATTGAAGTGTTTCTTCAGCCCCTGCCAGCATTGATAGTAGTCATCCTGCAATTGCGCGCTGGCCAGGGCCCGCGCGGTGGGGCGGATGACGCGGCGCGTCTCGAACATGAAGGCCATCGTATCGCGTATGTAATGCGGCTGGCTCGTGTCGGCGGCGGTGGCCTTGTCGAAGGTGCCGGCGTCGGGGCCGTGCCCGCTCATGCAGTTGTGCAGGCTGGCGCCGCCGGGCGCGAAGCCGTCGGCCTTGGCGTCGTACACGCCGTGGATCAGGCCCATGAACTCGCTGGCGACATTGCGGTGGAACCAGGGCGGACGGAAGGTGTCTTCCATGGCCAGCACGCGCGGCGGGAAAATCGCGAAATCCATGTTGGCCGTGCCCGGGGTGTCGGACGGCGCGGTCAGCACGGTGAAGATCGATGGATCGGGGTGATCGAAGCTGATCGATCCGATGGTATTGAAATGGCGCAGGTCGTACTTGTAGGGCGCGTGCGTGCCGTGCCAGGCCACCACGTCCAGCGGCGAATGGCCGATGGCGGCGCGCCAGAAACCGCCCGTGAATTTGCCGATGAGTTCGAACTCGCCTTCGACGTCTTCGTACCAGGCCACGGGGGTCTGGAAGTCGCGCGCATTGGCCAGGCAGTTCGAACCGATGGGCCCGAGTTCGGGCAGGCGCAGCGCCGCGCCGTAGTTCTCGAGCATGTAGCCGCGCGCCTGGCCGTCGGGCAATTCCACGCGCAGGCGCACGCCGCGCGGAATGACGGCGATTTCCAGCGGCTCGACGTCGACGATGCCGAGTTCGGTAGCCAGGCGCAGGCGCCCCTGTTGCGGCACGATCAGCAGTTCGCCGTCGGCGTTATAGAAAAAGCGCCCCTGCATCGACCGGTTGGCCGCGTACAGGTGAATGCCGACGCCCGCGTGCTCGCCGGGCCCGCCGTTGCCGCCCCAGGTTTGCACCCCCTCGATGAAATCGGTGGGCGCGCCGGGAATGGGCAGGGGGCTCCAGCGCAATTGGTTGGGCGTGATCGGGGCCGTGCCGAAATCGCTCAGCCAGCCGGTCGCGCCGGTAAAGGGTTCGAAGGGCCGGTGCTGCGCTCCGGGCCGGATGCGGTACAGCCAGGAGCGGCGATTCTCGGCGCGCGGCGCGGTAAAGGCCGTGCCCGACAGTTGTTCGGCGTATAGGCCATAGGGGCAGCGCTGCGGGGAATTGCGGCCGGCCGGCAGGGCGCCGGGCAGGGCTTCGGTGGCCCAGTCGTTGCCGAACCCGGATAAATATTGCAGGGGCATGGTCTCTCTCTTTTGAGGGCGCGTGTCTGGGCACGCGGCGTGTCCATGTATTTTCAGTAAAAAACCGCTCCATGGCTATGGGAATAGAAGAATATCGACTATAAATTCCATGAATAGGTGCGCCACCGGCGCCAAGGACTGCGCATGGCCGAACTCCGCAAGCTCGATCTGAACCTGCTGGTGGTGTTCCAGCATTTGCTGGAAGAACGCAACATCTCGGCCGTGGCGCGCCGGCTCGATCTGTCGCAGCCCGCCGTCAGCAATGCCTTGCGGCGCCTGCGCACGGCCCTGGGCGACGATCTGTTCGTGCGCACGCCGCACGGCATGCAGCCCACGCCCCAGGCCGAACGCCTGGGCGGGCCGGTGGGCGAGGCGCTGGCGCTGCTGTCGCATACGCTCGATGCCACCCAGGATTTCCAGCCGGCGCTCAGCCAGCGGCGCTTCCGCATCGCCATGTCGGACGTGGGCGAAATCCATTTCATGCCGCGCCTGATGGAGCAGTGCGCGCGCCACGCGCCGGCGATACGCGTCGATTCGCTGCGCCTGGCGGGCGCCGACCTGCGCCGCGAAATGGACGCCGGCCGGGTCGACCTGGCCATCGGCGCCTTCGAAGACCTGGGCAGCGGCATCATGCAGCGCATGCTGTTCCGGCAGGGTTACGCCACGCTGTTCCGGCGCGGCCATCCCAGCGCCCACGAGGGCATGGGCCTGAAGGCGTTCCGGGCCGAAAGCCATTTGGTGGTGTCGCGCGCCGCGCCGTACGGGCAAGTGATCCAGGCGCTGGAAAAGGCCGGCGTGGCGCTCGAGGCGAATTTCAGCGTGCCGCATTTTTCGGCGGTACCGTATATCGTCAGCACCACCGACCTGCTGGCCACCGTGCCGCGCAAGCTGGCGGCCAGCGCGGCGCCTTATTTTCAGCTGGGCATGCTGACCCCGCCGGTGCGGGTGCCGGCCCTGCAAACCAATTTGTACTGGCACCGCCGTTTTCACCGCGACAGCGGCAATCAGTGGCTGCGCACGGTAGTGCAGGAGACCTTCGGCGACGCGGCCTGACGCGGCCTGCCCGCCTTAGCGGGCCGCGTCCGGCAGCACCGACCGGCGCGCGCGCGCCAGCGCATCGTGGATGACATCCATATCGCCGATATGGTTGGCCAGCAGCAGGATCAGGGCGGCGTTCAGTTCGGCGCTTTGCGCGTCGGTCAGGTCGCGGTGGGTGTCGATCAGTGCTTCGTAAAAGGCATCCGGAGCCGGCAGGTTGGGGTCGATGATCAGGGGCATGATGTCGGTTCCTTCAGGCCTTGCCCAACGCGCGCGCCACGGCGCCGGCCATGGCGGCCGCGTCGAAGGCGCGGCGGCGCGCCGCGACGTGCTGGTCGGGCCGCAGCAAATAGCAGGTGCCCGCGCGCGCGTCATAGCGCTGCGCCAGGCAGCCTTGGTGGTCGTGCACGACGGCGAACTCCGGCGGCGCGCCGCCGCTGTCCACCAGCACGATGCGCACCGGCACCGCGCCGCGGGCCAGGTCCCGCAGCGCCGCCAGCGTGGCGCGGTCCGGCTGCCGGCCGCCGCAGAACAGCGCCAGCACGAAGCCGCCCGCCAGGTACGACAGCCACCAGGCCTCGTTGCCGTCGGCGTCGCGCACCGGCGCGTCCAGCGCCACCGCGCCGGGCGCCAGCCGGCCCGCGAAGACATCGGCATCCGGCGTGTTGAGCGGCGAGCCGGTGTAGGTGGTGGGCAGCGACAGGCGGCCGCTGTTGACCAGCCCGCGCGCGAACGGGTGCTCGCGCGCCAGGTTCAGCACGGCGTTGCGGAAGCTGCGGCTGGCCGCGCTCTTGGGCGTAATGAAATCGGTAGAACGCGTGGAATTCAACAGGTTTTCGTCGGCGGCCTGTTCGCGCTCGGCGGCGTAGGTGTCGATCAGCGTGGCGGGCGCCACGCCGCCGAGCACCGCCTGCAGTTTCCAGGCCAGGTTCTCGGCATCCTGCACGCCGCTATTGGCGCCGCGCGCGCCGAACGGCGACACGCGGTGCGCGGCGTCGCCGGCGAACACCACGCGCCCGTGGCGGAAGGCGTCCATGCGCTCGCACGCGAAGGTATACACGCTGACCCATTCCAGCTCGAAGCGCGCGTCGGCGCCCAGCAGGGCACGGATGCGCGGCAGCACGTTGGCGGGCTTGACGGCTTCGACCGGGTCGGCGTTCCAGCCCAGCTGGAAGTCGATGCGCCAGACGTTGTCGGGCTGCATGTGCAGCAGCACCGATTGATTGGGATGAAAGGGCGGATCGAACCAGAACCAGCGTTCGGCGGGAAAATCCGCCGTCATCCTGACATCGGCGATCAGGAAGCGGTCTTTGAATACGCGGCCATGGCTTTCCTGGCCCAGCAGCTTGCGCACCGGCGAGCGGGCGCCGTCGCAGGCCACCAGCCATTCGGCCCGCAGCGCATACGGCCCGTCGGGCGTTTCCACCAGCAGTTCCACGTCCTGCGGACCCTGTGTCACGCCCGCCACCTTGCTTTTCCAGCGCAGGTCGATCAGCGGATGCGCGCAGGCCGCCTCGTGCAGAAAGCCTTCCACATAGTATTGCTGCAGGTTCACGAAGGCCGGGCGCCGATGGCCGGGCTCGGGCAGCAGGTCGAAGCGCCACACCTCTTGGTCGCGGAAAAACACCTTGCCCACGTGCCACGACACGCCTTTCTCGGCCATGTGCTGGCCCACGCCCAGGCGGTCCCAGATTTCCAGGGTGCGCTTGGCGAAGCAGATGGCACGCGAGCCCGTGGACAGGCGGCAGTCGTCGTCCAGCACCACCACCGGTATGCCGCGCTGCGCCAGGTCCAGGGCCGTGGTCAGCCCCACCGGCCCCGCGCCCACTACCACCACGCGATGCGACGCGGGGGACGGGCACGATTGGTCGGCGTGCTTCTGATAGGCGAACTCCAGCGCCTGGTAATCGATACGGGTCACGCGTTGTCTCCGTCCGCCAGCATCGCCCCCTTGAGAAGGGGGTTCACCTTAGCCTTCGAGCTGCCGCCACATTTCCTGGTCGCGCTTGTCCGTCCAGATGCGCGGGTGGTCGTGCCCGGTGGCCTCGTCATAGGCGCGCGATACATCGAACGGCATGCAGTGATCGAAGATGACCCAGTCGCTGTAGCGCGGCTGCATGAAGTCGTAGACCTCGCGGTAGATGGCCTTCAGGTCTTTGCCGTGCGCCACGCCGCGATTGACCGCGCCGTACAGGTCGGTCAGGAAGGCGCGCGTGCCGGCCAGGCCCTGGCGCACTTCGGCCGCGTTCTTCAGCGCCGGACCGCGCCCGGGCACCATTTTCTCGGCCTCGAACCCGGCCAGCGCATCCAGGGTGGTGGGCCAGTCGCGGAAATAGGCGTCGCCGCAATACGGCGTGGACTGGTATTCGACCAGGTCGCCCGCGAACAGGATTTTCTGTTCCGGCAGCCAGGCAATCGTATCGCCCTTGGTGTGGCCGCGGCCCACTTGCAGCAAGTGCACTTCCAGATTGCCCAGGTCGACCGTCATGGCGCCCTGGAAGGTCATGGTGGGCCAGACCAGGCCGGGCGGGATGGATTCGGCGTTGCGGAACAGGCGCGGGAAGCGGCCGATTTCGCTGGCCTTGTCCTGTTCGCCGCGTTCGGCGATCAGGTCGTAGGTGTCGCGGCTGGCCAGGATTTCCTGGGCGTTGTAGGCCGACGCGCCGAACACGCGCACCGCGTGGTAGTGCGACAGCAGGATGTATTTGATGGGCTTGTCGGTGACTTCGCGGATGCGGCGGATCACGTCTTGCGCCATGACGGGCGTGGCCTGGGTATCCACCACCATGACGGCGTCGTCGCCGATGATGACGCCGGTATTGGGGTCGCCTTCGGCGGTGTAGGCGTAGGCGTTGTCGGACAGCTTGTCGAACGATACGACCTTGTCCGCCAGGTCGGCGTGCGAGGCGAATTGCTTGCTCACGGTGTCTCCTGTTTGGGATGGAGCCGGGGGGCATCGGTGTCTGACACCCTGCGGGAGTCAGACACCTGGCAAAGCCACTTGAGGTGCCCGCTTTCGCGGATACGCGGCAGGTGTCTGACTCCCGCAGGGTGTCAGACACCGAACTGCCAGCCCGCCCCCGGCGATGGCGCCAATATAGTCGTCGATTCGTTTTTGTGCAATACGTTTGCTATAGACGAAAATGCTGGGCGCGACCCTGCCTGCGCGGGGCTCGCGCCGCCGGCGCAGCGGCCGTCAGCGGCGCTGGCAGGCGGGGCAGTAATAGGTGGCGCGCTGGCCCTGTACCAGCCGCCGGATGGGGGTGGCGCACACGCGGCAGGGCTGGCCCGCGCGTTCGTAGACGGCGGCGTGGATCTCGAAATAGCTGCCCGGCTGGCCGCTGGCGCCCACGTAGTCGCGCAGCGTGCTGCCGCCCGACGCCAGGGCGTCGGCCAGGGTGGCGCGCACCATGTCGGCCAGCCGCGTGCAGCGGGCCAGCGATACGCGCCGGGCCGGTGTGCGCGGGTCTATGCCGGCGCGGAACAGGCTTTCCGATGCATAAATATTGCCCACGCCCACCACGGCGTCGCCGGCCAGCAGCGCCTGCT
The DNA here is from genome assembly GCA_017745595.1 of Bordetella petrii. Taxonomy (GTDB): domain Bacteria; phylum Pseudomonadota; class Gammaproteobacteria; order Burkholderiales; family Burkholderiaceae_B; genus Bordetella_A; species Bordetella_A petrii_C. The sequence continues at coordinate 85,520 of WMBV01000025.1, forward strand.
TGATGGCGATGCCGCGGTTGCGGAACTGGCTGTGCAGCCAGGCGCCGTCGAAGCGCGGATCGAAGGGTTCGATGCCCAGCCGCGCCAGCAGCGGGTGGGCGGTGACCGGCCCCGCGTCGCCGGGGTGCCACAGCACCGCGCCGAAGCGCCGCGGGTCGTGCAGCCGCAAGGTGGCGTGGTCGAAGATCCAGTCGACGTGGTCGTGCTTGCGCGGCGTTTCGCCGGCCGGCACGCTGCGCAGCGATCCCGACATGCCCAGGTGCACGATTTGCGTGCCGTGCTCGAAGCGCAGCAGCAAATACTTGCCGCGGCGGGCGCATTCGAGCACGGTCCGGCCGGACAGCAGGCCGGGCAGATCGGCGGGAATGGGCCAGCGCATGCGCGATTCGCGCACCAGCAGGCGGCGCAGCGTCTGGCCGGTGATGACGGCATCGATGCCGCGGCGGGTGGTTTCGACTTCGGGGAGTTCCGGCATGAGCCAGTGTAAGATGATCGCAGGTGTACAGATGATTGTGCCATCAACCGGACAGGCCGCGTGAAGTCGTCGCTTAAACAAGTTCATTCCGTCGTTACCGTGCTGGCGCTCGCGCTGGCGGGTTTGCAGCCCTTGCCGGCCCTGGCGGCCGACCGGCTTCCGGGCGATGCCACCGGGCCGCGCCTGGTGCCGCAGTCGCGCACCCCCGAAACGCAGGTCATCCGCCTGCGTCCGGGGCAGACGCCGCTGGTCACGCTGACGGCCGACATTTTCTATCGGGTGCTGGCCTCTGAAATCGCCGCCCAGCGCGGCATGTACAGCACCGCCGCTTCCACGCTGGTGAACCTGGCGCGCGAAACCGGCGATGCGCGCCTGGCGCGGCGCGCCCTGGAATTCCAGCTGGCCGGCGGCAACCTGCCCGGCGCGCTCGATGCCTCGCGCGAATGGTCGCGGCTGGCGCCGGGCGACATCGAGGCCTCGTCCACCGAACTGGCCCTGGCGGCGGCCAACGGCCAGACGGCCGGGCTGGCCAGGGCGCTGCGCACGCGCATCGACGCGGCGGTCGACAAGCCCTCCGCCATCGCGCAGGCGCTGGGCGTGCTGGGCCGCCTGAACGATCGCCGGCTGGCCCTGCGCATCCTCGACGAATCGCTCAGTCCCGCGGTGCGCAAGCTGCCCGAGGCCCACCTGGCCCTGGCCGACGTGGCCCAGGCGGCGGGCGACTACCACCGCGCCGCCCAAGAGGCCCGTGCGGCCCTGGCCGCCGATCCGCGTTCCGAACCCGCCGCGCAGCGCGTGCTGGAATACGGCGCCCGCGTCGACCCGCAGCGCGCCGAAATCGAAGCCCGCGCCTTCCTGGCCAAGCATCCCGATGCGCGCAAGCTGCATCTGTCGCTGGCCGGCCAGATGGCCGACCGCGGCGATTACGACGGTGCCCTGGCCGAATTGCAGCTCATGGCGCGGCGCGCGCCCGAAGACTTCGACCTGCTGTTCATGCAGGCGCAGCTGGCCTACAAGGCCGGGCGCAAAGACCAGGCCCGCACGCTGCTGCAGCAGTATCTCGACGTGCAGAACCAGCGCCAAGAGGCTATTGCGCCGGGCGCCAGCGACGCCGGCGCGGCCGAGGCCGACGCGCGCGTTCTGCTGTCGCGCATCGCCGAAGACCAGGGCAACATCGACGAGGCCATCGCCCAGCTGGGCCAGATCGACGACCCCACCTTGCGCTATTCGGCACAGATGCGCCAGGCCGCGCTGCGCGCCAAGCAGGGCCGTGTCGACGAGGCCCTGGCCATGATCGACGCCGCCCAGCCCCAAGACGAAGACGACGAAGTGCAGGGGGTACTGACCAAGGCCCAGATCCTGCGCGACGCCGACCGCATCGACCAGGCGGTGGCCACGCTCGAGGCCGCCAACGAGGCGCAGCCCGACACCGTCGAAATCAAGTACGAACTGGCCATGCTGTACGAGCGCCAGGGCCGCTATGGCGAGCTCGAAACGCAGCTGCGGCAGGTGATTGCGCTCGATCCCGAGCACGCGCATGCCTACAACGCGCTGGGCTATACGCTGGCCGACCGCAACGAGCGCCTGCCCGAGGCGCTCGACCTCATCACCCAGGCGCTCGAGTTGCTGCCCGACGACCCCTTCATCCTGGACAGCATGGGCTGGGTCAAATTCCGCATGGGCGACCAGCAGGCCGCGGCCGATTACCTGTCGCGCGCCTACGCGCAGCGCCCCGAGGCCGATATCGCCGCGCACCTGGCCGAGGTGCTGTGGGCGCAGGGCAAGCGCGAGCAGGCGCAAGAACTGCTGCAGGCCGGCTTCAAGCACGACCCCAAGAACCACACCCTGCTCGACACCGCCAAGCGCCTCGGAGTCCGCCTGTGACGGTGGCCGTGCCTACCCTGCGCCATGCGGTTCGGGGGTTGCGCGGCTGGTTGGCGGCCGGCGCGTGCGCCGTGCTGGCGGCCTGCGCCAGCGTGCCCGAAACCCCGCCCGGCACCCACGCCGATGCCTTCACGCGCGGCGGCCGTTTCGCCATCACCGTCACCGAGGCCTCGGGCGAACAGCAGGCCGTGCAGGGCGGCTTTACCTGGCGCGACGACGGCCACCGCTACCAGCTCGATCTCACCAATCCGCTGGGCTCCACCGAGGCCCGCGTGGAAGGCCGGCCCGGCCACGCCACCCTGACCAAGGCCGACGGCACCGTGCTGCAGGCCGATACCCCCGACGCCCTGGCCGAAGAGGCGCTGGGCGGCCCGGTGCCGGTATCCAGCCTGCGCGACTGGCTGCGCGGCCGGGTGGCCGACGACGCGCCGGTCAGCGGGCTGGAACGCGATACCCAGGGCCGCCCGGCGGCCTTCGAGCAAGACGGCTGGCAGGCCCGCCTGTCGCGCTACGACAACCTGGGCCCCGGCCTGCTGGTACTGCAGCGTACCGAACCGGGGCGCCGCATTGTCGTGCGGCTGGCCGTCAGCCAGCCCTGACCGCCGGCCATGCTGTACGACGTTCCCGCGCCGGCCAAGCTGAACCTGTTCCTGCATGTAGTGGGGCGCCGGCCCGATGGCTACCACCTGCTGCAAACCGTATTCCGCTTCATCGACCTGTGCGATACGCTGCATTTCGAATCGCGCGCCGACGGCCGCATCGAGCGCGCCGCCGATCTGCCCGGCGTGCCGCCGCAACACGACCTGACCCTGCGCGCCGCGCTGGCCCTGCAACGGGCCACCGGCACGCGCCAGGGCGCGCTCATCACCCTGGAAAAACGCATTCCGCAGGGCGGCGGGCTGGGCGGCGGCTCGAGCGATGCCGCCTCGACCCTGATCGCGCTGAACCGCCTGTGGGGCACCGGCCTGTCGCGCGGCGAGCTCATGGCGCTGGCCCTGCCGCTGGGGGCCGACGTGCCCGTCTTCGTGTTCGGCTTATCGGCCTTCGCCGAGGGCGTGGGCGAAATCCTGACGCCGCTCGACCTTTCCCCGGCGGCGTACCTGGTGGCCCAGCCCGACGCCAGCGTGCCCACGGCCGATATTTTTTCCAGCCCCGATTTGACACGCGACACACCTTCAGTCACAATAGCGGACTTTCTTGCCTTGCAAGATTCCGGCGCGAACCGTACCGGGCATCTTGGCAGGTTTTTTGGCAGAAACGACTTGGAACCGGTGGTTTACCGGCGCTACCCTGAAGTACAGCGGGCTGCGCGGTGGCTGTCGGGGCATGGTATCCATGCCCGCATGTCGGGGTCTGGCGCGTGTTTGTTCGCCCAGTACGCCACCATGCAGCAAGCCGTTTTGGCTCAGCAGGAAATTACCGCTACAATGCGCGTCGCTGGTGAATCAACCGGCAACACGCAGGCAGGGTTCAGGTTGGTACGGGCATGTCCCGGGTTGGCCGAGCACCCGTTGCGGAACTGGATCGCAAGATAGTTGGGGAGTCGCCAAGCTGGTTAAGGCACCGGATTTTGATTCCGGCATGCGAAGGTTCGAATCCTTCCTCCCCAGCCACCCAAATCAATAAAAAAGCTGTTGAACGCGCCTGTCAGACACTGGCCACGGTTCAGCAGCTTTTTTTATTTGCCGGATTTCCGGCAGCAGCATACGTTCGCGTCCTAAACGACCATCGCAGCTTCCATCATGCCAAACGACAGCTTCATGATCTTCACGGGTACGGCCAATACACGCCTGGCCGTAGACGTAGTCAATCATCTCGACATGTCCCTGGGCAAAATGACGGTGGGCCGCTTCTCCGACGGAGAAGTCATGGTCGAAATCAACGAAAACGTGCGCGGCAAAGACGTATTCGTGCTGCAGCCCACCTGTGCGCCCACCAACGACAACCTGATGGAAATCATGGTCATGGTCGATGCGTTGCGCCGCGCGTCGGCGGGCCGCATCACCGCGGCCATCCCGTATTTCGGCTATGCCCGCCAAGACCGCCGCCCGCGTTCGGCGCGCGTGGCCATCTCGGCCAAGGTCGTGGCCAACATGCTGCAGGTGGCCGGGGTCGACCGCGTGCTTACCATGGACCTGCACGCCGACCAGATCCAGGGCTTCTTCGACATCCCCGTCGACAACATCTACGCCGGTCCGATCTTGCTGGGCGACATCTGGCGCCGCAATTTCTCGAACCTGGTGGTGGTGTCGCCCGACATCGGCGGCGTGGTGCGCGCCCGCGCGCTGGCCAAGCAGCTGGAAGCCGACCTGGCCATCATCGACAAGCGCCGCCCGCGCGCCAATGTGTCCGAAGTCATGAACATCATCGGCGAAGTCGACGGCCGCACCTGCATCATCATGGACGACATGGTCGATACCGCCGGCACGCTGTGCAAGGCGGCGCAGGCCCTGAAAGACCGCGGCGCCGGCGCCGTCTACGCCTATTGCACGCACCCCGTGCTGTCGGGCGGCGCCATCGACCGCATCGAAGCGTCGGAACTCGACGAACTCGTCGTCACCGACACCATCCCGCTGTCCGAGCAAGGCCAGGCCAGCGGTAAAATCCGCCAGTTGTCGTGCGCGGCGCTGCTGGGCGAAACCATTCTGCGCATTTCCAATGCCGAATCGGTCAGCTCGCTGTTCGTCGACTGACCCCGAATTTTCGTATTTGCCTGCCTGCTGGTCGCGGCAGACGGGCAACCAACACGGCGCGCAGGTCGCGCGCCGTGCAACTTAACCGGCAGCTTCGCCGCTGCCAGATTGTCCGGAGCTATCCATGAAATTCAATGCCACTGCGCGTAGCGTCCAGGGTTCGAGTGCGAGCCGCCGCCTGCGCCGCGCGGGCCGCGTTCCCGCCATCGTTTATGGCGGATCGGCTGCCCCCCTGAACATCGAACTCGACCACAACGAGATCTACCACGCCCTGCGCAAGGAACAATTCCACGCCTCGATCCTGCAAATGCAGTACGAAGGCAAGGAAGAAGCCGTGCTGCTGCGTGCGGTTCAATGGCACGCCTACAAGCCGCAAGTCCTGCACGTCGACTTCCAGCGCGTCGATGCCAACCAGGCCCTGCACACCAAGGTGCCCCTGCACTTCATCAACGGCGACGAGTCGCCCGCCGTCAAGCTCAGCGGCGCCGTCATCAGCCACGTGATGACCGAACTGGAAATCACCTGCCTGCCGGCCGCGCTGCCGCAGTTCATCGAAGTCGACCTGGGCAACCTGCTGGGCGGTGGCTCGGTGCATCTGTCCAGCGTCAAGCTGCCCAAGGGCGTCACGTACCTGGCGCACGGCAGCGAGGCCGACCCGGTGCTGGCTTCGGCGTTGGTGAAGGGCGGCGGTGCCGCTGCCGCCGACGACGACGCGGCCGCGGAAACCCCCGCCGCCTAAGCGCCGGTACCCGACGCATCTCGGGCACCCAGTCGAAACCCCGCGCGTGCAGAGGCATGCGCGGGGTTTTTTTCACCCCCGGCCGTCTCCAGGCAAAGCGTTCCCCTACAGGGCCGCCAGCCGAAGAGCGGCGGCGGGGCGCCATTTTTCATGTTAAACATGCCCGTCATGTCTACCGCCATCCGCCTGATCGTGGGCCTGGGCAATCCCGGCCCCGAGTATGAAACCACCCGCCACAACGCCGGCTTCTGGCTGGCCGACCACCTGGCCGACGACCTGCGCGCCAGCTTCACGCTGGAAAAAGGCTTTTTCGGCATGGTGGCCAAGGCGCGCCATGCCGGCGACAGCGTACTGCTGGCCAAGCCCATTACCTATATGAACCGTTCGGGGCAGGCGGTGGGGGCGCTGGCGCGCTTCTACAAGCTGGCGCCCGAACAGGTGCTGGTGCTGCACGACGAACTGGACCTGCTGCCCGGCCAGGTCAAGCTCAAGCAGGGCGGCGGCCATGCCGGCCACAATGGCCTGAAAGACATCCAGGCCGCCCTGGGCAGCCCCAATTTCTGGCGCCTGCGCATCGGCATCGGGCACCCCCGCACACTGGGCCTGGCCCAGCAGGTGGCCGATTTCGTGCTGCATCCGCCGCGCCGCGACGAACAAGGCGCCATCGACGACGTCATCCATCGCTGCCGCGCCGTGGTGCCGGCCATGCTGGACGGCGACTTCGCCCTGGCCACGCGCCAGCTGCACAGCGGCAACGGTGCCTGAAGTGAAAGTCCCACCCCCGAAGCGCGGCGCGCTGCGATTCCGGGACGAGCTGGCCGATTTCTGGCGCTTTTTGTTCGACGCCGACCTGCGCCGCCTGCCCGGCCGGCGCACGCACAGCGGGCTGCGCAACGACTGGCTGCCCGACGTGCCGCTGCGCCGGCTGCTGGCCTGGGCGGCCGTGCTGTGGGGGCTGAATTTCTTTGCGCTGGGGCCCATTGCCGTCACGGCGGCCGGCGCGGGCGGCGCCGTGCATCGCCTGGACCCGTCCGCCATTCCCTGGCTGACGGCGGTGCTGTGGGCGCCGCTGATCGAAGAAATGCTGTTCCGCTACGGCCTGCGCCGCCCCAGGCAGGCGTTGTGGGTATGCCCGGCCATCCTGCCCCCGCTGCTGTGGGGCGTGCACGGCTGGACGCTGGCGTGGGCGGCCGCGGTGCTGCTGCTGGCCAGCCTGCCGCTGCGGCGCGCCAGGGTGTCGCGGGCACGCTGGCAAATGGGCTGGCGACGCCACTATCTGATGCACTTCGGCCGGGTCTATCACCTGTCGTCGCTGGCCTTCGCGGTGGTGCACCTGAATAATTTCGTGTTGTCCGACACGGCCTACTGGATGCTGCCCCTGCTGGTGCTGCCGCAATGGGCCACCGGCCTGGTGCTGGGCTGGATCCGCGTGCGGCGCGGCATCGGCGCGTCTGTAGCGCTGCACAGCCTTTTCAACGCCGGCCCCATGCTGCTGATCGTGCTGGTGCTGGGCCTGGGGTAGGGCGGCACGGTTCCCATGCGGCGCTACGCGCCGTCGATTCTTACGCTGCGCGTACGAATCCATCTCAAAGAATAGGCTTTCGTTGAGCAAGACAGAGTGGGAGACTCTTTGCCAACGATTACAACCTACGGAGACAAGCATGGGGAACGTTTTTTCCCGCGTGTGCCGCGCGGGCGCGGGCGGCGGTGCCCGCTGGGCCGCTGCCCTGATCATCGGCGCGGGGCTGGGCCTGGCCGCCCCCGCCATGGCGCAAGACTATCCGGGCGGACGGCCTATCAAAATGGTGGTGCCATGGCCGGTGGGCGGCGTCACCGACGCGGCCAGCCGCATCCTGGCCACCCGGCTCGGCGAGCAATTGGGCACGACGATCGTGGTCGAGAACCGCAGCGGCGCCAACGGCCGGGTCGGCAGCGACTACGCCGCGTCGGCGCGCCCCGACGGCTACACCCTGTTCGTCGCCAGCGCGGAAACCCATTCCATCAATCCGCACGTCTATTCCACGCTGTCCTACGATCCGGTGCGGGCCTTCGTGGCGGTGGCGCCATTCGCGATCAATCCGTTCGCGCTGGTGTCGCGCGCCGACCTGAAGGCCGATACGCTGCAGGACATCATCGCGCTGGCCAAGGCGCATCCGGGCGAACTGACCTTCGCGTCGTGGGGCGTCGGCAGTACTTCGCAGATCGGCATGGAAATGCTCAAGGGCCGCAACGATCTGCAGATGCTGCACGTTCCTTTCCAGGGCGAGGCGCCCGCCGTCAACGCGCTGATGGCGGGGCAGGTAGACCTGATGGTATTGCCGGCCGCGCGCGCCAAGGCGCTGAGCGCCGACGGCAAGATCAAGGTCTATTCCATGATGACCCGCGAACGCTCGTTCGTGCTGCCCGACGTGCCCAGCCTTGAAGACCTGGGCGTCAAGGGCATCGACGTCGTCAACTGGTTTGCCATCGTGGCTCCGGCCAAGACGCCCGATCCCATCGTGCGGCGCGTGGCCGCCGCCATCGACACCATTATCCGGTCGCCCGATGCCGTCGCGAACTTCCGGGCCCTGGGCGTGGACGTGCATCCCCCCATGAGCCCCGCCGAACTCCAGCGGTTCATCGAGTCGGACACGCAGCGCTGGGGCGAGGTGATCTCCAAGGCCCACATCAAGCTGGACGGTTGAGCGCGCGTCCCGCAGCACTTCAGGTTCGCGGTCCGCCGCGCGCTCCGCACGCCGGGCGCGACGGCGCGGATCGATGAACTCCATACCCAGAAAGGATACGCCGTGAATGCCATTTATCTCGTCCTCGATATGCAGAACGACCTGATCAACCCGCCCGACGGCGCGCGGCCCGGCCCCTTGGCCGAGCAGGCCCGCAGCCGGGATATCGTCGCGCGCACCGCCCGCGCGATCGATGCCGCGCGCCGCGCCGGCGTGGCGATCGGGTTCGTGCGCGTCGGGTTTTCCAGCGACTACCACGAGTGTCCGGCCGCGTCGCCGATATTCTCGGGGGCGCCGGCCGCCGGGCTGTTCAAGCTGGGTGGCAAGGGCGCCGAACTGCATCCCGGCCTGGACGCGCGGGACACGGATGTGCATGTCGTCAAGCATCGTGTCAGCCCGTTCTACGCCACGACCCTGATGGCGCAACTGAGCGCCATGCGGATCGGGCGCATTTATTGTTCGGGGGTATCGACTCAGGCCGTGGTGCAGGCCACCGTGCGCGATGCGCACGACCGCGACTTCGACGTAGTGGTGCTGGAAGATTGCTGCGCGGCGCACACCGCCGAGGAACATGCCAACTCGATCCAGTCGCTGTCGCGCTTCTGCCGCGTCGCCGGTTCCGAAGACGCCTTTACCAGAGACGCGCAATGATCCTGTCGACGGAAGTCGCGCTGATCACGGGGGCCGCGCAGGGCCTGGGGCGCGCCATCGCGCTGGCCTACGCGCGGGCGGGCTGCCGCGTGATGGTGGCGGACCTGAACGAGGCGGGCGCGCAGGGCGTGGCGTCCGAAATCCAGGCGCATGGCGGCCAGGCGGCGGCGGTACATGTCGACGTGTCCGACGCGGCCAGCGGCCAGGCCGCCGTGCGCGCCGCGCTGCGGCAGTTCGGCAAACTGAGCGTGCTGGTCAATTGCGCCGTCTTTGCCAAGTACGGCCCGCTGGCCGAAGTGCAAGCGGCGATCGTCGACCGCATGCTGGCGGTGGGCCTGAAGGGGCCGCTGCTGCTCAGCCAGGCGGCCGCCGAGCCCATGCGCCAGGCGGGCGGCGGAGCCATCATCAACATCTCGTCGGTCGTCGCGCTGACGGGCGTGGCCTACAGCAGCGCCTACGCATCCATCAAAGGCGGGCTGGACGCTATGACGCGCGCGCTGGCGGCGGAGCTCGGCCCGCTGGGCATCCGCGTGAATTCGCTGGCGCCGTCGGCGATTCCGTCCGCGATGTCGAATTCGAACCTGGACGCCAGCGGCTGGGAAGAGCGGCGGCGCCGCACGGCGCTGGGGCGCATCGGCTCGCAAGACGACGTGGCCGCCGCCGCCCTGTTCCTGGCATCGCCCGAGGCGTCATTCCTGACGGGCGTGGTGCTGCCCGTCGATGGCGGCTTCAGTATCGCGGGCATGGTGCCGGGCGTGGACCTGGCGAAGGTCGGCCGCACGCGCGGCTGATACGCAGGACTTTGCGCGCCGGCTCGCCAGCCGGCGCCGGGAGAAAAAGCAATGGCTGAAGAACACGATTTCGATGTGGTCGTCCTGGGGCATGGCATCGCCGGCCTGTCGGCGGCGGTGTCCGCCATGGAAGCGGGGGCGCGGGTGGCCGTGGTCGAGCGCGCCAGCGCCGCGGAAAGCGGCGGTTGCACGCGCTATACCGAAGCCTTCCTGCGCATGAAAAGCGAAACCGAGCTAGCGGACGATTTCGACGAGGCGATGGCCGAGGTCGCCAGCGCCAACCCCGATCCCGGCCTGATCGCCGAGATGGACAGCGCGCCGGACAGCTGGGGCAACGTGGTGCGCTCGATGCCGGTGACCGACATCGAATATCTGGCCACGCTGTCGCGCGAAGCCGTGCCGACCATCCAGTGGATCAAGAGCCATGGCGTGCGGTTCATTCCCACCATGCTGCCGCAGATCACGCTGGCGCCCATGCCCATGATTACGCCCAGCGGCGGCGGCGCGGCCATGCTGGAGGCGCTGGGCGACGCGGCGCGGCGCGGCGGCGTGCAGTTCTTCTACGAGACCACCGGGCGCCGCCTGATCGAGCGCGATGGCGCGATCGCGGGCCTGCGCGCGGTGGCCCGCGGCAACCGCCCCGTCGATTTCCGCGCCCAGGCCGTCGTGCTGGCCAGCGGCGGCTTCGAGGGGTCGCTGGAAATGCTGTCGCGCTACGTCGGCCCCGGCGCCGCCGGTATCCGTCCGGTTGCCCGCGGGGCGCACTACAACCGCGGCGAAGGCATACGCATGGCATTCGACGTGGGCGCCGCGCCCGCCGGCGACTTCGGCGCCTACCATTCCACCCCGGTCGATGAACGCTCGGCGCGGGCCGAAGCCAAGGTGCTGATTTTTCCGTTCGGCATCGTCGTCAACCGGCTGGGCATGCGCTTCTGCGACGAAGGCGGCGGCGCCGACTACAACAACTACGACCGCATCTGCTGGGCGATCCAGAAACAGCCGGGCACCATCGGCTACGCCATCCTGGACGCCAAGATCGAGGATGTGCCCAACTACGTCAAGGCGGTGCTGAGCGATGTGCCACCCATACGGGCCGACAGCCTGGAAGACCTGGCCCGCAAACTGGACCTGCCGCACGGGGTGCTGGCGCAGACGGTGCAGGCGTTCAACGCGGCGTGCCGGCCCGGGGAGTTCGTGCCGTCCCGGGCCGATGGCCTGGCGGCCGGCAATGCCGTGCCGCCGAAAAGCAACTGGGCGCGTCCGATCGACACGCCGCCGTTCATGGCCTACCCGCTGATTCCATCGGGCATCATCACCTTCGGCGGCGTGAAGACCGATGCCGACGCCCGGGTGCTCAACGCCGACGGCGATGTCATTCCGGGCCTGTATGCCGCGGGCGCCATGACGGGCATCTACTACCGCCGCTACCCCGCGGCGACCTCGGTGCTGCGCGGGGCCACCTTCGGCCGCATTGCCGGGGCGCGGGCCGCGCGCCAGGCGCCCGCCCGGGCGGACTGAGCCGAAGCCCCATGTTCTTGCGATGACGCGGGGTTATCATGCCCGGCATGGACCTGTTCGGCGCGATCCGCACCTTCGTCACGATAGTGGAAGCCGGGGGCCTCGCCCCCGCGGCGGAGCGCCTGCAGATATCGGCGGCCGCCGTCAGCCGCCACCTTGCGCTGCTGGAAAACCACCTGGAAGCCCGCCTGCTGGACCGCACCACCCGGCGCCATCGGCTGACCGAGGTCGGCGAAGCCTGCTTCGAACGGTTCTCGCGCATCCTGGCCGACCTGGAGCAAACCCGGCAACTGGCCACCGCGGGCACCACCGAGGCCAAGGGCGTATTGCGCGTGGCCTCGACCATGCACTTCTGGACCTGGCGCATCGCCCGCGCGCTGCCCGAATTCATGCGCCAGCATCCCAAACTGGAAATCCAGGTCAACCTGAGCGAGCGGCTGGTGGACCTGGTCGAAGAAAACTACGACCTGGCCCTGCAGTTCCATCCGCCGCTGAGCCAGTCGGTGGTCGGGCGCAAGATCACCACCTTGCACCGGGTCGTCTGCGCTTCGCCCGATTATCTGCGCGCGCACGGCGTACCCGAAACCATCGACGAACTGGCCAGCCGCGAATGCCTGCTGTATGCCAGCCGGGGCGAACTGGTGGAATGGCGGTTCCGTACCGCGATGGGCGAGCGGGCGGTGCCGGTGTCCGGGCGCCTGCGGTCCACGGACGCGAACACACTGCGGCTGGCGGGCATCGCCGGCATCGGCATTATCCGGTCGCCGCTTTTCGTGGTCGAAAAAGACCTCGAGGCCGGCCGGCTGCAGAGAATCCTGCCCCACGTCCAGTCGGTCGATCCGGACCTGCTGGCCGTCTTTCCCAGCCGGCGGCACCTGCCGGCGAAAGTGCGGGTATTCGTGGATTTCCTGTGCGACCGCTACGGGACCTAGCGGCACGGCCCGCCTGGCCAGCCGCGCGCCGTCAAGGCGCGGCGATTCCCGCTACAATTCCCGTTATTTTCGACTAAAACAGGCACACGACAGGCAATCCGGCCTCCGGTCCGGATGTCCGGGCACCAGCGCCGGATGCGGCCGTGCCGGACCATCAAGGATTTCCATGGCTCTGCAATGCGGCATCGTCGGCCTGCCCAACGTGGGCAAATCGACGCTTTTCAACGCCCTGACCCGCGCGGGCATCGCGGCGGAAAACTACCCCTTCTGCACCATCGAACCCAACGTGGGCGTGGTCGAAGTGCCCGATCCGCGCCTGCAGAAGCTGGCTGACATCGTCAAGCCCGAACGCATCCTGCCCGCCACGGTGGAATTCGTCGACATCGCCGGCCTGGTGGCCGGCGCCAGCCAGGGCGAAGGCCTGGGCAACCAGTTCCTGTCGCACATCCGCGAAACCGACGCCATCGTCAACGTGGTGCGCTGCTTCGAAGACCCCAACGTGATCCACGTGGCCGGCAAGGTCGATCCCATCGCCGACATCGAGGTCATCGAAACCGAACTGGCGCTGGCCGACCTGCAGACGGCCGAGAAAGCCCTGCACCGCCATTCCAAGACCGCCCGCTCGGGCGACAAGGAAGCGCAGCGCCTGGTGGCCGCGCTCGAAAAATGCATCGCCGCGCTCAACCAGGCCAAGCCGGTGCGCGCCGTCGATCTCAGCGACGAAGAGGCCGCGCTGATCAAGACGCTGTGCTTCATCACCGCCAAGCCCGCCATGTACGTGGGCAACGTCAGCGACGACGGCTTTGCCGACAACCCGCTGCTGGACCGCCTGACCGAATTCGCCGCCTCGCGCAACGCGCCGGTGGTGGCCATCTGCGCCGCCATCGAATCCGAAATCGTCGACCTGCCCGACGAAGACCGCCAGGCCTTCCTGGCCGACATGGGCATGGACGAGCCGGGCCTGAACCGCCTGATCCGCGCCGCCTTCAAGCTGCTGGGCCTGCAGACCTACTTCACGGCCGGCGTGAAAGAAGTGCGCGCCTGGACCGTCCCCATCGGCGCCACCGCGCCGCAGGCCGCCGGCGTCATCCACACCGACTTCGAACGCGGCTTCATCCGCGCGCAAACGATTTCCTTCGACGACTACATCGCCTGCAAGGGCGAGCAGGGCGCCAAAGAAGCCGGCAAGATGCGGGCCGAAGGCAAGGAATACGTCGTGCAGGATGGGGACGTGATGAACTTCTTGTTCAACGTCTGATGGCTATTTTGCCAGGTGTCTGACTCCCGTAGGGTGTCAGACACCGAGGTGCAGAGTGAACCTGTTCCCTGAGAGCGGACGCCAAGAAGCGGGAGTCAAGCTGAGTGCTTGGATTTTCTGGCATAGTCGTTGGGCGACAGATAGCCGAGCGCGGAGTGCAGGCGTGTTGGATTATAGAAGCCGTGGATGTAGCTTGCGATGGCGGAGTGGGCAGCGGCCTTGGTCTTGTAC
>WMBV01000026.1 GCA_017745595.1 Bordetella petrii
CCAATCCCCCCGCCAGCCCCTGGGTCGATTCGCCCCAGGGCTACGGCGCGATCACCCGCTTCCTGCACTGGGGCATGGCGGCCCTGTTCGCGTGGCAGTTCGTCAGCTCGGGCTTGCATGCCTGGAATCGCGACGCGGAAATCTCGCGCTGGGTCTGGCCGTCGCACGTTGCGCTGGGCGTGGTGCTGCTTGCGCTGGTGGTGCTGCGCGCTCTGTGGGCACTGGAAAACCAGCGGCGCCGCCCGCCCGCCGACGCGGGCCTGTGGGGCCGGCTGGCCTGTGCGGGGCATGCCGGCCTGTATCTGTTGATGATCGGCGTGCCCGTGCTCGCCCTGCTGCGTTCGTATGGGCGCGGCAAGGGGCTGTCGGTGTTCGGCCTGCAGCTGTTCGAGGCAACCGGCCGCGAGATCGCGCCGCTGGTCGCGCTGGGCAACGCGCTGCATGGCTGGCTGGGCTGGCTGTTGCTGGCGCTGGCGGCCGGGCACGTGGCCATGGTGGCCGTGCACCAATATGTGTGGCGCGACCAGATGGCCGCGCGCATGCTGCCGCGCCGTTGAGTGCCCGGGCGCGGGCGGTGATAGCGGGCGTCTGTACGCAACGGTGTCAGGCACCTGCGGAGCCTGACACCAGGGGCCGCGATTGCTTCAGGTGTCTGACTCCCGAAGGGTGTCAGACACCGCCTGGGTTCAAAGCGTTCTCAGCCATTGCCAGGCGTCCTGGGCGCGGCACCAGCCGCGTACCAGGGGCGCCGGCATCCAGTCGGGCACGGTATTGCAGACCTCGTCGATCACCAGGCTGTCGGCGCGCATGTCGGCGGCTTGTTCGGGCGTGGCCCGGAACATGACGTCCCATCGGGCATGGACGGCGATCGAATAGCGCTTTCTCATGGCGGCTCCGGATTCGGCGATGTGGGGGCTCGCCCCTCGCCCCCGCAATACGCAAACCCTGTGCCGCGCGTCGCGGTATTCAGGCTTCCCAGCCGTAGATGCTGCGCCCGCCGTAGCCGGCCGACTCTTGCAGTTCTTGCTCGATGAACTCGGGCAGCGCCGGCCCGCGGGCCGTTTTTTCCAGGCGCCGCGCCTGCTGGTCGAGCCGGCGCAGGGCCTGCAGCCGTTCGTCGTTGCCCAGCGCGGCCTTGCCCACGGCGCTTTTCAGTACGTCGATGGTTTGGTCGTATACCGCGCAAGGCACGGGATAGGGATGCCGGTCTTTGCCGCCATGGGCCAGCGAAAAGCGCGCCGGATCGGTGAAGCGGCACGGGCTGCCGTGCACGACCTCGGCCACCAGCGCCAGCGAGCGTACCGTACGCGCGCCCACGCCGGGCACCAGCAGCAGGTCGGCGAAGTCGGCCGGGCCGCTTTCGGCGGCCGCCGCCAGCGCGCCGTGCAACCGCCGCATGTTGACGTCTTTGGGGCGCACGTCGTGGTGAGCGGGCATGACCAGATGCGGCAGCGGCAACTGGGCCGGTTCGGCGGGCGCCTGGGCGGCCGGGGCGTCGTGCCGGGCCAGGGCCGCGGCTTCTTGCACGATGAAATCGGGGCCCTGCTCGTGCAGCAGCGCCAGCTGGCCTTGCCGCGACGCGGCCGCGCGGCGGTCGGTCAGGTTGACGATGCGGCCCTGGTTGACGCCGTCGATGGCGGCGTGCGGGGCGTCGACGAAGTCCTGCAAGTCTTGCGACAGCCAATGGTAGCGGCGCGCCAGGCCGCTGGCGTCGTTCATGCCCTGCTGCACCACTGTCCAGTGGCCGTCGTCGGTCACGATGAAGCCGTGCAGGTATAAGTTGAAACCGTCTTGCACGGCCGCGCTGTCTACCTTGGCGACCAGGCGGCTGGCGCGCGCCAGGGCATCGCCGTCCAGCCCCACGCGCTCGCTTACCAGGGCCAGTTCGCCGGGGGTTTTGCGCGAATGCTGGCCGCGCCCGCCGCACACATGGATGCCCAGTTCGCCCGCCAAGGGTTGCAGGCCGCGCTTGAGCGCGCCGATCACGCTGGTGGTAATGCCCGAGGAATGCCAGTCCATGCCCATGACGGCTCCGAAAGACTGGAACCAGAATGGGTGTGCCAGCCGGCGCAGGAATTCGTCCCGGCCGTAATGATGCACGATGGCCTGCGCGATGATGGCGCCCAGGCGCGACATGCGCTGCCCCAGCCACGCCGGCACCCGGCCGCCATGCAACGGCAAATCGGCGCTGCCGGCGCGTCGCATGGTATTGCTCCGTAAATCGATGACGGCCGCCAGTTTACCAACCGGGCATCGGCCCCGGGCGGCGTGCCGTCATCTTGCCGGAAGCCGGGCCTAGTCTTCCGTCAGGTGTTCCGGATCGAGGTGGCGGTGTTCTTTGCGATGCACCAGCAGGGTCACCCCCCACATGACGACCCCCAGCGCCAGCAGCCAGCCCGCCACCTGGTACTGGATGGGATCGCGGCCGGTGAACGGCGTGACCAGGAACAGGCAGACGGCCGCGCCCAGGCACGACAGCACTGTGTTGGCGCGGAAATGCTCGTGCTGGACCGGATCGCGGCGCAGGACCAGCACGGCGATGTTGACGAAGGTGAACACGCCCAGCAGCAGCAGGGCGGTGGTGCCGCCCAGCGCGCTGATGGCCTTGGAATTGCTGGCCGAGACCAGCACGATCAGGCCAAGCCCCAGCGCGGTGGTGAACAGGATGGCCGACCACGGGGTACGGGTGCGCTGGTGCACGTACGACAGGAACTTGGGCAGCACGCCCTGGCGCGACATACCGTACAGCAGCCGGCTGGCCATCATCATGTTGATCAGCGCCGAGTTCGCCACGGCGAACATCGAGATGACGGGCATGATGGTTTCCATGGGCAGGTTCGGCGCGGCGCGCTGCACCACCAGCACCAGCGGCGTCGAGCTGGCCGCCAGTTCGCCCACGGGAATCAGCGCCACGGCGCAGATCGACACCAGCACGTAAATGACGGCCGTGATGCCCAGCCCCGTCAGCATGACCTTGGGAAAGATGCGGTGCGGATCGTGCGTTTCTTCGGCCATGTTGACCGAGTCTTCGAAGCCGACCATGGCAAAGAAGGCCAGGGCCGTGGCTGACGTAATGGCCAGGAACACGCTTTTGTTTTCGGGGGTCTCGAAGGCCACCACGCGCGAGAAGTCGGCCTGGCCGCCGGCGATGGCGTAAAAGCCCAGGACGATCACCAGCAGCAGGCCGCTGAGTTCGACCAGCGTGAGCACCACGTTGGCTTTCACGCTTTCCGAGGCGCCGCGGAAATTCACGATCATGATCAGCAGCATGAAGCCCAGCGCGCCCAGGGTGACCACGGCGGGATCGGCGTCGACCCCCAGCGCCACGAACAGGTTGGCCGAGAAGGCGCGCGAGGCCGTGGCGGCCGAGGTCAGGCCCGAGCACATCACGGTAAAGCAGACGATGAAGGTCAGGAAGTGCACGCCGAAGGCCTTGTGCACGTATAGGGCGGCGCCGGCGGCGCGGGGATATTTAGTAACCAGTTCCAGGTAGGAAAAGGCCGTCAGCAGCGCCACCACGAAGGCGACCAGGAAGGGTGCCCAGGCCGCGCCGCCCACTTCGGCGGCCACCTGGCCGGTCAGGGCGTAGATCCCGGTGCCCAGGATGTCGCCGACGATGAATAGCAGCAGCAGCTTCGGTCCCATCACCCGCTTGAGCGGGGTGTGTTCCAGGCTGTCCTGGTTAGACATGCTCTTCTCCTCCAGTTTCCCGTATAAGGACGCCAGTATGTTCCAGGAGCGGGCGATCCGTCGCCGTGACTGTGTCACGGTTATTAACCAGAACTTTCAAGAATGAGAGCCGGGGCCGGCGAAGTTCCCGCGTTGTTCGCACAGGTATGGCGTTTGCTGGTATTGCCAGTGCTTTTCGGCATGGCGGGAAAGCCTGACAACCGACACGCGTCCGGCGTGTTGCAACGGAGGCCCTTATGAAACTACGTAATATCACGCTCGGCATGATGACGGCCGGCGCAATGTTGATGGCGGGCGGCAGCCTGGCCCAGCCTCAGCCCACGACGCCGGCTCCAGCCACACAGGACGCTCCGGCGACCCAAAGCGCGCCGGCCAGCCCCGGCGCGCCCGCGACGCAGACCGCGCCCGCGACGCCCGGCGCCGCGGCCCCGGACGCCGGCAAGTCCACGCTGGATGGCGACGACAAGGATTTCCTGGAAAACGCGGCGCAGGCGGGCCACGCCGAAATCGAAGGCAGCAAGATGGCCCAAGAGAAAGCCAAGGACCCCGACGTCAAGGCCTTTGCCGACAAGATGATCCAGGACCACACCAAGGTCGGCGAAGAGCTGGCGGCCCTGGCCAGCAAGAAGGGCTATACGCCGCCCGAAGGGCCGTCGCTGTTGCAGAAGGCCAAGATCAAGACGCTGAGCCTGACCGATGACGGCTTCGACGGGATGTATATCGACCAGATCGGGGTGTCGGCGCACGAAGACGCGGTCAAGCTATTCCAGGATGCCTCGGCCAATGCCAAGGACCCCGACATCAAGGCGTTCGCCGCGGAGCACCTGCCCGCCCTGCAGGAACACCTGAGCATGGCGCAGCAGCTGCAAGAGAAGCAGAAGGCCCGTAAGTAACGGGAAAGGCAAGTAGACAAGGAAGCGGTGGCGCGCGGGGCGCTCGCTGTCGCGCGCCGCCGCTACGTCGCTTACGCGCAAAACCCGATTGCACTGCGGGGCATATAGGAGTATCCATTAGGGTAACGATAGTTCGCGAGACAACCCGCTGGTGTCTGGGGCGGATCGGGCGGCACAGCCCGGCCATGCAACGACACCGGGGCCAGAATTCCGCGCGGGGTACCCGCCTCGCCGGAAGATAAGCTAGGAGGGGCTTATGGCAGTGGTGTATGTGGAGTTCGAACGTGAACGCGCCGGCAAGGTGCGTTCTGCCCAAAAGGCCCGCCATGGCGCGCGGCCGGCGCCAGCCTGTACCGGCAGCGCGCGCAATACATTCCTGGCCTGCATGACCCTGGCCCCCTTGGCCGGCCTGGCTGCTCCGTTGTGGGCAGTGCCCGCGCTGGGCGAGGCGGCAGGCTGGGCCCTGGCCGGCGCCGGCCTGCTGGGCTGCGTGCTGCTACTGTTCCGCCTGGCCAGGCTCGAGGCCGACCGCGCTCGCGACGACTGAATCCGCGCTCAGGCTGGGTGCCTGACTCCCGTAGGGTGTCGGACACCGAAGTGCCATCTCCCGACCAGGTGTCTGACTCCCGAAGGGTGTCAGACACCGAAACGAGTCCAGCTTTCTCGACACGGCGGTGTCAGGCACCCTGCGGGAGCCTGACACCTGGCTGCTCTTGACCCGTTCGCGCCCTCGCTTGCCCCACGCGCTTTACTTCCGGTACACTTGTATTGTCATCAATACAACAGGGCAGGAGACATTCCATGCACAGATTGCAACGCCTCGCCGTGGGCGGCGCGCTATTGGGCGCGCTGGCCTTGCCGCTGGCTTCCACCGCCGCGCCGGGCGACGCCATCAAACTGGTAGTGGGCGCGCCGCCGGGCGGCACGACCGACACCGTGGCGCGCAGCATCGCGCAGCGCATGTCGCAAGACCTGCAGCGCACCGTGCTGGTCGAGAACAAGCCGGGGGCGGGCGGCAATATCGCCGCCGACTACGTCGCCAAGAGCAATCCCGACGGCAATACGCTGCTGGTCACGTTCACCAGCTTTTCCATCAATGCCACCCTGTACCGCAACCTGCCGTTCGACCCGGTGCGCGACTTCACCCCGATCAGCATGCTGGCCAACGTGCCCAGCGTGCTGGTCGCCCGCAAAGATTTCCCGGCCCAGTCCATGCCGGAATTCGTGTCGCTGGTGAAGGCCAATCCCGGCAAATACACCATGGCGCTGGGCGCCATCGGTTCGTCGCTGCATTTGGCGGGCGAGCGCATGAAAATGCTGACCGGCATGGATATTCTCAACGTGCCCTACAAGGGCACCAGCCCCGCCATCACCGACTTGCTGGGCGGGCAGGTCGACATGATGTTCGCCAGCTCGCTCAATGCGATGCCGCACATCAAGAGCGGCGCGCTCAAGGCATTGGGCGTCACCAGCCCGCAACCGCTGGCCCAGTTTCCGGGCGTGCCGCCCATTGGCGATACCATCAAGGGTTTTGAGTCCAATGCCTGGTTCGCCTTGTTCGGCCCGGCTGGCCTGCCGCCCGAAACGCTGGCGAAATTGAATGCCGCGGCGCGCAAGGCGGTGGCCGCGCCCGAATTCCGCCAATTGCTCGAGCGCGAGGCAGCCGTTGCGGTAAGCAGCAGCCCCGAAGAACTGGATGCATTCGTACGCAAAGATATCGAGCGTTACGCCGAGATCGTGAAGTTCACCGGCGCCACGGTCGATTGATGTTCCCGACTGGAGCCCACTGTGCCCGATAGCCCGTTGCCGCTGTATCACAAGGTATACCTGCTGTTGAAACAGCGGTTGGCGGCGGGCGGCTTTCCCGCCGATGCGGCCATGCCGGGCGAGAACGCGCTGGCCACGGAATACGGCGTGTCGCGGCTGACGATACGCCGTTCGCTCGACGCGCTCGAGGCCGAAGGCCTGATCGAGCGGCGCCAGGGGCGCGGCACCTACGCCCTGCGGCAGGCGCCGCTGTCGGCGCCGCAGCACAGTTCCGACATCGACACCCTGATGGAGCACCTGGCGCGCATGGGTATGCAAACCCAGGTACGCCTGCTGGAACTCGACACCATCGCGGCCACCCCGCAGGTGGCGACGCGGCTGGAACTGCCCGGCGGCGCGCTGGTGCAGCGTTCGGTGCGGCTGCGCAGCCATCAGGGCCTGCCGTTTTCGTATCTGACCACCTATGTGCCCGACGACATCGGGCAGCGCATCCGCCGCAAAGACCTCGGATCCAAGCCCTTGCTGGCCATTTTCCGCGACCTCGGCGTGCGGGTGGCCGGCGCGGAACAAGCCATTTCGGCCGTGCTGGCCGAACCGGGCGTGGCCGAACTGCTCGAGGTCCCGGTCGGGGCGGCGCTGCTCAGCCTGCATCGGGTGGTGCGCGATGAATCGGGCCGGCCCGTGGAATGGCTGCACGCCCAGTACCGGCCCGATCGCTACGAATACCGTATGAACATGCAAGCCCACGACATGCCCGGCCAGCCGACCTGGCTGCCGGCCGCCCTGTCGGCGGGGGCTGGCGCTTGATGAGACCCGTTACCATGCCTGCCCAGACCCTGGCCCAGAAACTGCTGGCCGCCGCGTCCGGCCGCGATGTCGTGCGCGTCGGCGAAATCCTGACCTGCAAGGTCGATCTGGCCATGTTCCACGATTCCAGCGGACCGCGCCGTCTCAAGCCCATGCTCGAAGAGCTGGGCACCGGTCTGTGGGATCGCTCCAAAGTCGTGCTGGTCATGGACCACTACGTGCCCGAGGCCGACGACGAATCGCGCCGCATCGTCCGCATTGCGCGTGACTGGGCGCGCGAACAGGCGCTGCCGCATGTGTACGACTCGCAAGGCATCTGTCACGTAGTGGTGCCCGAGCACGGCCATCTGCGTCCGGGCATGTTCTGTGTGGGCGGCGATTCGCATTCGCCCACCGGCGGCGCGTTCGGCGCTTATATGTTCGGCGTGGGCAGCACCGAAATGCTGGGCGTGGTCGCCAGCGGCGAGATCTGGATGCGGGTGCCCGAGACGCTGATGATGCGCTGGAACGGCCGCCTGGCGCCGGGCGTAACGGCCAAAGACATGATGCTGCACATGATCGGCCGCTACGGCATGAACGGCGGCCACTACCAGGCCGTGGAGTTCTGTGGCGAGGCCGTGCGCGCGCTGTCGATGCAAGAGCGCATGACGCTGTCGAATATGTCGGCCGAGCTGGGCGCGCAGGCCGGCCTGGTGGCACCCGATGCCACCACGGCGGACTACCTGCGCCGGGCCGGCGTAGAAGAAATCGATACCAGCCGCTGGCAGTCCGATCCCGATGCCGAGGCGCAGTGGCACGACTTCGATGCCGCCGCGCTCGAACCCCAGGTGGCCGCCCCGCACAGCCCGGCCAACGCGGCCCCGGTAGCGGCGTACGGCGACACGCCGGTGCAGGTGGCCTATATCGGCGCCTGTACCGGCGCCAAGCTCGACGACCTGCGCGCCGCCGCGCGGATACTGCAAGGGCGGCGGATCGCGGCCGGCGTCAGCCTGATGGTGGCGCCCGCCAGCCAGCGCGACCAGGCCGCCGCCGAATCCGAAGGCGTGTTGCCGGCGCTCACGCAGGCCGGGGCCACGCTGTTGCCCACGACCTGCGGGGCCTGTTCCGGCTATGGCGGCTCCATTCCCGAAGGCGCCAACGTCATTTCCACCACCGCCCGCAACTTCAAGGGCCGCATGGGGGCCGCCACGGCCCGGGTCTACCTGGCGTCGCCCTATACCGTGGCGGCTTCGGCCCTGGCCGGGCGCATCGCCGATCCTCGCGAGGTCCTGTCATGAATACCCCCCACAAGGCCTGGCGTGTCGGCGACGACGTCGACACCGACCAGCTCGCGCCGGGCGCCTACATGAAATTCGGCATCGCCGACATCGCGCGCCATTGCCTCGAAGGCATCCGCCCGGATTTCGCCGGCGGGGTGCGGGCGGGCGATGTCCTGGTGGCCGGCCGCAATTTCGGGATAGGTTCTTCGCGCGAGCAGGCCGCCTCGGCCCTGGTGCAACTGGGATTGCGCGCCGTGATCGCGCCCAGCTTCGGCGGCCTGTACTTTCGCAACGCCTTCAACGTGGGCCTGCTGTTGCTGACGTGCGAGCGCGCCGGCGAAATCGCCGACGGCGAACAAGTCGGCATCGACCTTCCCAACCATCGCGTACTGCGATCCGACGGCACGTCGCTGCCTTGCGAGCCGGTGCCGGACTTTCTGCTCGACATGGTGCGGGCGGGCGGCCTGCTTGCGCAACTGAAGCACCGCCTGGCCCAGGGCACGCTGCCCCGTTATCCTTTAAAAGCCTGATGCAACCAAGCCTATTGAAAGACCAGCTGGCCGCCGGCCGTACGCTGTTGGCCCCCGGCGTCTACGACGCCCTGTCGGCCCTGATCGCCGAACAGGCGGGTTTCGACGCGCTATATCTGTCGGGGGCGTCCATCGCCTATGCGCGGCTGGGCCGTTCCGACGTGGGCCTTACCACGTATACCGAAGTCGAAGACACGCTGGCGCGCATTACCGAACGCGTGCGCCGCCCGGTGATTGTCGATGGCGATACGGGTTTCGGCAATGCCTTGAACGTGCAGCGCACCGTGCGCGGTTTCGAGCGTGCCGGCGCCGCCATGATCCAGCTGGAAGACCAGGGGTTCCCCAAGCGTTGCGGGCACCTGGCCGGCAAGTCGCTGGTGCCCGTGGACGAAATGTGCGGCAAGCTGCGGGCCGCGCTCGATGCGCGTACGCGCGACACCACGCTGATCCTGGCGCGCACCGATGCGGTCGCGGTCGAGGGGCTCGAGGCGGCTTTCGAGCGCGCCGAGCGGTACTTCGAGTGTGGCGTCGATGCCTTGTTCATCGAAGCCCTGCGCTCGCCTGCGCAGCTGGATGCGGCGTGCGCGCGCTTCGCGGCCCGCGTGCCGCTGCTGGCCAATATGGTGGAAGGCGGGCAGACGCCCATCGAAAGCGCGCAGGCCCTCGCGGCGCGCGGTTTCCGCATCGTCATTTTTCCGGGCGGAACGGCGCGGGCCGTGGCGCACACACTGCAGGCGTACTACGGTAGCCTGCGCGAACACGGCACCACCGCGCCGTGGCGCGAGCGCATGCTGGATTTCGACCAGCTCAATGCGCTGATCGGCACGTCGGCCTTGCTGGAAACGGCCAGCCGCTACGATTAGGCGGGCAGGCTCTTGTCAGGTCTTGTCAGGTGTCAGGCTCCGCAGGTGCCTGACACCGCTGTGTGCGGAAAATCTCGGCCAAGCTCCGGTGTCTGACACCCTGCGGGAGTCAGACACCTGGCGGCGAAGCGCGCAGCGCTTCGGGGGCGGTTTATTCAGCAAATAGTCAGGCAGCCGGGCTACGCTTAGAATCCCTTTTTTCGCAGGCCGCGCCATGAACTCTACTCGTCATACCCGCCTCGATCCCGCCGCCGCCGTTTACGATACCAGCACCATTGTCCTGCACTGGCTGACCGCGCTGCTGGTGGTCGCGCTGTTCGTGCTGGCGCAAGTCTGGGAATCGATGCCGTCCGGCACGCCGGCGCGCAAACCGCTGCAGGCGCTGCATGTTTCGCTGGGCCTGGTGCTGACCGTGGTGTTCGTTTGGCGTATCATCTGGCGCGCCACCCGGGGCACAAGCCTGCCGCCGGCTTCCCGGGGCATGCTCCAGGCCACGGCCAAGAGCATGCACTATGCCTTGTATGCATTGCTGGCGGCGCAGATCGTGCTGGGCTTTCTGTTTCGCTGGGCGCAGGGCGAGCCATTTACTTTTTTCGGCTGGTTCTCGATACCGAAGCTGTTGCCCCTGACACGCGAACAGCGGCATTTTTTCGGCGACCTGCACAACCTGGCGGCCTGGGCCATTGTCGTGCTGGCCGGCCTGCACGCGCTGGCCGCCCTGTTCCACCATTACGTGCTGCGCGACGGCTTGCTGCGCCGCATGTGGGGCTGTAGGCGCTAGCGCTCAGGCATTCTTGCCGGCCGAGGGGTTGCCGCGCGGCAGCCAATGCCAGAACACCGCCGCGCCGGCCAGCCCGAAGGCGCCCATGGCCGCCACCGCGGCGGCCAGCGTAACCAGGGCGGTAATGGCCGACAGCACCACTGGCCCCATGCTGCTGCCCAGGTCGGACACCAGCCGCCAGATGCCCAGGAACTCGGTGCGGCCGGCCGCTGGCGCGGCATCGGCGCCCAGGGTCATGACGATGCCCGAGCCGATGCCATTGCCCATGCCCAGCATCATCGACACGATCACGAAGCCGATCACGCCGCTGGTGAGCGAGGTGCCGATCAGGGCGAAGCCCATCAGCAGGGTAGAGGGCACGGCTACCCACAGTCGGCCGCGCCGGTCCATCAGCGTGCCGGCCGGATAGAACACCGACATGTCGATGGCCGCCACCAGGCCGTAGATGATGGAGGTCGTGGTCGGGTTGATGCCCAGATGGTCGGCCCACAGCGGAATCACCACCTGCCGCGACGACCGCACCGCGCTGACCAGCAGGATGCCCAGCCCCAGGGTCAGGAACACGCGCTTATGCGCCCGGGCCACATCCAGCACGCGCGGCTTGGGCTGCAGGCCGGCATCGCGGCGTTCGGGCGGGGTCATGTCGGGCGCCAGGTGGGCGATCAGGCCCGCGCCGGCCATGGCCACCGCCGCCACCCAATAGGCGCCCTGCAGGCCCATGGCATGGATCAGCGCCGCGCCGGCGAAGGGCCCCACGAATACCCCGATCCGCATGGTGCCGGCCAGGGTCGACAAGGCGCGGGCGCGCATGTAGACCGGCACGGCGTCGATCATGTAGGTCTGGCGGGCCAGCATGAACACCGACGAGGCCATGCCGATGAAGAACACGCCCACCGCCAGCAGCCACGCATGGCCCGCGAAAATGCACAGCAGCAGCGCCAGCACGCTGAGCGCGGCGGCGCCCATCATGGAAAGCCGCTCGCCGTAGCGCGAGGTGATCATGGCCGCCGGGATGTTGCTGACCAGCGACCCGATGCCGATCAGCGCGACGATCAGGCCGGAGGCGGCCACCGAAGCATCCAGCTCGCGCGCGCTCAGGGCCACCACCGGCAGGATGGCGCCGTTGCTGACGCCGTAGAGGATGGACGGGCCAAACGCGGGAACGGCAATTTTCTTGAAGCTGAAGGGGGCGTCGCGGTTCGGCACGATAAGGCGCGAAGAAATGAGGCAAGGCCGTATTCTAGCCGGCCATGCCGGCTTGCCGTGCGGCACGCCCGCGCGCTATCTTTGCGCCATGGCGTCTGCTCATCTTACCGGCCAGGAACCCTTCTTCATCGTGCACAACACGGGGTCGGGGCGCGACAACGCCCGCGATGTCCAGGCCACGATCCGCCGCGTAATGGAGGCGGCGGGACGATCCTGCGAGCTCATCCCGGTCGACAACGGGCGGCAGCTCCCCGCCGCGGCGCAAACCGCCATCGAGCGCGCCGGCCAGCAGGGCGGCGTGGTGGTCGCCGCCGGCGGCGATGGCACGCTTAGCGCGGTGGCCCAGGCCGTGCTGGGCACCGGCCTGCCGTTCGGCATCCTGCCGCAAGGCACCTTTAATTACTTCGGCCGTACTTACGGCATTTCCCAAGACACCGAGGCTGCCGTCCACAGCCTGGTCGCGGCCCGGCTCCGGCCGGTGCAGGTGGGGCTGCTCAACGGCCGGCTGTTTCTCATCAATGCCAGCCTGGGGCTGTATCCCCAGCTGCTGGAAGATCGCGAAGCCTATAAGCAGCGGTACGGGCGCAGCCGCTCGGTGGCGCTGTGGTCGGCCCTGGTCACCCTGGCCCGGGCGCCCCGGCAGCTGACGGTGCAGCTCGAATACGAGGGGCGGACACGCCAGCTGCGTACCCCCACCATCGTGGTGGGCAACAATGCCCTGCAGCTAGAGCAGATCGGCATTGCTGAAGCCGACGAACTGGCGCGCGGCCGGCTGGTGGCGATGGGGGTCAGGCCGGTGGGCACGCTGGCCTTGTACGGCCTGGTGCTGCGCGGCTGGCTCAGCCGCCTGGGCGATGCCGACCACGTGTTCAGCTTCGGATTCGACCGCCTGAGCGTGCGCGTGGGGCGCGGCCGCCGCCGCATCAAGGTCGCGCTCGACGGCGAGATCCAATGGCTGGACACTCCGCTGGAGTTCACGGTGTCGCCGCAGCCGCTGCAATTGCTGGTGCCCGCCGGGGCACCGCGCCTGGAACCCGCATGACGCGGATCCTGCATATTTCCGATACGCATTTCGGCACCGAGCGCGAAACCGTGGTGCGGGCGCTGCTGGCGCTGGCGTATCGCCTGCAGCCCGAGCTGGTGCTACTGGGCGGCGACATCACGCAGCGCGCGCGCCGCGGCCAGTTCGCCGCCGCGCGCCGCTTCGTGCAGGCGCTGCAGCGGCCGGTGCTGGCGGTGCCGGGCAATCACGACATCCCGCTGTACAACCTGGTGGCGCGCCTGCTCGACCCCTATCGTGGCTATCGGCGTGCGCTGGGGGTCAATCTCGAGCCTGTGGTCGAAACCGACAGCCTGTTGGCGATCGGGGTCAATTCCACGCGGCCTGGCCGCCACAAGAACGGCCAGGTCGGGCCCGGCCAGGTACTGCGGGTGGCCCAGCGGCTGCGCGAGGCCGGCCCGGGGCGCCTGCGGGTGGTGTTGCTGCATCACCCGGTGCGCGCCGCCGTCGAAAGCGACCGCGGCAATCTGCTCATCGGCCGCGACGTCGCCGTGCCGGCCTGGGTCGACGCGGGGGCCGACCTCATCCTGGCCGGGCACATCCATTTGCCATACATCATGCCCATCCATGGCGCGGCCGGGGCCGCGCCGCGCCAGGCCTGGACGGTCCAGGCGGGAACCGCCGTCTCGCGGCGGGTGCGGGGCGGCATCGCCAATTCGGTCAATGTCATTGAACATTTGACCGATAATGGCCGGCATCAATGCTCGGTCCAGCGCTGGGACTACGCCGCCGATACCGGCGAGTTCCATCGCGTGGCCGACCAGACGCTGGACCTGCAGCGCGACGCCTGAGATTCGGCCCGTCGTGCGTACGCGAGCTCATGGACGCCTACATCGACTGGGTTGCCGCCCATCCGCTATTGATATTCCTGGCCGTGCCTGCAATGGCGGGGGGATGCGCCTGGCGGCTGGGCCGCGGCCTGGGGCGGCGCACCGGGCCGCGCTTCGTCCGCGCCTGCTGGGGCGTGGCGGCCGGCGCGGGGCTGGTGTTCTTGGCACTGGCCGTGGCCACGAGCCTGCATGCCGGCGTGGTCGGCCTGGATGACACCCTGGCGGCGGCCCTCAGCTTGTCGATGCCGCCATCGCTGCTCTGGTTATTGTCCTGGTTCACCTATCTGGGCGACCGCAATCTGCTGACGGTCATCGCCGTCAGCATGACGGTGGGGCTGCTGTGGCGGCGGCAATGGGCCCTGGCGTTGACCTGCGCGGTCGCCACGGGCGGGGCGGGGGCGCTCAACCAGGCGTTCAAGCATCTGTTCCAGCGTGTGCGGCCCGAACACGTGCACGGGTACGTCACCGCCGACGGCTGGAGCTTTCCCAGCGGGCATGCCTCGGCGGCGCTGGCGGTCTATGGGTTTGCCTGCTATCTGGCCGTGCGCGCGCTGCCCGCGCGCTGGCACGTTCCGTGCCTGGCGGGCGCCGCCGCCCTGATCGCCGCCATCGGGCTCAGCAGGGTGCTGCTGCAGGTGCATTATCTCAGCGACGTGGTCGCCGGCTTCGCATTCAGCCTGGCCTGGCTGGCCATCTGCCTGGCCGGCGGCGAACGCCTGCAGGCATTCAGGCGGCGCGCATAGCCAGCAGCGCCTTGCGCGCGTCCGCGGTGTCGAAACCGGGTGGCAGCGTGCGGGCCGCCTCGTCGGCGCCTCCCGCTATATAGGCGGCGCCGGCGGCACGGACGGCAAGGTCCAGGCCGGCGGCCGCGGCCGCCGGCAGCGCGCGCAGGTTCCAGAGCAGCTTGCCCCGGATGTCGGCTCCTACCTTGCCGTCGCTGAAGCGCTCGAGCGTGCGGTCGATTTCGCGCGGGCCCGGCAGCGCCAGCACGATCAGGTCCGATTCGCGCAGAACCTCTTGCGCCGATGCCGCCAGGGTGGCCGCGCCGCGAAAGGGCTCGCATTGCGCCGGCACCTTGTCGAATACCGTCAGAGACAATTCGGGCGGCGCCGTGGACAACAGCCGGCGCGCGGCCGCGCCGCCGGCCGCGCCCAGGCCGATGATGCCGATACGAAGGGCCGCGTTCATGGCGCCGGCACCGACCAGGTACTGACGATGTGCGCCACCGGCTCATCGGTGTGTTCGCCGTGCAGGATCACCTCGCCGGCGGCCAGGCGGCCGGTCTTCAGCAGCCGGGCCTCGGCCACCACCGCGCCCGCCGGGCTCTTGCGCAGGAAATTGATGGTCAGGCTGGCCGTGACCGCGTTCGCCTGGCCGGTGGCGCCCACCACCGCGGCATACAGCGCCAGGTCGGCCAGCCCCATCAACATGGGGCCGGCCACGATGCCGCCCAGCCGCTGGTGGGCGTCCCGGGCCGGCAGGACGGCGCGCGCGGTGCCGTGGCCGATGTCCGTGATCTGTATGCCCAGCACCTCGGCAAACGGATGCTGCTCGGCCAGCAAGCGGTGAAAATCGGCCACGCTGATGCGCGGCTGCAAAGAAGACGGTGTCATATCAGTGCCTTCGGGGTAAGAATCCACTTCAGCGTTGCTCCAGCGTTGTGCAGAAACGTTCCAGCAGGCCGTCGGCCTGCTGGCCCAGCGATTTGACCCGGCGGGTGTGAAACAGCAGCAGCAGGCCCATCAGGTAGGTGAACGCCTGCATCTGTTCGGTGGCCACGATGTCGTCCGGCCACTGCTTGGTCAGGCGCAGGCCCTGGCCCAACAGGGCCACGCAGCCGCGCAGGCGGTCGTTCAGGCGTTCATCCGCCTCGCGTCCCAGGCCGCGCGGCCCCAGCCCCTGGAATAGATACAGGCCCAGCGAAAACTCGGTGGGACGCACGGCGTAATACTGGAAGAAGGCGGCGATGACGCGCCGGGCGGCCCCGGCCGCGCCGCCTTCCAGGGCGCCGGCCAATTGTCCGTGCAGGCGTCCCAGCGAGGCATCGAGCAGCTCGGCATAGATCGCTTCCTTGCCATCGAACCACGGGTAAATGGCGCCTGTGGTGCAGCCGGCCTCTTTGGCGATGGCCCGCACGGTGGTTTGTTCCAGGCCGTCGCGCTCGAACACCCGCTGCGCGGCCTCGAGAATGAGCTGGCGCCGCAGGGCGATGAACTGCTGGGCGCGGGGGGCAGGTGGGGCAGGGGGGGATTCCATGTTCGGCGCCGGTGATAGCAATGTGCCAATTTAATAACAACGTTATTTCGCATGCAACATTTGTGCGAACGCGGGCTACCAGAGGGGGCGGGCAGAAATGTATCGAGTTTGTACGGCGCTGTTTCCAGTATTGTGTAGCGTTACTAAACCAATGCTCGCCGCTCCCGGAAAAATGGGTGGCGATCCTGCACGAAACGGCTTGAATGCTGGCTTACTGCGGCATTCAGGGTAAACACTGATGAGGTTCTCCCCACATCCCGCCGATGTTGCAAGATACCAACAGCGGCAGCCGCGAACTCGCACTTTTCTGGCTGCGGCCATAGCCAGTGCCGGGGTTTTTTGATGCAATAGCGTCAACTTCCCTTCGCGGAGTTAGGGGGGCGGCAGGCTGACGCAAGCATTGCTGCTCTTGTCACTCAAATCAACGGAGATTTCTTAAATGAAAAAGACTCTGCTCGCTGCCGCCCTGCTCGCCGGTTTCGCCGGTGTAGCCCAGGCAGAAACGTCGGTGACGCTGTACGGCATCATCGATACCGGCCTCGGCTACAACAAGGTCGAGGGCGACGGTTTCGACGGCAGCCGCTTCGGCATGATCAACGGCGTGCAGAACGGTTCGCGCTGGGGCCTGCGTGGCACGGAAGATCTGGGTGACGGCCTGCAAGCCGTGTTCCAGCTGGAAAGCGGCTTCAACTCGTCGAACGGTAACTCCGCCCAAGGTGGTCGTCTGTTCGGTCGCCAAGCCACCATCGGTCTGCAAAGCGACAGCTGGGGCCGTCTGGACCTGGGCCGTCAAACCAACATCGCCTCGAAGTACTTCGGTTCGATCGACCCGTTCGGCGCCGCCTTCGGCCAATCGAACATCGGCGTCGGCCTGAGCGCTGCCAACACCGTCCGCTACGACAACATGGTCATGTACCAAACCCCGTCGTTCAGCGGCTTCCAGTTCGGCGTCGGCTACTCGTTCAACGTTGATGACGAAGCTGACAGCTCGTTCCGCACCACCGACAACACCCGCGGCATCACCACCGGCCTGCGCTACGTCAACGGCCCGCTGAACGTCGCCCTGTCGTACGACCAACTGAGCGCCCCGCACAACGAAAACGAAAACGCCACCCCGCGCATGTACGCGATCGGCGGTTCGTATGACTTCGAAGTCGTGAAGCTGGCGCTGGCCTATGGCCGCACCACCGACGGCTGGTTCGCCGGCCAAGGCGTTGCCAGCGAAATCGGCAACGTCACCTTCGGCAGCAACCAGTTCGCCGACGGCTTCAAGTCGAACTCGTACATGGTCGGCCTGACCGCCCCCATCGGCGGCGCTTCGAAGCTGTTCGGTTCGTGGCAAATGATCGACCCCAGCAACGACAAGCTGACGGGCGACGACGAAACGATGAACGTCTTCTCGCTGGGTTACACCTACGACCTGTCCAAGCGTACCAACCTGTACGCCTACGGTTCGTACGCCAAGAACTACGCGTTCCTGGACGACGTGAAGAGCACCGCCGTCGGCGTCGGTATCCGCCACCGCTTCTAATCGACTGCAGGGCGCAAGCTCTGCTTCGATGCCAAGCGTGCGAGCGGGCTTCGGCCCGCCCGCAAAAAGCCACCCTTCGGGGTGGCTTTTTTCTTCCTGCCAAACGTCAATTGTTCCCTGTTTTAGGGGGGCTGGGTTCAGCGAACAGTCACTTGGCAAATGCTACAATCTGAAGGTTTGCGCATTTGACGGACGCCAGAATGAACCTGCAACAGTATTTTCCCGTCCTGCTGTTTATCGCGGTGGCTACCCTCATCGGGTTTGCCCTGCTGACGGCAGGGTCGCTTTTGGGCCCGCGGCGTCCCTATGCCGAAAAACTTTCGCCGTACGAATGCGGCTTCGAAGCCTTTGAAGACGCCCGCATGAAGTTCGATGTGCGCTACTACCTGGTGGCCATCCTCTTCATTCTGTTCGACCTCGAAATCGCCTTCCTGTTTCCGTGGGCCATCGCCCAGGGCACGGTGGGCCTCGTGGGCTTCTGGACCGTCATGGTCTTCCTGGCCGTCCTCACGGTGGGCTTCATCTACGAATGGAAAAAGGGCGCGCTCGACTGGGAATAACCCAGGTCTTTCCGCACGCTATCAGAGACCAAAATGGCTATAGACGGCATCCTCAAGCAAGGTTTCATCACTACCAGTGCCGACAAGTTCCTCAACTGGGCAAAAACGGGCTCGATGTGGCCCATGACCTTCGGTCTGGCCTGTTGCGCGGTCGAGATGATGCACGCCGGCGCGGCGCGCTACGACCTCGACCAGTTCGGCATCATTTTCCGCCCCAGCCCGCGCCAATCCGACCTGATGATCGTGGCTGGCACGCTGTGCAACAAAATGGCGCCGGCGCTGCGCAAGGTCTATGACCAGATGCCCGAGCCGCGCTGGGTCGTATCCATGGGTTCGTGCGCCAACGGGGGCGGGTATTACCACTACTCGTACTCGGTCGTGCGCGGCTGCGATCGCATCGTGCCGGTCGATGTCTACGTGCCGGGCTGTCCGCCCACGGCCGA
Organism: Bordetella petrii; assembly: GCA_017745595.1. Taxonomy (GTDB): domain Bacteria; phylum Pseudomonadota; class Gammaproteobacteria; order Burkholderiales; family Burkholderiaceae_B; genus Bordetella_A; species Bordetella_A petrii_C. The sequence continues at coordinate 18,477 of WMBV01000026.1, forward strand.
AGCGCTGGTCTATGGGCTGCTGCAAATGCAGAACAAGATCCGCCTGACCAACACTATTGCCCGCTGACGCATCGCCGCCGGCCGCGCGTTGCGCCGGCGCCACCCCGTCAGCATATCGGTTTACCTAAGCGACCATGACGATGACCAGGCTCGAAACCCTGAAACACAACCTGCAGGCCGCGCTGGGCGCAGACATAGCGCTCACCGAAGCCCTCGGCGAGCTCACGCTGGAAGTCCCGGCCGACCAATGGCTGGCTGTCTGCAACAAGCTGCGCACCGAATCCGGCCTGAGCTTCGAAACCTGCATCGACCTGTGCGGCGTCGACTACCTGACCTGGGGCAACGGCACGCGCCAGGCCGACGAAGACAAGGTCGCCGGCGTGCAGCGCACCCGCTACGCCGTGGTCGCGCACCTGCTGTCCATCGCCCATAACTGGCGCCTGCGCGTGCGCACCTGGGCCCCCGACGACGACTTCCCCATGGTGGGCTCGCTGATCGAATGCTGGCCCGGCGTGAACTGGTTCGAACGCGAAGCCTTCGACCTGTTCGGCATCGTCTTCGAAGGCCACCCCGACCTGCGCCGCATCCTCACCGACTACGGCTTCATCGGCCATCCTTTCCGCAAAGACTTTCCCCTGTCGGGCACGGTCGAAATGCGCTACGACCCGGAACAGCGGCGCGTCATCTACCAGCCGGTCACCATCGATCCGCGCGAAATCACCCCGCGTGTCGTGCGTGAAGATTCCTACGGCATGGGGCGTTAAATCATGGCAGAAATCAAGAACTACACCCTGAACTTCGGCCCGCAGCACCCGGCCGCGCACGGTGTGCTGCGCCTGGTGCTCGAACTCGACGGCGAAGTCATCCAGCGCGCCGACCCGCACATCGGGCTGCTGCACCGCGCCACCGAAAAACTGGCCGAACACAAGACCTACCTCCAGGCGCTGCCCTACATGGACCGCCTCGACTACGTCTCCATGATGTGCAACGAGCACGCGTACGTCATGGCCATCGAAAAACTGCTGGGCATCGAGCCGCCGCTGCGCGCGCAGTACATCCGCGTCATGTTCGACGAGATCACGCGCCTGCTCAACCACCTGATGTCGCTGGGTTCGCACGCGCTCGACGTGGGCGCCATGGCCGTGTTCCTGTATGCCTTCCGCGAACGCGAAGACCTGATGGACTGCTACGAGGCCGTCTCGGGCGCGCGCATGCACGCGGCCTACTACCGGCCGGGCGGCGTCTACCGCGACCTGCCCGACGCCATGCCGCAGTATGGCGAAAGCAGCAAGTACCGCGGCGAAAAAGACCTGCGCATCATGAATGACGCGCGGTCCGGCTCGCTGCTCGACTTCATCGAAGACTTCACCAATCGTTTCCCGACCTGCGTCGACGAATACGAAACCCTGCTGACCGACAACCGCATCTGGAAGCAGCGCCTGGTGGGCATCGGCGTGGTCGATCCCGAGCGCGCCAAGGCGCTGGGTTTCACAGGCCCCATGCTGCGCGGCTCGGGCGTGGCCTGGGACCTGCGCAAGATGCAGCCCTACGAAGTCTACGACCTGGTCGAATTCGACGTGCCGGTCGGCGTCAACGGCGACTGCTACGACCGCTACCTGGTGCGCGTCGCCGAAATGCGCGAAAGCAACCGCATCATCCGCCAGTGCGTCGAATGGCTGCGCAACAACCCGGGGCCGGTCATGATCGAGAACCACAAGGTCGCGCCGCCCAGCCGCACCCACATGAAAACCAACATGGAAGAGCTCATCCATCACTTCAAGCTCTTCACCGAAGGTTTCCACGTGCCGCCGGGCGAAACCTTCGCTTCCATCGAACACCCCAAGGGCGAATTCGGCATCTACCTGGTGTCCGACGGCGCCAACAAACCTTACCGCCTGAAAATCCGGGCGCCGGGGTTTGCCCATTTGCAATCGCTCGATGAAATGTCGCGCGGCCACATGATCGCCGACGCCGTCACCATCATCGGCACGCAGGATATCGTTTTCGGCGAAATCGACCGCTGAACCATCAGCCCGAACGCCCCCGCATAACCCGGATTCAAACTATGCTGCTTTCCGAACAGGCCTACCAGAAAATCGATCGGGAACTCGCCAAGTTCCCGGCCGACCAGCGGCAGTCGGCCATCATGGCTTCGCTTGCCATCGCGCAAGACGAAAAGGGCTGGCTGGCCCCCGAAGTCCTCGAAGACGTGGCCCGCTACATCGGCGTGCCGCCCATCGCGGTGCAGGAAGTCGCCACGTTCTACAACATGTTCGACATCAAGCCGGTCGGCAAGCACAAGATCGCGGTCTGCACGAACCTGCCGTGTGCCTTGCGCGACGGCGAAAAAGCCGGCGACTACCTCAAGCGCAAGCTCGGCATCGATTACCGCGAAACCACGCCCGACGGCCTGTTCACGCTGGTCGAGGGCGAATGCATGGGCGCCTGTGGCGATTCCCCCGTGCTCATCGTCAACAACAAGCATATGTGCGTGCGCATGACCGAAGAAAAACTCGACGCGCTGGTCCAGGGCCTGAAGGCGCAGGGCGAAGGAGATCCGGCATGAACGCGCCCGACCTGTACAAGCATCTGGCGCAGGGGCTCGATCCCAATCCCCTGAACGACCTGGCCAGTTCCATGTGCCTGCATGGCCGGCACATCGGGCCGCAGATCCTGGCCGGCCTCGACGGCAGCAACTGGCATCTGCAAGACTACGTCCAGCGCGGCGGCTACGAAGCCCTGCGCAAGATCCTGTCGTCCGGCATGAAGCCCGAAGACGTCATCGCCGAAGTCAAGGCCTCGGGCCTGCGCGGCCGGGGCGGCGCGGGCTTTCCCACCGGCCTTAAATGGAGCTTCATGCCGCGCGCGTTTCCGGGGCAGAAGTACCTGGTCTGCAATTCCGACGAAGGCGAGCCCGGCACGTTCAAAGACCGCGACATCCTGCGCTTCAATCCGCACATCGTGATCGAAGGCATGGCCATCGCCGCCTACGCCATGGGCATCAGCGTCGGCTACAACTACATCCACGGCGAAATCTTCGAGGTCTACCAGCGCTTCGAAGAAGCCCTGGAAGAGGCCCGCGCCGCCGGATTCCTGGGCAACAACATCCAGGGTTCCGAATTCAGCTTCCAGCTGCACGCCTTCCATGGCTATGGGGCGTACATCTGCGGCGAAGAAACCGCGCTGCTCGAATCGCTCGAGGGCAAGAAGGGCCAGCCGCGCTTCAAGCCGCCGTTCCCGGCCAGCTTCGGCCTGTACGGCAAGCCCACCACCATCAACAACACCGAGACCTTCGCCGCGGTGCCCTGGATCATCCGCAACGGCGGCCAGGCCTACCTTGAAGTGGGCAAGCCCAACAACGGCGGCACCAAGGTGTTCTCGATCACGGGCGACGTCGAGCGTCCCGGCAACTACGAAATCCCGCTGGGCACGCCGTTCGCCAAGCTGCTCGAGCTGGCCGGCGGCATGCGCGGCGGCAAGAAGCTCAAGGCCGTCATCCCCGGCGGCTCCAGCGCCCCGGTGCTGCCGGCCGACATCATGATGGACACCACCATGGATTACGACGCCATCGCCAAGGCGGGGTCCATGCTGGGGTCGGGCGCGGTCATCGTCATGGACGAAACCCGCTGCATGGTGAAGTCGCTGCTGCGGTTGTCGTATTTCTATTTCGAAGAAAGCTGCGGCCAGTGCACGCCGTGCCGCGAAGGCACCGGGTGGCTGTACCGCATGGTGCACCGCATCGAGCACGGCCAGGGCCGCCAGGAAGACCTCGACCTGCTCGACAGCGTGGCCAGCAACATCATGGGCCGCACCATCTGCGCCCTGGGCGACGCCGCCGCGATGCCGGTGCGTGGCTTCATCAAGCATTATCGCGACGAATTCGCGCACCACATCGAGCACAAGTCGTGTGTGGTCCCGCAATATCTGTAGGTCTCAGGAACAGCAATGGTTGAATTAACCGTCGACGGCAATCAGGTCGAAGTCCCCGAGGGCAGCATGGTGATGCATGCGGCCCAGAAGCTCGGCCTGTACGTGCCTCATTTCTGCTACCACAAGAAACTGTCCATCGCGGCGAATTGCCGCATGTGCCTGGTTGAAGTGGAAAAGGCGCCCAAGGCGCTGCCGGCCTGCGCCACGCCGGCCACCAATGGCATGGTGGTGCACACCTGCTCCGAAAAAGCCAAGGCCGCCCAAAAATCGGTCATGGAATTCCTGCTGATCAACCACCCGCTCGATTGCCCCATCTGCGATCAGGGCGGCGAGTGCCAGCTGCAGGACCTGGCGGTGGGCTACGGCGGCTCGGCTTCGCGCTATCGCGAAGAAAAGCGCGTGGTCTTCCACAAAGATCTCGGCCCGCTGGTGTCGGCCGAAGAAATGACCCGCTGCATCCACTGCACCCGCTGCGTGCGGTTCGGCCAGGAAATCGGCGGCATCATGGAACTCGGCATGCTGGGCCGTGGCGAGCATTCCGAGATCACCACCTTCGTGGGCCGCACGGTCGAATCCGAGCTCTCGGGCAACATGATCGACCTGTGCCCCGTGGGCGCACTGACGTCCAAGCCGTTCCGCTACAGCGCGCGCACCTGGGAACTGGCGCGCCGCCGCAGCGTCAGCCCGCACGACAGCCTGGGCGCCAACCTGGTCATCCAGGTCAAGGGCGACCGCGTCATGCGCGTGGTGCCTTTCGAAGACGAAGCCCTCAACGAATGCTGGATCAGCGACCGCGACCGCTTCTCGTACGAAGGCCTCAATAGCGAAGACCGCCTGGCCGCGCCCATGATCAAGGGCGCCGACGGCCAGTGGCAGGAAGCCTCGTGGGCCGACGCGCTGCAGGCCGTGGCGCAAGGCCTGTCGCGCGTGCGCGACAGCCACGGCGCCGGCCAGATCGGCGCGCTGGCGGCCGAATACGCCACCACCGAAGAATTCGCGCTGCTGGGTCGCCTGGTGCGCGCCCTGGGTTCCGAAAACATCGACTTCCGCCTGCGCCAGACCGATCCCGGCTTCGACGCCGCGCTGTCCGGCGCGCCCTGGCTGGGCATGCCGGTGGCCGACCTCGATACGCTCGACCGCGTGCTGGTGGTGGGCTCGTTCCTGCGCAAAGACCACCCCCTCATGGCGCAGCGCCTGCGCCAGGCCGCCAAGCGCGGCACGCAGATCCTGCTGGTCGACAGCGCCGCCGACGACCCCCTCATGCCGGTCACGGCGCGCATCACCGTGGCGCCGTCCGGCTTGCCGCAAGCGCTGGCCCAGGTGGCCGTGGCGCTGGCCCAGGCCAAGGAACAACCCGTTCCGGCCGAATTCGCCGGCGTCACGCCCGACGAAAGCGCCAAGCTCATCGCCGCCAGCCTGGCATCGGGCAGCAACGCCGCCGTGCTGATGGGCAACATGGCCGTGGCCTCGCCGCAGGCTTCGCTGCTGGCCGCCAACGCGCGCGGCGTGGCCGATCTGGCCGGCGCGCGCTTCGGGTTCCTGACCTCCGGCGGCAATACGGTGGGTGGCTACCTGGCCGGCGCCGTGCCGGGGCAGGGCGGCAAAACCGCCGCCGCCATGCTGGCGGAGCCGCTCAAGGCCTACATCGTGCTGCACACCGAACCCGCGCTCGACGCCGACAACGGCCCGCAGGCGGTGGCCGCGTTGCGCGCCGCCGAATTCGCCGTGGCCCTGACCCCGTACGCGTCGGCCGCGCAAGACTGGGCCGATGTCATGCTGCCCGTCGCGCCGTTTACCGAAACCTCGGGCACCTACGTCAACGCGCAGGGGCTGCCGCAAAGCTTCAAGGGCACCGTGGCGCCGCTGGGCCAGACACGCCCGGCCTGGAAGGTGCTGCGCGTGCTGGGCAATGTGCTGCAGTTGCAGGGCTTCGACGACGAAACCTCTGAATCGGTGCGCGACACGGCGCTGGCCGGCGGCATCGAAGGCCGGCTGTCCAACGACATCAAGGCCGCGCGCGGGCTGGGGCAGGCCGCCGCCGGCCTGGAACGCGTCGCCGACGTGCCCATCTACCGCACCGACGCCATGGTGCGCCGCTCCGAACCGCTGCAAGAGTCGCCCGCCTCGCAGGCGCCCGCCGCTCGCATGAACGGCGCCACGCTGGCCGGGCTGGGCCTGGCCGCCGGCGCCAAGGTGCGCGTTGCCGGCACCGGCGGCTCGGTCGAACTCGAAACGGTGCAAGACGACGCCGTGGCCGATCGCGCGGTACGCATCTCGGCGGGGTTCGAGCAAACGGCCGCCCTGGGTGGCGCATTCGGTGAAATCAGCGTGGAGCGTGCCTGACATGGAATGGCTTAATATCCTTGAAAGCCACGGTCAGGCCTTGCTGGGCCCGACCGCCTGGCTGGTGCTCTGGACGCTCGTCAAGATCGTCGTCATCGCGGTGCCCATCATCCTGTGCGTAGCCTATCTTACGTACTGGGAACGCAAGATGATCGGCGCCATGCACGTGCGCCTGGGGCCGACCCGCGTCGGCTTCCGCGGCCTGCTGCAGCCCTTTGCCGACGTGTTCAAGCTGCTGACCAAAGAAGTGGTGGTGCCCACGCAGGCCAACAAGGTCCTGTTCGTGGTGGCGCCGGTGGTCACGCTGATGCCCGCCCTGGCGGCGTGGGCGGTGGTGCCGTTCGGCCCCGACATCGTGCTGGCCAACGTCAACGCGGGCCTGCTGTACGTCATGGCCATTACCTCCGTCGGCGTCTACGGCGTCATCGTGGCCGGCTGGGCATCGAACTCCAAGTACGCGTTCCTGGGCGCGCTGCGCGCCTCGGCGCAGATGCTGTCGTACGAACTGGCCATCGGCTTCGTGCTGATCACGGTGCTGCTGGTGTCGGGCAGCCTGAACATGTCCGAGATCGTGCTGGGCCAGACCCGCGGCTGGTTCGCCGACCACGGCCTGACCTTCCTGTCCTGGAACTGGCTGCCGCTGCTGCCGCTGTTCGTCATTTACGTGGTGTCGGCCGTGGCCGAAACCAACCGCCACCCCTTCGACGTGGTGGAAGGCGAATCCGAAATCGTGGCCGGCCACATGGTCGAATACTCGGGCATGGCGTTCGCGCTGTTCTTCCTGGGCGAATACGCCAACATGATCCTGCTGTCCTGCATGGCCTCGATCATGTTCCTGGGCGGCTGGACCTCGCCCATCGACATCGCGCCGCTTACCTGGATCCCGGGCTGGATCTGGCTGGGCATCAAGACCTTCTGCGTGGTCTCGCTGTTTATCTGGTTCCGCGCGTCGTTCCCGCGCTACCGCTACGACCAGATCATGCGTTTGGGCTGGAAGATTTTCATCCCGCTGACCGGCGTGTGGCTGGTCGTCGTGGCGATCTGGATGCAGACGCCCTGGAACATTTGGCGCTGACGCGCCAAGCTGAGGCAGGATATGGAAGCGATCAAAGATTTCTTCGGCAGCCTGATGCTGACCGAGCTGCTCAAGGGCATGCGCCTGACGGGCAAGTACTTCTTCAAGCGCAAGGTCACCTTGCGCTACCCGATGGAAAAAACGCCGACCTCGGCGCGCTTCCGCGGGCTGCACGCGCTGCGCCGCTACCCCAACGGGGAAGAGCGGTGCATTGCCTGCAAGCTGTGCGAAGCCGTCTGCCCGGCCCTGGCCATCACCATCGAATCGGACCAGCGCGACGACGGCACCCGCCGCACGACGCGCTACGACATCGATCTCACCAAGTGCATTTTCTGCGGGTTCTGTGAAGAAAGCTGCCCCGTGGATTCGATCGTGGAAACCCATATCCACGAATACCACGGCGAAAAGCGCGGCGACCTTTACTTCACCAAAGACATGCTGCTCGCCGTGGGCGACCGCTACGAAGCCGAAATCGCCCGCCGCCGGGCCGAAGACGCGCCATACCGTTGACGCCTAAGGTCTGATCCATGACTTTTACCACTGTCCTGTTCTACATACTGGCTGCCGTCCTGGTGATCGCCGCGTTTCGCGTCATCACCGCGCGCAGCCCGGTTACCGCCGTCCTGCACCTGATCCTGGCCTTTGCCAACGCCGCCATGCTGTGGATGCTGCTAGGCGCCGAATTCCTGGCCCTGCTGCTGGTGCTGGTGTACGTGGGCGCCGTTATGGTGCTGTTCCTGTTCGTGGTCATGATGCTCGACATCCGCATCGATACGCTGCGGCGCGGGCTGAAGACCTACCTGCCGCTGGGCCTGGTCATCGGCGCCGTGCTGGTGGTCGAGATGTCGTTCGTGCTGGGCGCCACCTGGCACGGCGCGGGCCCGCAGGCCGCGGTGGCCGGCGACTACAACAATACCCGCGCCCTGGGCGAGGCCATGTACACCCAGTACGTATATGCCGTCGAAGTCGGCGCCGCGCTGCTGCTGGTGGGCATGATCGCCGCCATTTCCCTGACGCTGCGCCGCCGCCGCGACGCCAAGTACAACAACCCCTCTGCCGCGGTGCGCGTGCGCGCCCAAGACCGCTTCCGCCTGGTCAGCATGCCGGCGCAAAGCGACCGTGCCCAGGGGCGCGTGACCCAGCCGTCCGACGACGCCCAAGGAGAAAAAGAATGACGCTGACGCTGGCCCATTACCTGGTGCTGGGCGCGATCCTGTTCGCCATCGGCATCTTCGGCATCTTCCTGAACCGCCGCAACCTGATCATCCTGCTGATGTCCATCGAGCTCGTGCTGCTGGCCGTCAACATGAACTTCGTGGCGTTTTCCAGCTGGTTCGGCGATACCGCCGGACAAGTGTTCGTGTTTTTCATCCTGACCGTGGCGGCCGCTGAAGCCGCCATCGGCCTGGCGATCCTGGTGCTGCTGTTCCGCAACCTGAACACGATCAACGTTGACGAACTCGATCGCCTGAAGGGCTGACGGGGTATTGGAAGAAAATGTCTAGCTCACCCAACCTGTACTTGCTGATCGCGCTGGCGCCGCTGGCCGGCGCGATTCTTGCCGGGCTGTTCGGCACCGGGTTCCTGGGCCGCCCCATCGGCCGCCGCGGTTCGCACATCATCACCATCCTGGGGGTCCTGATCTCCACGGTGGGGTCGTTCGTCGTGCTGGGCGACGTGCTCAACGGCCATACCTACGACGGCATCGTCTATACCTGGAGCTTCATCGGCCAGACCCGGCTGGAAATCGGCTTCCTGATCGACCCGCTGTCGGCCATGATGATGGTGGTGGTGACCTCGGTATCGCTGATGGTGCACATCTACACCATCGGCTACATGGCCGACGATCCCGGCTACCAGCGCTTCTTCGCGTATATCTCGCTGTTTACCTTCTCGATGCTGATGCTGGTCATGTCCAACAACATGCTCCAGCTGTTCTTCGGATGGGAAGCGGTGGGCCTGGTGTCGTACCTGCTGATCGGCTTCTGGTACACGCGGCCCACGGCCATCTTCGCCAACATGAAGGCGTTCCTGATCAACCGCGTGGGCGACTTCGGCTTCGTGCTGGGCATCGGCCTGCTGTTCGCCTATGCCGGCACCATGCATTACGCCGACGTGTTCGCCCAGGCCGACAAGCTGGCCGGCGAAACCCTGCCGGGCACCGACTGGATGCTGCTGACCGTGGCCTGCATCTGCCTGTTCATCGGCGCCATGGGCAAGTCGGCCCAGGTGCCGCTGCATGCCTGGCTGCCCGATTCCATGGAAGGCCCCACGCCGATCTCGGCCCTGATCCACGCGGCCACCATGGTGACCGCGGGCATCTTCATGGTGGCGCGCTTTTCGCCGCTGTTCGAACTGTCCGACACGGCGCTGTCGTTCGTGATCGTCATCGGCGCCATCGGCGCGCTGTTCCTGGGCATCCTGGGCATCATCCAGAACGACATCAAGCGCGTGGTGGCGTATTCCACCTTGTCGCAGCTGGGCTACATGACGGTGGCGCTGGGCGCCTCGGCCTATTCAGTGGCCATTTTCCACCTGATGACCCACGCCTTCTTCAAGGCGCTGCTGTTCCTGGGCGCGGGTTCGGTCATCATCGGCATGCACCACGACCAGGACATCCGCAACATGGGCGGCCTGCGCAAGTACATGCCCATTACCTGGATCACCTTCCTGCTGGGCACGCTGGCCCTGGTGGGCACGCCGTTCTTCTCGGGCTTCTACTCGAAAGAACACATCATCGAGGCCGCCGGCGCGGCCAACGTGTGGGGCGCCAGCTTTGCCTACTACGCCACGCTGATCGGCGTGTTCGTCACCTCGCTGTACTCGTTCCGCGTGTACTTCCTGGTGTTCCACGGCAAAGAACGCTTCGACACCAGCGGCCATGGGCACGGCCACGACAGCCACGGCCACGACGACCACGGCCACCATGGCGGCACGCCGCACGAGTCGCCCTGGGTGGTGACGCTGCCGCTGGTGCTGCTGGCCATCCCGTCGGTGGTCATCGGCGCCCTGGTGGTCGACCCGATGCTGTTCGGCGGCTTCTTCGAAGGCGTGATCAAGGTGCTGCCGCAGCACCCCGCCATGCACGAGCTCTCTGAAGAATGGCATGGCTGGACGGCCTTCGGCCTGCATGCGTTCCAGACGCTGCCGTTCTGGCTGGTGGTGGCGGGCGCCGTCATCTCCTGGTACTGCTACCTGGTCAATCCCAAGGTGCCGGCCGCGATCAAGTCGGGCCTGTCGGGCGTGTACAAGCTGCTGGACAACAAGTACTACGTCGACTGGATCAATGAACAGATCATCGCGCGCGGCGCGCGCTGCCTGGGCCACGGCCTGTGGCAAAGCGGCGACCGCGGCCTGATCGACGGCGTGCTGGTCAACGGCAGCGCCCGCGTGGTGGGCTGGGTGGCCGCGGTCAGCCGCCACCTGCAGTCCGGCTACATCTATCACTACGCGTTCGCGATGATCATCGGCATCATGGCGCTGATTACTTTCTTTGTGCTGATTCCCCAATGACGGCAAGCGACATGGCATCCAACACTTTCCCCTGGCTTACGCTTGCGATCTTCGTACCGATCGTATTCGGCCTGCTGGTGCTGGCTCTGGGCCGCGACGACCGTCCCGGGCTGACGCGTGGCCTGTCGCTGGTGGGCGCGCTGGCCGGTTTCCTGGTCACCATTCCGCTGTACACGGGGTTCGACGCATCGACGGCCGCCATGCAGTTCGTCGAGCAGGCGCCCTGGATCGAGGCTTTCAACGTCAACTACCACCTGGGCATCGACGGCATCTCGCTGTGGTTCGTGCTGCTTACCGCCTTCATCACCGTCATCGTGGTGCTGGCCGGCTGGGAAGTCATCACCAGCCGCGTGTCGCAATACATGGCCGCGTTCCTGATCCTGTCGGGCCTGATGGTGGGCGTGTTCGCGGCGCTCGACGGCATGCTGTTCTACGTGTTCTTCGAGGCCACGCTGATCCCGATGTACATCATCATCGGCGTGTGGGGCGGCCCCAACCGGGTCTACGCGGCGTTCAAGTTCTTCCTGTACACGCTGCTGGGCTCGCTGCTGACCCTGGTGGCGTTCATCTATCTGTGGAACGCCTCGGGCGGTTCGTTCGACATCCAGACCTGGCACCAGGTCAAGCTGGGCTACACGCCGCAGGTCCTGATTTTCGTGGCGCTGCTGGCCGCTTTCGCGGTAAAGGTGCCGATGTGGCCGGTACACACCTGGCTGCCCGACGCCCACGTCGAGGCGCCCACCGGCGGTTCGGTGGTGCTGGCGGCCATCATGCTGAAGCTGGGCGCCTACGGCTTCCTGCGCTTCTCGCTGCCCATCGCGCCCGACGCCTCGCACAGCCTGGCCGGCCTGATGATCGCGCTGTCGCTGATCGCCGTCATCTACATCGGCCTGGTCGCCATCGTCCAGGACGACATGAAGAAGCTGGTGGCGTATTCGTCGGTGGCGCACATGGGCTACGTGACCCTGGGCTTCTTCATCTTCAATACGGCCGGCATCGAGGGCGCCATCGTCCAGATGATTTCGCACGGTTTCGTGTCGGGCGCCATGTTCTTCTGCATCGGCGTGCTGTACGACCGCATGCACTCGCGGCGCATCGCCGACTACGGCGGCGTCATCAACGTGATGCCGCGCTTCGTCACCTTCTTCGTGCTGTTCTCCATGGCCAACAGCGGGCTGCCCGCCACCAGCGGGTTCGTGGGCGAATTCATGGTCATCATGGGCGCCGTCGAACACAACTTCTGGATCGGCCTGCTGGCCGCGACGGCGCTGATCCTGGGGGCCTCGTATTCGCTGTGGATGCTGAAGCGGGTGGCGTTCGGCGAGATCTCCAACGACCGGGTGCGCGAAATGACCGACGTCAATCGCCGCGAATTCCTGATCCTGGGCGTGATGGCCATTGCCGTGTTGTACATGGGTATCTATCCCAAGCCCTTTACCGACGTCATGCATGCCTCGGTTCAGGCCCTGCTGCAACACGTTGCCGTCTCGAAACTGTAAGACTGAACCATGATGCAATCTCACATCGATTTCGCCCTGGCCACACCCGAGATCCTGTTGCTGGTTTTCGGTCTGGCGATCCTGCTCATCGACGCGGTCAGCACGCACCCCGAGCGCAAGCCGACGTTCATCCTGACGCTGCTGGCGCTGGGCGTACTGACGGTCGTGTCGCTGGTGCAATGGAACGACGGCGCCACGGGCCGCACCTTCAACGGCCTGTACGTGGCCGACAACCTGGCCCACTTGCTGAAGGTGGCGTCGTACATCGCCGTGGCGGTCACGCTGATCTACGGCCGGGTGTATTCCCAGGTGCGCGACATGCTGCGCGGCGGCGAACTGTACGTTCTGACCCTCATGGCCCTGCTGGGCCAGATGGTCATGATCTCGGCCGGCAACCTCATTACCGTGTACCTGGGGCTCGAGCTGATGTCGCTGGCCCTGTATGCCCTGATCGCCCTGCGCCGCGACAACGCGATCGCCACCGAGGCGGCCATGAAGTATTTCGTGCTGGGCTCGCTTGCCTCGGGCTTCCTGCTGTATGGCATGTCGATGGTGTACGGCGCCACCGGCCACCTGGACATCGCCGAGATCGCCAAGGTGATCGCGGCCGGCCAGCAGCAAGACATGGCGCTGGTGTTCGGCGTGGTGTTCCTGGTGGCGGGGCTGGCGTTCAAGCTGGGCGCGGTGCCGTTCCACATGTGGGTGCCCGACGTCTACCAGGGCTCGCCCACCGCGGTCACCCTGATCCTGAGCACCGCCCCCAAGCTGGCCGCGTTCGCCATCGTGCTGCGCTTGCTGGTGGAAGGCCTGCACGGCCTGGCCACCGACTGGCAGCCCATGCTGATGATCCTGGCGGTGCTGTCGCTGGCCATCGGCAACCTGACCGCCATCGTCCAGACCAACTTCAAGCGCATGCTGGCGTATTCCACGATTTCGCACGTCGGGTTCGTGCTGCTGGGCCTGATGTCCGGGGTCGTGGCGGGCAAGCCCGATGCCTCGGCGCAGGCCTACGGGGCGGCCCTGTTCTACATGCTGATCTACGTGCTGACCACCCTGGGCACCTTCGGCATCATCCTGGTGCTGTCGCGCCAGGGCTTCGAGTGCGAAGAGATCGACGACCTGAAGGGGCTGAACCGCCGCAGCCCGTGGCATGCCGCCATCCTGCTGCTGCTGATGTTCTCGCTGACCGGCATCCCGCCCATGGTGGGCTTCTATGCCAAGCTGGCGGTGCTGCAGGTGCTGATCGACGCCGGCCATGTGGCGTTGGCGGTGGTGGCCGTGATGTTCTCGCTGATCGGGGCGTTTTACTACCTGCGCGTCGTCAAGGTGGTGTACTTCGACGAACCGGCCGGCGAAACCGGCCCTGTGCTGGCCCCGTGCGCTCCGCGCGGCGTGCTGTCGCTCAACGGCGCGCTGATCCTGGTGCTGGGCATCTTGCCGGGCGGCCTGATGGCGTTGTGCGTGCGCGCCATCCAGACCTCGCTGGGGCTCTGACGGGCCAGGAGAGCAAAGCATGAACCAGACCCTTGCCGTCTGGCTGCTGATCGCCCTGGCGCTGGTCAGCGCCAACCTGCCGTTCCTGACCGAACGCGTGCTGGCCGTGCTGCCCTGGAAACGCGACGGCGCGGTCAAGCCGTTCTGGCTGCGCCTGCTGGAGCTGCTGGTGTACTACGCGCTGGTCATCGGCCTGGGATTCGCCTTCGAGGCGGCACTGGGCAACCCCTTCAGGCAGGCCTGGGAGTTCTACGCCATTACCCTCAGCCTGTATCTGGTGCTGGGGTACCCGGGTTTCGTTTATCGGTATTTGTTCAAACGCCACCCGTCTTTGCGATCCTGAAGCTCATTCCGCAAAAAGCGCCTGCTTGCAGGCGCTTTTTTTTGGGAACCGCGGCCCTGTAAAGCGTTGTAAATCCGAGATTCAGGACATTTATTCAGGTAACTGTCAGGATATCGGTCCAGAATCTACCCCCATTGAAAAATAAGAATCGTTGCTATTTTTATTAATGGAGAGGTGGTCTTGAAAGCCCTGGAGTCGTATTCAATGAATTCCCTGGCCTCGTCGCTGGCGGCGGCGATGGTCGTTCCCGCGTTCTGCCTGGCATCGCCAGCCAGCGCGCAATCGGCGGTGCCGCAGTTGTCGCCCGTGCAGGTCGAGGGAGAAAACTCTCCCTACGACGTGCCCGTGTCGCGGTCGCCCCAGATGACGGCTCCTTTGGTGAATACCCCGCGCACCGTGCAGGTGGTGCCCCAGCAGGTCATCCAGGACCAGGCGGCCACTTCATTGCAGGACGTGCTGCGCAATTCGCCGGGCATCACCTTCGGCGCCGGCGAAGGCGGGCGCGCGGGCGGCGACCTGCCCATTATTCGCGGCCAGAACTCCGCCGGCAGCATTTTTGTGGATGGCGTGCGCGACACCAGCACCCAGACCCGCGACACGTTCAACGTAGAACAGGTGGAAATCATCAAAGGCCCGGACTCGGTGTATTCCGGGCGCGGCGGCGCCGGCGGCAGCATCAACCTGGTGACCAAGCGGCCCAAGGGATACGATTTTGCCGAAGGCACCGTGCAAGTCGGCACCGACAATAACTACCGCGCCACCGCCGACGGCAACTGGGTGGTGGGCGACCAGGCGGCGTTCCGCCTGAACCTGATGGGCAACAAGGGCGACGTGCCGGGCCGCGACAACGCCGTGGATTTCGAGCGCTGGGGCGTGGCGCCTTCGCTGCTGCTGGGCCTGGGCACGCCCACCCGCATCACGCTGAGCTTCCAGCACTACCAGGATGACAGCATGCCCGATTACTCGATTCCGTACGATCCGAAGTCCGGGCAGCCAGTGACAGAAACGATGGGCGTCAGCCGCAAGACGTTCTACGGCCTGACCGGACGCGACTTCATGAAGCAGCGCGACGATACGGGCACCATCGATATCCAGCACGATTTTTCCGACCGGCTGCAGCTGCGCAACGTGACCCGCTATACGCGCGCGACCATGGACTATGCCGCCACCAATCCCGACGACAGCAAGGGCAACGTGGTGAACGGGCTGGTGTATCGCGCCTTGAAGTCGGGCTATTTCGCGACCGAGACGTTCACCAACCAGACCGACCTGACGGGCGACTTCGAGACCGGCAGCCTGAAGCATTCGTTCAACGTGGGCCTGGAATATTCCAACGTGGTGCAGGACAAGGACGGCTATAACGAGCTGGGTGCCCCGGGCGGCACCAATTGCTCGAGCGGGCCGGCGGCCGGCTCGGCATGGTGCACCTCGCTGTGGAGCGCCAATCCGCATACCTATTACCCCGGCCGGCTGGAGCGCAAGGAAGACCCGGCCACGTACACCACCGATACGTTGGCGGTATACGGCTTCGATACCATCAAGTTCAACGAGCAGTGGCAGGCCAGCGTGGGCCTGCGCTGGGACAACTACAAGATCAGCGGCAAGAATATCGCCCCGGGCCGTGGCGCGCCCGCCGGCACGCCGAACTACGACGCCAACCGCGAAGACAACCTGTTCAATTACCAGCTGGGCCTGGCCTACAAGCCGCTGCCCAACGGAACCATCTACGCGACCTACGGCACGTCGTCCACGCCGTCGGCGGTGGCGGGCAGCAACGTGAACGACGTGGTGACTTCGGACAGCGCCGCCCTCGAACCGGAAAAAAGCCGCACCGTCGAGGTGGGCACGAAATGGCAGCTGTTCGACGACCGCCTGATGCTGTCGGCCGCGCTGTTCCAGGACGTGCGCAAGAACACCAGCGTGGCGGTGTCGGCCACCGAGACCGAGCAGGTGGGCGAGGCCAAGGTGCGCGGCCTGGAACTGGGTTTTTCCGGCAGCATCACGCCCAAGTGGAATGTGTTCGGCGGCTATACCTTCATGGATAGCGAGCTGGTGGAAGGCGCCTACAACAGCGGCGCGGTGGGCCAGGACCTGCCCAATACGCCGCGCAATGCTTTCAGCCTGTGGACCACCTACCGGGTGCTGCCGCAGCTGACGGTGGGCGGCGGGGCGTACTACGTGGACAAGGTGTACGGGAATTCCGACTCGGGCCGCAATGCCGACGGTACGCCCAAGGCGCGCTGGGTGCCGTCGTACTGGCGCTTCGATGCGATGGCCTCGTATGAGTTCAACGACCACCTGACCGCGCAGCTGAACATTTTCAACCTGTTCGACGAGACGTACTACACCAAGGCCTACGGCGCGCACTATGCGGCGCTGGGCACGGGCCGCGCGGCGCTGCTGTCGCTGAACGTGAAGTACTAGGCGGCCGGGGCCGGCCAGGTGTCTGATTGCCGCGGGGTGTCAGACACCGAGGAATCCGCGGCATACATCGGTGTCAGGCACCCTGCGGGAGCCTGACACCTGCAGGCGCCACTAGCCTTCGAACCAGTTCAGTACGCCGTCGAGTCCGGCCACGTTCAGTGCGTATGGCGTTTGCTGGCGCACGATGGGCTTGGCGCGGTAGGCCACGGCATAGCGGGCGGCGCCCAGCATTTTCAGGTCGTTGGCGCCGTCGCCCAGGGCGATGATCTGCTCGGGCGTGGCCCCGTGCGCCTGGGCGAAGGCGCGCAGGTGGGCCAGCTTGGCATCGGCGTCGAGGATGTCGCCCAAGACCTTGCCGGTGAGCCGTCCGTCGCGGATTTCCAGGGTGTTGGCATGCGCGCTGTCGAGGTTCAGGCGCGTGCGCAGGCGTTCGGTGAAGAACGTGAAGCCGCCCGAGACCAGCAAGACCTTCAGCCCGGCCGCCTGCGCCGTGGACACCAGTTGCTCGGCGCCGGGATTCAGGCGCAGCTTGTCGGCGTAGACCTGTTCCAGCGCGCTGGCCGGCGCGCCGGCCAACAGCGCCACGCGGCGGCGCAGGCTTTCGGCGAAGTCCTTGATTTCGCCGCGCATGGCCGCCTCGGTGATTTCGGCCACCTTGGGCTTGACGCCCACTACCCCCGCGATCTCGTCGATGCACTCGATGTTGATCAGCGTCGAATCCATGTCCATCGCCAGCACTTTGCATTGCGACAGGCGCACGCCGGCGGGCACGAACGCGGTGTCGACACCGTGCTGTTCGCCCCAGGCGGTGACTTGCCGGCGCAGTTCGGCGTCTTGCGCGACGTCGAGCAGCCGCGCCGCGGTGTTGCCCAGCTGTACCACGCCCTGGGCCTGCGCCAGCGCGGCCAGCTGTTCGGTCTGGGCAGTGTTCAGGGCGGGAGACTGGATGACGAGATGGTGCGTGGACATGTCGGCGAAGATAAGAACGGGGTCGGGTGGGATGTTACTTCAGGGAGCGCAGGACGGCCCGCACGGCGTCGGCGCGGGCTCCGACCTGCGGCGCCTTGAACTCGATGCGCAGGCGGTCCTGGCCGGCCAGCTTGATGTGCCGCTGTTTTTGCACCAGTTCGATGATGCGCAGCGGGTCGACGGCGGCCTTGGGGCCGAACTGCAGCAGCGCCTGGCTTTCGCTGGCGTCGATCTTGACGATGCCCAGCGGCTGGGCGGCCAGGCGCAGCCGATGCGTGGTCAGCAGAATCTGGGCGGCTTCGGGCAGTTTGCCGAAACGGTCGATCAGTTCTTCCTGGATGCGGATCAGGTCGTCTTCGTTGGCGGCGTGCGCCAGGCGCTTGTAGATGCCCAGGCGCGCATGGACGTCGGGGCAGTAGTCGGCCGGCAGCAGCGCCGGCGCGTGCAGGTTGACCTCGCAGGCCAGGTTGAAGGGCGCGTCCATGTCGGGTTCTTCGCCGGCCTTGAGCGCCCGCACGGCCTCGTTGAGCATTTCGCTGTACATCGAGAAGCCGATTTCCTGGATGTTGCCGGACTGCGATTCGCCCAGGACTTCGCCGGTGCCGCGGATTTCCAGGTCGTGCATGGCCAGGTAGAAGCCCGAGCCCAGTTCTTCCATGGCCTGGATGGCTTCCAGCCGCTTCTTGGCGTTGGCCGTAATGGCGTCTTCGCCCGGTGTCATCAGGTACGCGTAGGCCTGGTGGTGCGAGCGGCCCACGCGTCCGCGCAACTGGTGCAGTTGCGCCAGGCCGAAGCGGTCGGCGCGGTGGATGACGATGGTGTTGGCGCTGGGCACGTCGATGCCGGTTTCGATGATGGTGGTGCACAGCAGCACGTTGTAGCGCTGCTGGTAGAAGCCCTTCATTACTTGTTCGAGCTCGCGCTCGGGCATCTGCCCGTGCGCCACGGCGATGCGGGCCTCGGGCACCAGTTCTTCGAGCCGGGCCCGCCGGTTGTGGATGGTCTCGACTTCGTTATGCAGGAAATAGGCCTGGCCGCCGCGCTTGAGCTCGCGCAGCAGGGCCTCGCGGATGGTGCTGCCGTCTTCGCGGCGCACGAAGGTCTTGATGGCCAGGCGCTTCTGCGGCGCGGTGGCGATGACGGAGAAATCGCGTATGCCTTCCAGCGACATGCCCAGCGTGCGGGGAATGGGCGTGGCGGTGAGCGTCAGCACGTCGACCTCGGCGCGCAGCGCTTTCAGGGCTTCTTTCTGGCGTACCCCGAAACGGTGTTCTTCGTCGATGATGACCAGGCCCAGGCGCTTGAAGCGCACGTCTTTGGACAGGATCTTGTGCGTGCCGATGACGATGTCGACGCGGCCGTCGTTGATGCCTTGCACGGCCTCGGCCACCTCTTTGGACGAGCGGAAGCGCGACAGCTCGACCACGCGCACGGGCCAGTCCGCGAAGCGGTCGGCGAAGGTCTGGGCGTGCTGCTCGGCCAGCAGGGTGGTGGGGCACAGCAGCGCCACCTGCTTGCCGTTGGCCACCGCCAGGAAGGCGGCGCGCAGCGCGACTTCGGTCTTGCCGAACCCGACGTCGCCGCAGACCAGGCGGTCCATGGGGCGGCCCGAGGTCATGTCGGCAATGACGGCCTGGATGGCGGCGTTCTGGTCGGCGGTTTCTTCGAAGCCGAAGCCTTCGGCGAAGGCCTGGTAGTCGTTGAGCGGGAGCTTGAAGGTATAGCCTTCGCGGGTGGCCCGCTGCGCGTACAGCGCCAGCAGCTCGGCGGCGGTGTCGCGCACCTGGCGCGCGGCCTTGCGGCGGGCCTTGTCCCATTGGCCCGACCCCAGCTGGTGCAGCGGCGCGGCGTCGGGATCGGCGCCGCTGTAGCGGGCAATGACGTGCAACTGCGATACCGGCACGTACAGGGTGCTGCCGTTGGCGTATTCGAGATGCAGGAATTCCATCTCGCCTTCGCCCATGTCCATGTTGACCAGGCCGTGGTAGCGCCCGATGCCGTGCTGGGCATGCACGACCGGGTCGCCGGCGCGCAGCTCGGACAGGTCGCGCACCATGGCTTCGACGTTGCTGGCGTGCTCGTGATCGCGCCGGCCCCGCCGCGTGGCGCCGGCGTGGCCGGGGTACAGGTCGTTTTCGGTAAGGAAGGTCAGGCCGGCCGACGGAATGCCGAAGCCGGCCGAGAGCGGCGCCGTGGCCAGCGCGAAGCCCGCCTGCGAGGCCAGGAAGGCCTGGATGGATTCGGGCTGGGCCTGGGGTGCCAGGCCCAGTTCGGACAGCATCTGCGCCAGGGTTTCGCGGCGGCCCGCGGAGTCGGCGCACAGCAGCACGCGCGATTCGCCGCGCGCCAGCAGGGCGCGCAGGCGGGCGACCGGGTCGTCGGCGCGGCGGCTGACGCTGACGTCGGGGGCGGCCGCGAAATCGGGATGGCTAGCCGCGTCGGATAGCGACAGGCGCGCGAAGGCCTTGAAGTGCGCGTACAAGGCCTCGGTGTCGAGGAACAGCGCGTGGGGCGGCAGCACGGGCCGCTCGCGGTCGCTTTTCAGGAAGTTGTAGCGGCTGGCGGTATCGTGGCTGAAGCGTTGTACGGCGTCGTCGATATCGCCCAGGGTAACGGTGATGGATTCGGCCGGCAGGTAATCGAACAGGGTGGCCGTGTCGTCGAAGAACAGCGGCAGATAGTATTCGACGCCCGCGAAGGCGATGCCGTTGCCGATGTCTTTATAGGGCAGAGCGCGCGACGGGTCGCCCTCGAAGACTTCGCGAAAGCGCGCGCGGAAGCGGTTGCGCGCGGCCTCGTCCATGGGAAATTCGCGGCCCGGCAGCAACTGCACTTCGCGCACCGGGTACAGGCTGCGCTGGGTGTCGACGTCGAAACTGCGGATCGATTCGATTTCGTCGTCGAACAGGTCCAGCCGGTAGGGCACGGCCGACCCCATGGGGAACAGGTCGATCAGGCCGCCGCGTAGGCAGAATTCGCCGGGCGCCGTTACCTGGGTGACGTGGCTGTAGTTGGCCAGCGTCAGTTGCGCGCGCAGCGCGGCTTCGTCGAGCCGGTCTTTCTGCTTGAACGAAAACGTGTAGGCGGCCAGGAAGGCGGGCGGCGCCAGCCGGTACAGCGCGGTGGTGACCGGCACCAGCAGCACGTCGACCGTGCGCTGCATCAGCGCGTGCAGGGTGTGCAGGCGTTCGGACACCAGGTCTTGGTGCGGCGAAAACGCGTCGTAGGGCAGGGTTTCCCAGTCGGGCAACTGCCGCACGCGCAGGTCGGGGCCGAACTGCGGGATTTCGTCGGCCAGCCGCTGGGCCTCGAGCGGCGCGGCGGTCAGCACGACCAGCGGGCGCGCCGCCTGGCGGGCCAGGTCGGCCAGCAGGCAGGCATCGGCCGAGCCGGGCGGACGCGGCTGGACGTAGCGGGTGCCGGGTTTCAGGGCAGACAGCGTGGCGGCAGTGGCGGGGACCCGCGGAGCCGCATCTAGGAGTGGGGATTCGGACATCAGGTCGAAGATTATAAAATCTCCCGGCCATGACTGATTCTTTGATTGCTATCGTGCCCGCCGCCGGCGTGGGCCAGCGGGCCGGACTGCCCGGCGCGCCCGCGCTGCCCAAGCAATACCGCCTGCTGGCCGGCCAGCCCATGCTGCGCTGGGCGGTGGCCGCATTGCTGGCGGACGCGCGCATCGGCCAGGTGCGCGTGGCGCTTTCGCCGGGCGACGAGCGCGCGCAGCCGGCCCTGGCCGGCCTGCCGCGCACCGTGTGCCGCCCCTGCGGCGGCCCCACGCGCGCGGCCACGGTAGCGGCGGCGCTGGCCGACAGCGGGGCCGGCGACGACGACTGGATCCTGGTGCACGACGCCGCGCGCCCCGGGCTGCCGCCCGCCGCGCTGGCGCGCCTGATCGACGCCTGCCTGGGCGACCCGGTGGGCGGCCTGCTGGCGCTGCCGGTGGCCGATACCGTGAAGTCGGGCGGCCCGCGTGTGCGGGCCACGCTGGACCGCGATGGGCTGTGGCTGGCACAGACGCCCCAGATGTTCCGCGCCGGGGTGCTGCGCGCCGCGCTGGCCCGGGCCCAGGCGAGCGGCGGCGCGGTCACCGACGAGGCCTCGGCGATCGAGGCGGCCGGCCATGCGCCGCTGCTGGTGCCGGGGGCCCTGCGCAATTTCAAGGTCACCTGGCCGGACGATTTCGAACTGATGGAAAAATGGCTATGAACGTTCCTTTCCGCGTCGGGCAGGGCTACGACGTGCACGCACTGGTCACGGGCCGGCCGCTGATCATCGGCGGCGTGACCATCCCGCATACGCATGGGCTGCAGGGGCATTCCGATGCTGACGTGCTGCTGCATGCCGTGACCGACGCGCTGCTGGGCGCGGCCGGGCTGGGCGACATCGGCCGGCATTTCCCGGACACCGATCCCGCCTATCGCGGCGCCGACAGCCGGGTGCTGTTGCGCGATGCCGTGGCCAAGGTGCGCGCGGCCGGCTGGGCGCCGGTCAACATCGATGCGACGGTGCATGCGCAGGCGCCCAAGATCGGCCCGCACGCGGCCGCCATGGCGGCCAATATCGCGGCCGACGTGGGCGTCGATGGCGCGGCCGTCAACATCAAGGCCAAGACCAACGAGGGCCTGGGCTATCTGGGGCGCAAGGAAGGGATCGCGGCCACGGTGGTGGCCTTGCTGGGGCGCGTGGGGTAAAGCGCACCCCCGATCCAGGCGCGGCACAGGCGATACAGCGATACAGGTGTCTGACTCCCCGCAAGGGGTGTCAGACACCGCAAGGCTGAGACGGCCGCTGCGCACGTCGGTGTCTGACACCCCTGCGGGGAGTCAGACACCCGGCCTGGCAGGGCTTATTTGCCCTGGGCGGCGAGGGACAGCGCGGCGGCGTTGACGACCGCGGCGATGCGGCCGACGTCGCGCAGCTGCTCGACGCTTAGCCCGTCTTTCTTCAGGTTTTCGTAGTGCGACTGCACGCAGAAGTGGCACTTGCCGATGATGGAAGCGGCCAGGGCGAACAATTCGAAGCGCTTCTTGTCCACGCCGCCATGGGTGGCGTAGGCGTTCATGCGCAGCTGGGCCGGCAGGCTTTTCAGCTGGGCGTCACCGGTCATTTCGACGTACGGATACCAGACGTTGTTCATGCCCATCAGGGCGGACGCCGTCAGGGCGGCGTTGGCGTCGGTTTCCGACAGGGCGCCCTTGAAGGCGTCGATCAGCACCGGGCTGCGCGCGGCGAAGGCGGCCGACAGGGCGGCGCCCAGAGCGTCTTCGGCGGGCAGGGTGGAGCGCGCGATCACGGCATCCAGATTCAGGCGGATATCTTTGGCCCAATCCGGCAGTTGTTCTTTGATTGCTGAAATGAATTCCATAGTTTTTACCTATAATCCGGAGCAAGAAAGGCCCGGACGAGCCGGGCCGGGGGTATTACAGCGTCGCGCCGCCCACGCTGCGGTTGCACGGGCAGAGTTCGTCGGTTTGCAGGCCGTCGAGCAGGCGCAGCACTTCTTCAGGGTTGCGGCCCACGTTCAGGTTGTTCACCGAAACGTGCTGGATGGTGTTGTCGGGGTCGACGATGAACGTGGCACGCAGGGCAACGCCTTCGCCCTTTTCGCGGATGCCGAGCTGGTCGACCAGCGCGCCGGTGGTGTCACCGAACTGGTAGTGGCCCAGCTTGTTCAGGTCGGGGTGTTCACGACGCCATGCCAGCTTGACGAATTCGTTGTCCACCGAGCCGCCCAGCAGGACGGCGTCGCGGTCTTCGAAGTCTTTGGCCAGCTTGTTGAAGCCGACGATTTCGGTCGGGCAAACGAACGTGAAGTCTTTCGGATAGAAGTAGATCACCTTCCACTTGCCGGGAAACGAGCTTTCGGTGATGTCTTCGAACGCCGAAACGCCATTTTCTTCGTGCTGGTTGAAGCCGGGCTTGACGCCGGTGACCTTGAAGGGCTCGAGTTTGTCGCCAACAGTTTTCATGAGTACTCCCGTAGTTGTTGGGTGGATGAAGGCACTGCCTCAAACCCTAAATTCTACGCTATTGGCTATCGCTGTCTAATTGATAATTTCTAAATTTGGCTTTGGGGATCTCTATGCGCGCGGTCAGCCCGCCGCCCGGCCGCGACAGCATTTTCAGCGACCCGCCCACGTGCTTGAGCAGGCGCTCGACGATGGCCAGCCCCAGCCCCGCGCCGCTGACGCCGGTGCGGGCGGCTTCGCCGCGCGAGAAGGGCCGCAGCAGGCGGTCGACCTCTTCGGGCGCGATGCCCGGACCGCGGTCGGAGACTTCGATGACCAGGGTGCCGCCTTCGGCATGCAGGCTCATGCTGAGATGCGCCTGCCCGTCGGTGGACCGGCCGTACCGGCGGGCGTTTTCTATAAGGTTGCTGACCACCCGCTTCAAGTCCAGGGCCGTGATGCGGGCGCGCAGGCCGGGTTCGAGCGTTGCTTCGAGTTCTCCGCCCATCGACGCGGTGTGGCTGCGTTCGCGTTCGTAAAGTTCGGCGAGCACGGCTGAAATGTCGGTGGCCATCTGGGGCAGGGTGCCGGCCGGGCGGGCGTATTCCATCAGCTGCCCGATGCTGTGGTCGATCTGGGCCAGGTCTTCGTCGATGGCCTGGCGGGCGTCTTCCGAGACCCCGCTCATTTCGATTTCGAGCCGCATGCGCGCCAGCGGCGTGCGCAGGTCGTGCGAAATGCCGGCCAGCATGAGTTCGCGGTCGGCCTCGGTTTGCCGCAGGTCTTTGGCCATGCGGTTGAACGAGGCGTTCAGGTCGCGGATTTCGAGCGGCCCCTGTTCGGGCAAGGGCGCCGGCGTTTCGCCGCGCGACAGGACTTGCGCGGCGCGCGCCAGCCGCGACAGCGGCCGGTTGACGAAGCCCACGCTGACCGCCGCGCCCACCAGCGACAACAGCAGCGCGGTGGCGCCCCAGCCCAGCCATTCGATGCCGCCGGTCAGGCCGATTTGCTCGCGTTCGAACACCAGCCAGTACAGGTCTTGGTTGATCTGGAAACTGACCCAGAACCCCGGCACCTGGTTGACGCCCCACGAGATCTGGGTTTCGGGGCCGAACCGCGTGCGGATGTGCTGGGCCACCCGCTGCCAGTAGTTGTCGTCGGGCAGGGCCTCGGTGAAGTCGGTGACTTCGCGCGGATAGACCTGGATGCCTTCGTTGGTGGCCAGGTCGAGCAGCAGCTTGCTGCGTTCGGCGTCGTTGGAATAGATGAGCGCCGTGCGCGTGATGTTGACGGCCGTGATGACCCGCTGCGCCATCTGGTTGGCGCGCGGCCCCAGTTCCATGCTGAAGAACACCTGCAGCCAGGCGCCCAGGCTGACCAGCATCAGGGCGGCTAGCAGCAGGAAGGTACGGCCGAACAGACCCAGCCTGAGGCGGGAGGTCAGGTTACGGAAGATCTTGCGCAAGCTGGGCACGAGGCGGCGCTCTTGCCCCGGTCGGGCGGGATGATCAGCTGCCGCCATCCGGGACGAATACGTAGCCCAGTCCCCAGACCGTCTGGATGAATACCGGCTTGGACGGGTTGGGCTCGATCAGCTTGCGCAGACGCGAAATTTGCACGTCCAGGCTGCGATCGAAGGCTTCGTATTCGCGGCCGCGGGCCAGTTCCATCAGCTTGTCGCGGGACAGGGGAATCTTGGGGTGGCGGGCGAACACCTTGAGTACCGAGAACTCGCCCGTGGTGATGGGCACCTGTTCGCCGTTGCGCGTGAGCGTGCGGGTGGACAGGTTGAGCACATAGGGGCCGAAAGCGATGGATTCGTTTTCCTGGCTGGGCGCCCCGGGATGTTCTTCGGTGCCGCGCCGGCGCAGGATGGCGTTGATGCGGGCCAGCAGTTCACGCGGGTTGAACGGCTTGGACAGGTAGTCGTCGGCGCCCATTTCGAGGCCGACGATGCGATCGATTTCTTCGGCCTTGGCCGTGAGCATGATGATGGGCGTGTTGTCGTGGCCCCCGCGCAGGCGGCGACAGATCGACAGGCCGTCTTCGCCCGGCAGCATGAGGTCGAGCACGAGCAGGTCGAAGTGCTCGCGTTGCCACAGCTTGCCCATTTCTTTGGCGTCTTCGGCGACGAAGACGTTGAATCCTTGTTCCGACAAGTAGCGACGCAGGAGGTCGCGCAGGCGCGGGTCGTCATCGACCACGAGGATCTTGCGGATGGGATTGGTGTTTTGCGTGTTCATGGCGGCAAATGTAACAGTGACAAGAACCAGCGGCTAGTAGGCATTCACAAGATATTACACATTGCGCGGTAAGGTTGAAATCCCCCCGTTGCCCAGGGGGAAAGCCGGCGATTTCGTACAATCTGGCCCTATGGATTTCAACCTGTTGGCCCTAGAGACTTCTTCCTCGCGTTGCGGGGTGGCCCTGCTGCGCGAGACGCCCGCCGGCCCGGTGCTCCGCGTGCTGGAACACGACGGGGCGCAGGAACATGCCGAGCGGCTGCTGCCCATGGCCGGCGAGCTGCTGGCCCAGGCCGGACTGGCGCCCGCCGATCTGCACGCGGTGGCGTTCGGCCAGGGGCCGGGCGGCTTCACCGGCCTGCGGGTCGCCTGCGGCGTGGCGCAAGGCATGGGGCTGGCCCTGCAGGTGCCCGTCGTGCCGGTGGTGTCGCACCTGGCGGTGGCCGAGCAGGCGCAGGCCCAGCCGGGCGACCTGGTGCTGGTGGCGCTGGATGCCCGCATGAACGAGGTCTATCTGGCGGTCTACGAACGGACCGCCGATCCGGCCGCGCCGTGGCAGACCCGCCAGCCGCCGATGCTGATCGCCGCCGGGCAGGCGGTGGCCTGGGCGGCCCATCATCTGCCCGCCTGGTCGGCGGGCCAGCCGGCCGGTGGCGTGCTGCGCGTGGCGGGCGACGCCTGGCAGGTGTACGCGGCCGATATGGCCGTGCCGGCGGATTGGCGGTGTGCCGATGCGATGCGGCCGCGGGCCGACGCGGTGGCCCGGCTGGCGCGCCTGGCCTGGCTGCGCGGCGAGGCGGTGGCGCCCGAGCTGGCGGCGCCGCTGTATGTGCGCGACAAGGTGGCGTTCACGACGGCCGAGCGGGAGCTCGGGCAGGGCGGCAATCCCAAAGCGGAGCCCGCCTGGCCGCCTTCGGCGCCCGCGCTGGCCCCCATGACCGAGGCCGACCTGGACGAGGTCGCGTCGCTGGAGGCGCGTGTACAGGCGTTTCCCTGGACGCGCGGCAATTTCGCCGATGCTTTGGCGGCCGGCTACGAAGCCCGGGTGCTGCGCCACGATGGCCGGCTGCTGGGGTTCTGCGTGGCCATGCTGGCGCCCGATGTCGCGCATTTGCTGGTCATCGCCGTCGACCGCGCGCGGCACCGCCAGGGCCTGGGCAGCCAGTTGATCGAGTGGTGCGTCGGATGCGCACGGCAGCGCGGCCTGCCGGCCGTGCTGCTCGAGGTGCGGCCCTCCAATCACGCGGCCCTGGCGTTTTATGAGCGCCAGGGATTCCAGCGTATCGGCGTGCGGCGGGGCTATTATCCGGCGGGCAAGGGCCAGCGCGAGGACGCGCTGGTCATGCAGAAAACCCTGGGAGGCCAGGCATGACCCCGACGGACACCGCGCCGCCCGCGCCGCGCGTCAACGCGCTGCAGAAGTTCTGGCTGCGCGAGATCGGCATTGAAAAAACCTGGTTGCAGGCGGCTGCGCCGGCGGCCGGCGCGGCCCCCGCGCCGCAGCCGGCCGTAGCCGCGTCCGCCGCTGCCGCGCCCGCGGCGGCGCAGGCCGAGGCCGCATCCGCATCCGCCGGCGCGCCGGCGGCGGGCGTTTCTTCGGACGCTTCGGCCGGCGCCTCGCCATCCGGCCCGGGGGGCGCCACCGCGGCGCCGCCCGCCGCGACCCGGCCCGCCGCCGCACCGCGTCCGGCGCGGCCCGCGCCGGTGGCCGCGCCGGGGGCGGGGACGCCACCGCAGGCCGAGGCCCGGCCCGTGGTTCCGGCCCATGATTTCGACGCGCTGCGCGAGCAGGTCATCCAGTGCACGGCCTGCGGTTTGTGCAATGGCCGGCGCCATGCCGTGTTCGGCATGGGCGGCCGGCCCGCGCGCTGGATGGTGGTGGGCGAGGCCCCCGGCGAACAGGAAGACCGCCAGGGGCTGCCGTTCGTGGGCCGGTCGGGCCAGTTGCTGGATGCGATGCTGGCCGCGGTGGGACTGAGCCGCGAAAAAGACGTTTTCATTGCCAATGTGATCAAGTGCCGTCCGCCCGGCAATCGCAATCCCAAGCCGGAAGAAATCGCGGCCTGCAGTCCCTACTTGATGCGGCAGATCGAATTGCTGAAGCCCGAGCGCATTCTGGTGCTGGGCCGGTTCGCCGCGCAGACCTTGCTGGGCACCGATGCCACCATAGGCAGCCTGCGCGGCCGCCTGCACACCTTGAACGCGGACGACGGGCGCCAGATTCCGATGGTGGTCAGCTATCACCCGGCTTATCTGCTGCGCAGCCCGGTTGAAAAGGCGCGGGCCTGGCAGGATTTGCGGTTGGCGATGGGGGCGGATTGATCTTTGGCCTGGCTGGGGGGCTGGTCTTTTTGGGTTGGTTCTTCGGGCTTGGTTTGGGTTCGGTTGCTTGCTGGCCAGCTTGCTAGCTTGCTAGCTTGCTAGCTTGCTAGCTTGCCCCGTCCCGCGCCGGCCAGGCGGGCGGGGCGGCGCACGTGCGTCGGGCTCGGGCGCATCCAGGCGCCCTCGGCCTGCTGCGCAGGCTGCCCCGCCGCCCAACGCGCCACCCCGCCCGCCTGGCCGGCGCGGGACTGCGCCTGCTTGCTGCCGGGGGCTTACCAGTCGCGAGGTGAGGCAGGTGTCAGGCTCCGGAGGTGCCTGACACCGTGGCGTGCAAGGGGATGTGCCGCCGGTGTCAGGCACCCTGCGGGAGCCTGACACCTGAATCTGCCGCCGGACCTGAAGCGAAAGCGTTCTCTTGAGAGGGCAGTGCGCAGTGCTTCCGGGGCGGGCTACTTCAGCGCCTGGCCGTGGCCTTCCTGGCCGATGAGTTCGTGCAGCGCCGGATCGGCCGACAGATTGCGGCGGCTCCAGCGCATGAAAAGCAGCATCAGCACAGCCACCAGCAGGCCGAACAGCACGATGATGGTGTTGATGGACATGTCCAGCCACAGCAGTACCGTGTAAATGGCCACCATCAGCAGGATATTGAGCTGTTCGTTGAAGTTCTGCACCGCGATCGAATGGCCGGCCGACAGCAGCACGTGGCCGCGATGCTGCAGCAGGGCGTTCATGGGCACCACGAAGAAGCCGGCCAGCCCGCCCGTGAGCAGCAGCAGGCCATAGACGCTCCAGGTCGATTGCACCAGCGGCATCAGCAGCACCACCAGGCCCATCGCCGCGCCCACCGGCAGCACCGACAGCGCCTTGCGCAGCGGAATGCGGCCGGCCAGGATCGAGCCGGCCACGGTGCCCAGGGCGGCCACCCCCATCAGTATCGAGGCCTCGTCGAGCCGGTAGCCCAGGTGGCGGCGGCCCCATTCGATGACGATCAGTTGCAGGACCGCGCCGGCGCCCCAGAACAGGGTAGTGACCGCCAGTGAGATCTGCCCCAGCTTGTCGCGCCACAGCACCCGCACATAACTGGCGAACGTGATGGTCAGGCGGATGGGGTTTTTCTGCTGGGGCGGATAGCGCACGTGGGTGTGCGGGATCAGCAGGTTGCACAGCGCGGCCAGCAGGTAGACGAAGGCGATCACCAGGATGGCGGCCTCGGCGGGGGTGTGCACCAGCCGTCCGATCTGGGAATGCTCGAGCAGCAGCGTCGAGGCGGTGGGCGAGATCAGCACCCCGCCCAATACCGTGCCCAGAATGATGGAAAACACGGTCAGGCCCTCGATCCAGCTATTGCCCTTGACCAGCATGTCGGGCGGCAGCATTTCGGTGACGATGCCGTATTTGGCGGGCGAATAGGCCGCCGCGCCCACGCCCACCAGCCCGTAGGCCACGCAAACCAGGTAGGTTTGATGGGTGGGCGAAATGCCCAGGTTGGCGTACATGAACATCAGCAGGCAGCCGGCCACCTTGAGCGCGTTGGTGGCGAACATGACCCGGCCCTTGGGGAATGAGTCGGCCAGGGCGCCCACGAAGGCCGCCAGCACGACATAGGCCAGCGCGAACGACCACTTCATGACCGGCGCCATCCAGTCGGGCCCGTGCAGTTCCAGTATCAAGGCGATGGCCGCAATGAATAGCGCGTTGTCCGCCAGGGACGAGAAGGCCTGCGCAGCCATGACCAGATAGAACCCGCGTTTCAAAAGTGAATCCCCGGTGGCGGCCGGAGTAGGCCGGCAGCATTGAAAAACGTGTTTCGTATGGAAAAAAGTGTCAGCGAGTATAGCGTCCGGCTTCCTGGCCGCGGGTTTTTACGTGGCTGGCGGCAGGCGGCCCGTCGGTGGGCCGGCCGGCCGCCTGGGGTATCATACGATCCGCATCTGCGGCCCCGCGGGGCCGCCTGCAATTCGCGCGGCAGGTCCGTTCAACGCCTTTCGTTCAACCTCACCCGTCCGTCATCGTACTGTGCGCCTGACTCAACTAAAACTCGCCGGCTTCAAATCGTTCGTCGACCCCACCGTCATTCCCGTGCCCAGCCAGCTGGTGGGCGTGGTGGGGCCGAATGGTTGCGGCAAGTCGAATATTATCGACGCCGTGCGATGGGTGCTGGGCGAGGCCAAGGCCTCGGAACTGCGTGGCGAATCCATGCAGGACGTCATTTTCAACGGCTCGGGCAACCGCAAGCCGGCGGCGCGCGCTTCGGTCGAAATGGTGTTCGACAACAGCGAGGGCCGTGCCGCGGGCCAATGGAGCGCCTATTCCGAAATCGCGGTGCGGCGCGTCCTGACCCGCGACGGCACCAGCAGCTATTACGTCAACAACCAGCAGGTGCGGCGCCGCGACATCCACGACATCTTCCTGGGCACCGGCCTGGGCGCGCGCGGCTACGCCATCATCGGTCAGGGCATGATCAACCGCCTGATCGAGGCGCGGCCCGAAGAACTGCGGGTGTTCCTGGAAGAAGCCGCCGGCGTGTCGCGCTATAAAGAACGGCGCCGCGAGACCGAAAACCGCCTGTCCGACACGCGCGAAAACCTGACGCGCGTCGAAGACATCTTGCGGGAACTGGGGTCGCAGCTCGAAAAACTGGAAGCCCAGGCCGAAGTCGCCCGCCAGTACCGCGAACTGCAGGCCGACGGCGAGAAAAAGCAGTTCGCGCTGTGGTTCCTGAAAGAAACCGGCGCGCGCGACGAGCGCCAGCGCAAGAACCAGGACATGGCCCAGGCCCAGAACAACCTGGAAGCCGCCATCGCCAGCCTGCGCTCCGGCGAGGCCGAGCTCGAATCGCGCCGGCAGGCCCACTACGCGGCCAGCGACGCGGTGCATGCCGCGCAGGGGCAGCTTTACGAGGCCAATG
The DNA here is from genome assembly GCA_017745595.1 of Bordetella petrii. Taxonomy (GTDB): domain Bacteria; phylum Pseudomonadota; class Gammaproteobacteria; order Burkholderiales; family Burkholderiaceae_B; genus Bordetella_A; species Bordetella_A petrii_C. The sequence continues at coordinate 49,491 of WMBV01000026.1, forward strand.
CGCAGGTCAGCCGCCTGGAAGCCGAAATCCGCCACGTGGTCGATTCCCGCAACCGCCTGCAGGCCCGCCGCGACCAGCTGCAGCAGCAAATCGGCGAATGGGATGCCCAGCAGGCCCATTGCGTCGAACAGATCGCCCAGGCTGAAGACGACCTGGCCACCGGCGCGGCGCGCACCGAAGAAGCGCGCGCGCAGGCCGACGACGCGCAGGCCGCCCTGCCCGCCGTCGAAGCCCGGGTGCGCGACGCGGCCAGTACGCGCGATGACATGCGCGGCTCGCTGGCGCGGGTCGAGCAAAACCTGGCCCTGGTGGCGCAAACCCAGCGCGACGCCGACCGCCAGCTGCAAAACCTGGAACTGCGGCGCGAACGCCTGCAGCAAGAATTGCGCGAGCTCCAGGCGCCCGATCCGGTGCGGCTCGAACAACTGGCGGGCGATCGCGCGCAGGGCGAAGACCAGCTCGAAGAGGCCCAGCAAGAACTGGCCACCCTGGAAGCCCGGGTGCCCGAAGCCGATGCCGAACGCAGCCGCGCCCAGGCGTCGGCCCACCAAGACGCCCAAAGCCTGGCGCGCCTCGAGGCGCGGCTGGCCGCCCTGGTCAAGCTGCAAGAAGACGTGCAGAAGCAGGGCGCCCTGGAGCCCTGGCTGGCCAAGCACGAGCTCGCCGGCCTGGGGCGCCTGTGGCAGAAGCTGCATATCGAACCGGGTTGGGAAAACGCCCTGGAAGCGGTGCTGCGCGAACGCATGGCCGCCCTGGAGGTCCGCAACCTGGACTGGGCGCGCGCGTTCGCCGAAGATGCGCCGCCGGCCCGCCTGGCGTTTTACCAGGTGCCGGCCGCCGCGCCGGCGCCGGCCGCGCCGCAGGGGCTGACGCCGCTGGCCAGCCTGCTGCGCATCACCGACCCCGACCTGCGCACCCTGCTGAACGGCTGGCTGGGCCAGGTGTATACGGCCGCCGACCTGGGCCAGGCCCTGGCCGCGCGCGCCACCTTGCCGGCCGGCGCCGCCTGCGTGGTGCAGGCCGGCCACCTGGTGGACGCGCACAGCGTGCGCTTTTACGCGCCCGACTCCGAACAGGCCGGCTTGCTGGCGCGCCAGCAAGAAATCGAGAACCTGCAGCGCGAAATCAAGGCCCAGCAGCTCATCGCCGACCAGGCCCGCGCCGCGGTGGCCCGCGCCGAGGCGGCCTGGCAGCAGGTGTCGCAGGCGGTGGCGCCGGCGCGCCAACGGGTGGCCGAAGTCACGCGCCGGGTCCACGACATCCAGCTCGAACACTCGCGCCTGCAGCAGCAGGCCGAACAATCCGGCGAGCGCGCGGCGCGGCTGCGCCAGGATCTCGAAGAAATCGCCGCCCACGAAGAAGACCTGCGCGCCACCCGCGAAGAGGCCGAGGCCCGCTTCGAAGCGCTGGACGCCGAACTGGCGGAACACCAGTCGCGCTTTGCCGATGCCGAAATCGCCGGCGAAGACCTGGCCGCCCAGGCCGAGGCCGCGCGGGCCCGGCTGCGCGAACTCGAGCGCGCGGCCCAGGAAGCCGAATTCGCCGAGCGCGGCGTGCAATCGCGCATTGCCGATCTGCAGCGCAACCGGCAACTGGCCGCCGACCAAAGCCAGCGCGCCGCGGCCGAACTCGAGCAACTGCAATCCGACCTGGCCGAACTCGACGCCTCGGCTTCGCAGGCGGGCCTGCAAGACGCCCTCGAGGCCCGCGCCGAGCGCGAAGAAGCGCTGTCGCGCACCCGCCAGGAACTCGACAACCTGTCGGCCCTGCTGCGCGGCGCCGACGAAGACCGCATGCAGCAAGAACGGGCGCTCGAGCCGCTGCGCGCGCGCATTACCGAGCTGCAGCTGCAAGAACAGGCCGCCCGCCTGGCCGAAGAGCAATTCACCGAGCAGCTCAATGCGCGCGAAGTCGACCGCGAGGCCCTGGCCCAGGAACTGGCCGCCATGCCCGACGAATGGCGCCGCGCCAATTGGCTGCAGTCCGAGGTGGGCCGCATTTCGCGCCAGATCGATTCGCTGGGGTCGGTGAACCTGGCCGCGCTCGACGAACTGAACGCCTCGCGCGAACGCAGGGAATTCCTCGATTCGCAGCAGCAAGACCTGCTGACGGCCATCGATACCCTGGAAGACGCCATTCGCAAGATCGACCGCGAAACCCGCGAATTGCTGCAGGCCACCTTCGACACCGTCAATGGCCACTTCGGCGAACTGTTCCCCAAGCTGTTCGGGGGCGGCGAGGCCAAGCTGACCATGACCGGCGACGAAATCCTGGACGCCGGGGTGCAGGTCATGGCCCAGCCGCCGGGCAAGCGCAACAGCACCATCTACCTGCTGTCGGGGGGCGAAAAGGCCCTGACCGCCACCGCGCTGGTGTTCGCGCTGTTCAAGCTGAACCCCGCGCCGTTCTGCCTGCTCGACGAAGTCGACGCGCCGCTGGACGACGCCAACACCGAACGCTACGCCAACCTGGTCAGCAGCATGAGCGAACAGACGCAGTTCCTGTTCATCTCGCACAACAAGATCGCCATGCAGATGGCCAAGCAATTGGTGGGCGTGACGATGCAAGAGCAGGGCGTTTCGCGTATCGTTGCCGTAGACATTGATTCGGCCGTGCAAATGGCCGCCGAAGCCGCATAAACCGACTAATAGAATGGCGCTGTCTTGCCGGCGCAGGATTGACACATGAGCGACTTGCAGATCGGGCTGATTGCCCTGGGTGTGCTGCTGATTTTGTTGGTGCTGGGTTTCAACTGGTGGCAGGATCGCCGCGCGCGAAACCGCATGCAGGCGCATTTCCCCGCTTCCGACCAGGATCCGCTGCTGGGCGCCCACGAAGGCCGCGCGGCCGGCGCTGACGCGCAGCGGCGCGAACCGGGCATGAACATGGGGGGCGCCTCGCAGGCGCACGGGGCCGAGCCCGGCACCGATGCCGACGACACCGATGAGCCCGATCCCGCCTGCGAGGTCGTCATCGAAATCAATTTCGGCGAGCCGGCGCGCGGCGCCGATCTGCTGCCCTACATGCAGGGCCTGCGCCAGGTGGGCCGCAAGCCCATGCGGGTATTCGCCGCCACCGAGGCCGGCCAGCACCGGGCTCGCGTCCACGCGGGCGAAGCCTATGCCTCGCTGCAGCTGGCCGTGTTGCTGGCCAATCGCAGCGGGCCGCTGACCGCCATCGAATGGTCGCAGGCCTGGGCGCGCGCCCAAGACCTGGCCGAGCGCTTCGAAGCCACCATCGAAGGGCCCGACCAGCAGGTCGTGCTGGAACGCGCGGCCAAGCTCGACGACATGTGCGCCGCGCTGGATACCCAGGTCGGTCTGACCCTGTTGCTGGCCGCGCCGCGGCCGGCGGTCGAAACCGCCAGCGTGGCGCGCGAACTGGGTTTCGCGCCCGACGGTCCGCGCCTGGCCTGGCTGGCCGACAACGGCGCGGCGCGCTTCACCCTGTCGCGCGGCGACGGCGCGGCGTTCGACGCCGGCGTGTCGTCCGTCGAACACCTGCTGCTGCTGCTCGACGTGCCCCGCAGCCCGGCCGACCCGCGCGCGTTCGGCCGCATGGTCGACGTGGGCCGCGACCTGGCCGCGCGCCTGCAGGCCGAACTGGTCGACGACCAGGGCAAGCCGCTGGTCGATGGCGCCGAAACCGTCATCGACGAGCGCCTGCAAGTGCTGTTCGGCCAACTCGACCAGGCCGGGCTGCCGGCCGGCAGCCCGCGCGCGCAACGGGTGTTCGCCTGATGGCCGCAGGCGCCAGGCAGGCGGCGCAGCGGGCCGCCGAACTGCGCAACGAAATCGAGCAGCACAATGTGCGCTACTACGTGCACGACGCGCCCAGCATTCCCGACGCCGACTACGACGCGCTGATGCGCGAACTGATCCAGCTCGAGGCCGACCACCCCGAATTGATCACGCCCGAGTCGCCCACCCAGCGGGTGGGGGCGTCGCCGCTGTCCGCCTTCGGCAGCGTGCGCCACGCGGTGCCCATGCTGTCGCTGGGCAACGCTTTCGATGCCGACGAAGTGCAGGCCTTCGACCGCCGCGTCACCGACACCCTGCGCGGGGCGGGCTTGCTGCGCCTGGACGAGCAGCCGCAATATTTCTGTGAACAAAAGCTCGACGGCCTGGCCATCAGCCTGCGCTACGAAGACGGCCGCCTGGTGCAGGCGGCCACGCGCGGCGACGGGCAAACCGGCGAAGATGTCACGTCCAACGTGCGCACGATACGCGCCGTGCCGCTGCGCCTGAAGGGCGAGGCGCCGCGGGTGCTGGAAGTGCGCGGCGAAGTGCTGATGAACCGCGCCGAATTCGAGCGCCTGAACCGCGGCCAGGCGGCGCGCGACGAAAAAGTCTTCGTCAACCCGCGCAACGCCGCCGCCGGCAGCCTGCGCCAGCTCGATCCACGCATTACCGCCCAGCGCCCGCTGCGCTTCTTCGCGTACAGCTGGGGCGAAGTGCATGGCCTGCCGGGGCGCCAGGCCGGGATGTTCGACGAGCCGGCCCCGGGCGCGCGCCAGCAATCGACGCTGCCGCACGACACCCATGGCGCCATGCTCGACTGGCTGGCCGAACTGGGCCTGCCGGTCAACACCCGCCACAATCGCCGCGTCACGGGCGCCGAGGGCCTGCTGGAATACTACGAGCGGGTGGGCCGCGAGCGCCCCACGCTGCCGTACGACATCGACGGCGTGGTCTACAAGGTGGATTCGCTGCCGGCCCAGAAGGTGCTGGGCTTCGTGGCGCGCGCGCCGCGTTTCGCCCTGGCGCACAAATTCCCGGCCGAAGAGGCCACGACCCGCCTGCTGGACATCGAAGTGCAGGTGGGCCGCACCGGCGCCATCACGCCGGTGGCGCGCCTGCAGCCGGTATTCGTGGGGGGCGTCACGGTCACCAACGCCACCCTGCACAATGAAGACGAAATCCGCCGCAAAGACGTGCGCATCGGCGATACCGTCATCGTGCGCCGCGCGGGCGACGTCATCCCCGAAGTGGTGGGCCCGGTGCCCGACAAGCGGCCCGCCGATGCGCGCGAATTCGTCATGCCCACGGCTTGCCCCGTGTGCGGCTCGGCCATCGAACGCACCGAAGACGAGGCCATCGCGCGCTGTACCGGCGGCCTGTTCTGCGCCGCGCAGCGCAAGCAGACCCTGCTGCACGCGGCCGGGCGCAAGGCGCTGGATATCGACGGGCTGGGCGAAAAACTGGTCGACCAACTGGTCGAAAGCGGCCGGGTGAAGTCGCTGGCCGACCTGTACGGCCTGAACGCGTTCGAACTGGCGGCGCTCGACCGCATGGGCAAGAAGTCGGCCGACAACCTGGTCGCCGCCATCGACAAGGCCCGCACGCCGACGCTGGGGCGGCTGCTGTTCGCCCTGGGCATCCGCCATGTGGGCGAAACCACGGCGCGCGACGTGGCGCGCCATTTCGGCAGCATCGAAGGCATCATGGACGCCGACGAAGAAGCCCTGTCGGGCGCGCCCGACGTGGGCCCGGTGGTGGCCGGCTCGATCCGGCGCTTTTTCGCCGAACCGCACAATCGCGAAATCATCGACCTGCTCAAGGCGCAGGGCGTGCATGCCGTGGCCGAGGCCGGTCCGCAGGGCAATGCCCTGGCCGGCAAGACATTCGTCCTGACCGGCACCATGCCCAACTGGACCCGCGACGAGGCCACCCGCCATATCCTGGCGGCCGGCGGCAAGGTCAGCGGCTCGGTCTCGAAGAAAACCGCCTACGTCGTGGCCGGCGAAGACGCCGGCAGCAAGCTGGCCAAGGCCCAGGAGCTGGGCGTGACCGTGCTGGACGAAGACGGGCTGAAGGCGCTGCTGGGGGTGTAGCGGGCCGCCCGGGCCGCTACAGTGGGTTCACAGGTGTCTGACTCCCGCAGGGTGTCAGACAGCGCAGTGTGCAAAGGGCTTAACTAACCGTCGGTGTCTGACACCCTGCGGGAGTCAGACACCTGGCATAGGAGTCAGACACCTGGCATATTCCGGCGTGGCATATTCCGGCACATAAAAAACAAAACGCCCCTGGCATCGGACCATCGTCCGATGCCAGGGGCGTTGCCAGCCGAATCCGCGGCGGGAATCAGGCCATTACTTGATGGTGGCCTTTTCGCGCAGTTCTTTCTGGTAGGTGGTCAGGGTTTGCTGGCGCAGCATTTCTTCGAGCTGCGGGCGCACCTGGTCCAGCGGCGGGAATTCCACCGGGCGGGTATCTTCGACTTCGATGATGTGCCAGCCGAATTGGGTCTGTACCGGCTTGTCGGCCAGTTCGCCCTTCTTCAGGCTGCTGACCGTGTCGGCGAACGGCTTGACGTAGTTGGTGGGGGCGGCCCAGCCCAGATCGCCGCCCTTGGTGGCGCTGCCGGGGTCTTTCGAGTTTTTCTTGGCCAGGTCGGCGAACGTGGCCTTCTTGCTCTTGATCTGGGCCAGCAGGTCGTTGGCGGTTTTTTCGTCTTCGACCAGGATGTGGCGGACCTTGTATTCCATCTGGCCGGCCTGCTGTTCCTTGGCCTTGTTGTACTCGGCCTGGATTTGCGCGTCGGTGACGGGGTGCTTCTGCAGGTAGTCGGCCATCAGGGCGCGCACCAGGATGCCCTGGCGGGCCAGTTCGATTTCGGTCTGGACGTCGGCCTGCTTGGCGATGCCGTCTTTTTCGGCCGCCTGCACGAAGATCTGGCGGTTGATCATTTCTTGCTTGACCTGCTCGCGCAATTGCGGCGAGTCGGTGGCGCCCTGGCTGACCAGCAGTTTCACGAACTGATCCAGGCTTTGCTGCGAAATGGCCTTGCCGTTGACAGTGGCGACGTTCTGCGCAAAAGCCGGCAGCGCGACCGCGCAAGCCGCGGCCAGCATCACGATGCGTTTCATGGATTTCCTTTAGGGGTTTGACTGGGGAGCTTGGGCGTCGAGCGCAAGCGCATGGATGGGATGGGGGATCAAATCGTGCAAAAGATCATACACCAGGCGATGGCGGGCAACCGGCGATAAACCGGCGAAGCGGGCCGCCACGATATGCACGTGGTAATGGCCCGCGCCGCCTTGCGCGCCGGCGTGGCCGGCGTGCAGGTGCGAGTCGTCGCGGATGTCGAGCTGGACGGGGTCGAGCACGGCCAGACGGGTGCTGATCAGGGCGATGCGGTCGGTGGCGTCGGACATGGGGCGCGGAAAACAGGAGGCGATGTCAGTCTTGGGCGTCGTTGCCGGCTTCGGGCTGGCGGGGCTGCTGCATATGGCGGCCCAGCCACAGCGACTGGCCGATGACGAAGACCAGCAGCAGGCCCATCAGGCCGAAGACCTTGAAGTTGACCCACTGCGATTCGGTGAATTGGCCGGAAAACGCCACGTACAGGTTGACGGCGCCCGCGGCCAGGAAAAACAGCGCCCAGCTGAGGTTGAGTTTGTCCCAGGCGGCGTCGGGCAGTTCGATCTGCGTGCCGAGCAGGCGGCGCATCAGGTTGCGCTTGAACAGCACGCGCGCGCCCAGCAGGGCGCCGCCGAACAGCCAGTACAGTACCGTGGGCTTCCATTTGATGAAGACGTCGCTGTGCAGCCACAACGTGGCCCCGCCGAAAATGACGATGACCGACAGGTTGATCCAGTGCGTGGCCTCGATGCGCTTGCCGGTGGCCCGCAGCCAGACGAACTGCGCCACCGAGGCGGCGATGGCCACCGCCGTGGCGGTGTAGATGTCGGCGAACCGGTACGCGATGAAGAAAAGAATCAGCGGGAACAGGTCGAACAGGAATTTCTTCATTCAGTCTTCAAGCGGTTCGAATTGGAGCGACAGCGAATTGATGCAATAGCGCAGGCCGGTGGGTTCGGGGCCGTCGGGGAAGACATGGCCGAGATGGGCGTCGCAGATGTTGCACATGACTTCGGTGCGGACCATGCCGTGCGAGGTGTCGCGTTCTTCGCGGACCCGGGCGGGATCGAGGGGCTCGAAGTAGCTGGGCCAGCCACAGCCCGCGTCGAATTTGGTGTCGGACGCGAACAGGGGGGTGCCGCAGCCCACGCAGCGGTAGATGCCGTGGGTGGTGGTGTCCCAGTAACGGCCGGTGAAGGCCCGCTCGGTGCCTTTCTGGCGCGCGACGGCGTATTCTTCGGGGGTTAGCTGGGCGCGCCATTCGGCGTCGGTTTTGCGTACTTTTTCCATATGCAGTATTGGAGCCCGTTACAGTGAAATGGTTCGGGCATAATCCCGCTCCATGTTAATCGAGTTTGACCAGGCCGTTGTGGCCACGCCGCATTCCCAGGCGCTCAAGGGGGTCAGCCTGACCCTCGCGCAGCGCCGGATCGGCGTCGTCGGCCCGAACGGCGCCGGCAAAAGCACCCTGGCCAAACTGCTGAACGGCCTGGTGCTGCCCACCACCGGCCGGGTACTGGTCGACGGCCTGGACACCCGCCGCGACCTGAAAGCCGTGCGCCGGCGGGTGGGATTCGTGTTCCAGAACCCCGAGAACCAGATCGTCTATCCCATCGTACGCGAAGACCTGGCCTTTGGCCTGAAGCCCCTGGGCCTTCCCGCCGCCGAGTGCGCCCGCCGCATCGGCGCCCGCCTGGACGAACTGGGGGTGGGGCACCTGGCCGACCGGGCCAGCCACACCCTGTCGGGCGGCGAATGCCAGCTGGTCGCGCTGGCCTCGGTACTGGTCATGGAGCCCGCCCTGGTGGTGTTCGACGAACCCACCACCCAGCTCGACCTGCGCAACCGCAACCGGGTCGCCCGGGCCATCGGCGCGCTGGACCGGCCCGCGGTGGTCGTCAGCCACGACCTGGACCTGTTGGGCGACTTCGACCGGGTGCTGGTGGTGGTGGACGGGCGCATCGCCGCCGACGACGCGCCCGGCCCGGCGCTGCGCTGGTACCGCGAGCACTGCGCATGATGATCGAACCTTTATATATCGACGGCCACGGACCGCTGCATCGCGCGCCGGCGGCCCCGAAACTGGCATTGCTGGTGGTGGCCGGGCTGGTGCTGTTCGCGGTGCGCGACCCGCGCTGGCTGGGTCTGGCGGCGGCGCTGGCGGCGCTGCTGGTCTGGTCTACCGGCGTGGGCGCCGCGGCCCTGTGGCGCCAATTGCGCGGCCTGATCTGGGTGCTGGCCGCCATCGGCGTGTTCACGCTGGTCTTCCAGGGCTGGCTGGCCGCGGCCGCGGTGTTGTTGCGCATCGCCGCCCTGGTGGGCCTGGCGCTGGCGGTAACGCTGTCGACCCGCAGTTCCGCCCTGATCGCGGTCTGCGAGCAGGCCCTGCGGCCCCTGCAGCGGCTGGGCCTGCTGGATGCCGGCAAGGTGGCCCTGGCGCTGGCGCTGGCGCTGCGCTTCGTGCCCGAGATCTGGCGCCACTATCAGGAAATCCGCGAAGCCCAGGCCGCGCGCGGGCTGGCGCGGCATCCGCTGGCCCTGGTCGTGCCGCTGGTGGTGCGCACCCTGAAGCGGGCCGAGCAAGTCGCCCAGGCCATCGACGCGCGCAGCTAGAGCATCGGAAATGCGCCCGCCCCACCTCGTGTCCGCCCGCGCATGCCGCCACCGAAGATTTTCCAGGAGCCTACTACGATGAAAACCCAAGACACCGTGTTGATCGCGCTGTTCGCCGCGCTGATCGTCGTGCTGAGCCTGATGCCGCCGATTCCGCTGCCCGCCATTCCCGTGCCGGTGACGCTGCAGACGCTGGGCACCATGCTGGCGGGCGCCATGCTGGGGCCGGTGCGCGGCGGCCTGGCGTGCCTGCTGTATCTGCTGCTGGCCGCCATCGGCCTGCCGGTGCTGCCCGGCGGGCGCGGCGGGCTGGGCGTATTCTTCGGCCCCACCGGCGGCTTCCTGGTGGGCATGGCGCTGGGCGCCTGCGTCACCGGGTGGCTGGCGCGCCGGGTCGCCGCGCGGGCCTCGAACGCGGGCCTGGCCGTGGCCGGTTACGTGCTGGCCTGCCTGGTGGGCGGCATCGCGGTGGTGTACGCCGTCGGGGTGCCCTGGCTGGCCGCGGTGACGCAAATGCCGCTGCCCAAGGCCGCGCTGGCGGTGGCGGCTTTTCTGCCCGGCGACCTGGTCAAGGCGGTGGTCGCGGCATGGGTGGCGTGGCGGGTCGAGCGCGTGTGGCCCGTGCTCCGGGAATCCCCTTAATGACGCATTCAGGCAAGTTCGGCAAGATTTGTTAATGTCGAATGCGTTTGATTTTTGCGCGACAAACTAGGGTAGTCACGGGGTTTTATTTGAAGGGTATTTGATACACTTCAAACGCTATTATGGTTTTTTCTGTATGACGTTCAACCGGGCTTGCCATACCCCGCCCACGGGGCCACAACAAGAGCCCACACAGGAGACAACAACATGACGCGCAAGCATTCCGGCTTGTCCGCGGCCGCCGCGGCCGTTGCCCTGAGCCTGCCGCTGCTCGCCAGCGCGCAGGTCAAGGTGGGTGTGACGCTTGCCAGCACCGGTCCGGCGGCCTCGCTGGGCATTCCCGAGCGCAATACCGTGGCGCTGCTGCCCACTGAAGTGGCCGGCCAGAAGATCGAATGGATCGTGCTGGACGATGCCACCGACACCACGCAAGCCGTGAAGAACGCGCGCAAGCTCGTTTCCGACGACAAGGTCGACGTGCTGGTCGGCACCTCGATCACCCCGGGTTCGCTGGCCATGGTCGACGTGGCGGCCGAGGCCAAGGTGCCGATGATCAGCGTGGCCGCCAGCGCCAAGATCGTCGAGCCGGTCGACGACAAGCGCCGCTGGGTCTTCAAGACGCCGCAGAACGATGCGCTGATGGCCAGCGCGCTGGCCGACGCCATGGCCAAGGCCAAGGTCAAGACCCTGGGCTTCATCGGCTTTGCCGACGCCTATGGCGACAGCTGGCTGGCCGTGATGCGCGACGCCGTCAAGGGCAAGGGCATCGAGATTACCGCGGCCGAAAAGTACGGTCGTACCGATACCAGCGTGACCGGACAGGTGCTCAAGCTGGTCAGCGCGAAGCCGGATGCGATTCTTATCGCCGGCGCGGGCACGCCGTCGGCGCTGCCCCAGAAAGAACTGCGCGCGCGCAATTACCAGGGCACCATTTACCAGACCCACGGCGCGGCCAACAATGACGTGCTGCGCGTCTGCGGCAAAGACTGCGAAGGCATGCTGCTGCCCGCCGGCCCGCTGCTGGTGGCCGACCAACTGCCCGACAGCAACCCGGTGAAGCAGTCGGCGCTGGCCTACACCAAGGCCTACGAGGCCAAGTACGGCGACGGTTCCACCAACACCTTCGGCGGCCACATGTGGGATGCCGGCCAACTGATCGTGGCCGCCGTGCCGGTGGCCCTGAAGACGGGCGCCAAGCCGGGCACGCCGGAATTCCGCGCCGCCCTGCGCGATGCGCTGGAGGGCGTGAAGAACATGGCGGCTTCGCAGGGCGTGTTCAACATGAGCCCCACCGACCATGCGGGCTTCGACGAGCGTTCGCGCGTGATGGTGAAGGTCGAGAACGGCAAGTGGGTATACCAGCCCGATCTGTAATTCCCGCCGCCGGCGCGCGCGCCCACCGCCCGCCGGCTTTCCCACGCACCGGCCGCCAGGCCGGTGTGTCGCATTCGCGGCATAGCCCGGCGGCCCCCGGCAATGCCGGCATCCCCAGGCAATCCCTTAAGGTAGTGGTTCGATGGATTTCACGATAGCGCTCATCCTGCTGCAGGACGGCATCGTCAACGGCGCCATCTACGCGTTGCTGGGCATGGCACTGGTGCTGGTGTTCACCGTTACCCGGGTCATCTTCATTCCGCAGGGCGAGTTCGTCGCATTCGGCGCCTTGACGCTGGCCATGCTGGTCAATGGCCGGATTCCCGGTACTGCCTACCTGCTGCCCCTGATGGGCGCCATCGTGCTGCTGCTGGAAATCGCGCGGGCGGTGCGCGGCGGCACCTGGTCGGCGCTGCCCAAGGTGCTGCTGAGCTGCCTGGCCCTGCCGCTGGGGCTGCTGTGGCTGACCACGGCCTATGCCGGCGAGGGCAATTCGCTGTGGCTGAATATGCTGCTGACGCTGGCGCTGATCATTCCCATGGGCCCCATGGTGTACCGGATCGTGTACCAGCCCCTGGCCGAAGCCTCGGTGCTGGTGCTGCTGATCGTGTCCGTGGCCGTGCACTTCGCCCTGACCGGGCTGGCCCTGGTGTTTTTCGGCGCCGAAGGCTGGCGCACGCCGGCTTTCGTCAGCGGGCAGATCAACCTGGGGCCCGCCACCTGGTCGGCGCAGAGCCTGTTCGTGGTGGGCGCCTGCGCGCTGCTGATCGTGGCGCTGTGGCTGTTCTTCGACAAGACGCTGTACGGCCGCGCGCTGCGCGCCACCGCCGTGAACCGGCGCGGCGCGCGGCTGGTGGGCATCAGCACCAGCATGTCGGGCAGCCTGACCTTCACGCTGGCGGTGGCCATCGGCGCCATGTCCGGCATGCTGATCGCCCCCATTACCACGGTGTACTACGACACGGGCTTCCTGATCGGCCTGAAAGGGTTCGTGGGCGCCATCATCGGCGGGCTCGCCAGCTATCCGGTGGCGGCGCTGGGGTCGCTGCTGGTGGGCGTGCTCGAGGCCTTTTCGTCGTTCTGGGCCAGCGCCTACAAGGAAGTCATTGTGTTCACGCTGATCATCCCGGTTCTGGTGTGGCGGTCGTTCAGCAGCCATCACGCGGACGACGAGGAATAAGCGCCATGAACCGTCTTCTGCTCGTTGCATTCGTCGTTCTGCTGGCTGTGCTGCCGATGGTGCCGGCCACGCCGGAGTTCTGGATCACCCAGCTCAACTACATCGGCCTGGCCGCCCTGGTGGCGCTGGGCCTGGTGCTGCTGACCGGCGTGGGCGGCCTGACCTCGTTCGGCCAGGCGGCCTTCGTGGGCCTGGGCGCCTATACCACGGCCGTCATGACCAGCCATTACGGCGCCTCGCCCTGGCTGGCCCTGCCGGTGGGGCTGCTGCTGACCGCCGTGGTGGCCTACCTGCTGGGCATCATCACGCTGCGGCTGTCCGGCCATTATCTGCCGCTGGGCACCATCGCGTGGGGCCTGTCGTTGTATTTTCTGTTCGGCAATCTGGATTGGCTGGGCAAGCACGACGGTATCGCGGGGCTCGAGCCCATCAGCGTGTTCGGGTTCTCGCTGGCCAGCGGCCGGCATATCTATTATCTGATCTGGCTGTGCCTGCTGCTGGCGCTGTGGGCCACCAGCAATCTGCTCAGCTCGCGCCCGGGGCGCGCCATCCGCGCCCTGAAAAGCGGCGCGGGCATGGCCGAGTCGATGGGCGTGAACACGGCCGCCTACAAGGTCGTCATCTTCGTCTGGGCGGCGCTGCTGGCCTGCTTGTCGGGCTGGATCTACGCGCACATGCAGCGCGCCGTCAGCCCCAGCCCGTTCGGCCTGAACTACGGCATCGAATACCTGTTCATGGCGGTGGTGGGCGGTGCCGGCCACGTGTGGGGCGCCGTGGTGGGGTCCGCCGTGATCCTGGGCCTGAAAGACCAGCTGCAGAACCTGCTGCCGGCGCTGCTGCACACCGACGCCAATTTCGAACTGATCGTGTTCGGCGTGCTGCTGATCCTGGTGCTGCAGTACGCGGCCAACGGGCTATGGCCGATTCTGTCGGCCGGCTGGGCGCGCCTGACGGGCGGCGCCGGTTCGCGCCGCCATCTGGCGCCGCCGCCCGCCGCGGCCGCCCTGCCGCAGCGCGAGCGGCCGCAGGGCGGCGCGCTGGTGCTGGAAGTGGACGCCATCCGCAAAGAGTTCGGCGGCCTGGTGGCGGTAAACGACATTTCGTTCAAGGTACGGGCCGGCGAAATCGTCGGCCTGATCGGCCCCAATGGCGCGGGCAAAAGCACCACCTTCAACTTGATCAGCGGCGTGCTGCCGGCCACGCGCGGCCAGGTGCGCTTCCTGGGCGAACGGATCGACGGCCAGTCGGCCCGCGAGATCGCCCGGCGGGGCGTGGGCCGCACCTTCCAGCACGTGCAGTTGCTGCCGGGCATGTCGGTGCTGGAAAACGTGGCGCTGGGCGCGCACATGCGCGCCGAGGTGGGCGTGGTGGCGGGCGCGCTGCACAGCGAGCGTACGCAAGAGGCCCGCCTGCTGCACGAGGCGGCCACCCAGCTCAAGCGGGTCGGCCTGGGCGACTACCTGTACGAGCAGGCCGGCAATCTGGCGCTGGGCCAGCAGCGCATCCTGGAAATCGCCCGGGCGCTGGCCAGCGATCCGGTGCTGTTGCTGCTGGACGAGCCGGCCGCGGGGCTGCGCTACAAAGAAAAGCAGGAGCTCGGACAAGTGCTGGCGCAGTTGCGCGCCGAAGGCATGAGCATCCTGCTGGTGGAACACGATATGGATTTCGTCATGCGCTTGACCAACCATCTGGTGGTAATGGATTTCGGCACCAAGCTCGCCGAGGGCGTGCCGGCCGAGGTCCAGCAGAACCCGGCCGTGCTCGAGGCCTACCTGGGCGGCATCGACGACGATCTGCCCGAGGCCGCTGCGGCGGCGCCGGCCGCCGGGAGCGCGCCATGAGCCAGCCGCCGATCCTGGATGTGCGCGGGCTGAGCGCCCGCTACGGAAAAGTGGGCGCGCTCAGCGAGGCCACGCTGGCCGTCGCGCCCGGCACCATCGTGACGGTGATCGGGGCCAACGGCGCCGGCAAGTCGACCCTGCTCAATGCCACGATGGGCGCGCTGCCCAGCACCGGCCATACGGCGGGCGCGGTGCATTACGCGGGGGCCGATGTGTCGGCCTGGAGCGTCGAACGCCGCGTGGCGGCCGGCATGTCGCTGGTGCCCGAAAAGCGCGAACTGTTCGGCAGCATGTCGGTGGAAGACAACCTGCTGCTGGGCGCCTTCCGCCGCTACCGCGCCCGCGAAAGCGGCTGGCGCGGCACGCTGGATGAGGTGTTCGACCTGTTTCCGCGCCTGCGCGAGCGGCGCCGCCAAGAGGCGGGCACGCTGTCGGGCGGCGAACGGCAGATGCTGGCCGTGGGGCGGGCCCTGATGGCCAAGCCGCGCCTGCTGATGCTGGACGAACCCAGCCTGGGCCTGGCGCCGCGCATCGTGCGCGAGATCTTCCACATCATTGCGCGGCTGCGCGAAACCGGCGTGGCCATTCTGCTGGTCGAGCAAAACGCCCGCGCCGCCCTGCAGGTGGCCGACTACGGCTACGTACTGGAAACCGGCGAAGTCGTGCTGCACGGCCCGGCCCGCGAACTGGCGGGCAATCCGCGCGTGATCGAAAGCTACCTGGGGCTGGGCAAGGGCGCGTGACGCCGCGTGGGCAGGAAGGTGTCCGAGGCTGGCTTCGGTGTCTGACACCCTGCGGGAGTCAGACACCTGGCGAAGCCGGATTCCAGGTGTCAGGCTCCGCAGGCGCCAGACACCGCTTGTGCGGAGATGTCCGCGGAGTCAGACACCTGGCGAAGCCGGATTCCAGGTGTCAGGCTCCGCAGGCGCCTGACACCGCTGGTACGGAGATGTCCGCGGAGTCAGACACCTGGCGAAGCCGGATTCCAGGTGTCGGGCTCCGCAGGTGCCTGACACCGCTTGTGCGGAGATGCTGGCGCCGTCGTGGAACCCGCGTCAGGCCTTGGGCCAGCGGCCGCCCAGCGCCTGGGTGGCGGTGGCGGCGGCCTGGGTGGCCAGGCGCGACATTTTCTTGATGGCGGCCGGCGTGAAGCGTTCTTTGGGGCCCGACAGTGAAATGGCGCCGCACATTTCGCCGTCGGGGCCGAACACGGGGCAGGCCACGGCCGCGCAGTTGGGGTCGCGCTCGCCCATGGATATCAGCGCCAGCCCGGCTTCCCGCGGCGCCTGGCGCTTGACCAGGTAGGCCGTCAGCAGCCGGCCGGCCGCGCCCTTGTCGAGCGGCAGCAGGTCGCCCACCCGGATGCGGTCGAGCGTGGAGTGATGCGAATCGACCCGCAGCAGGCACATGCGCGACTGGGCGTCGTGATAGGCGTGGAACGACGCGCTTTCGGTGCCCTGGTCGACCAGCTGCTGCAGCAGCGGCTGCACGGTCTCGGTGAGCCGGTAGGTGGCTTCGTAGGCGCGCCCCAGGCGATGCGCATAGGGGCCCAGCGCATAGCGGCCGTCGGCGCGGCGCACCACCAGCGCGGATTTTTCGAGCGAGGCGATGAGCCGCAGCAGCGTGCTTTTATAAAAGCCGGTGGCCCGGGACAGGTCGGCCAGGCTGATGGTGTCGGTGCGCTGCGCGACGGCGTCGACGATGGCCAGGGCGCGTTCGACGGCGGCTACGCCGTCGGAAGAGGGCTCGGTTTGGGGGCTGCGGCTCATGAGTCAGGCAAGCAATTAATCCGGGGCGGCCGAGTCCGCGTCGATGCACCGGCTGATGACCGGGAAGTAGCGGGTGCCCTGACCCTGCTCGATGGCGGCGGCGAACCAGCGGTCGACGTTGCGGGCGCCCGGCGCGTCTATGCCGGTTTGCGCGGCCAGGGCCAGCGCGTAGCGCAGGTCTTTGCGGGCGTACTCGACCGAGAAAGCTTTCTCGGGAAAATCCCCGGGCAGCATAGCCTTTAAGCCATGGTTGCGCAACGCGAAGCTGTCGGCCGAGCCCCGGGTGAAGGTCTCGAGCAGCAGTTGCGGATCGACGCCCGAGCGCCGCGCGATGGCGCGCGCCTCGGACAGCGCGGTAACGGTCTCGAACAACACCATGTTGTTCAGGATCTTCACCACCTGGCCGCTGCCCACCGGGCCGCAATGGGTGATTTCGGACGCGAACGTGGCGATCAGCGGCCGCACCTGTTCAAAGACGGCCGGGTCGCCGCCTACCATGACCGACAGGGTGCCGGCTTCGGCCGCGGCGCGCGTGCGGGCCACCGGCGCATCGATGAAAATGGCGCCGCGCGCCGCGAACTCGTCGGCCAGCGCGCGCGTCGTGTCGATGGGCGAGGTGCTTGTGTCGACGATTATCTGGCCCCGCCGCGCGTGCGCCAGCAAGCCTTGCGGCCCGCGCGCCACGTCGGCCACCACTTCGCCCGAAGGCAGCGACAAGAACACGATGTCGCTGCGCTGCGCCACGTCGGCCACCGACGCGGCCGCCGCCACGCCGTGGGCGGCCAGGCGCTGCAGCGGGGCCGGGTTGCTGTCGTAGCCCAGCACGGGCAGCCCGCATTTCTGGGCCAGGTTGCGGCAGATGGGTTCGCCCATCACGCCCATGCCAATGAAACCGGCATGCTTGAAGTCTGTCATGTGAATGGTCTCCGGAAGATGAGGGCTTACATGCCCCAGTAAATGCCTTTTGCCTGCTGGTACAGGCGCAGGCCCGACAGGCCTTTTTCGCGCCCGATGCCGCTTTGCTTGAAGCCGCCGAACGGGGTGGCGATCGACAGTTGCTTGTAAGTGTTGATCCAGACGCTGCCGGCCTCGAGCTGGCGCGCCACGCGCCAGGCACGCCGGTAATCGGCGGTCCAGATGCCGGCGGCCAGGCCGTAGGCGCTGTCGTTGGCCTGCTCGACCAGATCGTCTTCGTCGTCGAACGGCAGCACGCACAGCACCGGGCCGAAAATTTCTTCGCGCACCACATGCGCATCGCGCTTCAGTCCGCCGAGTATGGTGGGCAGGTAAAAAGCGCCGGCCCGCAGGAAATCGGCATCGGGGCGGCGTCCGCCCAACAGGGCTTCGCCGCCTTCGGCCAGCGCGGAGCCCACCATGTGTTCGATCTTGTCGCGATGCCCGAACGAGGCGATGGGGCCCATCTGCGCGCCGGCGCTGTCGGGCAGGCCGACCTTCAATTGCGCCGCGCGCGCCACCAGTTGCTCGGTGAACGACTGGGCGATGCCGCGCTGCACGTACAACCGCGAGCCCGCCACGCACGATTGCCCGCTGCCTTCGAAGATGCCGCCGATCACGCCTTCGATGGCGGCCGGCTGGTCGGCATCGGCGAACACGATGTGCGGCGATTTTCCGCCCAGTTCCAGCGCCACCGGCATGAGTTTGTCGGCCGCCGCGCGCGCGATGGCCCGGCCGCTGCCGGTGCCGCCGGTGAACGACACCATGCGCACGCCGGGATGTTCCACCAGCCGCTTGCCCACCGTGGCCCCCAGGCCGGTGACCACGTTCAGAATGCCGGCGGGCAGGCCGGCTTCGAGGGCGATGCGGCCCAGCTCGAGCGCCGGCGAGGACGTGACTTCGGACGGCTTCAGGATGACCGCGTTGCCGGCCGCCAGGGCCGGCGCCACCTTTTGCGCTTCCATGGTCATGGGCGAGTTCCACGGCGTGATGGCCGCGATGACCCCGTAAGGCTCGTACTGCGTCATCGACAGATAGTTGCCGCGCGGCGGCGTGACCTCGGCGTTGAGGGTTTCGCATACCGCGGCGTAGTAGCGGAACGTGGCCGCGGCGCTGGCCACCTGGGCCTGGCATTCGGACCAGACCTTGCCGTTTTCGATCATCTGCAGGCGTGCCAGCGTTTCGGCGTTGCGATCCATGCCATCGGCAATGGCGCGCAGCACGGCGGCGCGCTTGTGCGGCAGCATGTCGCGCCAGGCGGGCTGGCGCACCGCCTGCCAGGCGCTGTCCACGGCCCGGTCGACGTCGGCTTCGGAACCGGCGCCGATCAGGTAGTTGGTGCATCCGGTGGCGGGGTTGACCGATTCGAACGCCGGATCCGACGCGGCGACCCACTGGCCCGCGATCAGCAGCGGCTTGGTTGAGCTGGAAGATTCAGAGTCGGCGGACATGCGATTCCTTGTGGTGGTGGCTGTACGCCGGCCCGAAAACCCGGCGAACGGCATTTTGTGGTTGACACCGTATCAGCCAAAAACTATAAAATAGAATAAGCGTTCTGATGAACAGAACACGAAGAATATTACAAACGATCCTGGACTGACAAGAGGAGATTCGTAAAAATGCTCAAGCAATGGATGCGTTCCGGGCTGTGTGCGATAGCGTTGCTGGGGGGCGCGGCGCAAGCCGATTCGTATCCCGCCAAGCCGGTCAACATGATCGTGCCCTACCCGGCGGGCGGCGCCACCGACGTGATCGCGCGCGCGCTCGCCGAGCAGCTGTCGAAATCGTGGAAGCAGCCCGTGGTGGTCGAGAACCGCGCCGGCGCGGGCACCACCATTGCGTCCGCCGCGGTGGCGCGCGCGCCGGCCGATGGCTATACCCTGTTCCTGACCACATCGGCCCACACCATCAGCGGCCACCTCTATCCGAACCTGTCGTACGACCCGGTAAAGGATTTCGCGCCCATCACCCTGGTGACCAAGGTGCCGCTGGTGCTGGTGGTCAACCCCGCGGTGCCCGCCACCACGCTGCCCGAGTTCCTGGACTACCTGAAGACGCATGGCAGCGAGGTGAACTTCGCATCGCCCGGCAACGGCACCGCGCAGCACTTGAGCGGCGAACTGTTCAAGCTGGCGACCCGGTCGGACATCACGCACGTGCCTTATCGCGGCGACGCGCCCGCGTTCACGGACCTGGCGGGCGGACAGGTGCAGATGATGCTGGCCACGATCACCTCGGCCTTGCCGCTCATCGAGTCGGGCAAGCTGCGCGCCCTGGCAGTGGCCAATGGCACGCGCGTGCCGGCGCTGTCCCAGGTGCCTACGTTCGACGAAGCGGGCATGCCCGGTTTCGAGGCGGCGACCTGGTTCGGCTTGCTGGCTCCGGCCGCGCTGCCGCCCGAGCGTATCCAGCGCATCTACCAGGACACCGCCCGCATTGTCGATACGCCGCAGATGCGCCAGCGCCTCGAGGCGCTGGGCGGCGACGTGATCAACAGCACGCCGCAGGAATTCGCGCGGTTCATCGAGGCCGAGCAAGAAAAGTGGGGCAAGGCCGTGCAGGCAGCCGGCGGCGCCCAACCCTAGCGGCGCGGGCCGCTTTCCTTCCGGCCGCGGATGGTCCGGGCCGGATTTCGTGCAAGAGCAACAGGAGACATCAATGAAAAAAGCTCAATACTGGCTGGCCCTGGCGGGGCTGGCGGCATCGCTGGCGGCGGCCGGGCCGGCGCGCGCGGCGTATCCCGATGCGCCAGTGAAATTCGTGGTGGGATACAGCCCGGGCAGCACCATCGATACGGTGGCGCGCATCGTCGGCGACGCGCTGGCGGCGCGTACCGGGCAGTCGTTCGTGATTGAAAACAAGACCGGCGCGAACGGCATGATCGCCGCCCGCACCGTCGCCCAGGCCGACCCCGACGGCTACACGATCCTGATCAGCAATTCCAGTTCCATCACGGTGAATCCGCTGCTCTACAAAGACCTGGGCTACGACCCGCTGAAAGACTTCGAGGCGATCAGCACGGTGGTGGAAGTGCCGTTCGTGCTGACCATCAATCCTGCCAACAGCCGCATGAAAGACGTGGATAGCGTCCAGAGCCTGGTGAGCCTCGCCAAGCGCAATCCGGGGGCGGTCAGTTATGGCTCGGCGGGCAATGGCAACCTGATGCATCTGGCCGGCGCCCAGCTGGCGGCCATGGCCGACGTGCAGATGCTGCATGTACCGTATCGCGGCGCGGCGCCGATGGAGGCGGGGCTGCTGGCTAAAGAAGTGGACTTCGGCTTCGATACGCTGTCGGGCGTGCCCCTGATCAAATCGGGCAAGCTCAAGGCATTGGCCGTTTCGTCGAAAGCGCGGTGGAAAGACCTGCCCGATGTGCCGGCGGTCGCGGAGCTGGGCTACCCCGATTTCGACATCTCATTCTGGGTGGGCGTCTTCGCGCCGGCGGGCACGCCGCCCGAGGTCGTGGAATACCTTAACAAGGCCATCGCCGAGGCCGCCGCCGATCCCAAGGTGCGGCAGCGGCTCGAGGTACAGGGCCGCCCGGCGGTGCCGTCGCCCGCCGAGTTCCGCGCCAAGATCGCCGACGAGCTGAAGCAGAACCAGGCATTGATCCAGCGCGCCAACATCAAAGTCGATTGATTGCGTCGGCGCGCGCGCCGACCTCGAACAGGAGCAGAAAGTGTCGTGGCAGAATGAAGTGGAAGAGCTCGCCCTGCGCAAGCAACTGGCGGCCCGCATGGGGGGCGAGGAAAAGGTGCGGCGCCATCGCGATGCGGGCAAGCTGCCGGTGCGCGAGCGCATCGATCGCATGGTCGACGCGGGCACGTTCCGCGAGGTCGGGGCGCTGGCCGGCAGCGGAAAATACGACGAGCAGGGACGCCTGCTCGACCTCACGCCCTCGAACCTGCTGATCGGGCGGGCGCGCGTCGAGGGCCGTCCGGTGGTGGTCGCCGCCGACGATTTCACCGTGCGGGGCGGCGCCAACGACGGGGCCGTGGGCGACAAGCTGGTCGAGTCCGAACGCATGGCGCAAGACCTGCGCATGCCCCTGGTCAGGCTGGTGGACGGCACCGGCGGCGGCGGTTCGGTGCGCAATATCGAAGTCAAGGGCCATACGCTGCTGCCCAAGCTGCGCATGTGGCCGCTGATGGCGCAGAACCTGGCGACCGTGCCGGTCGTGTCGCTGGCGCTGGGCTCGGTGGCGGGGCTGGGCGCGGCGCGCGTGGCCGCCAGCCATTACTCGGTCATGGTGCGCGACACGGCGCAGCTGTTCATCGCCGGGCCCCCGGTGGTGGCCCGCATCGGCCAGCAGCTCGACAAGAACGAGCTGGGCGGCAGCGATATCCATACCCGCAACGGCGTGGCCGACGACGAGGCCGAATCCGAGGCCCAGGCGTTCGAGATGGCGCGGCGCTTTCTGTCGTACCTGCCGCGCTCGGTGGATGAGCTGCCGCCGCGCGGCCCCGCGCCCGCGGGCGACGCCGCCGACCTGGCCTGGTTGCGCGGCGCGGTGCCGCGCGACAATCGCGCCGTCTACAAAATGCGGCCGGTGGTCGAGGCGCTGATGGACCCGGGCTCGTTCATGGAAATCGGCCGGCGCTGGGGCCGGGCTGTGATCACCGGCCTGGCCCGCATCGACGGCTGGCCGGTGGCGGTGTTCGCCAGCGACCCGTACATATACGGCGGCGCCTGGGACGGGCCGGCCGCCGAGAAATTCACCCGTCTGTTGGATCTTGCCGAGACCTTCCACCTGCCGGTGGTGAATTTCGTCGATATTCCGGGCTTCCAGATCGGCCTGGCGGCCGAGAAATCGGGGGCCATGCGGTACGGCGTGCGCGCCTTGACCGCGGTGGCGCAATCGACCGTGCCCTGGTGTTCCATCCTGGTGCGCAAGGCCTTCGGGGTGGCCGCGGGCGGGCACCAGAGCGCGGGGCGCTTCAACTTCCGCTATGCCTGGCCCTCGGCGCAATGGGGGTCGCTGCCCATCGAGGGCGGCCTGGAAGTGGCCTACAAGGCCGAGATCGAGGCGGCCGCCGACCCCGCCGCCAAAATGCGCGAGATCGAGGCGCGCGTGCGCAGCCTGACTTCGCCGTTCCGCAGCGCCGAGGCCTTCGTGGTCGAAGACATCATCGATCCGGCGGAAACCCGTGCGGTGCTGCAGGATTTCATCGACACCGTCACGCCATTGCGCCGGCCGGGCGCACGCGGCGTCGGCTACCGGCCCTGAGGAGGCGCGCCATGAAACGTGTATTGGTCGCCAATCGCGGCGCTATCGCGCGGCGCGTCATCCGCGCGCTGCGGGCCCTGGGCATCGAGTCGGTGGCCGTGTATTCCGAGGCCGACCGCGACATGCCCTATCTGCAAGAGGCCGACCACGCCTGCCTGATCGGGCCGGCCGCGGCCGGCGCCAGCTACCTGAATGCGCAGGCCCTGCTGCACGCGGCCCGCGAGCACCGGGCGGACGCGCTGCATCCGGGCTATGGGTTCCTGTCGGAGAACGCCGACTTTGCCCAGGCCGTGCAGGACGCGGGCCTGATCTTCGTCGGGCCGTCGCCGCGCTGGATCCGCCTGCTGGGGCACAAGACGCAGGCCCGCGACGCGATGCGGGCCTGCGGTATGCCCATGGTGGCCAGCAGCCCCGTGCTGGGCGGCGACCTGCACGCGGTGCGGCAGGCGGCGGCCGCGCTCGGATATCCGGTGCTGGTCAAGCCGGCGGCCGGCGGCGGCGGCATCGGCATGGTGCCCCTGGAGGGGCCCGCCGATGTCGAGACCCAATGGCCGCGCGCCCAGGCCATGGCCGAGCGCAGCTTCGGCCGCGCCGACCTGTACCTGGAAAAACTGCTGCGCCATCCGCGCCATGTCGAGTTCCAGTTCCTGGCCGACCGCCATGGCGGCGTGCGCTGTCTTTACGAACGCGATTGCTCCACGCAGCGGCGCCACCAGAAGGTTATCGAAGAAGCGCCCGCGCCGGGCATCGCGCGCGAGGCGCTGGACGCCATGGCGCGGCAGTTGCAGGACATCCTGGCCGGGCTGGGCTACGACGTGATCGGCACGGTGGAAATGCTGTACACGCCGGCGACGGGCTTCTCGTTCCTGGAGGTCAATACGCGCCTGCAGGTCGAGCACGCGGTCACGGAACAGATCACCGGCGTGGACCTGGTGGCGGCGCAGTTGCGCCTGGCGGCCGGCGAGCCCATCGATGCCGTGTTGCCGGCGGTGCCGCCGCTCGCGGGCCACGCCATACAGGCCCGCGTGTACGCCGAAGATCCGCTGCGGTTTCTGCCGTCGCCCGGCCTGTTGCGCGTGTTCGAGCCGCCCTCGATGCCGGACGTGCGCGTCGAAACCGGCTATGCGGCGGGGTGCCGGGTGTCGAGCCACTACGATCCGCTGCTGGCCAAGGTGATCGCCCATGCCCCCACTCGCGCGCAGGCCGCCGACCGGCTGGCGCGGGCGCTGGCGGCGTTTCGCGTGGAAGGCGTCAAGACCAATATTCCGTTCGTCATGCAAGTGCTGGCGGATGCCGATTTTCGTGCCGGGCGGGTGTCCACCGGCATGACAGAGCGCGTGCTCGCCGCGGCGCGCGAACCCGTGTCGATTTCGTGAGGAGACAGCAATGAGCAAGTTGGAAACGCCGGTAGCCGGCCGCGTGGTGGCCATCGAGGTCAGCGTGGGCGACCGCATCGCCGCGGGCGATGTGGTGGCCAAGATCGAGTCGATGAAAATGGAGATTCCGGTCGAGGCCGAGCGCGGCGGCCAGGTGGCGCGCGTGCTGGCCGCCGCGGGCGACGAAGTCGACGAAGGCCAGCCTTTGCTGGACCTGGAGTGAGCGCCATGACGGTCCGTTCCGAAACCCGGGCGCAGGGCAGCGTGGCGCTGCTGACGCTGGATAACCCGCCGGTGAACAGCCTGAGCGCCGCCACGCGCCAGGCGCTGCACGAGGCCCTGGCCGCCGCGCTCGGCGACGAACAGATCCGCGCCATCGTGCTGATGGGCGCGGGCCGGCTGTTCTGCGGCGGCGCCGAGATCCGGGAATTCAACACGCCGTTGTCCACGCGCGAGCCCACGCTGCGCGACATCGTCCGGCAGATCGAGCAGGCCGCCAAGCCCGTCGTGGCGGCTATCCACGGCATGACGCTGGGCGGCGGGCTGGAACTCGCGCTCGCCTGCCATTACCGCGTGGCCCAAGAGGGGGCACAGCTGGGCCTGCCGGAGGTCAAGCTGGGCATACTGCCGGGGGGAGGCGGCACGCAGCGCCTGCCGCGCGCCATCGGCGTAGAACGCGCGCTGCGGATGATCGTGGAAGGCGAGCCGGTCGGCGCGCGCCTCGCGGCCCAATGGGGGCTGGTCGACGCGGTGTTCGAAGCCGACCTGGCCGGGGCGGCCGCCGAGTACGCGCGGCGGCAGGCGGGGCAGCCCCTGCACGAGCGCGTGCTGGGTGCCCGGCGTGCCGTCGCGCCCGCCGATGCGTCGGTGTACGAGCAGGCGCGCAAGCAGGGCGCGCGGCGCTATCGCGGCTGCGTGGCGCCGCAGGCCTGCGTGGATTGCGTCGAGCAGGCGGTGGCGCTCGACATCGACGCCGGCCTGGCCTACGAACGCAAGCGGTTCGTCGAGCTGGTGGAAGGCGGGCAGTCGCGGGCGCAGCGCCACCTGTTCTTTGCCGAGCGGCAGGCCCTGAAGCTGCCCGCCGACTGGCACGCCGACCCGCAAATCGCCACGGTGGGCGTGGTCGGCGCGGGCACCATGGGCGGCGGCATTGCCATGAGCCTGGCCAATGCCGGCATACCGGTCACGCTGGTAGAGCGCGATGCCGCGGCGCTGGAGCGCGGCTGGGACATCATCCAGAAAAACTACGCCGCCACCGTGGCCAAGGGCCGCCTGGACGCGGCGGAGCGCGACGCGCGCCTGGCCCGCATCCGCCGCAGCCTCGACATGGCCGACCTGGCCGAGGCCGACCTCGTGATCGAGGCCGCGTTCGAAGACATGGCGGTGAAGCTGGACCTGTTCCGTGCGCTGGACCGCGTGTGCAAGCCGCGGGCGGTGCTGGCCTCGAACACGTCGCGGCTCGACATCGACGCGCTGGCCGATGCCACGGAGCGCCCGGAACAGGTGCTGGGCACGCATTTTTTCAGCCCCGCCAACGTCATGCGGCTGGTCGAGGTGGTGCGCGGCCGGCGGACCCGCGGCCCGGTTCTTGCCTCGGTATTCGCGCTGGCGCGGCGCATCGGCAAGCTGCCGGTGCTGGTGGGAGTGTGCGACGGCTTCGTGGGCAACCGCATGGTCAGCCCGTACACGCGCGAAGCGCATTTTCTGCTGGAAGAGGGCGCCACGCCCCAGCAGGTCGACGGTGCGCTGCAGCGCTTCGGCTTCGCCATGGGCCCCTTGCGCATGGCCGACATGGCCGGCCTGGATATCAGCTGGGCGGCGCGCAAGCGGCAGGCGGCCTCCCGGCCGGCCCACCTGCGCTACTCGAGGGTGGCCGATTCTTTGTGCGAACAGGGCCGGCTGGGCCAGAAGACCGGCGCCG
The DNA here is from genome assembly GCA_017745595.1 of Bordetella petrii. Lineage (GTDB taxonomy): Bacteria > Pseudomonadota > Gammaproteobacteria > Burkholderiales > Burkholderiaceae_B > Bordetella_A > Bordetella_A petrii_C. The sequence continues at coordinate 75,251 of WMBV01000026.1, forward strand.
GGTTTTATCGCTACGCGCCGGGCAGCCGCGACCCGCTGCCCGATCCCGAGGTCGATGCCCTGATCGCGCGCTGCGCGCGGGAAGACGGCGTGGCGCGCCGCGAGATCAGCGATGCCGAGATCGTCGAGCGCACGGTGTACGCCCTGGTCAATGAAGGCGCCCGCATTCTCGAAGAGGGCATCGCGGCGCGCGCGTCCGATATCGACGTCATCTATGCCAACGGCTACGGGTTTCCCGTGCATCGCGGCGGGCCCATGTTCTACGCCGGCCAGGTCGGCCTGCCCGAGGTGCTGCGCGTTATCGAGCGCTTCCATCGCGAGCATGGCGAGCTCTGGACGCCCGCGCCGCTGCTGCAGCGGCTGGTGCGCGAAGGGCGCGGCTTCGAGGCGGCATGACGGCGAATTTCCGCTACCGAGACAAGGAGACGAGTATGAACACGGCAATGCCGGGACCCGGCCCGCAGGCACGCTACTTTGCCAGCCTGGCCGACGGGCGGTTCGAGATCCAGCGTTGCGAGGCGTGCGAGGCCTGCCAGTTCTTTCCGCGCACCGTATGCATGCACTGCGGGGGCACCGAGCTGCAATGGGTGCGCCCCAGCGGGCGGGGCACGGTGTATTCCACCAGCGTCGTGCGGCGCAAGCCCGAGGCGGGCGGCGACTACAACGTGGCGCTCATCGACCTGGAAGAAGGCGTGCGCCTGATGAGCCGGGTGGAAGGGTTGCGGCCCGACGCGGTGCGCATCGGCATGGCGGTGCGGGCGCAGGTGCGCGGCGGCGCGGCCGAACCCCAATTGGTTTTCGTCGCGCAGGAGGGCGCATGAACAATCTGGACAGTCTGCGCGGCCAGGTGGCCATCGTGGGCGTGGGACACGCCGGCCTGGGCGAGGCCCATGGCTATACCGAAATGGAAATCCTGGGCCAGGCGGCCGCGCGCGCCGTCGCCGATGCCGGGCTGACGATGCGCGACATCGACGGCCTGGCGACCTGCAGTTCGTCGGCCACGATGTGGAGCATGCCGGTGGCCGAGTACCTAGGGCTGCGGCCGCGCTACATCGAGGCCACCATGCTGGGCGGCTCGAGCTTCGTGGCGCACCTGCTGCCGTCGGTCATGGCGCTGGCGGCCGGCCAGTGCGACGCGGTGCTGGTGTGCTACGGCAGCACGCAGAAGAGCGCGACCTTCGGCCGCAAAGAAGGGGTCAAGGCCCGCGCCTTGCTGGATCCGCAGCCCTTCGAACAGCCTTATGCGCCGATTTCGCCGATTACCTCGTACGCGCTGGCGGCGGCGCGCCACATGCACCAGTACGGCACCACGCGCGAGCAACTGGCCGAAGTGGCCGTGGCGGCGCGCCAGTGGGCCCGGCTCAATCCCGAGGCCGCCCTGCGCGATCCGCTGACGCTCGACGAGGTACTGGGCGCGCGCATGGTGTCCGACCCGCTGAGCGTGCGCGATTGCTGCCTGGTGACCGACGGCGCCGGCGCCTATGTGATGGTGCGCGCCGACCGCGCGCGCGACCTGCCGCAGCCGCCCGCCTATGTGCTGGGCAGCGCCACGGCGGTGTGGAACCGGCAGATCTCGAGCATGGCCGATCTGACCGTGACGGCCGCCTCCGAATCGGGGCGGCGCGCCTTCGACATGGCGGGCCTGGGCGTTGCCGATGTCGATGTGGTGGAACTGTACGACGCGTTCACCATCAACACGCTGTTGTTCCTGGAAGACCTGGGTTTCTGCCCCAAGGGCGAAGCGGGCGCTTTCGTGCAGGGCGGGGGCATCGCGCCGGGCGGGCGCCTGCCGGTCAATACCAACGGCGGGGGCCTGTCGTGCGTGCATCCGGGCATGTACGGCATTTTCCTGGTCATCGAGGCGGTGCGGCAACTGCGGGCCCAGGCGGGCGAACGGCAAGTGGCCGGCGCCGAGATCGCGCTGGTGCACGGCAACGGCGGCACCCTGTCCAGCCAGTCCACCGCCATTCTGGGCGGACCGGCCACGCGCTGAGCCCAACGGGCCGAAGGAGAATCTCGATGCTGGACAAGACTGTGGAATCGCTGCACCAGGCGGTCGCTGGCGTGCAGGACGGCGCCGTGGTGCTGATCGGCGGTTTCGGCGCTTCGGGCGTACCGACCGAACTGATCTGCGCCCTGCTGGAGCAGGGCGCGCGCGAGCTGACCATTGTGAACAACAACGCCGGCAACGGCCCGCGCGGCCTGAGCCAGCTGATCCAGGCCGGGCGCGTGCGAAAAATGATCTGCTCGTTCGCGCGCTCGTCGGATCGCAAGAATCCCAATGCCGCGGCGTTCGCCGACGCCTATCACGCGGGGCGCATCGAACTGGAGTGCGTGCCGCAAGGCACCATGGCCGAGCGCATGCGCGCGGCGGGCGCGGGCATGGGGCCGTTCTTCACACCCACCTCGTATGGCACGCCGCTGGCGCAAGGCAAGGAAACCCGGGTGATCGACGGCGTGGGCTACGTGCTGGAAGCCCCGCTCAGGGGCGACGTGGCGCTGGTCAAGGCGCAGCAGGGCGACCGCTGGGGCAACCTGGTCTACCGCTACGCCGGCCGCAATTTTGCGCCTGTCATGTGCATGGCGGCCTCCTTGACCGTGGCGCAGGTCGACGAGATCGTGCCGCTGGGCGCCCTGGCGCCGCAGCATGTCATGACGCCCGGCATTTTCGTGCAGCGCGTTGTCGAAACAGGAGCCGGCCATGGCCATTGAAAAACTTTCGCGGCGCCAGATCGCGCGCCTGGTGGCGCAGGACATTCCGGACGGCGCCTACGTCAACCTGGGCATCGGCATTCCCACGCTGGTCGCGGGCTTCCTGCCGGCCGGCCGCGATGTCATCCTGCATACCGAGAACGGCATTGTCGGCATGGGGCCCGGCGATCCCGGCCAGCCGCTGGACCTGGACCTGATCAACGCCAGCAAAGAGGCCGTGACCCTGCTGCCGGGCGCGTCCATCACCGACCACGTGGTGTCGTTTGCCATGATGCGCGGCGGTCATCTCGACCTGACCGTGCTGGGCGCCTTCCAGGTGTCGGGCCGCGGCGACCTGGCCAACTGGGATACCGGCGAACCCGGCACGATTCCGGCCGTGGGCGGGGCCATGGACCTGGCGGCCGGCGCGCGGCAGGTGTATATCACCATGGCGCACACCACCACGCAGGGCGCGCCCAAGATCGTGCGCGAATGCAGCTACCCCCTGACCGGCGCCGGCGTGGTCGACCGCATCTACAGCGACCTGGCGATCATCGACGTGGCCCCGCAGGGGCTGGTGGTGCGCGCCATGGTGGCCGGGCTGACGCTCGGCGCGCTGCAACAGGTGACCGAAGTCCCGCTGAGCCTGGCGCCTGACTGGCGCGAATTGCCCGTCGGCGGGGCCTGATATGAGACCCCGCGGGAGCCGGACACCGGGCGAAGCCGGATTCCAGGTGTCAGGCTTCGCGGGGGCCCGACACCGCTTGTGTGCGACATTTTCTTGATGGCGGCCGCGCGATTCAAAAATTGAATCGCCACTGCCGCAAATTGCATCGCATGACGTTGCCGCGTGTCTAGACTGATGCCTGGTACAGACTCATGAATGGCAATGGACATGGCTGCTTCGACCGTTTTCAAAGAAGGCATTCTCAGCGACCGCGTGACGCTCATCACGGGAGGCAGTTCCGGGCTGGGGCTGGGGATGGCGTCCAAGTTCCAGCGACTCGGCGCGAACTTGATACTCGTTGGCAGGGATATCGCCAAGCTCGAGCGCGCGCAGGCGGAACTTGCGCCGCTGGGCAAAGAGGTCTTGATATATGCCTCTGACGTGCGCAGCTATGAAGGCACCCAGGAAATCATCGGCAAGGTGCTGGACCGCTACGGGCGCATCGATGTCCTGATCAACAACGCGGCGGGCAATTTCCATTGCCCGTTCGAGAAGCTCTCGCCCAATGGCTGGCGCTCGGTGGTGGACATCGACCTGAACGGCACCTTCAATTTCTGTCATGCGAGCCTGGCCGGGTTGAAGCAGTCCAGGTGGGGCGGGCGCGTCATCAATATATCGCTGGCGCAGGCCGTCTCGGGCTGGCCGGGCAGCGCCCATGCCGCGTCGGCCAAGGCTGGTGTCACAGCGCTTACGCGTTCGCTGGCGGTGGAGTGGGGGCCCTATGCGATACGCGTCAACAACATCCTGCCCGGCCCCATCGCCAACACGGAAGGCGTAAAGCGCCTGTACGAGGATTTTGGCCAGGCCGAGAAAGAGCTGAACCGGCTTTGCCTCGATTCGTTCGGCCACACCGACGATATCGCGCACGCGGCCGCCTATCTGGCGTCAGAGGCGGGCAACTTCATCACGGGATGCGACCTGTCGGTCGACGGCGGCCGCTGGCTGAAGCGGGCCTGGGTCTAGCGCCACTTTCTGGTCTGAGCAGACCCCGGGGGCATGGCCCCTGGCGTCATCCATTACTGTTGCCGCGTCGGAAGATCATGCATTTCCTGGAACCTGTTCTCAATCCTCGCCATATCGCCGTTGTGGGCGCATCGCCGAAACCGGGCTCTTTCGGGGGCGCGGTGGTGCGGAACCTGGTCAGGCACTTCAACGGGGATATTTATCCGGTCAATCCGCAATATGCCGAGGTAGAGGGAAAGCAATGCTTCCCCTCTTTAGTGGCGCTGCCCGAAACGCCGGATTGCCTGGGCATTGCCGTCGCCGCCGGCCTGGTGCCCGGCGTTCTGGAGGACGCCGCGTCGGCGGGCATACGGAATGCCATCGTGTTTTCATCTGGCTTTTCCGATCTCGGCAATGACGAGGGGCGCGATAAGCAGAAAGCCCTGGTCCGCCATGCGCAGCGCCTGGGAATCCGGCTGCTGGGTCCCAATTGCACCGGCGTGGTCAACGTGCATACGGGCGCAGCGTGCAACATTTTGCCCAGCATTACCGATTTGCCGATGGTGCGCGGAGACATCGCCGTGATCGGGCAAAGCGGCGCGCTCGGCTATGTGGTGCTGCAGGCCATGCATCGGGGCGTAGGCTTCAGCAAGCTGATCTCGACCGGCAACTCCAGCGACGTCGACCTGGCCGACCTGATCGAGTATCTTGTCGACGACGCCAACACCCGCGCCATTGCGCTGCTGTTCGAGAGCGTTCCGGATGGCGGCCGGTTTTCCGCCGCCCTGCAGCGCGCGTTTGAAGCGGGCAAGCCCGTGGTGGCCTACAAAATCGGCACCACCACGTCGGGACAGAAGGCCGCTTTGTCGCATTCCGGCATGCTGGCCGGCAACGAGGCGGCGTACGATGCGGTCTTTTACCGGACGGGTGTCATCCCGGTGCACGCCTTCGAGGCGCTGCTCGAAACGGCGGCGTTCTTCGCCCGCCATGGCGGCAAACGGCCCTCGGCGCACGGCATCGGGATTATCTCGGGCTCGGGCGGCTCGGTCGTCATGGCGGCCGACAAGGCCGACCTGTACCGGCTGCCTTTGCCCGAACCCTTGCCCGCCACCAAGTCTGCCTTGGCCAGCCGGCTGCCCGCGTTTGCCGCGATCGCCAATCCGGCCGACGTCACTGCCGAGTCGATTCGCGACTCGTCGATGTACCAGGAGTGCGTGCAGAGTTTCGCCGCGGATCCACAGTTCGCCAGCGTCATTGTTCTGATGCCCTCCGCGCACGGCGCAGCGGCCGTCAGCCGGGCCGAGGCGTTGGTCCAGGTTGCGGCAAAGATCGAGACCCCGTTGTCGCTGGTCTGGATGAACGAGTGGTACGAAGGCATCGGATCCGCTGTCTATGATGGCAGCACCTCGCTGGCCATGTTCCGGTCGCTGGACCGCTGCATGTATGCGCATCGCGCGTGGCTGGATTATCACTGCCGCCGGCGCTGGCTCGGGTCCACCCGGCGGGAGGCGATTCCGGCCCGCTATGCGCTGGACCCCGTGGCACCGTGCTCGGGCGGATGCGCGCTTTCGGAACGGGAATCGAAACAGGTGCTGGCGCGCGTTGGCATTCCGGTCAGCCGCGATCTGCGTGCCCAGTCCGCCATGGAAGCCGCCGCGGCGGCCGCGCGCATCGGCTTTCCCGTGGCCGTGAAAGTCGATGCGGCGGATATTCCACACAAATCCGATGTGGGCGGAGTAAAGCTCGGTTTGCGCGATGAGCAGGCAGTGCTCGCCGCGTGCGAGGAAATCCAGGCGGCATGCCGGGAAAAAGCGCCGGACGTGGCTGCCATCGCGTTTTCGGTGCAGCCCATGGCGCGTCCGGGCATCGAGATGATCGTCGGCGCCCGCATCGATCCCCAGTTCGGTCCCATGGTTGTCTATGGGTTCGGCGGGGTGTGGGTCGAAGTGCTGAAGGATGTGGCCGTCAGCCAGGCGCCCGTCCCCGTCGAAGAAGTACGCGAGAAGCTGGCCGGATTGCGGCTGGCCCCGCTGCTCAAGGGCGCGCGTGGCGCCGCGCCGGGCGATGTCGACGCATTTGCAAGAATGGTGGTGGATATCTCCTGCGTGATCGCCGCCAATTCGGACTGGATCAGCGAAATCGACGTGAACCCGGTGATATTGCACGCTGAGGGCGGTATCGCGGTGGACGCACTGATCACTGTGCATGCAGGCAATCAAAACGAGGAGACATCATGAAACTGCTGCGACGTATCGTATTCTTGCTGGTAGCCGCGGTGCTAGGGGCCTTGGCTTTGCCTGCCGCGGCGCAAGACCCGGCCTGGCCCGTCAAGCCCGTGAAGATCGTGGTGCCATTTCCGCCCGGCGGAGCCATCGATGCCATGATACGCGCGCTTGCCCCCAGCCTGTCGCAATCGCTGGGGCAGGCCGTGGTGATTGAAAACAAGCCGGGGGCCGGCGGCGTGCTGGGAACCGAAGCTGCGTTGCGCGCCAACGATGGCCACACCTTGTTGATGACCGCGATGGGCCATACCATCTATCCAGAGTTGTACGCTGACCTGAAGTTCGACCCCATCGCGGATTTCAAGCCGATCGCACCCGTCGGCGTGGTTCCAAACGTGGTGGTGGTGCCGGAAAATTCCCCGTTCAACACCCTGGAGGACCTGATCACCTACGCCAGGCGCCACCCCGGCGAGTTGACCTACGGCAGCGCGGGGCATGGCACATCGCTGCACCTGACCGCCGCGCTGTTCATGCAGCAGGCCGGCATCGACGTGCAGCACATTCCCTACAAAGGGTCGGCGCCTGCTGTAACCGACCTCGTGGCGGGACGTATCGACATGATGTTCGACAGCTCGACGTCGGCGGGGCCGTTCATTGCCGCGAAGAAGCTCAAGGCGCTTGCCGTGGCGGCGACCGATCCGTCGCCATTGCTGCCCGGGGTCAAGACCATCGCGCAGAGCGGCGTGCCGGAATACCGCATGACATGGTGGTATGGCTTGTTGGCGCCGAAAAGCACGGATGACGCGGCGGTCGATCGCGTCTCGAAAGCCGTCTCGGCGGCGTTGAACTCGCCCGAGGTGATCGAGCGCTTCGCCGCGCTGGGCGTCGAGCCGCTGAAAATGACGAGGCAGGCCTTCGGGGCCATGGTGGCGCACGACCGGCAAGCCTGGAAAGAACGCATTCCCGCGCTGGGCATCAAGCCGAACTGAGGGCGGCGCTTACCGGCTGGCCGTGGCGCATTCGATCAGCCCGTTCACTCTTTCGGTGGAATCGCCTTCGCGGCAGACCAGGTACAAGGGCATCGTGACCGGCTCGGTATTCAGCAGGACGGGCCGGTACACGAGATTCGGAGTGCTCATGTTCTGCAGCGAGGCGGCGACCAGGGCAATGCCGGAAGTGAGCGAGGCGATGAACGCCGCACTTTGCATGTCGACCGCCTCGGTCTGGATGTCGGGGATGAATCCCGCCTGCTTGCACAGCTCTATCAAGAGGTCGGCCACGCTCTGCGACGATCGCCCCCTGTAGACGATCAAGGGATAGGGGGCCAGTTCCCTGATTTCTATTTGGGTAACGGTTGCCAGCGGGTGGCCGGAATTCAAGGCGGCCGCGATGGGTTCGTCGATCAGCCGTCTAGCGATGAAGCCCGGTGTTTCGGGCAGCGAGCGCACCACGGCCACGTCGATCTTTCCCGCCGCCAGCAGGTCCATTTGGGTGGCTTTATCGGCAGTGGTCAGCTCGAAGGCGAAGTCGGGCCGCTCCCGCTGGAATTTGGCCAGCACCACCGAGAAAATTCCCAGCATCACGGACGCGGTGGTGGCGATGCGCAGTTTCGGCCATTGCGGCGTATCGATGCTGCGGGCGATGCGCACGCCTTCCTGCAGGTGGCGCATGCCTTGTTCCACTTCTTTCAGGAAAGCTTTTCCGGCGGTAGTCAATTCGACATGCGTGGGCTTGCGCAACAGCAGCTGCACGCCCAATTCGTCTTCCAGCAGCCGTATCTGCCTGCTGACCGGTGGCTGGGTGCGGCAAATGCTCTCTGCCCCGCGGCCAAAGTGCCTGGCCTTCGCGACGGCAATGAAGCACTCAATCTGGCTCAGCTTCATGGCGTGGTGAAATCGCGTTTGTTAGCGCCGCGCGTAGTCCATGTACAGCCCATGCGCGCGGCGCGCCATCGGCCCGTAAGGCAGGGCGCGGTCTTCGACGCGGTTCACGTGCACCACCTTGCCGTAGTTGCCGGTAGAAAACACTTCGTCGGCCTGTTCGACGTCGGCGCGCGTGAGGGCGCGTTCCTGCACTTCGACGCCGTCGGCCCGCAGCAGCGCCAGCACGCGCTGGCGCGTGATGCCGTTCAGGAAGGTGCCATTGTCGGCCGGCGTGGCCACCACGCCCGCTTTGGCGATCCACAAATTGGCGGTGGCGAATTCGGCGATGTGGCCGTCGCCGTCGAGCATGATGGCGTTGTCGTAGCCCTTGGCCACGGCCTCGCGGATGGCGCGCTGCCCGTTGGGATACAGGCACGACGCCTTGGCATCGGTGGGCGCCATGTTCGCCCAGGCGCGGGCGTAGCTGGAAAAGCAGGCCGAAAATCCCTGGTCGCCGGGCATGGGCACCTTGAAGACGTGCAGCACGAACTGCGTCTTGGCCGCCTCGGGCAATAGAAAACCGTCGGCGCAGAAAAACATGGGCTTGATGTACAGCGCCTCGCCGGCCGGAAAACGCGCCACGGCCTGCAGGCACAGGTCGCGGATCTGCTGCCAGCCCAGCTGCGGCTGCATCAGCATTTTTTCGGCCGAGCGCACCACGCGCTGGCAGTGGAGGTCCAGGTCGGGCGTCAGGCCGTCGAAGGCGCGCGCGCCGTCGAATACCATGCTGGCCATCCAGAAGGCGTGGTCGGCGGGGCCGAGCAGCTTGGGGTTTTCGGTGGCCCAGTGGCCGTCGTGCCAATAGATCGCATCCATGTCGGGGTTCCTTGATCGGGTTGCGCGCCGGCGGGCGCGCCGCCCGCGCAGCATACACCCGCCAGCCGCTACAGGCTGGCCTGTACGCGTTCGGCCACCTCGGCGGGCACCCACTTGCGCCAGACGTCGGGGTACTTGCGCAGGAAGTACAGCGCGGCGTCTTCGGGTTCGGCGCCCTCGTTTTCAAGCCAGCCCAGCGTATCGTCGATGGCCGGGCCGGGCACGCTCAGTTTTTCGAAAAACGCCTTCAGCTGCGGCGCCTGGCGGGCGAATTCGGCGTTCAGGCCCGTGACCACCTTGTTGGACTTGAACTCGGTGGCCACCGGGTGCGGGCATTTCGGGTCGGTCATGCAGGTGTAGGCCGCCTGGTCGAAGGGCGGCAGCTGCAGCTTGACCAGGTCCAGCGAGCCCACCAGCGCCGTGGGCGTCCAGTAATAGAACACGATGTCGCGCTTGCGCTTGTAGGCGGACACGATGGCGGCTTTCTGCGCCGCGCCCGAGCCCGGCGCGAACATGCTGTACTGGTCTTCGAGCCCCAGGGCCTTGAGCAGGTTGGCGTTCAGGGTGCCGCAGGCCCAGCCCGCCGGACACCCGTAGATGCGGCCCTTGGACGGGTCTTCGGGGTCGGCGAAAACTTTGGTGTAGCGCGCCAGGTCGGCCGCGCTTTTCAGGTCGGGATGGCGTTCGGCCGTATAGCGCGGGATATACCAGCCTTCGCCGGCGTCGAACACGTGGCCCGCCGCCAGCACCTTGCCGGACTTCAGGGCCTTGTCCCAGGCGACTTCGATCTGGCCGGGCCAGACTTCGGGGGTGACTTCGACGTCGCGGCGCTGCAGCGCCGCCAGCATGGCCAGCGTCTCGCCGATTTCCACCGCCGTGGGGCAGCCGTAGCCATGCTCGACGATGAAACGCTCGATGCCGGCCAGCACCAGGTTGGATTCCCAGTTCAGGCCGCTGAACCGCACCGGGCTTTGCACTTCGCACTGGACGGGGGCCGCGGCGCGCGCCGGCGTTGCGCACAGCAACAGGACGGCGGCGGCCAGGGCCGGCAAAAGCCGCAAGGGGGTTCGCATCATAGGCATAGGGAAGGTCTCCGTGACGATCGATTGTCGGGGCGGCGGACAGGGCAGAGTCCATGCGGGCCTTCCAGTATCATAAATACAAAGTCCCTCGACGCCCTATGGCCCAGCAATCTTCCGCCCCCCGCGGCCGCGTGCCGCGGCATGCCAGCCGCGCCGCCGCGCTGGCCGCCACGCGCCGTGCCTCGGCGCGGCACCTGCTGGCCGCCAGCCAGTTCCGCGAAAGCCTGGCGGTGGCGCCGCCGCCGTCGGTGCGCACCGCCGTCATCGCGGGCATGCAGGCCGCGCTGGCCGTGCTGCTGGCGCTGACCACCGCGCACCTGTCGCCATGGCCGCACCTGGTGGGCTTTCCCGCCCTGGGGGCGCTGGCGGCCTTGTTCGGCCGCTACGCTACGCTGGGCCACCGGCGCCGCATCGTGCTGATCTGCGGGGGCCTGCTGACCGCGGGCGTGCTGCTGCCCTCGCTGGCTTCGTTGGCGGGAGCCACGCCGCCCATGATGATCGTGGTGCTCGCGGTGCTGGCGGGCGCGGCTACGCTGGCCGTGTCGGCGTGGGGCCTGGGCGGGCCCGGCGCAGTCATTTTCGTGTTTGCCATCGGTGCCGTGCTGGCGCCCGTCGATGCCTGGCAGGCCGTGGCGGCGCGCACCCTGGGCGCGGCCTGGGGCGCGCTGCTGGCCTGGATCGTGTGCGCGCTGACCGACCGGCTGCGGCCGGGGCCGCCCGCGGCCGCCGCGCCACCGCCCGCGCCGCCCTTGAAATACCAGCTGGCCGCCGCGGGCCGCATCACCATCGGCTGCGGCGCGGCCGCGTTCGTGGCCCATGCCGCGGGGTGGCATTACCCGGCCTGGGCCGCCATCGGGGCCGCCGCGGTCATGCAGGGCACCCATTTGCACATCACCATGAACCGCGCGCTGCAACGCATGGCCGGCACCGTGGTGGGCGCCTGCATTGTCTGGGCCATCCTGGCCCAGCAGCCTTCCTTCTGGACCACGGTGGCCGCCATCGTGCTGTTCCAGTTCATTACCGAGGTCATCATCGGCTTCAATTATGCCCTGGGGCAGATTACCGTCACGCCCATGGCGCTGCTGATGACCCACCTGGCCGCGCCGGTGGCGCATAGCGGCATGCCGGTCGAGCGGGTGCTCGATACCATCGTGGGGGCGGCGCTGGGTATCGTGCTGGCGCTGGTGTTTTCGTCGCTGGACGACCGCCGCTACCTGGCCCGCCGGCGCCGGCATGCGCGCCGGCGCTGGCGCTAGGCCGCCGACGAACGCGGCCGGGCGCGCCGCCGCTCCAGGTAGGCCTGCCATTCGCCCACGATGCCGCGGCGAAAGGCCAGCACGCAGATGATGAAGATCAGGCCGATGACGATGGTGACCGACTCGCCCAGGCGCAGGAACCAGTTGCTGCCGGTCAGTTCGGCCATGAAGCGGCCGAAGTCGCCCACCTTGTTTTCCAGCAGCACCACGATGAAGGCCCCCAGGATGGGACCCACCAGCGTGCCCATGCCGCCGATCAGGGTCATCAGGATCACCAGGCCCGACATCTGCCAGGTGGCGTCGGACAAGGTGGCCGACACGAATACCAGTGTCTTGGTGGCGCCGGCCAGGCCGGCGATGGCGGCCGACAGCACGAAGGCCAGCAGCTTGAAGCGATCGACGTCGTAGCCCAGCGACAGGGTGCGCGGCTCGTTCTCGCGCAGCGCCTTGAGCACCTGGCCGAACGGCGAATGCACCGCGCGCCAGATGATGAAATAGCCGATCGCGAAGATCGCCATCACCAGGTAATACAGGTTCAGGTCGTTGCTCAGGTCGATGAAGCCCAGCAGGGTGCCGCGCGGCACGCGCTGCAGGCCGTCTTCGCCGCCGGTGAAATGGGCCTGCAGGAAGAAGAAGAACACCATCTGCGCCAGCGCCAGCGTGATCATGGCGAAATAGATGCCGCTGCGGCGGATGGCCAGCAGCCCCATCACCAGCCCCAGCGCGCCCGCCACGGCGGTGCCGAACAGCAGCCCCAGCTCGGTGGGAAAGCCCCAGATTTTCAGCGCATGCCCGCACGCGTACGCGGCGCTGCCCAGGAAGGCCGCGTGCCCGAACGACAGCAGGCCGGTATAGCCCAGCAGCAGGTTGAAGGCGCAGGCGAACAGCGCGTAGCACATCACCTTCATGGCAAAGATGGGGTACACGCCCACGAAGGGCAGAAGGGCCACGACGATGGCCGCCGCCGCGTAGCTGAGCAATTGGCGATTCATTTTTCTTTTCCGAACAGCCCGGCGGGGCGAAGCAACAGGACGATGGCCATGATGATGAACACGACGGTACTGGAGGCTTCGGGCCAGAAGACCTTGGTCAGGCCCTCGATGACGCCCAGCCCCAGGCCGGTGACGATGGCGCCCAGGATGGATCCCATGCCGCCGATCACGACCACCGCAAAGACCACGATGATCAGGTGCGAGCCCATCAGGGGCGAAATCTGCAGCACGGGCGCCGCCAGCACGCCGGCAAAGCCCGCCAGCGCCACGCCGAAGCCGTAGGTCAGGGTGACCATGCGCGGCACATTCACGCCGAAGGCCTCGACCAGCTTGGGGTTCTCGGTGCCGGCGCGCAGCAGGGCGCCCAGCCGCGTGCGTTCGATGATGAACCAGGTGGCCATGCACACGGTGATGGAAGCCACCACGACCCAGGCCCGGTAGTTGGGCAGGATCATGAATCCCAGGTTGGTCGCGCCGCGCAGGGCGTCGGGCGTGGGGTAGGGCTGGCCGGACACGCCGTAGATGCTGCGGAACAGGCCTTCGATCAGCAGCGTCAGGCCGAAGGTGAGCAGCAGGCCGTACAGGTGGTCGAGTTTGTACAGGTGCTTGAGCAGCAGTTTTTCGATCACGATGCCGAACAAGCCCACCACGAGGGGAGCCAGGATCAGCATGACCCAGTAGTTCAGGCCCAGGTACGACAGGCCCATCCAGGCCACGAAGGCGCCCAGCATGTAGAGCGAGCCGTGCGCGAAGTTGATGACGTTGAGCAGCCCGAAAATGACAGCCAGGCCCAGCGACAGCATGGCGTAGAACGACCCGTTGACCAGGCCGAGCAGAAGTTGCCCCAGGAATGCCTGGATGGGTATGCCGAAAAGGTCAATCATGTCGGGAGAATCCTGCGCGTTCGGATAGGTGCGTGCCGATTCGCGGCGCGGCCCGGCCGGATAGGCAGGGACGCGCCGGAGAGGTCAGCGGATTACTTCTTCAGGAGCTTGCAAGTGGATTCGGAGGGCTTGGTGTAGACCTCGTCGCCCGGCAGGGTGGCCACGACCTTGTAGTAGTCCCATGGCGCCTTGGATTCTTCGGGGGTCTTGACCTGCATGAGGTACATGTCGTGGATCATGCGGCCGTCTTCGCGCACGTAGCCGCCCTGGGCGAAGAAGTCGTTGATCTTGTTCGACTTCATCCACTTCATGAGGGCATCGCCGTCGTCGGTGCCGGTGGCCTTCACGCCGTTCAGGTAGAACATCACGGAAGAGTAATCGCCCGCCTGCAGCATGGACGGCTTGCGGCCCACCTTGTCTTCGAACTTCTTGGCCCACGCGCGGGAAGCGTCGGAGCTGTCCCAGTACCAGCCGGTGGTCAGGTACATGCCCTGCGTCGTTTTCAGGCCCAGCGAGTGCACGTCGTTGATGAACACCAGCAGGCCGGCCAGCTTCATGGTCTGGGTGACGCCGAATTCGTTGGCGGCCTTGATCGAGTTGATGGTGTCGCCGCCCGCGTTGGCCAGGCCCAGGATCTGCGCGCCCGAAGCCTGCGCCTGCAGCATGTACGAGGAGAAATCGGAGGTCGACAGCGGCGCGCGCACGGCGCCCTTGACCTCGCCGCCGTTGGCCTTGACGACCGCGGTGGTATCGCGCTCGAGGGCGTGGCCGAAGGCGTAGTCGGCGGTCAGGAAGAACCAGGTCTTGCCGCCGTTCTTCACCACCGCCGAGCCGGTGCCGCGCGCCAGCGCCACGGTGTCGTAGGCATAGTGCACGGTGTAGGGCGTACATTGGGCGTTGGTCAGGTCGGAGGCGCCCGGGCCGATGGCGATGAACGGCTTTTTCTTTTCGGCCGCCACGGCCGCCATGGCCAGGTTGGTGGCCGAGTTGGTGCCGCCCACCAGCATGTCCAGGCCATCCTGGTCGAACCATTCGCGCGCGCGGCTGGAAGCGATGTCGGCCTTGTTTTGGTGGTCGGCGGTGACCAGCTCGATTTTCTTGCCGTTGATGGCGCCGCCCGCGTCGGCAATAGCCATGCGGATCGCCTCCACGCCAGCAGGGCCGTCGATGTCTGAATACACGCCGGACATGTCTGTAATGAAACCGATGCGGATGACGTCGCCGGAGATACCTTGCGCCTGGGCGGGTAGCCCGGCAAATCCCAGGCCGGCCAGGGCCAGTGCGGCAGTGATGTGATGCAGCTTCATGGGATGACTCCTTTGCTTCTCTGTGGGGATGCCGCCTGCGCGGCGGATGACAGGATTTCTATACGCCCAGCAGCTCGTTGAGCGTATCCTGCTTCTGTTGAAGTTCGCGGGCCTCGAAGTGCTCGACGATCTGGCCGTGTTCCATGACGTAGAAGCGGTCGGACAGCGGCGCGGCGAAACGGAAATTCTGCTCGACCATGACGATGGTGTAGCCGCGTTGTTTCAGCGCCGTGATCATGCGCGCCAGCGCCTGCACAATGACCGGGGCCAGGCCTTCCGAAATTTCGTCCAGCAGCAGCAGGTTGGCGCCGGTGCGCAGGATGCGCGCCACCGCCAGCATTTGCTGTTCGCCGCCCGACAGGCGCGTGCCCGGCGAATTGCGGCGCTCGTGCAGATTGGGAAACATGTCGTAGATTTCGGCCAGCGACATGCCGCCGCCCAGCGCCCCGCCCACCGGCGGCGGCAGCAGCAGGTTTTCTTCGCACGACAGGCTGGCGAAAATGCCGCGTTCTTCGGGGCAGTAGCCCACGCCCAGGTGGGCGACCTTGTAGGTGGGCAGGTCGATGGCCTCGGTGCCGTGGATGCGCACCGAGCCCTTGCGCGCGCCGGTCAGGCCCAGCACCGCGCGCAGGGTGGTGGTGCGGCCGGCGCCATTGCGCCCCAGCAGCGTCACCACTTCGCCCTGGCCGACCTTCATGTCGACGCCGTGCAAAATGTGCGATTCGCCGTACCACGCCTGCAGGCCGGAGATCTCCAGTGCCGGGGTGCTCATGCGTGGGCTCCCTGCAGTTCTCCTTCGCTGGTGCCCATGTAGGCCTGCATCACGGCGGGGTGGCGCGAAACTTCGGCATAAGGTCCTTCGGCCAGCACCGAGCCGCGCGCCAGCACGGTGATGGTGTCGGCGATGGACGACACGACGTTCATATTGTGTTCCACCATCAGAATGGTGCGGCCCTGGCTGACCCGCTTGATCAGCTGGGTGACGCGGTCGACGTCTTCGTGGCCCATGCCCTGGGTGGGCTCGTCGAGCAGCATCAGTTCGGGTTCCATGGCCAGCGTGGTGGCGATCTCGAGCGCGCGCTTGCGCCCGTAGGGCAGGTTGAGGGTGGTTTCGTCGGCGAAGCCGCCCAGGTCGACCTGTTCGAGCAACTGGCGCGCCAGCGGGTCGAGCCTGCCCAGTTGTTTTTCGCTGCGCCAGAAATGGAACGACAGGCCGGTTTTGCGCTGCAGGCCGATGCGCACGTTTTCCAGTACCGTCAGGTGCGGGAACACCGCCGAGATCTGGAACGAGCGGATGATGCCGCGCCGCGCGATCTGGGCCGGGCGTTCGCCGGTGATGTCCTGGCCGTTGAAAAAAATCTGGCCCGAGGTGGGCGCCAGGAACTTCGTCAGCAGGTTGAAGCAGGTGGTCTTGCCCGCGCCGTTCGGGCCGATGAGCGCATGGATGTGGCCGCGCTTGACGCGCAGATCGACGCCATTGACGGCGACGAAGCCGAGAAATTCTTTGGTAAGGCCCTTTGTCTCCAGGATAACGTCATCCATGTCCGCGGCACCAGCGCTATATTTTTTAAGAGTTGCCGGCGAGTATGCGGACCTATCCCCCAAAATTCCATGAGGGTTTTTCATAGGTATTGCGCTGCGGCATGGCAGATTGTCGGATGGCCGACAATGCGCCGCGGGCAGGCGTATAAACCTCTATTGCGCAGGGGTCTTGTGCTTGAACTCGCACAGGTCCGCGATGCCGCACTGCGGGCATTTGGGCTTGCGCGCCACGCAGACATAGCGGCCATGCAGGATCAGCCAGTGGTGGGCATCCTGCATGTATTCGGCGGGTACGAATTTTTCCAGTTTGTGTTCGACTTCCAGCACATTTTTGCCCGGCGCGATGCCGGTGCGGTTCGCGACCCGGAAAATATGGGTGTCGACCGCCATGGTGGGCTGGCCGAACGCCGTGTTCAACACCACGTTGGCCGTCTTGCGGCCCACCCCGGGCAGGGCTTCCAGCGCCTCGCGCGTTTGCGGCACTTCGCCGCCGTGGCGCTCGAGCAGCAGCCGGCAGGTGGCGATCGCGTTCTTGGCCTTGGTGCGGTACAGGCCGATGGTCTTGATGTAGTCGGCCAGGCCGGCCTCGCCCAGCGCCAGCATGCCTTCGGGCGTGCCGTGCTTCGGGAAGAACTTGCGCGTGGCCAGGTTCACCGACTTGTCGGTGGCCTGCGCCGACAGCAGCACCGCGATCAGCAACTGAAAGGGCGTGTCGTATTCGAGTTCGGTGGTCGGGGTGGGGTTGGCCGCCTGCAGGCGGGCGAAGATGGCACGGCGTTTGGCGGCGTTCATGAAGGCGTGGCAGAGCGGCGGGCCCGGGCGCGGGCCAGGGCGGATTCGATGGCGGCCCGCTTGCGGGTGTCGTCAGCGGGGCTGGCGGCCGGACGGGGCGGGGC
>WMBV01000027.1 GCA_017745595.1 Bordetella petrii
CCGAAGCAATGGCACTTCGCTCAAAGAATTGAGGTTCCTCGAATGATTCAACATCTCTGTTTGACATTCTTGGTACTTCACTTCTATGTAAGCGCTTGATATCTCTTTGGCTAGGCCCGACAGACCCCTCCGCCCGAAGACAGAAAGCCCCGCCGTGCCCCGCGCCGTATCATCAAGCGCCCACACTTATCGGTTGTTTCGTTGTTAAAGAACAGGTACTGCCACTGCGGTGCCGTTTGATCAGCACAGAAACGAGATTATGAGGCGTTTTTTAAACCTTGTCAAATCGGCGTCTTACCGCTTGCACCGCTTCGACCTCTCGCTTCCCGCCAACCGCACCCTTGGCAACCGGCAATTCGTAAGGGTTAACCCGAACTTAATTGCGTACTGCCAAGCCCGAAATATTAGCACGATTTTTTCAGTTTGTGCAACAAGGTCCGCAGACTTCGTGCCCCAACCGACGCCACCAACACTTCGGCCCCGCCACCCGAAAAAAACCGTTCAAGCAGCGAAGGAGCGAGACTATAGCACACATGACAACAGCGTGACTCCGGCTGCGACACTATTTTTTTAAATGCCCCAAACAAACGGGGACGCATATCGGCGCCGCGGGACCTTCTACGTATAGAGGTCAGAGCTGCAGCTCGGTGGTTTCCTTGATTTGCTGCAGGGCGAAGAAGGACTTCATGTCGACCACGGCGGGGTGGCGCATCAGCGTGTCCATGGCGAAGCTGGAAAAATGCGCCAGGTCGGCCACTTGCACCCGCAGCAGGTAATCCATGTCGCCCGACATGGCGTAGCACTCGACCACTTCGGGCCAGCGCTGCACATCGCGGGCGAATTCGCCCATGGGCGCGTGGCTGCCGCCCACGTGCTTGTCCAGGCGGATCGACACATAGGCCAGCAGGCCCAGCCCCACTTTTTCGGCATCGACCAGGGCGACATAGCGCTTGATGAACCCGCGCTCTTCAAGCCGGCGCACCCGCCGCAGGCAGGGGCTGGGGGACAGCGAGACGCGGTCGGCCAGTTCTTGATTGCTGAGCCGGCCATCGCGCTGCAATTCGGCCAGGATCTTGCGATCTGTCCTATCGAGGTCTAGTTCTGGCATTTTTATCCCTAATTAATACAAATACAGCAATATTATTGCTCATATTGCGCTTTATCAGGGCAGCTTCGCAATCACCTGCCGGCCTTTGCTGCCTACAATTTCGGGCCTAGACTTGGATTTCCGAGTCGTGCGAACCCCGAGACAAGGAGCGCCGCCATGAGCACCACTTTCCAGCCCTGGGACAACCCCATGGGCACCGCCGGCTTCGAATTCATCGAATACACCGCCCCCGACCCGGCCGCGCTGCGCAAGGTATTTGAAACGCTGGGCTTCAAGGCGATTGCCCGCCATCGCCATAAAGATGTCACGCTATACCGCCAGGGCGGCGTGAATTTCCTGATCAATGCCGAGCCCGACTCGTTCGCGCAGCGCTTCGCCCGGCTGCATGGCCCGTCGATCTGTGCCATAGGCTTTCGCGTGCAGGATGCCGCCCGCGCCTACCGGCGCGCGCTGGAGCTGGGCGCATGGGGCTTCGATTCGCACAGCGGCCCCATGGAACTGAATATTCCGGCCATCAAGGGCATCGGCGACTCGCTGATTTACCTGGTGGACCGCTGGCGCGGCAAGAACGGCCACGGCGGTATCGGCGACATCAGCATCTATGACGTGGACTTCGAGCCGCTGGACGTGCAGACCGCCGCCAGCGATCTGACCCATGCCGGCGCGGGCCTGACACTGGTGGACCACCTGACCCACAACGTGCACAAGGGCCGCATGGCCGAGTGGTCGGAGTTCTATGAGCGCCTGTTCAATTTCCGCGAGATCCGCTATTTCGACATTGAAGGCAAGGTAACGGGCGTGAAGTCCAAGGCCATGACCTCGCCTTGCGGCAATATCCGCATCCCGATCAACGAGGAAGGCACCGAAGAAAAGGGCCAGATCCAGGAATACCTGGACCTGTACCGCGGCGAAGGCATCCAGCACATCGCCCTGGCCACCGACGATATCTACGCCACCGTGGAAGCCCTGCGCCGCAACGGCGTGAGCTTTCTGGATACGCCGGATACCTATTACGAACTGCTGGACCGGCGCCTGCCCAGCCATGGCGAAGATGTGGCGCGCCTGCAGAAGAACCGCATTCTGCTGGACGGCGCGCCGGGCGGCGGGCTGCTGCTGCAGATTTTCACCGAGAACCAGATCGGCCCGATCTTTTTCGAGATCATCCAGCGCAAGGGCAACGACGGCTTCGGCGAGGGCAACTTCAAGGCCCTGTTCGAATCCATCGAGCTGGACCAGATGCGCCGCGGCGTGGTCAAGAGCGTCGAGTAAGGCAATGCCCGCCCGCGCGCCCTACCGCGGCGCGCAGGCGGGCGCCTGCTTCAGGTAGGCAATGAGATCGGCGCGTTCCTGGGGGTCGGCGACGCCGGCATAGCCCATGGACGTGCCCGGCACCGCCGTCATCGGGCTTTTCAGGAACACATCCAGGGTTTGCTCGTTCCACACGATGCCGGAACGCTTCATGGCGTCGGAATAGGCAAAGCCCGGCACACTGCCGGCGCGCCGCCCGAACAGGCCGCAATGACGGGGGCCGGTGCGGTCGTAGGCAATCGCGTGGCATGCCAGGCACCGCTCGTAGACCGACTGGCCGCGCACGGCATCGCCCGTGTAGCCCGTACCCGCGGCGCCGGCCGGCGCGGCCCATGCCGCGCCGCAGGCCAGCGCCGCCACCGCCAGGCAACCGGCGCCGACGATGAAGCGCGGCTTCATGATACGAAGGCCCCCGGCACCGGATCTTCGCCTAGCGCCTGGCGCAGCACCGCCCAGTGCATGGCCTCGTCGCCCAGGATGCTGGCGGCGGCCTTGGACAGGTCGCGATTGTCGAACACGGGCACGGCCCCCAGGTACGCACTGACCGCGCCCTTTTCGAGCGAGGCGGCGAAACGCAGCACATCGGCCTGGGATTTCAAGGTGCTGGTGGGAAACACGTATTTGTCTTTCGCGGCCACAGGCTTGCCGCCCAGCGAGGCGACCGTCTTGGACAGCAGTTCGGCGTGCGCTTTGTGGTGCCCCTGGAAAGCCAGTGCCAGGTTCAGCACGGGCTTTTGCAGCAGGCCGCTTTCGGCGCCTACCTGGTAGGCCGCGATGGCCTCGAGTTCGGCGCCGAGGGCAGTGTTGAGAATACGCACGTCGGACTCTTGCGCCTTGGAACCCTTGGCCAGCGCGTCGCGCCCGGCCAGCAGCGCCACGGCCGCGCCGGACAACAGCAGGCCGCTTTGACCCAGAAATGCGCGCCGGGCAACGGGCGCGCGCGTACACGCCCCTATCGTCAAAAACGACATGGTGAACCTCCAGTAAGGGGAAAATCAGCGAGGCGGGGGTGAGCCGAGCCGCGCCATGACGGCCGCGACGATGCGGTCGCAGCGATCGCCGGCGAACGAGAATGCCCCGTTCAGTTCGGCGGACATTTCGCGTTCGAGCGCCTTGCGCAACAGGGCACGCGCGCGGAAATAACGGGTACGCACGGTGGCGTGGGGAATGTCCAGGCAGGCGGCCACTTCGTCGACGGTCATTTCGTCGACGGCGCGCAACATGAACACCGTGCGAAAGGCATCGGGCAGTTGGTCGATGTGGAATTCGAGCAGTTTGCGCGTCTGCGCCCGCAGTACGAATTGCTCGGGCAGCGACCCGATGGCGGCTTCGACCATGCTTTTCTCCGGCAAGCGGGGATCGTCGGCGGGAAGATCGACCAGGGGCACCAGGCGCAGCCGGCGTTCGCGCTGGCGCAGGCGCTGCTTGGACTCGTTGATCACGATGCGCGTCAGCCAGGTGGCCAGCGAGGCGTCGCCGCGAAACGTGGCCATGACGCGATAGGCCTTGAAATAGGCCTCTTGCACGGCCTCTTCGGCGTCGGCGTCGTCGCGCAGGATGCTGCGGGCGGCGCGATACAAGGTCTGGTTGCAGCGCCGCATGAGCGTGTGCAGCGCCTCGCTATCGCCCGCGGCGATGCGCCCGGCGAGTTCGGCGTCGGTCGATGCCGCGCCGACGGGCTTCAGCAAGGTCAATGACATGTCCGCAGCTCCTGCCCCGCATGATTCGGGAGTATGCCGCATTAGATGGCGCGGCGGCGCCTGGCGTTCCCGCCGGCGCGCCGGCCGCGGATCAGCGGGCCAGGCGGTCGCGGAACTGCTTGCGGAACTTGGCGACCTTGGGCGCGATGACGAACTGGCAATAGCCCTGCTCGGGATGCTGGGCGTAGTAATCGCGGTGGTAGTCTTCGGCGGGCCAGAACGTGGCCGGCTCGCGCAGCTGCGTGACCAGCGGCGCATCGTAAAGATGCTGCGCGTCGATCTCGGCCATGACGGCCTGGGCCTGCTGGCGTTGCGATTCGTCTTGCCAGAATATGGCGGACTCGTATTGCGGGCCGACGTCATTGCCCTGGCGGCCCGGCGTGGTGGGATCATGCGTGGCGAAGAAAACGCGCAACAGATCGCTGTAGGACAGCACGGCGGGATCGAACTCGACGCGCGCCACTTCGATGTGGCCGGTGTTCTTGCCGCACACCTGTTCGTACGTGGGACGGTCGACGTGGCCGCCGCTATAGCCGGGCAGCACGCTGACCACGCCGCGCAAATCGGCCAGCACGGCCTCGACGCACCAGAAGCAGCCGCCGCCCAATACGGCGACCTGGGTGGTACCCGCAGAAGATTGTTCCGGCATCTCTGTTCCTTGTTCAAGGGCGGTGCCGCGCGGCGCCGCCGACGCGATTATCGGGATTGCGCGGGCGGCAGCGACAAGATCCATTGCGCCAGTTGCCGCGCCTCGTCTTCGCTGACCTGCGATTGCGCGGGCATGGGCACGGCGCCCCAGGCCCCGCGGCCGCCCGAGCGGATCTTGCCCGCCAAGTACTGCACCATGGCATCGCCCTGCCCGGCGTAGCGCTCGGCCACGCTGCGCAGCGGCGGGCCGACCCGCTTGCTGTCGACCTGATGGCAGGCCATGCAGGCCTTGCGCTGCGCCAGCGCCAGGCCGTCGACCGGCGCCTGGGCGCCGGCGGACGCCGGTAAACAGGCCCACAGGCCGCAGGCAGCCATGGCCGCCAGACTACTCTTCAAATGCATCGGTAACCGCCCCACGGCTGGCGGTGCCGGCCAGCTTGCCGAACTTGGCAAGCACGCCGCGCGTGTACCGCGGCCGGGGCTGAACCCAGGATTTGCGGCGCGCCGCCATTTCGTCATCAGAAATATTGAGCTGCAACAATAGTTGGTGAGCGTCGATGGTAACCGAATCGCCTTCGCGTATCAGGGCGATCGGCCCGCCCACGTAGGCCTCGGGCGCGACATGGCCCACGACCATGCCCCAGGTGCCGCCCGAAAAGCGGCCGTCGGTGATCAGGCCGACGCTTTCGCCCAGCCCCTGCCCCACCAGCGCCGAGGTGGGCGCCAGCATTTCCCGCATGCCGGGGCCGCCCTTGGGCCCCTCGTAGCGGATGACCACCACGTCGCCGGCGCGGATGCGCTGTTCCATGATGGCGGCCATGGCCTCGTCTTCGGAATCGAAGACGCGCGCCGGGCCCGTGATGACGGGGTTCTTCAGGCCGGTGATCTTGGCCACGCAGCCCTCGGGCGACAGATTGCCCTTCAGGATGGCCAGGTGGCCCTGCGGGTATAGCGCGCGGGCTATGGGCCGGATGACGTCTTGCCCGGCGGGCGGCTCGGCCGGCACGTCGGCCAGGGTTTCGGCGATGGTCTTGCCGGTGATGGTGATGCAGTGGCCGTGCAGCAGCCCGGCGTCGAGCAGCAGCTTCATCACTTGCGGAATGCCGCCCGCGCGGTGCAGGTCGGTGGCGACGTAGCGGCCGGAAGGCTTCAGGTCGCAGATGACGGGCACGCGGCGGCGGATGCGTTCGAAGTCGTCGATGGTCCATTCGACTTCGGCGGCGTGGGCGATGGCCAGGAAATGCAGCACGGCGTTGGTGGACCCGCCGGTGGCCATGATGACCGACACCGCGTTCTCGATGGATTCGCGCGTGATGATGTCGCGCGGCCGCACGCCGCGCCGCACGGCGTCGACCAGCACGCGCGCGGATTCGGCCGCCGACGCGACTTTTTCTTCGTCTTCGTTGGCCATGGTGCTGGAATACGGCAGGCTCATGCCCATGGCTTCGAAGGCCGAGCTCATGGTATTGGCGGTGTACATGCCCCCGCACGAGCCCGAGCCGGGAATGGCGCATTTCTCGATCTGCTTGAAATCGTCTTGGGCCATGCGGCCCATGGTGAATTCGCCGACCGCCTCGAATACCGATACGATGGTCAGGTCTTGCCCCCGGTAGCGGCCCGGCTTGATGGTGCCGCCATAGACATAGATGCCCGGCACGTTCATGCGGGCCAGGGCGATCATGCCGCCGGGCATGTTCTTGTCGCAGCCGCCGATGACCACCACGCCGTCCATCCATTGGCCCTGCGCGGCGGTCTCGATACAGTCGGCGATGACTTCGCGCGACACCAGGGAATATTTCATGCCCTCGGTGCCCATCGACATGCCGTCGGAAATAGTGGGCGTGCCGAATACCTGCGGGTTGGCGCGCGCCGCGCGCACGGCGTCGATGGCCGCGTCGGCCAGGCGCTGCAGGCCGCTGTTGCAGGGCGTGATGGTGGAATGGCCGTTGGCCACGCCTATCATGGGGTTGTCGAAATCGGCTTCCTGGTAGCCCAGCGCGTAATACATGGCGCGGTTGGGCGCGCGGGCGACGCCCTGGGTGATGTGGCGTGAACGTTCGTTGTTCGGCATGGTCTGTCTCCAAGGTTGCGGCCCGCGTGGCGGCCGCCCGTCGCTGCGTAGCGACACGTTCGCCGGTTATTATCGATCCAATCTTTTTCTACGTGGCGGAATATGCTGCACCATCCCGAATTCGATCCCATTGCCCTGCGTCTCGGCCCGCTGGCCATCCATTGGTACGGACTGATGTACCTGGTCGGCTTCGCGCTGGTCTATGTGCTGGGACGCGTGCGCCTGGCGCGCGGCCATACGCCGGCGCTGCAGCCGCGCGACCTTGAAGACCTGATTTTCTACAGCGTGCTGGGCGTGGTGCTGGGCGGGCGGCTGGGCTATGTGCTGTTCTACAAGCTGGGCTACTACCTGGCGCATCCGCTCGAGGTCCTGTACCTGTGGGAAGGCGGCATGTCGTTCCATGGCGGCCTGATCGGCGTGATTTTGGTCATGCTGCTGTTCGCCCGCAAGAAGGGGCTGTCATTCTTTACGGTCAGCGATTTCATCGCCCCCCTGATTCCGCTGGGGCTGGGCGCCGGCCGGCTGGGCAACTTCATCAATGGCGAACTGTGGGGCCGCCCCACCGACGTGCCGTGGGCCATGGTGTTCCCGCAATCGGGCGACGGGCTGGCCCGCCATCCTTCGCAGTTGTACGAGCTGGGGCTGGAAGGCATCGCGCTGTTTGCGCTGCTGTGGTGGTTTTCGGCCCGGCCGCGCCCCACGGGCCAGGTAAGCGCGCTGTTCCTGATCGGCTACGGCACGTTTCGCTTTCTGGTGGAATTCACGCGCGAACCGGACGGCTTCCTGGGCCTGCTGGCCGGCGGCCTGAGCATGGGACAGTGGCTGTCCCTGCCCATGGTGGCGCTGGGTATCGCCCTGTACGTGTTCAGTGCAAGGCGACCGTGCCGTTGACGGCAATGCTGACGGTAACGTTGCCGGCTTCAAGCGGCACGTCGGCCGATTCGGCCATGGCGCCCTTGGCCATCATCTGGGCGCGCATGGGGCGCGGCACGGGCACCGGCGAGCCGCCGCCGCTGAGTTCCAGGCTGCGCACCTGGTAGCCGCTGAAGCCGAACGCGGTGGCGGCGGCCAGGGCGCGATCGCGGAAGGCCTGGGCCGCCTGGCCGAGCAGCTTGCGCTCTTCGGCTTCGCGCGCTTCGCGCGACAACAGGAAGCTGATCTGGCTGATGGCGGTTTTGTCGGACAGCTTGGAAGCCAGCGCCGACGCGGCGGCGAAGTCTTTGGATTCGAGCGTGATTTCGCCGCGGCCGCGCCAGTTCTGGATCTTGCCTTTTTCGTTGGTATTGGGCCACACGTTGTAGCCGCCGGTACGCACCTCGACGTTTTTGGTGCCCTGGGCGCGCCTGACGGCCTCATCGAGCGCGGCCGTGAGCGCCTGTCCGGCCGCGGCCTGCGAGGCGGCCTCGAGTTCGGCCGCCAGCGTGATGCGCACGGTGTCTTGCTGCACGTCGGATGAAGCCGAGGCCTGCAAGGTAAGCTCGGGCGCGCGCGCCGCGCCGTCGTCGGACGAGGCCGCGGCGGGCTGGGCGGACGGCTGGGGCTGCTGCGCCAGCGCGGGCTGCGCCGCGGCCAGCGCCAGGGCGGCGCAGCATGCGGCCGCGAGCCGATTCAATGAAAGCACGGGATGGGAGTGCATCATGGCAAGCCTGTGTGGGGATGGATGGGAAGAGACATCCGGCGCGGACCTGCATGACGCAGGCCCGCCGGAAGAGATGCCCCACCTGTGCCGTCTAGGCCGGCATCTCGAACCGTGAGGTTCAAGGTGGTCGCGTTCCGTTGAGCGTCGGGTTCGTCTACGAAGAGACAATCGCTCCAGCTCACCATTCGCGCAACCAATATGCCATAAGACATAGGTTCAGAGAATGTATGGCCAAGTCACGAACACGGCAGGGACAAACTGAAAAACATCGCGTGATACCGACACGCCGGGGGCTTGCGCCCTACAACAACTTTTCTTGCCCCGACATGGCGTCGTCGAGCAAGGAGTTCATGTCTTCAATTCTACGCTTGAAGTCGCCGACCGCCAAACCCCCCAGCGGGCCATCGGGCGACGCCTTCATGGCCAGCAGTTCGCTGGCGATTTGCAGCGCCGCCATCACGGCGATGCGTTCGTTGCTGGACACTTTGCCCGAGCCCTGGATGCGCAGCATGAGTTGATCGACGTGGCGCACGGCCGCCATGAGGGCGGGCTTTTCTTCGGTGGAGCAGGCGAGCGAGTAGTCGCGCCCCAGAATGGTGACATCGACGCGTTCCATCAGGGTTGCTCTCCGGTGGGGGCGCCGGGCAGGCGGGCCAGCACGGTATCGATGCGCTCGCGCGCCGCGGCGGTGGCCACGCGCAGGCGTTGCAGGTCGGTATCGCGCGCGTGGAGGCTGCCCTGCAGTTCGGCTTCGCGCGCGCCGAAGCGCGTTTCGAGCGTGTCGCGGTCGGCGGCCGCGCGGGCCAGTTGCTCGCGCAGGTCGGCCTCGGTTTGGCGGGCCTCGGCGAGCACCGTGGACACGGTGCCGTCGTGTTCTTGCAGCTTGGTCTGCAGGGCCTGGATTTCGGCCTCGCGTTCCGCGCAGCGCTGCTCGAGCGCGCGCTGACTGGATTCGCTTTGGTTCAGGCGGACACGCAACGCGTCGCGCTCGGCATGCAATTGCCGGGTGCGTTGCACCAGTTGCCCGATACGGGCGGCGAGTTGATCTAGGTCTTGCAGCATGGGCGCTATCGTAAACCATCCGCGCGCCGGCCGGGCGGCCGCACGCAACGTGAGAAACACGGCAATATTCAGTAGGACTTGGCGCGCCGGACAGAACGGCCACCCCGAAGAATAAATCGTCCGGGGCCCGCGTGGCGGCTTTCGCCCATCTTTCTATTAACTTTCACTTTGCTTTCATTCCAGGCCCATTCAGGCCCGGGGTTACAACTTGGGCGCCCGTTCTAGGGAAAACCCCATCTGCCCAACGGATGACACGGGTTTCCAGGCCCATACCCCTTCGCTACCATGCGCGCTGCCCAAAAAGGGCAACTCCTCGAATCGACAAGAACCAGCGGCATGCCCAAGTGCCCTTTTTTTGCGCCGGCCCGCACCGGACCTGGCTTCAACTCACATGCTGTAAATAGGAGTAGACCATGCAGCTACGCAATCGGCAGGATTTCTGGTCGGGGGTGATGTTCATCGCCCTGGGCCTGGGATTCGCCTGGAAAGCGGCAACCTACCAGATGGGTACCGCCGCCCGGATGGGACCGGGATATTTCCCCTTCGCGCTGGGATTGGTCCTGGCCATATTGGGCGCCATCGTGCTGCTCGGGTCGCTGGCCAAGAATGCGACCGAAACCCACGTAGAGAAATTCGACTGGCGCATCACCTTCCTGGTGATCGGCTCGGTCATTCTGTATGGCCTGATCCTGAAGCTGCTGGGCATCTACATCTCGGTGTTCATCCTGGTGGTGGTAAGCAGCCTGGCCAGCCACGAGTTCAATTTCAAGGTCGCCGCCGCCAACGGCGTGTTCCTGGTGGCGTTCTCGTACCTGGCGTTCGTCAAGGGGCTGGGGCTGATTTTCCCGCTGTGGCCGTCGTTTCTGGGCATGAATTAAGGAGTCAACGGCCATGGAACTATTTGATCACTTGATGCTGGGTTTCTCGGTGGCGTTCACGCCCGAGAACCTGGCCTATGCCCTGCTGGGTTGTATTCTGGGGACCCTGATCGGGGTGCTGCCCGGCATCGGCCCGGTCCCCACCATCGCGATGCTGCTGCCGATCACGTACGTGCTGCCCCCGGTGGCCGGCCTGATCATGCTGGCGGGTATTTACTATGGCGCGCAGTACGGCGGGTCTACCACCGCCATTCTGGTGGCGCTGCCGGGCGAGACCTCGGCCGTGGTAACCGTGCTGGACGGCCACCAGATGGCCCGCAACGGCCGGGCGGGCGCCGCGCTGGCCATTGCCGCGCTGGGCTCGTTCTTCGCCGGCTGCGTGGCCACGCTGCTGCTGGCCGCCTTCGCGCCGCCGCTGGCCGAAGTCGCGTTCAAGTTCGGCCCCGCCGAGTACTTCTCGCTGATGACCCTGGGCCTGGTGGGCGCCGTGGTGCTGGCCTCGGGCTCGCTGCCCAAGGCCATCGCCATGATCATCCTGGGCCTGCTGCTGGGTATGGTGGGCACCGACGTCAACTCGGGCGTGGCCCGCTACGACTTCGGCATCCCCGAGCTGCAAGACGGCATCGACTTCGCCATCGTGGCCATGGGCGTGTTCGGCTTCGCCGAGATCATGACCAACTTGGAGCAGAAAGAAAATCGCGTCGACATCACCGACAAGATCGGCTCGCTGTACCCCAATAAGCAGGAATTCCGCGAGGCGGCCCCGGCGGCCGTGCGCGGCACTATCCTGGGTTCGATGCTGGGCATCCTGCCGGGCGGCGGCGCCGTGCTGTCGTCGTTCGCGTCGTACACGCTGGAAAAGAAGATCTCGAAAAACCCCGAGCGCTTCGGCAAGGGCCACCCGGCCGGCCTGGGCGGCCCGGAATCGGCCAACAACGCGGCCGCGCAGACCTCGTTCATTCCGCTGCTGACCCTGGGCATTCCGGGCAACGCCGTGATGGCGCTGATGGTGGGCGCCATGACCATCCACAACATCCAGCCGGGCCCGCAGGTCATGACCAGCCACCCGGACCTGTTCTGGGGCCTGATCGCCTCGATGTGGATCGGCAACCTGATGCTGGTGGTGCTGAACCTGCCGCTGATCGGACTATGGGTCAAGCTGCTGAAGGTGCCCTACCGCATCCTGTTCCCGGCCATTCTGGTGTTCTGCACGATCGGCGTGTATTCGCTGAACTACAACACCTTCGACATCTTCACTACCGCCATCTTCGGCGTGGTGGGGTATGTATGGTCGAAGCTGAAGTGCGAAGGCGCCCCGCTGCTGCTGGGCCTGGTGCTGGGCCCCATGATGGAAGAAAACTTCCGTCGCGCCCTGCTGCTGTCGCGCGGCGACTTCTTCACCTTCGTCGAGCGGCCCCTGTCGGCCTCGCTGCTGGCCGTGGCCGTGGCGCTGGTCGTGCTGGTGGCCCTGCCGTCGATCCGCAAGAAGCGCGAAGAAACTTTCGTCGAAGAGGACTGATAAGGCCACGCCTATCGGTGTCAGGCACCCTGCGGGAGCCTGACACCTGCCTCGGCACCGGTTTCATGCGATGACTGGACGCCGTCCGGACATGACTCTTGAAGTGCCCGACCTCCGCCAGGGGCCGGGCACTTTCTTTTTCCGGGCACGGTTTTCGCCGCAGCGCCGGGCGATTGCGGTAACGTTCAGGTTTCCACACAGCCCTACCGGAGACTCTGCATGGCATCCATCGGTACCCGGGAGTACGACCAGGTCGTCTCCCAGAAAGTCGCTTTCCTCGGCCTGGGCGTCATGGGCCTGCCCATGGCGGGCCACTTGGCGCGGGCCGGCCACCAGGTCACTGTCTACAACCGCACCTCCGCCAAGGCCCAGGCCTGGGCCAAGGAGTTCGGCGGGCAAAGCGCCGCCACCCCGCGCGAAGCAGCGGCGGGCGCGCAAATCGTGTTCGCCTGCGTGGGCAACGACGACGACCTGCGCAGCGTGGTGCTGGGCGAAGACGGCGCGTTTGCCGGCATGGCGCCCGGCGCCATCTTCGTGGACCACACCACCGCCTCGGCCGACGTGGCCCGCGAGCTGTACGCCCTGGCGCGCGAACAGCGCCTGCAATTCGTCGACGCGCCGGTGTCCGGGGGCCAGGCCGGCGCCGTCAACGGCGTACTGACCGTCATGTGCGGCGGCGAACCCGAGGTGTTCGACGCCATCAAGCCGGTCGCCCAGGCCTACGGCCGCGCCGTGACCCGGGTGGGTGCGCCCGGCGCGGGGCAACTGGCCAAGATGGTCAACCAGATCTGCATTGCCGGCATCGTGCAGGGGCTGTCCGAAGCCATTGCGTTCGGCCAGGCCGCCGACCTGGACATGAAACTGGTGCTGGAGGTGATCAGCAAGGGCGCGGCCCAGAGCTGGCAGATGGAAAACCGCGGCGGCACCATGGTGGACGACAAGTTCGACTTCGGTTTCGCCGTGGACTGGATGCGCAAAGACCTGGGCCTGGTGCTGTCCGAGGCGCGCAATAACGGCGCGCGCCTGCCGCTGACGGCGCTGGTGGATCAGTTTTACGGCGACGTGCAGAAAATGGGCGGCGGACGCTGGGACACGTCCAGCCTGATCGCCCGCCTGCGCGACTGAACGACGGTCGCCGCCGGATCGCGGATCGGTGTCTGGCACCCTGCGGGAGCCAGACACCTGGCAACAAGCGCCGCCGGATCGCGCCGGGTGCCTGACTCACGCAGGGTGTCGGGCACCGAACCTTTGTACACAGCGGTGTCGGGCACCTGCGGAACCTGACACCTGGCTACGTCCATGCAAGACCTGAATGACTTGTTCTACTTTTCGCAGGTGGTGGAACACGGCGGCTTCAGCGCCGCGGCGCGCGTCCTGGATATTCCCAAATCGCGGCTGTCGCGGCGCATTGCGCAGCTGGAAGAAACCCTGGGCGTGCGGCTGTTGCAACGCACCACGCGGCGCCTGCGCCTGACTCTGGCCGGCGAACGGTACCTGCACTATTGCCGCGAAATGACCGCCTCGGCGCGCGCGGCGGAAGACGCCATGCGCCAATTGCAGGCCCAGCCCCGCGGGCCGGTGGTAGTAAGCTGCCCGATCGCCATCGCCCAGCAGATGCTGGCGCCGCTCTTGCCCGAGTTCCTGGACGCCTGGCCGTCGATTTCGGTGCAGGTGCTGGCCACCAACCGCCGGGTGGACCTGATCCGCGAAGGCGTCGACCTGGCGCTGCGCGTGCGCACCCGGCTGGACACCGATGCCGAGCTGGTGGTGAAACACCTGGGCATGGCCAGCAGCAGCATCGTGGCCAGCCCGGCCTACCTGCAGCGCCATGGCACGCCCGCCACCCCGCAGGACCTGTCCGGGCACACCACGCTGAGCTTCAGCGACCCGCAGCCGGAAGTGCGCTGGCCGCTGCGCAACCGGCAAGACGAAGAAGTGCACGTGGCGCTGCGCCCCCAGCTGTGCTGCAACGATTTCATCGTGCTGACCGAAGCCGCCGTGCGCGGCCGCGGCATCGCCTTGTTGCCCACCGTGGCCACCTATGAAGAACTGCGCCGCGGCCGGCTGGTGCAGGTCTTGCCCGACTGGCTGTCTCCCGCGGGCATCGTGCACTGTATTTATCCGTCGCGGCGCGGCATGGCCCCCGCCGTGCGGGCCCTGCTGGATTTCATATCCGACCGCCTGCCCGGCATGTACGCACGCATGGATCCCAACGCCGCGTAGCGATCCGGCGCGCGGGCCTCAGGCCTGTCCGGCGGGAGCGGCGGCCGCGCCCGGATCGGCCAGCGGCACCCACAATACCGCCGCCAGCCCCACCCCGCCCTGGTCGTTGGGCTCGCCGTCGCGCAGTTCGATGTCGCCGTCGTTGCGGCGCGCGTAGGCGCGCGCGATGGACAGGCCCAGCCCCGAGCCGGACGCGGCGCGGCGCGGCTCCAGGCGGTCGAAGCGGGCGAACGCCCGCGCGCGCGCCGTGGCGTCGATGCCGGGTCCATTGTCGGACACCGCGACTTCGGCCCGGTCGCCGTGCCGTGTCACGGACACCGTGATGCGGGCGCCGGCGGGCGCGTAATGGATGGCGTTGTGCACCAGATTGGCCAGGGCCTCGTGCAGCTCGACATCGCTGCCCACCACCGGCGTCACCGGGCCGCCGGCCGCGCCGCCGTCGCGGCGGGCGGCCACCCAGCCCAGGTCTTGCTGCTTGTCGTGCGACAGGGGCAGGTATTGCAGGACGACGTTGCGCGCGACCTCGTTGAGATCGAGCAATTGGCGCGGCGTGGGATCGGCCTGGCTGGCATGCGCCAGCGACAGCAGTTGTTCGGTGAGCCGGCGCGTGCGTCCCAACTGGTCGACGATGGCGCGCAGGCCCTCGCGGGCGCGCCGCGGATCGGGTTCGCGCAAGGCGTACTGGGCCTGGGTCAGCATGATGGCCAGCGGCGTACGCAACTGATGCGAGGCATCGGCCAGGAACTGCGACTGCTCGTCGAGCATGCGCCGGTGCCGCGCCACGTGGTAATTCACGGCTTCGACCAGGGGAATGACCTCGCTGGGCACCCGGCTGGCGTCCAGGGGCGTCAGGTCGTCGGGCCGCCGCGCGCGGATGTCGTTGCGCAGCCGCGCCAGCGGCCGCAACGACCAGGCCACCCCCCACCACACCAGAATGGCCACCAGCGCCAGCATGCGGGCGTCGCGCAGCAATTCCTGGCGGCGCGCGGCGCTTTCGGCCTGCAGGCGCCGGCCGATGCTTTCGGCGACCAGCACCAGCACCTGGCGATGCTGGCCGCGGTAATACAGGTCGCGCAGCACAGCCACCACCCGCACCGGATCGTTGCGGTAGACGCTGTTGAAAAATACCGGTTCGCCGCGCGCCGACGGCCAGCGCGGCGGGCGCGGCAGTTCGGGCATGCCGGCCACCGTGCGGCCGGCGGCCGGCACGCGGCGCGATCCCTCGGGCAGGGGCGGATCGATTTCTTCGATACGGAAATACTTGCGCAGGCCGGCCTTGGATTCGAGAATGACCTGGGCGTACACCGGCGTGGCCACCATCAGGCCGCCCTCGGGAGTGAATTCGACGCTGCTTTCGAGCACCCGCGCGGGCTCCAGCAGCGCGCTGTCGTAGGCTTCGTTCGTGATCTCGGCCAGCGTGCGGTAGTCGTTCCAGCTGTCGATGACCAGCAGCAGGATCACGCCGGGCAGCAGCAGGGTAATCAGCAGCGTGCGGATGCCGACCAGCGGCAAGCGGAAACGCTCAGGTTCCGGCGGGTTCACTGGCGCTGCTTTCCAGCATGTAGCCCAGGCCGCGCACCGTGATGATGCGTACGTCGCTGCCGGCCAGTTTTTTGCGCAGGCGGTGCAAGACGACCTCGATGGCATCGAGGTTGGCCTCGCTGTCTTGCGTGAATACCTTGCCGAACAGCTGCGCCTTGTCTACCGGGTAGCCGCTGCGCGTCAGCAAGGCCACCAGGGCCGCGTGTTCGCGCGGCGTCAGGAACAGCAAATTGCCGTCGAGCGTGAACGACCGGCTTTCGCCGTCGTAGGCCAGCGAGCCGCACTGCAGGCGCGGCTGCTGCCGCCCGCGGCTGCGCCGCACCAGGGCCGCCACGCGGGCTTCGAGCTCTTCGAGCGCGAAAGGCTTGGTCAGGAAGTCGTCGGCGCCCAGATTCAGGCCGCGCACGCGGTCTTGCAGGGCGCCCTGGGCCGTGAGCAGCAGCACCGGCGTGCGGTCGTCGCGGCCGCGCATGTCGCGCAGCACCACCAGCCCGTGCTTGTCGGGCAGGCGCAGGTCCATGACGATGGCGTCGTATTCGTTGGCGGCCATCAAGGCTTCGGCGCTGCGGGCATCCGGCGCGTGGTCAGGGGTGAAGCCGCTTTGCGCCAGCGCCCGCACCAGCCAGGACGCCATTTCGAGTTCGTCTTCAACCAGCAATATGCGCATGGCCGTCGGGCTCGGCGGGCGCGCCGTCGGCCGCGCGGGTCTGGCCGTGCACGCGCTGGCGCAAGTACCGCGTTTCGTGCTGGCGTCGGAACAGGATGCCGGACAGCTCGTTCAGCGCCAGGGTGTAGACCTCGCGCTTGAACTCGATAACCGCGTCCAGCGGCACCCAGTATTGGCTCCAGCGCCAGGCGTCGAACTCCGGATGCTGCGTGGCGCGCAGGCATACGTCGCAGTCGCGGCCGACCAGGCGCAACAGGAACCAGATCTGTTTCTGACCCTTATAGTGCCCGCGCCACTCGCGCCGGACGAAATGATCAGGTACGTTATAGCGCAGCCAGTCGCGTGTGCGCCCCAAAATGCGGACATGTTCGGGCTTCAGGCCCACTTCTTCATGGAGCTCGCGATACATGGCCTGCACCGGGCTTTCGCCGTACTTGATGCCGCCCTGCGGGAACTGCCAGGCGTGTTCCCGGATACGCTTGCCCCAAAAGACCTCGTTTTTGCTGTTGACGAGAATAATGCCGACATTGGGACGGTAGCCTTCACGATCGAGCATGGGCCACCCCCACCGAATTCAATACAATTACAGTCGATTATACGTATCTGTAGCCACCTTTTAATATGCGCGCATCCACCTACCATCTGAACACCCTGAAAGAGGCCCCCGCCGAGGCCGAAGTCGCCAGCCACCGCCTGATGACCCGCGCCGGCATGATCCGCAAGCTGGCGGGCGGCATCTATACCTATATGCCGCTGGGCCTGAAAGTGGTCCGCAAGATCGAGGCCATCGTGCGCGCCGAAATGGATGCCGCGGGGGCCATCGAGCTGCTGATGCCGGTGGTGCAGCCGGCCGAACTCTGGCAGGAATCGGGCCGCTGGGTGCAGTACGGCGCCGAGCTGCTGCGCCTCAAAGACCGGCACCAGCGCGATTTCGTGCTGCAGCCCACGTCGGAAGAGGTCATCACCGACATCGCCCGCAATGAAATCCACAGCTACCGCCAGCTGCCGCTGAATTTCTATCACATCCAGACCAAATTCCGCGATGAACGCCGGCCGCGCTTCGGGCTGATGCGGGGCCGCGAATTCACCATGAAAGACGCCTATTCGTTCGACCGCGACGAAGCCGGCGCCCAGCAAAGCTACGACAAGATGTACGACGCCTACATGCGCATCTTCAAGCGGCTGGGGCTGGAATTCCGTGCCGTGGCGGCCGACACCGGCTCGATCGGCGGCACGCGCAGCCACGAATTCCAGGTCATCGCCGATACCGGCGAAGACCTGCTGGTGTACAACCCCGCCACGCAATACGCCGCCAATATCGAGCTGGCCGAGGCGCCCGCCCTGCTGGCCGAGCGCGCGCCGGCCGCCCAGCCCCTGGAGGCCGTGCCCACCCCCGGCGCCGCCAAGTGCGCCGACGTGGCCCGACTGCTGGACCTGCCGCTCGAACGCACACTGAAATCCATCGTGCTGGCCACCGAGCCCGAGCCGGGCCAGGTGCAGATCTGGCTGCTGCTGCTGCGCGGCGACCACGAACTCAACGAAATCAAGACGGGCAAGCTGCCCGGCCTGGCCGGCTTCCGCTTTGCCACCGAAGACGAAATCGTGGCCCATTTCGGCTGCAAGCCCGGCTACCTGGGCCCCATCGGCACGGCCCGGCCGGTGCGCGTGGTGGCCGACCTCACCGTGGCCAACATGGCCGACTTCGTCTGCGGCGCCAACCGCGAAGACTTCCACTACACCGGCGCCAACTGGGGCCGCGACCTGCCCGAACCCGAGCTGGTGGCCGACCTGCGCAATGTGGTCGAGGGTGATCCGGCGCCCGACGGCACCGGGCAGCTGGCGATCCAGCGCGGCATCGAGGTCGGGCACGTGTTTTTCCTGGGTACCAAGTATTCCGATGCCCTGAAAGCCACCTTCCTGGACGAAAACGGCAAGCCCGCGCCCCTGCAGATGGGCTGCTACGGCATCGGCATCACCCGTATCGCCGGCGCCGCCATCGAACAGAACCACGACGGGCGCGGCATCGTCTGGCCCCGCGCCATTGCCCCCTTCGAGGTGGTGATTTGCCCCGTCGGCTGGGGCAAAAATGAAACCGTACGCAACGAAACTGTAAAATTGTATGACGAACTACGTGCCCGCGGCGTGGACGTCATTCTCGACGACCGTGACGCCCGGCCGGGGGTCATGTTCGCTGAATGGGAACTGATAGGGGTACCTTTGCGCGTAACAGTTGGAGAACGCGGTCTTAACGACGGTGTGGTGGAATTGCAGGCCCGTCGCGAAAGCGAGGCGGCGAAAATTCCCGTCGGGTCGGCCCTGGAACAGGTGCTGGCCAAGCTGGAAACGCTGTAGACTGCCCGGCCCTGCATGCCCGGCGACCGAGAGGCTGCCATACCCATTGTGATCGAACC
The DNA here is from genome assembly GCA_017745595.1 of Bordetella petrii. Classification (GTDB taxonomy): domain Bacteria; phylum Pseudomonadota; class Gammaproteobacteria; order Burkholderiales; family Burkholderiaceae_B; genus Bordetella_A; species Bordetella_A petrii_C. The sequence goes on from WMBV01000027.1 coordinate 18,777, forward strand.
GAAGTCCGCCGAATCTGTCCTAAACGTCCGTGTCTACTATGAAGACACGGACGCCGGTGGCGTGGTGTTCTACGCGAACTACCTGAAATTCCTGGAACGCGCCCGCACCGAGTGGCTGCGCGACCTGGGAGTCGAGCAATCCGCCCTGACCGAGAGCGAACGGCGGCTGTTCGTGGTCCATGCGCTGGACATGTCCTATCGCAAACCGGCCCGGCTGGACGACCTGCTTACCATCCGCAGCCGCGTCACACGAATCGGACGGGCTTCGATACACTTCGCGCAGCGCGCCGAACGCGACGGGGAACTGCTCGCGCAAGGCAATATCCAAGTCTGCTGTGTCGATGCCGTGAACCTGCGACCGGCGGCCTTGCCTGCCGTCGTTCGCACCAAACTGGAATCCCTTCAGGAATAACCCATGCAAGTCACCAACGACATGTCGTTGCTTTCGCTGATCACGCACGCCAGCGTTCCCGTCCAGCTCATCATGCTGCTGCTGCTGGGCATTTCCATCCTGTCCTGGACCTACATCTTCGCCAAGCGCCTGGCGATCAAGCGCGCGCACGCACAAACGCGCCGCTTCGAAGACGACTTCTGGTCGGGCGGCGACCTGTCCATGCTGCAACAGGCGGTGGCCAGCCGCCGCGACGAACAGGGCGCGCTGGCCCGCATCTTCGATGCCGGCATGACCGAATTCCTGAAGGCGCGCCGCACCGGCGCCAACGGCGACGTCAACACCATGCTCGACGGCCCGCGCCGCGCCATGCGCGCGGCCTACCAGCGCGAAATGGACTCGCTCGAGGCGCACCTGAACTTCCTGGCCTCGGCCGGCTCGGTCAGCCCGTACATCGGGCTGCTGGGCACGGTCTGGGGCATCATGCACGCCTTCATCGGCCTGTCGAACATGCAGCAGGCCACGCTGGCATCGGTGGCGCCCGGCATCGCCGAAGCCCTGATCGCCACGGCCATCGGCCTGTTCGCCGCCATCCCCGCCGTGGTGGCCTACAACCGCTACACCCACGACATCGACCGGCTGTCGATCCGGTTCGACAGCTTCGTGGATGAATTCCTGAACATCCTTCAACGCCAGGTCCGCTGATGCCTTCCGTCCGGTCGCACGGCCGCGCGGGCCGACGCATGAAAGCCGACATCAACGTCGTGCCTTATATCGACGTGATGCTGGTGCTGCTGGTGATCTTCATGGTTACCGCCCCGCTGATCACGCCGGGCCTGATCAACCTGCCGTCGGTGGGCCAGGCCTCCGAAGTGCCCGCCACCCCCCTCGAAGTGCAGATCTCCGAAGACGGGCAACTGGCGCTGCGCATGCGCGAGGCGGGCGCCACGCCGCAAGACATCCCCCGCGACCAGCTGGTCGACCAGGTGCGCCAGCGCATCACGGCCGAAACGCCGGTGGTGATCGCGGCCGACGGCAAAGTACCGTATGAAACCGTGGTGAAGGTCATGGACGAACTGCGCAGCAACGGCGTCACCCGCCTGGGCCTGCTGGTCGACCAGGGCGCGGCCGCGCAGGAACCGCAAAAGCGCTGAGGCACCGCCGCCTGCCGCTACCGCAACGCTTATGACCCCACCCATTTTCCGACACGACGGCACGGCACCGGCCACCCCCGCCGCGCAAGACAACCGCAAGGCGCTGGGCCTGGCCATCCTGGTGCACATCCTGCTGCTGATCGCCCTGGTCTTCGGCGTGAACTGGCGCTCGGAAAACCCGGGACCCGTGCAGGTGGAACTGTGGGCCGAGGGCGAAACCCCCGACTCGCCGCCGCCCCAGGAACAGCCGGACGAACCGGAACCCGAACCGCCGCAGCCCCAGCCGCAACCCGAGCCCGAGCCCGAACCGGCTCCGCAGCCTCCCACCCCGCCCCAACCCGAGCCGCCCCAGCCGCAGCCGGCGCCGCCGCCGGTCGAACAGCCGCAGCCGCCGCAACCCGATCCCGAAATCGCCCTGGAAGAGGCGCGTAAAAAACGCGAACAAGAAGAAAAAGCCCGCCAGGAAGCCGAAGAGGCCAAGGAAAAGGCGCGCCTGGAAGAAGAACGCAAGCAGGCCGAACTGAAGGAAAAGCAGCGCCTGGAGCAAGAGCGCAAGGCCGCCGAGAAAGCCGCGGCCGAAAAAGCCGCCGCCGAAAAGGCAGCGGCCGAGAAGGCTGCCGCAGAGAAAGCCGCGGCTGAAAAAGCGGCCGCCGAAAAGGCCGCCGCCGAGAAAAAGGCCGCGGAAAAGGCGGCTGCCGAAAAGAAGGCCGCTGCCGAGAAAGCCGCCGCTGAAAAGGCAGCCGCCGAAAAAGCGGCGGCCGAAAAGGCCGCGGCTGAAAAGAAAGCGGCGGCCGAGAAAAAGGCCAAGGAAGAAGCCGCCAAGAAGGCGGCCGCCGAAAAAGCGGCCGCAGCCAAGAAAGCCGCCGCCGACAAGGCGCTGCGCGAGGCCTTCCGCAACGACGCCATGGGCGCGGCCGGCATTCCCGGCGGCACCGCCGACCGCAACCAGCAGGGCGGCGGGCGCGACGACGGCTATGGCGCCAAGGTGCGTGCCTGCGTGCGGCCTGGCGTGGCCTATCCGACACCGCCGCGCAGCGGCTCGACCAACCCCACTGCGCAATACCGGGTACAGTTGAGTTCAGACGGCAAGGTCACCGGCGTCAGCCTGACCAGTTCGTCGGGCAATACAGGCTTCGACCGCGCCGTGGAAACCGGCATCCGACGCTGCAACCCGTTCCCCAAACCCTCGACGGGCCGCTACGAGTCCGTCATCGATGTCGTGTACCGAATGTATGACTGACAGGAGATTGCCGACCATGACTCCCGCCTCCAGCCGCCCCTTTCCGCCGGGGCTCGCGCGCGCGTATGGCGCGCTATTCGCCTTGCTGACGGCAATTGCCCTGCTGGCGTGGCAACCGGCCCATGCGCAACTGCGCGTAGACATCTCGGGCACCGGCGCCACCCAGTATCCGGTGGCCATCGCCGACTTCGCCGTGGACGACGCGCATGGCCGCGCCCTGGCCGAGGTCATCCGCGCCGACCTGACCCGCACCGGCCAGTTCCGCCTGATCAGCGCCGCGGGCGCGGGCCTGAACGTCGATTCGCCGGTGGCCTATGACGACTGGCGCACCAAGGGCGCCGACTTCCTGGCCTACGGCAGCATCAGCCGCGGCGCGGACGGCCGCTACGAAGTCCGCTACCGCCTGGCCGATACCGTCAAGAAAGGCCAGCTCGACGGCGTGGCGTTCTCGGGCAGCGAACAAGAGCTGCGCCGCGTCGCCCACCAGATCGCTGATCGCATTTACGAAAAGATCACCGGCGTACGCGGCGTGTTCTCGACGCGCATCGCCTATGTGCTCAAGCGCGGCAATACCTACGAACTGCAGGTTGCCGATGCCGATGGCCAGAATCCGCAAGTGGCCCTGCGCTCGCGCGAACCCGTGATTTCGCCGGCCTGGTCGCCCGACGGCAGCAAACTGGCCTATGTCAGCTTCGAATCGGGCAAGCCCGTGGTGTACGTGCACACCCTGGCCACCAGCGCGCGCATTCCGGTCGCCAACTTCAAGGGCAACAACAGCGCCCCCGCGTGGTCGCCCGACGGCAGCAAGCTGGCGGTGGCCCTGACTCGCGACGGGTTGTCGCAAATTTACATCGTTGGCGCCGACGGAAGCTCGAATATGCGTCGACTTACGCGTTCTCCCGGCATAGACACCGAACCCATCTTTACGCCCGATGGCCGTTCTATTATCTTTACCAGTGATCGCAGCGGTGGACCGCAAATCTATCAGACCAGCCTCGACGGAGGCGATGCCCGTCGGCTCACATTTAACGGTAGTTACAACATCTCACCCCGAATTTCCCCCGACGGTTCCACGCTGCTGTACGTTTCAAGACGAGACGGCGCGTTTCGCATCGCCTCACTTCAACTTGCCACCGGCACTGAAACTCTGCTGACCGACGGTCGTGACGACCAGGCCCCGAGTTTCGCGCCGAACGGGATGCAAATCCTGTACGCGGCGGTCCAGAATGGCCGCAGCGTATTGGCAGGTGTGTCCAGTGATGGACGCGTGCGCCAGACGCTCTCGGTATTGAACGGGGAAATACGTGAACCGACCTGGGGACCTTTTACCCGCTAAACACGTATGACCCTCTTTGCAAAGGAACAATCATGAAAATGCGCATAGCCAAAAGCCTTACCATCGCAGCCCTGGCAGCCACCCTGGCCGCTTGCAGCTCCGTGCCCCTCGACGACCAGGCCGGCCAGAACGGCTCCGGTACCGCCGGCCAAGGCAGCGCTTCCGGCCAGATCATGGACCCGTTCAACCCGCAGAGCGTGCTGGCGCAGCAACGCTCGGTGTACTTCGACTTCGACAGCTACACCGTGCCCGAGCAGTACCGCGGCCTGGTTGAAACCCATGCCCGCTACCTGGCCGCGCATCAACAACAACGCGTTCAAATCCAGGGCAACACTGACGAACGCGGCGGCGCCGAATACAATCTGGCCCTGGGCCAACGCCGTGCCGACGCGGTGCGCCGCACGATGACCCTGCTGGGCGTCAGCGATGCGCAGATCGAAACCATCAGCTTCGGCAAGGAAAAGCCCCGCGCCACTGGCACCACCGAAGCCGATTTCGCGGAAAACCGCCGCGCCGACATCGAGTATCAGCGCTAAGCATTTCCGCGCCAGCACTGCCGCGCGTCGGGACGGTCAAGCGGCCGTTCCGACGTTTTTGTTTCTAGATTCCGGGATTTCTTATGCGCGCTCAAGTTCTGCCCCTGCGTACCCTGGTCGTGACGGCCGCCCTGGCCGCGGCGGCCGTATCGGCCCCCGCCCAGGCCTTTTCCGATGACGAGGCCCGCCGGGCCATCCTGGACCTGCGCCAGCAGGTGCAGCGGCAGAACGAGCAAAACCAGCGCGCCCGTCTGCAACTGGCCGACCAATTGCAGGCTTTGCAGCAAGAAATCACCCAGCTGCGCGAACAGCTGGAATTGGTATCGCGCCAGCAACCCAGCACGCAGCCGGGCCAGGGCGCCAATAACCCGCCGGGCGCCACCGCCAGCGATCCGCGCGAACAGGCCGCCTACGATGGCGCCATCGACCAGTTCCGCAAAGGCCAATACAAAGACGCGGCGGAATCGCTGGCCGCTTTCGTGGCCCTGTACCCCGACAGCCAGCTGGCGCCGTCGGCCAAGTTCTACCTGGGCAGCAGCCGCTATGCGTCCAAAGACTACAAGGGCGCCATCGAGCAATTGAACCAGCTGGTGCAGCAGTCGCCCAACGACGCGCGCGCCCCCGATGCCCTGCTGGTGATCGCGGGCAGCCAGATCGAACTGAACAACCGGGCCGGCGCCAAGGCGTCGCTGCAGCGCATTGTGAAAGATTATCCCAACAGCCCGGCCGCCGAAACGGCCCAGAGCCGCCTGCAGCTGCTGCAGTAACGCGCGGCTCGCCCCGGGTGCCGGGCGGCCCGCCCGGGGCCTGAGGCCCGCTTTACGGCGCGGGGCCGCGGCCCCTGCCCTAGCCGGCCCAGGCCAGCAGCAGGCCCACTCCCAGCACGATCAGCGCGATGCCGGCCAGTTCGCGCCGGCTGCTGGCATGCGAGAACAGGCGGCGCGACAGCAATTGCGCAAACAGCACCTCGACCAGCCCCAGTGTGCGCACGTTGGCCGCCGCGGTCAGCGCAAAACCCAGGAACCAGCCCTGCGAGGCGGTGGCGCCCAGCAGGCCGCCCCAGATCGAGGCTCGCCACGCGGCCAGGCAGGCCGACAGCAGGGTTCGGTTGCACAGCAGCATCCAGAGCACCAGCAACAGCGTCTGCAGGCCTAGCGACCACGCCAGGGTCCAGGTGGCCTTCAGGACGAAACCGCCGCTGTCCAGCGCCAGGATGGCCCCGCGAAAGCCAATGGCCGACAAGGCAAAAAACGCCCCCGACACCAGCCCCAGCAGCGCCGGCCGCAAGCGGCCCGGGCCGGCGGCCGACGCCGGGTTGGCCGACATGAGCACGACCCCCAGCGTGGCCAGCAGCACGGCCAGCACCCCCGGGAGCGACAGCGGATCGCCCAGCACGGCGAAGCCGAACAAGGCAACCTGGACGGGCTCGGTTTTGGTCCAGGCCGTGACCACCACGAACGAGCGCTCGCGCATGGCGGCCAGCATCAGGGCGGTAGCGGTGATCTGGGCCACCGCGCCCCCCAGGACGAACCACAGGAATTCCGCGCCGATGCTGGGCGCCGGCCCGCCGTCGGCCATCAGTACCACGGCCAGGAACAGCAGCGCGAAGGGAAAGCCGAACAGAAACCGCACCTGCGTGGCACCCAGCGTGCCCAGGGTGGCGGTCAGGCTGCGCTGCACCGCGTTGCGGCCCGCCTGCGCGGCCGCGGCGGCCAGCGTGGCGGGAATCCAGACCCAGGTCCAGTCCATGGTGAATTTTTCCGGAAGAAGCTATGCGCGCAGGGCGATGTCGGCGACCGGCGCGCCGGTCATGTCGGCCAGCTGGCGCGGGCTGAGCGGGAACACGGCGTGGGGATGGCCGGCGGCCGCCCACAGAGTGTCGTACTGGAACAGGTCCTGGTCGATCAGCATGACCGGCTTGACGGCATGGCCGATGGGGCAGACGCCGCCGATGGCATAGCCGGTCATGTCGCGCACGTAGCGGGCGTCGGCCTTGGCCAATTCGCCCACCAGCGCGGCCACCTTGGCTTCGTCGACCCGGTTCACGCCGCTGGCGATGACCAGTACCGGCACGTCGTCGGACCGGCGCCGGAAGATGATGGACTTGGCGATCTGGGCAACCTGGCAGCCCAGGCCTTGCGCGGCCTCGGCGGAGGTCTTGCCGGTTTGGGGCAGGATGACGATGGCGTGCTCGTGGCCCAGCTCGTTCAGCAGGCGGGCGACCCGCTGCGCGGATTCGGGCAGGGATGTAGCGGATTCAACAGACATGCGCGGGCCTACGGTTCCGTACGGATTGAGATGCGGCGCACACCGCGCCGCGGGACAAGGCCACCGAGTGTAGCAGCGCGCGCGGCCCGGGGCGCTAGAATCACGCGCTGGAATCTTCAGCACGGCCCGACATGCGCTCAGAACCCCAATTGCCCTTGCAGACCGCCAGCATCAATGGCTACGCCACCACGTATACCGAATACGGCCAGGGCACGCCCCTGGTGCTGGTGCATGGGTCGCTGTGCGATTGCCGCTACTGGAAGTCGCAAATGGGGCCGCTGGGGCGGTCGTTCCGCGTGCTGGCGCCCAGCTTGCGCCACTACTGGCCGCAGCAATGGGACCGAACCGGATTTTCCATGCGCCAGCACGTGGACGACCTGCTGGCCTTCATCGACACCGTGGGCGAAGGCGCGGCGCATGTGGTGGGCCACTCGCGCGGCGCCCGCGTGGCGCTGGAAGCGGCCCTGCGCGGCACCGGACAGGTGCGCACGCTGACGCTGGCCGATCCGGGCCTGCCGCTGCCCGGACGCGGCCACGACAGCCGCGATGGCTTCCGCCAGCGGGCCCTGGCGCTGATCGAGGCCGGCGAGGTCGATGCCGGGCTGGCGCTGTTCGTCGATACCGTATCGGGCGCCGACACCTGGCGCCGCATGGTGCCCTGGTTCAAGGACATGGTGCGCGACAACGCCTCGACCCTGGGCGGCCAGGCCACCGAGCATCTGCCGCCCATCTCGCGCGAGCAGGTAGAGCGGCTGGCGCTGCCCGCCCTGTTGATCGGCGGCGCGCTCAGCCCGGCCCCCTACCCCGCGGTGCTGGACATGCTGGCCGCGTGGCTGCCGGCGGCACACAAGGAAGTCATCGCGGGCTCGTCGCACGGGATGAACCTGGGCAACCCGCGCGCGTTCAACGCCGCGATCGTGGATTTCCTGGGCTGACGGGCTGTTGCCGGGCACGGCGGCGCCAGGCACTTGCGAAAGACTGTCGCTGAACACGGCGGTGTCAGGCACCTGCGGAGCCTGACACCTGGCGCCACACCTGGCGCCGCGAGACGGTAGGTGTCCGACTCCCGAAGGGTGTCGGACACCTACGCAAGTAATACACCCCGGCGCTAGGGGGCGCCGTCCGGGCCCTGGCGCGCCTTGGCGCGGCGGGCCATCATGTTCAGGCCCTCGACCAGCGCCGAGAACGCCATGGCCGCGTAGATGTAGCCCTTGGGCACGTGGGCGCCGAAGCCGTCGGCGATGAGGGTCATGCCTATCATCAGCAAGAACCCCAGCGCCAGCATGACCACCGTGGGATTGCGCTGGATGAACCTGGCCAGCGGGCCGGCGGCCAGCAGCATGACCGTTACCGCCACGATGACGGCGATGAACATGATGGGAATGTGTTCGGTCATGCCCACCGCGGTGATGATGCTGTCGATGGAAAACACCAGGTCGAGCATCAGGATTTGCCCGATGGCCGCGGCGAAGCCGATGGTGGCGGCCTTGCCGTCGAACATGTCGCCTTCGGGAACCGGGTCGACGTGGTGGTGAATTTCTTTGGTGGCCTTCCAGACCAGGAACAGGCCGCCGGCGATCAGGATGAGGTCGCGCCAGGAAAAGCCTTGCCCGAACAGCGTGAACACCGGCTGTGTGAGCTTCACGATGAGGGCCACGGTGCCCAGCAGGGCCAGCCGCAGGATCAGCGCCAGCCCGATGCCGATGCGCCGCCCGCGGTCTTGCTGGTGCGGCGGCAGCTTGTTGGTCAGGATGGAGATGAAGATGAGGTTGTCGATGCCCAGCACGACTTCCATGACGATCAGGGTGGCGAGCGCCGCCCAGGCGGTGGGCTGCTGAGCAAGCGCTATCAGTTCGTCCATGCTGGCCTCCGGCTAGGGTCTGCCGATCATAGCCGGATGTCGGGCCGCCGCCTATCGGGGCTTGCCGCAGTATTCAGCGGGCCGCGCCGCCATGGGCGGCGATGACCTGTTCCGCCACCTGGTTGGGCGCCTCGGCATAGTGCTTGAATTCCATGGTGTAGGTGGCGCGCCCCTGGGTCAGCGAGCGCAGCGAGGTGGAATAGCCGAACATCTCGGCCAGCGGCACCTCGGCGCGCACCAGTTTGCCGCCGCCGCCCGCGATTTCTTCCATGCCTTGCACCATGCCGCGCCGCGAGGACAGGTCGCCCATGACGTGGCCGGTGAAGTCTTCGGGGGTTTCGACCTCGACGTGCATCATGGGTTCGAGCAGCACCGGCCGGGCGCGCCGCATCCCTTCTTTGAACGCCATGGATCCGGCCATGCGGAAGGCGTTTTCGTTGGAATCGACGTCGTGGTACGAGCCGAACACCAAGGTGACTTTGACGTCGACCACCGGGTACCCCGCCAGCACGCCGGCATTGAGGCTTTCGCGCACGCCGCGCTCTACCGCCGGAATATATTCGCGCGGCACCACGCCGCCCTTGATGGCGTCGACGAACGCGAACCCGGCGCCCGGCGGCTGGGGTTCCAGCGTAAGCACCACATGGCCGTACTGGCCGCGCCCGCCCGACTGCTTGATGAACTTGCCTTCGACGTTCTCGCAGGGCTTGCGGATGGTTTCGCGATACGCCACCTGGGGCTTGCCGACGGTGGCGTCGACGTGGAATTCGCGCTTCATGCGATCGACCAGGATTTCCAGGTGCAGCTCGCCCATGCCCGAAATGATGGTCTGGCCGGATTCTTCGTCGGTGCGCACGCGAAACGATGGGTCTTCCTGCGCGAGGCGGTTCAGGGCCAGGCTCATTTTTTCCTGGTCGGCCTTGGTCTTGGGCTCGACCGCCTGCGAAATGACCGGCTCGGGGAACGACATGCGCTCGAGGATGATGACGCGGGCCGGATCGGTGAGCGTATCGCCGGTCGTGACGTCTTTGATACCCACGGCCGCGGCGATATCGCCGGCATAGACCTCGCTGATCTCGCGCCGCTCGTTGGCATGCATCTGCAGCAGCCGGCCCAGGCGCTCTTTCTTGCCCTTGAGCGGATTCAATACCGAGTCGCCCGACTTGACCACCCCCGAGTACACGCGAAAGAACACCAGCTGGCCCACGAACGGATCGGTCATGATCTTGAACGCCAGCGCCGAGAAGGGCTCGTCGTCGGCCGGATGGCGTTCGATCTCGCGGTCTTGCTCGTCGTGGCCCTTGATGGCGGGCACGTCGACGGGCGACGGCAGGTAGTCGATGACGGCGTCCAGCATTGCCTGCACGCCCTTGTTCTTGAAGGCGCTGCCGCACAGCATGGGCACGATTTCGTTGGCGATGGTGCGCAGGCGCAGCCCGCGCTTGATGTCGGCTTCGGACAAAGGTTCGCCCGACAGGTATTTTTCGAGCAGCGCCTCGTCGGCTTCCGCGGCTTTCTCGACCATGCGGTCGTGCCAATGGCGGGCCTGCTCGGCCAGTTCGGGCGGAATGTCGCGGTATTCGAAGCGCACGCCCTGGCTGGCATCGTCCCAGATGATGGCCTTCATTTTGACCAGGTCGACCACGCCCTGGAAGTGGTCTTCGGCACCGACCGGTATCTGTACCGGCACGGCATCGCCTTTCAGGCGCTCGGCGATCTGCTGGTGCACGCGGAAAAAATCGGCGCCGACGCGGTCCATCTTGTTGACGAAGGCCAGCCGCGGCACGCCGTATTTATTGGCCTGGCGCCACACGGTTTCCGACTGGGGCTGCACGCCGCCCACCGCGTCGTACACCATACAGGCCCCGTCGAGCACGCGCATCGAGCGTTCGACTTCGATGGTGAAATCGACGTGGCCCGGGGTATCGATGATGTTGATGCGGTGTTCGGGATAATTGCCCGCCATGCCGCGCCAGAACGCGGTGGTGGCCGCCGACGTGATGGTGATGCCGCGCTCTTGCTCTTGTTCCATCCAGTCCATGGTGGCGGCGCCATCGTGGACTTCGCCCAGCTTGTGGGTGATGCCGGTATAGAAAAGAATGCGCTCGGTAGTGGTGGTTTTGCCCGCGTCGATATGGGCACTGATGCCGATGTTGCGGTATTGGTCGATGCGCGTCTTGCGAGTCATGGCGGCCCCTGGTCTGGTATGGGCTAGGCGTGCGGCCCGGCGGGCCGCGCCATTGCAGATATTACGCGCGACGGATCGGGGCGCGCCAGATAGCCCTGTCCGCGCCGCAGGTATGCCGAAAACGACGCCGGCCGGCCGCCATGATGGCGGCCGGCCGGCGCGCGTGGCCCGCGAGAGCGGTTATTTCTTTTCTTTGTCTTCTTTCACGCGGTAGACCAGTACCGCGATGGTGGCCAGCGACAGCACCTTGGCGGTGACGCTGCCCAGCAACAGGCGCGACAGGCCGCTGCGGCCGTGGCTGCCGATGAAGATGAGATCGCAGCCGTTTTCGCCGGCGGCCTGCACGATGCCGTCGGCCACGTTGAAGTTGGACACGGCGCGCGACTGGGCCTTGACGCCGGCGGTGTCGGCGCGGTCGAGGATCTGCTTCAGGTATTTTTCGGCCTGTTCGGCCGAGGCCTTTTCGTAGTCTTCGTCGGTAATGGCATAGGCCGCGGCCATGCCATCGAAGCCTATGGTGGCGGCGAAGGGCTGGGTGACGTGCAGGGCGACGACTTCGGCCCCGACCGAGCGCGCAAAGCAGATGCCCGCGTTGGCTGCCTGCGCCGAGAGCGGCGAGCCATCGGTGGGAATCAGGATTTTCTTGAACATGTTGCCTGCTCCTGTCTGCTGGGTAAGAAAGCCCATGCTACCGGAATCCCCTGCGTACCGCATTGAGGTCTTCCCGCAGCGTTGCGGGCCGTCAAGGCATCTGCTGCGATGCCACGAAGAGATTAGTGCATCGCGTGCCGGTACGGCAATACGCCAGCACGGGCCCCGGCAGCGTGCGCAGCAGTTCGGCGAACCGGGCCACGTCGTCGGCGGTCATGGCGCTGCCGATGACGGGCTGGTATTCGACCTGCAGGCCGGCTTCGCGGGCCGCGCGGGATACGTCGGCCGCGGTGGGTTGGTCGGGGCCGCCCTCGAAATCGGGCCGGTTGATGATGACGCTTTTGTAGCCCGCGGCGGCGACCCCCGCCATGTCTTCGGGAGCCAACTGCGGCGCGACCGCGAAGTGTTCGGTAAGGGGCTTGATGGGAACGTCGGCCATGGGGATTCCTTGGGTGATGTAGCTTGGTAGATAGAAGAACAGTATATGTCTTCCGCACCCCGCCGGCACATTCAGTTACCCGGCACCGCCAGGACGCCGGCTACGGCCTGCCAGATACCGGGAGTATCGACCATGGCCACCGAGAAACGCATCATGGTCGACGGCGCCTGCGTGGGCGAAAACAGGCTGCCCGGCGCCAGCAGCAGGCCGCGGTGGGCCGCCGTGCGCGCCAGGCTTTCGGCGTCGCGGCCGCAGTCCGCCCAGACGAACATGCCGGCATGCGGCTCGTGCGGCACCGCCAGCCCCAGGCCGGTCAGCGCCGCCAGGCATTGCTGGCGCGCGGTATTGACGCGCGCGCGCACCCGTTCGATATGGCGGCGGTACTGGCCCTCGACCAGCACCCGGTGCACCACGCGCTCGCCCAGTTCGGGCGTGGTCAGGCCGGCCAGCATTTTCAGGTCGGCCAGCTTCTGCAGCAATTCGGCATTGGCGGCCAGATAGCCGACCCGCAGGCTGGCCGCCAGCATCTTGGAAAACCCGCCCGCCAGAATGACGCGGTTCAGGCGGTCGAGCGAGGCCAGCTTCATGGCGCCGCCGGGGTGCAGTTCGCCGTAGGTGTCGTCTTCGACCACCAGGAAATCGTGCCGCTCGGCCAGGCGCAGGAGGTCGTAAGCCACCCCGGCCGACAGCGTATGGCCGGTGGGGTTGTGCACGGCCGTATTGATGATGAACAGGCGTGGTTTGTGCAGCGCGGCCAGGCGGTCGAGCTGTTCCAGGTCGGGGCCATCGGGCCCGCGCGGCACGCCGATGAGGCGGGCGCCGAAGGCCGCCAGGCGGCCGAAGATCACGAACCAGGCCGGATCTTCGACCAGCACCGCGTCGCCGGGCCGGATCAGGTGGCGCGCCACCAGGTCGAGCCCATGGGTGACGCCGTTGGTGGTGAGCAGGTTGCGGTCGGGGTGGGCCGGCACGCCGTCGGCCTGCAGGCGCGAGGCGAGCTGCTGGCGCAGCGGCCCGTAGCCCAGCGGCGAACCGTAGGCCACCAGATGGCCCCGCACCGAGCGCCCCACCGCCCGCACGGCGGCCGAAACCATGCCGGGGTCGAGCCAGTCGGCCGGCAGCAGGCCCGCCCCGCCCGGCATCGCCGAGGCCTCGGGCTCGCGGAACATGCTGCGCAGCAGCCAGGCCACATCGATGCGCGCCGGCAGCGCCAGGCTGTCGCCGCCGGCCGGCGCCCCGGTGGCGGCCGCCGCCAGGGGGCCGCGGCGCGCCCGCACGAAAAAGCCCGCGCCGCGCCGCGACTGCACCAGCCCGCGCGCCACCAGGCGGTCGTAGGCCTCGACCACGGTAAAGCGGCTGACGCCGGCCTGCTCGGCCATTTTGCGGATGGACGGCAGGCGGGTGCCGGGGCGCAGGCCCTGGTCGTCGATGCGGCGCGCCACGTCGTCGGCCAACTGGGCCACCAGGGTGGCGTCGGCCTGGCGCACGGGCCGCCAGCCGGCGGCCGGTTCGGAAGTCACTGTCATGGTCGATTTACCAGGCCAGCAATCAGGGTGACATGGAAAAGTGTACCGGTACTGTACTGACCAATTTGCGTAGAGTGGCAGGATTCCCGCTTGTCCGCAAGCCCCTCTTCTACGCCTGGAACCATGTCGCGCCCCACTACCGCCTGTGCATCGCCCGCTCCCGCCGCCACACCGCTCTGGGAGGGCTACGGCTATGGCCTGCTGGGCGTGCTGGTGTTTTCGCTGACGCTGCCCATGACCCGCGTGGCGGTGACCGAGCTGTCGCCGGTACTGATCGGCCTGGGCCGCGCCCTGCTGGCGGCCGCCCCGGCCGCGCTGCTGCTGTGGCTGACGGGCAGCCGCCGCCCGAACCGCCACGAATGGGTGGGTGTGTGGCTGGCGGCCGCCGGCATCGTGGTGGGCTGGCCCCTGGCTTCGACCCTGGCCATGACCACTGTACCGGCCTCGCACGGCGCCGTGTTCAACGGCCTGCTGCCCCTGTCCACGGCCGCCTTCGCCGCCTGGCGCAGCGGCGAACGGCCGTCGCCGGCATTCTGGGGCTGGGCCGTGGCGGGCGCCGTGCTGGTCATGGGCTATGCCCTGCGCCAGGGGCACGGCGCGCTACAGACCGGCGACCTGTGGCTACTGCTGGCGGTACTGCTGGGCGGCATGGGATATGCGGAAGGCGCCCGCGCCTCGCGCACGCTGGGCGGCTGGCGCACGATCTGCTGGGCCCTGGTGGTCAGCGCGCCGGTCATCGCCGCGCCCGTGGCATGGCTGGGGGCCCAGGCCGCGTGGCCCAGCGCCACCGTGTCCGCCGCCTTCGCCTACCTGGCGTTCGGCTCGATGTTCCTGGGATTTTTCGCATGGTATCGTGGGCTGGCCATGGGCGGCATCGCCCGCGTCGGCCAGGTGCAACTGCTGCAGCCCTTCCTGACCGTCGCGGCGGCCGCGCTGCTGTTCCACGAGGCCGTCGAACCGATGACCTACGTTTTCGCCATCGCGGTCATCGCCATCATCGCGGGCGGGCGCCGCACCATCGTCCGGAAGGCATCATGACAGCCGCTTCCTTCCCCGAATCCACCTGGCTGCTGGGGCCGCTGGCCCTGTTCGCGCTGGTCAGCTCGATCACGCCGGGGCCCAATAACATCATGCTGGCCTCGTCGGGCCTGACCTTCGGCTTCAGGCGCACCATTCCGCACATGCTGGGCGTGAATCTCGGCTTTACGCTGATGCTGGTCCTGGTGGGGCTGGGCCTGGGCACCGCGTTCCAGCAATTGCCGTGGCTGTACACCCTGCTGAAATACGTGGGAGCCCTGTACCTGCTGTACCTGGCCTGGAAAATCGCCTCGTCCGGCCCGCTGGAAGGCGGCAGCCAGCGCGGGCGCCCGTTCACCTTCTTGCAGGCCGCGCTGTTCCAGTGGGTCAACCCCAAAGCCTGGGTCATGGCGGTGGGCGTCATCGCCACTTATACCCCGCAGGCCGGCTTCTACTGGAACCTGGCCCTGGCCGCGGCCGTGTGCAGCGTGGTCAACCTGCCCAGCATCGGCGTCTGGACGGCCTTCGGCACCGCCCTGCAAAAACTGCTGCATCGGCCGCTGGCGATACGGGCTTTCAATGTGGCCATGGCCCTGCTGCTGGTGGCGTCGCTGTATCCCGTGGCCCGGGATCTGGCATTGCGGGGATGACCGCAAGGGGAACCCCGCCCCCGGGTGGCGGTCACATTCTTCATGCCCCTGCTGCCCCGCACTTCCCTGCGCCGCCTGTTGGGCGTCGGCCTGGTGGCCGGCGCCAGCGTCGTCGGCTGCACCCAGCTCGACGCCTGGCAGCGGCAGGCCATTTTCTCGCCCGAGGCCGACCAGCAACGCTGGTGGCGCGAACCGCCCGCCGGCACTGAAATCTTCGACCTGGCCCTGCCCGGCGGCGACAAGGTCCATGCCTGGTACTGGCGGCATCCGCGCGCCGATGCCCCCGCCGTGCTGTACCTGCATGGGGCGCGCTGGAACCTGAACGGCAGCGCGTTCCGCATGGAAGGCTGGACCCGCATGGGCTATTCGGTACTGGCCATCGACTATCGCGGATTCGGCGAGTCCACCGCGCTGCTGCCGTCCGAAGACACCGCCTTCGAAGACGCCGCGGCGGCCCTGCGCGAGCTGGCGCGGCGCCAGCCGGACCCCGCGCGGCGCTTCGTGTACGGCCACAGCCTGGGCGGGGCCATCGCCATCGACCTGGCGGCGCGCGCCGACATGCCGCCGTTTGCCGGGCTGATCGTCGAATCCAGCTTCACCAGCATCGCCGCCATGCTGGGCACCCTGAAATGGGGCAAGCTGCCGGGCGCCAGCCTGCTGGTCACCCAGCCCTTCGCCTCGGTCGAGAAACTGGCCACGCTGACCACGCCCACGCTGTTCCTGCACGGCACCGCCGACCGGGTCGTGCCGCACACCATGAGCGACGAACTGTTCGCCGCCGCCCTGAAGGTGCCGCCCGACCTGAAACGGCTGGTGAAAATCGACGGCGCCTCGCATTCGGGGTCGATCCGCAGCGGCCAGGTCTACGAGGCCGCGGTGCGCGGCTTCATTCGCGATGCCGGCCAGGCGTATCAAGCGGGCGCGGCAAGCAGCGTGGCTACCGCGGCGCCGCGGTAGCCGGCCGCGCCACGCGCACGCCGTTCAAGCGCATCCAGTCGCCCAGCTCCGGGCGCGCCAGCACGTCGAATTCGGCGGCGCGCTGGCAGGCCCGCGCATCGCCCGCGCCCGGCAGCGCCGGATGGCAGATCAGCAGGTCGCCGTCGCGCGCATTGTGCAGCCAGTGCTGCAACAGGCCGGCATAGCGGCGCGCGCCGCCCTGCTGGTCATAAATGCCGAGCAGCCGCCGGTTGGTGCGCCAGCCGTCGCGCAGCGCCACCCGCGCCACGGCTTGCGCGCCCAGCGCGGCCACCAGGCGCGCCTTGGCGGCCCCGCTCAATGGAATGCCTTCCTGCATGCCCGGCCCGGTCTGGCGCAACCACGGCATGCGGTGGCCATAACGGCGCTCCAGCAGGCGCACCAAGCACGGCAGCACGCCCGGCAGCTGATGCACGTGCCGGTGCCCGTCGACGTACTCGGGCGCGCGGCCCAGTACGGCTTCGAAAGCATCGAACTGGCGGTTCAGCTGGTCTTCGAGCCAGGGCTGGCCGAGCCGGCCGGTATAGGCGCGCGCGATCAGGGCCGGCAGGGACAGCACGGCGGCCTGCCCTGGATGACCCAGAAGCTCGGTCAGGTTCAAATGCACGCCCAGATCGAGGTCGTGGTCTTTCAGGGCGCCGGCGCGGTGCGCGAAGGTGGAGCCCTGGGTCAGGCAGCTGATGGCGCTGAGCCGGCCCAGCTCTGCCAGGCGCAGCACGCCGGCGTCGATGGCGGCATTCATGCCGAAGTCGTTGCCGCACACCACAATGCGTTTCCAGCACTGGCCGGCGCCCGGCGCGCCGGGCGCCCCCTGCTCGAACAGGCCGGGCGGCGCGGCGCGGGAGGCGGATCGTTCGCGGGACATCATGGGCTTACCTTGTGCCACCTGGAATCACCCCGGACCTTAGCGGCGCCGCGTTACGCCTTGATGTCGGCGAACCAGGCCTTGCACGGGCGCGCATTGCGAGGCCGATACAATCCACCGGGTCTTTCACGGAGTTTACATGCCCGAGCGCCATCGCGTGCGGCCCATGCAGGCGCACGATATCGAGCCAGTGCTGCACATCCAGGCCAGCGTGTATCCGGCCACGCTGCTCGAAAGCGCGGCCCTGTTCCGCAACCGACTGCAGATTTCGCCCGGCACCTGCCAGGTGGCCGAGGGCCGCCACGGGTTATTGGGCTACCTGGTGGCCTATCCCTGGCTGACCGGTCATCCGCCCTCGCTCGATCAGCCCTTGCACGCGCTGCCCGATCAGGCCGACAGCTGGTTCGTGCACGACTGCGCGGTGCTGCCGGCGGCGCAGGGCCTGGGCGTGGCCCAAGCCCTGCTGCAAGGCGGGCTTGCCCATGCCCGGCAGCGCGGCCTGCGCCACACCAGCCTGGTCGCGTTGCGGCCGGCGGTGGGCTACTGGGAAAGGCTGGGCTACCGGGCCGTGGCCGCGCCGGCCGGCCTGCGCGCCAAGCTGGCGCAATATGGGCCAGGCGCGCGGTACATGGTGCGCGCGCTGCGCTGACGGCGCCCGAGGGCGGCGCCGGAATCGCGTTATGCGACGGACTGCGCGTCGCCGAGCCGCAACGGATCCGGCGTATCGAGCAGTGCGCGGGAGATGAGCCGCCGATGTTCGTACGTCGAGCCCGCCCGCACCCCCCAGGACGCGACCTTGCGATACCAGAGGTTGATGTCGAATTCCGATATGAAGCCGATGCCGCCGTGCATCTGTTGTGCCGAGCGGCATACCATCAGGCATTGTTCGTTGGCGAAAGACTTCGCTTGCGCGATTTCCACCCTGGCCGGCAGGCCCTGGGCCAGGCGCCATGCCGCTTCCCGGCCGAGCAGCTGTGCGCCGTCGACGGCATTGAGCATGTCGGCCGCCATATGCTGTATGGCCTGGAAGGCCCCGATCGGCTGGCCGAAGGCTTCACGCTGCGAGACGTACGCAGCGGCAAGTTCCGTCGCCTTGCGGGCCGCCCCCTGCATCCGGCACGCCGTGAAAAGTGCCGCGTAATCCATCAAGTCGTCGACCGCCGCCTGCCCGGCGCCGACCAGGTTTTCCACGGGTACGCGCACGTGCTCGAAAGTCACGAAGCATTCCTGGTCTTTGGCGAGCGGCCGCAGGCGCTCGGCCCGGATGCCCGGCGCGTTGGTATCGACCAGGACCAGCGCCCGCCCGGCGGGCCGCCCGCCGTCCTCGAGGCGGACCGCCACCAGGCAATGCGAGGCATTCTGGAAATCGGCAACGAAGCGCTTGCACCCGGACAGCACGAGCGCATCGCCATCCCGCCTGGCGGCCATGGCAATGTCGTCGGCCGACCATCGGCCGGATTCCTCTTGTATTGCGAAGCTCAGAATCGACTCGCCGCGGATCACCGCCGCCAGCATGGCCTTCTGCGATGCCTGGCCGTATTTCTCGATGACGAGGGCAGGCACCAGGGTGGAAAGCACCGGCAGCGGCGCGATATGACGGCCGAGCTCTTCGAACAACAAGGCCAGGTAGGTCAGCGGCAGCGCCTGGCCTCCGTATTGCCCGGGCAGCGACAAGCCCAGCCAGCCCAGCTCGGAAAATTTCTTCCAGAGCGGGGCTGAGTATCCGCTTTCGCTCCGTTCGGCATCCCGTACGATGGCCGGATCGCATTCCGCCGACAGGAAAGTCCTGGCGGTTTCCAGAATGAGGGTTTCCTGTTCGTCCAACAACACATCCATTTCGTTTTCCTCTGAATGCTCAAGGCTTCGCCGCGATGGCCTTTGGCCGGTTCGCCGGCTTCGGCATGCCCAGGCCCTTGCGGGCGATCTGGTCTCTCATGACCTGCACGCTGCCGTGATTGACCGTCGACTGGAATGCCCCCAGCAAATTGTGGGCGAAGACGCCCGAGTCGATGGCGCCGGGCGACCCGTTCAGCAATTCCGCGTAGGGCCCGAGCATCTGGCTGATTGCCTCGGTGGCACGCACGCCGTGCTCCGGGCCGGCGACTTTTTCCCCCGACCCTTCATAGCTGAAATTGCCGGACCGCGCGGCAATCGACAGGCTGCGCATCGTCATCAGCCGGCACATCTGTGCCTCGGTCCAGAGATCGGCCACCTTGTCGCGCACGGCGGGATCGTCTTTCAGATGCGCGACGCACGCCTCGCCGGACTTGAGAAGATTCACGATGTCTTCGGTTCTCCGGACCGACATCAGGTATCGCCATGCCCCGACCCGATCCAGGTTGAGGCCGCGTTGCGTCACGTTCCAGCCGTCGCCTTCCTGCCCCAACAGGCACGATGCGGGCACTTCCACGTTGTCGAAGAACACCTCGTTGGTACGCCCTTCGCCATAAGTGGTGTGAACCGGCGCCTTGGGCTCGTTCTGGATCGTCCACAGTGGCCGCACCGTGATGCCCGGGGTGTCCATGGGCACCAGCAGCACCGACAGGCCGGCCTGCCGGCGGGACTCGGGATCGGTGCGGACGAGCAGAAAGATGTGCGTGGCGTTCTGGGCGTTGGTGGTGTAGATTTTCTGCCCGTTGACGATGTACTTGTCGCCCTGGCGCGTGGCCCGGCAGCGCAATCCCGCCAGGTCGGTGCCGCAATGCGGCTCGCTATAGCCCTGGCAGAAACTGATCTGCAGGCGGGCGCAGCCCGGCAGATATTGTTGCTTCTGTTCTTCGGTACCCGAAGCCAGGATGGCGGGCCCGCCGGTGCCGCCGCCGCCCACGCGCATATCGCAGGCCCGCACGAACTCCTCTTCGACTATGTATTGCGTGACGGCGCTGCCCTGCTGCCCGCCATATTCCTTCGGCCAACTGATGGCCAGCCAGCCGCGGCGATAGATGGCCTCTTGCAGGGCAAGCAGCTTGGGCCCCTTGCCCTGCCCCGCGTGGGCAGCGGCGAGTTCGGCCCGTACCTCATCGGTGATATGTTCGCGGATGAAGCCGCGGACCGAGGCCCGCAACGCCATTTCTTCCGCACTGAACGCGAAATCCATGAATGTTTTCTCCTTACGCCAAACCTTGGAATCTTCGAGACCGGAGCTTCAAAGCCTGATGGCCCCGTCCCGCGCCAGCCGCTCCATGTCTTCCTCGCTGTAGTCCAGGCGCGCAAGAATCTGCCGGGTGTCCTGGCCTATCTTGGGGCGGCCGGGCCACCTGACCTTGCCCGGCCAGCGCCGAAAGCGGGGAACGACGCCCTGCAGCCGCAACGTGCCCAAGACCGCGTCATCGAGTTCCACAAAGGTCTGGCGCTCGATCACATGGCGATCGCCAAAGAGCTGTTCGACGTCGTAGACGGGGCCGGCGACGACGCCGGCTTGCTCAAAGACATCCAGGACTTCTTTCTGCGTATGCCGATACACCCAGTCGGCCACCGCGCCGTCGCATTCGGCGAGCTTCTGCATGCGTTGGGGATTGGTCTGCAAATCGGGCCGGTCCGCCAGGTCGGATCGGCCGATCGCATTGAACAGGCGCCGGGCGCCGGAGTTGGCCGCCGCCGACACCGCGATCCAGCGGTTGTCGGACGTCTGGTAGGTATTGCGCGGCGTCGTCCAGGTAGAGCGGTTGCCGCGCCGCTGCCCGACCACGCCGAGCTGGTCGTAGTCGACCGCCATCGCGCCCAGCAGCGACAGCATGGGTTCGTACAAGCTGATTTCGACGTCATCGCCCACGCCGCCGTTCTTGGAACGATTGACCAGCGCGGCCAGTACCGACATGGCGCCGGTCAGCGCGGCGACGCCATCGGCGATCGGATAGGCGGGCAGCGTGGGCGGACCGTCGGCCTCGCCGGTCGTATGCGCGAAGCCGCTGAAGGCCTCGGCCAGCGTGCCCATGCCGGGCCGCGACCGATAGGGGCCGGTTTGCCCGTAGCCGCTGATATGCAGCATGACCAGGCCCGGATTGGCCGCGGACAGGGTTTCATAATCCAGCCCCCAGGTGGCGAGCTTGCCGGGGCGGAAGTTTTCAATGACCACGTCCGCCGTGGCCGCAAGGCGCCGAACGAGCTCGGCCCCATCGGGGGTCTTGATATCCACGGCCGCCACTTGCTTGCCGCGATTGGTCGCCCGCCACCAAAGCGGCTCGTCATTCTTGGTGCGCCCCATTCTCCTGACTTCATCGCCCTTCGGGGGCTCGATCTTGATGACCTCGGCGCCCAGATCCGCGAGATACGCCGAGGCCATGGGCCCCGCGAAAAGCATGCCTATTTCCAGTACCTTGATTCCGACCAGGGGGCCCTGGGCGGAAGGATCGGGTGACTCGGTGTTGGACTTCATCAGAGAATTTCCGAAAAGTGGGAATGGAAGGTGCCGGAGTGGATGGAAGGCCGTCCGGACTACGATGCGGGCGCCTGGCAGGCATGCAGCGCGGGAAGACGCTCGAGTTGCGACAACCGCTCGTGGATCGATGCCGCGGCCGTCTCGGAAATGGCCCGGGTGGCGCAGCTCATGAACTTCGCGCGAATCTCGTCGTCGGAAAGCGGCGCGCCGGCGGCGCCACGCGCCAGCACCACGGGCGCGCTCTGCAGCGTGCGCCCGTCCCGCAGCGCCACGGCGACCTGGTCGTGCGGCGCATAGCCGGTTGCGGGATCTTCCCGAGGGTCGAACTGCAGCTCCACGCGCTCGAACAAGCCCTGGACGTCTTGCCTTTGCACGAAAGCGTCGTCGAGCTCGCCCAGGCCGACGCGCCCGGCCACCAGCGCGCAAGCCATGGCGAACTGGATGCTGAACTTCGCCTCGAGTCCGGTCATGGGGCGCGCATTGCGCAGCACCCTGGCGTTGCGGCGGCTCATCGAGACGACGATGCGAGCCACCTGATCCGCCGCGATCGACGGATGCGCGCCCCTCAATTCCAGCATTGCGTCAATCGGCCGGTGCGTGCAGTAGCAGGTCGGGTATTTCTTGATGTTCAAGCCGATTTCGACGATGCGCCAGCGCCGGCCGATCTGCACCGGCTCGTCGAGATTCACCGCCCCCGCCGGCGATACCGCGGCCAGGAAGCCCTGTGGATGCTCCAGCGCATCCATGGCCGCGGACATGCCCGCGGCGGCAAGCCGCGCGGAAATCACCCCGGCATGCGCGGCCCGGCCGGCATGAAACGGCTTCGCCATCGAGCCGAAATTGGCGGTAATGCCGGCGCTTTGCGATGCGCCCAGCGACAGGGCCGCCGCGGTCCGGTCCGGATCCAGCCGGCGCAACCGGGCGCAGGCCGCCGCCGCGGCGATGGGGCCGAATATCCCGGTCGGATGCCAGCCCTTTGTATGGTATTGGCCGGCTTCGCGCTGCATGAGCTCGGCCCAGGTTTCAAAACCCGCCACATAGGCGCACAGCATGTCGCGGCCGGACGCGCCCAGGTGTTCGGCCTCGGCCACGATGGCCGGCACCAGCACCGCGCTGGGATGCGCCGACAGGGCCGTATCGTCGAAATCGAGGGTGTGCGTCGCGACGGCATTGATCCACGCCGCCTCGGGAGCACCGGCCCTGCCGGCCCCCCAGAGCAGCGAGGCGTCGCCCGGGGCCGGCGACAGCGTCTCGGCCAGGATCGACACGCAGGGCTCGTCCTTGCCGGCCAGCATGACGCCGACCGCGTCGATGAAACCGCGCTTGGCCATGTCGATCCCGGAACCCGGGATGCCGTCGAACTCCAGCCCCGACGCGGCCGCGGCAAGATCGCGAGTCAGCGATGTACTCATATCGTCTGCTCCCGGGCCGGTGCGCGGGCACACCGCGCCAGTTCGTGGGCAAGCGCCAGGACCGTATCTCGACGTTTACTCAATCGTGACTCCGGCTTTCTTGATCAAGGCCGCCCAGACCTGGATCTCGCGTTCGATTTTTTTCCTGAACTCGGCCGGCGTGTCGCCGACGGGGTCCAGCCCCTGGTGATTGAGCCACTCTTTGTTGGCGGGCATGGCCACGGAAGCGGCAAGCGCCGCCGCCAGCTCTTGCACGATCTCTGGAGGCGTGCCGGCGGGAGCCGACAACCCGTACCAGACGCTGGTGTCGTAACCCGGCACGCCCGATGCGTCGATAGTGGGCAGTTCCGGCCACAGAGCGGTGCGCTCTTTGGTGGAAACCGCCAGGGCGCGCACTCTGCCCGCGGCGCTGAACGGCTTGGCCGTCGCCAGCGGGTTCATCATCATCTCGGTCTCGCCCGAGGCCACCGCGTTGAGCGAGGGCGCCCCCCCTTTGTAGGGAATGTGCATGACGTTGATGCCGGCCATCGACTTGAACAGTTCCATGGACAGGTGGACCGAGGTGCCGATACCGGACGAGGCGTAGTTGTACTTGCCGGGGCTCTTGCGGCAATACGCGACCAGTTCGGCCACCGAATTCACGGGCACGCGCGGGTTCACCAGCAAAGAGAACGCGCCGGCAGCCACCATGCTTACCGGAATGAAGTCTTCAAGGACGTTGTACGACAGCTTCTTCTCGGCCGCGGCCTCTACCGCGATCGTGCCGGTGTGTATCAGCAGGGTGTTGCCGTCGGCCGGGGATCTGGCGACGAACTCGGTACCGAGCGAGGCGCCCGCCCCGCCTTTGTTGTCCACGATGACGGGGCGGCCCAGGCGTTCGCTCAGCCAGCTCGCGGTGCCGCGCCCGACGATATCGGCGGATCCGCCCGGCGCATAAGGAACGACGATCCGCAATGGAGTGTTCGCGCGGGCAAAAGACACATACGAGGCGATTCCCAGCGCGGCGCCCGCCGCGGTTGCGCGAAGTATGCGACGGCGGGGCATATCGACCGTCGGAGGGGTGATTCGATCTTGGTGCTTGGCGGATTGTCTCATGTCGTTGTGTTATTCCGTTGAGTCGTCACTGGAAGGCGGCGGCCACAATTGCTGCCTGGTGCGCCGAATGAAGCTCGTGAAAGCTTCCCGCCGGAGAAGCCGATTCGGGACGGCCTCGGTAGCCGACCTGGGGCTGGCCTACCCCGCAAGCTCTTGCCACTGCTTCAAGCTGCCTGTCGAGCCAACTCCAGGCGCCCATGTTGGCCGGTTCTTCTTGCACCCAGATCAGCGTGGCATGCGGAAGCTTCCGGAGAAATGCGGAAAGCGCCGCGGTGGGCAGCGGATAGAGTTGCTCGAGCCGGACGATCGCGGTGCGGCGATCGTCGCGACGCTGCCGCTCGCCTTCGAGTTCGTAGGCAATCTTTCCGCAGCAGAACAACACCCGGTCGATGACAGGCTCCTCATCGCCGGCATGCTCCGCCCCGGGGCCGCTGATGTGCAGCGGCTGGAAGGCGGTGCCGGCAGCGAAGTCGGGCAATGCCGAGACGGCCGCCGGCAGCCGCAGCAGGGTCTTGGGGGCAAACACGACGAGCGGCTTGCGTACCGGGTCGTGCGCCTGCTGCCGCAGCAGGTGGAAATAATTGGCGGGTGTCGTCGGTATGGCAATGCGCAGATTGTCTTGCGCCGCCAATTGCAGAAACCGTTCGATACGGGCCGAAGAGTGTTCCGGCCCCTGGCCTTCCAGCCCGTGTGGAAGCAGCATGACCAGCGACGATTGCTGCCGCCATTTTTCTTCGCCGCTGGCGATGAACTGGTCGATCATGATCTGTGCCCCATTGGCGAAATCGCCGAACTGGGCTTCCCAGATGGTCAGGGCCTGCCGGTTTGCCAGGCTGTATCCGTATTCGTAGCCGAGTACGGCGTATTCGGACAGCGGGCTATTGATGACCTGGAAATCGGCCCGTGCCTGGGGCAGGTGCCGCAGGCTGATATGGCGCCGGCCGTTGTGCACGTCGGTCAGCGCGAAGTGCCGGTGGGAAAAGGCGCCGCGCACGACATCCTGGCCGGTCAGGCGAATGGCGATGCCGTCGGCGAGCAGGCTGGCGAACGCCAATGCTTCTGCGACTGCCCACACGATACCCTTGCCGGTATCGCCTCGCTGGCGCACCAGCCGCGCGAGTTTCGCCTCGATGGCGATATCGTCCGGAACCGCTGCAAGATGCGCAAGAAACGCACGCAGGCTGGGCTCGTCGACCCCCGGCACGCTCCCGCTCGCGGCGCGTTCCGCCCGCGGCGGCGCGTCGCCGGCAACGGGCCGCCACTCGGCCATTCGTGCGTAGGCCGCATCGAGCTCGGCCTGATAGGCGCTTTTGATCGCTGGCGGCACCGACGGGGACAGCGTGCCGGCGTCGAGCAGTTCCGCCTCGAACCGCTGCAGGGCAGTAGGCTTGGCGTCGAGCACTCGGTACAGCCCGGGCTGGGTGAAGCGGGGTTCGTCGATTTCGTTGTGGCCATTGCGGCGATAGCAGACCAGGTCGATGACGGCATCGCGCGAGTGCGCGGCGCGGAATCCGCTGGCCAGGTCGGCGGCGCGCAGCATGGCCTCGACGTCGTCGCCGTTGGCGTGAACGATGAGACTGTCGATGGCTTTCCAGGGGCCGGTACAGTAGTGCGAGCTGCGGCCTTCGTCGGGCTCGGTGGTGAAGCCGAGCTGGTTGTTGACCACGACGTGTATGGTGCCGCCGGTACAAAAGCCGGCGGGATGAGCCAGCTGCAGGGTTTCGGCCACCACCCCCTGCCCGACCACCGCCGCATCCGTGTGCAGGACGATGCCCAGCACCTTGGCGCGACCGGCTCCGGCAAGCATGTCCTGGCGCGCCCGGGTATTTCCCAGAACGACCGCATCCACCGCCTCGAGGTGAGAAGGATTGGGCAGCAGCGTGACCCGCAAGCCCGTCTCGTGCAGGGTCGTCTCGAAACCAAGGTGATAGGGCACGTCGGCACAGCTGTCGTGCGACGCGTAGGGAAACGCGCCCTTGAACTCGGCAAGCAGCGCGTCGAGCGGCTTGTCCAGGACGTTGGCCGCCAGGTTCAATCGCCCGCGATGCATCGTGCCGATCACCACCTCGGCGACCCCGTCCGCGGCGGCATTGCGCAGCAGGCGATCCAGCAGGGGAATCAGCGACTCGGCGCCCTCGGCGCCAAAACGTTTCTTGCCGGGGAATTTCTTGGCAAGAAAGCGCTCGAACTGTTCCGCTCGCGCCAGCTTACGGTGCGCGCGCAACAGCGTTTCGGCATCCCTGGGCCCCATGGATTCGACGGCCTGGCGGATCCACGCGACGATCTCGTCATTTCCAATGTGGGCCGTCTCAATGCCCAGCGACCCGCAGTAGGCGGCCGTGGCGGCGGCTACCGACGGCATGCCCGCCGTCACGGCCGTTGCGCGCCGGGCGACCTGCCCGGGGCCCGGCGCGGCGCCCAACGGATTCACGCCGGCCCGCAGATGCCCATGATTGCGCAGCCGTTCCACCTGCCACCGCGCGCCGTCTTCTTCGCGCCCATCGATCCCGACCAGCTCATCGACCAGTTGGAAAACCTGACTCCAGCTCTGGTGTACGGACGCGGGATCGGAGCGATACCGGTGGTACATGTCTTCCAGGAATGGAGCGGCGGCGGCATGGATGGCGCTTCCCACGGGCGTGGGTCGGTTGCTCGACATCGGAGCGTGTCCCCTTTCGTCTTAGTCTTCGGTGTGTCCGAAGTGACGTAAGATTAGCGGCAAGCTCGGCGTTTGCGCGCTCATCCAGCGGCTATCAGCTATGTTCATGGCGCATATCGACCGGCCGCCAATTCCGCACGAAATCCCTTATCGGCACCATGGAACTCGAACAACTACGGTACTTTCAGCAAGTCGCGGATCAGGGCAGTGTCTCCCGGGCCGCGATGACGCTCGGCGTTTCGCAGTCGGCGGCCAGCAGGCAGATCAAGGGCCTCGAAGAAAGCCTGCATACGCGGCTGTTCTATCGCCACGGCCGGGGCGTTGCGTTAACCGACGCCGGCCGCACGCTCTACCTGGCGGTGAAGCCGTTGCTGGCGCAATTGGGCGAGGTGAAAGACCTGCTGCTGGAAGAATCCGCGCAGCCGACCGGCTCTATCGTGGTGGGCATGCCGGCCTCGCTGATGGGCACGATCGGCGCATCCCTGGCACAACTCTTTCTCCACCGCTACCCGAAAGTTTCCTTGCACCTGTACGAAGGCTCCAGCGGCTTGCTGGTCGAACGGCTGGAAAGCGGATTGATCGGCGCGGCGGTCTTGTACGACACCCGGCGCGGCTCGAACATGCTGGTCACCCCCTTGCTGGAAGAGCAATTGTTTCTGGTCGAGGCCCGCACCGACGACAGCGACGACGCCAGCATTGCCTCGCTAGAGGAACTGAGCCGCTTCAAGCTGATCCTGCCCGGCGGCCTGAGCGGGCTGCGCCGAACCATCGATTCCGCGTTCCACGCGGAAAATATCGCGAGCCCGGTGCTGACGGAAATGCACTCGGTAACGGTAGTGAAGCACCTGGTCGAAAAAGGGGTCGGCAGCACGATCCTGCCCTTCGGTGCCGTGCACCGGGAAGTCGAGCACCGCTACCTGTCCGCGCGCCCGATTCCCTACGAGATCATGAAGGCGCGACTGGGCATCGCCACCGCCACGGGCCAACCCCTGACGCGGGCGATGCGGATCTTCATCGGCTTGCTGAAAGAAGAGGTAGACAGGTGCCTGGCCGGAGGCAGCCTGCGCGGGCGCATGTATCAATAGAGCCGCCATCGAGCCATTCCGGCGCGCCAATGGCGAAGGGCCGGCAACTGACGTTGCCGGCCCTTCTGGTCTGGTGGGTGGTACAAGTTTCGAACTTGTGACCCCTGCCGTGTGAAGGCAGTGCTCTACCACTGAGCTAACCACCCAAAGAGGCGAAATTCTAGCATACGAATCGCGGCCCGCGCAAACGGCCCCGGGGCGCCGCGCCGGGCAGCGGTCAGGCCGGGGCGGCGGCGGGCGCGTCGAGCGCGCGCCAGACGCAATGGCCGCCCACGGACTTGTCCAGGCTGGCCAGGTAGTCTTCGTGCTCGGCCAGTTCGTCGGCCGAGGCCGGCACCACCTGCAACACCGTTGCGTCGAACGCCTCCAGCGCCAGGCCACCGCCCCCGCCCTGCGTGCCGTCGTCCACGTCGATCAGCAGCGCGTCTTGCCCGCGCGTCATGGCCAGCCAGACCTCGGCCAGCAATTGCGAGTCGAGCAAGGCGCCGTGCAGCGTACGATGCGCGTTGGAAATGCCATGCCGGTCGCACAGGGCGTCCAGCGAATTGCGCTTGCCCGGGTACAGCGTGCGCGCGTGCAGCAGCGAATCGGTGATCTGGGCGCAATGCTGGGCCATGTCGCCGCGGCCGATCTTGGCCAGTTCGGCATTGAAGAACTTCACGTCGAACGAGGCATTGTGCGCGATGAGTTCGGCGTCCTGGATGAACTCCAGGAATTGGCCGGCAACCTCGCCGAAGCGCGGCTTGTCGGCCAGGAATTCGGTGGTGAGCCCGTGCACCGCCAGTGCTTCCGGGTCGCTGTCGCGGTCCGGGTTCAGGTACAGGTGCAGGTGGTTGCCGGTGACGACGCGGTTGACGATCTCGACGCAGCCGATTTCGACAATGCGATGGCCCTGCGCGGGGTCCAGTCCGGTGGTTTCAGTATCGAAAATGATTTGGCGCATGGCAGGCTATTTGGTAACAGGGGGCGTGCCGTGGGGCGCGGCATGGCCGGCGTCCGGGGCGGCGTGGCCGGGCTTGCGGCGCGCCACCGCGATCAGCGTATAGGCCACCGGCACCACGAACAAAGTCAATAGTGTACCCAGCATCAGCCCGCCCACCAGCACCCAGCCGATCTGCTGGCGCGATTCGGCGCCCGCGCCATGCGATATCGCCAGCGGCAGCGTACCCAGCACCATGGCGCCGGTAGTCATCAAGATCGGGCGCAGCCGCAGCACGCTGGCCTCGACCACGGCCTCGACGATGTCGCGCCCCTCGTCGCGCAACTGGTTGGCGAATTCCACGATCAGAATGCCGTGCTTCGTGATCAGCCCCACCAGGGTGATGAGGCCGATCTGGCTGTAGATGGACAAGGTGCCGCCGCTGGCCCACAGCGCCAGCAGCGCGCCGGTCATGGACAGCGGCACCGACAGCATGATGATGAGGGGGTTGCGCCAGCTTTCGAACTGCGCGGCCATGACCAGGTAAATGAAGGCCAGCGCCATGGCGAACACCAGATAGATACTGCCCGACGAGTCGCGGAACTCGCGGGCCTGGCCGTCGAGGTCGGTGACCACGGTGTGCGGCAGCACCCGGCGCGCCACGTCGTGCATGTGGTCCAGCACTTCGCCCAGCGCGTAGCCGGGCGCCACCGCGGCCTCGACCTTGACGGCCCGCAGGCGGTTGAAGTGGTTGAGCGACTGCGGCGACACGCTTTCGTGCACCGCCAGCAGGTTGTCCAATTGCACCATGCTGCCGTCGCGGGTCCGCACGTAAATGCCCGAGATGTCGGCCGGATTGGCACGGTCGCGCGGCAGCACCTGCACGATCACGTCGTATTGCTCGCCCTGGTCTTTGAAGCGGGTGACCTGGCGGCCGCCCAGCATCGATTCCAGGGTGCGGCCGACCACGTCCACGCCCGCCCCCACGTCGGCCATCTTGTCGCGGTCGACCTGCACGCGCAGTTCCGGGGTGTTCAGCCGCAGGTCGGTGTCCAGATTCTGCAGGCCCGGATAGTCGCGCAGTTCGTTCAGGAACACGTTGACCATCTTGGCCAGCTCGGGATACGACGCCTGGCTCATGATCACGAATTCCACCGGCTTGGATCGCGCCGACTGGCCCAGCGACGGCGGATTGGTGGGAAACGCCTTGACTCCGGGCAGCCCGGCGAACTTGGGCTGCAGTTCGCGGGCGATGTCCTGCTGTTTGCGGTCGCGCTCTTCCCAGGGCTTCAGGCGCAGGATGGCGGTGGCGTCGCTGACCGTGGGATAGCCCACCGACACCTGGTTGGCCTCGGCCTCGGGAATCTGGTTGTAGAACTGCTCGATCTCGAGCATGCTTTCCAGGGTGTAGTTCAGGGTGGCGCCTTCGGGTGCGCTGACCGTGCCGAAGATCACGCCGCGGTCTTCGACCGGCGCCAGTTCGCTCTTGACCACCGCGAACAGCACGCCGCTGGCGCTCGCCACCAGCAGGCCCGCCACCACCACCACGGCGCGATGGCGCAGCGCCAGCCCCAGGACCCGCCGGTAGCCGCGGCCCAGCCCTTCCAGCCAGCCTTCCACCAGGTTGTACCAGCGGTTGTGGCGCGGCTGGTGGCGCAGCAGCACCGAGCACATCATGGGGGTCAGCGTCAGCGCCACGAAGCCGGACACCAGCACGGCGCCCGCCAGCGTCAGCGCGAATTCGATGAACAGGCGCCCGGTGCGCCCCGTGGCGAAGGCCAGCGGCGCATACACCGTAACCAGCGTCAGGGTCATGGCCACTACCGCGAAACCGATTTCCTTGGACCCCTGGAACGCCGCCTGGCGAGGCGGCATGCCATCTTCGACGTGGCGGAAAATGTTCTCGAGCACCACGATGGCGTCGTCCACCACCAGGCCGATGGCCAGCACCATCGCCAGCAGCGTCAGCGTGTTGACCGAGAAGCCGAACAGGTACATCAGCCCGCACGCGCCGATCAGCGACACGGGAATGGTCACGATGGGAATGATGCTGGCGCGCAAGTTGCGCAGGAAAAAGAAGATCACCAGCACCACCAGCACGATGGCTTCGCCGATGGTGCGGAACACCGACTGGATCGAGCGCTCGATGAACACCGACGAATCGTAGGCGATGTTCAGCTTCATGCCGGCCGGCAGGGTTTCATTGAGCTGGGCGACTTCGGCCCGCACCGCCTTGGACAGGTCCAGCGGGTTGGCGGTGGACTGGCGCGTCAGGCCGATATTGATGGCCGGCCGGCCATTGAAGCGCGACAGGATACGGTCGTCGGCCGCGCCGATCTCGACCTTGGCCACGTCGCCCAGCCGCACCGGGTAGCCCTTTACGTTGGCGACCACGATATTGGAGAATTGCTCCGGCGTTTGCAGGTCGGTGGACGACACCACCGAAAACTCGCGGTCGCGCGACTCGATCCGGCCGGCGGGAATTTCCACGTTCTGGCTGGCCAGCGCGGTTTCGACGTCTTGCACTGTCAGGCTGTAGGCGGCCAGCTTGTCGCGGTCGACGTAGATGCGCATGGACGGCAGCCGTTCGCCGTAGACGCGCACCTCGGCCGCGCCCGGCAGCACCGACAGCCGCGTCTTGATATAGCGGTTGATGTAGTCGGACGTCTGAATGGCCGACAGCGAACCGGATTCGACCGCGATATAGATGATGGGCAGCGCATCGGCCTCGACCTTGCCGATGATGGGCTCGTCGATTTCGTCGGGCAGGTAGCGGCGCGCCCGCGAGACCTTGTCGCGCACCTCGGCCGCCGCGGCGTCCGGGTCGCGCGACAGGTCGAACTTGATGTTGATCTGGCTGCGCTCGGTGCGGCTGCGCGAGGTCATGACGTTCACGCCCTCGATGCCGGCCAGTTGGTCTTCGAGCGGCTTGGTGACCTGCGATTCGATGACCTCGGGCGAGGCGCCCTTGTAGGTGGTGTTGACCGAGACGATGGGCTCGTCGATATTGGGATATTCGCGCACCGTCAGGCGCGAATAGGAAATCAGGCCGACCAGCACGATGATGAGCGACAGCACCGATGCGAACACCGGCCGCTTGATGCAGATCTCGGACAGGA
Organism: Bordetella petrii; assembly: GCA_017745595.1. Lineage (GTDB taxonomy): Bacteria > Pseudomonadota > Gammaproteobacteria > Burkholderiales > Burkholderiaceae_B > Bordetella_A > Bordetella_A petrii_C. Next base: position 50,541 of record WMBV01000027.1, read on the forward strand.
TCATGACCGTTCCGCCGGCGCCGGCCCGACCGTGGCGGCCGGCACGATTTCGACCGGCGCGCCGTCGGTCAGGCGCTGGAAGCCCGCCACCACGACCTGGTCGCCGGCGGCCACGCCGGTCAGGATCTCGACCTTGCCGTCGCGGCGCTCACCCAGGGTGACCTCGGCGCGGTGGGCCCGGCCCTCGCGCACGTTGAACACATATTGCGTCTGCCCCGACGGCGCCAGCGCCGCCTCGGGCACCGCCAGCACCTGGTCGGCGCCGAACAGCAGCTGGACCCGCGCGAACATGCCGGGGCGCAGCCGCGCATCGGGATTGGGCACCGTGGCGCGCAGCAAGATCGAGCGCCCGCCCGCGTCCACCAGCGGACTGACCGCGTACACCTGCCCCTGGCGCTCTTCGCCCGGCAAGGCGTCGAGCCGCACGGTCAGGGACTGGCCCATCTTGACCTTGCCGAAATACATTTCGGGCACGCGGAAATCCACCTTCAGCGGATCGATGGCTTCGAGCGGGGCCAGGTCTTGCCCCTGGTCGACGTAATCGCCCACCGAAATGCTGCGCAGCCCGGCTATGCCCGCAAACGGCGCGCGGATGGTCATCTTGTCGAGCCGCGCCTGGGCCAGCGCGGCGGCCGCCTGCTGCACCTTGAGATTGCTGGCGGCCTCGTCGCGCGCCTGCTGGCTGACGAAGCCACGCCCCTGCAGGTCGACGGCGCGCCGGTAGTGGCTCTGGGCCAGGGCCAGGTTGGCGCGCGCCTGGTCGAGCTCGGCGCGCGGCACGGAATCGTCCAGCCGGATCAGTACCTGGCCCTGCTGGACGGGCTGGCCTTCCTGGAAATCGATATGCTGGATGCGCCCGGCGACTTCCGGACGCAGCACCACGGATTCGTCGGAACGCAGGCTGCCCACCGCCGAAATGCCGCGGGTGAAGGTCAGTTGCTGCACCTTGGCGGTTTCCACCCGGATGGACGCTGGGGGCTTGGCGGCGGGCGCGGCGGCCGTGGCGGCGGATGAATCGGCGGACGAGGCCGCCAGCCAGCGCGGCGCCCAGAACCCCAGGGCTGCGCCCGCGGCGAGCCCGGCCGCGACCGCGGCCAGCAGAACAGCTTTTTTCATGCGAATTGGTGGCAGTGCATAGGGACGCCCGGCCGTGGCATCGCCCCCTACACAACAGAATCAAGAACGTGGCTTGGCACTGTAGCACTAGCTCTTACATACTGGCACAAATACCTGTTCCACGGGGTTACCGGAAGGGCCGCTTACCGGGTATTCCCCAGTGTGCGGGTGTCTAAGCGTGCAGGTGTCTGACTCCCGCAAGGGTGTCAGACACCGACAACCAGACCTTCTGTACGCAACGGTGTCAGGCACTGCGGAGCCTGACGCCTGATACCCCCGCTCCTACCGCGGCCGCAGGCTCTCGACGCCGAGGTTGGCCAGGGCGTCGGCGCGTTCGTTGCCGGGGTCGCCGGCATGGCCTCGCACCCAGCGCCAGGCCACCTGGTGGCGCGCCACTTGTTCGTCCAGGGCCTGCCACAATTCGGCGTTCTTCACCGGCTTCTTGTCGGCCGTCAGCCAGCCACGGCGCTTCCAGTTGGCCAGCCACTCGGTCATGCCCTTCATGACGTACTGCGAGTCGGTATGGATAAGCACCCGGCACGGGCGCTTGAGCGTGCGCAGGCCTTCGATGACGGCCAGCAGTTCCATGCGGTTGTTGGTGGTGCGGGCCTCGCCGCCGTGCAGGGTTTTTTCGTGGGCGCCGGCGCGCATCAGCACGCCCCAGCCCCCCGGTCCCGGATTGCCTTTGCAAGCGCCGTCGGTCCACATTTCGACCTGCTGGCCGCCTTCATTACTGTCTGTTTGCATCATTCTTGGTGTGTAGCGGACATGCCGGCGCGGCGCGCCGGCGTGTCCTCAGGTTTTACCCGGCCCGGCCTGGCGGTTGACCGCCACCGAGGCCGCGCGGGCGCGTTTGCGCCGCGATTGCTTCCAGGCCGGGCCGATCAGGCGCATTCTGGCTACGCGCTTGACGGCCGACACGACATATACCGCGCCGCCCACCCCCCACCAGCGCCGGCCGTAGGTTTCCATGAAATGCCAGCGCCGCAGCCATTTTTCGGTGCGGCAGGCCGGCGTGTAGCAGCCGAAGCGGCCGGGTTCGACATCGAACGACAGCAGCTTCAGCCAGTCTTTCAGGCGCGGCAAGGATACCTGAGCCGACGGCGGCAGCGGCAGCCACTGCTCCATGGCGGGCATGCGGTTGCGCGCGCCCCAGAGGCTCCAGGGGTTGAAGCCCGAAATCACCAGGCGGCCTTCCGGCACCAGCACGCGCTCGGCCTCGCGCAGCACCTGGTGCGGGGCGTCGGTGCATTCGAAGGCGTGCGGCAGCACCAGCAGGTCGACGCTTTGCGATTCGAACGGCAGCGCGTCGGGACGCGCCACCACGCAGCCCTGCCACTGCGCCGCCTGTTCGGGCGCGGGCATCTGCGTGCCCACCCAGCCCTTGAAGGGCATGCGGTTGGCCTGCAGCAAATTGATGTCGGCCAAGCCGGCCTGCCAGGCGTAATATCCGAAGACATCCGCCACCATGGCGTCGAACTGCGCGCGCTCCCAGGCCAGGACATATTCGCCCGGGGGTGTCTGGAACCATTCGGCCAGTTCTACAATCGGCGGAGTTTCTTCGGTCAAGGTGACGTTCCTGAAATGATGCAAGCCATGCCTGCCCTGGGTGGCGGCGACGCCCTCGTGCCGCTGCCGGCCTTTTCCGACAACTATATATGGGCCATTGTGCGCGATGGCCAGGCCGCCGTGGTCGACCCGGGCCAGGCCGGCCCGGTGCTCGAGCTGCTCGAGCAGCGCGGGCTGCAGTTGCGCGCCATTCTACTCACCCATCATCACGGCGACCATGTCGGCGGCGTGCTGGAATTGCTGCGGCATGCGCGGGCCACCGTCTACGGCCCGGCGCACGAACGCCTGCCGCACTGCGACATACGCCTGGCCGAGGGCGACCGCGTGGCCCTGCCCGAACTGGACCTGGACCTGTCGGTGCTCGACGTGCCCGGCCACACGGCCGGCCACATCGCGTATCATGGCCGGGCCGCCGGGCTGCAACCGCTGCTGTTCTGCGGCGATACGCTGTTCGCCGGCGGCTGCGGCAGGCTGTTCGAAGGCACCCCGGCGCAGATGCACGCATCGCTGCAGAAATTCACCGCTTTACCGGCCGATACACAGGTTTGCTGCGCACACGAGTACACTCTAGCCAACTTGCGCTGGGCCATGGCGGTCGAACCCGCCAACCGCACCCTGCAACAGTGGTATCAGCGGGCCAGGCAGTTGCGCGAGCAAGATCGTCCCACCCTGCCGTCCACGTTGCGGCTGGAGCAAGACACCAATCCGTTCTTGCGTACCCGGCAAGCCGATGTCGCCCAGGCTGCCGCGGTCCAGGCCGGACGTGTTCTTGACACGCCTGTAGCCGTGTTTGCCGCCCTGCGCGAATGGAAGAACGATTTCAAGTGACAATCCGCCGATGACCCTGTTCCGACTCCTGCTACCCCTTGTTCTCGCCCTGCTCGCCGGCTGCGCCGGCACCACGCGCCAACCGGTACAGGCGGTCGACACTGCCAGACAGGGCTACGTCGCCAAAGACACTTCGCGCACCATCGATCTCACCAACCCGCCCGTCGATGCCTGGGACCGCATCCGGCGCGGCTTCGCGATTCCCAACCTGAATACCGAGCTGGCCCAGGAATGGACCGACTACTACGCCGCGCACCCCGAATCGGTGCAGCGCATGGCCGAACGCGCCGGCAAGTATCTGTACTTCATTGTCGATGAAATCAACCGGCGCGGCCTGCCCACCGAACTGGCCCTGCTGCCCTTCGTCGAAAGCGCGTACAACCCCACCGCGCTGTCGCGCTCGCAGGCCTCGGGCCTGTGGCAGTTCGTGCCGGCCACCGGCCAGTACTTCAACCTGAAGCAAGACTGGTGGCGCGACGAACGCCGCGATCCCATCGCATCCACCTACGCCGCGCTCGACTACCTGGAAAAACTGTTCGAAATGCAGGGCGACTGGTACCTGGCCCTGGCCTCGTACAACTGGGGCGAAGGCTCGGTGCAGCGGGCCATTGCCAAGAACGAGACCGCCAACCGGCCGTCGGACTACCTGTCGCTCGACATGCCTGAAGAAACGCGCAATTACGTGCCGAAGCTGCAAGCCATCAAGAACATCATCGCCAATCCCCGCAAGTACGCGGTGGTGCTGCCGCCGGTCGAAAATTCGCCGTATTTCGCCATGGTACGCAAGAGCCGCGACATCGATCTCGAAGTCGCGGCCCGGCTGGCCGAAATGCCGCTGGAAGAATTCAAGGCCCTGAATCCCTCGTTCAACCGCCCGCTGATCCGCGGCGAGCACCAGCCCACGCTGCTGCTGCCCACCGACCGGGTCGAGACGTTCAACGCCAACCTGCTGGCCTACAAGGGCGACCTGAGCTCCTGGAAAGTCTATAAGCCGCGCCGCGGCGAATCGTACGCGGCCATCGCCAAGCGCTTCGGCGTCTCGGAAGCCGCGCTGCGGCGCGCCAACGACGTGTCCAGCCGCCGCAAGGTGGCCAGCGGCAGCACCTTGCTGGTGCCCAGCGGCGGCCAGGCCGCCGGCGTACAGCTGGCCTCGCTGGAAACGCCGCCGGGCGCGCTCGATACGGCACCTTCGCGCGCCGCGCCCGTGACCCGCAGCAGCCGCCGCCCCAACGTGCGCACCCACAAGGTACGGGCCGGCGATACCCTGTTCGGCCTGGCCAAGCGCTACGGCACGTCGGTGGATACCTTGCGCGCGCTCAATAATCTGAAGAGCAACAACCTTAAAATCGGCGCCCAATTACGCATTCCAGGCACCGGCGCCCGCGGCTGACCGCCGGGCCGCCCCGGCTGCCGGCAGCCGGGGCGGCCCGATACCCTCTAAAATAGCCGCCTTCCGTACGGAATTCTAAGGACACGACACATGGGTTTTCTCGCTGGCAAGCGCATCCTGGTCACCGGGGTGCTTTCCAACCGTTCCATCGCCTATGGCATCGCCCAAGCCTGCCACCAGCAAGGCGCCGAACTGGCCTTCACCTATGTGGGCGACCGCTTCAAAGACCGCGTCAGCGAGTTCGCCGCCGAATTCGGCAGCGATATCGTGCTGCCCTGTGACGTCGCCGAAGACAGCCAGATCGAAGCCGCGTTCAGCGAACTCGGCCAGCGCTGGGACGGCCTCGACGGCCTGGTGCATTCCATCGGCTTTGCGCCGCGCGAAGCCATTGCCGGCAACTTCCTCGACGGCCTGTCGCGCGAAAACTTCCGTATCGCCCATGACATCTCGGCCTACAGCTTCCCGGCCATGGCCAAGGCGGCGCTGCCCCTGATGGAAGGCCGCAAGGCCTCGGTGCTGACCCTGACCTACCTGGGCGCCGAACGCGTCGTACCCAACTACAACACCATGGGCCTGGCCAAGGCCTCGCTCGAAGCCAGCGTGCGTTACCTGGCCTCGGCGCTGGGCCCGCGCGGCATCCGCGCCAACGGCATTTCGGCCGGCCCCATCAAGACGCTGGCCGCCAGCGGCATCAAAGACTTTTCAGTCATCCTGAAATTCGTCGAAACCCACGCCCCGCTGCGCCGCAACGTCACCATCGAAGAAGTCGGCAACGTGGCGGCCTTCCTGCTGTCGGACCTGGCCACCGGCGTCACCGGCGAAATCACCCACGTCGATTCGGGCTTCTCGACCGTCACCGCCGGCATGGAAGACTAGCCGCGCGACGGTGTCTGACACCCTTCGGGAGTCAGACACCTGGCGCAGCCGGGTCCGCGGCGTCCCCGATAGCAGCATCCATTTCATCCCGGGCGGGTCTCGAGGCAGGTGTCCGACTCCCGAAGGGTGTCGGACACCGATATCGGCGGCGCTCCCCGCCTATCCCTACGCGGGCCGCACCACCAGGGTCGACACCTGCACGTCGACCGCGGTCATCAGCTTGTGCAGCGGGCATTTCTCGGCAATGGCGTGCAGCTCGTCGATCTGCGCATCGCTCAGTTCGCCATGCAGGGTCAGCTTGGCGGTCAGGCGATAGATCCCCTTGCGTTCCTCGCTGGCATCGCGCACCACGTCCACATCGATCGATTCCAGCGGAATTTCCTTGCGCTGCGCGTACAGCATGACGGTCATGGCCTTGCAGCCGCCCAGCGACGTATCGAAATAATCGTGCGGATCGGGCCCCGCGCCCTGCGGCTGCGGCATGTCCAGCGGCAGCGCGTGGCCTTCGGCCGTGGCGGTGAACTGCAGGGTGCGAGGGGCATTCTGGCGTACGCGTATGGTCATGGGCGCTCTCCGGCAACGCGGCCCGGCCGGCCGCCCGCCCTTTGTAGCATTTCCCGGCGGGGTCCGGTACCGACGGCAGGCTTCCCCCGGGGGGGCGATGCCCCGGCACGCGGCGGATTACTGACAATAAACTGAACTCTCTTTATCCTGAGCGGTCAGAGCAGGTCTGTATTTTCGACAGGAGTCCCCATGAGCGCCCGCCAGCTACTCGATCAACTACTGCAATCCGGCCAGGGCCTGGCCCGCGACGCCAGCGCGCGCGTGCAATCGGCCAGTGCCGGCGGCAATGCCCCGTCGTTCCTGGCCGGCCTGGGTGGCGGCGCGCTGGGGGCCGGCGCCCTGGGGCTGCTGATGGGCAGCAAGAAAGCCCGCAAAATCGGCGGCAAGGTCGCCATGTACGGCGGCATGGCCGCGCTGGGCGCCCTGGCCTACCGCGCCTACGGCGACTGGCAGCGCCAGCAGCAGGGCCAGGCGCCGGCGCAGGCACAGGCGCCGCAAACGCTCGACCGGCTGCCGCCGGCCCAGGCCGAACGGCACAGCAGCGCCATTCTGTCCGCCATGATCGGCGCGGCCAAGGCCGACGGCCATATCGGCCCCGAAGAGCGCCAGTTGCTCGAAACCGAACTGGGCAAGTTATCGTCCGACGCCACCGACCGCCATTGGCTGGAAGCCGAACTGGCGCGCCCGCTCGACCCGGCGGCGGTGGCCGCGGCCGCCCAGACCCCCGAAATGGCCGCCGAAATGTACCTGGCCAGCCTGCTGGTGGTCGATGAAGAAAGCTACATGGAACGCGCCTACCTGGACGAGCTGGCGCGCCAATTGAAGCTGGCGCCCGACTTGAAGGCGCAGCTCGAGACCCAGGTCAACACGGCGGGCTGAAACGCGAGGGTGCCTGACGCGGGTGTCAGGCTCCGTAGGTACCTGACACCGCTGTATGCGGAAAATCTCGGTCAAGCATCGGTGTCTGACACCCTTCGGCAGTCAGACACCCGGTAAACACCGTAAAGCCGCGGCCCCCGCGTCAGCTGTCCAGCCCGATGTCCAGCACCCGCGCGCTGTGCGTCAGCCAGCCCACGGCAATCAGATCGACGCCGGTGGATGCCACCGCGGGCGCCGATTCCGGCGTGATGCCGCCCGAGGCTTCGGTCACGGCGCGGCCGTCCACGCGGCGCACCGCCTCGCGCAGCGTGGGCAGGTCCATGTTGTCGAGCAGCACGACGTCCACGCCGATGTCCAGCGCCTGGTCCAATTGCTCGAGCGTGTCGACTTCCAGTTCGATCTTCACCATGTGGCCGATGCCGGCGCGCGCCCGCGACACGGCCTGGCGCACCCCGCCCGCCACCGCCACGTGGTTGTCCTTGATCAGCACGGCATCGTCCAGGCCATGGCGGTGGTTGCTGCCGCCGCCGACCCGTACCGCGTATTTCTGCACGGCGCGCAGGCCCGGCAGGGTCTTGCGGGTGCAGGTGACCTTGGCACCGTGCGGGCGGATGGCATCGGCGATCGACGCCGTGGCAGTGGCCACGCCGCTGAGATGGCACAGGAAATTCAGCGCGGTGCGCTCGGCGGTGAGCATGCCGCGGGCCGGCCCGCTGATCACCGCGATTTCCGCCCCCGGCCGCAACCGCGCCCCATCGGCCAGCAGCGGCTGGAAGTCGATACCGTCATCCATCAGCCGGAACGCCAGGCGGGCCAGATCCAGGCCCGCCAGCACCCCTTCCTGGCGCGCCACCAGGCGTGTACGGCCCTGCGCGTCGGCCGGCACGATGGCATCGGTGGTCAGGTCGCCGGCGCGGCCCAGGTCTTCCAGCAAGGCGGCGCGCACCAGCGGCTCGAGCATGACCACGGGTAGCGGCGCGACGGGCAGGACAAGATCAGAAGCCATGTTTATGCTCATATCGAGTATTTAAGAGAGAAAAAAAGCGGCCAAGCTGCCGGTTTAGTTATGCTATTGCTGAGCATAAAGGGTGTCAAGAGGGGGATGCCCGATCGAAACGCTGGCGGGGCCACCAGGTCCTGCCAGGTGTCCGACCCCCGCGTCCCTCTGCCAGGTGTCCGACTCCCGCGCAGCGGGTGTCGGACACCGTTGTATTGAGAAGGCGCGGCCAACCGTCGGTGTCTGACACCCGCTGCGCGGGAGTCAGACACCTGGATTCACCTGGATGCCTTGCTCCCGGCCCCGGCCTTTATTCCGCCTGGCGCGCCAAAGGCAGTTTGCTGCCCGCGATGGCGCGTTCCAGCAGAACGTCGCGCCGGAAACGGAACAATTTGGCGGGCCGCCCCGCCGTGCCGGTGGCCATGTCGCCGGTTTCTTCGACCAGGGCCTGCTGTTCGATCAGGCGGCGGAAATTCTGCTTGTGCAGTCCGCGGCCCGCCAGGGCCTCGACCGCCGTCTGCAACTGCAGCAGCGTGAAGGCGGGCGGCATCAGTTCGAACACCACCGGCCGGTATTTGATCTTGGCGCGCAGCCGCGCGATGCCGGTGGCCAGGATGCGGCGATGATCGTGGCGCATGGCCTGCCCCGGCAACGTAAGCCCGGGGGGAATGGAACCCCCGTCCGCCGGCGCCGCACTGCCGTTGATGCCCGTGGGCTGCCGCAACGCCTCGGGCACCAGCCCGGCCTCGAACAGCAGTTCGTAGCGCTGCAGCACCATGTCTTCATTCCAGGCGGCGCCATCCAGCCCGAACGTCAGCGCCGCGCGCTGGCGCCGGTGCGCCTGGGCGGCGCGGCCGGCCGCGGCCCCGGCCCACGCCCACAGGCGCGGCGCGATCAGTTCGGCCACCATGGCGGGCGGCCCGTCGCGGTGGTCTTCCCAGGGGAAATAACGGTACCAGTCTTGCCAACCCACTTGCGCCACGCCGGTTTCGCCGGCTTCGCGCGTCAGGCCCAGATAGCTGACCGAAATCGTGCGCCGCCCGCCATCGTCGGAGCGGTCGCGGTCGGCAAAGGTGTACAGCTGTTCGATGTATCCCAGCGGATGATGCGTCTGCGTTTCGACCCAGGCCCGCAAACCCGCCTGCAACGACCTGTGTTCCAGTTCGAAAGGCCCCGCCGGCAAGGCACGGGCGTCTTCGGTGGTCAGCACGCGGGGCTGGCCCTGCGTAACGGCCACCAGCACGGCGACGAGTTCGGCGGAAACAGAGCGTTCGATGGGATCGGTCAAGGTTGGCGCAGGGCGGCAATGGCGAAGCCTGGATTATAAGAGCCGGCGTGTTGCAACAGCCCCTTTCAAACGACACATGCCGTCAACCCCGGGCGAGCGTGCCCGGCCTAAGATGGACGATAAGCCCGCGGGCGCGGCACCCGCCGCCCCGCCGTTCCCAGGAGGTCATCATGAACAAGACTGCCCGACAGAACATGCCCGCCGAACACGTCGACGACCGCCCGTCCAAAACGCCCACGGACATCCGGCAGGGCACCGGCACCATGCCCATGCCCGACGAGGCCCCCGACGTGGCCGGCCGCGCCCGCCGCGGCCGCGCCATCGCCGAACCGGGCGACCCGGGCGTGATCACGCCCGAAGACGACGTGCTGGATACCTCGCACCTGCACCGGCGGGGACGCTGACGCGCGGCCGGCCGCAGCCGGCACCACGCCGCCACGCGGCGTGGCGGCGCAGCGGGCTATTTCGTGCCCGGTGATTCGGCAAGACTGCGCGTCCCTTCAACGACCCCGCCCGTATCGTTGATGACGGAATAAAACACCCGGGTGCCGGTCATTTGCCCCAGCCCGCCCGGCCCCACCGGCACGTCGACGCTTTCCCGCGGCCCCAGCATGTCCGGCGGTGCCAGCGTCCTGGCGGACGGATCGTTGCGGGCGGCGCCGACGACCAGGTCGAGCAGGGTCTGGTGTACCGGCGTGGGATTGGTAATGTGCAATACCTCGCCCTGCCCTTGCCGCCGCAACTCGAAGCGCAGCGCTTCGTGCGGGTCGGGCCCGACCGCCGGCATCCCCGCGGGGCGGAAAAACAGCTTCACGCGGGTCCGGAAAGAAATCTGCAGAAGATCGGTCTGCGGGCTCGCCGCCTTGGGGGGGATCTCGAGGATGTTCAGCCAGTACACCGATTCCTCGTCGGCGGGCGGGCCGGCGCGGCCGGTGTACATGATGCGCAGGCGTTGCGTGGCGGACGGCTCCAGGCGCAACACGGGCGGCACCACAAGAAACGGCACCGCAAGGTGCTGCGGGTCGGCCGCCCGGTCGCCGGTATCGATCCACAACTGCAGCAAGACCGGCTGGCTTCCCTCGTTGGTCACCCGCGGCGTGACTTCGGGCTGCTTGGCCGAGACGATCAAGCGGGTGTGGCTGAGCGATACCGCGCCCTGTGCCGCGAACGCGGCCAATATCGCTGCCGCCGCGAACAGGCGGCGCAGCAACGCTTTGGCGTCCCAAGATAGCAAGAAGGTTCGATGTGGCATGGCGCTATTTGTAGTCCAGCGTGAACGTCACCGACGAACGTACCGTGCCCGGAGATACCGTCGGTTCGGTTTGATACAGCGAGGCTTGCATCGGCACGGTGTAGCTGCCGGCCCGGGTGGGATCGTAGCCAGCCAAAGGATATACGGTGCCGAAGGTGACCGGCGTTCCGTCGCCCTTGGCCAATTGAATACCGATGCCGGTGGCCGTGGAAGACGAGGCCAGCGCAACCACGCCTTGCGCGGCATTCAGTACGCTGGTGGTGGGCGCGAAACTGTATCCAATGCTCTGGTATCCCGCGGGGCAATTGTTGAACGCCAGGTTGAACGGCCGGGTTGCCGTTGTGCTGCCTATGCCGCTGAACGCACTCAACGCCACCGGCGGAAACACCACATTGACATCCGGCGTCGTGCAAGTGCCGCCCGACACCAGGGCAACGGTATTGGGCAGCACCTGCGCGATGCGGTATGTAAGGCCGCCCACCGAGGTCAAATTGCCGTCGGTCTGCAGATGCCGCAAATACATCGGGTCGAAGATCGTGACCATCGCGGGCAATACGGCGCTCTGGCGCCGATACAGGCGAATCTGCACGTCTGCCCCCACCGCGAACGGCTGGCCGTTGTCGTACGAAATCGGGAAGGACACGGGCGGCGTCTGCTGCCCGCCCGTGGAGATCGTCAGGGGTTGCCAGTCCGAAGCCTGGCCCTTGACGGTGAAGCGCCAGCGCGCCACGTAACTCAGGGTAGGGTCGTTGGTTCTGTACAGGGCGTAGGTCTGGCCATCGACGTTCACCGTGCCTTCCCGCGCATACGGTGGATAGCCCTGCACGGTCAACTGGGCCGTGCCGGCGGACTGCAGCAGCGGCAGCGGCGTGCATCGCCACGCGGTGGGGTTCGGCGCGGTCAGCCACGGCCCGATCGGGTCGCCCACCTGCGAGTCCCGGTTCACGAATATCGTGGCCGAGCCGAAGTACTGATAGTAGATGTGGCCCGACGAACTGGCATCGCGAACGCAGTCGGCCCAGTATCCGTCGGCGTGCGCCGCGCAGGCGGACAATGCCAAGGTGGCCAGCGCCCAGCGGGCACCGCCACGTCGGCGCATTCGAGTTTGCATCATGGTTTTGCTCCTGACGCCGGGGCGCACGTGGCCGCGAGCTCGCGAAAGCCCGGCCCCCGGGGCGCGGCGATCCGGGTCACGTCGTACGGCACGACACAGCTTTTCTCCGCCTCGTCGCCCCATTTGACCGACACGCTTCCTTTCTGGGCCGGCAGGCGCACCAGCGCCTGGCCCGCCTGCGCCACGAAGCCGATGTTGTTGCCTTCAGGGTCCAGAACGGCGGCGCCGAACGGCAAGGCATTTCCCTGGGTATCGGTAAGCGTCATCAACACCGAATACCCACTTTCCGTGTCGAACTGCACCAGGGCAATGGCGCCGGCGGTGGGCGCCAGGCGCCGGCTGGTCTCTTTGACCTCGACATCGGTGGAAAGCCCCTTGGGGTCGATTTCAACCGTATTCTCGCGATAGGGGCTCAGGTAAGGAACAATGGCCCGGCCGCGCCGGTCGAGCCGCACGCCGCTGTAATTGGTGACGCGCGCCCCGTGGGCGTCCTTGGCCTCGATCAGGGCCGCGGTTTCGCCCAGCATCGGGCCCAGCACCACGCCGCCCGAATACGCCACGATGCCGCCTGAAACGCTGGCGCTGTATTGCTTGTAGCCGCTGCCGCCCGATGCGCTTGCCCCGATATTGGCGAACGGCGCCGACCACGACCCGGACGCCCCGCCCGTCGTCGAGCGCGGGCCCGGCCGGCCCTCGACCGTGCTGGCAAAGGCGCTGTAGCCGAACTGATTGTCGCTGCCCGCCACGCCCGAGACCGAGGTCTGCAGGCCCTGCGCATGGCTGTCGCGGCTGTAGTTGGCGCTGAGGGTGGGCGAACCGAGCTTGGCTCCCAGCGGCACGGACAGCGTCAACATGACCTGGTTGTTCCATTCCCCCGACGTCAGGTTGCGGGTCCGGCCGGCGCTGATGCCGTAATTCACTTTCTTGAACTGGTTGTTGTACTGGGCCTGGAATTCGGTGTCGGCCCCGCTTTTGTCCCAGTAATCTTGCCGCGAGGCATTCAGGCTCACCGCGCCCCAGCCGTCGGGCAGTGTCTGGGTCAGGCTCAGCTGAAAACGGTGGCGGCGGTTTTGCAGCGACCGGTAGGGCCAATCGGGGCTGCTGCCGGAAAGCCCGCGCAGGGCGAATGCATCCGTGGCCTCGTAATAGCCCGAACTGGAATACCGGTAAGCCGCCAGCGCCACGTTGGTGCCAGTGACCGGCAGAATGTTCGAATAAGCCAACCGCAGGCGGTGGCCATTATGGTTGCCGTCGTCCAGTTCGGTGCGGGCGTAGATCAGGTCCGACGAAAACGCGCCCAGCGGCGTATTGAGCCCCACCCCGCCCGCGGCCGCGTTGTAGCCGTCGGCGGCCGTGATCCCCGTATAACCGGTGACCACGTTCGAAAAACCATGCCGCAGGGTTCCCATGAAAAGCGAGGGCGTATCGTCCACCACGTTATTGCGGAACTGGCCCGCCGTCAGGCTGTAGCGCGTTACGCCGGGGCGCAGCAATTCCGGCATCGAGGCGAATGCCACGGTAAACGTATGTTCGCTGCCATCGGCCTCGGTAACGGTCACCCGCAAATCGCCGCCAAAGCCGGTGGGATACAGGTCATCGATCACGAACGGCCCCGGCGGCACGGTGGTTTCGTAAATCAGGTTGCCCTGCTGGGTGATACGCACCCGCGCGTTGCTGTTGGCAATACCCTGCACCACCGGCGCGAAGCCGCGCTGCGAATCGGCATACATGCGGTCTTCGGACGCCAGCTGCACCCCACGGAAGCTGAGGCTCTCGAAGACCTGCCCGTCGGTGATGGCATCGCCCACCGTCAGGCGGCTGCGCCACGGCGCGATACCGCGTTCGGCATAGGCGGCGATGCCCTGGTACGACGTGCCGCGGCCACTGCCCGCGTTCAGCGCGCTGCGGTAGCGCAGCCGCCACTTGCCCACGTTCAGCCCGGCCCGCAGACCCAGGTAATGGCTCGTGTCGCTGCCCATCGACGAGGCGGAGCCATCGGTGTGATAGGCCAGGTAATCGTATTGCAGCATGCCCGCCGTGATGCCGTCGTCCCAGAGTTCGGGGCTGACGTAGCCGCGGGCGTGCCGCCGCAGCAAAGTCTGCGGCGCCGTGATATTCAAACGCAGTTCCGCGCTGTCGAACACGGCTTGCGCGCCATCGACGATGTCGCCCAGCGGCCAGCATACCGGGCCTTTCTGCAGCGCCGCGCGCACAGCGGGATCCACGTTGTCGAGGTTGAAGCCCACGCTGTCCAGCAACGACAAATCGAAACAAGGCTGCGCCCCGGCCGTATCGCCTCCCGTGTCGGGCAGGCGAAAAACGATCCGGTACCGGCCCTTCCATGCATCATTGAGGGTCACGTCTATCCGGTGCTCTCCCTCGGGCATGGCCGTGCTCTTCGAGAACATGCGTATGTCCACGGGCGAACGCAGGAACGACTCGTCGAACTCGACTTCCGCGGCATGCGCCGGCGCCGCGCAAGCCAGGGCGATGGCCGCGATGATTGCCAGCCGCCGCGAATCGGCTAACTGGCGGGCTTTTGCTGGCATGATGCGGCACTCTTGCGCTGCCCCGAGGTATCACCCCCAAAGTCGTTGATGACGCTGTATTGCACGGTCAAGTCCGCCGACGCCGCGCCCTTGAGCGGCAGGTCGAACGCCCGCTCGCTGGCGGGGGCGATCATGCGGTCTTGCCGGCCCGACAGCTCGGCCGCCGTGCTGCCGTTCGCGCGCCGCAATTGCAGCGAACGAAACGTAATGTGATACGGCGTCGGGTTGACGACCCGCAACTTCCTGGCCGCGGCGTCGTAGCTGAAACACAGCTGCTCATGGGCCCGGTCCGCCGTGCCGGCCAGCCCCGGCGGCCGATAAAACACTTTGATGCGCGTGCGGAAGGAAAACATCAATAGGTTGTCGCCGGCGGCGAGATTCTCGGTGGGTTTGGGCGGAATCTCTACGACGTTCAACCAATACAGGCTTTCCCGCTGGCGCTCGGGAATCTCGTTCATGCGTATGATGCGCAACGCCTGCCCTTTCTGGGCTTCGATCCGCGCCACGGGCGGCGTCAGCACAAAGGGCGACTTTGCCTGCTGGGGCGTGGCGGCGGCATCTCCGTCGTCGATCCAGGCCTGCATCAGCACCGGCTGCTTGCCGTTGTTTTGCAGTTGCACGGTCACCTCGCCGACGGCGCCGTCGATGATCACGCGGGTGCCGTGGACCACGATGCCCGCGGCAGCCATACTTAGCCAGCCCCACAGGACCAGGGCCAGGGAATATTTGAATAATGAAGTCATGGAACGAAACGCCTATGGCTGGCTGATAGAAAGCCGCGCGGGCGCACAAAGTGAATCCAGGCCGCCCATCCGGCGCGGCGCTGGCTACTGGTATCGGATGGTGTAGTCGACGCGGGAAACCACCGTGCCGGGCGTCACGGCGATCTCGGACGCGTAGTAGCGGGCGAAATACCGCATCGTCGCGCCACCGGACGAGATATCCACCGGCGTATCGCCTTGCAGGCTGGCCGCGCCCAGGTGCAGCGGCCCCTGCATGGCGTTGAGCAGTTCGATCTGCACGCCGTTGGCGGTTCCGGTATTGACCAGGCGGCCCACGGCCGGATCGACATCCGGCCCCATTTCGAACCGGGTCGTGGCCGTGTTCAGGGTACCGCCCGTGCAGCCCGAGAGCACAATGGTGAAAGGCGTCGTGCCGGCGGTAGCCCCCACCGACGCCAGGGCCGAAACCGCCACGGACGGCAAAACCACGGTGCCGTTATTGGACCCGGCGTTCACCGCGATCGAACAGGTTGTATCGGTAACCAGGCCCTGGAAGTCGATGACTCCGTCGACGGCGAAAGCGGAAGGCGAAACCGCTGCGCCCACGGCGATGGCGCCCACGGTAATGGGCCAGCGAAATGGCATCGCTGCTCTCCTTGGATGAGATAGGAAAAGAGCCTCTTCGATAACAAGAAAAGTCGAAGACCCTTATTGGCAAAGAGGAAGCCGCATTACTACTCAGAGATTACAGACCAACGATAAATCGCCAAGGCCATCATACGCGCAAGCGCTGCGGCCGGGGAATACAGACAGCCTTGGCGAGCCAACGGGCGGCTAGTCATACTGGATGGTGTAATCCACCCGGGTTCCGACCGTGCCGGCGGTGGCTGGCCCAGTGGCGTAGTAGCGCGCGAAATACGACATGGTGCCCGCGCCGCTGGAAATATCGATCGCGGTATCGCCCTGATTGACCTGGCCCACGGGGATAGGCGCCAAGAGCGAATTGAGCAATTGCACCTGTACGTTGCCGGCCGTGCCGGTCACGTTGTTCAGATGCCCATTGATGGCATCCACGCTGGGCCCCATTTCGAAATGGGTCCGTGCGGTCTGCAGGGTCGCGCCGGCGCAGCCCTTCAGATTGATATTGAACGGCGTAACACCGGCCGTGCTGCCCGCGCTCGTCAGCGCCGCGATCGAGGCGCTGGGCATGGTCACGGTTGCATTGTTGGTGGCGCCATTTACCGAAATGTCGCAGGTGACGTCGGTAATCAGGCCTTCGAAATTGATGGTGCCATCAACGGCAAACGCCGAAGAGGAAACCGCCATGGCGGCAACGGCGGCTACCGGGACAATGCGCCGGGAAAACTTCATGGTGACTCTCCTGTAGAACCAAGTTAATCCTCTCCGGCGACTGCAATGAATAAGAACCGGATAAAACAAAGAGGACGTGGATTACTGCTGCGGACTTAATGGAGCAACAGATTCGTTTTAAATCTTGCATCCACGAGTGTTCGAGCAGGGGCCACGAACGAGGTTCCACGGGCCATTTGCGCTAAATCAAGCATTCTGGCAACGGATTTATTGCCAGCAAATGTCGAACGTATTATTGGAACAATTAATAGAAGAATCGGGATTTTGATTCATATAGAACGCCAATCGTTGCCTATGCGATTGGTGCGGCGCGATGCCCGTGGAACGGGCTCAACCCGGATGGCGGCGGCGTCCGTCGAGCGCATTGCGCAGCCGCAGGAACGCCGTGTGGCCCAGCTGCAGCGGCTGCGCCTGGTTCAGGAATTCCACCCGGGCTGACAAGCTGCCTTGCGCGACAACCCGGCCGACCTGGTCCAGGTTCACCACCATGGACCGCGAAACCTGCGCGAAAGGCAAAGTGCCCAGCTGCGGCAGCAGGCCCTTCAGTCTGGCGTACATCAGCAGGGTTTCCGCCTGTTCGATGTGCAGTTTCACGTAGTCGCGCTGCGCCACCAGGGCCGCCAGGGCGCGCGCGCGGATCAGCCGGCTGTTGCCATGGTGGCGTACGGTCAGGAACGCCGCCTCGCCCCAGGGGCGGTTCAGGCGCGCGTACAGGCGCTGGACCGCCCGGCTCAGGCGTTCGATACCCACCGGCTTCAGCAGATAATCGACGGCGTCGACCTCGAACGCCCGCATCGCGTAAGGCGCATGGGCGGTAACAAACACCAGTTGCGGCTGGCAGTCCAGGGCCGACAGCACGTCGAACGAGGTGCTGTCGGTCAATTCGATATCCAGGAACACGGCATCGGGCCGGTGCTGGTTGATGGTGTCGATGGCCGTCTGCAGGCATGCGGCTTCGGCCACGACCTGCGGGCCATCGAGAGACTCGAGCAGGCGGCGCAGATAGCGGCGTGCGGGCGCCTCGTCGTCGACGACGACTACGCGCAACATGTCGCCCCCCGGGGCCCGCGGCCGTTGATGGCCGGACCAGGCCGGCGCCGCGGACGGGCAAACACTAAATGCTGACGGGCTATCCACGTGGTTTTTGCGATCGCAGTCTCCCTACGCGACCCGGGCCGGACGCGGCCGCGCGGGGCGGCCCCGGACCCTGGGCACTCTTGGCCGGACATGGAATAAGAGGTGAATTGTCGTCGAATATTGTGGCATTTGGAAAGAACTACATGACAATGGCCTAGAATCGGCAAACTTCTTCCTCTCCCCGCGCCTCCCCGCGCGGGCCCTTTCGCCCCCACTTTATGGAAATCCCCCATGCGTGCCGTAGCTCTTGCGTTGTCATGTGGATTGATCGCCGGGTGCGCCGCACCCGCCGCCAACCAGGCCTCCCGCGTCGACCATTCGGTGTTCTTTACCGACGCCAAGCGACTGCGGGCCGTGCCGGGCACACCGGGGTTGTCGCGCTATGTCAGTTCCGAATTCGCCGCGCAGCGGCAGCGCATTACCGGTGTGTACCTGGCTCCGATCGAAGTGTGGCTGGCCCCCGATTCGCCCTATAAAGGGCTGACGGCCGTCGATGTCGCCGCCCTGACCACCGCGTTCCGGCAGGAATTCCTGAAAGATCCGTCGCGCCGCTACCCCGTGGTAGACCAGCCCGGGCCCGACACCATGGTGGTGCGCATCGCGCTCATCGACGTCATGCTGACCAAGCCCCGCACGCGCCTGCTGGGGTATACGCCGGTGGGCCTGGTGGTACGCGCCGTCCAGGCCGCCGAAGGCATCAGCCCCGCGCTGGTCGATCGCCTGGGTTACCTGACCGAAGCCACCCTGGGCGTGGGCGGCCCTACCCTGTTCGCCGTACGTCTGGATGGCGTGAACCACGCCACGCCGGCCGGCGACCAGAAGCAGAAACTGGACCAATTGCCAGCCCAGATCGCCCAGCAGGCCAAGCGCCTGCGCGCAACGCTCGAGGCGCTACCGTGAAGGGCAAGACGGGAATGGGGTGGGCCTGAGAATGAGGCAGGCCTGAAACGGCCCGAGGAAGGTAACTGGCGGACAGAGGGGGATTCGAACCCCCGATACGCTTATCACGTATACACGCTTTCCAGGCGTGCGCCTTCAACCACTCGGCCACCTGTCCTGATTCGGTTGCACGGGCCTTGCTTGCTGAAGTGCCGGACTAGCCGGGCAAGGCCACAAACGCGAATCCGCGATTCTAACAGAATGGCGTGGCGCCAGCATTTGCCATGGCCGGGACCGGGGGCAAGGCAGGTGTCCGGCTCCCAAGGCAGGTGTCCGGCTCCCGCAAGGGTGTCGGACACCGCTGTGAGCAGATGGCCCCGCCATCCTACGGTGTCTGACACCCTGCGGGAGTCAGACACCTGGATTGGCCCGGGCTGCCCGGCCGGCCGTCAGTTGCCTTCCCGGTAGGTATTGGTGGGGTTCACTTCCCGGTACGCGCTGACGGTGCCGTCCGGCTCGGTTTCCTCGAGCCGCACCTTGAATCCCCACAAGCGCCCCAGGTGCTTCATGACCTGGTCGGCATCGTCGCCGGCCAGCGGCCGGCCGCGGGTCTGCAGGTGGCGCAGCACCAGCGAGCGGTCGGACTCGCGCCGGTAGCGCACGATCTGGATGTCCGGCACCTGGTTGTCGCGGTTGTGCTGCTCGGCCAGCAGCTTGCGGATCTGCCGGTAGCCCTCGTCGTCGTGGATGGCCGCCACTTCCAGCACCGGGCTGGCCTGGTGGTCGGCGATGGCGAAGAAGCGGAACTCCCGGATCAGGCGCGGCGACAGGTATTGCGAAATAAAGGATTCGTCTTTGAAATTGCGCATGGCGAAATCCAGCGTCTTGACCCAGTCGCTGCCGGCGATGTCGGGAAACCACTGGCGGTCTTCCGGGGTGGGCGACTCGCAGATGCGGCGGATGTCCTGCATCATGGCAAAGCCCAGCGCATACGGGTTGATGCCGCCATAGCCCTGCTGGTCGAAGCCGCGCTGGCTGACCACATTGGTGTGGCTTTGCAGGAATTCCATCATGAAGCCGTCGGTGACCAGGCCCTTCTGGTGCAGGCGGTTCAGCAAGGTGTAGTGCCAGAACGTGGCCCAGCCCTCGTTCATGACCTTGGTCTGCCCCTGCGGGTAGAAATACTGGGCGATCTTGCGCACGATGCGCACCAGCTCTTTCTGCCAGGGCTCGAGCCTGGGCGAGTGCTTTTCGATGAAGTACAGCAGGTTCTCTTCGGGCTCGGGCGGAAAGGCGATGCGCTGCTTCTCTTCGGCCGCGTCGGGTTCGGTGCGCGGCAGCGTGCGCCACAGGTCGTTGTACTGCAGGCGGGCGTGCTCTTCGCGTTCGGCCTGCCGGTGCGCCTCTTCTTTGTACGACACGGGCGCCGGGCGCTTGTAGCGGTCGACGCCGTGCGGCGTCAGCGCGTGGCACGAATCCAGCAGCGCCTCGACGGCGTCGATGCCGTAGCGGCTTTCGCAATCCATCACATACTTGCGGGCGAACACCAGGTAGTCCAGGATGCTGTCCGCGTCGGTCCATTGGCGGAACAGGTAATTGCCCTTGAAGAACGAGTTATGGCCGTAGCAGGCGTGCGCGATCACCAGGGCCTGCATGGCCATGGAGTTCTCTTCCATCAGGTAAGAGATGCACGGATTGGAGTTGATGACGATCTCGTAGGCCAGCCCCTGCATGCCGCGCCGGTAAAACTGTTCGTTGCGGATGAATTCCTTGCCGTACGACCAGTGCGGATAGCCGATGGGCAGGCCCGCCGACGCATAGGCGTCCAGCATCTGCTCGGACGTGATGACTTCGATCTGGTTCGGATAGGTGTCCAGCCCGAATTCGGCGGCCACCTCGGCGATGGCCTCGTCATAGCGCTGGATCAGTTCGAACGTCCACTCGGAACCTTCGGAAAGGGGCTGGGCGCGCCCCAGGGCCTCCAGCTCGGCACGATAGCCCACGATGGCGTTCATGCGGTTTCCTTTTTGAACAGATCGTGGAACACGGGATAGATCTCGCCGCGTTCGCAGATCCGGCGCATGGCAAAGTGCGGCGCCGTTTCCTGCTCGTATTCGGCCCACAGGCTGCTTTTGCGGGCCTCTTGCGAGTCGGGGACTTCGATGTACGCAAAGTAGCGGGTGGCGGGCAACAGGTTTTCGGCCAGGAAGCGCGCGCTCTTGCCCGCGTCGGCGCCGAACGAGTCGCCGTCGCTGGCCTGTGCCGCGTACACGTTCCAGGCGCTGGGCGGGTAGCGTTCCTGCACGATCTCGTGCATGAGTTCCAGCGCCGACAGCACGATGGTGCCGCCGCTCTTGGGATCGTAGAAAAAGGTTTGCTCGTCGACCTCTTCGGCGTCGTCGGTATGGCGGATGAACACCACGTCCACGTGCTCGTACTTGCGCGACAAGAACAGGTACAGCAGCGTGAAGAAGCGCTTGGCCAGGTCTTTCTTGCCCTCGTCCATGGATCCGGACACGTCCATCAGGCAGAACATCACCGCGCGCGCCATGGGCATGGCCACCGACACCCGGTTGCGGTAGCGCAGGTCCAGGTCGTCCAGGAAAGGCAGGCGGGCCAGGCGGTTGGCGCAATCGTCCACCTCCTGGCGCAGCGCGTCGATCTGCTCTTGCGGCGCGCCCGCCGCGATGGCCGCGTCCAGCTTGGCCTGCGCGGCCTCGAGTTCGGCCCGCGCCGCCACCCCCAGCGCCACGCGGCGCGACAGCGATGCCTTCAGCGTGCGGCTGACGCTGAGCAGGCTGGGCGACCCCGTGGTGGTATAGCCCGCGCGCTGCCATTTTTTCTGGGTGACGTCGCCCAGTTGCGTGCGGATCAGGTGCGGCAGTTCCAGGTCTTCGAAGAACAGGTTCAGGAACTCGGCCCGGGACAGGCTGAAGGTGAACTGGTCCACCGACTCGCCTTCGCCGGGTTCGGAACCCCCGGCGCCGTCGGAGCCCGAGGGGCGCGGGAAAGTGTCGCCCTTGGCGAACTCGCGGTTGCCGGGATGCACCAGCTCGCGATCGCCGCCCTGGCCGTGCCGGAAATGCGGCTCGGAGATATCGCGAGCGGGCAGGTTGATTTCCCCGCCCTGGTCCATGTCTTCGATGGACCGCTCGCGCACCAGGTCCTGCACGGCCTTGCGGATCTGGTTCTTGTATCGCCTGAGAAAGCGTTCGCGGTTGACCGCGCTTTTATTGCGGCCGTTCAGACGCCGATCGATCAGTGAATTCATGATTCACCTCGCTCAGGAAGACTTCCTCACTCTCAGGTACCACTCGCACAGCAGGCGGACCTGCTTCTCGGTGTAGCCTTTCTCGACCATGCGGTCGACAAAGCTCTGGTGCTTGCTCTTGTCTTCGGCGGAAGCCTTGGCATTGAAAGAAATGACCGGCAACAGGTCTTCGGTGTTCGAGAACATTTTCTTCTCGATCACTTCGCGCAGCTTTTCGTAGCTGGTCCAGTTGGGATTGCGGCCGGCGTTGTTGGCGCGGGCGCGCAGCACGAAGTTGACGATCTCGTTGCGGAAGTCTTTGGGGTTGGCGATACCCGCCGGCTTCTCGATCTTTTCCAGTTCGTCGTTCAGGGCGCCGCGGTCGAAGCTCTCGCCGGTTTCGGGGTCGCGGAACTCTTCGTCCTGGATCCAGCAATCGGCGAACGTGACGTAGCGGTCGAAGATGTTCTGCCCGTACTCGGAATACGACTCCAGGTAGGCGGTCTGGATTTCCTTGCCGATGAATTCGGCATAGCGCGGCGCCAGATAACCCTTGATGAAGTCGAGGTAGCGGCGGCGGATTTCTTCGGGGTAGTCTTCGCGGCCGATGCGCTGTTCCAGCACGTACATCAGGTGCACGGGGTTGGCCGCGACCTCGGTCTGGTCGTGGTTGAACACGCTGGACAGTATCTTGTACGCGAAGCGGGTGGAAACCCCCGTCATGCCTTCGTCGGTGCCGGCGTAATCTTTATATTCCTGCAACGCCTTGGCTTTGGGGTCGACATCTTTCAGCGATTCGCCGTCGTAGACCCGTAGCTTGGAATAGATGCTGGAATTCTCGGGTTCTTTCAGGCGGGTCAGAACCGAAAACTGCGCCATCATGTCCAGCGTGCCCGGCGCGCACGGCGCCGTGGCCAGCGAGCTGTTGCGCAGCAGCTTCTTGTAGATCTCGACCTCTTCGGACACTTGCAGGCAATACGGTACCTTGACGATGTAAATGCGGTCGAGAAAGGCCTCGTTGTGCTTGTTGTTGCGGAAGGTCTGCCATTCGGATTCGTTCGAGTGCGCCAGGATCAGGCCGTTGAACGGAATGGCCGAAAAGCCTTCGGTGCCCTTGAAGTTGCCTTCCTGCGTGGCGGTAAGCAGGGGATGCAGCATCTTGATGGGCGCCTTGAACATCTCGACGAATTCCAGCAGACCCTGGTTGGCCAGGCACAGGCCGC
This sequence comes from Bordetella petrii, assembly GCA_017745595.1. Classification (GTDB taxonomy): domain Bacteria; phylum Pseudomonadota; class Gammaproteobacteria; order Burkholderiales; family Burkholderiaceae_B; genus Bordetella_A; species Bordetella_A petrii_C. Next base: position 73,545 of record WMBV01000027.1, read on the forward strand.
CCGAATAGCTGTAGGCATCGGGGTCGTCTTGCGAGTGGCGGTCGAGCTTGCGGATATCGACCTTGCCCACCAGCGACGAAATATCCTGGTTGTTTTCGTCGCCCGGCTCGGTCTTGGCGATGGCCACCTGGCGCAGCACCGAGGGATTCAGGCGCACCACGCGGAACTGCGAGATATCGCCCTCGAATTCTTTCAGGCGCTTGACGGCCCAGGGCGACATGATGCCGCTGAGATAGCGCCGCGGAATGCCGTATTCTTTTTCGAGCGTGTCGCCGAAGCGGTCGGGATGGAACAGCCCCAGCGGCGACTCGTTCACCGGCGAGCCCTTCAGGGCATAGATGGGATAGGCCTCCATCAGGGCTTTCAGGCGTTCGGCGATGGACGATTTGCCGCCGCCCACCGGCCCCAGCAAGTACAGGATCTGCTTGCGTTCTTCCAGGCCTTGCGCGGCGTGCTTGAAGAACGCCACGATCTGGTCGATGACATCTTCCAGGCCGAAAAATTCTTTGAATGCGGGGTACCGCCGCACGATCCGGTTGGAGAACAGCCGCGACAGCCGGGGATCATTGCGGGTATCGACCAGTTCGGGATCGCCTATTGCCGCCAGCATGCGTTCCGCGGGGCTGGCATAGACCATAGGGTCTTTCCTGGCCAGAGCCAGGAAGTCCTCGAGGGACAGTTCGGTTTCCTGGTCTTTCTCGTACAGCGACTTGAAGCCTTCGACGATGTTTTGCACGGATAACCTCCTACAGCGCATGGTCGGTTAATAAGTCCGTCATCCCATTGTGTTCCTCATTGCCCGATGTCGCTAGACTTTATGGTAATGGGATCATGCACATCATCTTGATATGTTGCTTTCGCCACACACCATAGATAGGGTTTCAGGCCTTATTAACGGTTAGGCTGCCAAGCAATGAAACAGTTCCGCGAATCAGGCAAAGATTCCTGCGAGTGCGTTTCAATGCGTAGCTCGCGCCCCGCGCTTGCCTCGTGCAGTAGCAAGCGGCGGGCCCGTCGCGCGTTGGCAGCCGACGATCGCAAGCGCTAACAACCGGCGCGGCGGCCGGTGCGCGCACTAGCGCTGCGGCAGCGTCATCATGCGTTCGACATAACGCGCGATGGTGTCGACTTCGAGATTGACGCGGTCGCCGGGCCGCACGTTGCGCAGCGTGGTCACGGCCTGGGTGTGCGGAATGATGTTGATACTGATGTCGCAACCGTCGGCCACATCGGTGACGCGATTGACGGTCAGGCTGATGCCGTTGACGGTGATCGAGCCCTTGTACGCTAGGAAACGCGCCAGGTGCGCGGGCACGCGGATGGCGAGCTCGCGCGATTCGCCCACGCTGTCGAAGCGCAACACCGTGCCCAGCCCATCGACGTGGCCGGACACGAGGTGGCCTCCGATCTGGTCGCCCACGCGCAGGGATTTTTCAAGATTGACTTCGCCTTCGTGGTCCAGCCCCACCGTCAGGTTCAGGCTTTCGCGCGACACATCGACCTGGAAGCGCCGGCCATCGAGCGCGATGACGGTCATGCACGCGCCTTGCACGGCGATGGAATCGCCGATGCCGACATCGGCCAGGTCCAGTCCGCCCGCGTCGATGTCCAGGCGCACGCCGCCCTGTTCGGTGTCGGTCAAGGGGTCCAGGCGAACAATGCGGCCCACCGCCGCTACCAGGCCAGTAAACATGAATCGGATCTCCGTAATGTGAAGAATGTCAGCGGCAGATGGCCGCGCGCTGCAGCGCCTGCCAGCGCGCGGGATCGCGCACGCGCAGGCGCAGGTCGGCGCCAAGGCGCGCGACATCGGTAAACTCGAACCGCCGCGCGCCATCCAGGTGCTCGATCAGCGGCAGCCGCAACATGGCGGCGGCATCGCCCAGCAACACCGGCGCCAGATACACCACCAGTTCGTCGACGCATCCCGCCGACATCAGCGCCCCGCCCAGGCCGGCGCCGGCCTCGACGTGCACTTCATTGAATTCGTGCTCGCCCAGCCATCGCATCATGGCCGGAAGATCGACGCGGTCGGTGTCGCGCTGGGGCAAGGCCACCACGCGCACATTGCGCCGCGCCAGGCGGTCGGCCTTGGCCGGGTCGGGCCGCGCCGTGAAAACAATGACCTCGGTGCCATCGAACAGGCGCGCGTCTTCCGGAATGGCAAAGCGCCCGTCCACCACGGCCTTGCGGGGCGCGCGCGGGGTGGCGATGGCGCGCACGTTCAGGCGCGGGTCGTCTTTCAGCACCGTACCCATGCCGGTCAGCACCACGCAGCTGCGGGCGCGCCAGGCATGGCCGTCGGCGCGGGCCGCCTCGCCGGTGATCCATTGCGATACGCCGTTGTGCAGCGCACTGCGGCCGTCCAGCGAGGCCGCCATTTTCACCCAGGCCCAGGGCGTGCCGCGGCTCATGCGGGCAACGAAACCGGCGTTGATCTCCAGCGCCTCGTCGCGGCAGATATCGGTGGTGACGGCGATGCCGGCCGCGCGCAGGCGCGCCAGGCCGCGGCCGCCCACCCGCGGATTGGGATCGCCCATGGCCACCACCACCCGCGCCGGGCGCGCCGCCACGACGGCATCGGCGCACGGCGGCGTGCGGCCATGATGGCTGCAGGGTTCCAGGGTGACATACAGCGTGGCGCCCTGCACCGATTCGCCGCGCGCGGCGGCATCGCGCAGGGCGCGGATTTCGGCGTGCGGCCCGCCGGGGGGCTGCGTGGCGCCCTCGCCCAGCACCTGGCCGTCGCGCACGATCACACACCCCACGCGCGGATTGGGCGTGGTGGTGTGGATGACGCTGCGCGCCAGCGCCAGGGCGCGGCGCATCCAGATCAGGTCGTCGGGGTCGGCAAGGGAAGTCACGCCTGCGATTGTATGCTGGCGAGAGGCCCCGAGCAGGTACCGGTCTGGCCAGGTGCCAGGCCAGGTGTCAGGCACCTGCAGGTCAGGCGTCAGGCTCCGCAGGTGCCTGACACCGTACGACAGAGACGGTGCCGGCTCACTTCGGTGTCAGTTCACTGCGGAGCCTGACACCCGGGGGTCTGGGAAAACCCGCTATTTGCGCAGTTTGCCGGGCAGCATGGGCCCCTGCATTTCGCGGATGGCCTCGACGAATTCGCCGATGTCTTCGAAGTTCTTGTACACCGAGGCAAAGCGCACGTAGGCGACCTTGTCGAGTTTTTTCAGCTCGGCCATGACCAGTTCGCCGATGCGTTCGGTGGACACTTCGCGCTGGCCGCTGGCCAGCAGGGTTTCTTCGATGCGGGCCACCACGTTGTCGACTTGTTCGGTGCTGACGGGCCGCTTGCGCAGGGCCAGCGACAGGCTGGCGCGCAATTTGGCGGTGTCGTAGTCGCTGCGGCTGCCGTTGCGCTTGACGACCGAGGGCATGGCCAGCTCGATGCGTTCGTAGGTGGTGAAGCGCTTGTCACAGGACAGGCAGCGGCGGCGCCGGCGGATGGTATCGCCCTCTTCGGACACCCGGCTGTCTACCACTTGCGTGTCGGCGTTGCCGCAGAATGGGCATTTCATGTTGCCGGCCCCCAGTCCAATAATTTGGCGTATTGTAATGACGCCGGCCCGCGACGCGGAGCCAGCGTGGGGAAAATACGCCAGGCGGCGGCGCAGGGCCGCCGCGCGGGGCGCTTGTCAGCCGCCGTAGACGGGCAGGCGGGCCGTCAGTTCGTCGACGCGCGCGCGTACCGCCGCGATGTTGGCTTCGTCGCGCGGGTTGTCGAGCACGTCGGCGATCAGGTTGGCGGTAAGCTCGGCCTCGGCTTCTTTGAAGCCGCGGGTGGTCATGGCCGGGGTGCCCAGGCGAATGCCGCTGGTCACGAAAGGCTTTTCCGGATCGTTGGGAATGGCGTTCTTGTTGACGGTGATGTGCGCCTGGCCCAGCACGGCCTCGGCCTCTTTGCCGGTAATGCCCTTGGGACGCAGGTCGACCAGCATGACGTGGCTTTCGGTGCGGCCGGACACGATGCGCAGGCCGCGCTTGACCAGGGTCTCGGCCAGCACCTTGGCGTTCTTGGCCACTTGCTGGGCATACTGCTGGAACTCGGGCGACAGCGCTTCCTGGAAGGCCACGGCCTTGGCGGCGATGACGTGCATCAGCGGGCCGCCCTGGATGCCGGGGAAAATGGCCGAATTGATGATTTTTTCGTATTCGGCCTTCATCATGATGACGCCGCCGCGCGGGCCGCGCAGCGACTTGTGCGTGGTGGACGTGACGAAGTCGGCGTGCGGCACCGGATTGGGGTAGGCGCCGCCGGCCACCAGGCCCGCGTAGTGGGCGATGTCGACCATCAGCAGCGCGCCGTTGTCGTGGGCGATGCGGGCCAGGCGCTCGAAGTCGATGTGCAGGGCATAGGCCGAGGCGCCGGCCACGATGAGCTTGGGCTTGTGTTCTTTGGCCAGTTGTTCGACCTGGGCGTAGTCGAGCACTTCGTTGGCGTCCAGGCCATACGAAATGAAGTTGTACAGCTTGCCCGAGGCATTGACCGACGCGCCGTGGGTCAGGTGGCCGCCTTCGGCCAGGCTCATGCCCAGCACGGTGTCGCCCGGCTTCAGCACGGCCATGTACACGCCCTGGTTGGCCTGCGAGCCCGAATTGGGCTGCACGTTGGCGGCTTCGGCGCCGAACAGTTTCTTCAGGCGGTCGATGGCCAGCTGTTCGACCACGTCGACGTATTCGCAACCCCCGTAGTAGCGCTTGCCCGGGTAGCCTTCGGCGTATTTGTTGGTCAACTGCGTGCCCTGGGCCTGCATGACGGCCGGGCTGGCGTAGTTTTCGGAGGCGATCAGCTCGATGTGCTGTTCCTGGCGGGTGTCTTCTTTCTGGATGGCGGCCCAGACGTCGGGGTCTACCTGGGACAGCGTAAGTTTGCGGTCGAACATGGGGGGTTCCTGGAGCGTGAAAAGAAAAAGCCGGGATGGGGAATGGGCATTAGTTTACCGCGCCGGCCCCGCCGCTCCGGGCCCCGCCCGCCGAAAAATGCGGGTAAAACGCCGCCCCGCCCGCCCAAAATGCCGCTAACCGCGCCTAACCCCCGGCCGGGCTCAAGTCAGGTTGAAAAAGGCTCATGCAAGGGGATGCGGGTGGGCCGAAGGCAGGTGTATGACTCGGGCGCAGGCAGTGCAGCAGGTGTCTGACTCCCGCAGGGTGTCAGACACCGAAGCTCGGCAAGCGTGGCCTCAATAGCACGGTGTCTGACACCCTGCGGGAGTCAGACACCTGGCGGCTAGCCGGCCAGCCGGCCACGCCGCGCGGGTTCAGGCCGAGGTGTCGCCGATCTGCTTGGGGGCCAGTTCGGGGTTCAGGGTGTACACGCCAGTCAGGCTGGCCTGGGCCAGCACATGGCCCTGCATGGCCTTCAGCACGTCGTTGCCGCCGAAATTGCCCTGGACGTCGAGCTTGGCGACATCGAGCGCGTACAGGGTGAACACGTAGCGGTGCGGCAGGGCGTCGTTCCAGGGCGGGCACGGGCCGTCGTAGCCGAAGTAGTCGCCGTTCATGTCGCGGTCGGCGGCGAACCACGAGGTGTAATCGTTGACGCCCTGGCGCGCGTCGCCGGGGGCCAGCGGCCCGCCCTTGCCGCGCGGCGTGATGCCGCTGGAAAAATCGCCTTCTTCGATCTCGCGCTTGTCGGCGGCCAGATCGATGAGCACCCAATGGAAGAAGTCGACGCGCGGCAGGTCGGCCGGCACGCTGCGCCCTTCCTGGTTGACGTCGTCGGGCTTGGACGGAACGTCGGGATCGTGGCAGATGAGGGCGAAAGAGCGGGTGCCCTCGGGCACGTCGTCCCAGGAAAACTGCGGATTGAAGTTGTCCGCGAGTGCGACGTGCGACTGCGGGTCGATCTTGCCGAAAGCGTAGCGATCGGGAATCGACTCGTTATCGGAAAAAGACAGACTCGAGAGTTTCATGTCGTGCTCCTGCGAAACCGTAGGCGCTTCCTACCCTGCCAAGTTAACACGAGCAAACTTGCGCTTGCCCACCTGCAGCACATAAGTGCCAGCCTGTAATTGCAACGATTTGTCTTCGACGCGATCGCCATTGACGCGCACGCCGCCTTGCTCGACGTTGCGCTGGGCCTCGGCGCCGGACGCCACCAGCCCGGCCTCGCGCAACACCTTCAGGATACCCAAGGGCGCGCCGGCCACATTGATTTCAGGCATGTCGTCGGGAATGGCGCCGTCGCGGAAGCGCGCCTGGAAGGCCGCCAGCGCCGCCTCGGCCGCCTGGGCCGAGTGAAAGCGCGCCACGATTTCCTGCGCCAGCGCCACCTTGGCGTCGCGCGGGTTGGCGCCGGCTTCGATGCCGGCCTTCAGGGCGGCGATGTCGTCGAGCGTGCGGAACGACAGCAGCTCGAAATAACGCCACATCAGGGTGTCGGAGATCGACATCAGCTTGCCGAACATCGAGTCGGGGCTTTCGGAAATGCCGATGTAGTTGCCCTTGGACTTGGACATTTTTTCGACGCCGTCGGTGCCTTCGAGCAGCGGCATGGTCAGCACGCATTGCGGCGCCTGGCCGTATTCTTTTTGCAGTTCGCGCCCGACCAGCAGATTGAATTTCTGGTCGGTGCCGCCCAGTTCCAGGTCGGACTTCAGGGCCACCGAATCGTAGCCTTGCATCAACGGGTACAGGAACTCGTGCACGGCAATGGGCACGCCGCCCTTGAAGCGCTTGGTGAAGTCTTCGCGTTCCATCATGCGCGCCACGGTATAGCGCGAAGCCAGCTGGATGAGCCCGCGCGCGCCCAGGGGGTCGCTCCATTCGGAGTTGTAGCGGATTTCGGTGCGGGCCGGGTCCAGCACCAGGCTGGCCTGGGCGTAGTAGGTTTTGGCGTTGGCCTCGATCTGCTCGCGCGTGAGCGGCGGGCGGGTGGAATTGCGGCCGCTGGGATCGCCGATCATCGAGGTGAAGTCGCCGATGAGGAAAATGACGTTGTGCCCCAGGTCTTGCAGCTGGCGCATTTTGTTCAGCACCACCGTATGGCCCAGGTGGATGTCGGGCGCGGTGGGATCCAGCCCCAGCTTGATGCGCAGCGGCACGCCGGTGGCGCGGCTGTTCGCCAGCTTGCGGGCGAACTCGGCTTCGACCAGCAGTTCGTCGCAACCGCGCTTGGCAACGCGCAGATCGGCTTCGACTTCAGGAGTAAGAGGGGCTTCGGATTGGGACATGTCAGGGTGCAACGGGACGGGACAACGCAAAAAAGGTGTAAAAACTGCCAGAAACTGCCGAAAATCGGTCGAAAATTCTAGCCGAATCAGCTAGGATACGGCCCTAATCATACGCAACTGTTGCCGTTACAGTTGCTGCCCCGGCTAAACACCCGTTGTTCACAAGATGCGTCGCTGACGCGAGCCTGCCGCGTGCCGCCATGCACGTCAAGGCATAGTTGCATCCGGCGCCAGCATCTGGAGACGACTCCGCCATCATGAAAGGTTTTGCACGATGAATCGTGGCTCAAACAGCCCGGCCTCCCGCCCCGAGTCCACGACGCCCCGCCGCCCCGGTCTTTTCCGCCGCACACTACTGGTTTCCGCCATCGGCCTGTTCGCCGGCGCCGCCGCGCTGGGCATGGTACAGCAGCCCGACCGCACCGAACTGCCGCCCTCGCGCCAGGTGCAAAGCGTCCTGCCCCTGGAACCCACGCAAGTCAGCATCAGCGCCTACGACAGCGCCGCGCCCTACATCAGCGAAACCCGCATCCGCTCGGGCGACACCCTGGCCGCCGTGCTGCAGCGCCTGGACATCGACGCCCCGGGCCTGCAACGCTTCCTTACCCAGGCACCCAGCGCGCGCAGCATCTATAAGCTGTACCCGGGGCGCTCGGTCCAGGCCGCCACCGACGCCGACGGCAAGCTGGTGTGGCTGCGCTACATCCACACCCCCGGCGACGAAGAAAACGGCCAGGTCACCACCAAGATGCTGCTGGTGACGCCGTCCGAAGATTCCTATGTCGCCCGCGAAATCAGCGACAACACCGACCGCCAGACCCGCGTCGCGGTGGGCACCATCCGCTCGTCGCTGTTCGGCGCCACCGACGCGGCCGGCGTGCCCGATTCGGTCACCATGCAGATGGCCGACATCCTGAATTCCAAGATCGACTTCCTGCGCGACATCCGCCGCGGCGACCAGTTCCGGGTGGTCTACGAAGTCCGCTCGCACCAGGGCCGCTACGCCGGCGCGGGCCGCGTGCTGGCCCTGGAATTCGTCAACAACGGCAAAACGTACAACGCCGTCTGGTTCAGCCCCGACGGCAAGTCCGGCAGCTACTACGATTTCGACGGCGTCAGCCTGCGCGGCGCGTTCCTGCGCACCGCCCTGAAATTCTCGCGCATCAGCTCCACGTTCGGCATGCGCATGCACCCCATCCACAAGACCTGGACGGGCCACAAGGGGGTCGACTACGCGGCGCCCAGCGGCACGCCCATCCATTCCACCGCCGACGGCACGGTCGAATTCGCCGGGCAGCAGCGCGGCTATGGCAACGTGGTCATCGTCAAGCACTTCGGCAAGTATTCCACCGTATACGCCCACCAAAGCCGCATTGCGGCCGGCATCAAGAAGGGCACCAAGGTGTCGCAGGGCGAACTGATCGGCTACGTGGGCTCTACCGGGTGGGCCACCGGCCCGCACCTGCACTACGAATTCCGCATCGACAACCAGCCGGTCAACCCGCTGGCGGCCGACCTTCCCGTGTCGCGCCCGCTCGACGCCGCCGAGGCCGCCCGGTTCAAGACCGCGGTGCTGCCCTACAAGCAGCAAATCGCCCTGCTGACCGAATTCCAGCACACGCTGCCCGAGTCCAGCACCAACGTGGCCAGCCGCTAGGCCCATTGCCATGACCCGATCCGGCGGCCCGCGTTCCCAGGCGCCCGGCCGCCTTTTCATCGGACTGATGTCCGGCACCAGCATGGATGGCGCCGACGGCGTGCTGGTACGGCTGGCGCAGGCCCACGCGCCCCAGGTCTTGGCCACGGCCGCCCTGCCCATGCCCGGCGCCTTGCGCGCCGAACTCCTGGCCCTGAACCGCAGCGGCGACGACGAACTGCACCGCGCCGCCTTGGCCGCGCAGGCGCTGGCCCGCCTGTATGCCGACACGGTGCAGGCCCTGCTGCGGCAGGCCCAGGTAACGCCCCAGGCCGTCAGCGCGATCGGCGCGCATGGGCAAACGGTGCGCCACCGCCCCGAACTCGGCTATACCCTGCAACTCAACGCGCCCGCGCTATTGGCCGAGCTTGCCGGCATCGACGTGGTGGCCGACTTCCGCAGCCGCGACGTGGCGGCCGGCGGCCAGGGCGCCCCCCTGGTTCCCCCTTTTCATGCAGCCATGTTCCAGGCGGGCGACGCGCGTGCCGTGCTGAACCTGGGCGGCATCGCCAACCTGACCCTGCTGGCGCCGGGCCAGGCGCCGCGCGGCTTCGATACCGGGCCGGCCAACGTGCTGCTGGATGCCTGGTGCCATCGCCACACCGGCCAGGCCTACGATGACGGCGGCCGCTGGGCCGCCACGGGCCAGGTGCAGGCGGGCTTGCTGGAGCACCTGCTGGCCAGCGAGCCCTGGCTGGCGCTGCGGCCGCCCAAGTCCACCGGCCGCGATTTGTTCAACGCCGATTGGCTGGACCAGCGCCTGCAAGACTACGACGCCCCCGCGCCCGCGCCGCAAGACGTGCAGGCGACCCTGCAGCGGTTCACCGCGCGCACGGTGGCCGACGCGCTGGAAGCCGCCGCGCCCGCCACGCGCGACATCCTGGTGTGCGGCGGCGGCACGCGCAATCCGGGGCTGATGCGCGAACTGGCGCTGTGCCTGCAGCGGCCGGTGCAACCCACCGATGCCGCCGGCGTGCCCGCCCAATGGGTCGAGGCCCTGGCCTTTGCCTGGCTGGCGCAGGCCTTCCTGGACCGCACCCCCGCCGGCGTGCCGCAAGTCACGGGCGCGCGCGGCCCGCGCGTGCTGGGCGCGCTGTATCCGGCCTGAACCGGCGCGAGTTTAGGCAGGTTGTACGGTTTCCAGGATCAGGTGTCCGACTTCCGCAGGGTGTCGGACACCGTTGCATAGGTACGATCTGCGCGGCGCTTCGGTGTCTGACACCCTGCGGGAGTCAGACACCTGCATACACCGTTGCCAGACACCTGCACGAACGACAACCCCCGCATGCGCGGGGGTTGCCAGGCAAGCATGACGCGACGGGCGCGGCCCGCCGCCGGGGCGGACGGGGCTTACACCGAGAACGACGAGCCGCAGCCGCAGGTGGTGCTGGCGTTCGGGTTGCGGATGACGAACTGGGCGCCTTCGAGGTCTTCTTTGTAGTCGATTTCGGCACCGACCAGATATTGGAAGCTCATGGGGTCGACCAGCAGCTGCACGCCGTTCTTGTCGAGCACGGTGTCGTCTTCGTTGACGGCCTCGTCGAACGTGAAGCCATACTGGAAACCGGAACAGCCGCCGCCCTGCACGAACACACGCAGCTTCAGTTCGGGGTTGCCTTCTTCGGCCAGCAAATCTTTGACCTTGGCGGCGGCGGAATCGGTGAAGACCAGCGGCGACGGAGGCGCCTGGAGATCGACGGTTTCGGTGACTGCATTCATGGTAGAGCTCCTGGCCGCGAACGGCCGTATTGGGTAGGCGGCCGCGCCGCCCCTATGTGTTGACTATAGCGCAGACGCGACGGGGTTCAAAATTCCAGTTTGACGTTGCGCGAGGCACGCACCGTGCTGCCTTCCAGCACGCTGACGGTGACGGTTTCGGGGACGAATCCCTCGGGCAATTCGAGCACGCCCTCGCTGCGCTGGTATTGGTCGAATTGCAGGGCCAGCGGCCCGCCGGCCGAGGCCGGCACGGCCCCCGGATCGGCCGGCGTGTCGGCCTTGAGCTGCATGGGAGCCAGGTCGACCGATACGGTTTCGCCCTTGAGGACGCCGGCGGCCTGGAACCGCAGCATGCCGGTAAAGGGGGTTTCGCCGCGGCCGCTGCGCATGAGCAGCACACGGTATTTTAACCCGCGCCCTTCGCGCTGGATTTCGACGCCGCGGATATCTACCGCCCCTTCGGGACCGGGTGGCAATAGTTGTTCGAAAAACGCCAGCCGGTCGCGTACGCGGCCCAGCTCGTCTTGGATGGTGCGCAGCTGGGTTTCGAGCTCTTGCCGGGCAGCGCGTTCGATTGCGATTTCGCCGTCGGCCGTATCGAGCTGGGCGCGCAGGAAACGGCTTTCGGCCTGGCTCTGGTGGATGGCCGCGTCTTTCGCCGCGACCTGTTCCGCCGTGATGACCACGGTATTGGAGGGGGCCGCCGCTTGCCGCGCATAGCGATAGCCGCCGGCCGCCCCGACCGCCAGGCCGGCGAGCAGCAGGCACAGCATTGCCAGCCATCGCCACCACGGGCGGGAAGGACGCGGGCGGACGGGATCGAGGGAGGCAGACATGAAGAGCGCCCGGCCGCCCGCAAGGGCCGGCCGGGCTGATGCTTACGGCAGGATGGCGACGTGGCCCAGGCCGGCCGATTCGGGCAGGCCGAACATCAGGTTCATGTTCTGCACGGCCTGGCCCGACGCCCCCTTGACCAGGTTGTCTTGCACGACCAGCACGACCAGCAGGTCGGCGCCTTCCGGGCGGTGCACGGCGATGCGCAGGCTGTTGGACGCGCGCACCGAGCGGGTTTCGGGCAAGCTGCCGGCCGGCATGACGTCGACGAACGGCTCGTCGGCATAACGCTTTTCGTACAAGGCCTGGAAGTCGGTGTCCAGGGCTTCGGGGCGAATGCGCGCGTACAGCGTGGAATACATGCCGCGGATCATGGGCACCAGGTGGGGCACGAAGGTCAGGCCCACCTTGCCGCCCGCCAGCTTTTCGAGTTGCTCGGAGATTTCGGGGTGATGGCGGTGGCCGGCCACGCCGTAGGCCTTGAAGTTGTCGCTGGCTTCCGAGAACAGCGTGCTGACTTCGGCCTTGCGGCCGGCGCCGGACACGCCCGATTTGCAGTCGGCGATCAGGGTCTGGGTGTCGACCAGGGCCGCGCCGTTTTCGAGCACGGGCGCCAGACCCAGCAGCACGGTGGTGGGATAGCAGCCCGGGTTGCCGATGACGCGCGCCCGGGATACGGCGGCGCGATTGAGTTCGACCAGGCCATATACCGATTCGGCCAGTATGTCGGGGCACGAATGCGGCATTTTGTACCAGCGCTCGAACGTCGCGGTATCTTGCAGGCGGAAGTCGGCCGCCAGGTCGATGATGCGGGTGCCGGCGGCCAGCAGTTCTTGCGCCTGGGCCATGGCCACGCCGTGCGGGGTGGCGAAGAACACCACGTCGCAATCGGCCAGGTTGGCCTTTTCGGGGGTGGAGAACGCCAGCTTCACGCGGCCGCGCAGGTTGGGATACATGTCGGCCACCGGCAGCCCGTCTTCTTTGCGGGACGTGATGGCGGTGAGTTCCACATGGGGATGCTGCGACAGCAAGCGCAGCAGTTCGACGCCGGTATAGCCGGTGCCGCCGACAATGCCGACCTTGATGCGGGAGTTCGATGCGTGGGCCATGGTGTGATGCTTCCGTAGAACGAAAAAAGATTGTATCGCTTCGCGCGCCGCGTCCGCGCGCCGAAACCGTGCCGCGCCGCCCCTGAAAACAAAAAGGCCGCTTTCGCGGCCTTTTTGGGGGACATTAGCGCTTGCTGAACTGCTTGCGCCGACGTGCCTTGCGGAAGCCGACTTTCTTGCGTTCGACTTCTCGGGCGTCGCGGGTCACGAAGCCGGCTTGCGACAGCGCGGGCTTGAGGGCCTCGTCGTAGTCGATCAGGGCGCGCGTGATGCCGTGGCGCACCGCGCCGGCCTGGCCGGTTTCGCCGCCACCGTGCACGTTGACCTTGATGTCGAACGATTCGAGGTGGCCGGTGAGCTCGAGCGGCTGGCGCACGATCATGCGGCCGGTTTCGCGCGCGAAGAATTCGTCGACGGGCTTGCCGTTGACGACGATCTTGCCCGACCCTTTCTTGATGAAAACACGAGCCACCGAGGTTTTGCGACGGCCGGTTCCGTAGTTCCAGTTACCGATCATGGCGTTTCCTTAGATATCCAGCGGCTTGGGCTGCTGAGCGGTGTGCGGGTGCTCGGCACCGGCGTACACCTTGAGTTTCTTGATCATGGCGTAGCCCAGCGGACCCTTGGGCAGCATGCCCTTGACGGCCTTCTGGATGGCGCGGCCGGGAAAACGCTGCTGCATTTTCTCGAAGTTCGTTTCACGGATACCGCCCGGGTAGGTGGTGTGGCGGAAGTACTTCTTGTCTTGCGCCTTGTTGCCCGTTACGACGATATCGGCGGCGTTGATGATGACGATGTAATCGCCGGTATCAACGTGCGGCGTGAATTCGGGTTTGTGCTTGCCACGCAGGCGGCGTGCGACTTCGCTGGCCACACGACCGAGGACTTTGCCCTTGGCGTCGATCACAAACCAGTCACGTTGGACTTCATGCGGCTTGGCCACAAAGGTCTTCATGATGGTTCCTAGAAGGTAAAAAAATTTTCTTGCCGGAAAAGCCAGGCAAGAATTTCTTCCTATTCCGGGGATGCCTGGGGAAATACCCCGCGGCTGGCCTAAGCGTTATTACCCGCCCGTGCTACCAATCGGAATAAGGGAAAGCTGATTATTCTAGCACGATTGCTCAAATATTGGGCAAAACGTGCCTGGGGGCTGGCGCAGGCAACTGCCGCGCACTCGGTGTCTGACACCCTCCGGGAGTCAGACACCTGGCCAACGGGGTCAGGCACCTGCGGAGCCTGACCCCTGCTGAAGGTGCGCCCCAAGCGGGGACGCCGCGGATCCGGCTCCGCCGGTCCGCCAGCGTCGCCCCCCTGGGGGGGAAGCGCGCAGCGCTTCGGGGGGGGTTATTTCCTCGACGCCATGGCCACGCCCAGGTACTGGTCGTACGAGCCTTCGGCCAGGCGGAACCAGGGCACCACGCTGTCGCGGAAGCCCATGTAGTTGTCGTACAGGGCCTTGAATTTCGGGTCTTTGTCCGAGAATTCTTTGTAGACCGTCTGGGCCGCTTCATACGAAGCGTCCATGACCGAGCGCGGGAACGGGCGCAGTTCGGCGCCGGCGGCGACCAGCTTGCGCAGGGCGCCGGGGTTGACGGCGTCGTAACGCGAGGTCATGGCCACGTGCGCCACGCGGCTGGCGGCCTCGACGATGGCCTGGTACGACTTGGGCAGCCCGCTCCAGGCGCCTTCGTTCAGGTACAGCGACACCTGCGGACCGCCTTCCCACCAGCCCGGGTAGTAGTAATACTTGGCGACCTTGTTGAAGCCGAGCTTTTCGTCATCGTACGGGCCCACGAACTCGACGGCGTCGAGCGTGCCCTTTTCGAGCGAGGGATAGACATCGCCCCCGGCCAGTTGCTGGGGCACCACGCCCAGGCGCGACAGCACTTCGCCGGCGAAGCCGGCGGTGCGCATCTTCAGGCCCTTCAGGTCTTCGACCGACTTGATTTCCTTGCGGTACCAGCCGCCCATCTGGACGCCGGTGTTGCCCATGGGGAAGTTGATGATCTTGTGCGGGGCGAACATTTCGCGGGTCAGCTTCATGCCGTCGCCGTCGAACATCCAGGCGTTCATCTGGCGGGCATTCAGGCCGAACGGCACGGCCGAGTCGAAGCAGAACGCCGGGCTCTTGCCATAGTAGTAATACGAGACCGTATGGCCGCATTCGATGGTGTTGTTGGACACCGAGTCCATGACTTGCAACGCCGGCACGATTTCGCCGCCAGGGAAGTGACGGATGGTGAATTTGCCGCCCGTGGCTTCGTTGACGAACTTGCAGAAGATTTCGCCCGTGCCGAACAGCGTGTCCAGGCTGCGCGGGAAACTGGAGGCCATGCGCCAGTTCAGCGTGGGCGCATCTTGCGCGAATACCGGCGCGGCGACCGCGGCGCTACCCGCGACGGCGCCCAGGCCGGCTTGTTTTAAGAAGGAACGACGTTGCATGTTGAAAGGCTCCTCGGTGGCAACTCGGTATGGGATATCGCTCGCGATACCCCGCGGATATTACACGTTGTTATAACTCTGCTCTATCCGGGTTTCGGCGGGGTACTGGGGCCGCGCGGCCGGGTTCCGCCCCGGACGTTACCGGGGTCTGGCTCCCGCCAGGGTGCCTGACCCCGCAGTGTGCAGAGGCACTGACATGGTGTCTGACACCCTGGCGGGAGTCAGACACCTGGCGACCGGACTTCAGACACCCGGCGGGCCGGTCGGTTCAACCGCCGCCGGCGATGGCCATTTGTTCGATCAGGATGGAGCCGGTGCGCTTGGTGCCGCGTGCGATGGTGTCGGCGCCCACCGCGACGATCTGGCGGAACATGTCGGCCAGGTTGCCGGCGATGGTGATTTCTTGCACCGCGTGCTGGATCTGGCCGTTTTCGACCCAATAGCCGAAGGCGCCGCGCGAGTAGTCGCCGGTAACGTAGTTGACGCCCTGCCCGATGAGTTCGGTAACCAGAAAGCCCGTGCCCAGTTTGCGCAGCATGGCTTCGAAGTCGTCGCCGGCGCGGGTGTGGCGCGAGGACAGGGTCAGGTTGTGCGAACCGCCGGCGTTGCCGGTGGTGGCCAGGCCCAGCTTGCGGGCCGTGTAGCTGGACAGGAAGTAGCCTTCGAGCACCCCCGCCGACACCACGTTGCGCGCCCGGGTGCGCACGCCCTCGTCGTCGAAGGGCGAACTGCCCATGCCGCCGCGCACGTGCGGGTCTTCGGAGATATCGATGTGGTCGGGGAAGATCGGCTTGCCCAACGAGTCGACCAGGAAACTGGCCTTGCGGTACAGCGCGCCGCCGCTGGTGGCCTGGGTAAAGGCGCCCAGCAGGCCCAGGGCCAGCGGGGCCTCGAACAGCACCGGGAACTTGCCGGTACGGATGCGCCGGGCCGACAGGCGCGACAGCGTGCGTTCGGCGGCATAGCGGCCGATGGCCTCGGGCGAGGCCAGGCGGGCCGGGTCGCGTTCGGAGGTATACCAGTAGTCGCGCTGCATATGGTTGCCGCGCCCGGCGATGGGCGCCACCGACAGGCTGTGGCGCGAATACGGGTAGCCGCCCAGGAAGCCGCGGGTATTGCCCATGACGAACTGGCCTTCGTACGTGCCCACCGTGGCCCCGTCGGTATTGGTGATGCGCGCGTCGACCGCCCGGGCGGCGCGTTCGGCGCGCAGCGCCAGTTCGGCGGCCTGTTCGGTGCTGACCGGCCAGGCGTAGTGCAGGGCCAGATCGGGGATGTCGGTGGCCAGCTGGTCGGCGTCGGGCAGGCCGGCGGCCGGGTCGGCCGCGGTGTGGCGGGCAATGTGCCAGGCGGCCTCGACCGTCTGGCGCAGCGCGGCCTCGGAAAAATCGGAGGTCGAGGCCGAACCGCGGCTCTGGCCGGCATAGACGGTGAGGTCCATGGCCCGGTCGCGGGTCTGCTCGACGGTTTCGATGTCGTCTTTGCGCACCGATACCGACAGCCCCAGGCTTTCGGAGACTTCGGCGGCGGCGTCGCTGGCGCCGATGCTGCGCGCGTACGCCAGCACTTGTTCGACCAGTTCGCTGAAGCGGGCGTGGTTGGCGGCCAGGGGAAGAGAGGAAGTGGAGGTATTGACCATTGCAGTCCAATGTACAGAGACGGTTATCATAGCCAAGTCTGTGTTCACGCTGTTCCCATGAATTCCCCTACTTCCGATCCGGCAACCGACGCCGATTTCGACGACAACGGCTATGACCGGCCCAGCAAGTCGCAGGTCAAGCGAGAAATGCATGCCCTGCTCGACCTGGGCAAGCAGCTGATCGACCTGCCCGACGACCGCCTGAAGCAATTGCCGCTGGCCGAACGCCTGTACGAAGCCATCCGCCTGGCCCAGCGCACCACCAGCCGCGAGGGCCGCCGCCGCCAGACCCATTTCGTGGGCAAGCTGATGCGCGATGCGCCCGCCGACGAAATCCGCGCGCAGCTCGACGTATGGCAGAACGGCTCGCGCGAAGAAACCGCGGCCATGCACCGGCTGGAAACCTTGCGCGATCGCCTGCTTAGCGACGACGACGCCCTGACCGGCTTGCTGAGCGCCCACCCCGGCGCCGACGTGCAGCAGTTGCGGGCCACCATCCGGGCCGCCCGCAAAGAAGCGCAGCACAATGCCGCGCTGCAGCCGGGCCAGGAACCCCAGCGCAAGCACTACCGCGCGCTGTTCCAGGCCCTGAAATCGCTGGCCGCTTGAGCGGCCACCCGTAACCCCCTATTTTTCCGACCATGAGCGCCTCTTCTGCCCTGCTGGACGGTATCGAACTCGAGACCGCCCCCAATCCGACGCACGCGGTGATCTGGCTGCACGGCCTGGGCGCCGACGGCAACGATTTCGCCCCCATCGTGCCCGAACTGCGGCTGGGCGGCCAGCCGGCCGTGCGGTTCATTTTCCCGCATGCGCCGGTACAGCCGGTTACCATCAACGGCGGCATGGCGATGCGCGCCTGGTACGACATCCTGGTCACCGACCTGGTGCGGCAAGAAGACGCGGCCGGCATCCGCCAGTCCGAGGCCGCCGTGCGCGCGCTGATCGCGCGCGAGAACGCGCGCGGCATTCCGACATCGCGCATCGTGCTGGCGGGCTTTTCGCAGGGCTGCGCCATGACGCTGCATACCGGCCTGCGGCTCGACGCCAAGCTGGCCGGCATGATCGGCCTGTCGGGCTACCTGCCCCTGCTGGATACCGCCGTCGCCGAACGGCACCCGGCCAACGCCGCGACGCCGATCTTCCTGGCGCACGGCACCTTCGACCCCGTGGTCGCCCTGCCCCGCGCCCAGGCATCGCTGGCGCAGTTGCAGGCCCTGGGATACGACGTGCGCTGGCATACCTACCCCATGCCGCACTCGGTCTGCGCCCCGGAAATCGCCGACATCGCGGCGTTCTTGCGGGAAGTGCTGACGTAAGGGCTTTGGGGTGTTGGCGTTGGCGTTGGCGTGAGTTGAGTTCTTCCGGACGTCGCGGTGGGGCGGGGGCGGAGGCGGGCTTCACGGAGCCGGTCGGCCGCCGTCGCGGCCGACACCGCATCGCTCGCCTCGTCCGGGCCCTACGGCCCTCCCTACGGCATCCGCTCGCTCGGCCCCGAGGCGCCCCGCCGGCTGCCTGCCCCCCAACCCGGCTCGCGTCATTTCAAGCTCCCCGCATCGCCGGGACCCGCTGGTTTCTTGGGCTTCGTGGGGCCAGCCTTGGAGAAGAAAAATATCCTGGCGGGCCGCCCCTTGAGGGCCGCCCAGCGCGGCCCTCAAGGGGCATTCGACCGTGGCTTGCGACGGGTGGGGCGGCAGGGTTCTTGATACGGGTGGTGATTTGCCAGCATTCGGTTTCTTCACAAAGACTTCTCGATGACGAGCCTGTGATGAACATCGAAGGCACCGCGCATATATGGTGACCAGCAAGTGCCCAAGCCATCTAATGCTTCTTTCAGAAAGAGCCCCTGACCCTTGCCTCGCCCGCGCTTAAAAGCTCCAATGCCGCATTCCATGCAAGCCACGGTCAAATGCCCCTTGAGGGCCGCGCTGGGCGGCCCTCAAGGGGCGGCCCGCCAAGATATTTTTCTTCTCCAAGGCGGGCCCCACGAAGCCCAAGAACCCTGCGGGTCCCGGCGATGGTGGAATTCTGACTTGTTATCAGACGTCGCGGTGGCGGCGATTTCCGGGGCGCAGACCGAGTGCGGCATGGGGTAGGTATGCCAGCGCACGTCGTATCCCAGGGCCTGCAA
>WMBV01000028.1 GCA_017745595.1 Bordetella petrii
CCGCCACCGCCACCGCCACCAATGTCGCCGCCACCGCCACCACCGCCACCCGGAATGTTGGAAGCGTGCTTGCTGCCGCCGCCCCCGCCGCAGGCGGCAAGCGCGGCTGCCAGCGCAGCCATCATGACCGTTCTGGCCAGGATACGTTGAACGCGACGTACGTCGGAAATTTGGGCTGACATGATTGCACTCCTGTAGGGAACGATTCGGCGTCACACTGCGCCGGTCATGCCCTTTGAAGCACAATCCATGCCAACTTTTTGAAGCGACTCGAAACTGCCTGAAATCCCGGCCCTCGCTATCAATAAATAGCCGTTAAATCAATGAATTACAAGGAAATGGCAGATTTTCTCGGGATCGCGAAAATCCCAAATATGGGACGTTACGCATCCTGCGAATGTTACGGTTTCAGGGGTATGACGTTACGTTACGGGCGATGTTACGTAACGTTGCGCGCGCCGCGGCAGCCCCCGCAAGGGCGCCGCGCGGGTCAGAGAGCGTCGTAGAACAGCGAATAGTTGGCGTTGAACCGCAGGTCGCGGTTGCCGTCGTCGACGGTGCGCGACCCCACCGGCTTGGCCACGTTCACATCGAACAGGTAGTACTTGTCGTCGGTAAAGCGCATGCCCAGGCCCACCGACGACAGGTGCCCGGGATTGTTCCGCTGCACGGTGCGGTTGTTGTACCAGGTGCGCGCATAGTCGACCATGGCGTAGGGCTGCACGTTGTTCAGGTACTTCCAGCCGACGCCGAAGCGGCGGTTGATTTCCGCCGATACGCCCACGCCCTTGTCGCCGCTTTTCTCGCCTTGCGGATAGCCCATGGCATAGCGCCAGCTGCCGAACGACACCTGTTCCGAACTGGGCAGCACGTCGTCGCTATACTGGCCCGCCGCGCTGAACACCAGCCCGAACTGCGCCGGCAGGGTGAAGGTCTGGCGCAGGTCGAGGTTGTAGCGGGTGAAATTCAGGCTGACCTCGGGCACGCCCGTGTAGCCGTAGTTGGTGGCCACCTGCTTGTCGGCGCCCGCGGCATCGAAGCCTTGCGACACGCCCAGGCCGATTTCCGTAGAGCGGCTGGGCAGCACGTCGCGATAGCGCAGTTCGGCGGTCGCCGCGCGCACGTCCACATCCTGCTGCAGCCAGTAATCGTTATTGCGCGCTTCGTAGCGGTCTTTGGCATTGACGGCATAGACGCCCGCGGTCGCGGTCAGCGAACGCCGGTTGTTCAGCAGCAGCGGATAACTCAGCGCGACCGCCACCCGATTGTTGGTGACTTCGCGGTCGTAGCCCAGGCGCTCGACCGCGTCGTCCTGGGGCCACGATCGATAGTGGTGTGCGTTCACATGCAGGGCCAATCCGTCGGAGCCCAGCGGCACGGTGATGTCGGCGGCCACATAGCGCACGTCGTCGCTATTGAGCGGCACGCTGCTGGTCAGCCTGACTTGTTCGCCCAACGGCGTCAGGCTGTTGCCGGCCACATTCACCAGCGGCTGCATGCCGGTGCCCAGGTCGGCCACGCCGCCGTCGGCGGTGACCGGCCGCCGGGTGGCTGCCAGCACCAGTTCGGTGGCGCCGTCGGCGCGGCGCGGCAGGTCCAGGCTGGGTTGAAAGCGCACGCCGGGCACCGTGCGCATCAGGTTCAGCACGCGTTCCAGCGTGGCCTGCGTCAGCGGTTTTTCTTCTTTCAGCGGCGCGGCCAGGCTGTCGAGGCGGTCGCGCGCGTTGCCGATGTCGCCATCGATGCGCACGTTGCCGATATATCCCTCGACCACCGTCACCACCACCAGCCCGTTGGCAAACGACTGGTTCTGCAGCAGCGCGAACGACAACGGATAGCCGCGGTCGCGGTACAGCGCCGTGATCTTGTCCACCTCTTGCACCAGGGCCGCCACGGTGGTTTCTTTGCCGGCCAGCGGCGTCAGAATGGCCGATACCTCGTCGAATGGCAGGGTGCGCACGCCCGACACATCGAAGTTGCGCGGCACGATGCGCTGCGCCAGCCGCGCCTGCACGGCCTGCTGTTCCGGCGTGGGGGCCTGCAGGCGGGGCTGCGGTTGCGGCGCGCCCGTATTGGCCGGCGTCTGGATGCGCGGCAACGCATCGACAGGGTTGCCCCGCAGCGGACCCTCGGCGTGGCTGTATGCACCGGCCATCAGGGCCAGTAGCGTGGAAGAAGCAAGAACACCGTTACGCAGGGGAGCTGTCATGGGCCGCAATCAACAAAATGTGGCGGCTACGCCACGCTGTGCGCTCGCCCGCTACGTGAAACAAAATAAATATTAAGAATTCCGCATGTTGCCATACCGTTAAAGTATTACGGCAGGATTAGTAATAAAAATATACAAAAGTCACTTCCGTATATAGTTTTATGCGGAATAAATTGTCTATTTGTAACTAATATGCTGCATTTTATTGATATTTTTGATCACTATCTGGATTTATTGGCCGGTTGATATACGATAGTCGGAAATATATACATAAATTACGTAATAACCCTAGTGCTATTTGACTGTTAATAGTTGAGACTATATCCGACGTTGTGAAATTTTTTGGCACGTCCAAGTTCGCGAATTCTTATTCAGAACAGGCGGCGTGCCATCTCCAAAGATGGAATGGTGTAACAGGCGCAAGCGCGCACGGAAGCATGATGATTCCCGGTGAGATCGTTCCCCTGTCGTTCTCCGCCGGCCTGGTGATCCTGTCTTTTCTGATCGCCGGCTATGGCGCTTACGTGGCCTTGAGCGCCGCCGCTCACATCCGGGCCGTGGCGGCCGATGGCCAGCCCTGGTTGCCCTATGTGGGCATCGCGGCCGTCTCGATGGGCGGCATCGGCATCTGGAGCATGCATTTCATCGGCATGCTGGCGCAAACCCTGCCATTCGAGGCGGGCTACCAAGTGGGGCTGACCGTCCTGAGCTTCTTGCTGGCCGTGCTGTGTTCCGGCGCCGCCTTGTGGTACGTGGCGCGCGCCCGCTTTTCCGCGCCGCGCTGCCTGGCGGGCGGGGTGATGGCCGGCCTGGGCATCGCCGCCATGCACTACGTAGGCATCGCGGCCTTGCGGGTGCCGGTGCTGTTCCAGTGGCGGCTGTCGCTGGTGGTGCTGTCGGTGCTGATCGCCGTGGTGGCGGCCACCGCCGCCTTGTGGCTGGCCTTCAACGTGCATACCACCCGGCAGCGCGTGCTGGCCGCCACGGTCATGGCCGTGGCCGTGTGCGGCATGCATTACACCGCCGCGGCCGCCGGCGGCATGGTGTGCACCACGCCGCGCGAATTCTCCGGCCTGCGTATCGGCGGCGCCGCGCTGCCGTACGTAGTGTTCGTCTTGTCGGTTGCCACGCTGGCGCTGCTGCGCTGGCAACTACACCGCTCGTCCGAGCGCTTTCGCCAGAAGATGGCGCGGCGCATGGACGCGCTGATCGGACCTGGCGCCGCGGGTGCCGTGGGCAATGCGCCCATGGGCACGTTGCGGCGCGGGTAGGAAACCCCGGCGGTGCCGGGGCTGGGTGGCCTGTCGCCAAATCCTGCGGCGGGGCCGGGGTTGTATGGACATGCGCATGCATGGGAGAAAGAAATGAAAGAGCAGCTTGTGAAGTTTTGGAACGATGAAGACGGCGTGACGGCGCTGGAATACGGCCTGATCGCCGGCCTGATTGCTACAGCCATCATCGCCGCATTCGCATTTTTGGGTGACGGCTTGGAGAGTTTGTTTACGTCTATCAAGGGCAAGATGGTAATCACTGAATAACAACACGATGCGGGTCGGTCTGGCCGGTGGGCATGCCTGTGTGGCCAAGGCAAGCCCCGCGTCTAGACCGGTAGAGGCAGTTCCGTCCATCGCGACCGGGCTGCCTTGTCCGCGGCATGCCGGGTGACACGTGGCTGCAGGAGAATGGTTGTGGTGGGTGCTCTTCGTTTGCTGGAATGTTGCGCTGCTGTACGCAGATGCGCGCCATCGCCGGGTGCCCAATCGTCTCGTCGTCGGCGCGGCCGTGCTGCAGATGCTGTGGGCGGTGGCCGGGCTGTGCCTGGCCCAATGGCGTTATCCCCCTCTGTGGCCGGGCTGGGCGATGGCCCTGGCCGGGTTCCTGATGGCAGGCCTGTTTCTGCCCCTGTGGACACGGCGCCTGATGGCTGCCGGGGACATCAAGGCCATGGCCGCATACGGCCTGCTGCTGGGCGCATTCAAGCTGCTGCACGTGCTGGTGATCGCCAGCCTGCTGGCGGGGATGCATGCCCTGGTTTATGTGTGGGCCTCGTCGTTCCTGGCGCTGCCGCCGCGGCTGCGCCAGATTCCCTACGTTGCCTATCTGGCCGTGGGCGCGCTCAGCGCGGCGTTTATGCCCTTGAGTTTGGCTTAGTGTTCGCGGCGTTCTTTCTGGTGCTGTATAGCCTGGTGACTTACGGAATGATTTTCTCGGCCCAGCAATCGTTGAACCTGGCTGCGCAGGACGGTGCCCGCCGGGCATTGCAGTGGCAGGGCGGCGCTGCCCACATGCAGTTGCGGGCCGAGGCCGCGCGCAGCCTGGCCGTGCGGCAGGCGGACTGGGTGTCCAGTGTATCGGGCACCCCCGTGGCAGTGGCGGTTTGCGGGAAAAGCGGGCCCCTCAGCGTCACGGGCAGTGCCGCGTGCAGCGGCCTGCCTCTGGCGGATGACCAGATCGAAGTCAACGTCAGCTATCCGTACGGCGCTTATCCGCTGGTGCCGACGCTGCCCCTGTTCGGCTATGCCATCGTTCCGGACACCCTGACCGCACGCGCTTCGGTGCGCCTGAGCGATCTGGGCGGGAGCGGAGCCTGACATGCGGCGACCAGGCATGCTCCGGTATGTGGGCGCGGCGCGCCAACAAGGTGTGGCCGCCATCGAATTCGCGGCAGTGCTGACGATGCTGCTGCTGATTTTGCTGGCCATCATCGGCTATGGCGCCATGTTGTGGACGCAACAGCAGTTGTCGGCGGCCGCCAGCGAAGGCGCCCGCGCGGGCCTGCAGGCCCGTTACTCGGGCAAGGCCGATGTGCAGGGCGTGGCCTGCGACGCGGCGGTCGGCTGGTTCGGGCCGGTTTCCCAAGTTGCCTGCAATCGCGCGGCGCTGCCTGCCCCCTGCGAAAGCTGGACGGGCGCGGGAGGCGCCCAGGTGGAATGCCTGGATGTCGTGCTGCGGTATGAAGTCGCCCAGTGGCCGCTATTGCGGCCCTTCCAGGGCATGCTGGCCTTCGTCACGGGCGGCAATGCCGAAAACCTGATCCCATCCACGTTATCAGCCCGCGCCATTGTTCAAATCACACAGGAGCCGCTATGACCGGCGCAAGTAAGATTCTCGCCGCCGTCCTGCTGGCGGCCGGCCTTGTATTGGCGATCTTGGCTTATTACCTGGCCAGCCGTCCGGCGCCTCCGCCCGCCCCCGCGGTGGCGGCGCCGGTGGCTGCCGAACCCGCGCCCGCCGGTGCCCGCTATCCCGTCGTGCTGGCGTCGTCCGACATTCCCGCCGGTACCCGGCTCGAGGCCGGCATGCTGAAAGTGCAGCAATGGCCGGTCGCGCTCAGCCAGGGTTATGCCAAGCCGGAAGACCTGGTCGATGAGGTGGCGCGCCTGGATATCGCCGCGGGCGAGCCCATCACGGCCCAGGTGCTGGCGCAGGGGCTGGCCCGCCAGCTGCATGCGGGCGAGCGTGCCGTTGCGGTGTCCGTGGACGAAATCGTCGGCGCGGGCAACCGCATCGTGCCCGGCGATTTCGTGGATGTGTTCTTCGCCTTGAAGAAAGACCAGGAAGTGCAGGGTAGCCAGGTGCGCTTGCTGCAGTCGCGCGTCCGGGTGCTGGCCTATGGCGCGCAGTCCATCGACGGGCCGCCGGTCGCGGCGGATAAGCCGGTGGTGCAACGCGGCTCGGCCGCGCCCGCGGCCCGTTCGGCCCTGTTGGCCGTGCCGGTCGAACGGGTCAATGAACTGCTGTTGGCCAGCCGTTCCGGCCAGTTGCAGTTGGCCCTGCGCGCGCCGACCGACGAGGCCCTGCCCGATTTGGATCTGTTCGTTCCCCGGCAGCCCGTGATGCCGGTACGCAATGATTTGACCGGCGAGCAGCGCGCCGCGCTGGCAGATGCCGTGAACCGCGCCTATGCGGGCGACAGCCTGGCCCAGCTGGACGGCCCCGCGCCTCAGGCGGTGAAGCGTTCGGGCGCTGCCGCTGCCGGCGGCGGTGGACGCACCATCGAAATCCTGCGCGGCGACAGCGCGCAGCGCGTCCGTTATTGATGGCGCGCGCCGACTTGATCCGACTGCCCCTTCTTATGTCGATACCGATGAAATCCAGTATGCGCACCACTTTGCTTTGCTGCGCGTTGGCCATGGCCGGCGCATTCTATGGTGCTCCCGCCGCGGGCCAGGCGCGTCCGGCCGAGGCCGCCCCGGCAACGCCGGCCGTGCAGGACATCTCGCTGGCGGTCAAGGGCCAGCAACTGCTGCCCTTGCCCGGCACGCCCACTCGTATCGCAGTCGCCGATCCGGAGGTGGCCGACGTCAAGGTATTGCCGGCGGCGGCCGGGCGTCCCGCCGCCGTGATGCTGATCGGCAAGAAGGCCGGCACGACCGAGGTCCAGGTCTGGGCTCGCGGCAGCCGCACGCCGATGGCCTGGACGGTGCGAGTCAATGGCGCGGTCCAGGCCGAGCTGGCGCGCCGCGGCCGGGCCGGCGACGCGCAGGTCGATGTGGCGGGCGCGCATGCGGTCGTGTCCGGTCACGCGTCTTCTGCCTTGTCGCACCAGAGTTCCGTGTCGGCCGCCGCCGCCGCGGTGGGCGATGCCAATGTCGTGGACGTGGCGACGGCCGGAACGGGCGGGGTGGTGCAAGTCGAAGTCAAGGTGGTCGAGGTATCGCGCTCGGTGATGAAGCAGGTGGGCCTGGCCATGGCGGGTTCCACCGGGGGATGGGGGTTCGGCACCCGCACGGCACCCGATGGTTTCTCGATTCCCGGAACGCTGGCCGGCAGCGTGCTCAGCGATGGCTTCAATCTCTTGTTCGACTCGAATCATTTCGGCGCTACGCTGCGCCTGCTGCAAAGCAACGGCATGGCGCGCGTGCTGGCCGAGCCTACGCTCGTGGCGCTCAGCGGACAGAGCGCCAGTTTCCTGGCTGGCGGCGAAATCCCCATCCCCGAATCCGGCGGCCTGGGCACGCAGAACGTGGTGTTCAAGCCGTTCGGCATCGGCCTGACGGTCACGCCCACGGTGCTGTCGCGCGATCGCATCGCACTGAAAGTGGCGCCCGAGGCCAGCGAGCTGGACTACGTCAACGGCATTCCCATCCTGAACGGCGAAACCGCCACACTGATCCCCGCCTTGCGCACGCGCCGGGCCGACACCATGATCGAACTGGGCGACGGCGAAAGCTTCGTCATCAGCGGCCTGGTCTCGCGCCAGACCAAGGCATCGGTGAACAAGGTGCCGTTCCTGGGCGAACTGCCCATCATCGGGGCCTTCTTCCGCGGCATCGAATATTCGCAGGAAGAGCACGAACTCGTCATCGTGGTGACGCCGCGCCTGGTGCGGCCCATCGCGCGCGGCGTGGCCCTGCCGCTGCCGGGCGCGCGGCAGGAACAGTCGGACTCTCTGGGCAACGCCTGGGGCTATTACTTGATGGGGCCCGCGGGCGGCCAGCAGGTACCTGGTTTTTCGCGGTGAAGCATATGAAGGCGCATTCCACAGAATTGGCGGGGCTGCAAAGCGGCATCCGGTTTCTTTTTTGTTCGCAGGGCGATGGGGTCGCGGCGCAGCTGGTCGATGCCCTGGGCCCGCTCGGCATGCTGACGCAGGAATCGCCTTCCGTTCATCAACTGGGGCGGCGCCTCGCCGACATCGACCCGAAAATCATTTTCCTGGATTTCACGCTCGGTGGCGGCGATCCGGGCAAGCTGCTGCGCTCGGCTGACCTGGCGCGCACCCTGGCGCGCGTGGCGCCCGCGATCCCGCGGGTGGCGGTGGGCTTGCTGGGGCAGCCCGAAGGCGCGATTGCCGCGCTGCGCGCCGGCGTGACGGATTTCGTCGACCCGTCGGTGGCGCCGCACGAAGTGCGCGAGGTCGTGCAGCGGCTGCTGGACATGCCGGCCGCCGGGGGCGGCGAGGGCGGCTCGCGCCGCGACGTGCTGCTGATCGGCGCGCGCGCGGGCGTGGGCACCAGCACGCTGGCGGCCCACCTGGCCGGTATCGTGCAAGACCGCTACGTACAGGCGCAACTGGAGCAGCACGGTTCGGCGCGCAAGCCGGCCGACGCGGGCGCGACGCTGCCGCTGGCCGCGCGCGTGGCGCTGCTGGACTTGGGCTGGCCCATCGGCGACGCCCAGCTGTACGTGAACGTGACCGGCGATTTCGATTTCGCCGAAGCCGCCCGCAATCTGCAGCGGCTGGACGCCACCTTGCTGGGCTCGGCCATGGCCCACACGCGCGACGGGCTCAGCGTGATGGCCTTGCCGCGCGACCCATCCCAGATGAACCACATGTCGCAGTCCGACTCGCTGCTGGTCTTCGAACGGATGCGCCAGCATTTCGGGCTGATGGTGACCGACACCGGCGGGTTCTCCAATATGGACTTCGTGGCCGGCCTGGCGCGCACTTCGCACACCAACTGGATCGTCACGGACCAGAGCGTCAGCTCGCTGGTGGCCTTGTCCGGCGTGCTGCAGGACCTGGAGCGGCGCCATGTCGAGCGCAGTTCCCTGGGCCTGGTCGTGAACCGCTATGACGAACGCTACGGAATGACCGCTCAGCAGATCGCCGAACGCTTCCAGCTGGATCTGGTGGGCACGCTGCCCGACCGGGCCCTGGCCTTGATGGTATGCACCAACCAGGGCCGGCTGCTGCACCAGGACGCCGAACGCGACGTCTATGTGCGAGGCGTCCAGGCGCTGGCGGAAAAGCTGTGCAACGAGGCTTCCCAGGCCGCCGGACGCGCCAGCTGGCTGGCCACATGGCTGCCCGGCGTGCACCGGCGCATGCTGGTGGCGGAATAACCCAAGGGTAGACAGGCAACAGGACCCGACATGATCATGACAGCCGCGATCCAATTCGGCCCCGAGGGCGACAAGAGCTTCGTGGGCTCGGCCCGCTACCAGGAAGTGAAGTCCGCGGCGTACGAGCACCTGCTCTCGCGCATCGAAGAGCTGGGCGCGGAATTCGGCCGCTGGGCGCGCGACGCCATCCAGGATTTCGTCAACATCGAGGTCGCCAGCTTCGCGCGCACCAAGCGCGTGGCCATCAACGAAGGCGAGATGCGCCACATCGCCGAGGCGCTGACCAAAGAACTGGCCGGCCTGGGGCCGCTGGAAGACCTGCTGGCCGATCCGGCGGTGGAAGACATCCTGATCAACGGCTACGACAACGTCTTCGTGTCGCGCGGCGGCGTGCTGTCGCGCGAATCGCTGGGCTTTTCGGACAACCAGCATGTGCTGCGCATCGTGCGGCGCATCCTGGCACCCATCGGGCGCCGGCTGGACGAATCCAGCCCCATGGTGGACGCGCGCCTGCCCGATGGCGGGCGCCTGAACGTGGTGATCGAGCCGCTGGCGGTCGATGGCCCGATGGTGTCGATCCGCAAGTTCCGCAAAGACCCGCTGAAGCCCGCCGACCTGCTCACGCTGGGCACCTTCAACGAGGAAATCCATCGCCTGTTGCACATGGCGGTGGCCAACCGGTGCAACATACTGGTGTCGGGCGGAACCAGCTCGGGCAAGACCTCGCTGCTCAACGCGCTGGCGTTCTTCATTCCGGCCACCGAGCGCGTGGTCACAGTGGAAGATACGGCCGAACTGTCGCTGAACCATCCGCACGTGGTGCGGCTGGAGTCGCGCCAGGGCGGCTTCGACGGCGACGGACTGGTCACCATCCGCGACCTGATCCGCAACAGCCTGCGCATGCGGCCCGACCGCGTGGTGGTGGGCGAAGTGCGCGGCGCCGAAGTCATGGACATGCTGCAGGCCATGAATACCGGCCACGAGGGCTCCATGGCCACCATTCACGCCAACTCGCCGCGCGAATGCCTGTACCGCATCGAAATGCTGGCCGGATTCGCGGGCTTCCAGGGCAGCGAAGACAGCCTGCGCCGGCAGATCGCCAGCGCGCTGGATTTCATCGTGCAGATCGGCCGCCTGCCCAACGGCAAGCGGCGCGTGTTGTCGGTGACCGAAGTCACCGGCATGGGCGACACCGTGATCGCCACGCAAGAGCTGTATCGCCACGAAGTGTATGTGACGCCGGAGGGCGAGGAAAAAGACTCCTGGAACTGGCTGGGCGTGCACCCGCATACGCCCAAGCTGGCCAAGCTGCGCGACGAACTGCGCGCCAGCGCGGCGGCGCAGGAAGAACCGTCCGGCGGCGGCTTTTGGGGCAGGAGGCGCTGATGGCGGCCGTGTGGCTCTTGCTGGGATCGGCGCTGCTGCTCATTCTGGGGGCCGCGGTGCTGTGGCGCCAGGCGGGCCGGGGTCAGCGGCGCCGGGCCAGCTCGGTCTTCCTCGAGCGCCAGCTGGGCCAGGGGCAGGGCACGCGCAATGGCCCGGCCGATGAGGTGCGCCAGACGGTGTTGCGTACCGGGGTCGAGCGCTGGGATATCTTGCTGCGCTGTGCCGGCATTCCGCAGACGCCGGGGCTGTATGCCGGGATCTTCGGCGTGCTGGCCTTGGGCGTGGCCCTGGCGCTGATACTGGGCGGTGCCGTGTCCGCGATGGTGGCCGGCCTGATGCTGCTGGTGGCCATATATTTCACCATCTGGTTGCGCGCCGATCGGCGGCAGCGCCGCATGTTCGACCAATTGCCCGAGATGCTCGATGCCATGGTGCGCCTGATCACCATCGGCAACAGCATGGCGGCGGCCTTTCAGGCGGCCGCGGCAAATACCAGCGAGCCCTTGCGCGAAGTGGTCGAGAAGGCGGCCCGTCTCAGCCGTTCGACCCAAGAGCTCGATGCCGCCCTCGCGCTGGTGGCGCGCCAGTATGCCTTCGCCGAACTCAGCCTGCTGGCGGCCGTGGTCCGGGTGGCGCAGAAATACGGTGGACGCAGCGACGTGGTGCTGGAACGCATCGGGGCATTCATGCGCGACGTGGCGCAGGCGCGGGGCGAGCTGGTGGCGTCGTCGGCGGAAATCCGCCTGTCGGCCTGGGTGCTGGCCTTGATGCCGATGGGTATCGCTTGCTACATCATGCTGACCAACAACGCCATGTTCGTCGGCATGTGGGAAGACCCGCTGGGCTTCAAGATGCTGGTGTCGGCCCTGGGCCTGCAGGCCTTGGGCTCGTACTGGCTGTACCGCATGACTAAATCGATATGACGGCGGCGACGTGGATGCCCTGACAAACCCTGCTTACCTGCTGGCCGGCGGTGTATTACTGGCGGCCCTGGCGCTGCTGATCGCCGGCGTGGGCATGGCGCTGCGCGTGCGCGGCCAGTCGCGCACCTTGCGAGTGGTCGAGCAGGCCCTGGCGGCGCGCGACGCCACGCCGGGCGCGGCATCGGCCGCGGCCGGCCAGGCGGAGCCGGCCAGGCGCCTGGCGGCATTGGCGCAAAGCACCGATACCCTGGGCAAGCGCCTGAGCGAAGGGCGTTTCGCCGAAGCTCTGTTGCCCGATGAAGACAACAAGCTGATCGAACTGGCGGGCTATCGCAATGCGGCCAGCGCCCGCGCGCGGTATGTCGTGCTGCGTTTCGGGCTGGCATCGATGCTGCCGGTGGCCGCGATACTGGTGCGCCGCGCATGGCTGGGGCCGGGCTCGCTGCTGGCGATGCTGCTCACGCTCTTCATCGGGTTCGCGGTCGGCTATATGTTGCCCAAGTGGTGGCTGGCGCGACGCGTTGCGGCGCGCAAGAAGCAGGCCTCGAAAGAATTGCCGCTGTTGGTCGATCTGTTGCGCCTGCTGCAAGGAGTGGGGCTGTCGGTAGACCAGAGCCTGAGCGTCGTCGTCAACGATTTTTCGGTGGTGCTGCCGGTGCTGGGGCACGAGCTGGGCGCGGCCACGGCCATCTATGCGCGCGGCCGGACTCGCGAGCAATCGCTGGCGAGGCTATCGCAGGATTTCGGCGACGACGACCTGGCGGCCATCTGCCGGCTGCTGGTGCAAGTCGACCGCCATGGCGGTGCCGTGCAAGAACCCTTGAACCGATTCGCCCAGCGCATCCGCGACAAGCGCCGGTTCGAATTGAAAGAGAAAATCGGCCGTCTGACGGTGAAGATGACCGGGGTCATGATCTTCACGTTATTGCCGGCCCTGTTGATCGTGACCGGCGGCATGGGGCTGCTGTCCGTGGTACGCAGCCTGTCGCGCATAGCCGGAGGAATGTAATGAAGCGCTTGCCGCGTCGATGCAGGTGGCTGGTGGCGGCGATCGGTGCCGCCTTGCTGGCGGGTTGCCAGAGCAACAAGATGGAATCCGCCTGGGAACTGATCCAGCAACAGCAGAAGGAACAGGCGTTGATGCGCCAGTCCGAAGACGCCACGGACGCCAGCCGCCAACCGACCGAGCCGCGTCTGATGCTGGCATTGATCCGCGAAAGCCAGGCCCAGGGGCGTTATTTCGCATCGCTGGCTTATATCGACGCGTACCGGCAGCGCTTTGGCGACAGTGAAGAACTGGCGGCCCTGCAGGCCGACGCATTGCGGCGCACCGGCCAGGAAGAACAGAGCGCGGCGGCATACCGCAAATTGCTGGGCGGTGCGCAGGCGGCGCAAGGCTGGCACGGCTTGGGCTTGCTGGCGGGCGCCAGCGGCGAATTCGCGCAGGCCGCTCAAGATTTGCAGCAGGCCGCGCGATTGGCGCCGACCGACGCGCAGATACTGGGCGACCTGGGCTACGCCCGCCTGCGCGCCGGCGATATTGCCGGCGCCAGGGTGCCGCTGGGCAAGGCCGCCGAACTGGACCCCGCCAATGCCAAGGTGCTGGCCAACATGGCCTTGCTGCTGGTCGTCGAGGGCAATGCCCTGCAGGCGCAACAGTTGATGGATCGCGCGAAGCTGGGCCAAGAGGCGCGCAGCCAGATCTTCCAGCTGGCCAGCCAGATGCAGATGCAGCCGCAGTGGCGGCCCGGCGAGGCCGGCGGCGCCGCCGCGGGCCCCGTGCGCCAGGTGTCCAGCGGGCGCGATGTGGTCATGCCCATGCTGCAGCCCGTGATGGACCGCATGCTCAACCCGCCCATGGTGCAGTAGGGCGGCCAGCCGCTCTACCGCCATCTTTCGATTCAACAGAGACCGCCATGTTCCGAGATTTCCATCTTTATCTTCTGGTTTTCGCCGCGGCATTGCCCGCGACCGCGCTGGCGCAGACCCAGGCGCCGTTGACGGGCGGCGCGGCGGCGCAGCCCGCCGCGCCGGCAGCCGTGCCCGCGGGCCAGCCCATGCCCGAACGCGCGGTGGTCAGGCAGGTCCAGACGCCCATGCCGGCCGCGCCTGCACCCGTTGCCGCGGGCGCCGGCGCGACGCAAGCGGGCGCCGCGCCGGCCGAGCATTGGGAAGACATGGGCGACGTGACGCGCGGCCTGCTGGCGGCCCAGGCCGACGGGCGGCGCGCCGGCGGCGCATTGCCCATTCTCGGGCCTGTGTCCACGGCATCCTGGAATCGCTACCTGGAAAGCTTCCGCCAACCCATACCGCAATGGTTTGCCGAAAAAGTGGAAACGGACTCCAAGTAACGCGCCTTACCGGTGGCCGCTCGCCCATGAAACCCTTCCCGCCCCCTACGCCGGCCCATTTTCGCCAACGCGGCTCTATTACCGTGTCGGCGGCGTTCGCGGTGCTGATCGGGTTGTTGATGCTGATATCGGCGCAGATCGGCTATTTGTTCTACATGAAGCGCGAGCTGCAGAAGGCGGCCGACCTGGCGGCCCTGACGGCGGTGCAAGTGCTGGCGCCCACCGGTTCGGCGGCTGACTGCATGGCGGGCGGGCCGGTCGACGTCGCGGCCCGGGCCAGCGCCGTGGCCAATGTGCCCGGATTCATCGACCCGCTGACCGCGGCCGACGTGGCCGTCGATTGCCGGTATTGGGATCCCACTCGCGCGGACGCCAGCGGCATGCACTTGTTCGAGCCCGGCGCGGACACGGGCGGGCGCGTCAATGCAGTGCGGGTGCGCATCGACAAGACGCTCAGCGCGCTGATCCCCAGCATCGTGGGCGATTGGGCAGGCACCCGGGCGAGCGTGGTCGCGGTGGCATCGAATACCGCGCCCACCGCGGCCTTCAGCGTCGAATCGCGGCTGCTGCGCCTGGCGTCCGACGGCTTGCTGGGCAAGTTGCTGGCGTCGCTGGGCGCCACGCCGGCGCAGCTGAGCGTGCTGGATTCCGCCGGCCTGGTAAACCTGGGCATCACCCCGTCGGGGCTGCTGCAGGAATTGGGTCTGCCTTTGACGGCGTTATCCGGCATCGGCACGCCGCAAGAGCTGGCGGACCTGGACGCGGTTTCTTTGGGCGATTTGCTGCATGCGTCGCTTGCGGTGGCCCAGCGTACCAGCGGTACGGCACAGGCGCAGATAGGCATGTTGTCGGACATCGTGCAGGTGCTGCTCGACGTCGCGCCGCTGGATGTTCCGATCAAGCTGTTTGGCGACGGTGGGGTGCTCGACGTTGCGGCGGCGACAGATGCACAAGCCGCCTTGCAGGCCGATATCAGGGTAGTCGATCTGCTGCAGACCGGGCTGATGATCGCCAACGGCGACAACCTGATCAATCTGGGGCTGAACGTGCCCATCCTGGGAGTGCAGAGCCGCGTGCGGGTGGTAGAGCCGCCGTCGATCGCGGTCGGCGGCGTGGGCACGCGCGCCAGTACGGCGGGCGTGCGGGTTTATCTGCGCCTGAACACGACCAGTATTCCGGTGGTGGGTCCGATCCTCAGCACGCTGGGAACGCAAGTCGATCTGCCGCTGATCATCGAGGTGGGCCAGGCGGATGCCACGCTGACCTCGTTGTGCGAGGCGCCCTTGACCTCGCACCAGGCCGTGCTGGATGTCAGGTCGTCGGTGGCGAACGTGTGCATCGGCAAATTTCCCAGCATGGGATCGGAAGAAGCGTTCTTCTCTCGCACCAACGCCTGCCTCGAAGATCAATTTACGTCGGTACAGCGGCATAAGATCATCGACGTCCTGGGTCTCTTGCCGGTTTCCAGCCGCGTGACGCTGCCGGTCTTCCGTAGCGGCGATCCGGTGCGGGTCAAGTTGACCGAACCCCCGTCGAACCCGTCCACCGCCACGGTCAATGCCACCGATCTGAACCTGACCGACCTGAGCAAGAATGTGGTCGACACCCTGATGGTCGGCTTGTTGGGAGACTTGTCGGATCAGGGCACGAAGATCCCGTCGGGCAAGGCCAAGGAGTTCGCCGAAAGGCTCGTTGGCAGCACCGGCGCCGGGCAGTCGGTGTCCGCGGTCGTCAACAAGCTGAACTGGTCGTCGCAGGAAATCGAGCGCCTGAATAGCCGCGTGGTCAATGGCGGCCTGCTCGGCCTGGTAGGCGGCACCTTGCAGGTTGTCGGCAATGTCCTGGACACGGTCGCGGCGGTTGCCGCCGACACCGTCTGCCTGCTGGGGATTACGCAGAGCAATATCCGCAACTGCCGCATCGATTCCGTGGCCGCGCTGGCGCTGACGGGTGCAAACGCGGGCAGCGGGTTTTTCAATATTGTGATTGCGCTGCTGCAGCCCTTGCTCGATCCCTTGTCGGCGCTGCTGCAGCAATTGCTGGCGGTGCTTGGCATAAACCTGGGAGAAACCGATGTATCCCTGCTATCCGTGGACTGCGGCAAGCCACGGCTGGTCTATTGACATGATGATGAGCGCGATCTTGCGGGTCGACGATATGGCCTATGTCTAGCAAACTCATCCGCGACGACTTCGACCTTTACGTCTGGGAGGGCTTGTCCGATATCGCGGCGCGCGCCGAGAGGTGCCTGGCCGGCATGGACGTCACCGTGGTGCGGGCGGATGCCGGCACCGCTTTTCCGCCGCCGCGCGATGTCGCGCGCACGGCGGTGGCGCTGGTGTCGGTGTCGGTCATGGGCGACAAGCGTTTCAGCGGCCACGACTGGCTGGCATCGCAAGGCATGCCGGTGATCTGGGTGGCGTCCGAGGCGCGCGGCCACGATCCCCGCTTTTACCCGCCCGCGTATTCGCATACCTTGCCGCTGATGTTCACGTCGGCGGAACTGCGCAAGCAGCTCTTCGACCTGCTGGGTTCGCTGGACGGCGCCGAACGCCGGGTGGCGCGCCGCGAGCAGCCGTTCGTGGCGGTGTCCGGCCCGATGCGCGACTTGCTGGCCGATGCGCAGATGTACGCCGACTGCCGCAACAACGTGCTCATCCACGGACAGACCGGCGTGGGCAAAGAGCGCGTGGCCCGCCTGCTGCACGACCGGGCGGCCTGGGCCGACGGCCCGTTCGTGGCGGTGAACTGCGGCGCCATTCCCGAAGGGCTGTTCGAGGCGCATTTTTTCGGCCATGCCAAAGGCGCCTTTACGGGCGCGGTGGGCGCGCACAAGGGCTATTTCGAACAGGCCGACGGCGGCACGCTGTTCCTGGACGAAATCGGCGACCTGCCGCTGTACCAGCAGGTGAAGCTGCTGCGGGTGCTCGAACAGAACGCCGTGACGCGGCTGGGAGCCACGGTCGAGGTGCCGGTCGATTTCCGGCTGGTCGCGGCCACCAATAAAGACCTGCGCGAGCTGTGCGCGCAAGACGAGTTCCGTTCCGACCTGTACTACCGCCTGGCGGTCATCGAGCTGCATATTCCCAGCCTGGAAGAACGCGGGCCGGAAGAAAAGATCGCCATCTTCCGCACCCTGCTGGAACGCCACCAGGCCGGCCAGGACGAGCCGCCGCCGGCGTGGCTGCTGGAGCGGGTGGCCGCGACGGTGTTTCCGGGCAACGTGCGCGAATTGTCGAATGTGGTCGAGCGCGTGGCGATCGTGCGCCGCCAGCTGCGGCAATGGGATCGCGCGCGCATCGAAGCCATCTTCGACCGGCTGGCGGGCGCGCCGGCCAAGGCCGCGCCGCCGGCGGCCGGGCCGGGCGAGGTGCTGACGGACGCGGAGCGGGCGGAACGCGCGCGTATTCTGGCGGCCCTCGAGGCCCATGGCTGGCGGCGCCAGGACACGGCCCACTATCTGGGCATCAGCCGCAAGGTGCTGTGGGAAAAAATGCGCAAGCTGCGGCTGGGCGGCAGCCAGAACGAATTGCCCGAGGGGCTGGCCGAACCGCTGTAGGCGCGGCGGCTCGGCATATCGCGGCACTGAAAGATGAAATTAATTGGTATAGTTCTGCAACGTTTTTTTGGGGTAGGCATGCACGTCCATCAACTTCATACTGCCGCGCGGCTGGCTGTGCTGGGCGCCGTGTTGTCCGGCCTGGCGGGGTGCGCCAGCGCCCAGTCCGAGGCCAGCCGTCCGCCCGTGCAGCAGGTAGAAGACCGGCAGGCGGGCGATACGCCCGTCACGCCGCCCGCGGCCGCGGCCCCCAAAGCCAATTCCACCGTTGCCGAACTGCAGGCCTTGATCCAGAACCGCCAGGTATCGGAACTGCGCACCACGTATAACGGCACCTATGGCGCCAGCCTGCTGTTCAAGCCCGACGACCTGACCTATTACGCCGCCTTGTTCCAGCAAAAAGATTTCTGGCGCGTGGTGCAGACAAAGTCCGACCAGCAGGCGGAATCCACGTACCGGGCCTTTGCGCGGCAGTCGGCCGACCTGGCCGAAGTGGACATCAAGCGCATCAAGCTGCAAGCCGAATACGCACATTCCGAACGCCTGCTGGCCGAACGCAGCAGCGAACTGGCCACGCTGCAGGCCGACCAGTCGCTGCGCCAGCAGCAAGAACAGCAGGTCGCGGCGCGCCAGGAACAGGCGCGCGTGCAGGCCGCGGCGCTGTCCCAGCAGCAACAGCAGCTGCGCAAAGAGCTTACCGCCATGCAGCGCCAGATCGATGCCTTGCAGGCTCAGCAGGCCGAACTGCAGCGCGCCGACACGCCGGCCGCATCCCGCAAGAGCCGCAAGTAGCGCGCCGCGCCGGCCGCGCAAACACATACGGGCCCATCTGGGCCCGTATGTGTTTGCGCGCGGCGGCGGCTATTGCAGCCGGTCGTCGTCCAGGAAATCGGGCAGGGCCATGACGTCGATGCCGTCTTCGCTGAGCGCCAGGCGTTCTTCGGCGGTGGCGGTACCCCGGATGGGGCGTTCGTCGGCGTCGCCTTCATGGATGCGGCGGGCTTCTTCGGCAAAGCGCGGGCCGACGTTTTCGGTTTTGCGGACCAGTTCGCGCATCTGCTGCAACACGGCGGCCTGCATGCGGGCCATGGCGGCGGGGTCGGCGGGGCCGGACGCCGGCGCCGTGCCGGCGGCGGGCGAGGGCGCGCGCAGGTGCGCCACGTTCAGGCGGGGCGCCGACAGGCGCTTGGCGATCTTGGCCGATGCGCACACGGGGCACGTGACCAGGCCGCGCGCCTGCTGCGCGTCGTAATCTTCGTGCGAACCGAACCAGCCTTCGAAAACGTGGCCCTGGTCGCATTGCAGGTCGAATACTTTGAGTGCCATGAGGGATAGATGGGGGGCGCGGCGGCGAATACAAGGCTTGGAAGCAAGGCTGGCGCGCCCCGCATGCGCCCAGTGTAGCGCTACAGCAATAACGGCGCCTGCCGGCGCCGTTATGGAAACCGCGGGGCGGGCGGCAATGCCCGCCGGGCGATCAGTTCACGCGGCTGCGGTATTCGTGGGTGCGCGTGTCGATTTCGATCTTGTCGCCGATGGCGCAGAACAGCGGCACGCTGAGCTCGTAGCCGGTGTTGATCTTGGCCGGCTTGAGCACCTTGCCCGAGGTGTCGCCGCGCACGGCGGGTTCGGTGTAGGTGATTTCGCGGACCAGAATGGTGGGCAGTTCGACCGAGATGGCGCGGCCGTCGTAGAAGACCACTTCCACGGGCATCGCTTCTTCAAGGTAGTTCAGGGCATCGCCCATGCTTTCGGCTTCGATCTCGTACTGGTTGTACTCTTCGTCCATGAAGACGTACATGGGATCGGCAAAGTACGAATACGTGCACTCTTTGCGGTCGAGCACGACGACGTCGAATTTTTCGTCGGCCTTGTAGACCGATTCGCTGCCCGAGCCGGTCAGCAGGTTCTTGAACTTCAGCTTGACCACGGCCGCGTTGCGGCCGGACTTGTTGTATTCGGCCTTTTGGACCACGAGGGGGTCTTTGCCGACCATGATCACGTTGCCGACTCGTAATTCCTGAGCGGTTTTCATCGATTAAAACTCCGGGTGATATAGCGCGCTCGCCGTGCTTGCGCGCAGGTGCCGGCATGGCGGCCCACGTGCCCCGGGAGGCTGTCAAAGTCGAGGCCTGGCTCGACGCAACATGCGCGGGCAAAGGAACTCGGAAAACTCTCTATTCTAGCGTTTCTTGAGTAATTCTGCGCAGAAATCGGCCAAAGTGTCCCCTAAATCGGGGCGCGCGGCCTGTTGGGCGTCCCAGGCACGAGCCGCTGTTTGCCAGGCGTTCCAGGCGGGCGCTGCCAGCGCGGCGGGCAAGGCGGCGGCGCTGGCCGCCGCCGCGCCGGCGGGCGCATTCCAGGCGCGGATCAGGGCCTGGGCCTGGGGCGGGGCGGGGTAGCGCGCCAGCCAGGCGTCGAGTTTTTCCAGGTGGACGTCGCCCTCTTGGGGGTAGATATGCCACACCAACGGGCGCGCGGCCCATGCCGCCCGCACGAAAGAATCTTCGCCGCGCACCAGGTTCAGGTCGGCGCACCAGAGCAGGCGGTCGAAGTCGGGTTGCGGCACGAATGGCACCCGGGCCAGCCGCAGGGCGCCGCCGGCCGCGCCTTCCAGGCCCGGGGCGACGCCTTCGGGCGCCAGCAGCAGCGTGGGCCGCGCGTCGCGCGCCAGCGCCTGGGCCAGGGCGGCGGCGGGCGCGTGCGGGTAGCAGAACAAGGTCGCCAGGCGGGCCCCGGCGCGCCAGCCGGCCAGGTCGGCATCGCCCAGGCCCAGCTGGCGCAGGAAGGCCTCTTGTGCGGGTCGCGAGGCCTGGAAGGCGTCGCGTTCGGCGCTCAGGCCCGGTTCGCGCAGCAGGCCGCCGGTGGCGGGAGTGAATCCGGGAAAGAAGAAGTACTTGACCAGGCCATCGGGGCGCCGCGACGGCAGGCCGTGGCAGCTTTCCACCCAGGTTTCGGCACTGAGGTATTCGAGGTTGATCCACACCGGCGGCCGGGCGCGCATGGCCTGCACGAAGGCGGGGGGCGGGTCGCAGGCAAAGGCTTCGATGACGACCTCGCCGGGCGCCAGGTCGGGCGGTTCGGAGCCCCAGTGCACGATGTCGATGCCCGCCAGCCGCTGCAGCGCGGCGTCGGCCGCGATGCCGGGCTGGATGCGGGCAAAGGCCCGCAGATCGTCGGTCCAGAGGCGCACCTGCCAGCCGCGCCCGTGCGCCAGCCGTCGCGCCAGGCGCCAGCACACGCCGATGTCGCCGTAGTTGTCGACGACCCGGCAGAAGATGTCGGCCCGCATGGCGGTGCCTGGCTTCAGTGGAACTGGGCCGGCGCGGTGTCGGCGTCTTCGGGCAGCTCGGCGTGCACCAGTTCGCCCAGCGGATTGGGAAACTGCGGCGCGCCGCAGTCTTCGCAATATTCGGGCGGCAGCAGGCCCGGAATGCGGCGCACGTCGTGTACGCCGTATTCTTTGAGCAGGGCGGTGATTTCGTCGACCGTGTCGGGCGCGTCGTCGTCGGCCGGCTGGTCTTCTTCGCGGCCATACAGCGGCCAGACGCAGCCATAGTAGACGTCGTTGCTGTTGCGGGCGGTGAAGCCGACGCGGTATTCGTCGATGCGCACATCGCCGCAACCGGCCACGACCGCGCGCAATTCGCCCGGGGCCAGGTTGACCGCGCTTTCCAGCCAGTTGACGGCGGCCCGCAGCGACAACGGCCGCACGCGGCGGTCGGCTTCGCGGTTGCTGAGGTAATAAGCGTCGGGCAGCAGGCATTCGATGCCGCAGCCGGGCAGCAGCGCGGCCAGGGTGGGCTGGGCCTGTTCGACCCAGTTCGCCAGGCAGGCATCGCGGCTGTGGGCGGCATCGCCGGGTTGTTCTTGCCAGCGGAAGATGGGCGCGTGCTGGGGCACCGCCACGGCCGCGACCACATAACGCGTATCGGCCAGCATGTTGGCGGTTTCGGTCTCGTCGCTGAGCGCCGGCTTGGCGGTTTCGGCGCCCAGTGCCTGGCTGCCCAAGCGCTGCAGCCACTGCCACGTTTCGGAAAACGTGCGCGGCATCTGGTCGATGCTGACCAGCCAGGGCATCAGGGCCGCGCGGGTGCCTTCGGCCAGCACGTGGCCGTGCAACTGCGCCAGCAAGGCCTGTTGCGCCGGCGCCGCGATGGGCCCGGTGGGAATCGCGTAGCGCGTCCAGGCCACCACCGGCGCCACCAGCAGCAGGACGTCGTAGCGTTGGCCGTTCTTGTCGACGTGCATGGATTCGGACAGGGTCTCGGCCTGTTCGATCAGCACTTCGTAGGCGCCCGGATCGCGCTGCGCGAGGTGATCGAGCGCGGATTCGAGGGGGGCATCCTGGCCGCCGCGCAGCAGCTTGGAGATGGCCTCGGCGAGCAGGTTTTCCCAGTACAGGTCCTCGACCCTGCTGCCGGAGCGGTTCAGCGACTGCGCAAGCGCCACCAGCCGCGATGCATCGCGGCCGAGGCGGGAAGAAGAGGGGCTTCGGGCTCGGGCCATTGTCTTGTTGCGGGTGTCCAAAGTAAGGGGCGGAAACCCACTAGTTTAACGCCGGCCCGGTTCCGGCCCGCCCCGGCTGGTCAGGTGTCAGGCTCCGCAGGTGCCTGACACCGAAGCGGGCAGCCAGTGTTTCAATCGAACGGTGTCAGGCACCTGCGGAGCCTGACACCTGACGCGGCTGGGGCGGGGCCGTTGCCGGCCGTCAGGCGGCCAGCAATTGGCGCAGCACGAAGGGCAGGATGCCGCCGTGCTGGTAGTACTCGACTTCGATGGGCGTGTCGATGCGCAGCAGCACCTGCACTTCCTGGCGGGAGCCGTCGGCGCGGCGGATGGTTAGGGTGACGTCCTGCATGGGCTTGATGCCGTTTTCCAGGCCCGAGACGTCGTAGACTTCCTGGCCGGTGATGCCCAGCGATTCGGCGCTGTCGCTGCCCTTGAACTGCAGCGGCAGCACGCCCATGCCGACCAGGTTGCTGCGGTGGATGCGTTCGAAGCTGCGAGCGATCACGGCCTTCACGCCCAGCAACTGGGTGCCCTTGGCGGCCCAGTCGCGCGACGAACCGGTGCCGTATTCTTCGCCGCCGAACACCACGGTGGGCGTGCCATCGGCCACGTACCGCATGGCCGCGTCGTAGATGGACATTTGCACGCCGCCGGGCTGGAACAGCGTGTCGCCGCCTTCGTAGCGGCTGCCGTCGGGCAGCGCCGGGATCATCAGGTTCTTGATGCGCACGTTGGCGAAGGTGCCGCGCATCATGATTTCATGGTTGCCGCGGCGCGAGCCATAGCTGTTGAAGTCGGCCTTCATCACGCCATTTTCCTTCAGCCACTTGCCGGCCGGCGAGGTTTCCTTGATGGCGCCGGCCGGCGAGATGTGGTCGGTGGTGACCGAGTCGCCGAAAATGCCCAGCGCCCGCGCTCCGTTGATGGGAGGCATGGGGGTCGGCGCCATGCCGAAGCCTTCGAAGAACGGCGGTTCGGCGATGTAGGTGGATTCGGGCCAGTTGTAGGTGTCGCCGGTCACGCCCTTGATGTTTTCCCACAGCTTGCCGGGGTTGCTCTTGACCTGGCCGTAGTTGGCCTGGAACGCCTTGGGATCGAGCGCGTGCTTGATCAGGGCCTGCACTTCTTCGGTGCTGGGCCAGATGTCGCCCAGCCACACGTCGCCCTTCTTGCCGCGGCCCACGGGCTCGGTCATCAGGTCGCGCGTCATGGTGCCGGCCAGCGCGTAGGCCACCACCAGCGGCGGCGAGGCGAGGAAGTTGGCCTTGATGTTCGGGTGGATGCGCGCTTCGAAGTTGCGGTTGCCCGACAGCACGGCGGCGCAGACCAGGTCGTTGCCGGTGATGGCCTCGTTCAGGTCGGGGGACAGGTCGCCCGCGTTGCCGATGCAGGTGGTGCAGCCGTACGCCGCCACGTCGAAGCCCAGTTTTTCCAGGTAGGGCAGCAGGCCGGTCTTGGTCAGGTATTCGGTAACCACCCGCGATCCGGGGGCCAGCGAGGTCTTGATGTGCTTGGGCACGGTCAGGCCGGCTTCCACCGCTTTCTTGGCCAGCAGGCCCGCCGCCAGCAGCACGCTGGGGTTGGACGTGTTGGTGCAGGACGTGATGGCCGCGATCAGGATGTCGCCGTTCTTGACCTGGGTGCCCGCGCTGGTGGTGAAGGTCTGGTGCAGCTTTTCGGGCGGCTGGTTGAAGCCGTTTTCCAGGATGGGCTTCGAGTACAGGTCGATGAACGTGTTCTTGACGTTGCCGATCTCGATGCGGTCTTGCGGGCGCTTGGGCCCGGCCAGCGAGGGCGCCACCGTGGACAGGTCGAGCGTCAGCAGCTTGGTGTAGTTGATGTCTTTGCCCTGGGGCATGCCGAACATCTTCTGCGCCTTGAAGTAGGCTTCGAAGGCGGCGATTTCTTCGGGCGTGCGGCCGGTACCCTTGAAGTAGTCGATGGTGCGCTCGTCGACCGGGAAGAAGCCCATGGTGGCGCCGTATTCGGGCGCCATGTTGCCGATGGTGGCGCGTTCGGCCACCGACAGGCTGGCGGTGCCGTCGCCGCAGAACTCGACGAACTTGCCCACCACTTTTTCACGGCGCAGCATTTCGGTAATGGTCAGCACCAGGTCGGTGGCGGTGACGCCGCCACGCAGCTTGCCCTTGAGCTCGACGCCCACCACGTCGGGGGTCAGGAAATACACGGGCTGGCCCAGCATGCCGGCCTCGGCCTCGATGCCGCCCACGCCCCAGCCGACCACGCCGATGCCGTTGATCATGGTGGTGTGGCTATCGGTGCCCACCAGCGAGTCGGGATAGTAGATGTCGTTCTTCTGGTGCACGCCGCGCGCCAGGTATTCGAGGTTGACCTGGTGCACGATGCCGAAGCCCGGCGGCACCACGCGGAAGGTGTCGAAGGCCTGCATGCCCCACTTCATGAACTGGTAGCGCTCTTGGTTGCGCTTGAATTCCAGTTTCATGTTCAGGTCGAGCGCGTTCTTGGTGCCGAAGTAGTCGATCATGACGGAGTGGTCGACCACCAGGTCCACCGGCACCAGCGGTTCGATGCGCTTGGGGTCCTGGCCCATTTTGTCGGCCACCGAGCGCATGGCCGCGATGTCGGCCAGCAGGGGCACGCCGGTGAAGTCTTGCAGCACGACGCGCGCCACCACGAAGGGGATTTCGTCTTCGCGCTTGGCGTTGGCCTGCCAGGCCGCCAGTTGCTTGATGTGCGCTTCGGTGACTTTCTGGCCGTCGCAATTGCGCAGCACTGATTCGAGCACGACGCGGATCGACACCGGCAGACGCTGCACGTCCACCCCCAGAGCCTTGCCCAGGGCAGGCAGGGAATAAAACTGACAGGATTTTTTGCCGATCTTGAAATTCTGGAGGGTATTGAACGTGTTGTGCGGCATGATGAGACTCCGTGGGTTTAGGACCGCGTAAAGCTGCCATTTTGTGGCGTTTTGGCGCGCTTGTCATTGTATGTGAGACAAAACGACCTGGCCCGCATTGGTCTT
This sequence comes from Bordetella petrii, assembly GCA_017745595.1. Taxonomy (GTDB): domain Bacteria; phylum Pseudomonadota; class Gammaproteobacteria; order Burkholderiales; family Burkholderiaceae_B; genus Bordetella_A; species Bordetella_A petrii_C. Next base: position 24,734 of record WMBV01000028.1, read on the forward strand.
TGGTCTTATATCTTATATAAGACTTGCCGTGGCAGTCAAAGTTCCGCGCCCTTCCGCATCGCAGGGTGGCCGGCCGCGGCCTCCGCCGCGAACCCCGCCCCCGGGTTATCCCCGGTGGCGGGGTTTTTATTATTCCTTCACCATTTCTACTATAGAAGAAAATATTTTACTGGGCTGAAAAATATGCCGCCCGCCCATGCACCCGGCCCGGAGGCCCCGATGTCTCGCGACGATGACGAACTGACTGTCGACCAACGAACCCTGCGCGACAGCGCGGCGCAGTACCTGCGGCGCGAGGTGGCCCCTACCGTTGCCGCGTTTGAGGCCAAGGGCGAATTCGACTGGACCTTGCCCCGGCGCCTGGCGGATTTCGGTTTGCTCGGCGGCTTTCTGCCCCAGGACCGTGGCGGATTCGACCTGAGCCACCTGGACTACGCCCTGCTCATGGAAGAGGCGGGGTATTGCTGGCACAGCCTGCGCTCGACGCTGAACACCATGAACATGGCCGTATTGCTGCTCGACTCGCTCGGCACGCCCGAGCAGAAGCAGCGCTACCTGGCGCCCTTGCTGGCCGGCGACCTGCGCGTCTGGATCGGCATTACCGAACCGGATCACGGGTCCAACGTGGCCGGGCTCGAAACCCGCGCCCGTCGCCAGGGCGATCACTACGTCATCAACGGCAGCAAAATGTGGATCACCAACGGCGCCGTGGCCGAACTGGGTATCTTGATGGCGCGCGTCGTGCCGGGCGCGGCCGGCGAGCCCGGCGGCATCACGGCATTTCTGGTCGACCGCGAGCAGACGGCGTTCACCGCACGGCGCCTCGAAACCATGATCCTGCGCTCGACGGTCACGTCCGAGATGTCGTTCCAGGACGCGAAGGTGCCGGCCGGCAATGTGCTGGGCAACGTCGGCGAGGGGCTCAAAGCCATATTGCGCGGACTGAACTTCGGCCGCCTGGCGGTAGCCGCCGGCGCGGTGGGCGCGGCCCAGGCCGCGCTGGATCTGTCGGTGGAATACGCGCGCACCCGCAAGCAATTCGGCCTGCCTATCGGTGGCTTCCAGCTGGTGCAAAAAATGGTGGTGGACATGAAGGTGAAAACCGACGCGGCCCGCCAACTGTGCCGGCGGGCCGCCCGCGCGCTCGACCGCGGCATGGCGGCCCGCATGGAATGCTCGGTGGCCAAGCTGTATGCGGCGCAGGCCGCCCACGAAGTGGCCGACCTGGCCTTGCAGGTGCACGGCGGCATGGGCTACAGCAAAGAATATCCCATCGAACGAATTTTCCGCGATACGCGGGGCGCCGTCATTCCCGAGGGCACCAGCGAAATCCAGACGCTGATCATCGGCCGCGACCTGCTGGGCATTTCGGCGTTCGGCGGCGCGCCGGCCTAGCGCCGCCCGGCCCGCCACCGCAATCCTTTCCATCCACCGATTCGATCCCAAGGAGCCCCTGGCATGTCTGATCGCCTGTCCGCATTGGCCCAGGAACACGTTCTCTGCTTCGACGACTTCACCGTGGGCGACAGTTTCAAGACGTCCGCGCGCACGGTCACAGAGGCCGACGTGGTGAATTTCGCGGGCTTGTCCGCCGATTACAACTCACTGCATGTCGATGCCGAGTTCGCCGGGCAGACCCTGCACGGCGGGCGGATCGCCCACGGCCTGCTGGTGCTGTCGATTACCTCCGGCCTGTGCACGCGGCTGCCGCTGATGAAGTATCTCGAACCGTCGATCCTGGGGTTGAAGAACCTCGAATGCAAGTTCATGCGTCCGTGCAAGCTGGGCGACACCATTCATGTGCGGCTGGGCATCGCCGGCAAGACCCCGGGCAGGAAGCCGGGCCGGGGCACCATCGCGATGACGCGGGTGGCCGTCAACCAGCATGGCGAGGACGTCATGGAAAGCACCTGGCACCTGGTCGTCAAGACGCGCGATGCGCAAGCCGCGGGAGAACGGCCATGAAGCCGGCCGCGCCCACCACCGCGATCGCCCGGCATTCCGCCGACAGCATCCACGTGCGCGAACGGGACCTCGTCAAGGAACTGATCGGCCAGGTGTCGTTCACCGAGATGATGTACCTGCAACTGATGGGGCAGCGCCCGACCGCGCTGCAGTGCCAAGTGCTGGACGCCGTACTGGTCACCCTGATGGAGCATGGCTTTACGCCCAGCTCCATCGTGGCGCGCCAGATCTACGACTCCACGCCCGAAGCCATGCAGAGCGCGATCGCCGCGGGCATCCTGGGGGTCGGGGGCACGTTCATCGGCACCATGGAAGGCGCCGGCCTGCTGATCGAAGACCTGTTGTCCCAGCCGCAGCGCATGCGCGAACGGGCCGCCGACATCGCGCAAGGGCATGCGCAGCGCCGCCAGCCGGTACCGGGATTTGGCCATCCGTTTCACAAGCCCGACGACCCGCGCTCGCCGCAACTGTTCGACGTGGCGCGCCGGCATGGCGCGCAGGGACGCCACATCGATGCCTTGACGATCTTGTCCGAAGAGGTGGACCGGGCCTTCGGCAGGCACCTGACCATCAATGTCACCGGTGCCGTGGCTGCCGTGCTGGGCGAGATCGGCATGCCGCAGAAGATCATGCGCGGCATTGCCGTCGTAAGCCGGGCGGCCGGCCTGGTGGGGCATATCCACGAAGAGCAGAACAAGCCTTCGGCGCGTTTCGTCTGGGACCTGGTCAGCAAGAACGTGCCGTACGCGAAGGAGACACCATGAATCCCGGTTTCGGGCGCCTGTTGGGCGCTTTGTTGATCGCGGCCGCGGCTTGTGCCCAGGCGCAAGACTATCCGGCGCGGCCCCTGAAGCTTATTGTGCCCAATGCGCCTTCCGGCTCCACCGACCTGGTGGCGCGGGTCATCGCCGACAAGCTGGCGGGCGAACTGGGCCAGCCGGTGGTGGTCGAGAACCTGGCCGGCGCGATGGGGGCCATCGGCTTGCAGGCACTGGCGCGCGCGCCCGCCGACGGCTATACGCTGGGCTTGGGCACCATCGGCACGATAGCGATCAACCCCGCGGTCAACGCCGCATTGACCTGGGACCCTTTAAAAGATTTCGCGCCGGTGGGCATGGTGGGATCGACGCCTTTCGGCATCATAGTCAAGCCCTCGTTGCCGGCCGACTCGGTACAGGCCCTGATCGAACTGGCCAGGCAGAAGCCCGGCAAGCTCAACTACGCGACCGGAGGCGTGGGCGGGTCGCAACATGTGGCCACAGAGCTGCTGATGCAGATGAGCGGCATCGAGATGGTGCACGTGCCTTATAAGGGCAGCGGGCCCGCGCAGGTCGACCTGATGGGCGGCCACATCGATCTCATGATCGAACCCGTGGTGTCGGCCGCCGAGCATGTCAAGGCAGGCAAGGTCAAGCTGCTGGCGTTGACCGGGTCGCAGCGGTCGGCCGAGTTTCCCGACGTGCCATTGGTGGCGGATACGCTGCCCGGCTACGACGTCAGCGCGTGGTTCGCCCTGTTCGCGCCCGCGGGCACGCCCGAGCCGGCCATTGCTTTGCTGAATCGCGATCTGGGGCGCGTGCTGCGGATGCCGGAAGTCGTGCGCGTCCTGGCCGGGGCCGGCTTCGCCATCGCGCCGTCCACGCCCGCCGAATTGCAGGCCTTTCACCAGAGCGAGGTGACGAAGTGGCGCAAGGTCGTCGAGACGGCGGGCATCGCGCCGGATTGAGCCGCGCGTCAGCCGACCTCGGCGCGCAGGCTGTCGAGGGTGGCCAGCAGGGCGCGCGAATGCGCCTGCAGCTTGGGCTGCATGCGCGACAACGGGCCGGCCACGGCGACGGCATAGTGCTCGCCGCCCAGCACGATGCCGCGCGCCACCGCCATGACGTCTTCGACGCTTTCGCCGTCGGTGAGCTGCCATCCGCGCGCGAGCCCTTCGCGGATATTGGCGAGCAGGGCGGCCGCGTCGGTGTAGGTATGGCCGGTAATGGGCTTGAGCGGCAACTGCGACACGAAGGCGGCGCGTTCGTCTTCGGGCATCTGTTCCAGCAGTGCCTTGCCCAGCGCGCTGGAATGCAGGTCGCGCAAGGTACTGACCCGGGCGCTGAAGCGGATGGTCTGGGAGGTTTCGTAGACGTCGAGGTAGATGACGTGGTTGCCCAGCCGCTTGCCCAGCACGACGGTTTCGCCGCATTGGTCGCACAGGGTTTGCAGAAACGGAGAAATGATCGCGATGATGGGGTTATTGGCCAGCAGGGTGCTTGCCAGTTCGAACAGCAGCTTGCTGGGGTAGTGCAGGCGATGCTGGTCGAAGGTGGTGAGGTAGCCGCGCGAGGTCAGCGTTCTGAGCAGTACATGGCAGCTGCTGACCGGCATATCGATTTCTTTGGCGGCTTCCGACAGGCTCAGCGGACGTTTGCTGCGAGCAAATGCCTCAAGAAGATCAAGCGTGCGATCTGCTGCCTTTACGCGTTTGATTGTGGTCATCGGGTCTTACAGGGAAGAAGCACACGGCCGCAAGGGCAATGGATAGCTCCGTTGGCTGGAAGCTGAATTCTAGATCAGGTTGCCTGCCGGCACGGCGGCGAATTCAACGAAGGAGAGGTTCTTGGATACTAGGCTCGATAACAAGGTCGTGGTGATTACGGGCTCGGGCAACGGCATCGGGCGCGACATGGCGCTGGAAATGGCCCGGGCCGGCGCGCGCATTGTCGTCAACGATCTGGGCACGACGGCCAAGGGCGAAGGCCAGAGCGCCGATCCGGCCCAGGCGGTGGCCGACGAGATCCGGCAAGGCGGCGGAGAGGCGGTCGCGAATGCCGACAGCGTGGCCGAATGGCCGTCGGCCAGCCGCATCATCGAATGCGCGCTCGACCACTATGGCCGGATCGATGCCGTGGTCAACAACGCCGGCTTCTTGCGCGACCGCTTCTTTTTCAACATGGATATCGAGGAATGGCGCGGCGTGCTCGATGTGCACCTGAACGGCACATTCTATTGCTCGCGCGCCGCCGCTCCGCACTTCAGGAAGCAGAACGGCGGCAGCTATATCAACATGACGTCGACGTCGGGAATGATAGGAAATTTCGGGCAGGCCAATTATTCCGCGGCCAAGGCCGGCATCATCGCGCTGTCGAAATCGATGGCGCTGGACATGCACAAGTACAACGTGCGGTCCAACTGCATCTCGCCCTTTGCCTGGAGCCGGCTGATCGGCAGCATTCCCACCGACACGCCCGACCAGCAAGAGCGCGTCGAGCGCATGAAGATCATGGAAACCCGCAAGATCGCCCCCCTGGCGCGCTTTCTCGCCAGCGAGGCCGCGGCCGATGTCACCGGCCAGATATTCACCGTGCGCGCCAATGAGATTTTCCTGATGAGCCAGAGCCGGCCGCTGCGCTCGGTGCACGAATCCGACGGCTGGACGGCCGACACCATCGCCACGCATGCCATGCCGGCCTTGCGCAAAAGCTTTTATCCGCTGGACCGGACACAGGATGTCTTCGACTGGGACCCGCTATAGCCCGTCGATGCCGCAAACCCGATCCCCCTATAAAACGAGTCGAGGAGACACCATGCACTTTATCCATCGTTTCAGCCAGCGTACCGCCGCCCTGGCGGCCGCGCTGCTTGCCGTTGCGGCGTCCCCCGCGGTCGCCGCCGCGCAGCAGGCATTTCCCAGCCAGCCCATCAAGATCGTCGTGCCGTTCTCGCCCGGAACCGGCAGCGACGTATTCGCCCGCACGGTGGGCGACCGCATCGGGCAGGCAACCGGACAGCCGGTGGTCATCGAGAACAAGGTGGGCGCCAGCGGGGTCATCGGCACGATGGCCGTGGCACGGGCGCCGGCCGACGGCTATACCATGCTGATGGTGGCCAACCCGTTTGTCATCGCCGCCGGCACCGACAAGAACCTGCCGTACGATCCGCTGAAGGACTTCGTGCCGATCGCCAAGGTGGCCACGGTGCCCATCGCGCTGACCATCCACGCGGGCCTGGGCATCAACACCGTTCCCGAGCTGGTGGCCTATGCGAAACAGCATCCGGGCAAGCTCAGCTTCGCGTCGTCGGGAGCGGGTACCCCCAGCCAGATCGAGATGGAGCTTCTCAAGAATGTCGCGGGCATCGATATGGTCGAGGTGCCGTACAAGAGCTCTTCGCAGGCGCTGACCGACGTCATGAGCGGCAACATCGCCATTTATCCCGCCGCCATGCCCTTGGCGCTGTCGCAAGTGAAGTCGGGCCGCATCCGCGTCCTGGGGCTGTTCGCCGAAGAACGCTCGCAGGCCATGCCGGACGTGCCCACCGTGCCCGAAGCCCTGGGCAACCCCAAGGGCTACGTCGCGACGCCGCTGTGGTACGGCTTCGTGGCGCGCGCCGGCACCCCGCCGCAGGTGGCCGAGCGCCTGCGTGAACTGGTGCTCGATGCCATGCGCTCTAAAGAAGCCAGCAGCCACCTGATTTCGCTGGGCGCCCAGCCGGTGAACCCCAGCAACGCCGAGTTCGTCGAGCAGTTGCGCGCCGAGCGCGACCGCACCCGCGCGATCGCCAAGGCGCTCGGTATCAAGTAATGAGCGATAGCAACCGACGCATTCACCCGGCCGCGCCCACCCTCGGCGACCTGAGAGTGGGCGACGTCCACGTCAGCTACGCCCGCACGGTGACCGAGACGCACCTGGTCAATTTCGCCGCCCTGGCGGGCATGCAGATGCCGCTCTTCATCGACCACGAACACGCGCGCCATGCCGGCCCGTTCGGGACACCGATAGCGCCCGGTTTCCTGACCGCCGCGCTGTCGGGCGGCATGCTGGAAAGCGTGCTGGGCACCAATGTGCTGGCCGGCCTGGGCATGGACGCCTTCGTTTTCAAGGTACCGGTGCGTCCGGGCGACACCCTGCACGCCGAAGTGCATATCCTGGACAAGCGCCCCACGCGCGATCCGGGCCGCGGCGTGCTGACGGTGAAAGTGGACGTCGTCAACCAGCTCGGCGAGACCGTGCTGAGCTACCAGGCCAAGACATTGATGAAACAGCATGAACCGCAACACAAGCAAGGAACTCGCAGCCATGACTGATACCAATCCCGGCGCGCAAGCGCGGCGCAACGACGGTCCGCTCAGCGGAGTCCGGGTCATCGACCTGACCACGGTCGGCATGGGGCCGTACGCCACGCAGATCTTCGGCGACATGGGCGCCGACGTCATCAAGGTCGAGCCGCCCGAGGGCGACATCTTCCGCCATGCCTTGCCGACCCGGTCGCCGCGCATGGGGGCGCCGTTCATGAACTTCAACCGCAACAAGCGCAGTGTCTGCCTGGATATCAAGCAGGAAAGCGATCGCCTTGAGTTGCTGGATCTGCTCAAGGACAGCGACGTGTTCATCTCGAATATCCGGCCTCGCGCCCTGGAAAAACTGGGCCTGCACTACGAGGCCTTGCGGCAGCTGAACCCGCGCCTGATCTATTGCTCGGCCGTGGGGTTCGGGCAGAACGGTCCCTATGCCGGCAAGCCGGCATTCGACGACATCATCCAGGCGTATAGCGGGCTGGCCGCGGTGCAGGGTACCGGCAACGCGGGCGGACCGGCCTACATGCGCACGCTGATCGCCGACAAGGTCACGGGCCTGACCATTGCCTACGCCATTCCCATGGCCCTGTACGAACGCGAAAAATCGGGCCTGGGGCAGGCGGTGGAAGTGCCCATGTACGAAACACTGGTGTCGTTCGCGCTGATCGAGCACCTGAGCGGCGAAAGCTATGTGCCGGCCATTGCCGGCATGGGCTATGAGCGCATCCTGGCCAGCAACCGCAAGCCGTATCGTACCCAGGACGGCTATATCAGTATCCTGCCGTACACCGATGCGCACTGGGCCAAGTTCTTCAAAATGGCCAATCGCGCGGACCTGATCGGGAACCCGGCCTTTGCCACCACCACGGCGCGCAACCGCAACTATGACGCCCTGTACGGAGAGTTGATCGATATCGTGGCCACCAAGACCACCGACGATTGGGTGCGCCTGCTGGACGAAGAAGATATTCCGGTTGCGCGCGTGAACACCTTGCAGGACCTGCTGAATGACCCGCACCTGGCCGCGGTGGGCTTCTTCAAGACCATGGACCATCCCACCGAAGGCACTGTGCGGACGACGGATGTGCCCGTGAAAATGTCGCGCACGCCGGGTACCTTGCGGCGTCCCGCGCCGCCGCTCGGCGCCAGCGACGGCGAGCTGCGGGGCGGGGCGGCTTCCGGCAAGTAACGCGGCCGCGCGGCCGCTGTCCCGGTTCTTTTTCCTGCCTCTTATGACAACTTGCTCTCCGTCTTCCTGCGGCCCGCTGGCCGGCCTGCGCGTGGTCGAATTCGCGGGTATCGGCCCCGGCCCTTTTGCCTGCATGATGCTTTCCGACCTCGGCGCCGATGTCGTCACCGTGGACCGCCCCGGCCGCCCCTTGGGCGACGACACGCAGATCGCCTCGCGCGGCCGCACCGTGGTCATGGCAGACCTGAAGTGCGCCGCCGATCGCGAAGGCGTGCTGCAACTGCTGGACGTGGCCGACGTGCTGGTGGAAGGCTTTCGTCCCGGTGTCATGGAACGCCTGGGCCTGGGCCCCGCGGAAGTCGCCAAGCGCAACCGCCGCCTGGTCTACGGCCGGATGACGGGTTGGGGCCAGGATGGTCCTTTGGCCCAGTCGGCCGGCCACGACATCAACTACATTTCGATCACCGGCGCGCTGCATGCCTTCGGAACCGCCGAGAGCGGGCCCGTTGCGCCGCTCAACCTGGTCGGCGACTACGGCGGCGGCAGCCTGTACCTGGTGGCGGGCATTCTTGCGGCCCTGTGGGAACGCCAGCGCTCCGATCGCGGCCAGGTCGTGGACAGCGCCATCAGCGATGGGGTCGCCAATCTGATGTCGCATCACGTCGGCCGGCGCCTGCGCGGCATCTTCAATGAGCCGCGGGGCCACAACATGCTGGACGGCGGCCATCCTTATTACGGCGTTTATCAGACCGCCGACGATAAGTACGTGTCGCTGGGCGCCATCGAGCCGCAGTTCTTCGCCGAGTTCTGCAGGCGCGCCGAAGTGCCGGAGGAATTTCACGATGCGCAGGCGGACCCAGCGCGCTGGCCCGAACTGCGGGCGGCGCTCGTGCGCGTGTTCAGGTCGCGCACCCGGACCGAATGGGCCGCCCGGCTGCAGGGCACGGATGCCTGTGTCGCCCCGGTGCTCGAACTGTCCGAGGCGGCGGATCATCCGCACAATGCGGCGCGGCAGGCCTTCGTGGACATAAACGGTGTCAGCCAGCCGGCGCCGGCGCCGCGGTTTTCGCGTACGCCGGCACGGGTGCAGGGCCCGCCCGCCGCGGCTGCCACGCCGATTGCCCAAGTGGCAAGCCGCTGGAAATCCGCCTGAGACGCGTCTTGCCGGCCGGTTTCCTCTGGTCGGCCGATTCCGATTACGCCACCTGCCGCGCCGCCATCATCTGCCGGTTCACCAGGTGCGCGTAGGCGCCGCCGCGCGCCAACAGGGCTTCGTGCGTGCCCGATTCGACGATGCGGCCGCCGTCGACCACCGCGATGGTGTCGGCCTGGCGGATGGTGGACAAGCGGTGCGCGATGATCAGGGTGGTGCGATGGCGCATGAGTTCGGCCAGCGCCTGGTGCACCTGCGCTTCGCTGATGGCGTCCAGGTGCGAGGTGGCTTCGTCCAGGATCAATATCGGCGCGTCGCGCAGGAAGGCGCGGGCAATGGCGATGCGCTGGCGCTGGCCGCCCGAGAGCGCCACGCCGCGCTCGCCCACGCGGGTGCGCAGGCCGTCGGGCAGCCCGGCCACGAAGTCGGCCAGCGCGGCGCGCGCGATGGCCTGGTCCAGCTCGGCGGCGCTGGCGTCGGGCCGCGCCAGCCGGATGTTGTCTTCCAGCGAGCCGTTGAGCAGCCAGGTGTCTTGCGCCACCAGCGCAATGCGGCGATACAGGGCGTCCAGTTGCAGGTCGGGCAGGCGGATGCCGCCGATGCGCACGGCGCCCTGTTGCGGATCCCAGAACCGCAGCAACAGGCTGGCCAGCGTGCTCTTGCCGGCGCCCGAAGGCCCCACCAGCGCCAGGGTGGCGCCCGCGGGCAGGTCCAGCGATACGTCGCGCAAGGCGGTCTGGGCGCGGCCCGGATACGTAAAGGTGACGCGGTCGAAGGCCAGCGGCAGGCCCGCGCGATCGAGGGGCGGCGCCAGCGCGCCGTCGGTGATCGCCACCGGTTCGTCGTGGATGGCGCGCAGGCGGCGCGTGGAAGCCAGCGTATCGGCCAGCTGGCGGCTGACCTGGGCGATTTCCGATACCGGCAGGAACGCGGCCACTGACAGCAGCACCAGCAACGGCAGCAGGCCGGCGGCCAGCGCGCCCTGCGCGACCCACCACGCGCCGACGGCGGCCACCGACAAGCCGCCCAGGCCGGTGGCGATCTCGAGCAGGGCACTCTGGCGCGACAGGTCGGCCAGCAAGGTCAGCCGCACGCGCTGGTAATCGCGGGCGATCTCCAAGAAGGCGGCGCGCCGCCGGCCCGTGGCGGAAAACGCCATCAGGTCGGACAGGCCCTGGATGGTCTCGGACAAATGCGCGCCCAGCAGGCCCAGCGCCTGGCGCGCGCGGCTGCCCTGGGCGTCCACGCGGGCGCGGCTCAGCCAGGGCGAGGCGCCGGCCCACAGCAGGAACGGCAGCAGCGCCGGCACCAGCGGCCACGCGGTGGCTCCTAGAATGACCAGCACTACCGCCGGCACCAGCACCGCCACGAACGCCGGCGCCACCGTGTGGGCGAAGAAATATTCGACCGTTTCCACGTCTTGCGTGGCCAGCCCCACCAGGTCGCCGGAACGCCGCCGCAACAGATAAGCGGGCGCCAGGGCTTCCAGCTTCTGATAGAGTGCGATGCGCATTTCGGCCAGCAACTGGTAGGCGATGGCGTGGGCCAGCCAGGATTCCAGCCAGTGCAGGGCCGCCGCCAACACGGCCATGACGAACAGGCCCGCCAGCAGGCCGTCGAAGGGTTCGCCGTTTTTCAGGCGCGCGATGACCAGCGCGCCCAGCACCGACACCCCGATGAAAGCGGCCACGCGGCCGATGCCGCTGGCCACCGTGATGGCGAACTGGCGCTTCCAGGGGCGGATGATTTGCATCAGCGTCCGCAGCACCTGCCGGGTGCCGATGTGGCGCGCTTCGGTTTCCAGCGGCACCGGGGCAGGGCGGCCGCCGTCAGTGCCGGCCTCGGCCCGCGGCGCTTCGAGGTCGTCCGGCACCGGGGCGTGCGCGGTGCCCTGTTGGCCGCCCATCAGGCGGCGGTACAGGGTGTCGCCCGCCATCAGCGTGGCGTGCGTGCCCGACTCGGCGATACGGCCGCCGTCGAGCACCAGGATGCGGTCGGCGTTGACCACGCTGGACAGGCGATGCGCCAGCACCAGCGTGGTGCGGCCGCGGCTCAGGCGTTCCAGCGACTGCTGGATCTCGGCTTCGTTCTCGGCGTCGACGGACGACAGGGCCTCGTCCAGGATCAGGATCGGCGTATCGCGCAGCAACGCGCGCGCGATGGCCAGGCGTTGGCGCTGGCCGCCCGACAATTGCATGCCGCGTTCGCCCAGCACGGTCTGGTAGCCCTGCGGCAGCGCCATGATGAACGCATGCGCGTTGGCGGCCGCGGCGGCGGCATGCATCTGGTCGGTGGTGGCGCCGGGCCGTGCCAGCAGCAGGTTTTCTTCGACTGTGCCGTGGAACAGGGTGCTGTCCTGCGCCACCAGTGAAATGCGCGCGCGCACCGTGTCGGGGTCGAGTGTGCGCAGGTCATGGCCGCCGATGTCGATGCTGCCCGCCTGCGGGTCGTGCAGGCGCAGCAGCAGGCGCACCAGCGTCGACTTGCCCGAACCGCTGGGCCCCACGATGCCCACGCGCTCGCCGGGGCGGATGGCGAAGCTCATGCCCTGGTGCGTGGCGAGGCGGCCGCCCGGGTAAGAAAACGCGACATCGTTGAAGGCGATCGACAGGCCGCCGCCGGCGTGCGCCGGCGCGGCATCGTGCGTGCCTTGCGGCGCGGGGCTGGCGGCATCGAGCAGCGCGCGCACGCTGGCCGCGGCCGACTGGCCCATCAGGCCCTGGTGCAGCACGGCCCGCATGTCGCGCAGCGGCCGGAAGATTTCCGTGCCGGCCATCAGCACCACCAGCAACGCGGCCAGGGTCATCTCGCCCTGCGCTACGCGCCAGGCGCCCAGGGCCAGCGCGGCGGCGGCCCCCACGGTAATGCCGATGTCGGTCGCGAAGCGCGCCGAGACCTCGCGGCCCAGCACCTTGAAGGTGTTGTCCGACAGGGCGCGCGCGCGCTCGGCCAGGCGCTCGCCCCAGGCGCGGCTCTGGCCGAACGCCTTCAGGGTGGGCAGGCCCTGCATGGCGTCCAGGAATTCTTCGCCGAAGGCCTTGAAGGCCTGCGCGCGGCGGCGCGAGGCATCGCGGTGGCTGCCGTGCGCCACCAGGGGCAGGATCAGCGTGACCAGCGCGGCGCCCATCAGCACCAGGGCGACCGGCCAGTCCCACCAGGCGATGAAGGCGAAGATCACGATCGGCGCGCAGGCCGCGATGAATAATTGCGGCAGGTAGCGGCCGAAGAAGCTCTGCAGTTGTTCGACGCCGTCGATCACCGCCAGCATCACGCCGCCGGTGCGCTGGCCGCCAAACCAGGCCGGGCCCAGCTCGACGATTTTGTCGTACAACTGCGCGCGCAGGTTGTTCTGGATCAGCGCCGCATTGCGGTTGGCCAGCAGGTTCAGGGCGTGCTCGAAGCCGCCGCGCAGCAGGATGGCGGCGGCCGCGCCGGCCAGCGGCCACCACAGGGCGCCGCCGCTGGCGCCGGCGAACAGCCGCGCCAGAAATTGCCCCAGCAGCACGAAGCGCGCGATGCCCGCCGCCAGGCCCATCAAGCCCAGCAAGCCGCAAGCCAGCATGCGCAGCCGCACGCCGCGCGTCATCGCCCAGAGCGTCGAGTCGAAATACATGGGGCCTCTCTCCTGTAGCCCAGAGGATAGCGCAATGCCGATGGCGCAACGCCCCTACCAGGTCTACCAGGTGTCTGACTCCGAAGGTGTCAGACACCGCCCGAGCCGTCCGCATCGCAATCGGTGTCAGGCACCCTGCGGGAGCCAGACACCTGCGGCCCGCGCGTCAGAACACGCCGAACAGGCCGCCGCGGTCCAGGTCTTTCTCGCACGAGCGGTACTGCGCCCCGAACCGTTCGGCGCGCGCCTGCACCTGCTGCGCCACGCGCTTGAGCCAGGCTTTCTTGTCGTAGCTGCGGTTGCGGTAGCCCGTCCAGCCTTCGTGGTAGTTCAGGTATTGGCCGTAGGCGTCCCATTTCGACACGCCATTGATGCGCTGGGTCTTGCTGATGTACCAGCCCATGAAGTCCAGCGCGTCGGCCAGGTTGTCGCGGCTGGCGGTCCAGCCGCCGGCCTCGCGCTTGTAGTCGGCCCAGGTCTCGTCCTTGGCCTGGGCATAGCCGTAGGCCGAGCTGACGCGGCCCCACGGGATGAAGCCCAGGAAGTAATAGCGCGGCGGCAAGGCATCGTGCCGGAAGCTGGATTCCTGGTACATCATCGCGAACGGCACTTGCACGGGCACGCCCCATTTCTCGCGCACGTCCACCGCCGCGTCGTGCCAATCGGGCTTCTCGCGGAAGATGGCGCAGAGATTGTCGGGGTTCGAGGGCGGCGTGGTGGCGCAGCCGGTCAATACCATCAGCAGGGTCAGCAGCGGCGGCCCCAGTCTCATTGCCGGATTCCTTGTAGAGGGATGGCGGCATTCTAAGCGCTGTGGCGTGCGTCGTCCTGCCATCCGGAACCGCGCCCGCCGATTCAGGGCAGCACGTCGCGCGCCAGGATGAATTCGCTGGCGCTGGTCAGGTCGGCCACCAGCGCGTCGCGCGCCGCCGCGCCGTCCTGCCGGGCGATGGCCGCCACCATATTGGCGTGATGCACGTGCGCCTCGCCATCGCTCAGCCGGCGCGGGCTGCTGGCCAGGTCGTAGTTCAGCACCGGGCCCACCTGCAGCCACAGGCCTTCGATGATCTGCAGCAGCGCGGGCATGCGAGCCGCCCGGTAGATGGCGAAGTGCAGGCCCTTATTGGCGCGCACGGCCTGGCGGCCGTCGGGCACGGCTTGCCCGCGCGCGCGCAGGAATGCCTGTTCGTAGGCCTGGATCTCGGCCAGTTCGGCCTCGCTGCGGTGCTGCGCGGCCTGCACGATGGCCAGGCCCTCGAGCTGGATGCGTATGGTGCGCAATTCCAGGAAGCGGTCGCGCGTCATGATGGGCACGCGGATGGCGCGGTTGGGCAGCACTTCCAGCGCCTGTTCGGCGGCCAGGCGTCCCACGGCTTCGCGCACGGGCATGGCGCTGGTGCCCACGGTGGCGGCCAGGCCGCGCAGCGTGAAGCGTTGCCCGGGTTCCATCTCGCCCGACTGCAGCAATTCTTTCAAATCGGCGTAGACCCGGTCCGACAGGGTGTGCCGGACGATTTTTTCCATCTTGCCTTGCAGTTCGGTGGCCGGCGGCAGGCGGTCGGCCACGTCGGCGGCGGGCAGGGCGGGTGGTTGCATGGCTGGAATTCCCATCGTATTATGCGTTTCATGATCTGTGATCACAGATACATCTGGTTCAACAATAAGCTTAACCCGACCCGGGGCAGAAGAACCCCGGCGCGGCAAAAAACCCACAAGACCATCCTTCAACGGATACGGAGACAGGCATGAATCGGTGCAATAAAAGATTTGCGGCCGCCGTCCTGGCCGCCGCGGCACTCGCCCCGGCGCTGTATGGTGCGCCGGCCCAGGCGCAGCAGAAAGCCAAAGTGTTCCTCAGCATGAGCTATGTCGGCAACGACTGGCAGGCCGAGGCATCCAATATGGTCAAGGCCATGGCCGCCCATCCCTCGATGGCCGACAAGATCGACCTGCAGGTGCAAGTGGCCGGCCCGAACGCGCAAAAGCAGATCCAGCAGATCAACGCCATGGTGCAGGCGGGCGCCAAGGCCATCGTCGTGTATCCGATCTCGCCCACGGCCTTGAACCATGTCATCAAGAACGCCTGCGCCAAGAATGTGCTGGTGTTCGCCTACGATGCCGAAGTCACCGAGCCCTGCGCCCACAACGTCACCATCGACCAGGAAGAAGCCGGCCGCGTGACGGCCCAGTGGCTGGCCGACAAACTGGGCGGCAAGGGCAACGTGGTGCTGGTCACCGGCGTGCCCGGCACGTCGGTCGATACCCAGCGTACCGAAGCGGCCAAGAAGGTCTTTGCCAAATATCCGGACATCAAGGTCGTGGGCGAGGCCGTGGGCATGTGGAGCCAGGCCGTGGCGCGCACCGAGCTGTCCAAGCTGCTGGCCACGCGCGGCTGGGACGGCATCGATGGCTTGTGGATGCAGGTGGGCTGCTACACCGCGAATTCCATGCAGATCGAGGCCGGCCGCAAGCCGCAAGACCTGCTGCCCTGCGCGGGCGAGGGCTCCAATGGCGGGCGGGTGCAGATGCTGCCGCCCGGCACGCAGGCCGATGGCGCCGCCGGCACCTACGCGCCCATGGGCGCGCCGCGCGTGTCGTACGCGTCGCCGCCGTATTCGGGGGCGCTGGCCTTGAAGCTGGCCGTGCAGGCGCTGGAAGGCAAGCAGGTGCCCAAGCACGTCACGCTGCCCTTGCCGCTGGTCACCAACGAGACCATCAAGCTATGCGACACCGGCAGCTGGGCCGAGATGAAGGCCGGCTGCAATGCGTTCAAGCCCTCGGCGGTCAAGAACCCCGGTTGGTTCGCCTCGATTTTCTCGGCCGAGACGCCCGAAGTGGGCCTGAACGCGGCTTTGGCGTCGCAGCCCGAACGCTGACGCGCCATCCCGCAAGGAAGCAGCCATGAATATCGCCGATCCTGCCGCCGCGGCGGTGCGGGCCGTCGGCCTGCGCAAGGTCTTTGGCCCCACCGTGGCGGTGGATGACGTGTCGTTCGAGATCCAGCCGGGCACCGTGCATGCCCTGCTGGGCGAGAACGGCGCGGGCAAGTCCACCGTGGTCAAGCTGCTGTCGGGCCTGATCGAGCCCAGCGGCGGCCATATCGAAGTGCATGGCCGGCCGGCGCGCCTGCGGTCGCCGCGCGCCGCGCATGCGCTGGGCATCCAGACGGCGTTCCAGGAAATGACCCTGGTGGCCGACCTGCCGGTGCTCGACAACATGCTGATGCCTTACGCGCCGCGCGGCCCGTTGGGCATGATCCGGCGCCGCGCGGCGGCCGAGCGCGTGTCGCAGCATCTGCGCGACCTGGATTTCGACGTGGACCTGCATGCCGAGGCCGGCACGCTGGATCTGGCGGTGCGCCAGAAGATCGAGATCGCCCGCGCCGTGTTGCGCGCGCCGCGCATTCTGTTGCTGGACGAGCCCACGTCCACGCTGGCCGGCCGCGACGTCGACTGGCTGGGCGGCCTGATCGCGCGCTTGAAAGCGCAGGGCACCACGGTAGTGTTCATTTCGCATCGCATGCGGGAAGTGCGGGCGTTCTGCGACCGCCTGACCATCTTGCGCAACGGCCGCCATATCTCCACCGGGCCGGCCGGCGAACTGGACGACGATGCCGTCATCGAGCGCATCGTGGGCCGCAGCGTGTCGCGCGTGTTTCCCCCGCGTCCGGCCGACGCGCCCGCCTTCGGCCCCGAAGTGCTGGGCGTGCGCGGGTTGGACGCCGGCAAAGTGCGGGGCGTGGATTTCGGCCTGCGGCGCGGCGAGATACTGGGCGTGGCGGGCCTGCAGGGCATGGGCCAGCTGGACTTGTTCCACGCCTGCTTCGGCATGCTCGCCCCCGCTCGGGGGCAGGTCCGGGTCGACGGGCGCGCCGTGACGCTGGGCTCGCCGGCGGATGCCATCCGGCCCAATATCGGCATCGGCATGGTGCCGGAAGACCGCAAGACGGAAGGCTTGTTCCTGAAACTGGACGGGCGCGCCAACGCGACCCTGCCGGTGGTGCGGCGCTATACGCGCGGCGGGGTGATCAGCGCCGCCGCCGAGAATGCCGCCGTCGAACGTGCCTTCGCGCGCGTGCAGGTCGACCGGCGCGCCGCCTGGACACCGGCCGGCGCTTTTTCGGGCGGCAACCAGCAGAAGATCGCCATCGCCAAGTGGCTGCTGGCGCAAAGCCGCATCCTGCTGCTGTTCGATCCCACGCGGGGGATCGACGTCGGCACCAAGCACGAACTGTATGTATTGATGCGCCAGTACGTGGCCGAAGGCGGTGCCATCCTGTTCCATTCCACCGAGATTCCCGAGATCGTTCATCTATCCGATCGCGCGCTGGTGCTGTATGGCGGCCAGGTGCGGGGCGAGCTGGCCGGGCCGGCGCTGACCGAGCAAGGCATTATGCGCATCGCGCTGGGCGGCGATGCCGAGCGGAGGGCGGCATGATCACCCAGGCCCCTCTCGAGCGGCCGCTGGCGGCCGCGTCCGCCCGCCGCATCGGCACGGCGCCGCTGGCGGCGCATCGCGGCTTGCTGACGGCCATGGCCGTGTTCGCCATCATGCTGTGCACGGTCGTGATGTTGGGCAGCGGCACGCTCAGCTACTTCGACATTTCATTCCTGAGCAGCGGCGGCGCCACCCTGGCCATCGCGGCCATCGGCGCCACCATCGTCATCCTGACGGGCGGTTTCGACCTGTCGGTGGGCGCGGTGATCTCGCTGGTCAACGTGGCGCTGGCGGCCGGCCTGGTCCTGGGCGGCCCGCAGGCCTCCGTATGGCAGGCCACGGCCACGGGCGTGGCGATCGGCATGGCGGCCGGCGCGTTCAATGGCTTCTTCGTTGCGGTGCTGCGCCTGCAGCCCATTGTGGTGACGCTGTCCACCATGTTCATCTTGCAAGGGGTGACGCTGCTGGTCATGGACAAGCCCGGGGGGCTGGTGCCGCCGGCGCTGGGCGAGTTCTACATGGGCGATGCCTGGCCCGAACTGCTGCCCATGCCGCTGGCCCTGTTGGCCGTGCTGGCGCTGTTGTGGCTGTGGCTCAAGCGCACCCCGGTCGGCACGGCGCTGTATGCCGTGGGGGGCGACGCCGACTCCGCGCGCGCCGCGGGCGTGCGCGTCGACGCGGTGCGCTTCCTGGCCTACGTGCTGGCCGGCGCGCTGTACGGCCTGGCCGGCGTGTTCCTCAGCGCGCAGACCGGCGCCGGCGACCCGCTGGTGGGCAATCCGTTGCTGCTGTCGATCTTCGCCGCCGTGGTGGTGGGCGGCACGCGCCTGGGCGGTGGCAAGGGCGGGCCGATGGGATCGGTGTTCGGCGCCTATATCTTGATGATCGTGGTGAACATCCTGCTGGTGCTGAATGTGTCGGCGTACTACGCCACCGTGGTCGAGGGCGTCATCCTGATTCTGGCCGCGCTGGCGGCCGCCGCCAATCGCGATTCGGTGCCGGTGCGGCAACTGCGCGCCGCCGTGACGCGCTGGCGTGCCTGGCGGGCCGGCACGCTGCCGCGCCAGCTGGGCGGCGCCGACCGGCGCCTGGCCGCCGATACGGCGGCGCCCGCCGCATCGGCGGCCGCGCCGCCGTTTGCGGTGCGCCATGCCCAGACCTTGCGCTATTCGCTGCCGGCGTTCGCCTGCCTGGTGCTGGTGCTGGCGGCCACCGAACTGGTGCTGGGCCGATCGCTGGCGCATTGGGGCTACTGGAATTCGCTGATCGTGCTGGCCAGCTTCCTGGCCATTCTGGCGCTGGGGCAGGGCGCGGTCATCCTGACCGGCGGGCTGGACCTGTCGCTGCCATGGACCATCGGCCTGTCGGGCATCGTGTTCGCGGGCATCGCGCAGGGGGCCGATATCGCCTTGCCCTACGCCATGCTGGCGGCGCTGCTGCTGGGATGCGTGGTCGGACTGGTGAACGGCCTGGCCGTCGTGGCGCTGGGCCTGTCGCCCATCGTGGCCACCCTGGCCGTCAACGGCATCCTGCAGGGCCTGGCGCTGCTCTATTCGGGCGGTACGCCGGCCGGTTTCGCGCCGCCGCTGTTGCGCGGCTTCATGACGGGCCAGGTGGCCGGCGTCACCCCCGTGGTGCTGTTCGTGGCCGCGTTCGCGGTGGGCGCTGTGGTGTTGCTGTCGCACACGGCATTCGGCCGGCGCGTGTACGCGGTGGGCAACAGCCCGCTGGCGGCCCGCCTGGCCGGCGTCCCGGTCGGCCGCACTCTCATCGGCGTGTACGTGCTGTCCGGCGTGTGCGCGGCGCTGGTGGGCATCTTGCTGACCGGTTTCTCGGGCCAGGCCAGCCTGGGCATGGGCGACGATTACCTGTTGCCCTCGATCGCGGTGGTGGTGGTGGGCGGCGGCCTGATCACCGGCGGCCGCGGCCATTATCTGGGCATGCTGGCGGGCGTGCTGTTGCTGACGGCCTTGCAGACCTTGCTGGCCGGCAGCAACCTGCCTTATGCCACGCGCGCCATTCTGTACGGCGCGGTGGTGCTGGGCGCGGTCATCGCCCTGCGCGAAAAATGAACACGAGCATGCGGCCGGCGGCCGCGCAAGGAGTTGGTATGAGCAGTCGAGACGATGGGCTGGAAGGGTTGCGCGTCGTGGTCACGGCGGGGGCGGGCGGCATCGGCCTGGCCATCGTGTCGCACCTGGCCGCGTGCGGCGCGCGGGTGTTCACCTGCGACGTGTCCGAGGCCGCGCTGGCGCAACTGGCACGAACCCATCCCCAGGTCGGCGCCGTGCGCGCCGACGTGTCCCGCGAAGACGAGGTGGCGGCCCTGTTCCAGGCCGCGCAGCGGCACCTGGGCGGACTGGACGCGCTGATCAACAATGCCGGCATCGCCGGGCCGACCGGCGCCGTCGAAGAGCTGGATCCGCAGGAATGGCGCCGCTGCATCGACATCTGCCTGACCGGGCAGTTCCTGTGCACCCGCCTGGCCGTGCCCCTGCTCAAGGCGGCCGGCGGCGGCGCCATCGTCAACATGTCTTCGTCGGCGGGCCGGCATGGCTATGCATTCCGCACGCCTTATTCGTCGGCGAAGTTCGGCGTCATCGGACTGACGCAAAGCCTGGCCAAAGAGCTCGGCCCGGCGGGTATCCGCGTCAACGCCATCCTGCCCGGCATTGTCGAAGGCCCGCGCATGGAGGGGGTCATCCGTGCGCGCGCCGGGCAACTGGGCGTACCCTACGAGACCATGGAGGCGACTTACCTGGAACGCATTTCGCTGCGCCGCATGGTCACGCCGCACGACGTGGCGCTGTCCACCGCCTTCCTGTTGTCCGCGTCCGGCCGCAATATCTCGGGCCAGTCGCTCAGTGTCGACGGCAACGTCGAAACCCTTTAGGGGCCGTTCGCCAAGAGGAATCGCCATGTCGAATATCGCCATCATCGGTGCCGGCCTGATCGGCCGTGCCTGGGCCATCGTTTTTGCGCGGGGCGGCCACCGGGTCGCCTTGTGGGACAGCCAGCCCGGCCAGGCCGAGCGGGCCCGCGAGTTCGCCGCCGCCATGCTGCCCGACCTGGCCGGCCAGGGCCTGCTGCGCGGCCAGTCGCCCGCCCAGGTCCTGGACCGCCTGCGGATCGAGCCCGGCATGGACGGGGCGCTGGCCGATGCCGACTACGTGCAGGAAAACACCCCCGAAGTGCTGGACAGCAAGCGCGCCGTCTACGCCGAACTCGACCGACTGGCTCCGCGCGATGCGGTCCTGGCCAGTTCGACCTCGGCCTTGCTGCCTTCGCGGTTCACCGACCATCTGCTGGGCCGCGAACGCTGCCTAGTGGCGCATCCGATCAACCCGCCGTATCTGGTGCCGGCCGTGGAAGTGGTGCCGGCCCCCTGGACCGCGCCGCAGGCCCTGGAACGGGCGCGCCGGATCCTGGCCGAGGCCGGCCAGGTGCCCATCATGATGCGCCGCGAGATCGACGGCTTCGTCATGAACCGCCTGCAGGGCGCGCTGCTGCAAGAAGCCTTCCGGCTAGTGGCCGATGGCTACGCGGGAGTCGAGGACGTGGACATCGGCCTGCGCGAAGGCCTGGCGCTGCGCTGGTCGTTCATGGGCCCGTTCGAGACTATCGACCTGAATGCGCCGGGCGGCGTGCGCGACTATGCCGAGCGTTATGAAGCCATGTATGCCGGCCTGTTCGAGCAAATGCAGCGCCGCGTGCCATGGGGCGGCGAGCTGATGGACCGCGTCGAGGCCGAACGCCGCGAGCACCTGCCGGCCGACGCGCTGGCCGCGCGCCAGTTGTGGCGCGATCGCCGCCTGATGGCACTGGCCGCCCACAAGCAGGGCGGCAGCATCGACGAAACCCCCTGAGCGCGCCCCGCCCGACGCGCCTTCCACCCGGAGCCCAGCATGTCCCAAGACAAAGTCATCATTACCTGCGCCATCACCGGCGCGATCCACACGCCGTCGATGTCGCCGCACCTGCCCATCACGCCCGAGCACATCGCGCGCGAGGCGGTGGCGGCGGCCGAAGCTGGCGCCGCCATCCTGCACTTGCATGCGCGCGACCCGGGCAACGGCAAGCCCGACCAGACCCCCGAAGCCTTCGCGCGCTTCCTGCCCGAGGTCAAGCGCGGCACCAACGCGGTGATCAACATCACCTCGGGCGGCAGCCCCTATATGCGGGTGGAAGAGCGCGTCAAGCCGGCCGCGCAGTTCAAGCCCGAAGTCGCGTCGCTGAACATGGGCTCGATCAACTTCGGCCTGTACCACTTGCTGAAGAAGTACAAGGAATTCAAGTTCGACTGGGAACGCGAACACCTGGAGGCCACGCGCGACCTGGTGTTTCGCAACAGCTTCAAGGACATCGAATATATCCTGTCCACCTGCTACGACAACGGCACGCGATTCGAGTTCGAATGCTACGACATCGCGCACCTGTACAACCTGGCCCATTTTGCCGATCGCGGGCTGGTCAAGGCGCCGTTCTTCGTGCAGTCGGTATTCGGCTTGCTGGGCGGCATCGGCACGCACCCGGAAGACGTCATCCACATGCGCCGCACCGCCGACCGGCTGTTCGGCGCCGACTACCGCTGGTCGGTACTGGGCGCCGGCGCCAGCCAGTTCCGCATTGCCGCGCAATCGGTGGCCATGGGCGGCAATGTGCGCGTCGGCCTGGAAGACAGCCTGTGGGCCGGCAAAGGCCGGCTGGCCCAGTCCAACACCGAGCAAGTGCGCGCGGTGCGCCAGATGATCGAAGGCCTGGGCATGCAGATCGCCACCCCCGACGACGCCCGTCGCATCCTGCAACTGAAAGGCGGCGACCAGGTCGCATTCTGATAGGAGACACTCATGCGCATCGAAATCGTGGTCGATGTGAAGACCACCCTGGGCGAAGGCCCGCTGTGGGACGTGGATGAACAGCGGCTGTACTGGATCGACAGCGCCGACGGCCGCGTGTTCCGCTGCACCGCCGACGGCCGCGAAGTCCGAGCCTGGGACCTGCCCCAGAAGATCGGCTCGATGGCGCTGCGCAAGCAGGGCGGGGCGGTGCTGTCGCTGGCGCGCGGCTTCCACTTCCTGGACTTCGGCACCGGCGAGCTGGAACTGATCGTCGATCCCGAACCCGACAAGCCGGCCAACCGCCTGAACGACGGCAAGGTCGACCGCCAGGGCCGCTTCCTGGCCGGCAGCATGGACACCAACGAAGACGGCCCCAACGGCGCCCTGTACCGGCTGGACCCGGACCTGTCGCTGCACACGCTCGAGCGCGGCATCGTGGTGTCCAATGGCCCGTGCTGGAGCCCCGACGGCAATACGTTCTACTTCAACGACACCTGGTCGGGCGAAGTCTGGGCGTACGACTACGACCAGCAGACCGGCAAGGTGTCGAACCGCCGCACGCATGCGCGCGTGGACATGAGCGGTGGCGGCGGCGCCGACGGGTCCACCGTCGATGCCGACGGCTATTTGTGGAATGCCCTGGTGTACGACGGCAAGCTGGTGCGCTACGCCCCGGATGGCTCGGTCGACCGCGTGATCGAGATGCCGGTGAAGAAAGTCACCAGCGTCATGTTCGGCGGGCCCGACCTGGACGTGCTGTATGTCACGTCGATGGCCCGTCCGCCGCTGCCGCGCTTTCCCGGCGATGGCGTGGCGCGCGGCAGCCTGTTCGCCGTGCACGGGTTGGGGGTGCGCGGCTTGCCGGAACATCGCTTCGGGGGCTAGGGCGGGCCAGCGCGGCGGGCCGCGCGGCGCAGGCCCGCGCGGACGCCGGTCAGAAGTCCACCGACATCGACAGCTTGTAGACGCGGCCCATGCCCTGGGTGATCTGGCCGAAGTCGTTGCCGACGGTCGCCCAGTATTTCTTGTCGGTCACGTTGTCCACCGCGGCGCGCCACACCACGTTGTGGCCGGCGATCTGGGTGGCATAACGCGCGCCCAGGTCCAGGCGGGTCCAGGCGGGAATCTTGGCCGTGTTGTCGATATTGACGTACTGAGAGCCGCGCCGCTGGACATACGCCTGCAAGGTCAGGCCGGTCAGGGCGGGCACGTCCCATTCGGCCCCGATCACGGCCTGGTAGCGAGGCACGCCGATCGCGTCGTTGCCATCTTGAGCGGCGCCCTGCGTGCCGCGCAGTTCCGGGTCCATGAAGGTAATGCCGCCCAACAGCCGTACGCCTCGCATCGGCTCGCCATAGATATTCATTTCCAGGCCGCGATTGCGCTGCGAGCCGGCTAGCCCGAAGACATTGTCCGAGTTGGTGTAGGCCTCGGGCTTCTCGATCTGGAACACGCCGATGTTGCCGCCGATGTTGCCGAAATCCAGCTTCACGCCGGCCTCGGTCTGCTTGGTGCGGTACGGCGCGAGAGTTTCGCCGAAGTTGCTGGCGCCCAGCGGCGCCGTGTCGCCCTTGCTCAGGCCTTCGATATGGTTGACGTAGAACGCCACCTGTTCCCAGGGCCGCACGACGAGGCCATAGGCGGGCGTCCAGACCGACTCGTCGTAGGTGGTGTCGTGCACGCCCTCGGCGGTGTAGAGCTTGTCTTCGATGTTCTGGTGGCGCGCGCCGATGGTCAGCAAGACGCGGTCTTCCAGGAAAGACAACTGGTCGGACAGCGCGACGCTGGTCAGGTACGTGCGGCTGCTGACGTGGGGATCGTCGATGTCGCCGCCCGAGATTGCCGTCTCGGGGCGCGGGACAGCCACGGGGTTGTAGATGTCGATGGGAATGCTGCCGCTCATTTCCCAGGCCTGCCGCACCCGGGTCTGCAGCCGCGATACGCCCACGTTCACCAGGTGGCCGACCGGTCCGGTGTGAAACCGGCCCCGCATCCCGATTTCGCCGCTGACCGAGTCGCGGGTATAGGGCACGGTCAGCCGCTCCGCCGTGCCGATGCCGTTGCCGTCGACGCTGGGCTGGCCATAATCGCCGTTCTCGCGGTCGTGGCTGGTGCCGATCGCCGCATAACCCATCAAGTTGCTGGAAAAATCGTATTCGGCGCGCAGCACGCCGAAGGTGCTTTCCAGCTCGCTGTAGGTCCAGGGCTGGCCATAATTGGTGCTGTTCGAGGGCGGCGACGGAACATCGTCGCCCATCAGGGTAATGGTGGGGCGCGGCTGCGAATAACGGTATTTCTGATAACCGGCGTCCAGGGATACGCGCAATTGTTCGCCCAGATAATCCAGCCCGACCGTGCCCACCGTCATGCGCTGTCCGGCGTCGTCGATGCGGGTGTCGCCGTCGCGGTGGGCCGCGTTCACGCGGATACCGAACTGCTGGCTGTCGCCCCAGCGCCGTCCGATGTCGACGCCGGCGCCCACTTGCGAGTCGCTGGTGTAGTCCAGCGTGGCGCGCGTCAGCGGATCGGCGCCCGCGCGCTTGGGCTGGATATTGATCGACCCCCCCAGCCCGGAACCGCCCGGCGCCGCACCGTTCAGGAACGCATTGGCGCCTTTCAGGATTTCGACGCGCTCGATCATCTGCGTGGGCAGCACCTGGCGCGGCAGGATGCCGTATAGGCCGTTGAACGACAGATCATCGTTGTTCAGCGCAAAACCGCGTATGGAAAAGGTCTCGGCCGAATTGCCATAGCCGTTGCCCACCTGTACCGAGGCGTCGTTCTTCACCACGTCTCCCAGCGTCCGCGCCTGCTGGTCTTCGATCAGTTTGGACGTGTAGCTGGTGACCACGAACGGGGCATCCATGTTGTCCATATTGCCCAGCACCCCCAGCTGGCCGCCCCGTCCCACCTGGCCGCCGGCGAATTCGATGGGGGTGGGATTCGAGACGCTGCCTTCGCCCGTGACCGTGGTGGTTTCCATGGTCGTGACCGCGCCTTGCACCGTTTGCGACCAGGCGGGCGCGCACGCCACCGCGCCGGCGGACAAGGCCGCATGCAGCGCCAGCGTCAGCGGCTTGAGGGAGAGGCGGGACAGGGAGGCCGTGGCGGGGGCAGGGAAGAGAGCAGGCATGTTGGGAATGCAGATTATGAAAACTATAATAAGAATTTTTCTTATTATCCGGAGGGCGGCCGGCCGATGCAATGCTTTTCCGGGAAATTGCACGGGAATGTGTCGCAATTCCGCCGCGTATTCCGGCCAGGCCCCGGGGCGCCGATAATGGCGGCTTCCCGCCGCTTTGTCTGCCGCCTCCGATGAAAGGCTCTCGCAATTCCGTCACGTCGCTGCGTATTTTTCTGGCCGCCGCCCGCAGCCTGAACTTCAGCCGCAGCGCCGAAGAACTCAGCCTGACCCAGAGCGCGGTCAGCAAACATATCAGCGCCCTGGAAGGGCGCCTGGGCGTGGCGCTGTTCCAGCGCCTGCCAACCGGCCTGCGGCTGACTTACGCGGGGGCGCTGTACTTCGAGCGTATCGGCGCCGCGCTGCGGCTCATCGACGAAGCGGATGCACTGGTGGCGCAGCCGGGATCCCGGGTGGCGCTGAATGTGGCGGTGTCGCCTTCGTTCGCGCAGTTTTGCCTGCTGCCGGAGCTGGCCGGATTCTTCGCAAAGCATCCGGGCATACGGGTCAACGTCCGGCCGCGCCTGCTGTACGGGCGCAGCGAGGCCGAGCGTTTCGACGCCGAGATCCAGCTGCATGCCGGTTATGTGTCGGGCATGTCGGCCCAGTATCTATGCGGCCGCGAAATGGCCCTGGTCGCCACGCCGGGCCTGCTGCGGCGGCACACGGTGCGCTGCGCGGACGACCTGGACGGCCTGCCGCTGCTCAAGCGGGCGCAGCGCGGCTACGGCTGGGACGAATGGCGGGCCGAGGTGGCGCCGCTGTGGCCGGGGCCGTCCGTTACCGCGCCGGAATACGAGGGGTTTTCGGTCTTGCTGCCGGCTGTCATGCACGGCCTGGGCGCCGCCATCGTGCCCTTGTGCATGGTGCTGCAGCCGCTGCGCGACGGCACGCTGTGCCGGCCGCTGGGCGAGGTGGTCGAGGGGCGGTTCGGCTATTACCTGATGCGGCCCCGGCCCAATGTGGGCGGCCCCTACACCGATGCCTTCTGCGCCTGGACGCTGGAGCGCGCGCAAGTCCTCAGTCGCGCGGTGCGCGCCTACCTGCAAGGCTGATGCCGCGCCGCTATTCCATAATGGAATGGCGCATGCGCATACGTCCCTTGTCCCCGTCGATGCGGCCGGCCCAGAATAGTTGCCGACTCTAACAAAAACGGCTCGATCGACATGAACAAGTGGAAAACCTTTTGGCGCGGCATGGTGGCCGCCGCCTGCATCGCGGCACCGGCCCTGGCCGCGGCCTACCCGGACAAGCCCGTCAAGATCGTGGTGCCTTACTCGGCCGGCGGCAGTTCCGACCTGATCGCGCGCGCCATCGGCGAACAACTGGGAGCCGAGCTGGGCCAGCCCGTGGTGGTCGAGAACCGCTCGGGGGCGGGCTCGATGATCGGCACCGCCTATGTTTCCGGCGAAGCGCCGGACGGCTATACCTTGCTGTTGGCGGATGTGCCGTTCACGATCGTGCCGGCGTTGTACGGCGACCGTGTTAAGTACGACGCCCGCAAAGACTTCGCGCCGATCGCGCTGGTGGGCCTGTCGCCCATGTACCTGTTCGCCAGCCCGGCATACGCGGCCAAAAGCGTGGCCGAACTGGTGGCCGATGCCCAGGCCCGGCCCGGCGTGGTTTCCATCGGCTCTGGCGGCAATGGCTCGCTGACGCATTTGCTGGCCGAGCTGTTCATGCTCAATACGCAAACCAAGCTGGTCCATGTGCCTTACAAGGGCGCCGCCGCCTCGGTCAGCGACCTGGCCGGCGGCCAGATCGACGTGAGCTTCAGCAGCATGCCCAGCGCCGCGGCGCTGTTCCAGGCCGGCAAGATCCGGCCCTTGGCGGTCTCGTCGCCGCAACGCCAGGCCGAGACGCCCGACGTTCCCACGTTCCAGGAAAGCGGCCTGCCCAATCTGACCGTGCAAAGCTGGTGGGGCCTGCTCGCGCCGGCCGGCACGCCGCCGGCCGTGCTCGACCGGCTGGGCGCCGCGATGGCCAAGGTCATGCGCTCGCCCGCTATTGCGCAGCGTTATGCGGGCATCGGCGCCAACGTGCCCGAGAAGACCGATGCGCAGGCGCTGCAGGCGTTGCTCTCGAGTGACTTCCAGCGCTGGCAGGACGTTGTGAGCCGCGCCGGCATCAAAATGGAATAAACCCGCGCGCCCATTCCGGGCGCGCCCTCGACGACAAGGATGTTCATGACCCCGTGGTTGCAGGCGGCTGCGCAAGACGCGCAATTGATGGATGATTTTCAAGCGTTATGTGGCTTCGGGGGGCGCCTGTCGGGCAGCGGGCAAGACGCCGCCGCCATGGACTGGGCCGTGCGCCGCATGCAGTCGGTGGGCAGCAGCGTGCAGAGGTTCGAGGTTCCCTACGACGGCTGGCAGTGCCTGCAAGCCAGCCTGGAACATATAGATGGCCAAGGCCTCGCCCGGCCCCTGCCATGCAAGCCTTTGCTGCGCTCGGCATCCACCGGCCCCGATGGCCTGGTGGCGCCGGTGCTGGACCTGGGGCAGGGGCGCGCCGACGATTTCGCGCGCGCCGGCGACCAGGTGCGGGGCAAGCTGGTGCTGGTTCGCCACGAATATCCTTTCACGCCGCACCACGTGCATCGCCGCCGCAAATACGACATGGCCGTGCAGGCCGGCGCCGCGGGTTTCCTGATCGCCAACCCTTGGCCCGGCGGCGGCCTGTTGTCGGGCTCGTCGGGCCGGCCGCGCGACGGCCACGGCATTCCGGCGGCCTACATCGACGAAGCCGGCGCGCGCCTGCTGGCCGGCGCAGGCGGACAAGCCCGCCTGCGCATACGGGGGGAAGAAATGCCCGATGCGCGCGCGGGGGTGGCGGTGCTGGACATCCCGGGCGGCCGCGAGGCGCGCATTGTCGTCAGCGCCCACCTCGATGGCCACGATCTGGGCTGCAGCGCGCTCGACAACGCGACCGGCGTGGCCGTGGCGCTGGCCGCCGCGCGAGCGCTGGCGCCGCATGTGTCGGCGCACACGCCCGGCCTGCGCGTATGCCTGTTCTGCGCCGAAGAATGGGCCCTGGCCGGTTCCGCGCGCTACCTGGCGGATTTGCCCGCGGATGAACGCGCGCGCCTGAAACTGAACATCAACCTCGACACCGTCGCCGGCGACGATACCCTGACCGCGCTGATCAGCGACTTCCCCGCATTGGCCGCCTACGTGGCGCAGGCCTCGCAGGCCGCGGGCGTGGCGGTAGCCAGCTGGCTGCCTTTGATGCCGAACTCTGACCACGCCAATTTCGCCCGCCACGGCATTCCCGCGCTGCGCCTGGTGGCGGGTTTCGACCGGCCCGACTCGCGCGTCAACCGCATCCTGACGGCCGAGGACACGCCCGACATCATCCGCGAGCCGGAACTGCGCCGCGCCCTCGCCGTTACCTGCGCCCTCGGCAGCGTGGCCTTGGGCCTGGACGACGCCCGGCTCGATGCCCTGGCGCTGCGCGGCTGACGGCTTTCAGCCGGATTGCCTCGCATCCGGATCCGGCTGCGCCGGCAGCGAGATCGAGGCGATCCAGTGCCGCAACACCGCGGCTTCGGGCGTGTCGCGCCGATAGACTTCTTGCGGCATCACGAAGTAATAGCTGAAGCTGCCGAGATTGACCCATGAGCCGAAGGGCGCCACCAGCCTTCCGTCGTCCAGCTCTTGGGTGATCATCGATTTCTGGCCCATGGCAATGCCGAAGCCGGCCAGCGCGGCCTCGTAAGCCAGCGCCGAAGATTCGAAACGCATGTCGCGGCTGGTGCCGGGCGTGGGAAGGCCTGTGTGCGAAAACCACATCTGCCAGTCGTCGGGGCGAGCATGGGTATGAAGCAGGGTTTCTCGCAGCAACTGGTCGGGGTGCTGCAAGCGCGCCGCCATCTCGGGTGTGCACACGGGCGCGATTTCATTTTCCATGATCTTGTACTGCACCAGGCCCGGCGCGTGGCCGTGGTTGATGACGATGGCCGCGTCCAGGTCTTCGCGCTCGAAGTCCGGCGGATTGGCCGAGGTGTGCAAGCGCACTTCCAGGTCGGGATGGGTGGCATGCAGGTCGGCCAGCCGGGGCAGCAGCCAGCGCATGGCGATGGTATGCGGCGCCCTGAGGTTGAAGACGCGCGATCGCGCCGTATGGCGCATGTGCTGGGTGGCGCGGCGCAGGCCGGCGATATGGCGAGAGATTTCTGAATGATATTCGCGGCCCGCCGGCGTCAGCACGATGCGCCGATGTTGCCGGTAGAACAGGCGGGTGCGCAGATGGTCTTCAAGCACGCGGATCTGCCGGCTGACCGCGGCGGGTGTCACGCACAGCTCTTGGGCCGCCGCACTGATGCCGGCCACACGCCCCACGACTTCGAAAGTACGCAGCGCATTGAGCGGCGGAAGAGATTCCATGGCGCTTTCGATTAATTAAAAGTAAATCGTAGCAGCACAGAAGTTGATTGACCACCCTAAGGCGCCTACCTACTATTCACCGCAATAACAGCGCCGCGGCCGCGCGCGATCCTTAATCATTTCTTAATCGAAAATCAGGAGGCATCGATGAAGCTGGGTTTATGGCGTAGTTGCGCGGGCGTACTGTTGTGCTGGGCCGTGGCGAGCCAGGCGGCTGCTGCGGGCGATCAAGCCGCTTATCCTTCGAGGACGGTATCCATTGTCGTGCCGACCACCCCCGGAGGAACGGCCGACTTGCTGGCGCGCCTGGTGGGCCCCAAACTGGCCGCGCTGTGGGGCCACCCCGTCATCGTCGAAAACAAGCCCGGCGCCGGCACGCTGGTAGGCACCGATTACGCGGCGCAGGCCAAGCCGGACGGCTATACGCTGCTGCTCACCTTCAACGAGCTGGCCACCTTGCCGGCGATCAACAAGCACGCCAAGGTCGATGTCGTGAACGGTTTCGAGCGTATCGGCAAAATCGGCACCTTGCCGGTACTTATCCTGGCCAATCCAAAGATAAAGGCAGACACTTTGCAGGAACTGATCGATGAGGCGAAACAGAATCCCGGCAAGCTGACTTATTCCTCCAATGGCTCGGGTGGCGTGCTGCAGCTTTATACCGAGATGTTCAAGCAGGAAGCCGGCATAGACATCATGCACGTGCCCTATAAAGGCGCGCTGGAAGCCTCGACGGCGATGCTTTCCGGCGAAGTCGATGTGCTGGTGCAGTTTGCATCCGGCAACGTGCAGAACTACGTGAAGGCCAATCGCACCAAGGCCTATGCGGTCGCCTCGAAAGAGCGCCTGCCCGACTTGCCGGACATTCCGACCACCGCGCAGGCGGGCCTGCCTTCGCTGGAGCTCGAGGCCTGGTATGGCGTGTTCGCGCCCGCCGGCACGCCCAAGGCAATCATCGAGAAGGTGAACAGAGACTTCATCCAGGTGTTGCAGATGCCGGATGTGCGCGAACGGCTCAACGGAGTGGGCATGGCCGTGAACACAGGCACGCCGGCGGAGTTCGATGCCTTCTTCAAAGAGGAATACCGTCGCTGGACGGATCTCATCGTCGCCGCCGGTATCGAAAGCAATTGAAGCAAGGAGCACGTCAATGACTTACCATCCGGACACCTATCAGCCCCTGTCTTTCGGCGCTGCCCGCGAACAGTTCCTGGCGGGAACGCTGCGTCCCAGCGAATTTCTGGAGTCCTGCCTGCAAACCATCCGCGAGCGCGAGCCCGTCATCCAGGCGTGGGTCGTGATCAACGAAGAGGGCGCCCGTACCGCGGCGCGGGAATCCGACCGACGTTACCAGGCGGGCCAGCCGTTGTCGCAGATAGACGGTATGCCGATCGGCATCAAAGACCTGATCGAAACAAAAGACATGCCGACCCAGATGGGCAGCCTCGCTTATGCCGGGTGCTTTCCCAAACGCGACAGTGCGTTGGTACGCGCGCTACGCGACGCGGGCGCAATTATCCTGGGAAAAACGGTGACCACCGCGCTGGGTTTTCTCGACCCTGGCCCAACCACCAACGCGTTCGATCCCGAGCGCACACCGGGCGGGTCGTCCAGCGGTTCCGGCGCGGCCGTGGGCGCGAAGATGGTCCCGGTTGCCATCGGCTCGCAATTGGTCGGCTCGGTGCTGCGCCCGGCCAGTTTCAATGCCAACTGGGCGCTCAAGCCTACCTTCGGCGGTATCAACCGCGGCGAGCGGCTGGGCTACAGCCAGTCTCATGTCGGCATCCACGCCGGCTGCGCGGAAGATATGTGGGCGGCGGCCATGGAAATCGTGACGCGGGTCGGCGGCGATCCCGGCCATCCGGGCCTCTACGGCGGACTGTCGGCGCCCGCGGCGCAAAAGCCACGACGCTTGGCGGTGATGGAGACCGAGGGGTGGGCGCGCCTCGATACCCCGTCGAAAGCTGCCTTCGAAGCCTTGGTCGATAAACTGGCCAAGGCTGGGGTCGAAATTGTCAGGCGGCCCGATCTCTTGCTGCTGGACCTGTTCGAACAATCTATTGCGACGGCAACCGCAAACATGCTGCGGCTGATTTCCTGGGAACAACGCTGGTCGCTGGAAAACCTGATCGAGCAGCATCCCGGCACGCTGGGGCCCAGCCTGTTGCGGCAGCTAGAAAGCGGACGCGGCGTTACGCTGGACACCTTCCGGCAAGACCTGGCGCTGCGCGATCTGGCGCGCCAACGCCTGGCTGCCCTGGAGACACACTGCGATGCGCTGATCAGCCCGGCGTCCTGCGGGCCGGCGCCGCGTCTCGAGGCCACGAAGAACACGCCGTTTCCCACCGGCGACGTATCGTTCAGCTGCGTATCGTCGTATGTGGGGGCGCCCGCGGTTACCGCGCCCTTGCTGTGCGTCGAGGGCATGCCGTTCGGCGTCCAGTTCATGGGGCAGCCTCATCAAGATGAGCGCGTCACGGCCATCGCGCGCTGGGTCGAGCAGGCAATGAGCCCTGCCTGAAGCAGAAACAAAAAGGGCCCCTGCGCCGCGCCTTCGGCTCGCTGCCCCCGAAAGGGGGCCCTTTTGCCTTGGGGCGGGCTGGCGGCAAAAAAAGCCGGGCTGCGTGTCCGCAGCCCGGCTTTGGCGTACGCAAGCGCCGCGGGATGCGGCGCCCCGATTTACACCTCGATGACGTCGGCGACGTCTTTGTAGTCGGCGATCTTGTCGAAGTTCAGGTACTGGTAGATCTGGTCGCCGCTCTTGTTGATGACGCCCATGTCGGCCATGTACTCTTCCTTGGACGGGATGCGGCCCAGGCGCGAGCAGATGGCGGCCAGCTCGGCCGAACCCAGGTACACGTTGGTGTTCTTGCCCAGGCGGTTCGGGAAGTTGCGGGTGCTGGTCGACATGACGGTCGCGCCTTCGCGCACCTGTGCCTGGTTGCCCATGCACAGCGAGCATCCCGGCATTTCGGTGCGCGCGCCGGCGGTGCCGAACACGCCATAGTGGCCTTCTTCAGTCAGTTGCTGCGCGTCCATCTTGGTGGGCGGAGCCACCCACAGCTTGACCGGAATGTCGCGCTTGCCTTCCAGCAGTTTCGATGCCGCGCGGAAGTGGCCGATGTTGGTCATGCAGCTGCCGATGAATACTTCGTCGATCTTGGCGCCGGCCACGTCCGACAGCGTCTTGACGTCGTCGGGGTCGTTCGGGCAGGCCACGATGGGTTCGTGCACGTCGGCCAGGTCGATTTCGATGACGGCGGCGTATTCGGCGTCGGCGTCGGGTTCCAGCAGCTTGGGATCGGCCAGCCAGGCTTCCATGGCCTTGATGCGGCGGCCCAGCGAACGCTCGTCTTCATAGCCGTTGGCGATCATCCACTTCAGCATGACGATGTTGCTGTTGATGTATTCGATGATCGGTTCTTTGTTCAAGCGCACCGAGCAGCCGGCCGCCGAACGCTCGGCCGACGCGTCGGACAGTTCGAAGGCCTGTTCCACCTTCAGGTCGGGCAGGCCCTCGATTTCGAGAATGCGGCCCGAGAAGATGTTCTTCTTGCCTTGCTTGGCCACGGTCAGCAGGCCCTGCTTGATGGCATACAGCGGGATGGCGTTGACCAGGTCGCGCAGCGTGACGCCGGGCTGCATCTTGCCCTTGAAGCGCACCAGCACCGATTCCGGCATGTCCAGCGGCATGACGCCGGTGGCGGCCGCGAAGGCCACCAGGCCCGAGCCGGCGGGGAACGAGATGCCGATGGGGAAACGCGTGTGCGAGTCGCCGCCGGTGCCCACGGTGTCGGGCAGCAGCATGCGGTTGAGCCACGAGTGGATCACGCCGTCGCCCGGGCGCAGCGAGATGCCGCCGCGCGTGCTGATGAACTGCGGCAGCGTGTGGTGCGTCTTGACGTCGACGGGCTTGGGATACGCCGCGGTATGGCAGAACGACTGCATGACCAGGTCCGCCGAAAAGCCCAGGCAGGCCAGGTCTTTCAGTTCGTCGCGGGTCATGGGGCCGGTGGTGTCCTGGCTGCCCACCGAGGTCATGCGCGGTTCGCAGTAGGTGCCGGGGCGCACGCCCTGGCCTTCGGGCAGGCCGCAGGCCCGGCCCACCATCTTCTGG
This sequence comes from Bordetella petrii, assembly GCA_017745595.1. Taxonomy (GTDB): domain Bacteria; phylum Pseudomonadota; class Gammaproteobacteria; order Burkholderiales; family Burkholderiaceae_B; genus Bordetella_A; species Bordetella_A petrii_C. The sequence continues at coordinate 58,674 of WMBV01000028.1, forward strand.
GCCAGCGAGTAGCCGCGGCCGGAATCGGCCGGGTTCTTGGGCAGGCGGAACAGGGTCGAGGGCGGCAGGCCCAGGGCCTCGCGGGCCTTGGCGGTCAGGCCGCGGCCGATGATCAGCGGAATGCGGCCGCCGGCGCGCACTTCGTCGAACAGCACGTCGGACTTGACCTGGAATTCGGCGATGACCGCGCCGTTCTTGAGCGCCTTGCCTTCATACGGACGCAGCTCGACCACGTCGCCCATTTCCATCCTGGACGTGTCCAGCTCGATGGGCAGGGCGCCCGCGTCTTCCATGGTGTTGTAGAAGATCGGGGCGATCTTGCCGCCCAGGCACACGCCGCCGTAGCGCTTGTTCGGCACGAACGGGATGTCTTCGCCGGTGAACCACAGCACCGAGTTGGTGGCCGATTTGCGCGACGAGCCCGTGCCGACCACGTCGCCCACGTAGGCGACCAGGTGGCCTTTTTCTTTCAGCGATTCGATGAACTGCACCGGGCCGCGCTTGCCGTCTTCTTCGGGCTGGAACGCCGCGCCGTCGCGCTTGTTCTTCAGCATGGCCAGCGCGTGCATGGGAATGTCGGGGCGCGTGGTGGCGTCGGGCGCGGGCGACAGGTCGTCGGTGTTGGTTTCGCCCGGCACCTTGAACACGGTGATGGTCAGGCTTTCGGGCAGTTCGGGGCGGCTGGTGAACCATTCGGCGTCGGCCCAGCTTTGCAGCACCGATTTCGCGTTGGCGTTGCCCTTGTCGGCCTTTTCCTTCACGTCGTGGAAGGCGTCGAACATCAGCAGGGTTTTCTTCAGGCCGGCGGCGGCGATGGTGCCGATTTCGGCGTCGTCCAGCAGTTCGATCAGCGGGCCGATGTTGTAGCCGCCGAGCATGGTGCCCAGCAGTTCGGTAGCCTTGGCCCGGCTGATCAGCGCACACGATTCCTTGCCCAGCGCCACGGCGGCCAGGTACGAGGCCTTGACCTTGGCGGCGTCGTCAACGCCGGCCGGCACGCGATGCGTCAGCAGTTCCAGCAAATTGTCTGCCTCGCCCGCGGGCGGGTTCTTCAGCAGTTCGATCAGGTCGGCGGTTTGTTGGGCCGAAAGCGGCAGCGGGGGAATGCCCAGCGCGGCGCGCTCGGCAACGTGTTGGCGATACGTTTCCAGCATGGGGAGGCCTGCGTAAAAGTCGGTTGCGGGAAGGGGTGTGGCCAGGATTGTAGAGTGTGGAGGGCTGGCGGGGCAAGTGTCTTATATCTTATATAAGACTTGAATCCCGTTCCCGGACGCCCGCGCGGCGACGCGCGGCTCGCGCATACAATGCCCCGATTGCCCGGACCGCCATGCACTATTTCCGCCGTCGCTATTCCATTCCCAGTCCGTACCAGGACCACGATCCCGGGGCGCCGCCCCGGCCCGCGCAGGCGGCGCCGTCGCGCTCGGCCCGCCATCGGCTGGCGCTGCAGGCGCTGGACGGCGCCTTTGCCGTGGCCGACCTGGAAACCACCGGCCTGTCGACCGCCAGTTGCGAGATCCTGGAGTTCGCCGCGGTGCAGGTGGCGCCCGACGGCACCATCGCACGCGAGTTTTCGCAGGTGGTGCGCACGCGGGCGACGGTGCCGCCCTTCATCACGCGCCTGACGGGCATTACCCAGGCCGAGGTCGACGGCCGGGGCATTCCGGTCGCCGAAGCCTACGCGGCTTTCCTGGCGTTCGTGGCCGACGCGCCGGTGTTTTTCCACAACGCCTCGTTCGACCGCCGTTTCCTGCAGGCCGCCGCCGCGCACACCGGGTTGCCGTTCGGCAACCCCACGCATTGCACCCTGCAGCTGGCGCGCCAGGCCTGGCCCGAGCTGCCTTCGCACAAGCTGCAGATCCTGGCGCGCCACGTGGGCGCGGCCGATCCCACCCACCGGGCGCTGGCCGATGTGCGCAGCACCGTGGCGGTGGCGCTGGCCGCGCGCCGCAGGCTGGCGGGCCTATAGCCTGCGGGGTTGCCCCGCGGGGGTGGTAAGGTAAACCGTGCAAGGCGCCGCCGCGACACACGGCGGCATTCCCGGTTTCACCAAGGAGCATCCCATGACCTATGACCTGTGGTACTGGGACGGCATTCCCGGCCGCGGCGAATTCGTGCGCCTGGCCCTGGAAGCGGCGCGCATCCCTTACCGCGAGCGCGCCCGCCAGCCGGGCGCCACCGGCCAGACCGTGGCCGACGACATGCAGTCGCCGCGCCAGCATCCGCCGTTCGCCCCGCCTTACCTGGTGGCGGGCCGGCTGACGCTGGGCCAGACCGCCAACATCCTGCTGTATCTGGGTGACAAGCATGGCCTGGCGCCCGCCAGCGCGGCGGGCCGCTACTGGACCAACCAGCTGCAGCTGACCATCGCCGACATGGTGGCCGAAGCGCACGACACCCACCATCCGATCGCGGCCAGCGACTACTACGAAGATCAGCGCGCCGAGGCGGCGCGTCGCGCGGCCAATTTCCGCGCCGAGCGCATGCCGAAGTTCCTGGGCTATTTCGAGCGGGTACTGCAAGAACGCGGCGACTGGCTGGCCGGGGGGAGGCGCTGGTCGTATGCCGACCTTTCCCTGTTCCACCTGGTGGATGGCCTGCTGCATGCTTTTCCGCGCCGCATGGACACCTTGGCGCGCCGGTACCCCAAGGTGATGGCGCTGCATGCCAGGGTGGCCCGATTGCCGGCGCTGCAGGACTATTTTTCCAGCGGCCGCCGGTTGCCATTCGGCGACGGGATCTTTCGCTATTACCCCGAGCTCGACGGGGCCGGGTAGGCGCGCCGGTGGCGGCGCGTCAGGCGCCCGCGGCCAGCGGCCAAAAGGCCTCGCGCCACGCCAGCCCGGCCCGGGTGTCGGCGCGCGGCCGGTATTCGCAGCCGATCCAGCCGGCGTAGCCGCTGTGTGCCAGCGTGCGCAGGGCCTGGCTGACCGCGGGGTCGGTGGGGTCGGGTTCGTGGCGTCCCTGCGGATGGGCGAACTGCACGTGGTGCACCTGCGGCAGGGCCGCGCGCAGCGCGCGGTCCAGGTCCAGGCCCTCGCGCTGACAATGATAGAAATCGAACTGCAGCCGCAGCGCCGGATGCCCGACCAGGTCGATGATGCGCGCGGCCTGTTCGGGCAAGTAATAAAAATACCCGGGCATGTCGTGCCGGTTCAGCGGCTCGAGCGTCAGCGTGACGCCGGCGCGCTCGGCCAGGGGGACCGCCCGTTGCAGGTTGTCCACCAGCGTGGCCTGGCAGGCGGCGTGCGTCGCGCCGGCGGGCGGCTGCCCGGCCATGACGTGCACGCCGCGGCAGCCGGTTGCGTGGCAGACGGCCAGGGCTTGCGCCAGCGCGGCATCGAACTCGGCTTCCCGGCCGGGCAGGCACGCCAGGCCCTTTTCGCCATCGGGGCCGACGGGCGTGTTCACCAGCGCCAGCACCAGGCCGTGCTGTTGCAGCAGCGCCGCCAGTTCTTCGGGCGGCAGATCGTACGGAAACAGGATCTCGACGCCCGTAAAACCGTCGCGCGCGGCCTCTTGCATGCGCCGCGCCAGGGGCAGGCCGGGGTACAGCAGGGAAAGATTCGCAGCCAGTTTCATGAATTCCTCGCAGAGTGTGGAGAATTTTCCACATATTTGGCGTTCAGCGCCGCGCCGTATTGAGACCTTTGCAGAAATACGATTCAATGTATCAATAACTGATACATTAAATTTCTATTCGCATCAATTGTTATCGTGGTGCGCGCAAAGGAGACGTACATGGCATGGCAGGGGCTCCGTCGGCTGTTTGGCAACCGCAAACGGCGTCAGGCCGATATAGTGGGGCAATTGGCGGCCATCCATAAGACCCAGGCGGTCATCGAGTTCGATTTACAGGGCCACGTGCTGGCCGCCAACTCGAATTTCCTGGACGCGATGGGCTACGGCTGGGAAGAAATCCGGGGCCGCCATCACGCGATGTTCGTCGATCCGGCCGAACGGGATACCCCGCAATACCAGGCATTCTGGCGCGCGCTGCGGGATGGCCGGCACGACGCGGGCCGGTATCGCCGCGTGGCCAAGGGCGGCCGCGAAGTCTGGCTGCAGGCCAGCTACAGCCCCGTGCTGGATGCCCGGGGCAGGCCGTTCAAGGTGGTGAAGGTCGCCACCGACATCACCGAACAGCAGCGCCTGAGCGACGACATGGCCGGGCAGGTCGAGGCCATTTCGAAGGTGCAGGCCATCGCCGAATTCGAGCTGGACGGGACCGTCATCCGGGCCAACGATTTGTTCCTGGCCGCCCTGGGCTATCGCGCCGACGAAATCGTGGGCCGCCACCATCGCATGTTCGTGCAGCCGCACGAACGCGACAGCGCGCGCTATGCCGAGTTCTGGCGCAAGCTGGCCCAGGGCCGCCACGACGCGGGCCAGTATCTGCGGCTGGGCAAGAATGGCCGCGAGGTCTGGATCGAGGCCAGCTACAACCCCATCCTGGATGCCGACGGCCGGCCGTTCAAAGTGGTCAAGTACGCCACCGACATCACGCGGCGCTTCACGGCCGCCCAGACCCTGCGCGTCGCCGTGCAGGGTCTGACGGACAACGCCGAGCGCGCGGGCCAGGCCAACGAGCTGGCGCGCGAGGCCAGCCGCGTGGCCGAGCAGGGCGGCCATACCGTGGAAGACGTGGTGCTCACCATGAATGCCATCACGGAAAGCTCGCGGCGCATTTCCGAGATCATCGGCGTGATGGACGGCATTGCGTTCCAGACCAATATTCTGGCGTTGAACGCGGCCGTCGAGGCCGCCCGCGCGGGTACGCACGGCAAGGGCTTCGCGGTGGTGGCGGCCGAGGTGCGCAGCCTGGCGCAGAACAGCGCCGCGGCGGCCAAGGAAATCAAGGACCTCATTACCGCGTCGGTCGAGCAGATCCGCAGCGGGGCCGACCTGGTGCAGTCCGCGGGCGCCACGATGGGCGACATCGTGGCGTCGTCGCGCCGCGTGACCGACATCATGGGCGAGGTGGTGGACGTGTCGCTGGAACAGTCGCGCACGCTGGCGGAGATTACCGACGACATCACCCAGAACAGCGCCGCGGCTGCGCAGGCGCCGCGCCGGGCCGGCATCGCGCCGGTGGCGGCGCTGGCGCGCCGGGCGGCCTGACGGGCGCCGCCTTACAACACCTTTTTTTCGTGGTGCACCTGGGGCGGCTGCGCGAAGTGCGGGCCCACCAGTTTGCGCCATTCCTGGAAATCGGCCGATTCCCGGAAGTCCACCATGTGGTGGTCGACGGTTTCCCAGTCGACCACCAGGGTGTATTGCAGCGGGTTCTCGATCGAGCGGTGCAAGGCCATGCCATGGCAGCCGCGCGCGCGCATGAACAGCGGCCTGGCTTGCGCCACGCCGGCCTCGAACTCGGCCTCGTGGCCGGCGGTGACGAGAATGCTGGCAATTTCCTGGATCATCGGGATTCCTTGGGTGGATGGACAGAATGACGGCAAGTATGATCGGGCCGTATCGACAATTTAGCGTAGGAGCCGCCATGCATTATCTAATGTTCTACGATCTGGTCCCCGATTATCTCGAACGCCGCGGCGAGTTCCGCGATGCCCACCTGGCGTTGGCGCGCCAGGCCGTGGCGCGCGGCGAACTGGTGCTGGGCGGCGCGCTTGCCGATCCCGCGGACCAGGCCGTGCTGCTGTTTGCCGCCGACACGCCGGCCGTGGCCGAGGCCTTCGCGCAGGCCGACCCCTACGTGCGCGCGGGGCTGGTCAGGCAGTGGCGCGTGCGCCCCTGGACCACGGTCGTCGGCGAGCAGGCCGCCCACCCGGTGCCGGCCTGAAGCGGGCGCGGGCGCGCGGGCGCCAGCCCGCCGCCGCGCGCGGCGTTATGATGCGGCCTGGCTTCCGAACCCCCAACGCCTGATTCATGCCGCTGTCCCACCTGTTGTTGGCGCTGACCGTAGTCTTCATCTGGGGCACGAATTTCGTGGTCATCAAGTGGGGCCTGGCCGAGTTCCCCGCCTTCCTGTTCGCCACGCTGCGCTTCCTGCTGTCGGCCCTGCCATGGGTGCTGGTGCTGCGCCGGCCGGCCGTGCCCTGGCGCGCCATGGCGTGTGCCGGCCTGCTGCTGGGAGTCGGGCAGTTCGGCCTGCTGTACTGGGCCATGCGGCAAGACATTTCGCCGGGCCTGGCCTCGCTGGTGATCCAGTCGCAGGTGTTCTTCACCATCTTGATGTCGATGGCCTTCGGCGGTGAACGCGTGCGGCCGCTGCAGGCCGGCGCGCTGCTGCTGGCTATCGCCGGCTACGCGCTGGTGGCCTGGCGCGGCGCCACCGATTCCGCGGCCGCCGTCACGCTGGCCGGGCTGGGCATCGTGCTGGCCGCGGGCTTTTCGTGGGCCTGCACGAACATGGTGATGCGCCGCCTGGGCCGGGTCAACATGATGGCCTTTACCGCGTGGAGCAGCTTGTTCGCCATTGTGCCGCTGGCGCTGATCAGTCTGGCGGTCGATGGCCCCGCTCGCGTGGCCGATGCGCTGGCGCACGCCAGCGCATCGGCCTGGCTGGCCGCGTTGTGGCAGGCCGCGGGCAATACCGTGTTCGCGTTCGGCGTATGGGGCTGGCTGCTGGCGCGCCATCCGGCCGCCACCGTGACGCCCACGGCGCTGCTGGTGCCGGTATTCGGCATCCTGGCGTCGGTGGCCTTGCTGGGCGAGCCGTTGCCGCCCTGGAAAATCATCGCCGCCGGCCTGGTGCTGGCCGGCCTGTCCTTGAACATGTACGCCAGTCGCGCGGGAGGCAAGCGGTAGCAGTGCGTGGCGCGCCAGCGCGCCCGCGGCAGTTGTCGTAGTCGTAGTATGACGTGGGTCGATCACTTGCTGTTCCTGGGCTGCGTGGCATTGGCCACCTACGCCCAGACCATGACCGGGTTCGCTTTTGGCCTGGTACTGCTGGGCCTGACGGGCCTGTTCTCGCTGGCGCCGCTGCCCGAAATCTCGAATGTGGTCAGCATGCTGACACTGGCCAATGCCGTGGTGGCGCTGGGCCGCGCGCGTTCGCACCTGAGCTGGGCGCTCATCCGCCCGCCCCTGATGGGCAGCCTGGCCGGCGTGGCGCTGGGGGTGTTCGCGCTGGAATGGATCAGCGGCAACACGGCCTTGCTGCTGCGCTGGCTGCTGGGGGCAACCATCCTGGCGTGCGCCATTCTGCTGGTGACACGCACCCGGCCGCTGCCGCGCGTGTCGTCGCGCCTGTCCTTCATCTTGTTCGGCACGCTGTCCGGCGTGCTGGGCGGCCTGTTTTCCAGCGCCGGCCCGCCCATGGTGTATCACCTGTACCGGCAGCCGCTGCCCCTGCAACTGGTGCGCAACAGCCTGCTGGTGCTGTTTTCGTCGAACGCCGTGCTGCGCCTGGCCCTGGTGGCCGGCCATGGCAGCCTGGGCGCCACGCCGCTTTGGCTCAGCCTGGAAGCCTTGCCGGTGGTCGTGGGGCTGACCTGGCTGGTGCGCCGCTATTCCTCCGCCGAGTCCGTGCACAAGGTGAAACGGATGGTGTTCGTGCTGCTGCTGCTGGCGGGGCTGGGCCTGCTGATTCCCGCCACGCGGGCATTGCTGGCCTAGGGCCTGTTAACGCTAAAAGGAGCCTCGCATGAGTACGCAAACGGGTGGATGGCAAGGCGCGACGCGCAGTCGTGGCCGCCCCCCGGCGAGCAGTCGCAACGCGGCCAGGCGCGCGTTTGCGTGCTCACCCTTCGGGCTGGCCGGTAAGCGGGCGCCAGGCGTCGTTGCACAGATCTTGCGTGGCCAAGCCACGCGGCGGCCTGCGCGCCTAGCCTGGCGCCCGCTTACCGGCCAGTGCGAGGCTCCTTTTAGCGTTAACAGGCCCTAGGGCCAGCCAGTGTTAATCCCTATGTCCATCGCCCGTATTCTCTGCTGAAATAGCCAAAAATCCGAAAACTGAAACTAAGTTACGATTTTCGGAATTTTCCATCGAAGCACATACGGGAGAACTGCGGTGAAAAGATCCTTTGGTCTATTCGGCAAGGCACTAGTCTGGGTGGGGCTGGTTACATGGTGTGCGACCGGCGCCGCGGCGCAGGACAAATACCAATGGCGCCTGCAAAGCAACTTGAACACCGGCGAGCCCGGCTACGTGGCGGTGCAGAAGAAGTTCGCCGAGCTCGTCAACCAGATGTCCGGCGGCCGGATGACCATTGAAGTGTTCCCGGTGGGGGCGCTGTTCCCCATCAACGACGGGCTGGAGGCCGTCGGCAGCGGCATGGCCGAAGCCGCCGTGCTGACGGGCGGCTACTACGCCGGCAAGATCGGGCCCTTCGCCAACCTGGAAAGCGGGGTCCCGGGTTCGCTGCGCACTCCGCTGGAGCGCTACAACTTCTTCTATAAGAAGGGTTTCCTGGACCTGGCGCGCGAAGCCTACGCCAAGTTCGGGGTGTATTACCTGGGGCCGCAGCTCTCGCCCCGCTGGGACATCATGTCGAAGAAGCCGATCACATCCATGGCCGACTTCAACGGCCTGAAGATCCGTTCGTTCGGGCTCGAAGCCAAGTGGTACGCCAGCATGGGGGCCACCCCCGTATTCATGGGCGGCGGCGAGGTCTATACGGGCCTGGCCACCGGGGTCATCGATGCCGCGCGCTGGGCCAGCCCGGCCGGCAACCTGAACAACTCCTTCCAGGAAGTGGCCAAGTTCTATGTCGAGCCCTCGCCGCTGCCGGTGCCCAATAACTTCTTCGCCGTCAACAAGCAGGCGTGGGAGCAACTGCCCGACGACCTGAAGGCCATCTTGCAGGAAGCGGCGGTGGCGTCGTCGTTCGACTATCTGGCGCTGGGCGAAATGCAGGATGCCAAGGCCATGCAAGTCATGAAGCAGGCCGGCGTCCAGGTCAGCACGATCCCGCCCGAGGAATTCGCCAAGATGGAGGCCGCCGCCCGCGAGCTGTGGCGCGCCTACGAAAAAGAAGACGAATTGTCGGCCCGCGCCGTGAAGATGCTCAACGACTACCTGGCCGAGCTGGGGCGCTGAGCGCGCCTGTCGTTCGCGGATGCCGCAATGCGCGGCATCTTTCATTCCGGCTCATTCAAAAGGAGTGCAGATGCTCGATGCACTGACTCGTACCATTGATGGCATTCTGGGGGCAATCGGGCGATTCGTCTCCCTGTTCGTGCTGGGCATGATGGCCCTGATCATCTTCGAGATGGCGGCCCGGGGGCTGTTTTCGCAATCGCTGCCCTGGACACAAGAGATCAGTACCTGGCTGCTGACGGCATTCGTCATGATCGGCGGCCCGTATGCGCTGCTGCGCGGCCAGTTCGTGCGGGTCGACCTGGTTTTCGCCAGGCTCAGCCCGCGCAACCGGGCGATCGTCGATACCGTCCTGTCCACCACTTTGCTGGCGTTGTTCGTGGGCGTCCTGGTCTGGCGGGGCGGCGATTTCTTCTTGTCGTCGTATTCCATGAACGAACGTTCGGCGACGGGGTCGTGGGCGGGCCCGGTGTGGATTCCCAAGCTGATGATTCCCGTGGGCGGCGCCATGCTCGGCCTGGCCTGGCTGTCCCATATCTTGCACTTATGGCGCGATCCGCCGTCGGAAACGCCGGCGGACTCTACAGCTTCCGTCTCCGTATAACGCGCTAAGGATTCAACATGGGAGATCCCGTTCTGGTCACGTCCCTGCTGTTCGGGGGGATGTTGCTTTTCCTGGCCTTGGGCGTGCCCATTGCCATTGCCTTGCCGGGCATCAGTATTGCGATGATTGCGGCGTTCTGGAGCCCGATGGCGCTGACCATGGTTCCCATGCGCGCCTTCGCCACGACTTCGAGTTTCGAATACCTGGCCATTCCGCTGTTCGTATTCATGGCGTCCATGTTGCAGAAGGCCCGCATAGCGGAAGACATGTACGACGCCATGGAGCGCTTTTTCGGCTCCGTACGCGGTGGCCTGGCCATCGGCACCGTCCTGATCTGCACGATCTTCGCCTGCATGGCGGGAATCAGCGGCGCGGCGACGGTGTCCATGGGCATGCTGGCAATTCCCGCCATGCTGGCGCGCGGCTACGGCAAAGACATGGCGCTGGGCACCATCGCGGCGGGCGGTTCGCTGGGCATTCTCATTCCGCCCAGCGTCACCATGATCGTCTACGCGCTGGTGTCGGGCACCTCCGTCGGCAAGCTGTACGCGGGCGGCCTGCTGCCGGGCCTGCTGCTGGCGGTGCTGTTCTCGGCCTACCTGCTCATCCGCGGCAAGCTGCAGCCCGCCATCGCGGGCGGTGCCTCGCTCAAGCGGTATACCTGGTCCGAAAAACTGGCGGGGCTCAAGGGCATGGTGTTCCCCCTGCTGATCGTCGTGGCCGTGCTGGGCTCGATGCTCAGCGGCATCGCCAGCGTGTCGGAGTCCGCCGCCGTGGGGGCGGCCGGATCCATCGTCGCGGCGCTGTGCCTGCGGCGCCTGCGCTGGGTCGACGTCAAAGAGGCATGCCACGAAACCCTGCTGCTCACCTGCATGATCTTCTGGATCATCATCGGCGCGGCGGCATTGTCGACCTTCTATACCGGCATGGGCGCCGGCCGCATGATCGAGAGTTTCGTGCTCGGGCTCGACATAAACCGGTGGGCCGTGCTGATCGGCATGCAGCTGATCTTGCTGCTCATGGGCATGGTGCTCGACACCGTGGGCATCATCATGATCACCGTGCCCATCTTCGTGCCTATCATCGTCAAGCTCGGCTTCGACCCGATCTGGTTCGGCATCCTGTTCATCGTGAACATGGAAATCGGCTTTCTCTCGCCGCCGTTCGGCTACAACCTGTTCTACCTGCGAGGGGTGGCGCCGCCTTCTATCACGATGCCCGATATCTACAAGTCGGTGTTGCCGTTCATTGCCCTGATGCTGCTCGCCATGGGCCTGATGATGCTGTTCCCCGATATCGTGCTGGTGCTGCCCAGGGCGCTGTTCTAGCCGTTGCCGTTGCGGCGCCCCACACGGGGCGTCACAACGGGTCCAGGCGCGCGCCCTCGCGCAGCATGGTGGCGTACAGCGCGGCACTTTCCTGCAGGGCTTCTATCCAGTACGCGGCGGGGCGTTCCGTCAGGCGGCTGCATGGCCCGGTGACGCCCAGGCTGTAGATGACTTCGCCCGTGCGAAGAAAAACCGGACAGCCATAAGCCATGATGCCGTTGTCGATCTCGCGGTCGCAAATGGCATAGCCGTCTTGGCGCACGCGTTCGAGCTCGGCCATCACCTGTTCCAGCGTGGTCTTGGTGAACTCGGTCAGGCGCTTGAACGGGGGGCGCAGCAGGCGCTGCTGCGTGGCGTCGTCCTGGTACGCCGCGATCGCCTTGGCCGACGCGGCGGCATGGGCGGGCAGTTCGAGCCCGGGCAGCACGTGCAGGCGGTAGCCCTGGTCCGGCACCGATCGCGCAATGGTGTGCACCGCATCGATGCCCAGCCGGACGACATAGCTGGTCTCGGCCACTTTTTCCGTCAGCCTGTCGCAGACGATCTGCGCGTAGTTGGCCACCACCGATTCGTCCTGGCTCAGGTGCAGCAGCCGGGACATGCGCCGGCCGATCAGAAAGCCGCGCTGGTTGCGTTCTTCGGTGCGCAGCGCGCCGCAGGCCTGCAGCACGCCGATCAGGCGGTGCACCGTCGGCTTGGGCAAGTCGATGATGTTCGCCAGTTCCGTCAGGCTGAGCGGGCGTTGAGAGGCGGCCACGATTTCCAGGATGGATAAGTAGCGTTCCAGGGGGCTTTGCCGCTCTGCGGTCATCTTGCTGCGGTTCCTTGACAGGCGGCGCGAGCGCGCCGGGAGGGGCTTGGTTGTGCCATAGAAATAATAAGGAGTCAATGAGTGACAGCCCGATTGACACCCTGAACCGCTAAATGGCTTAATTTCGAAAATCGGAATGATATTCCGAAAATCGGAATCGACAAAGGGAAGGGTCAGCCCATGGGCAGTATTAGCGTTGGTGTGGATGTCGGCGGCACATTCACGGATTTCATCTTGCTGGATAGCGGGGCCGGCACATTCCAGACCACGAAGGTGCCGACGACGGTGGACGATCGCGCCAACGGTTTCCTGGCGGGGCTGCACGCTCTGGACGTCGCCATCGAAGACATAGACTGGCTGGTGCACGGCACGACGGCCGGCACCAATGCCGTGCTGGAGCGCAAGGGCGCGCGCTGCGGGCTGATCACCACGCGGGGCTTTCGCGACGTGCTCGAGCTCGGGCGCCGCACGCGTCCCCATGCCTATGGGCTGTCGGGCAGCTTTCAACCCTTGATCGACCGCTGCCATCGGCTGGAAGTGGGCGAGCGCATCGACGCGCGCGGCAACGTCGTGACGGCCCTGCACGAAGAAGACGTGCGCGAGGCGGTGCGCCAGCTGCTGGCGGACGGCGTCGAATCGGTCGTCGTGCATTTCCTGCATTCGTATGTCAACCCCGACCACGAGCGGCGCTGCGCGGAAATCGTGCGCTCGCTCTGGCCGAACAAGAATGTCGTGGCGGGCCACGAGATCATCCGGGAAATGCGCGAATTCGAGCGCGGCTCCACGGCGGCCATCCACGCCTCCATCCGCCCGATCGTGAGCGAATACATCGACCGGGTAGCGCAACGGCTCGCGAGCGAGGGCTTCAAGAACCAGTTGCTCGTCATGCAGGCCAACGGCGGCATGATGGCGGCGTCCATCGTCGGACAGCACGCCGTCCAGACCGTCATGTCGGGCCCGGCGGCCGGCGTGCTGGCGGCGGCGCAGATCGCCAAGGCCTCGGGCTTGCGCAACGTCATTACCGGCGACATGGGCGGCACGAGCTACGACGTGGCGGTGATCGTGGACGGAGAGCCCGTCATCACGGCCGAGAAAGACCTGGATTACGCGGTGCCGATCCGCATTCCGATGATCGACATCCACAGTATCGGTTCGGGGGGCGGCAGCATCGCCCATATCGACAAGGCCGGCATGTTGCGCGTCGGCCCGGAAAGCGCCGGCTCTTTCCCGGGCCCCATCGGTTATGGCCGCGGCGGCGACCGCCCGACCATCACCGACGCCAACTTCCTGCTCGGCCGCATCAACCCGGACTCGATCACCGGCTCGGACCAGAGCGCCTCGCTGGAAAAAATCGCGGCGGCCATGCAGGCCCAGCTGGGCAAGGAATTGGGGATGTCGCCCATGGAGGTGGCGTCGGCCATCATTCAAGTGGCCGTGCAAGACTTGGCCGGCGCGATCCGGCTGATCTCCATCGACAAGGGCTGCGACCCGCGCGACTTCGCCCTGATGCCTTACGGCGGGGCGGGGCCGCTGCATGTCGTGGCGATCGCGCGCGAACTCGGCATTCCGAATATCGTGGTGCCCCGGTTTCCCGGCCTGACCTCGGCGCTGGGCTGCATCATGGCCAATGTGCGCCATGACTTCGTGCAGACCATCAACAAGGTCTTTGCCGAAATCGATCCGCGCGAAGTCGAGGCCCTGATGCGGGCGCAGGCCGAAGAGGGCCTGGCCCTGCTCGAAAGCGAGCAGGTCGAGGTCGAGCGCGTCGAGGTGCGCAACGAGGTCGACCTGCTTTACCGCGGGCAGTCGCACGTGATGTCGATCGCGGTGCCCACCGGTACGTTCGACATCGAAGAAGTCAAGGCGCTGTTCGCGCAGGCCTACCAGGCCCGTTTCGACCTGTCGCTGCCCGAGATGAAGCCCATGCTGGTCAACGTGCGCACCACGGTGGTCGGCGTGCGCGCGCCGATCGATTTGTCGATCTTCCGCCCCGCGCAAGGAACCCTCGAGCAGGCCGGCGCGGGCCGGCGCAAGGTCTATTTCGACGGCCGCTGGTTCGATACGCCGATTTACCGGCGCGAAAGGCTGCCATTGCATGCCGCGTTCGAAGGCCCGGCCATCGTCGAGCAGGCGGACACCACCATCGTCATCGATCCCGGCACGTCGTGCCGGGTCGATGAATTCGGCAGCATCCTGATCGATGTCGGCATTGCCGTCCCGAACGAACACGCGTCTGAAATGACGCTGGAGGCCTGAGCATGAGCACCCGGAACGTAGCACTTGATCCCGTGACGCTCACGGTCATTGAAAAGGGCTTGCAGCAAGTCTGCAACGAGATGGACCTGGTCCACGAAAAGACCTCGTTTTCCCCCGTCATCTCGGAATCTTTCGATCGCTCCAACGGCATCTACGGGTTGAACAACGGCCGCCTCATCGCGCAGGGCGCGCTGGGCCTGCCGATCTTCGTCGGCGTAATGCAGGAGACCACGCGCTGCGTCTGCGAAGCGCGCGACGACCTCAACGACGGCGACATCATCCTGGTCAACGACCCGTATCTGGGCGGCACCCACCTGATGGACGTGAAGATGGTGCGGCCGTTCTTCTACAAGGGCAAGAACTGGTGTCACCTGGCCAACACCGGCCACTGGCCCGATACCGGCGGCATGGTGCCGGGCGGCTTCAGCAGCACCGCCACCGAGATTCACCAAGAGGGGTTGCGCATTCCGCCCATCAAGCTCGTGGATCGCGGCGTCATGAATCCCGAGATCGTGCAACTGGTGCTGGCGAATATCCGGGTGGCGGACGAGCGCATCGGCGACATCAAGGCGCAGATCGCCGCGCTCAATGCCGGCGCGCGCCGCCTGACCGCCTTGCTGGATCGCTATGGGGTGGAACTCGTCGACGCCGCCATTGCCGAGCTGGAGGTCCGTTCCGAACGAATCATGCGGGCGCATATCGACAGTATTCCCGACGGCACGTACAGCGCGTCGGCCTATCTCGACAGCGACGGCATCGTCAACGAACCGCTCGAGATCGCCGTCGACATCACCGTCAAGGGCACCGACATCGCGTTCGACTTGTCGCGCTCCAGCGCCCCGTGCGCCGGGCCGCTCAATTCGGTGTGGGCCACCACCTTGTCTTCGGTGTTCCTGGCCATGAAGCACGTGTTCCCCGATGTGCCGCTCAACGCCGGGTGTTTCCGGCCGCTGCACGTGGCCGAGCCGCGCGGGACTTTCTTGTACGCCGAATATCCCAAGCCGGTGGCGGGCTGCGCGGCCGAAGTCTCCCAGCGCATCATGGAAGCGGTGTTCCTGGCCTTCGCCCGGGCCATTCCGGGAAAAATATTCGCGGCGCCCGCGGGCACCAGCGGCAACCTGGGCCTGGGCGGGTTCGACCCCGAGGAAAACCGGGCGTACATCATGTACTACTTCTCGGGCGGCGGGTACGGCGGCTGGTGGGACGGCGACGGCGTCACCAATGGCTGCTCTACCATCGGTATTTCGAAAAGCCAGCCGGTCGAGGTGCTGGAGCAACGCTACCCGCTTATTTTCGATCACTATGCGTTGCGCGAAGACTCCGGCGGCGCGGGCCGGTTCCGCGGCGGTTTTGGCGTGAACTACAAGGTCCGGCTGTTGCGCGGCAGCGGCAAGGCCTCTTTCCTGATGGAGCACGGCCGCACCGGCCCGCCCGGCATTCTGGGCGGCGCGGCGGGAGCCCCCAACACCATCCAGGTCAGCCAGGGCGGCACGCTGACGACGCCCGAACACTTGTCCAAGGGCGAGGGGTTCGAGCTGCAGGCCGGCGACTGGATCGAAATAGGCACTCCCGGTGGCGGCGGCTATGGCCCGCCCGCGGAACGGTCTGCCGAACTCATTGCGCAGGATGCGCGTAATCAGTATTTCACCGGGAAGCAGACGTCATGACGCGCATCCTGCATCGCCAGCTCGCCAAGCCCATGCCCACCGTCGTCGCGGGGCAGGGCGTATGGCTGGAAGACAGTGCCGGCAAACGCTATCTGGACGCGGTGTCGGGCGGGGCGGCGGTTTCGTGCCTGGGGCACGGCCATCCGCGCATTGCCGCGGCCATTGCCGAGCAGTTGTCGCGCGTCGCTTATGCGCACGGCAGCTTCTTCACGTCGGACCCCGCCGAGAAGCTGGCTGCCCTGTTGCTGGACGGCGCGCCACCGGGGCTGTCGCGGGTGGTTTTCTCGTCGGGTGGGTCCGAGAGCACCGAGTGCGCGCTGAAACTGGTGCGCCAGACCTGGGTAGAGCGCGGCCAGCCCCGGAAAAACCGCGTCATCGCGCGCAAGCAGAGCTATCACGGCGCCACCACCGGCGCGCTCTCGGTCAGCGGCAACCTGCCCCGGCGCACGGTTTATGCGCCGATGCTGTTCGACGTGCACTTCATCGAGCCCTGTTATGCCTATCGGCTGCAACGCGCGGGCGAAACCGAGGCCGAATACGGTCGGCGCGCGGCCGACGAGCTCGAGAAGGCGATCCTGGAGCTGGGCGCCGACAATGTGGCCGCGTTCATCGCCGAACCGGTCGTGGGCGCCACGCTGGGCTGCGTGCCCGCAGCCCAGGGCTACCTCAAGCGCATCCGCGAGATCTGCGACCAGTATGATGTCTTGCTCGTCCTGGACGAAATCATGTGCGGCACCGGCCGCACCGGAACCTTCTACGCGTGCGCCGAAGACGGGGTGTGCCCCGACATCCTGACCGTCGCCAAGGGCCTGGGCGGCGGCTACCAGCCCATCGGCGCCACTCTGGTCGGCGAACGCATCGTCGGCACGCTGGAGCAGGGCAGCGCGCAGTTGCGGCACGGCTTCACCTACATGGGCCATCCCGTCGCCTGCGCGGCCGCCCTGGCCGTGCAGCAGACCGTGCTCGAAGAGAATTTGCTGGACAATGTGCGGGCGCGCGGCCTGCAATTGAAAAACCGTCTTGCCGATACGCTGGCCGGCCATCCGAACGTGGGCGATATCCGGGGCCGCGGCCTGTTCGTCGGTGTCGAGCTCGTGGCCGACCGGGCCGACAAGCAGCCATTCGACCCCGCGCACGCGGTGCATGCCCGGGTGAAGGCGGCCGCGCTCGAGGCCGGGCTGATGGTGTATCCCGGCGGCGGAACGATCGACGGCCAGTACGGCGATCACGTGGTGTTTGCCCCGGCCTATACGGTGGCCGGCGGCGAGATCGACGAAATCGTGGACAGGTTTGCCTTATCGCTGGATACGGCGCTGCGTTTTTGAACGAGGGGAATCATGATGAATTCTGCATATGCGGCGCGGGTCGATGCCCTGAGGGCCAGCTACCGCGCGGCCAATCCGCTCAGCTACGAGGCCTACCGGCGAGCCGGGCAGTGGATGCCGGGCGGAAACACGCGCACGGTCTTGCACGTGGATCCGTTTCCGGTGGTCATCACCCGGGGCGAGGGCGCCCGGGTGCACGATCTCGACGGCCACGCGTACCTGGATTGCGTCGGCGAGTTTTCGGCCGGCCTGTACGGACACCAGCAGTCGGCCATCCACGCGGCCATCGAAGAGGCCTTGCGCGGGGGCCTGACGTTGGGGGCGCCCAATCGCTGGGAGGCCGAACTGGCGGCCGCGGTGTGCCAGCGCTTTCCCGCGCTGGAACTGGTCCGCTTCTGCAATTCGGGCACCGAGGCCAACGTGTTCGCGCTGTCGACCGCGCGCGCGCATACCGGGCGCTCGCGCGTCGTCGTGTTCGACGGCGCCTACCATGGCGGGGTGCTGACCTTTGCCAGCGGGCCGGGCGCCCTGAACATTCCGCTGGATACGATCATCCTGCCGTACAACGACGCGGCGGCGGCGCGCGCGTTGTTCGCCACCGAGGGCCATACCATCGCCGCCGTGCTCGTCGAGCCGATCCTGGGCGCGGGGGGCAATATTCCGGGCACGGCCGAGTTCCTGGCAAGCCTGCGCGAAGTGTGTACCCAGTCGGGCGCCCTGCTGATATTCGACGAGGTCAAGACCTCGCGGTGCGGGCCGCAGGGCGTGCAGCAACTGGTGGGCGTGACGCCCGACCTGTGCACGCTGGGCAAATATGTGGGCGGCGGCCTGCCATTCGGCGCGTTCGGCGGCAAGAAGTCCATTATGGAGCGCTTCGATCCGCGCCATCCCCAGGGTTTGAAGCACGCGGGCACGTTCAATAACAACGTCATCTCCATGGCCGCCGGGCTGGCCGGCCTGACGCAGGTCTATACGCAGGCGCGCGCAAGCCAGTTCCACGAGCAGACCGAAGCGTTCAAGGCGCGGCTGCAGCAATCGATCGATGCCGCCGGCCTGCCGATCCAGCTGACGGGCCACGGGTCCATGTTCAGCTTCCACTACGGCAAGACGGCGCCCCAGAAGGCCGCCGATGTCGGCGCCGCGACATTGGCGTTGCGGCTCGTTCTGTACTTGCGTTGCGCCGAACTGGGCGTCCGTCTTGCCGGCAGGGGCGACGTGTATCTGAACCTGGCCATGTCCCAGGATGATCTCGACACCCTGCACGGGGTCTTGTTGACGGCGCTGGGCGATGCCGTGGCCGCCGGCCCGGATACGCCCAAGGCCGGCGCGTAAGCACCGCACCGGTGGGCGGCCGGCGGCCGCCGGCCGTGCCGCCGGCTGGACGCTTGCCGGCGGCGAAGGTCAGGCGCCGCCGGGCTCGCCGGGCGGCTGGGGCTCGTGGGCTTCTGTGCCGGCCTTGCCGGCCTCGGTCCGCGCCGGCGGGCGCGCCAGCACCAGCGTCGATGGCGACGCCAGGGGCAGGGCAGCCGCCGCCATGCGCTGCAAGATGTCGTACAGCAGGGCGCTGCGCACGCCGTAGGCATTGCGCGGCGAACCGACATAGCCCCGCGCGTTGAACATCAGGTGGCCGTTCTCGACGCCTTCCAGGAACACGTCGGGCGCCGGGCTTTCCACAATGCCGTCGTGAGCGACAAACGCTTCCAGCATCAACGCGCGCACGCGCTGCACATCGGCATCCAGCGGCATGGGCAGCTTCACCTGCACCAGGCCCAGCGGATCGGCATGCGTGACGTTGCGCACGGTCTTGGTCACGAATTCCGAGTTCGGCACGATGACGGTCGAGCGGTCCGCCATCTGGATTTCAGTGGCGCGCACGTTGATGCGCAGGATGTCGCCCTCGACGCCGCCCAGCGACACCCAGTCGCCCACCTTGACCGGCCGCTCGGCCAATAGAATCAGGCCGGACACGAAGTTCTGCACGACCGCCTGCAGGCCGAAGCCGATGCCCACCGACAACGCGCTGGCGATCCAGGCCACCCGTTCCAGGCCGATGCCCAGTGCCGACAGCGCCAGTGCCACGGCAATCACGACACCGGTGTATCCGAACAGCGTGGCGGCCGACAGCTGCATGCCGGGGTCGAGTTCGGTAGTGGGCAGGTAGCGGTTGGCCAGCCAGCGCTTGAGCAGCCGCACGCCCAGCAGGCACAGGCCCAGCACCAGCAGGGCCTGCATCAGCGCGCCGGGACGCAGGTGCACTTCGCCGATCTGCAGCCCGCTGTGCAACTGGTTGGCGCGGTGCAGCAGGTCGTTCGGGCCTTCGCCGAAGGGCGCCAGCAGCAGCGTGGCGGCGAGCAGGGCCACCGCCAGCCGGCCTATCCCGGACAGCAGCACCGCGGCCTGGCCGCGTATGCGGCTGCGCGTATCGTCTTCGTCGCGCGCCGACGGGGCCAGCAGAGTGCTGAAGCCGTCTTCGATCAGCAGCGACAGCAAGTATGCGGTACACAGAATGGCCAGCGTCCACAGCACTTGCTTGACGACGAAGCTGCCGAATGCAATGTAGCCCGCCAGCAGGCTGATGACGCTGGCCGCCAGTACCGCCCAGGTCGTCGCCACCAGGATCGACACCCAGAATGGACGCGGCGGCACGCGGCCGTCTTCGGCCGCCTGGCGTACCTGCTGCTGCAGGCGGGTACAGCGGCGCAGCCCCCAGGCCAGCACCGCGGCCAATATCAGCGCGGCCAGCGAGGTGACGGAAATCGTGGTGGTCAGGCTGGCATTGACCAGCCCCGGCAACTCGTCGCCCAGCCAGATCGCCACCACCAGCACGCCCAAAATCACAGGCAGATGGCGCAATCCTTGCGCCACCTCGTCGTGGATGGTGGGCAGGCGCCAGCTGGGCCGGTCGGGCGAAAGCAGCGCGTGGCCCAGCCCGGCCACGTAGCCCCCGAAACAGACGACGGCCACCAGGGTGCCCAGCAGGCCGCCGGTTTCGTCCGACAGGTCGGCGTCCCAGGTCAGGCCGATGTGCAGCAGCTCGGCGATCAAGCCCGGCGTGGCCACCGCCAGCACCACGATGCTGACCGCCAGGAACGAGCGGCGCAAACGGCCGGGCGGCACGCGCGTGGCGGTCAGCCGCACCAGCAAGCGGCTGCAGGCGGTCCGCAGCACCAGCACCGCGGCGATGGCCAGGGCCAGCACTATCCAGACGACCGCCGGGGTGGCGGCGGCGGCCTCTTTCAGTTCGTCGAACAGGCCGTTCAGGCGCCGCGTGTCGCGCGGCAGGTCGCCCCGCAACTCCGACCAGAACGGCGTGCCCAGCACCGAGTCGCGGCGTTCGCCCAGGCGCGCCTGGAACTGGTTGCGCCGCAAAGTGGATATTTGCTCGGCCGTTTGCGCCGCTTCTACCGACAACAGGCGCGCCAGCTTGGTCTGCGAATCCAGTGCCCGGTTGTCTTTCTGCAGTTGCGCGCGCTGCGCCGCCACGTCGGGGGCTTCGCGCGTGCCGGCGGGCGGCTCGCCCAATTCGCTCAGCCGTGCCGTGACGCTGGCCAGTTGCGGCGCCAGCGCCTCGGCCAGCGCGTCGGCCCGCGACTGGATGTCGAGCACGTCGGCGCGCCAACTGACCAATTGCGCGTCTTCGCCGCCGTCTTTCAGGCGTTCGCGGATGTCGTCGATTTGCTTGCGCGCATCGGACAGCGCCGATTCGGCCTGGGCGGCATCGGGCGGACGCTCGGGCTGCGAGGCGGCCAGAGCGGTGGCGACTATCAGCAGGTACAGCAACAGGCCCGCCAGCAGGCTAGGCCAGGAAGCGCGTGGAACGCGCTGGAGCAGCATCATGATAGGAGAACCTCGCGCTCCTCTTTCCGACCGGCCAGCATAGCAAGCCCGCCGGCGGGCGTATGCAACAAAACCTGTGCGCATGGCGGGACGGGACATACGCAATTACGGGCTCAACGTTTGGATTCAGTTTTCTTGGCCCGGGGCGGAGTCCGCGACGGTGCGCGCGGCCGGGTAGCCGCGCGGGGGTTCCAGTTCGTCGCGTATCCAGGCGCGCAGCGCCAAGAGCGGCGGCCAGTCGCGCAAGGCGGGCGGATACACCAGATGATACGTATCGGCGGGCTCCAAATCCACGCTGATGGGCGACACCTGGACCAGCCGGCCGGCGTGCAGGGCATCGGCGGCCAGCCATTCGCGGGCAAGGGCCAGGCCCAGGTTCTGTTCCACGGCCTGCAGCATCAGGCCGGTGTCGTTGAAAGTGGCCACCGGCGTGACGTCCGCCGCCAGTCCGGCGGCGGCAAACCACTGCCGCCACAAGTCTTTGTCGCCCAGCAGCGGCTGGCGCGCCAGGGTTTCCGGGCGGTGGTCGGCCAGCGCTTGCGCGGTGGCGGGCGAGGCCAGCACGACCATCGGCATGGGCGTATCCGGCAACAAGGGGTCGGAAACCACGCCGGGCCAGGGTCCCTTGCCCGAGCGCACCGCCGCGTGCAGGCCCTCGCGCCGCAGGTCGGCGACCTGCGGCGAGGTTTCGATTTCCAGGGTCAGGCCGGGATGGCGCTCGCGCCAGCGCGCCATGCGCGGCAGCAGCCAGCGTTGCGCGAACGATGGCAGTACCGATATCCGCAGGCTGCGGCCGGCGCCGTGCGCCACCGACGCCGCGGCCTGTACGCCGTCATCCAGCAGTGCCAGGGCGGACCGCACGCTGCACAACAAGGCGGCGCCGGCGCAGTTCAGCACGATGCGCCGGCCGCGCCGGTCGAACAGCTCGAAACCCAGTTGCTCTTCCAGCCCGCGGATCTGCTGGCTGATGGCGCTATGGGTCAGGTGCATCTGCTCGGCCGCGGCGCGCAGATTCTGCAGTTCCGCCACGGCACGGAAGGCGGGCAGGGTGTTCAGGGGGAGTCGGCTCATGCTGGTAAGCATAGCCGACCAATTTGGGTAGAACAATGCGATTCACACGGGTGTCCTGGGCTTATACGCTTACCAGTACGGATATCGCTTCCTTATTGGAGACACACATGGAATCGCAATGCATACTCGGCCCGGCCTCGAAAAGCACTCTCGGCTTGCCCGCGGCGGCCCGGGCGGACGCCTGGCGCCGGGCGCTGGCAACGTGGTGGCAGGCCATGCAGACCCGCCGCGCCCGCCAGCGCACGGCCACGCTGCTCAGCGAACTGAATGAACACCTGCTGCACGACATCGGCGCGCCGCCCTGGGCCTTGTCCGAAAGCAAGACGCTGCGCGCGATGGCGCGCAACCGCCGCAAGTACTGGCTGTGTGCCCCGTAAGCCCGCCTCTCCTGCCTTCCCCTGCCTCGTCAACCGGGCGTGGCGGCGCGGCCCGCACGGGGGCGCGAATTCGTGTATAGTCTCGCTCCTTCGCTGCTTGAACGGTTTTTTTCGGGTGGCGGGGCCGAAGTGTTGGTGGCGCTGGTTGGGGCACGAAGTCTGCGGACCTTGTTGCACAAGCTGAAAAAATCGTGCTAATATTTCGGGCTTGGCAGTACGCAATTAAGTTCGGGTTAACCCTTACGAATTGTCGGTTGTCAAGGGTGCGGTTGGCGGGAAGCGAGAGGTCGAAGCGGTGCAAGCGGTAAGGCGCCGATTTGACAAGGTTTAAAAAACGCCTCATAATCTCGTTTCTGTGCTGATCAAACGGCACCGCAGTGGCAGTACCTGTTCTTTAACAACGAAACAACCGATAAGTGTGGGCGCTTGATGATACG
>WMBV01000029.1 GCA_017745595.1 Bordetella petrii
GCGCTGGATGTGGTCCTACAATCACGAACGCCCACACATGGCATTGGGCGGCATCACACCGATACAGCGGCTGGCCATGGCTGCTTAGTTCCTACTTCTTGCGCCCGTGCAAAATGGGGGCATTACCAGACAATCCATCAATATTTAACGCAGCTGCAATATACGCCGATTGACAACCAACAACAGAGACGTTTTTTACGCCATATTTTACGCAAAGATCCGCAGTAAATTCCCCACGTACACCGACAGTCTCGCTTCTCTCTGCAATGGCCCGAAGCAATCTCAGCGTGCGAGAATCAACATTCGCTTCGGATATGGTGTCATTGATTCCGGCATGGCAGCCAAACCCAAACGCACATACTGGCAGATCAAGTTTTTCAATAAAATCGGCTGCCCGATCATGGCCGTCTATATATTTTGGCGGCTTCTTTGTATGCAACATGGTTGCAGCGATAAGCCCTAGGTGGGTGATACGCTCTCGAACCTTCTCTATGTTTTCATCCGAACGATCTGACTTCACGTCGACTGGATCAGCAAATAACGCCCTTGCCGCGTGACCATGTACGATGTTCCCTGTATTATCGCGAGAGAGCGGGGGCAAGCGCATGGGATTCCCAATAAATCCGATCTTCTTCATAGCTCCTGCTTCTTTTGCATTCATATTCCGCCGATTTACAAAATTTGATAACAAGGGTTTCCCAGTATTAGGTTGATTTTGCATGAAATGATCCAATTCGGATGATTTGACTGTCAGTTGTACGATCAGCCTAGATGCTCCATATACATCCAAATATAGCCGATCCTATTCGGAGCCATTATCAAAATTATTCAAATTAAAATGTTCCCAAGTTGCCGCCACGTGCCGCCTGTATTTTTCACATCAGTTCGACTACTACCTTGAGCTATTCGCTCTATAAATCCATTGGCATCCACAGTTGCCCCTGAAGGCCACTCTATTAAAAACTTCTATCAAACCACGCCAAGTGCATCAAAGCACAGTCCGCGTAGCTGGGTGGCTTCTGAATGCGGTCCGCAAAAAAACTCCACTCCTGAGTATATCCCGCTGCAAGCATTATTTTATTAGCCCAATCGTGGTTATTACCCACACGGACGTGTATTCCGGTTTTTCCGTCTATCACCTTTTCGGCCATTCCGCCAATATCAGAGCACAGCAACGGGCGCCCGCATGCATAAGCCTCCTGAATTATCATGGGTGAGTTTTCCCACCAAATCGATGGAACCACCACCCAATCTATCATAGCCATGCGTGCTTTCACCTCACCAGCTTGATACGGACCTACCCAAACCAAGCTTCCATCTTCTATCAAGGGTAGTCGAAGCCGATTAATTTTATCCTTATAAATTTGTGACTGGTATTCAAGGTTTGCGCCATGTACTTCAAAAACAATCTTCCTACGCTCACTCTCCGTCAACAGCGTCAGTGCCTCCAGAACCACATCCAACCCCTTAAATGGCGTGATCTGCCCGAAATAGGCAAAGCGATTACGCGTCTCGCCAACTGGCAAGGGTCGAGGTGGCGGAGGTGAATCGTCAAACTGCCCGTTTTCAATAACTTTTATTCTTTCTGGGTCGATTCCCCAACTCACGTACCGCTGTCGCAGGAATTGGCTAGGAGCGATAAATCCATCAACCATCTTGAACTGGCTCTGGAAGTAATGTTTTCGAAGCCAAAAATCGTCAACTGTTTTATCGGGGAAGCAGCGATGGCAGTCATCCAATGACTCTTGGCTGCACAATCTGGAGCCATCTGTTTTGACCATTTGCCCATTATTTCGGCAAATTGCCATGTACTCATGCAAAGTCAGGTAGATTCGAATATCTGGATCAATTTTTTTTATGATTCGAAAATATTCCAACCCCAAGTGAGCATAATGATGGCTATGAATTATTGTCGGCTTCAAGGCCCGAATTAAATCGGCGAACCAAGTGCTCAATGACTCTTGATGAGCCGCTTTCATGCGATCCCAGTCGTGAATCGCTTGTTCCCATAGATACTCGTTCTTGTGTCGGACGCTGATTATTCCCGTAGCTCCGCGCCCGCGATCCGCCCTCCCGAGATACCACGCGGCTTCAACACCGTCTTGTTCCAGATATGCCTTGTAAAGATTGTGCGCGGCAATCTCTCCTCCTCCGAGGTTGAAATCGGGATGACCATGAGCCATGACCAGAATCCGATGCATTGCTCCACCCATTTTCAAACCTGGCTACTATTGATAGTCTGCGACAAGGGAAACCGCTCCGCGGCGTCTTCTATTAATTCTTTCCATCGATCGTGACGTTTTATCGCATTATAAATAGCCATATATTTTTCGATTTCGGGCTCATTGGCGGTTTGTAGTGACCACCCGCCCAACCGAGTAAGCTGCACGGTAGGCAGGTAGGCAATCGTTTTTTTTTCATTGCGTAGTTTCAGGCAAAAATCGGGCTCTTCAACCTCGGCCATCAAATAACGCGTATCCCATCCACCAACTCGATAAAAATCCTTTTTCGCCACGAGCAGGCATGCGCTTGTAATGGCGGGTACCCTCGCCAAGCCTTGATGCGGATCTAACTCGGGGGCCAGCCCCATATTTGGGCAGTGACTGACCCAGATATCAAGCTCATCTCGCCTCACGAATTCCATGCCGGCGTGCCGAATCGCCCCTTCGGGAGACAACAGGCGCGGAGCTACTGCTCCAATATCCGAATGCGTTTCCAGAACATCAACCAATGGCTGGATCCAGTCCGCATGCCGCGGAAAAACATCGCCATTCAGGAACAAGAGATATTCGCCGCTAGCCAGGCTTGCTCCCAAGTTATATGCCCCTGCTGTTCCACGAACGACTTTCCCCCAGGCCCAGCTCATCGGTATCCGATATATACGATACAAGGCTTCGATTTCAGGTAAGAGCCGCTCCAGAATCTGGGAATCATCTATTACATAGATCAATTCAACGTGCTTGCAAAACCAAGGGTCATCCGCGAACTCAAGGAGTTGATGCTCCACTAAGTCAGTGCGAGCGGCTAATGGGACAATTACACTCACTTTGGGCTCAGGCACGGATTCGCCCAGAAATTTACGCATCACAGGCAAATCGACCCAGATCTCTTGCCGACGGCAAATAATCCTTTCAATCACCACTCTATCGACCGAGGAAACTCGTTGCGTGATTTCGCCAGGGGCGGTGCCCGCACTCGACAGCCATTGAGCTATTGCCACGGGATTTTCTGGCAAAGCGCCGAGAATCAGCTGTCCGAGCGTGTGAACACCTACCTCCGATGCCGCTTTCAAATATAGGCATTGACCAACGCCACCGCCGTTGATATAGGCAATAAAACCGGCGCCGCGGCTGGCATACGCAAATTCTTTGCCGACAGCGTCGGCCACGTCCTGCCGGAAACGACGATAACAATTCTTCAGCTCAAATACCCGGCCCGCTTGGTCCTCCAGCCATACAGGCGATTCGGGCATATGAACCACCCAGCCTACGACAACGCTATCGCCCGTGATACTGGAAGTAGCGCCCGTGTCCAGAAACCCTTTAGCCGAAAAGCAGGGCCCCTCGACCGCTGGAACTTGCTTAATCAATCGACGCCATGCCGTCGTAAAAGGGCGCATTGCCAACGCGATCTCGCTGACTGCGGGTTCCAGCAGACCACTAACGACAAAGGCCTCTTCCGATACACAGGTACACTCAATCGAATAGGCCGCCTTCGTCGCACCCTCCTTGGTCTTGCAAGTCAGTTCGATTGGGAAGTTTTTCTCGGATTTCGCAATCAACACAAACCCGATACCCTCTGCATCGCTGAGCCCCAGGTTTTTAGCTACATCGTCACGTCGAGTAGAAATTTTTCGACAAGGCAGCAAATCGCCATTCATACTGAGTTCAAAATCCTGCAACTCGGTAATCCAACCCACGATCAATACAAGACCGCTGCTCTGTAAAGCGAGGTCTACTTTCAGCCAAATAGTGCTTCCAGTCGTTTCCCCCGCGAAGTTGACCGGCTTCGTCTGAATGGCCGGCCATGCCACTGGCGTGGTCGAGTCACGGCGCCGCATTCCTGATATGAAAAATTGACCAGTCCGCGTATTATCACTTGACATAGTAGACTCGAGCGAGGCCGCCAGAAGCAGGACGAAAATGCTAGTAATACACTATCCGCAGCAATTGACTGTACTATACGGAAAGCGCGCGGCTACTTTCCCAAGCCCATGCATGCTGGACAATATCCTTCAATGCAGGGTAACGCGGCTGCCAGCTGAGCTCCTGGCGCGCCGCCATGGCGTCGGCAACCAGAGAAGCCGGGTCTCCTTCACGGCGATCACCGTACTTCACGGGAACGCTTAACTCCGTCACTTGTTGCACCACATCTATCACCTGCTTGACGGAAAACCCATTGCCATTGCCCAGGTTATATCGGGCACTGCCGCATCCGGCCAGCAATTTTTCCAAGGCCAGCAAATGAGCACTGCATAGGTCGTGCACATGAATATAATCGCGGATACAAGTGCCGTCCGGAGTGTCGTAGTCTGTGCCGAAGACGGTGATATGCGGGATTCGTCCCGCGGCGGCGCGCAGCACCAGTGGAATCAGGTGCGTTTCAGGGTCATGGCGTTCACCCAGCTGCCCTTCCGGGTCGGCGCCAGCGGCATTGAAATAGCGCAAGCAGATCGATTTCAGATTATAGGCCGCATCGTAGTCTTCCAGCATTTGCTCCACGAAGAGCTTGGTCCGGCCGTACGGATTGATAGGTTGCTTTGGATGCGCCTCATTGATCGGGATTTCTACAGGGTTGCCGAAAATTGCAGCCGTCGATGAGAAAATGAATTTATCAATATTATTAACACGCATGGCTTCCAGTAAAGTATGCGTGGCATTGAAATTATTTTGGTAGTATTTTGCCGGGTCTCGAGTGGACTCACCCACCTGGATAAAACTGGCGAAATGCATTACAGCCACCGGCTGTATTGCCTTGATCGTTTGATCAATAAATTCCGAATCCCCGAAATTTCCCGTGATCAACCGGGCGTCGCCCACAGCATCGGCGTGGCCGCTGCTCAAGTCATCGACCACTACAGGCCTATAGCCAGCCCTTCCCAGCATCTTCACCATGTGGGAACCGATATACCCTGCTCCGCCCAGCACGAGGATCGGTTGATCCGTCTGTCTCGCCTTGCTCATCTGCTTACCTTAAAAAACGTTGCCAAATATTCATGCCTTGTCAAGCGCTGCCTCGCCAAGCGGCCGTTCGGTCGTTCCTGGCGATCCGACCTGTTGATAAGCCCGTATACCCTCTTCGACATCGTCAAAACACGTGACGCGGCCGTTTTCCAGCAAGGCGACCATATCGCACATTTTCCGAACCTGCCCCATGCCATGAGTAACGAGAATAATGTTGGCTTTGCCTACCTTTTCTTTGAAGGCATTAGCAGCTTTTTCTCGAAAATGCGCGTCGCCAACCGACATCGCCTCATCGATCAAATAGTAGTCGAATTCGAAGGCCAAACTCAGGCCAAATGCGACCCGGGCGCGCATCCCCGTCGAATAGGTCTTGACGGGTTCATCAAACGCCGAGCCGATTTCGGCGAAATTCTCTACGAAATCCACGCGACGAGTCATCTCCTCACTCTCTGCGCCCAGCACACGACATACGAACTTCGTATTCTGCCTGCCCGTAAGCGACCCCTGAAAGCCACCGGACAGACCCACAGGCCAGGAGATACTTTTATCCGTAACGATGCTCCCGCTATCAGGGGCATCTAGCCCACACAGCAAACGCATCAGCGTCGACTTGCCAGCTCCATTGCGACCGATCAATGCAATATTGCGGCCTGGCGGCACTGTAAAAGAAAGATCACGAAAAACATACTTGCGCCCCTTCAAGGTCAAATATGATTTAGTGAGACTCCGTAGCTCAATCATATAGCCACCAAATTATGGCGCCGTAGCCTGTACAACCCCAGCCCCAGAAACAAGGTTATCAATGCGACCTCAGCCGGATACGAAAAATTGATGCCATACGTTCTTGGGTAAGCCACGAAGATAGAAGATCGCAAATTGTCTACGATATGAAGATACGGATTCCACAGTATCCAGGGAAGATATTCTTGCGGAAAACTCCAAATCGGAAAAATAATACCAGAGATCAGGTAAACTGGAAGAAACATTATGCGAATAAATGATCTCGAATTGGGAAATATTTGCGTCCACACACAAAATATCAAGCCCAGTCCGGCGGAAAGCACGACCCCCGTAGCTAGCGCGACGAACCAAGCCAAAGGATCGTGCATGGAAATGTCATACCCAAACCACAGACCCATGGCTGACAGCATCAATACATATACGCATGCGTACAACGAAAGCTCGACGATAATACGAGCAACGAGTGTATCCAGAGGCTTGATTTGCTGATAAGCGAATAGAGCCTGATTTGCACTGACCGCATCCATCAAGCGCAAGGCCAAATTGCGCATCATGAAGAAGGGAATCATCCCGGTTAATAAATATATGGGAAAATCCATGCCTGGCACCTCGCGGGCCCGGATGGTCGAAAATATCACCATCAATATAATTACGTGCAGCATGGGCTCGAGCAGCATCCAGAAAGCCCCCATGCGACGCGCGCCGAAACGAGTAAGCATTTCACGCAGCACAAGGGCAAATAGCACCGAGCGGAATATCTGCAGCGAGTTTCGTTCCTGCAGGGCCATATTCATTGCTCCCGCACGCACAGTGAATAATCTTCACGATGCAGGCTTAGATTAGGATTGTAATAAGGGTCACGCTTCAACAGCTCTCCCCAGCGCTTGTGCATAAAAGCGCATTCATTTTCGAATTGAAGCTGCTTGGCAGAGGTGTCATTGGACCCCCGTGTTTTCGACTCGTGATGAATCAATTCCGCATAAGGCGTCCATACGTTGCGATACCCGGCTGTCAATACGCGCAGACAAAAATCGACATCATTGAATGCTACTGCCAGATTGGCGGCGTCCATGCCACCTACGGCCTGGTAGACGCTCTTCCTCACGACCAGCGTGGCGCCGGTCACGGCACTGACATTGTGCACTATTCGCAAGCGGTTGAAATAGCCAACATCGTCTTTTGAAGCAAATTGGTGCGCATGGCCCGCTACTCCTCCAATACCGAGAATCACGCCACCATGCTGAAGGGTGCCGTCAGGATAATACAGCTTGGCTCCTACGCAGCCCACGCCTGGACGCATTGCCTGCGATACCATCTCGTCCAGCCAGTTTGAACTCAAAACTTCAATATCGTTATTCACTAATGCCAGCACATCGCCATTCGCATGTGCAACCGCGAAATTATTGATCGCGGAATAATTGAACGGGCGGTCGTAGCGCAATACCCGAATTTTATTTGACCGATCCTTCTGCAGTCTTTCTAGATAATCCAGCGCGTCAGCCGACGATGACTGATTGTCGACAATCAGTAGTTCATAATTCGTATAAGCTGTTCGCTGCAAGATCGAATCAATGCAAGGCCTCAGGACATCCAGCGCATCTCGAGTCGGAATAATAAGGCTGACCAGCGGTGGACATGGCAGCCGCCAACATTGGCGATATAAACCTGGAGCAATAATCTCGATATGCCCCATCCCGGACTCGCTCGTGTCGACGTGCTCCTGCAAAGCACGCCGAGCTGCCTCATAGGCATACGCCTTGCCGGCAGGGTCTAATGCAGTTGACCCTTCGATCATCCGCCAGTGATACAACACATGGGGAATATGTAATACACCTCTGCCATCAGGCAATTGGGCCAGGCAGCGCAAGATCAAATCGTAGTCCTGGCTACCTTCAAATCCGACACGAAATCCGCCTACTTGCTCGACCAAATTCCTGCTCAAAACACACAAATGCCCGAAGTAATTCTGAGAGAGGAGCAAATCGAAGGAATAGTCTGGCTTGAAGTACGGATTACAGCGCGCTCCCTCTTCATCAAGCTTATCCTCGTCGGAATAAATGATCTGAGCATCGGCATGGTTGCGTATCGAGCGAGCGACACAGAACAGTGCATGCTCGGCCAGCTCATCATCGTGATCCAGAAGCGCTACGTATTTGCCCTGTGCCAGCGTCAGGGCAGCATTGCTCGCTCGCGATATATGCCCATTAGACTTGCAGAATACAAGTTTGACACGCGAATCACTGGCGGCATGCTGTTCGAGCACCTGTCGAACGTGCTCTTCAGTCGAGCCATCATCTGCAATGCACAGTTCCCACACCGGATAGGTCTGGCGTAATACAGAGTCAATGCACCGTTGCAGCAATCCGGCCGGCGTGTTGTATACGGGAAGCAGCACCGATATCAACGGCCAGCCATCCTGCTCCTGCCAGTGCATTTCTCCCGCCTGCGCCGCCTCGTCAGCGAAAGCTTTGCGATGGGCGAACTCTATGTTCTCGCACCATTCCTGGTAAAGAATCAGGCCAGCACTGTTGTACGCATACAAGTGCTGGTATTCATCCCATAATTCGATAGCATCGGCCGGCAACGGTTTGGCCAGCCCGTGCAACCCTCCGTCTGCTTTCGACTGGTAGCGGGGATGAATGCTGCGCAGCTTGCGCTGCATGCGATTGCATGCCACCCACTGAGGCACTCGCCGCAGTTTGAAGTGCTCTACCATGAAGCGGCCAGGGCTGCTCAAAGGATCGAACCTGACTCGCGCCGGGCTGGACAGCCGAATCAGGCGCTTGCCTACTCTTCCCGAACGCAATGGCAACATATAGGGATCCTCTTGCCCGGCGCCCCGCTCCATTTCAAGGTATATGCGCGCGACGGTACGTGCTGTGGGAATGCTCAGCCCGACCTCCAGCCAATACCATCCAGCGGGCAGCACACCCGTCAGTCGAAACTGCGGATCCGCTCCTTCTGCGAAAAAGCCATGCTCATCCCGCTTGATCTGGTATGCGGGGTGCAGAGCTTCTGCCCCCCAGCGCCAGCGTACTAAGTTAACTACGGCAGAGACCACCATCAGGCTGTTATAGTCCTTCCACGGCACGGCCCAGCACCAATACCTGCACAATCGGCGAGATGATCTTTTGTGCTTCATAGACCACAGCATTGGTGACGTATATAGCATCCTCTGGCCGGACCAGGAATTGCCGGGCCAAGAACATCGATGCCGGATCCCGCATGTCCAACCGGAACACTTGCGCCTCGGGCTCGCCTTCTGTTGCCTTGTCGTTCAAGCGAAAAATAAATACGCCTCGCGCGTCGGCAGATCGGTCACTCAATCCGCCGACACTGCCCAGAACCTCAAGCAGACTGGGATTTCTGGATGGCAGATCAAACAGACCCGGCTTGTTCACTGCCCCCATTGCTACAAAACGTTGCCGTGCACGTTCGACAATAATTTCGGAACGGGGGGGAACCGGCATATTCTTGCCATTCATGATCTCATCGTAGCCGAAACTGGTTACCTTGGATCCAGTCCGCACAACAACCCGAATCAAATGAGGCTCTAGCGTGGGGCCTCCCGCCTGGTTGATGGCATCAAGTAGGGTCAAGGGCCCCTGAAGAGCCGAGAATCTGCCGGGCGACGCCACCGCGCCTGCGACCAGTACCGACCCGGACAGGTCACCGACGATCTCTACGTGTGCCTGAGGATCCGTAGCTACATTCTTCAGGTGTTTGCGCAGTGCATCCTCGACCTGGGTGAGGGTCAATCCTGAGACCTTGATGCGACCCGCATACGGCACCGAAATCATGCCTTGCCGGTCTACCCGCAATGTTCCGAATACCGTGCCGCCCAAAGCCAGCGGGGCGAACAATGCGCCTTCTACTGCACTGTCAGAAATGGTCGCTTTGATTACATCGCCGGGAACTAGACGAACCTCAGGTACCGGCATTGAGGAAACATCGACGGTCAATGGCGGATCGGCTGGCCTCATATAAGCAGCGATTGTGTTCGCAGACAGATCGATCAACTCGTATGGCACATTGCCGTCCGTCCGGTCGACAATTGCCCCTTTGGTGGGGCCGGCACCTGCCAGGAAACTGCCTCCGCAGCCGGCCAGCACGCATGTCAGCAGCGCCACAGCCAGTGCGCGCATTCCTCGCCTCGCCGGTAGCGTTTGCCACATTGGCACAACGGAGTTGGTCTGATACGTATCTAGCATAATAGTATTGTTCTATGTGTTTATTACAAATCCAGGATCGCTTCAATCGCGATGATCTTGAATCGACGCAATGATGAATCGAGCCAAGCCATACAGCAGCAGGAACACTATCAATAGCGTGATCAGATTGTATAGACGGGCAGGATAAATAGCCTCTTGAGCCAAATTCGGCGTCACTACCATTATCAAGGTTCGTATTTTCTTACCAACCTCGATACGCGCATTTTCAACAGCGACGGTGCTAGCTTTGTATGCCTCTTCGGCAATTCCGACATCAATTACCAAATTACGATACTCAGATGCCATCACATTCAGTTTATCTCCGCCAGTCGGAGACACCAGCAACTGCTTTTCCACCCGCAGTTGGTCTTCCATTGCCTTGATACGCACTTGTTGCTGCTGCACCCGCGGCGTATTCGAGCCCAAAGAAGCCAGCAAGCCCTTCAACTTGGCTCGTTCGCTGGTAAGTTGTGCTTCGAGGCTAGCAATAATTGCTGCTCGAGATTCCGCAGCAGCCTCTGCATTGAGCATTTCGCTATTGCCTTGAAACGCGAGCATCTTGCCGCGCTCATTTTCGTAGCGTGTACGTGCCAATTGCAGCTCGGACTCCGCGAACTTCATATGCTCCCGGGCCATCTTGTGCGACATTTCATTGACGAATTTTTCGCTCTCGTCAAGGATAACGTCCAGTGTTTGCTTGGCGAATTCAGGAGTCAAACCTTGCACTTCGATCGTCAGCAGACCAGTAGTGTCGTCAAAATGGGCTTCAACCATCCGGTTATAGAATTTCAGCAACTCTTCATTTGAGTCATTGTTGCCGATCCATAGCCAGGGGTCGCGCCATTGGCCGGAGAAGTGCTCTCTCCAATTTAGCTGTTTTTCGAGCACTTTCAGCATATCTATCGACGTGACAAATTCACGCAGATAGAGAGTTTCCTCCCGGGAGGCAGGATTTAATCCAGCCATCATCAGGGCGATACTGGGAACGCTCTGTTCAGCGCTATCTTGGCTCGGCTGTCGTACAACAACCTGTGCAGAGCTTACATATCTGTCTATGGCAAAAAGCGCATAATAGATAATTGCGATGATCATCGGGACGATGACCATTGCGGCAAACAAAGCTCTTTTTCTTGAGTTTTTAAACACTGTCATTGACTAGAAACTAGCAAAGGGAGCCAGCAAGCGGCTAGGACTGGCGCCTAAAACAGGCCCAGCATGATAGCGAAGAATTAACTACTATAACTAAAAATGCACGATCATCATGGCTGCGCCATTGTGTCATCAAGCATGCTGAACGTGCCTTTAAATCAATTTCAAATTCATTGCACTTGTGTCGCCGCAGACAGTCTGCAGGCGCTTGGCACTTAATCCGTAAATACTTTGAAAAATTCCACCCAGGACTGAACGGTAATCATTCAATACAGGCAGGTCGCGAGCTTGATTCAGGTCCTTCTCGCTACGCAGCAGTCTCTGCTCGCCAGCCAGCTGTCCGCCCTTCACTCCACCTCCGAGCACCCAATAGGCCGTGCCGAAACCGTGGTCAGTGCCCTTGCCGCCGTTTTCCCGCATCGTTCGGCCAAATTCCGAAACGACCACTACCACGGTACGCTGCCAGTCAGGCCCCATGGCTTTCGCAAAGGCGGCCAGCCCGCTCCCCAGATTGGCAAGCCTGCCTGCAAGCTGCCCTTTGACACTTCCTTGAGCGACGTGAGTATCCCACCCCCCGATATCGGTGAAGGCTAGATTGAACTTGTCACGCATCAAGCTTGCAATACGGCTGCTCTCTCGCGCAAAGCCCTTGGCGCTGTTTGCGCCGCGATCCGCCGCTAGCTGCTCTTCATCGAACACCTCGCTCACGTCGCGCTGTAAATCCAGCCCTTCTCGCAGCGTCGATTCTAGCGCGGTGCCACGATAAGCCTGCATCAATTGTTGACGCAAAGCACGATTCTTGCCGTCCAGATTGGGGCGACGATCCAGGCCGATATTGTCGATGCCATCCGGACCTTTGAAGATGCTAGGCATGCTGTCAGTAAACGCAACGGGATCCACGCTTCCCAGGGTATGAGCCAGGCGATACAGCATACCCTGCCGTGGCAACTCAGCCTTTTCCGCATCCGCCACGCCCAGTTCGAGCCATTCCTGTGCCGCAAAATGACTGCGCGACACACCAGGAATGCCCACGAACGGCACAAACGCGATTTGCTTTTCAGCGAATACCGGGCCTAACGCATTGGCTAGAGCCGGGTGCACCCCCCAATCACTATCGATGGGCACTGCCGAACCCAATGAATCGCTTCCCGGCCTGGGTATTGCGATCGTGGGCCTCGAATCGTAGTAAAGATCGCTGGAAACCGGCACCAGAGTATTGCAGACATCGTAAGCACCGCGCATGAAGATAAAAAGCAGACGAGCATCCGTGGCGGGCATTGCCAGAAGCCTGGTGCTGCTCAAGCCTCCCAGCAACGCGGCACTGCTTGCCAAAAAGTGGCGTCTATCCATGGCTGCCTACCGATACATGAACGCTGGACCGGCAATGCGCAGGAACAATTGCTCCTGTTTCGGCGTTGCCGTACTTTGATTGGGCTTCTGCTGTTGTGCGGAGTCCTGCATGTCCGCGCGAAGTGTCCGCGCCTGGCCGTCGCCTGCCATGGCTTGCGGCTTGCGCGCGCGGCCTGGGCGCAAGCCCACAACATTCTCTGCAATGGCAAGGCGATTGGCCAATTGACCCGTGCTGATCCAGCTTGCCCCTTTTAATTCGTAGCCATCCGGAGTCAGACGACCGTACATGGGTTGGCCCGCTATAGCCAATGAATGCCGTATGACCCTTGCCACTCGGCCTGGATCGCCCATACCAGCAATTTGCACCGCCGAGACCGAGTACTGAAGTGGCGATTTGAATTGTTTTCCTGCGTTTTGGCTGAATTCCTCCGACTGTAGCAGGTACCGAACCGTCGCCTTGATATCGCCTTTCGTCTGCATGAATTTTTCGGTAGCACCGTCAACTAGCGCTTTGGATGGGGCATCGGCAACGAAATAAGTTGCCAGTTCATTGGCGATATGCCGCGCCGTTGCGGGTTGGCTGGTTAGAATGTCCAGCACTTGCTCTACTTCCGGCCATCCGCTGCCAACAATAGTGTGGCCAAGAAACTTCTTATCGGAAAAATCGTGGCGCCTTGGGTCGAACTGAAATCCATTCTTGGCGCGATAGAGGGCGGCAATTTTCCGAGGCCATTTTTTCCGGTATACAGGCCGATCGGCAACGCTGACTCCGGTGAGAATGCGCGCTAACGCCTGCACATCTTCCTGCGTATATCCACCCTTTACTCCCAGCGTATGCAACTCCATCAACTCGCGTGCGTAATTCTCGTTAGGCTTCTCTTTGGTGCTTCGGCCATTATCAAGATAGATGATCATGGCCGGATGCTTCAAAGTCGCCTCGAGTAAGTCGCGAAAATTTCCCAAGGCATGCCGGCGAATAGTGTCTTCATAGTCAGCCAGCACGAATGGGACATTGGCCTTGGCATGAAAAACGTTGAAGTGGTTAAACCAGAACCAGCTCAGCTGCTCGCGCAGTTGCCAGGGCGAGTACACGGCGCGCAATACCGATCGCTCCCCTGCCTCGCGGGTGCCCTGCTGCTTGGTCTTGGCAAATTGACTCTTCAATTCCGCGCCTGTTCCGTCGTTCCTGTGCTTCGCTATCTGGAGCGCTTGCTTGCGAGCGGCGAGCAAGCCTTGCTGAGGATCAACCTGCAGGGTAGGCAACGTCTGCAAATAAGCCTGCACTGGCGAGGGAAGATCGTCCGACTCCGGGGGAGTAAGTTGCTCTTCCAGAAACGCCTTTCGCCCTATCTCTCTCAATCTTTGCAGCAGTTCTGGCTGTGCACTGTAGGCTACCCTGGCAAGCCAGGCTTCGTCACTGACTGTGGCTGACCAGGCGACGACAGGACACGCGGCAATAAATGTCATCGCCACAGACACCCTGAGTAGCACATAGATCGAGCGCAACATGCTGGCCGCCGTACCAAGAAAAATGCAGAAGGTAAGAGAGTATCAAGTCAACGGCCTTAGAAGGTGACGCCATCGGCACGTGTATTGCTGAACGTTGCAGGCCTACCCCTCTCCACCTATTGAAGCAGGCCTGATACCAGAACAGTTAGTAAACCATGAATGGGCATGGTTCCGCTGATGTACTCGTAATAGCTTCGTAGTGCGTAGAATTGTTATTTTTTGTACGAAAAGTCAGCCTTCAAGGAGTCGATCCAACAATGATCGCCGCTCAAGCAGTCGATCGACAGAATGCCTTACCGCCATCTTGATACCCGCCTGCGTATAGAAACCTCCATTCACCTGAGTCGTATGGATTACCACATTGCGAAAGCGGTTAAAAAGACGCATGTCAGGAGGCTCGGCATCCCGCCAAAAATGGTCTAGCTCGCCCTGAAACGTCAACCCGGGCAACCCATAAATTGCTTGACCCAATGCAATAGTAGGACGCGCATGAACAAGTGCCGATCCTCCCACCGTGCTGTTGACTACCACTACACCTCTGGCACTGCTTAACAATGTAGGCAAGTGCCCCGACTCAAGGAACAAAATACGGTCTTGAATGCCCAGACGGCAGGCAAGGTTGAAGACCAGCTCCTCGTGATCATCAATGCCCGGGTCCAGCGGATGGTTTTTTACTACCAAAACTGCATCTGAAGGAGCGTGCGCCGCGAATGAAGGAAGCACGCTATCAATCAGGTCGCTCATGTGACTAAAGCCAGAATGCTGGCGAATTTGCGAGTCACTGTTGAGCTGAAGAGGCAGCAGGTAGAACGAGCGATCACGCCTCACGAGCTCGCTGATCTCGTGTGCATCACGGCGGCCTCGGCCGCGAAGCTTGAAAGCTCGCTTTATGTACCCGCCATACTCATCCCAAACGGAGTGTGGAGCGTGTGAACGATAAGCCGGGTATTGCCAACGATTTCGCAAGCCGTGGGCGTTGTAAACGACATCATGCCAGGCTCGCACAAGAAAGGAAGATTTAAATGCCTGGCCATTACCGTATCGCGGCACTTGCTTTCCAATCTGCCGATACCAGTCTGGATCACGCGGCAGATCAGAATTGGCATTTACCCCATTTCTTTCTAATGTCAACCAATAGGGGCGAAAATAACCTTCTTCGAAAACATGTACATGCAACCCGCATTTCTTGGCAACGCCGATAGCGGATTGATGAATATGCCTACTATCACCGAACAATACAATGTCAGTAATTCGGTGATCAGTAAAATACGACTCGTAAAAACTATCGAGGGAATTGCGTGCGCCGCGAAATGGGGTACTGGGAAGCTTGCCGGGCCAAAACGAAGCATCTCCAGCAGTGAAATTTATTTTGTTGACTACTGCGCCTTCTTGCGCCAACTGCATACCCAACTGAGCAAAAAAAGGCGAACATACACCTTGCAAAAATGCAAATGAAAGTGGCTGCGCCTCGTTTGACGGCACAGCCCTTTTTGTGCTTTGGCCCAAAGACCCCTGTTCAGATGTAGGCTCGGTTTCGCTCAACAATTTGTCTTCGGTGCGTAAAGCACATGCCATGCCGTGTCGCACACTATTTACGCCAAGTCGTGATACTTTTTTCCCAATGCGACTGTAGCAGAAAAGAACCCTTGCTTGCTACCACAATCGTAGCGCGTACCTTCGTATTGATAGCCGAACACCGCGCGTTGCTGAAGCATTGCAGCAATACCATCCGTCAGCTGAATTTCTCCGCCCGTTCCAGGCTTTGTCGCTAACAAATGATCGAATATTTGTGGTTCGAGCACATACCTTCCTACCACAGCCTGGGTAGTCGGAGCCTCTGCAGGGTCAGGTTTCTCTACCATAGAATCAACGCGCCAGGTGCAATCGTTAATTTGACTTCCGCTGATAATCCCGTACTTTTTTGTATCTTTCCTGTCGACGTTTTGGATGCCCAGGACACTGCCGCCGCAAGAATGTGCAATCTGAACAAGCTGTCTCGTTGCAGGAACCCGGGCGTCAATCAGGTCATCGGCAAGAAGAACCGCAAACGGCTCATTGCCTACCACTGGAGCTGCACACAATACGGCGTGTCCCAGCCCTAAGGGAGCAGCCTGCCGGATATAAACACATTTGACATGTGCGGGCAGCACATTCCGAACACATTCGAGCTGCTGCAGCTTGTCTTTCAGCTCCAACTCGCGTTCCAACTCTGGCATTGAATCAAAATGGTCTTCTATTGCCCGCTTGTTTCTACCTGTAACAAAAATAAGTTCTGTAATACCAGCCGCTACTGCTTCTTCTGCGGCGTATTGAATCAAGGGCTTATCTACTACAGGCAGCATTTCCTTTGGCATGGCCTTGGTCGCAGGCAAAAACCGCGTACCCAGACCCGCCACCGGGAAAACTGCTTTACGTATGGGCTTCATATTGGCTCGATTCAGTAAAAATTCGATCTAAGAAATGAAAAGATTGATATGGTTGCCGGGCCGTAGCCAGGCGGGCATAGAATAGTAGCCCACCGGAGATGACACCAATCTAGCCAGATGTATCAAATGTTATTCAATTTGCCTAAATGTGCAGGTGACCCTACCTTGGATTTCTTGGAGCAGAATTTGAGCAGCCCATACCCTTCGCCTCTCCCCGAACTTTCCGAATGGACAAGTTTTGTAGAGGCGGCCAAACTAGCCGACACTCAGGTGAAGTCTCTTCGGATCGTGGAAGCAGCTGGTATCAAGATTGATGTGAGTGCCCAGCCGCTTAGCAACGAACTAGATGCTGCAGCGCAACGTCTGCTGGAGGCTCGAAACTTTGAACAGGCTCGCGCAGCGCTGTTCAATGGAGAGGTGGTCAACCCCACTGAGGGCAGAGCCGCCTGGCACACCATGTTGCGCGCTCCCTCTCCGATTGCAGAAGTTGCCAAGGAGCGAGCCCGCTTACTTGCTTTCGTCCAGCAAGCCGACACTGAACGGCGTTGGCATAGTGTCCTCCACATTGGTATCGGGGGTAGCGATTGGGGAACTCGGCTGACAGCTGCTGCGTTTGGCTATCGACGGTCTTGGCGAGACATCAGATTTGTATCAAATATTGACGGGCACTCGATTGAAAGCGGAATTGCAGGCCTCAATCCCCACGACACACTGGTTGTAGTGGTGTCAAAGTCATTCACTACAGCAGAGACACTGGAAAACACGCGACGTGCGGTGGAATGGCTGCGCGCCGCTGGGGTCGCCAACCCATATGAACAAGTCGTCGCTATAACTTGCCGGCCCGACGCCGCCAAGAAACTCGGTGTCCCGGAAGCACATATTTTCCCGTTCTGGGAATGGGTGGGAGGTCGCTTCTCGCTATGGTCTTCCGTATGCCTGGCTACCGCACTGACCGTGGGTGTCGATGTCGTGGGAGGGATGCTGGCGGGTGCCGCTGTAATGGACGATCATTTTCGCAACGCGCCAATCCTAGAAAATGCACCGGTACAAATGGCATTATCTGGAATAGTTAGCCGAAGTGTACTTAACTACGGCTCCCTTAATCTTGCCGTATACGATTCTCGATTATTCTATTTGGTGCCATACCTGCAGCAGCTGGAAATGGAGTCTTTGGGCAAATCAGTAGATATTGCTGGCCGGCCTGTCGGTGTACCAACTGGGCCTGTAGTGTGGGGAATGCCGGGCACTGACGCACAACATACCTTCTTTCAATGGCTACACCAAGGGACGGACGGAGCGCCGGTGGACTTCGTGGTGTGCCAGCAGGCAGACCATAATTGGCCCGAGCATCACCAGCAATTGCTAGCTCATTGTCTTGCGCAGCGTGAAGCTTTACTTAAGGGAAAGCCTTACGAAGTTGCACTCAACGAAACGCAACACAAAGACCCCGAACAACGCCAATGGCTGGCAAGCCACAAAGTCCATGCTGGCGGACGGCCTTCGAACTTAATCGTATTGCCCAGGCTGTCACCCTACTCGTTGGGCGCACTAGTTGCGCTATATGAGCACAAAGTTTTTGTTCAAGCTTTGATTTGGGGAATCAATCCCTTTGATCAATGGGGCGTTGAATTTGGCAAGGCCCTGGCCCAACGGATTCGCAACGAATGGCAGGACGCAGCTTCTCATGGCAACCAGGGAAACGCTGCCGCCGACCGTGATCAGTCAACGGCCTACTGGATAGCCCAATTCGCCAATCAACACCGCGCCACTTAAGGTTTACGAAACAGACGTGCGACCCAGCGCCTCCAGCGCTTCGTCGGGAATGGCGCCTCTTGCTCGAAGCGCCATTCCTCTAGCTCTCGCAATATCTGCTCAGGCGTCGTGAAACGGCGCGTTATGCGGCTGACATATGTTGGGTACAGAATCAATGTAGCTGCTACCAACTCGTCGAGTGTCAGCCGACGTGAACGCCGACGTTGCACGGCATCCGCAAGGCATATGTCTCGGGTCAACCCCCAGCCTGCATAGAAGGGTTGCCCATATGTGATAACCGGCACCCTGCGCAGCAACGCTTCGAATCCAGCCAACGAAGTAAGAACATGTACCTCGTCCACTTCTGAGAGCAACTGATGGAACGCGGCATCGCCAATCAGCTCATCACACCATTTCTTCGCTTCGCTTTCTTTCTCACCGGACAGACGCAGTCCCGCCTGAACGTCTGGGTGCGGTTTATACAGCAGATATGCGCCGGGGTTCTGCCGCCGCACTTCTCGCAGCAGATCGATATTGCGACGAATACCTGATGTTCCATAATGGATCGACGCGTCGGTTTCAACCTGGCCTGGCACCAAGATCACTTTATTAACCGTGTCCGGTCGGCGCCAAATGGAAACGCCCGTCAAGTTGTATTTAGTGATTCCCCGCGAGAGAATGGCTTGCCGCAACGCCGCAGCGCGAGCCTGCAAAGCCTCGTCGAACGCCGAATGCAGCAACAGATGCTCCAGCCGCGACATGCAGGTGGCATCGTAGTAAATGCCGACATCGTCCTGCACCCACGATAGTGGACGGATCAAGTCGGCGCCAAGGCCGACTGACCGAATGAATCCATCTTCCAGACGCACTATTCTGCTATTTTCGAACCGACTGGCAATCACGGCATCGTGCTTGCGACCCCATACGGCAATACCGCTATCGGGAGAAATGCCATGCGCACCACGCACGAATCGAACCTCGCTGCCGTTGAAAAAATCGCGTACAAACGGCTTTTTCCATGCAGAGAACCCTACCGCAGTAATCTGCGGCTCGAACCGCTGCCGCATGCGACGCTGGAGAGCCACCCAAGCCAGCACGGTTTCCACCTCACAACGCTTGCCTGTCTCCGGGTCAACATACCTGCTGTAGCGAATCAACGCGGCATCAACCAAGTTCTCCAACGTCGCGGACCCACGACGTTCCGGCGCCACGGATTCATCGTGAGTCAACCCCCATCCCGCATAGAACGGCATGCCGAACACCCGTACCGGCTTACCCCAGATCAATGCTTCGAAGCCAATCTGAGAGGTCACGCAATACACCGCCCGCGCAGATTGCAGCAGGCTGGAGGGGTGAACGTCATAGTCCAGCAGGCGCACCCGCGGATGGGCACGCAATTGCTGTATATCGAAATGCCCTTGCTTTCTGCCCGATACCACATCGGGATGCAGCTTTAATAAGATAGTGCTATCAGGATACTCTTCCAAAGAGCAAGCCAGCATTCGCTGGAAACTACTTGCGTCGGCTGCACCACATCGTATGGAGGCATCGCCTCGCGTCTGGTCCGCCACCAACACATAATCACAAGGCAAGTTTTTGTCAGCATCGCGCGCATGGTTGTACTTCGACACTCGACCGTCGCGCCACGCCGCAGTTAATGCTCTTGCACGTTCGCGCTGCTGCACGTTCAAAGGCTGACCAATCAAGGACTCCAGTCGCGATGGCCTTGATGCGTCCAAATACAGGCCCTGATCATCGAGAATGACCGACAAGGGCGGATCCTGCTGGCCCAGGCCGACCGAACGCAAGAACCCATCTTCGATGTGAAGCAGACCCAGTTTATGCCGGGCCGCATACTGCCGAGCGCGCTCGGCGCTTGGCCTCAAACCCCAGGCAAGCACGTAGTCGCCCAACCGATGTTCGGCTGTCTTCTTGAACATCAAATGATAATCGTCCAGCAATGCCTGCAGCGCCGGGATTCGCCGTATGCCAGCGGACAATACGAATACGCGAGGGTGAGTCATGCTAATGCGGTATACGGGCGGACTGACTCCAGTCCGCACACATGCGCGACGAATGCGGGGCGAATATCAACCGAAGACCTCGGCCTCGGCCAGCGATCTGGCCTGCCGATCTTTCTCTGACAGAGTGGGCCGAATGTCCTCTGGCCAATCGATTGCAAGGTCGGCATCGGACCAGATAATCGCTCGCTCGGATTCTTTTGCCCAATAATCGGTAGTCTTGTAAAGAAAATCCGCCACCTCCGAAAGCACCATGAACGCGTGTGCAAAGCCTTCCGGGATCCAGAATTGTCGTTTGTTTTCAGCCGACAGCAAGACCCCTACCCATTGCCCGAAAGTGGAAGAGCTGCGCCGTATGTCGACAGCCACATCGTAGACTTCGCCCGAAGCCACGCGAACCAATTTGCCCTGTACATTGGGAGGCAGCTGATAATGCAGGCCGCGCAACACACCACGCCTGGAGCGTGAATGATTGTCTTGAACAAATTCGACCGGACGGCCGATTGCATCGTTGAATGCACGCTGATTGAAGCTTTCAAAGAAGAAGCCGCGTTCGTCGCCGAACACGCTCGGCTCGAATATTTTCACATCAGGAATTGCGGTATCTATAACCTTCATACTCGTACCTCAGCCAGCACGTTCAGCAAATACTGGCCATAGCCGTTCTTTTTCAAAGGATCGGCTAGCATCTGCAATTGAGCCGCATCGATGTATCCCAAGCGATAAGCGATTTCTTCTGGACACGCAACCTTCAATCCTTGCCGTGCTTCGATTGTGGCGATGAACTGGCCTGCTTCAAGCATGGACTCGTGGGTACCGGTATCGAGCCAGGCGTAGCCCCGCCCCATGGTCACCACATCAAGCCGGTCACGTTCCAGATAAGTACGATTTACGTCCGTAATTTCCAGCTCGCCCCGAGCCGAAGGCTTAATGGTCTTTGCAATATCTACAACTTGTTCGTCATAGAAATACAGGCCTGTAACTGCGTAGTTCGAGCGCGGCTGCCTGGGCTTCTCTTGCAGGCTCAGCGCCTTACCCTGCCTATCGAACTCAACCACACCGTAGCGCTCGGGATCCGTCACATGGTATGCAAATACTGTTGCTCCCTGTTTGCGTCCACCGGCATTTTCCAGCAGTTTGGCGAAATCATGGCCGTAGAAAATGTTGTCTCCGAGAACCAGAGCCGATGGCGCTCCATCCAGAAACTGTTCGCCGATCAAGAATGCCTGCGCCAACCCATCAGGGCTCGGCTGGATAGCGTACTGAAGGTTCATACCCCAACGGCTGCCGTCACCCAACAATTGCTCAAACCGGCACGCATCCTGCGGCGTACAAATGACAAGGATGTCTTGTATGCCACCCAACATGAGTGTGCTAAGCGGATAGTAAATCATGGGTTTGTCGTACACCGGTAGCAACTGCTTGGATACCGCAAGCGTGGCCGGATAAAGGCGCGTGCCGGACCCGCCGGCCAAAATGATGCCTTTGCGTTTTTTCATCCCATTTGCTTCCTAATTTTTGCCTTGCCCGGCAATCAGTTGCATGGCTTGCTGCACACCGATCTGCCAGGTGGGCAACGTTAGGCCGAACGCTGCCCGCAATCTCTCCGTGTCCAATCTGGAATTGGCCGGCCGCGCGGCGGGCAAGGGATAGTCTGACGTGGCGATGGCTCGTATCTGTTCGGGCTGGACTTTCAACGGGAGCCCGGCTTCGCGAGCCAGCTTTGCTACCAGACACGCATATTGGTGCCAAGATGTCTCGCCTGCTGCGGCGAGATGGTATGTGCCATACGGGAAATCCCCACGATTGGCGTGCCGGCTCGCATAGCGCGCCACGATATGTGCCGTGACATCGGCGATCAATGCCG
The DNA here is from genome assembly GCA_017745595.1 of Bordetella petrii. Classification (GTDB taxonomy): domain Bacteria; phylum Pseudomonadota; class Gammaproteobacteria; order Burkholderiales; family Burkholderiaceae_B; genus Bordetella_A; species Bordetella_A petrii_C. The sequence goes on from WMBV01000029.1 coordinate 22,210, forward strand.
CGCTCGTGGGCGCGCCGAACTGGTCCGCGACAATGGCAACGGAATCCCGCTCCCGGATCAGCCTGAGCACGGTCTTCAAGAAATTGGCACCGTAGGTGCCAAATACCCAGCTGGTACGCAGGATGATGTGCTCACCAAGGAGTGCTCGCACCGCCTGCTCTCCTGCAAGCTTGGTGCGTCCATAGACGCCTTGTGGAGCGGCCGAATCATCCTCGCGATAAAAACCCTTCTTAGAGCCATCGAAGACATAGTCGGTGGAATAGTGAATCAGCAAGGCCCCTATTGTCGCCGCCTCTGCGGCCAGAACTCCTGGCCCTTCGCCATTGATCCGAAAAGCCAATTCGCTTTCTTGTTCGGCTTTGTCCACGGCAGTATAGGCTGCGGCGTTGACAATTATATCTGGCCGCTCGGCCTGCACGAGCGCTCGCACGCTGCCAGGTATCGCCAGATCACACTCTTCGCGCCCCGCCGACACCACTTCACCCAGCACCGCCATGCTGCGCTGAAGTTCGAAACCCACTTGGCCGCTCTTTCCAGTAATCAGTATCTTCATGGCGGACTCAGGCACCGTATTGCTTATCCAACCAGTCTCGATAAGTTCCACTGGTAACGCCAGTGACCCACGGTTGGTTATCCAGATACCACCGCACTGTCTTACGTATCCCGGACTCGAAAGTTTCGCTAGGGCTCCAGTGCAATTCGCGCTCCAGCTTGCGGGCATCGATAGCATAACGCCGGTCATGGCCTGGTCGATCAGTGACGTACGTAATCAAGCAGGAATAAGACCGGCCGTCGGCCCGCGGCCTCAACTCGTCCAGCAATGCGCATATCGTGCGCACGACTTCCAGATTGGTTCTTTCGCTCCAGCCCCCAATATTATAGGTGTCGCCTGGCATACCAGACTGAAGCACAGTACGTATTGCACTGCAGTGATCTTTCACATAAAGCCAATCGCGGACCTGTTGGCCGTCGCCATAAATAGGCAGCGGCTTGTCCGCCAGGGAATTCAGAATCACCAAAGGGATCAGTTTTTCGGGGAAATGATAAGGTCCATAATTGTTTGAACAATTCGTGGTAATAGCCGGCAGACCATAGGTGTGATGCCATGCTCTTACAAGGTGGTCAGAAGCGGCCTTGGAAGCAGAGTAAGGACTATTGGGCGCGTAAGGATTCGATTCGGAAAATGCAGGCTCGCCGGGCGCCAGCGACCCATAGACTTCGTCTGTGGAAACATGCAAGAAACGGAATGCCCGCTGCTGCTCGGCCCTTAACGAGGCGTAATAGGCCCTCACCGTCTCCAGCAAATTGAAAACCCCGAGTATGTTGGTGTGAACGAAATCTCCGGGCCCGTGGATCGATCTGTCGACATGGGATTCAGCCGCGAAATTCACGATAGCGCGCGGCTGGTATTCTTGCAGCAACCTGCCAACGAGAGCCTTATCCCCGATATCGCCTTTTACAAAAATATGCCGCGGATCAGTACGCAGCGAAGCAAGCGTTTCCAGGTTTCCGGCGTAAGTGAGTTTATCCAGATTAATTACGCCTTCGTCTGAGCAATCCAGCCAATCCAAGACGAAATTTCCGCCAATGAAGCCTGCACCACCGGTTACAATAATTGTCATTAGAATAAAATTCTTTTCGTATCGACGAGTAGCCACAACCTGGTTGACAATGTAACGTGTCGACCGCCGCGAAGCGCTGTACATTGCCAACATTATATTTAAGAGCAGGTTTTTCCGACGATTGTGTCCGCATATTCTTTATTGTCCCGACTCTGGCGCCCTCGCGTTGCGCCCATGAACTGGCGGCAGCATACGGTACAACGCTGGCTGGTATTGCAACAAGGCGCTAATCCCTCTACCGACTATTACATCCGGCCTCGGCTCGAGCCCAGCGGCCTGCCGATCGCCTACCGGCACCTGGATCGCGACATCCCTGATGCGGCAGACCTGGCGCCAGGAACCGGTGTGGTGATCGTGCGCTATTTGAACGGCACCTGGGCCCGCGCCCTGCATGCGCGCCGCGCGCTGCTGGGTTCGGTGGTTTACTTCATGGATGATGATCTGCTGCGGCCGGATCAATGGGCGGGCTTGCCCAAGCCGTATATAAAAAAACTGAACAAATACTGTCGCCCTTTCGTGACGGATATCCGGCAGCTGGCGTCGACGTACTGGTTTTCTACCGACACGCTTTACGACCACTATCGTTTCCAAAATGCGCAAGTCGTTGAGCCTCGCCCATTGGTATCCGATCTCTGTCCAGCAGACAAATTCGCACTACCGGCGCGCACGCAGCCGGGCCCGATCAGATTGTTCTATCACGGTACGGCCGCACATAACGCCGAAATTGCTTGGCTTCAAAAAGTGGTTGCGGAAGTTCTGCAGCACTGTGCCCACGTGCACTTCGAGATCATCGGAAATCACGACATCAATCAGCGATATCGCAACCTGCCTCGCACCCGAATCCTACATCCGATGTCCTGGGACAATTATCTTAGCCATTGCCGCGCGCTAGATGGACACATAGGCCTAGCACCGCTGCTGCCTTCGCCGTTCAATGCGGGACGTTCGCACAGCAAAGCTTACGACATCGCGCGTTGCGGAGCGGTAGGAATTTTTTCTGCGATCGGGCCGTACAAGCAGATTATCTCGCACTCCACAAACGGCATGTTGCTGGCCAATGAGCCGCAATTGTGGATAGACACCCTACTCAAGCTGTGCGAAAGCCCCACGGAGCTCGCCAGGCTCAGGCTGGGAGCCCGCTCGCTGATGCAGCGGCGGCATGGCACTGCCGACGGATCTGCCTCGCATGGCGTGGCCGGGCTATAATGAGCGCACCAACAAATCGGCCAGATTTTCGATCCTGGCTTCCTGCGCCCTTGCCTGGCCAGGCGAATCAGATCGCCAGACCAGATAGTCTGTTGTTCCGTCTGGCGTCCCAAGGCTGGCGTAAACCTTCGACATGATAGGCACATGGTCACCATATATGCATAGCAGCGCCGGCCGCGAGCCCGCGCGCAATGCTTCGGCCAAGGTGCGGAAGCTCGCATCTGCATTGCGCAGGTGGCGCACATAGGCAAGCAAGTCTTCGCAGTTTTTGGGCAGGTCGTCGGCCAACAACTGCGCGGCGTCTTCGCGGCCGACCTTTTCCCAATGCAGGGGCCCATGGTTTTCCATGGTGATCACATGCAAGTACAAAGGCCGGTCATCCGCGCGGGTTTCGAGCAGGCGCACCACGTAATCCGACACTGCCTGATCGCTGACGTAGGCGCCAAACCTTGCCGCATCATGAAATGCCTCGATATCGATGAAGTCGTCGAACCCCAGCTGGGGCAATACTTTATGGCGCTGGTAAAAGCTGGCGTGATAGGGATGGACGCAAATGGTGCGGTATCCCTGGCTGCGCAAATGGGACGCCAGTGTGGGCAATTCGTGGTGCGCCAGGCGGCGATAGGGATTGTAGCGATGGATGCCCAGCTGGGCATCGGCCAAGCCCGACAAAAAAGCAAACTCGGTACGCACTGTATTGGCTCCCCAGGCGCACACATTGAGCCGGCCATGCCAGAGCGACTCTGCACGCAAAGCATCGAAATTTTCCAGTACCGACCGGTTCACCAAGGGATACGAGCGCCGTATATCGAAGAAGGACTCGCTCTGGATGCAAATCAGGTCACGCGCCTTGCCCGTTGGCCGTGACACCGGCGGCTTACGAAAAGGAGCCTGGTTGATGATTTCCGTGACGGGCCCATGCTCGCTGCGTCCATAGCTCCACAGCGCCGATATGAAGCCCAGGCGGCGTAAATCGCCGACCGCATCGAACGACACTGCCAGGCGCTTGCCTGACACCCAGGCCAGCAACAGCCCTGCCGCAGCCATCGCGGACAGCCCTAGGTAAACGCTTGCGAACGATGCTTGATACTGGTCGATGATAGAGGGCTCAAGAGCAAGCCCCAGCCACATTGCGGCGCCGTACCCCGCGGCGGCGGCCAACGCGTTTGCCAGGCCTAGAAATGGCAGATACAGGCGTGGATGGCGCATGGCGTCGACAAAGTACTCGAAATCGGGAAAAACGAAGGGTTCCCGCAGTGCTTTGAACTTGGCGTTGTTTACCAGTATCAACAACACCTGTATGGCCAATACGTTGGCAATGGCGACATAGGGCCGGCGAAACAGCATGAGTTCCAATGCGAATGCCAATACCCACACGCCAAGATGCGTAAGCACTGCGGCGCCTGGGCGCGCCCAGGGCGCAACGGGGCGCGGAACGAGCGCAGCTTCCAGAAGCCAGGTGGCCAGCAACCCGCCAAAGAAGGGAAGCGCCAATGCCATCCATACCGTGTCGGGCATACTAATAGCCCAGCCATTTGAGGATGCGTGCCGACACCGACGGATGCAATAGTGCCAGCAAAAAGCACCCCAAATTAAGGGGAAATGGAAAACTGATCCGCGCCCTGTTGGCGGCCAGTCGGCGGCGTATCACCCGCGCTGCCTTGTCTGCCTTCCATAAAAACGGTTTCGGCCCGGGCATGTCGAAACACATCTGCGACTCTACATACCCCGGCATGATGACGTTGATTTTTACCCCGTGATCCGCCAGCAAATCCCGCATGGCTTCGCCATATACCTTTACTGCGGCTTTGCTGGCGCTATAGCTGGGCGTTTCAGGCAGGCCCCGCCATGCCGCCAATGAGCTTACCAGCGCTATCTGGCCACTGCCCCGCTGGCGCATGGCGGGCACACAAGCCTGTACCGTGGCCATCACGGCCTTGACGTTCACGTCGAATAACCGGTGCATGTCGCTCCAGGCTTCGCCCTGCTGCCCAGGCCCGGTATTGATATTGACCCCCGCATTGGCAATGACAAGGTCCGGCGCTTCGGTCGCGCTCATCTCGGCCAGCCATTGCATCAACGCATCGTGGTCGCGCACGTCTAGTTGATGCAGCACCGTTCTGGCCCCCAGCCTGCCGCATTCTTGCGCCAGCTCGTTCAAGCGGGCGCCATTACGGCCCTGCAAAATCAGGGTGGTGGTGCCGGCGCGGGCATATTCCAGCGCCAGTGCGCCGCCTATGCCGCCGGTGGCGCCAGTGATCAGCACGCAGGTCGGCACTTGAGCCGTATTAAAAGATGAGGACACCATGCAAATCAGACAAAGTTGGCCGGCGCTGGAGCCTGGCAGAAACGACACCGGCTTCCCATGATGGGAAGCCGGTAGAACATGCTGATGTACGGCCAGCGCTTATTCAAGCAGGCTACGCAGCATCCACGCGTTCTTTTCGTGGATGTCCATGCGCTGGGTCAGCAGGTCGGCGGTGGGCTGGTCGTTGGCGCTGTCGGCCTTGTTGAAGGCGGCACGGGCCGTTTTGGACACTGCTTCGTTGCCCTTGACCAGCAGGCGTACCATTTCCAGTGCATCGGGCACGTCGCCGGGCTCGGCGATGGAAGAAAGCTTGGCGAATTCGCGATAGGTGCCCGGAGCATGCACGCCCAGCGCACGGATACGTTCGGCGATATCGTCCAGTGCGGCCCATTCTTCCGAATACTGCGTCATGAACATCTGGTGCAGCGTATTGAACAGCGGCCCGGTGACGTTCCAGTGGAAATTGTGGGTCATCAGGTACAGCGTGTAGGAATCCGCCAGCACCTTGGAAAGCTCGCCCGCGATCGCGGCGCGATCTTTGTCGGAAATGCCGATATTGATGCGAACTGCGGGGGTGCTGCCGGCTTTGGACGACTTGGCCATGTAGTGCTCCTTTATCTAAGGACAGGGACGGGACAAGAATACCATTGGAATGAGGCAAAGATTAGCGCAGCTATTCAGATTATTGAGGGGTTGTTGCTTTGGGTATATGCGCCTTCAGGGGAAAGATTCTTGGCATTCGGTGTCTGACACCCTGCGGGAGTCAGACACCTGACCCGCTGATTATTCTGTGTCTGACTCCCGCAGGGTGTCAGACACCTGGGCACCTGGCCATCTGAATCGGACGCCTGGCCGATATTGTCGGCGGCTTCATGGCGCAACGGCCTCTTCGTTCAACATCTTCACCCCCGGCAGCCCGCATTCGTACACCGCTTGCGCCAGGGCCTCGATGGCGGCCAGGCGCGGGAAGCTGCGGCGCCATGCCAGGACTACGCGGCGTTCCGGCGGGTGCCCTTCGAAAGGCACGTAGCGCAGCAGCGCCTTGGGTTGCGGCGTTTCGGGGATGGCGGTAACGGGCAGCACTGTGACGCCGATGCCCGCCGCCACCATATGACGAATGGTTTCCAGCGAAGACCCTTCGAATGTGCGCTGGATGCCATCGCTGGCCGCGGAAAAGCGCGACAGCTCGGGGCACACTTCCAGCACCTGGTCGCGGAAACAATGGCCGGTGCCCAGCAGCAGCATGGTCTGCTGTTTCAGGTCTTCGGAGCTGACGGATTGGCGTGCGGCCCATTCGTGGTCGCGCGGCACGGCCACCACGAACGGCTCGTCGTACAGGGGCTGGGTGACCAGCCCGGCCTCGGGCAGCGGCAGGGCCATGATGGCGCAGTCGATTTCGCCCTGGCGCAGCAGCTCTACCAGGCGCAGGGTGAAGTTTTCCTGCAGCAGCAGAGGCATTTGCGGAGTGCGGGCGATCTGCATGGGTACCAGCCGCGGCAGCAGGTAGGGACCGATGGTGTGAATGACGCCCACCCTCAGGGGGCCTGCCAGCGGGTCGTGTCCCTGGCGGGCGATTTCCTTGATGCTGGCGCTTTCTTCCAGCACCTTTTGCGCCTGCGTGACGATGCGCTGGCCAATGGCGGTGACACCCACTTCGGTGCCGCCGCGCTCGAACAAGGTGACGCCCAGTTCGTCTTCCAGCTTGCGGATCGCTACCGATAGCGTGGGCTGGCTGACGAAACATGCTTCGGCGGCGCGGCCGAAGTGCCGTTCGCGCGCGACCGCGACAATGTATTTGAGTTCGGTCAGAGTCATGTCGATGCGTACCTTGGGTGGAACGGCCGTTGACGTGGGGATGAAAAAGCGGTTTTCATGTGCGCAGGAAATCTTCTCGGCCACGCATCCAGCGCGCCAGATGGGCGTCAACCGCGGCGGGGTGCTGTTCGCGCAGCCAGGCCGCGGCCTCGCGGGCCTGCTCGGCGATGCCGACGTCGGATTCCAGGTCGGCAAAGCGCAGCAGGGCCATGCCCGACTGCCGCGTGCCCAGGAATTCACCCGGGCCGCGCTGCTCCAGGTCGCGGCGCGCGATCTCGAATCCGTCTGATGTTTCGAACATGGCGCGCAGCCGCTGCCGCGCCACCTGCGACAGCGGCGGCTGGTACAGCAATACACAGACCGATTCGGCACTGCCCCGCCCTACCCGCCCGCGCAACTGGTGTAGCTGTGCCAGGCCGAAACGCTCGGCGTGTTCGATGACCATCAGCGAGGCATTGGGCACGTCGACACCAACCTCGATGACGGTGGTGGCCACCAGCAGATCGATGTCGCCATCGCGAAAGGCCTGCATCACGGCGGCCTTGTCGGCCTGCGGCAGGCGCCCATGCACCAGCCCCAGCCGCAGGTCGGGCAGTTCGGCGCGCATGGCTTCGTAGGTGTCGACCGCCGTCTGCAGTTGCAGCGCCTCGCTCTCTTCTACCAGCGGACAGACCCAGTAGGCTTGCCGCCCTTCCCGCACCGCGTCCGCGATGTGGGCGATGACTTCGTCGCGGCGGCCGTCGGACACCAGTTTGGTGACCACGGGCGTGCGGCCCGGCGGCAATTCGTCGATGACGGAGACGTCGAGGTCGGCGAAGAAGGTCATGGCCAGCGTGCGCGGAATGGGCGTGGCGCTCATGTTGAGCTGGTGCGGCACGATTTGCCCCCGCGGCGCCTCGCCTTTGCGGGTAAGGGCCAGGCGCTGGCCCACGCCGAAGCGATGCTGTTCGTCGACGATGGACAGGCCCAGGCGGTGGAATTCGACGTGGTCCTGGATCAGGGCCTGCGTGCCCACCACCAGTTGCACGCTGCCGTCGGCGGCGCCGGCCGCGGACTGGCGGCGCGCCTTGGCGGTTTGGCTGCCGCTTAGCCAGGCGACAGTAATGCCCAGCGGCTGCAGCCACGAGACCAGTTTGTGGAAATGCTGTTCGGCCAGGATTTCGGTGGGCGCCATCAGCGCCACTTGGGCGCCGCAGGCCATGGCCTGGGCCGCGGCGATGGCGGCCACCACGGTCTTGCCGCTGCCCACGTCGCCCTGCAGCAGGCGGTGCATGGGGTACGGCTTGGCCAGGTCGGCGGCGATTTCCTGCACCACGCGCTGCTGGGCGCCCGTCAGCTTGAACGGCAGCGTCTGGTACAGGCGCTCTACCAGGCCGCCGGGCCCGCCTCGGGCCGGCAGCGGCTCGGCCCGGATGCTGCGGCGGGCCGCGCGCGCGGCCGCCAGCGACAACTGCTGGGCCAGCAGTTCATCGAACTTGATGCGGCGCCATGCCGGATGGCCGCGCTCGAGCAGGTCTTGTTCGGAAATGCCGGGCGGCGGCGCATGCAGCAGGCGGATGGCCGGCGCGAACGGCATCAGGTCGTAGCGCTGCAGCGCTTGCGGCGGCAGCGTGTCGTCCAGGTTGGCCTGATCCAGGGCCTGAGCAATGGCCTTGCGCAACGACGGCTGCGACAGCCCGACGGTGCTGGGATATACGGGCGTCAGCGCATCGGGCAGCGGGGTCTCGGCGCTGGTCATGCGCGGGTGCACGATTTCGCGGCCGAACAGCCCGCCGCGCACTTCGCCGCGCGCGCGCAGGCGGCGCCCGGGGGTCAGCTGCTTTTGCTGGCTGGGGTAGAAATTCAGCCAGCGCAGCTGCAGTTCGCCGCTGCCGTCGGCCATGACGGCGGTCAGTTGGCGCCGGGGGCGGTACAGGACTTCGCTGCGCAGGATTTCGCCTTCGACCTGCGCCGCCGCGCCGGGGCGCAGCGAGGCAATGGGCACGATGCGGGTTTCGTCTTCGTAGCGCAGCGGCAAATGCAGGATACAGTCGTCGGCCGTGACCAGCCCCAGGCTGTGCAGTTTGCGCTGCACGTCCGTTACCGACCGCCCGGCGCCGGAAGCGGCGCCAGGGGCCTTGCGTGCGGCGGCGGTGGCCGGCATGGTGCGGGGGCGTGCTGCGGACAGAAGCCGCGCTACAGAACCAGAATGGCCTCGACCTCGAACTGCGCGCCCTTGGGCAGGCTGGCCACGCCCACCGTGGAACGCGCCGGGAACGGCTGCGGAATCAGTTCGGCCATGATGGCGTTGGCCGCGGTGAATTTGTTCAGATCGGTCAGGAACAGCGTCAGCTTGACGATGTCGTTCAAGGTGCCGCCGGCTTCCTGGATGACGGCCGCCATATTGGCGAAGGCCTGGCGCACCTGGGCGTCGAAGTTTTCGGACACCAGGTCGCCGGTGCCGGGCTCCAGCCCGATCTGGCCGGACAGATACACCGTTTTGCCGCCGGCGACGGCGACTGCCTGCGAATAAGGGCCAACCGCGGCAGGAGCGTCGTCGGTATGGATGATTTGCTTGCTCATGGGCCGTATCCTTGGAAGATCAGTCGGGACAGACTGGACTATTGAAGTTTAAACAGCAATAGGCATTTGCGAAAGCGAGGAGTTTCCTGGAAACAGGCGAAAACACAGTTTGTTCAGGTGTCTGACTCCCGCAAGGGTGTCTGACACCAAAGCTTGACCGAGATTTTCCGCACACAGCGGTGTCAGGCACCTACGGAGCCTGACACCTGAACACCTGAACCACACCTGAACCGATCGTACCCCTTCACCCTTCCCCGATGCGCTCGCGGTGCTCGAGCAGCAGGTCATACAAGGTCTGCGCGGCCACCGACAGGCTGCGGCCGCGCCGCCGCACCAGGTAAAGCGGGCGTGTCAGGGGCTTGCCGGCCAGGGGCTTGATGGCGAGCTCGTCGCGGCGAAAGTGGAACAGTGTCATGGCCGGCACCACGCTGATGCCCAGCCCGGCGGACACCAGCCCGGTGACGGTGGCCAGATGCTCGACTTCCAGCAGGGGCTGGGCCGGCGCGGCGCCCATGGCCTCGTCCAGATGACGCCGCACACTGCTGCCGCGGGCCATCTGGATCAGCGGCCAGCGGCCCAAGTCGCGCAGCCGCACCTGGGCGCGCGCGGCCAGCGGGTGGTCTTTGCGGCACACCAGGAAGAAGCGGTCGGCATGCAGGAATTCGCTGTCCAGGTCCGACATGTCGGCGCGCCGCGCGGCCACGGCGAAATCGGCGGCGCCGGTCTGCACCAGATCCAGGCAAGGGTCCAGCAAGGCGTCGCGCAATTGCAGGGTGATGCCGGGATAATTTTCGTGAAATCGCGCCAGCAGGCCGGGCAGCCAGCCGGCGGCCAGCGAGGGCAAGGCCGCCACCGTGACGCGGCCGCGGCGCCGCGCGGCGTGGTCGCGCAGGTCTTCGACCACCAGTTCGAAATCGCCCAGCAACCGGCGCGCCGATGCGTCGAGCACCCGGCCTTCGGCCGTGAGTTCCACATTGCGCGTGTTGCGGTCGAATAGCCGCACGCCGGCGGTGTCTTCCAGCGCGCGGATCAGCGCGCTGAAGGCCGGCTGGGTCAGGTGGCAGCGCTGGGCGGCGCGCGTGAAGTGTTTTTCGTCGGCCAGGGCCACGAAAGCGCGCAGTTGGCGGGCAGATAGATTCATACAAACCTTGGATGAATTCATCTTATATTTCTATTTCCCTTATGAAGCAAGCCTACCCTATAGTGGCCGCAGCACAAGGGCGCCGCCAGGCGCCCGTTTACGGATCCACCATGGCTGCTTCCTCTTTTCTGATCGGCTGCGCGACGGGCTTTTCGGGTGACCGCACCGACGGCGCCCCCGCGGTGGTGCAGTCGCTGGCTGCCCGCGGCGGCGGCACGCTGATCTTCGAAACGCTGGCCGAGCGCACGCTGGCGCTGGCGCAGCTGGCGCGCAATGCCGACCCTGAAAGCGGCTACGAGCCCCTGCTGCAGGAACTGCTGGCGCCGGTGCTGGCCGATTGCCTGCGCCACGACATCGACATCGTGGGCAACTTCGGCGCCGCCAATCCGCCGGCCGCGGCGCGCCGCATTGCCGCCCTGGCGCGCGCCCAGGGCCTGCCCGCGCCGCGCATCGCCGTGGTGCATGGCGACGCGCTGACCATGCCCGAACAACGGGCCCTGCTGCGCGAACGGCTGGGGCCGCGCCTGGACGACATGGACGTGGTCAGCGCCACCGTCTACCTGGGCGCGGGCGAGATCGCCGACGCGCTGCGAGCCGGCGCGCAGATCGTCGTGGCGGGCCGCGTGGCCGATCCCTCGCTGACCGTGGGGCCGGCGCTGGCGCATTATGGCTGGGCCCGCGACGACTGGGCGCGCCTGGGGCGCGCCACCATGGCCGGCCACATGCTGGAATGCGGCACCCAGGTCACTGGCGGCTATTTCTGCGTGCCCGGCCTGAAAGAAGTGCCCGACGTACACGTGGCGGGCTACCCCATCGCCGAGATCGACCCCGACGGCGGCTTCGTGATCGGCAAGGCCGACGGCACGGGCGGCGCGGTGGATGCCCGCACGGTCAAGGAACAACTGCTGTACGAAGTGCACGATCCGGCCCGCTACCTGACTCCCGATGTGGTCGCCGACCTCAGCCGGGCCTCGGTGCAAGAACTGGGATCCGACCGGGTCGCCGTGCACGGCATCGAAGGCCATGCGCGGCCCGATGAATTGAAAGTCAATGTCTGCCATCGCGGCGGCTGGCTGGCCGAGGCCGAGATCTCGTACGCCGGCGTGCAGGCCGAAGCGCGCGCACGCCTGGCCGCCGATATCGTCCGGCGGCGGTTGGGGGCCGCGCTGGCGGTGCGCATGGACCTGATCGGCGTGCTCAGCATCCTGGGCGACGACGGCGGCGCCTTGCTGGCCGCGCGGCCGGCGGGCACGAACCGCGACGTCAGGCTGCGCCTGGCCGCCGAACACCCCGACGCGCGCGTGGCCGAACGGCTGCTGCGCGAAGTGACGGCGCTGTACACCTGCGGCCCGGCGGGCGGCGGCGGCGTGCGCACGGCCCTGCGGCCGCGCCTGAACATGGTGTCGTGCACGATTCCGCGCGATGCCGTCCACAGCGGCTGGACGATGATGGAGGCCACGCCATGAAACCCGGTCGCGACAAGCTGCGCGTGCCCCTGTACCGCCTGGCGCACAGCCGTTCGGGCGACAAGGGCGATATTTCCAACTTGAGCCTGATTGCCTGGGACCCGGACTGCTATACGCTGCTGGCGGACCAGGTCACCGAGGCGCGCGTGGCGGAATGGTTCGCCTATCGCCGTCCCACCCGCGTCACGCGCTATCTGATTCCCAGCCTGCACGCCATGAATTTCGTGCTTGAAGGCGTGCTGGACGGCGGCGTGAACGACGCCCTGAACCTGGACACGCACGGCAAGAGCCTGTCGTTCCATTTGCTGGATTTGCGGGTGGATGTCGCGCCCGAACTGGCCCGGCGCCTGCCGGACATTCCGGGCGACCAGCCCGCCACCGACGTGCCGCCGGCGCGGCCCGCGCCGCGGTAAGCCGGTATTTCTGCGTTTTTCTACAACAACACCAGGAGACTCCCCATGCGCATTCCCCCGCTACGACTGCTTGCCGCCCTGTGCGCCGCCCTGCCGCTGGCCGCGGCCGCGCAAGACTTTCCCAGCAAACCCATCACGTTCATCGTGCCGTTCGCGGCCGGCAGCGCCACCGACCAACTGGGCCGGGCCATCGGCCAGGGCGTCACCGAGCAGACCGGCCAGTCGGTGGTCATCGAGAACAAGCCGGGCGCCAGCGCCATGATCGGCGCGCAGGCCGCGGCCCGCGCGGCGGCCGACGGCTATACCGTGCTCATCACCACCAACACCACGCAGGCCGCCAACGAGCACTTGTACAAGACCCTGCCCTACGACCCCGTCAAGGATTTCGCGCCGCTGACCCTGTTGGGCAAGGGCGGGCAGTACATGGTGGTGAATCCCTCGTCGTCGGCCAAGAGCGTGACCGACTTCCTGGCCCTGGCCAAGAAATCGCCCGGCAAGCTCAGCTTCGGCAGCGGCAGCTCCAGCAGCCGCATCGCCGGCGAACTGCTGCAGCAAATGGCCGGCATCAAGCTGCTGCATGTGCCCTACAAGAGCAACCCGCTGGCGATTACCGACCTGCTGGGCGGCCAGATCGACATGATGATCACCGACAGCGCCACGGGCCTGCCGCAGGTGGAATCCGGCAAGCTGCGCGGGCTGGGCTTTACCGGCAGCGAGCGTTCGCCGCTGGCGCCGGACTTGCCCACCATTGCCGAGGCCGGCGTGCCCGGCTATGAAATGGGTTATTGGTTCGGCGCCTACGTGCCCGCCGGCACGCCCGATGCGGTCGTGGCCCGGCTGAACGACTTGCTGATCAAGGCTACCCAGGGCAAGGCCGCCCAGCACTTCTACAAATCGACAGGCACCATTCCCGCGACGTCCACCCCGCAGGAACTGGCGGCCTTTCAGCGCAGCGAATCGCAGAAGTGGGGCGACATCATCAAGAAAGCGGGCATCAAGGCGGAGTGAGCGGTCGGGGCCTGGCCAGGCCCCCTAGCCAGGTGTCTGACACCCGCAGGGTGTCAGACACCGAATGTCGGCAGCCGTCTCGATACGACGGTGTCTGACACCCTGCGGGTGTCAGACACCTGGTGCGGCCTGGTGCGCCCTTGCCGCCCGGCTTATTTTTCGACGAACGCGCGTTCGACGACGTAGTCGCCCGGTTCGCCCACGCCCGGCGACACCTGGAAGCCGCGCGAGTCGAGCATGGCGCTGATGTCGGCCAGCATATGCGGACTGCCGCAAAGCATGGCGCGGTCGGTTTCGGGATTGATTTGCGGCAGGCCGATGTCTTGGCACAGCTTGCCGTTTTCGATGAGTTCGGTAATGCGCCCTTCGTTGCGGAAGGGTTCGCGCGTGACCGTGGGGTAATAGATGAGCTTGTCGCGCACCACGTCGCCGAAGAACTCGTTGTTGGGCAGTTCTTTTTCGATGAAGTCGGCGTAGGCCAGTTCGCTGGTCCAGCGCACACCGTGCACCAGCACGACTTTTTCGAAGCGCTCGTAGATTTCGGGGTCTTTGATGATGCTCATGAAAGGCGCCAGGCCGGTGCCGGTGCCGAACAGGAACAGGTGCTTGCCGGGTTTGAGGTCGTCGACCACCAGGGTGCCCACCGGCTTGCGGCTGACCAGAATGGTGTCGCCTTCTTTCAGGTGCTGCAGGCGCGAAGTCAGCGGCCCGTTCTGCACCTTGATGCTCAGGAATTCGAGGTTTTCTTCGTAGTTGGCGCTGGCGATGCTGTAGGCACGCATCAGGGGCTTGCCTTCGACTTCCAGGCCAATCATGACGAAATGGCCGTTGTGGAACCGCAGGGCCGCATCGCGCGTGGTGGTGAAGGAAAAAAGCGTATCGTTCCAGTGGCGCACGCTGAGTACGCGCTCGGTATTGAAAGCTGCCATGTCGCTGAAGAGGTACGGCGCACCGGGTGCGCCGGGTGAGTTTCCGTGCCGTGTAAAAGACGGGCACGGGCTTAGGGTTATCCCTATTTTACCGCGAGCGCTTGATAACTCGTCTCATTAATCCGTAATGCCCTTATAACCGTTTGATGGAAATCATTTGACGGGCACGGAGCCTGACGCCAAGTTGAACGCCTTCTGGCTTCCTGGTATTGTCGCACCTACTTGATAATAATTTTCGTTAACGGACGCGCTAACCGCCCCTTCCGGCGGGGGTTTGTGTCCGTTTTGCAACGTACCGGAGCCCCCGTATGTCGATCCGACGCCCCTCTCTGACTCCTTTCCTGGGCGCCCTGGCGCTGGCCGGCAGTGTCATGGCCATGCCCGTGGTGGCCGCCGATGAGGTCAGCCTGTACACCACCCGCGAACCGAAGCTGATCCAGCCCATGCTGGATGCCTTCACCAAAGAAAGCGGCATCAAGGTCAACACCGTGTTCATCAAAGACGGCCTGCTCGAGCGGGTGAAGGCCGAAGGCGCGCAATCGCCCGCCGACGTGCTGATGACGGTGGATATCGGCAACCTGATCGACCTGGTCGACGGCGGCATCACGCAGCCTATCCAGTCGGACACGCTGAATTCGGTGATTCCGGCCAACCTGCGCGGGCCCGATGGCCAGTGGTACACCCTGTCGCTGCGCGACCGCGTGCTGTACGTGGCCAACGACCTGAAGCTGGACAGCTTTCACTACGAAGACCTGGCCGACACCCAATGGAAGAACAAGGTTTGCATCCGTTCGGGCCAGCATCCCTACAACACGGGGCTGGTGGCGGCCATGATCGCGCATGACGGCCCCGAGGTCACCGAAAAATGGCTGCGCGGCGTCAAGGCCAACCTGGCCCGCAAGGCGGCCGGCGGCGACCGCGACGTGGCGCGCGATATCCTGGGCGGCATCTGCGATATCGGCATTGCCAACGCGTATTACGTAGGCCACATGAAAAACGCCGAACCCGGCACCGACGCCCGCAAGTGGGGCGACGCCATCAAAGTGGTGCGCCCCACCTTCAAGAACGGCGGCGACGGCACGCACGTGAACATCAGCGGCGCCGCCGTGGCCGCGCACGCGCCCAATAAAGACAACGCGGTCAAGCTGCTGGAATTCCTGGTCTCTGAACCCGCCCAGGCGCTGTACGCGCGCGCCAATTATGAGTATCCGATCCGCAAGGGCGTGACCCTGGATCCGGTCGTGGCCAGCTTCGGCGAACTGAAGATCGATTCCCTGCCGGTGGCCGAAATCGCCAAGTACCGCAAGCAAGCCAGCGAACTCGTCGATAAGGTGGGCTTCGACAACTGATCCCTTTGAAAAGGCGTCCCGGTGTCTGACACCCTTCGGGAGTCAGACACCTGACTGGGCTTTACTTTGCAATCAGGTGTCTGACTCCCGAAGGGTGTCAGACACCTTCTTCGTTGAAGCATGCACACTGATACCCTGGCTCGCCCATGGCGATTGCGCGGTCCCGAACGCGGCGCGGGCTGGCTGGCGGGCGCCGCCCTGATCGCGCTGGCCGTCTTGTTGCCGGTGGCCGCGCTGGGCTGGCAGGCGGCACACGCCGACCTGTCGCACTGGTCGCACCTTGCCCAGTATGTACTGCCGCAGGCCTTCGCGAACACGGCCATGCTGCTGGCCGGCGTGGGCATTCTGGTGACGCTGCTGGGCACCGGCGCCGCCTGGCTGGTAACGGCGTACGAGTTTCCCAGCCGCCGCATGCTGACCTGGGCCTTGCTGCTGCCGCTGGCAGTGCCCACCTACATCATCGCGTTCGCCTACCTGGACCTGCTGCATCCCATCGGGCCCATTCAAACCGCCATCCGCGCGCTGCTGGGCTACGACAGTCCGCGCCAGTTTCGCCTGCCCGACTTGCGGTCGATCTACGGCGCGATTTTCGTGCTGGGCTTCGTGCTGTACCCCTATGTGTATCTAAGCACCCGCATCATGTTCATGACGCAGGCCGCCAGCCTGCTCGAAGCCGCGCGCACGCTGGGCGCCGGCCGCGTGGGCGTATTCGTGCGCGTGGCCCTGCCGCTGGCGCGGCCGGCCATCGCGGTGGGCGCCAGCCTGGCCTTGCTGGAAACCCTGAACGACATCGGCGCCTCGGAATTCCTGGGCGTGCAAACCCTGACCGTATCGGTGTACACGACCTGGATCACGCGTTCCGACCTGGGCAGCGCGGCGCAGATCGCACTGACCATGCTGGCGATCGTGGTGGGGCTGATCATGTTGGAACGGCATGGCCGCAAGCGCCAGCGCTATGCCAGCACGCAGCGCATGCGGCCCATGCAGCCGCGCCGCCTGCGCGGGGCGGCCGCCGGCCTGGCCGTGGTGCTGGGCTGGATCCCGGTATTGCTGGGCTTCGCGGCGCCGGCGGGATACCTGGTCGTCGAAACCTATAAGCGCCTGCATCTGGTGGGCGGCGTGTCCGGCCAATTGCTGAATGGCCTGTCCAACACGCTGCTGGTGGCCTTTACCGCCACGGTGATCACACTGGGTTGCGGCCTGGTGGTCGCCTGGGCCGGACGCACGCTGCGCGAAAGCGCGCGCTTCAATCCCGGACGCGCGTGCGCCCGCATCGCCAGCCTGGGCTATGCCGTGCCCGGCACCGTGCTGGCGATCGGCCTGCTGGTGCCGTTTACCTGGATCGACCGGCAACTGGGCATGGCCTTCGGCACGCAGGGCCTGCTGCTGATGGGGTCGATGGGCGCGCTGGTGTTCGCCTACACCATGCGCTTTCTGGCGATATCGGTGGGCGGCATCGAAGCGGGCCTGGCGCGGATTCCGCCATCGCTGGAACAGGCGTCGCGGCTGCTGGGCGAAAGCGCCGGCGGCACGCTGCGCCGGGTGCACCTGCCCCTGCTGCGGCCCGCATTGGCCGCCGCCGCCCTGCTGGTGTTCGTCGACACCATGAAAGAATTGCCCGCCACCCTGCTGCTGCGGCCGCTGAATTTCGAAACACTGGCCACCTGGCTGTATGCCGAAGCCGCGCGCGGCACGTATGAAGAAGGCGCCGTCGCCGCGCTGGCCATTGTCTTGGCCGGCCTGCTGCCCGTCATTCTGCTGGCCCGCACCAATTTGAAAATGGGACATTGACCCGTGCCCGACCTGCTTGAACTGGACCGCATCCACCTGGCCTACGACACGCCGCAAGGCCCGCGCCCGGTGGTGCAAGACCTGACGCTGCGGCTGCCCGCCGGCCACATCGGCTGCCTGCTGGGCGCATCCGGCTGCGGCAAGACCACCATCCTGCGCGCCATTGCCGGCTTCGAGCCGGTGCGCGCGGGGCAGATATCGCTGGACGGCACCGTGATTTCGTCGCCCACCGTGCAGGTGGCGCCCGAACTGCGCCGCGTGGGCATGATGTTTCAGGACTACGCGCTGTTTCCGCACCTGACGGCGGCGCAGAACGTGGCGTTCGGCCTGCGCAAGCTGGGCAAGGCCGAACGCGCGGCGCGTGTGCGCGACATGCTGGAAATGGTGGGGCTGGGCGCGTCCGCGGACAGCTATCCGCACGAAATATCCGGCGGCCAGCAACAGCGCGTGGCGCTGGCGCGCGCGCTGGCGCCCTCGCCCGACCTATTGCTGCTGGACGAACCGTTTTCCAACCTGGACGTCGACACGCGGGAACGCCTGGCGTTCGAGGTACGCGATATCTTGAAGTCCACCGGCCACACGGCGATTCTGGTGACCCACAACCAGGCCGAGGCCTTCGCCATCGCCGACCGCATCGGCGTCATGAGCGCCGGCAAGATCGTGCAGTGGGATACCCCGTACAACCTGCACCACCACCCCGCCGACGGCTTCGTGCACGACTTCGTGCGGCGGGAAACCCTGGTGGCACAGCGGCAGCAGGCCTACGCGCGCGGGATGTAGCCGTATTCAAGTGCCGTGCGCGGGCGGTGTGGCCACTTCGGTGTCTGACACCCTGCGGGAGTCAGACACCTGAGCGCATCCCTGATCGCATCGCTCTCTCAGTTCCGCGGAGGCGGCAGCGGGATGTATTCGGTTTCGTCGCCCGGCACGACCTGGTTGAAGCGGTCGCGCTGCCAGTCTTGCTTGGCTTGTTCGATGCGTTCTTTGCTGCTGGATACGAAGTTCCACCAGACAAAGCGCGGGCCGTCCAGCGGCTCGCCGCCCAGTATGGCGAAGCGAGCGGCTTCCAGCGCGCGCACCGTCACAGGCTGGCCGGCGGCGAATACCAGCAGTTGGCCGGGCTGATAGGCCTGGCCATCGATTTCCACCGCGCCGCTGCTGAGATAGGCGGCCCGTTCTTCATGCTCGGCCGGCACGACAAGCGTAGCCCCCGGCTGCAGGGTGATGTCGCCGAAGAACAGCGGCGACAGGGTCTGCACGGCCGAGGTCTGCCCGAACAGCGTACCGGCCACGATTTGCGCGCGCACGCCCTCGCCTTCGATCACCGGCTGGGCGTCCAGGCCATAGTGCACGAAACCGGGGGCGGTTTCTTCGTGGCGGCTGGGCAGGCCCACCCACAACTGCAGCCCCGACAGGCGATGGCCCGCGCCGCGCTGCACCGGCGGGGTGCGTTCGGAATGCACGATGCCGCGTCCGGCGGTCATCCAGTTCAGTTCGCCGGGGCGGATTTCCTGGGTGTGGCCGGCGCTGTCGCGATGCATCATCGCGCCCTTATACAAATAGGTGACGGTCGACAGGCCGATGTGCGGATGCGGGCGCACGTCGACGCCGGAGCCCGGCTCGAACATGGCCGGACCCATGTTGTCCAGGAACACAAACGGCCCCACCGTGCGCCGCTGCGCCGAAGGCAAGGCGCGGCGCACCAGCAGGCCGCCGCCCAGGTCACTGGAGCGGGGAACGATCAAGGTTTCAACGGCGGACATGGGTGGTTCTCCTGGTTTAAGGCGGTGTCAGGCACCCTGGCGGGAGCCTGACACCTGGCTACACAAATGATATTGCCGGGTGTCTGACACCTGCGGAGTCAGACACCTGGGCAAGATACTGCTTAAGGCAGGTCGAAGACCAGCACGTCGGCCTGCTCGCCTTCGCTGATCTGCACGGCGGCCTCATCAGTTAGAGCGACCGCGTCGCCGGCCGACAAGGCCAGCCCGTTCACAGTGACCTTGCCGCGCGCCACGTGCACCCAGGCCCGGCGGCCGGCGGCCAGGGGCAGTTGCGCGCGCTCGTCGCCATCGAACAGGCCCACGTACAGCCGCGCGTCCTGGTGGATGCGCATCGAGCCGTCGGCGCCATCGGGCGACACGACCTGGCGCAGGCGCCCGCGCTTATCGGCCTCGGGCACGCGCTGTTCTTCGTACTCGGGCGCAATACCGGTCACGTCGGGTTCGATCCAGATTTGCAGCAAGTGGGTCTGCTGATCGTCCAGCGGGTTGAACTCGGAATGCAGCACCCCGCGTCCGGCGCTCATGCGCTGTACATCGCCCGGACGAATGGTGGATCCGCTGCCCATGCTGTCTTTGTGAGCGACGGCGCCTTCCAGTACATAGGTGATGATTTCCATGTCCCGATGGCCATGCGTGCCGAAGCCGCGGCTGGGCGCGATGCGGTCGTCGTTGATCACGCGCAGCGGGCCAAACCCCATATGGTCGGGATCGTAGTAGTTGGCGAAGGAAAAAGTATGGAAGCTGTCCAGCCAGCCGTGATTGGCGTGGCCACGTTCGTTGCTACGGCGCAGGGTCAGCATGGTGAACTCCTTTCAATCTGATGAATGATACGGCAGAGCCCGGATGAGCATTTCTACCGCTGATGAAAGGCATTGTGCGCGCCCTGGCACCGCTTGAGGCTGAACGCGTTTGATGAGAACATTCAAATTATTTGAACGGTTTATATGCCATGCAAGCCATCACGCCCGAACTGCTGTACATGGTCGATGCCATCGCCCGCCACGGCAGCTTTGCCAAGGCCGCGCGCGAACTGGGCAAAGTGCCGTCGGCCGTGACCTACGCCGTGCGCAAGCTGGAAGACGCGCTGGACGTCTTGCTGTTCGACCGCAGCGGGCATCGCGCCCGGTTGACGCCCGCGGGCGAAACCCTGTTGCGGGACGGCCGCCAGGTGCTGCAGTCGCTGGATACCCTGGCCGGGCGGGTCAAGCGGGTGGCCACGGGCTGGGAACTGGAACTGCGCGTGGCCATCAATGCCGTGCTGCCCCTGCCGCCGCTGTACGACGTAATACAGGAATTCCGCGAGCTGGCCTCGGTAACGACGCTGCGGCTTGCCACCGAGGTGCTGAGCGGCAACTGGGATGCCCTGGCGACGGGCCGCGCCGACCTGGTCATCGGCGCCGACGCGAACGGCGCCGCGCCGGGCGCCTACCGTTCGCAGCCCATGGGCGAAGTGCAGTTCGGATTCTGCGTCGCGCCGCATCATCCGCTGGCGGCGCTGGACCGTCCGCTGGGCGCGAGCGATATCGCGGCCTATTGCGCGGTCGTGGTGGCCGACACATCGCGCCAGCTGCCGCCGATGACGCGCGGCCTGCTGAACAAGCAGCCCCTGATCGTGATGCCGACCATGCAGGCCAAGATCGATGCGCAAGTGCGCGGCCTGGGATGCGGCTACCTGCCGCTGACCCTGGCCGCGCCCTATATCACGCGTGGCGAACTGGTGCAGTGCCCCATCGACGACGGCGTGCCCATGACCGAACAGCTGGTTTATGCATGGCGCGAGCAAGCGCCCGGCGCGGCGCTGAAATGGTGGCTGCAAAAACTGCGCTCGCCACGCCTGTGCGAAAGCCTGCTGGGGTTTTAACGGTTTTTCCGGGTGTCAGGCTCCGCAGGTGCCCGACACCGCCGCACGGATCGCGCTTCGGTGTCTGACACCCTGCGGGAGTCAGACACCTGCCGAGACACCTTGCTTATTTGCCGAATCGGCGCAGCGCCGCGGCAATTACTCTTCGATGCCCAGTTCGCGCAGCTTGCGGGTGATGGTGTTGCGGCCGATGCCCAGGCGGGTCGCGGCTTCGACGCGGCGGCCCCGGCTGGCATCCAGCGCGCTCTGCAGCAAGATGCGCTCGAACTGCCGGGTGAGCGTGGCCATGACGGCCGGCTCGCCGCGCTCGAGGCGCTGGCGGGCTTCGCGCAGCAGCGCGGCCTGCCAATCGGCGGCGCCGCCCTCGGCATGGCCGGCCACGGCCGGCGCCGGCGCGACGGGGGCCGGAAAGCCCCCCTGCACCGCCACGACACCGCTAGCCGCGGCTTGCGGCTGCAGTTCCATGGCGCGGATTTCGGGCGGCAGGTCGGCGCGTTCGACCGTCTGGCCCGGCGCCATGACGGTCAGCCAATGGCAGAAGTTTTCCAGCTGCCGCACATTGCCCGGAAAATCGAAACGCGTCAGGGCGGCGACGGCGTCGGGGGTCAGGCGCTTTACCGGCACGCCCAGCGAACGCGCGCTGGCGGCCAGGAAATGACTGGCCAGCGCGGGGATGTCTTCGACCCGCTCGCGCAGCGGCGGCAGCCGCAGGCGGATCACGTTCAGGCGATGGAACAGGTCTTCGCGGAACAGCCCCTGTTCCACGCGCTGCTCCAGCGGCTGATGGGTGGCAGCTACGATGCGCACGTCGACCCGCACGGGCTGCGCCCCGCCCACGCGATAAAAGCTGCCTTCGGCCAGCACCCGCAGCAGGCGCGTCTGCAGTTCAATCGGCATATCGCCGATTTCGTCCAGGAACAGCGTGCCGCCGTGGGCCTCTTCGAAACGGCCGCGTCGCAGTGTATTGGCGCCCGTGAAAGCGCCGCGCTCGTGGCCGAACAATTCGGCCTCGAGCAGATCGCGCGGAATCGCCGCCGCGTTCAGCGCCACGAACGGCCCGCTTGCCCGCGCGCCGTGCCCATGCAGCGCACGCGCCACCAATTCTTTGCCGGTGCCCGATTCGCCCGTGATCAGCACCGTGACCTTGGATTGCGCCAGGCGGCCGATGGCCCGGAAGACTTCCTGCATGGCGGTGGACGCCGACTGCGTCATCATCCAGCGTTCATTGCCCGGGCCCGCGTCGGCGGCATCGCCCTCGCCCGCCCGTTCGTCTTGCGGTGCCGATTCGTGCACGGCGCGCTCGATCAGCGCCACCGCTTCATTGACGTCGAACGGCTTGGCCAGATAATCGAAGGCGCCGCCCTGAAAGGCCGACACGGTGCTGTCCAGATCGGCGAAAGCGGTCATGACGATGACCGGCAGGCGCGGATGGCGCTCTTTGATCTGCCGCAGCAGGTCCAGTCCGTTGCCGCCGGGCATGCGAATATCGGACACCAGCGCCGCCGGGGCCTGACCATCCAGCGCGGCCAGCACGTCGGCGGCCTGCGCGAAGCTGCGCGTAGCGATCCCGGCCCGGGCCAGGGCTTTTTCCAGGACCCAGCGGATGGCCTGGTCATCGTCGACGATCCAAACGGGTTTGCTCACAGCGGCGGCTCCATCGGCAAGACCAGACGGAATTCAGTGTGCCTGGGACGGGATTCGAATTCGATGATGCCTCCGTGCTGCTGCACGAAATCCTGGGCCAGGCTCAGGCCCAGGCCGGTGCCGCCCGGCCGGGCGGTGACCAGGGGATGGAAAATGCGGTCGCGGATGGATTCCGGCACGCCGGGTCCGTTGTCGATAACGGCCAGTTCCAGGGCCAGCCGGTGCTGCCGATGCGCCAGCATCACCTGCCGCGCCACCCGCGTGCGCAGAATGATCTGCGGCGGCGGCACCTGAGGCCCGGGCTGCTGCAGCGACAGTTCTTGCGCGGCGTTGCGCGTGACGTTCAGCACCGCCTGCATCAGCCGCGCGGCATCGCCACGCAGGTCGGGCACCGACGCGTCGTAGTCGCGCACCAGCGTGACCTTGTCGCGGAATTCCGCCTGCACCAGCGCGCAGACGCGTTCGCATATTTCGTGGATATTGACGGGCCGCGCGGCCAGCGGCATGCGTTGCGGGCCGCTGAGCCGGTCGACCAGCACCTGCAGGCGGTCGGCCTCGGAAATGATGACCTGGGTATATTCGGCCAGCGCCGCGTCGGGCAATTCCGCTTCGAGCAACTGGGCCGCGCCGCGCAACCCGCCCAGCGGGTTTTTGACTTCGTGCGCCAGGTTGCGCAGCAGTTCGCGATGCGCTTCGATTTCTTCGACCAGCCGGTGATTGCGGTCGGCCAGCACGCGCTGTTCGATTTCGCGCGCCTCGATCAGCACGGGCCAGGCCTGGCTGGCCAGCGATACCGTGGTGACGGCGACCTCGACCGATTCCGCCGCGCGGCGCACGGATGACAATTGCCGCACGTCGGCGAACTGGCCGGCCACGGCGCGGTCGATGGATGACTGCAGCGCTTCGGGATGGCCGAACAGCGTGGCGGCCGACAAGCCGCGCAGCTGCTTGCGCGAGCGGCTAAACAAGTCTTCGGCCGCTGCGTTGGCATGTTCGACATGCCCGCGCTCGTTCAGCAGCAAGATGGCCGTGGCCAGGAGGTCAAACGCATCGACATTTATCATTAACGGCACCAGGGCAGAATGGGCCGGCACAGCCAGGTGCCTGACTCCCGACAAGGTGTCAGACACCGAAGCGGGCGATATCTTCTGCACACAGCGGTGTCAGGCACGGAGCCCGACACCTGATAGCGCCCTAGCCAGTGGCATTACAGGCTGTAGTACATGTCGAACTCGACCGGGTGCGTGGTCATGCGCAGACGCTGGACTTCGCCTTCCTTCAGGGCCAGGTAGGCGTCGATCATGTCGTTGCTGAACACGCCGCCGCGGGTCAGGAATTCGCGGTCCTGGTCGAGCGCCTCGAGCGCCTGATCGAGCGATGCGCAGACCGTGGGGATCTTCGCGTCTTCTTCCGGCGGCAGGTCGTACAGGTTCTTGTCGGCCGGATCGCCCGGGTGGATTTTGTTTTGCACGCCATCCAGGCCGGCCATCATCAGGGCCGAGAAAGCCAGGTACGGGTTGGCCAGCGGATCGGGGAAGCGCGTTTCGACGCGGCGCGCCTTGGGGTTGCCCACGTACGGAATACGGATCGAGGCCGAGCGGTTGCGGGCCGAGTAGGCCAGCTTGACCGGGGCTTCGAAGTGCGGCACCAGGCGCTTGTACGAGTTGGTACCCGGGTTGGTGATGGCGTTGAGCGCGCGGGCGTGCTTGATGATGCCGCCGATGTAGTACATGGCGAATTCGGACAGGCCGGCATAGCCGTTGCCCGCGAACAGGTTCTGGCCGTCTTTCCAGATGGACTGGTGCACGTGCATGCCCGAACCGTTGTCGCCGACGATGGGCTTGGGCATGAAGGTGGCGGTCTTGCCATAGGCGTGCGCCACGTTATGAACGACGTACTTCATAATCTGCGTCCAGTCGGCGCGCTGCACCAGCGTGCTGAACTTGGTGCCGATTTCCAGCTGGCCGGGGGCCGCCACTTCGTGGTGGTGCACTTCGACCGGCACGCCCATTTGCTCTAGCAGCAGGCACATTTCGGAACGCAGGTCCTGGAACGAATCGACCGGCGGCACGGGGAAATACCCCCCCTTGACGGCCGGGCGATGGCCCATGTTGCCGCCTTCGAATTCGGTGCCGGTGGACCACGGGGCTTCTTCGGACTTGATTTTCACGAAGGTGCCCGACATGTCGGTGTTCCAGGTCACGCCGTCGAACACGAAGAATTCGGGTTCGGGGCCGAAGTAGGCGGTATCGCCCAGGCCCGACGATTTCAGATAGGCTTCGGCGCGCTTGGCCAGCGAACGCGGATCGCGGTCGTAGCCCTTCAGGTCGGACGGCTCGACCACGTCGCAGCTGAGGATCAGCGTGGGTTCTTCGCGGAACGGATCCAGGTTGGCGGTATCCAGGTCGGGAATGAGCAGCATGTCGGAAGCTTCGATGCCCTTCCAGCCCGGGATGGACGAACCGTCGAACGCCTGGCCGCTTTCCAGTTTGTCTTCATCGACAGCGCTGGTGGGCACGGACACATGGTGCTCGCGGCCCACGGTGTCGGTGAAGCGGAGGTCCACGAATTTGACTTCGTTGTCGGCGATCTGTTTCAGGATGTCTTTCGGGCTTGCCATGTCATCTCCATTAGATAAAAGCGCCGTGGGGCTAAGCCCGGTTCCGGCTGGCATGTACAGAACAAAGCAATATGCATGCCAAGTCCCAACACGGGGCATCCGCGTCCTGGGCGTCCAGGAAAGGGAATTAACGCACCATAATAGTGCAAAATGCGGGGCATGCAAGCACCATGTTGGTGCTTAAAGGGTGGGGAGCAGTTCTGCTGTCCAGGTGTCTGACTCCCGCAGGGTGTCAGACACCGAAATGGGCAGACCGTCTCCGTTCCGCGGTGTCTGATACCCTGCGGGAGTCAGACACCTGACATACCTGGCATACGGGCTGGCGATACCCACGCCCACCCTACAGAAACATTTCCTGCAGGTCGTTCAAGAAACGCCAGCCCAGGGGCGTGGCGCGCAGGCGGGCGGGGTCGGGGTCGAGCAGGCCGCGCGCGGTGGCGGCTTGCAGGGGCTGGGCGATGCCGGCCAGCGACAGGCCAGTGCGCTCGGCGAACGACCCCGCCGCCACGCCGTCTTTCAGGCGCAAGGCGTTCAGCATGAACTCGAATGGCAGTTCGTCGGGGCCGACCACGCGGGTTTCGGCGATGTGGCTGCCGTCGCGGGCCATGGCGCCGGCCATCCAGGTGTCGGGGCTGCGCAGGCGCGCCTCGCGCACGATGCGGTCGTGGAACGACAGCTTGCCGTGCGCGCCCGGCCCCAGGCCCAGGTAATCGCCGAATTCCCAGTAGTTCAGGTTGTGCCGGCAGCGCGCGCCCGGCCGCGCATAGGCCGAGACCTCGTAGCGCTGCAGGCCGGCCTCTGCCAGCCGGGCCTCGACCGCGTCCTGCATGGCGGCGCTGGTGTCGTCGTCGGGCAGTTGCGGCGGGTACTTCGCGAAAACGGTGTTCGGCTCCAGCGTCAGGTGATACAGCGACAAGTGTTCGGTGCCGAACGACACCGCCTGCCGCACGTCATCCAGGCAGGCGGCCAGGTCTTGGCCCGGCAAGGCAAACATCAGGTCCAGGTTGACGCGCCTCACCGCGCGCTGCGCCATGTCGATAGCGGCGCGCGCCTGGGCGGCGTCATGGATGCGTCCGAGCTGCTTCAGTTGCGCGTCGTCGAAGCTCTGGATGCCCAGCGACAGCCGGTTGACGCCGCTGGCCGCGTAATCGCGGAAGCGCCCTGCCTCGGCCGTGCCCGGATTGGCCTCCATGGTGATTTCGGCATCGGGCAGCAAATTCAAGCAGGCCCGCAACATGGCCAATATTTCGTCCAGGGCGGCCGCCGACAACAGGCTGGGCGTGCCGCCGCCCAGGAACACCGACACGACCTGCCGGCCCCACACCGACGGCAGGGCCTGCTCCAGGTCGGCCCGCAAGGCGTCTAGATAGGCGCGTTCGGGCAGCTCGGCCGGCACCGCATGCGAGTTGAAGTCGCAATACGGGCACTTGCGCACGCACCAGGGCACGTGCACATAGACCGACAGCGGAGGCAGGCTGGTCAGCGCGGCGCCGGCCGGCGTTACCAGGCGCGCGCGCGCGCCGGCCCCGGCCGGATGAATGGGAATGGTGGTGGCCACGATGTCAGGACGCCGTCAGCGGGGCGCCAGCTTGTCGAGCAGTTGCGTCAGC
Organism: Bordetella petrii; assembly: GCA_017745595.1. GTDB lineage: Bacteria > Pseudomonadota > Gammaproteobacteria > Burkholderiales > Burkholderiaceae_B > Bordetella_A > Bordetella_A petrii_C. The sequence continues at coordinate 49,339 of WMBV01000029.1, forward strand.
GCCCGGGCGCGGTGGCTGACCCGGTTCTTTTCGGGCGGGTCGAGTTCGGCCGCGGTGCGGCCCAGGTCGGGCAGCAAGAAGTGAGGGTCGTAGCCGAAGCCGTGGGCGCCGCGCGGCGCATCGACGATTTGCCCGTGCCACAGGCCTTCGCCTATGAGCGGCTGCGGGTCGTCGTGGGTGCGCACCAGCACCAGCAGCGCCACATACCAGGCGCGGCGATCGTCCACGCCGGCCAGCTTGCTGACCAGCAGGGCATTGTTGGCGGAATCGCTGCGCTCGGCGGCCGCGTTGGCCAGTTGCGCGTAGCGCGCCGAGTAAACCCCGGGCGCTCCGCCCAGGGCCGCCACACACAGGCCGGAATCATCGGCCAGCGCGGGCAGCCCGGTCAAAAGACTGGCGTGGCGCGCCTTGGCCAGTGCGTTTTCCACGAAAGTCACGTGAGGCTCTTCGGCCTCGGGCACGCCCAGTTCGCCCTGCGGGACGAGTTCGATGCCCAGCGGGGCGAACAACGCGGAAAACTCGCGCAGCTTGCCGGGGTTGTTCGAGGCCAGCACCACGCGGCCCAGAGAGGATTCGGTATTCGTCGACGTCATTCCGCCATTGTAGTCGGGGCGCCCGGCGCCCGCCCTAACCCGGCATGCCTGCCAGCCCCAGGCCCGCCACGACGGCCGACGGCGCAGCCGGAACCGCCCCGGGCCGGGCCGCCGGCGCCAGCCGGAAGACCGCGACGGCATCGCGCAACGCGGCCGCCTGGGCTTCCAGGGCCGCGGCGGCCGCGGCCGTCTGTTCGACCATGGCGGCGTTCTCTTGCGTGGCTTGGTCCAGCCGGGCCACCGCGTCATTCACCGAGGCGATGCCGGCGGCCTGTTCGGCGGCCGCGCGGGTGATGCCCGACACCAATTGCGTTACCTGGCTGGCCGACGCGGCGGCCTCGCTTACGGTCTGTCCGGCCGCGCCGGCCTGGCGCACGCCGTCGTGCACGCGCTGCGACGCCGCCCGGACCAGCACCCGGATCTCGTCGGCCGCCTGGGCGCTGCGCTGCGCCAGCAACCGGACTTCGCCCGCCACCACCGCGAAACCCTTGCCCTGCTCGCCGGCATGGGCGGCTTCAACCGCCGCATTCAGCGCCAGGATGTTGGTGCGAAACGCAATGCTGTCGACCACTTCGACGATCTCTTCAATCCGCCGCGTATCATCCACGATCTTTTGCATGGCCGCGCCCACCGCGCCCATGGCCCGCCCGCCGTGCTCGGCCAACAGGGCCGACTCGCGCGCCCGCTCTTCGGCCTGGCCGGCTTGCTCGGCCGTAGCGCGCACCACGCCGGCCAACGCGGTCATGTTCGCGGCCGTCTCTTGCAGCGCGCCGGCCTGCCGCGCGATGCGGTCCGACATCTCGCCGTTGCCGGCCGCGATTTCGCGCGCGCCGCCATGGATTTCCGCAACGCCGCGGCGCACCGCCGCGACGGCCGCCGTCAGCCCGGATTGCATACGGCGCATGGCCGAATACAGCATGCCGATTTCGCGGGGCCCGCGCGCGGCGATCGCGCCGCTGAGATCGCCATCGGCAATATGGTCGAAGTGCGCCCCGGCCTGCTTCAGCGGCCGCAGCACCAGCCGGCGAAAAGCCAGGCCGGCCGCCAGGCCCAGCACCGCCATCAAGGCCGTCAGCACCGCCGCGGCCACGCCGGCCCGGTCCAACACACGGCCGGCGCGCGCCACCGCCGCCTGCCCCTGGGCGCGGGCATAGGCCTGGAATGCCTGCACCGCGTCCACGTAGGCCGCGCCGCGAGCCGGCAATACCTGCTCGACGACCCGATTGGCCTCGATGCCGTTCCAGCCCTGGATGGCTTGCCGCAGCGGCAGCAAGGCCTCGCCGGCCAGCCCCGCATAGGCGGCCTGCACGGCGCCGAACAGATCGCCGCCGCGCCCCGCTACGTCGGGATTGGCGCGCAGGCGTTCATGGCTGGCCTGAGCCTGTGCCAGCAGTTCCCCCGCCTGGGCCAGCGCCTGGTCGCGCTGCGCTTGCAGGCCGCCTTCCATATAGGTTTTGGCGTCGGTCAGCCAGGCGCGGGCCTGGAACAGCCGGCTGCTGAGATCGCTGAGGTCGCTGGCGCGCTCGACGTTGCCCCGGCCCAGGGCCTCGATGTCGGCGCGGCTATCGCGCAGCAATCCGATGGCCGCCGCCGCGGCCACCACGAACAGCCCCACAAAAGCCGCCAGCATGACTGACAGCGCCTGATTCACCCCTAGAGTCTTGCGCATGATTTCCCGTGCAAAGCTTCCGCCGGATGCGGAAGGCGGGCCGATTATGCAGGGCGAATTTGGCAGGTTCTTGACACTGGGGCCGGCGGGCGGGCCGGCCCCGAAGGCTTTTTCAGTTGATCGAGATTCCGCCCTTTTCCACCACCTGTTTCCAAAGGCCGATTTCGCTGGCGATCTGCTTCTGGAAAGATTCCGGGGTGCCCGGTGCGGCCTGCTCGCCGGTGGTCTGCAGGCGCTCGGCCAGCTCGCCTTGGTTCACCACCTCGTTCATTGCCTGGTTCAGCTTCTGTTGGACAGCCTGCGGCATGCCTTTGGGTCCGATAATGCCGTACCAGACCGTGACCTCGTAGGGCACGCCTTGTTCTTTGACGGTGGGGATTTCGGGCGCCGAAGAAACACGTTCGGGCAAGGTAACGGCCAGTACCTTCAGCCGGCCCTCTTTCATATAGGGCAAGGTCGATCCGGCGGTCGTCAGCATCACCTGCACCTGGCCCGCGATGGTGTCCGTCAATGCGGGGGCCGAGCCCCGGTACGGCACATGCACCATGTCGACACCGGTCTGCTGCAAGAGCAGTTCGGTGGCCAGGTGCGAAATCCCGCCCGTGCCGGACGAGGCATACGACATCCGGCCAGGCTGGCTGCGCGCGAGATCCAGCAGTTCGCTCAGGGTATCCGCCTGGACCGACGGGTGCACCGACACAAAGAACGGCGCCTTGGCGATCATGCCGATGGGCGTCATGTCTTTGACCGGGTCGTAAGCCAGCTTGTACAGGCTGGGGTTGACGGCATAACTGTTGGAAATCAGGGTCAACGTATAGCCGTCGGGCTGGGCCCGCAAGCCGGCCTCGACGCCGATCTTGCCGCCGGCGCCCGGCTGGTTCTCGACCACGACGGGTTGCCCCAGCGATTCCGCGAGTTGCTTGCCCAGGGCGCGCGCAATGGCATCGTTGCCCCCGCCCGCGGAAAAGGGCACGATCAACTTGATGGGCTGGGATGGGTAGGCATCCGCCTGTGCCCAGGCCGCCTGAACCCACAACGGCAGCGCCAGTGCCCCGGCCATCATGGCCTTGCTGAACCGATGCCGCAGAACCCGCCGAATGCTTGCCATTGATGTCCCCTCTGGTTAGGCATGAGATCGATCGAGGGTTATAGCATGCATGGCAAAGCGGGCCGGCCCAGGGTCAGATTCAGGTGTCTGACTCCCGCCGGGTGTCAGACACACCGGCGTGCGTCCGTATACAGCGGTGTCAGGCACCTACGGAGCCTGACACCTGTCCGGGAGCGCTTCGAAGCCCAGGTGTCTGACTCCCGCCAGGGTGTCAGACACCGAAGTGTGCGCACGCCACCGCATCCAGGCGGTGTCAGGCACCCTGCGGGAGCCTGACACCTGACAAGCCTGACACCCGGCCCAGGCCTTCAACGCTTGCCGCGGCCCGGCGCTCCTTCGCGCTCGTGTTCAGGAACGTCGGCCACCAGCATATCGACCAGCTCGCGCGCGAACGCCGGCAGCGCATCGCGGTCGCGCACGCAGATCTGCAGCTTGCGCAGGGCCCACTCGTCGGTCAGGGGCACGATGGCGATCTTCAACGAACGCGCGAAGCGCAGGGCCACCGTTTCGGGAATAACGCCTATGCCCACGCCGGTTTCGATCATGCGGCACACGGCCTCGAAATTGCCCACTTCGATGCGGAACTTGAACGTGCGCCCCAGCGCCGTGGCCGCCTGCACCAGGAACGGATGAATCGCGCTCCATTCGGACAGGCCCACGTAGTCGTTGCTCAGCGTATCGGCGAACGCCACGGCGGGCTCGTTGGCCAGCGGATGGCCGGCGGCGGCGGCCAGCACCAGCCGGTCTTTGCGGTAGGGAATGAACTGCAGGCCCTGGTCGGCCGTGCAGCCCGCCACGATGCCCAGATCGGCCGAGCCTTCGGCCACCGCCCGCACGATCAGGTAGCTGAGCCGTTCGCGCAGTTCGACATTGACGTCGGGGTGCGCGGCCAGGAAGCGGCCCAACACCGCCGGCATGAATTCGGTCATGGCGGTGGTGTTGGCCAGCACGCGCACGTGGCCTTTGACGCCGCGGGCGTATTCCTGCATGTCGCCGCGCAACTGCTCGACCTGGCGCATGACGGTGCGGGCATGGCGCGTCAGGGCCTCGCCCGAGGGCGTCAGGGTCACCCCCTGGCTGGTGCGGTACAACAACTGGGTGCCGAAGTGCTCTTCCAGGTTCTTGATGCGCGTGCTGGCCGCGGGTAGCGACAAATGGGTTTTTTCGGCACCGCGGGTCAGGCTGTGCCAGTCGCCGACGTGCACAATCAGCTGCAAGTCGGTCAAATCGAAGTGCCCCGCCATGAATTCCTCTGTTCTTCGGCAATTGCAAACCCGGTATTAAGCAATCAGAAATTGGCAATCCGGCCCGGGTTGCGGCAAAGTGCCGGGATTATCAGTAAGCCTCATCATAGAACCCCTCCATGTCCGACACCAATCACGCTTTCCAGGATATCCGCGAAGCCGTCCGCGATCTCTGCTCCCAGTTCCCCGGCGAATACTTCCGCAAAATCGACGAAGAACGCGGGTATCCCGAAGAATTCGTGCGCGCCCTGACCGAAGCCGGCTGGCTGGCCGCCCTGATTCCGCAAGAATACGGCGGCTCGGGCCTGGGCCTGACCGAAGCCTCGGTCATCATGGAAGAAATCAACCGCAACGGCGGCAATTCGGGCGCCTGCCACGGCCAGATGTACAACATGGGCACGCTGCTGCGCCATGGCTCCGATGCGCAAAAGCGCGAATACCTGCCCCGCATCGCCAGCGGCGAACTGCGCCTGCAATCGATGGGCGTCACCGAGCCCACCACCGGCACCGACACCACCAAGATCAAGACCACCGCCGTACGCCGCGGCGACCGCTATGTGGTCAATGGGCAAAAGGTCTGGATTTCGCGGGTACAGCATTCCGACATGATGATTCTGCTGGCGCGCACCACGCCGCTGGAACAGGTCACCCGCAAGTCCGAAGGCATGTCGATCTTCCTGGTCGACCTGCACCATGCGGTCAAGCATGGCATGCAGATACGCCCCATTCCCAACATGGTCAACCACGAGACCAACGAACTGTTCTTCGACAATCTGGAAATTCCCGTCGAAAACCTGATCGGCGAGGAAGGCAAAGGGTTCAAGTACATTCTCGACGGCCTGAATGCCGAACGCACGCTGATCGCCGCCGAATGCATCGGCGACGGCTACTGGTTCGTGGACAAGGTGGCGGCCTACGCGAAAGAGCGCATCGTGTTCGGCCGCCCCATCGGCCAGAACCAGGGCGTGCAGTTTCCCATCGCGCGGGCCCACATCAACGTCGAGGCGGCCAGCCTGATGCGCTACGAGGCCTGCCGGCTGTTCGACGCGCACCAGCCCTGCGGCGCGCAGGCCAACATGGCCAAGCTGCTGGCCGCCGACGCGTCCTGGGAAGCCGCCAACGCGTGCCTGCAGTTCCACGGCGGCTTCGGCTTCGCCACCGAATACGACGTCGAACGCAAATTCCGCGAAACGCGCCTGTACCAGGTGGCGCCGATTTCCACCAACCTGATCCTTTCCTATGTAGCCGAGCACGTGCTGGGCCTGCCGCGTTCTTTCTGACCATGACCGCATCCCACCCCCATCCCAGCGCCGCGCTGGCTGAATTCGCCGCCAACCTGCGCTTCGAAGATATTCCGGCGTCCGTGCTGCGCCGGGCCGAAGACCTGCTGCTGGACTGCCTGGCCTCGATCCTGGCGGGCGCCGGCGCCCACCCGGTACAGGCCATCGAGCGCTACGCCGCCGCCATGGGGCCGGCCGATGGCGCCGCGCAGGTGCTGATCACCCGCCGCCAGACGTCGCCGCTGTTCGCGGCCATGGTCAATGCCGCCGCCGCTCATGTGGTCGAGCAAGACGACGTGCACAACGGCTCGGTGTTCCACCCCGCCGCGGTGGTGTTCCCGCCCGCGCTGGCGGTGGCCCAGGCGCTGGGGCGTTCCGGTAAAGACCTGCTGGTGGCCGCAGTGGCCGGCTACGAAGTCGGCATCCGCGTCGGCGAATACCTGGGGCGCTCGCACTACAAGATCTTCCACACCACCGGCACGGTCGGTACGCTGGCCGCGGCGGTCACGGTGGGCCGGCTGCTGGGCCTGAACGCCGAACAGATGCTGCACGCGCTGGGTTCGGCCGGCACCCAGGCCGCCGGGCTGTGGGAATTCCTACGCGACGCGGCCGATTCCAAACAGCTGCACACCGCCAAGGCGGCCGCCGACGGCCTGACCGCAGCCTATCTGGCGCAAGAAGGCTTCACGGGCGCGCGCCGCATTCTGGAAGGCGCGCAAGGCATGGCGGCCGGCATGTCCACCGACGCCGATCCCGCCCGCCTGCTCGACCGCCTGGGCCAGCGCTGGGCCCTGGCCGAAACCTCGTTCAAGTATCACGCATCGTGCCGCCACACCCATCCGGCCGCCGATGCGCTGCAGCAGGCCATGCGCGAATACAAGCTGCATGAAAGCGACCTGGCCGAAGTGGTGGCGCACGTGCACCAGGGCGCCATCGACGTGCTGGGCCCGGTGGTAGACCCCAAGACCGTGCACCAGTCGAAGTTTTCCATGGGTACGGTGCTGGCCCTCATCGCGCGCAGCGGGCGCGCCGGCCTGGCCGAATTCGACGCGGCCCTGGGCGACCAGGAAGTCGCCGGATTGCGCGGCAAGTTCCGCATGGAACTCGACCCCGAGGTCGACGGCGCCTACCCCGAACGCTGGATCGGCAAGGTCACCGTGCGCACCACCGACGGCCGCGTCCTGCATGCGCGGGTCGACGAGCCCAAGGGCGATCCCGGCAACACCCTCAGCCGCGCCGAAATCGAAGAAAAAACCCTGAGTCTGGGCGTCTACGCCCAGGCCGCCACCGAAGCCGAAGTGCGCGGCCTGATCGACACCATCTGGAACCTGGAAAACCTGGCCCAGGTCGGCGCGCTGCTGCCGGCCAAGTAAGCGGCGCAGGCAAGGCGCGGGCCGCGGTGTCGGGTGTCTGACTCCGTAGGTGTCAGACACCGATGCCTTGGAATGCCCAAGCCCCGCTTCGGTGTCTGACACCCTGCGGGAGTCAGACACCTGGCCGGCAGATGGACTTGCCCGCCGCGGCGCTTACGCCAGCGCCTCGCGCTGCGCCCGCACCAGTTGCGCGATGCCGTGTTCGGCCAGCCCCAGCATGGCGTCGAGCTCGGCGCGCGCGAAGGTGGCGCCTTCGCCGGTGCCCTGCACTTCCACGAATGCGCCCGCACCCGTCATGACTACGTTCACATCCGCATCGCAGGCGGAATCTTCCTGGTAGTCCAGATCCAGCACCGGGCGGCCGGCCACCATGCCGACCGATACCGCGGCTACCGTGTCGCGGATCGGGTTGGCGGCCAGGTCGCCGCGCTGCATGAGCAGCGCCACGGCATCGGCCGCGGCCACCCAGGCGCCGGTGATGCTGGCGCAGCGGGTGCCGCCGTCGGCCTGCAAGACATCGCAGTCCAGGTGCAGCGTGCGCTCGCCCAGGGCCTGCATGTCGAACACGGCCCGCAGGCTGCGGCCGATCAGGCGCTGGATTTCCTGCGTGCGGCCGCTCTGCTTGCCGCGCGCCGCCTCGCGATCGCCGCGCGTGTGCGTGGCACGCGGCAACATACCGTATTCGGCGGTTACCCAGCCCTGGCCGCGCCCCTTCAGAAAGGGCGGCACCTTGTCGAGCACGCTGGCCGTGCACAGCACATGCGTATCCCCGGCGCACACCAGCACCGAGCCCTCGGCATAGCGGGTATAGCCGCGCTGCAGGCTGAAGGAACGCAATTGATCGACGGCGCGGCCGGACGGACGCGGCACGGCAGTGGCGAAAGAAGAGGACACGGGGCAGGCTCCGGACATGGACATTGCGCCGCATTGTACGTGGGGCCGCGGCGCTTAAAGTATCTTGAGGTATCCTGCTGTAAAGTGCGCCGCCCGGCGCTGCGCCCTATTCCCGGACTTTTTCAGGACACCCCCATGATCCGCAGCATGACTGCTTTCGGCAATGCCCGCGCCGACCTCGAACAGGGCACCTTGGCCCTGGAACTGCGCAGCGTCAACAGCCGTTACCTGGACCTGTACTTTCGCCTGCCCGACGAACTGCGCCATGCCGAAACGCCACTGCGCGAATTGTTGACGGCCAATCTGGGGCGCGGCAAGGTCGAAGTGCGCGCCTCGTATGCCCGCAATGCCAGCACCGAACTGACCCGGCTCGATCCCGCCTGGCTGCAATACCTGGCCGAGCAGCTGCAGACGGCGCGCAGCGTGCTGCCCGAGGTGGCAGCGCCGCGCCTGGCCGAACTGTTCAACTGGCCCGGCCAGCGCGGCAACGATGCGCTCGACCCGCAAGTCTGGGGCGCCGCCTGCGTGCAGGCGGCCAAGCAGGCCCTGGCGCAACTGCAAGAAGGCCGCGAACGCGAAGGCCAGCGGCTGGCCACTACGATGCTCGAATGCGCCGACGGCGTGGCGCGCATCGTCGAATCGGTCGAAACGCACTTGCCGCAATTGCTGGCCGACCACCGCGAAAAACTGGCGACCAAGCTGCGTGAATCGGTCGAAGCGGCCTTTCCCGGCGGTTTCACCCACATCTCGGGCCCCGAGCTTTCCGAGCGCCTGGCCCAGGAAGCCAACTTGTTCGCCCTGCGCATCGACGTGGCCGAAGAACTGGCACGGCTGCGTTCGCACCTGGAAGAACTGCGGCACCTGCTGGGTGGCGGCGGCAAGGCCAAGGCCGACGGCAAGCGCGGGGGCGGCAGCGCCGGCAAGCGCCTGGACTTCCTGTTCCAGGAAATGAATCGCGAGGCCAATACGCTGGGGTCCAAGGCCGGCAGCATGGACGTCACCCGCGCGGCCATGGACTTGAAGCTGCTGATCGAGCAGATGCGCGAGCAGGCGCAGAATTTGGAGTGATGCATCAGGAAGGCCCGCGCCATCCCAAAGCCATCCGCCAAATCATTGTTTTGCAGCGGGAAGCAGGTTCAGGTATGGCCCGATGATTCGAAAGTGGATGATGAATCGATCCCGGGCCTTTCCATCAACCCATTACCCCTCAATACAATGCTGCCAACAATGCAGCATCGACTCTCTGTCGGCATCTTCCAACATCGGCAAGCCGTCGCTCGCAGGCTGACTTTCTGCCAGATCCAACAAGAGCAAGCATGATCCGCTAAACGGAAGGGCTGCTGATCCCCTGGAACCGTTTTTCAATTGCTCTTGTTTCAACTAATCCATTGGATTAGAATAGCACATGTACGACGTCATGCATGGCATTGCCGAACTGCCTTCTTACATCCGCCTGGCCGATAAGCTCTTGAGTGCGGAAGAACGCCAAGACCTGATCGGCTATCTGGCCGAGCATCCTAAAGCCGGGGACATCATGGAAGGCACGGGTGGCGTGCGCAAGCTGCGCTGGCGTCGTGGCGGCCAGGGCAAAAGCGGTGGTGTGCGCGTCATCTACTACTACCACGATGACCTCATGCCCCTGTATCTGCTGACGCTCTTCGCCAAGGGCGACCAAGCCAATCTGAGCAAAGCCGAGCGCAACGATCTGGCCGGTTTGGTCGATGTACTGGTGAACATCTGGAAAGAACGATCGAAATCATGAGCACCGCATTCAACAACATCAAGCAAGGCTTGCAAGAAGCAATTGCCCATGCCAAGGGCGATACTCGTGGCGTACGCGTGCATCGTCCCCGCGAAGTCGACGTGAAGGCCGTCCGCGCCAAAGTCGGTATGACTCAGGAGCAGTTCGCTGCACGGTTCGGTTTTTCCACGGCGACCCTGCGGCACTGGGAGCGCGGCGACCGCACTCCCAGGGGGCCGGCGTTGGTTTTGCTTAATGTGATCGAGCGAAATCCCGAGGCGGTCATTGAAGCGCTGGCCTGACGAAGGTGGAAAAAAACACGCATGAAAAAGCAGCAAGGCCAGCGCCGCTTTCCGCCCATGCACTGCCGCTCAATCTGCCTGCCAGGAAACCTACGAAATACTCGGCTTCAAAAATACGTAGCCTATGGCCCGCACGGTCTGAATCGGCACTTCGAAGCCGGCCTTTAGTGCCTTTGCTCGAATCCTGGCAATAAGGCTGGCGACAACTCGCGATGAGTATTCATTGTCCTGCACCTCTTGTTTCACGGCCTCATAAAGCGCCGTGTAAGACACAGGTTTGCCAAGATTTTCCAGAAGACAATTGAGTAGCCGCATTTCGGCGCCAGTGCACTTAATCATTTCGCACTTGGGGCTACAAAGAACACTGACGCGAAAATCCAGTATCCATTTCTGAGGCGCGCCAGATACTTTTTCGTTGGCATTAGCCTGTTGTTCAGCGGTCGCTTCTTTTTCTGCCACCTCTTGTTCGATCACTGCAATTACGCTGCTCAGCTTTCCAACAACATCAGCCAGCTGAGTCAGCATGCGCCGCAACTCGCTCAGCGCAACGAATCCTGGCTTACACATGCCCTCTCCCGCCAAAGGTGCGATGCCAAATGCCCGTTCCCAGACTACGTTGCTTCAGGGCGAGGCCATAACACTACAACTCACATGGATGACCTCGCGATTCATCATTCACATGCCAGTCTCTCCGATATGCGATAGCCCGCATATCAAAAGTTAAGAAATACTACCATTTTTGAGACTAATTATTTCGAACCTCGAATCGCCTGAAAACTCTTTCTTGAATGCGAAAAATTCAATTTATTTGAATTCGCGCAACAACCTGGGATTAGTTTATTTTTTTGCAATAAAGCCCATCGATTTCATTATTTTTGTGGCATAAATACACAAAATTTTGTGCATTAATCTGCGTTACTAACTCAGTTCGTGCCGCCTGCGCCCGAACCCGCACGCTCCCGGCACACCCGCCGCACCAGTTGCCGCAGCCAGCGATGTGCCGGGTCTACCTCCAGGCGCGGATGCCACATCTGTGAAATCGTGATGGCCTCAGCCGGAAAAGGAAGCTCGAACGCCTGGAACCCGGCCACGTCCCGCCTGCCTGCGGACTGGTCGGGCAGATAAGAGGCCGGAAGCAGCGCGATCAAATCCGACGCCATGGCCACGGCCAGCGCCGCGGGAAACCCGGGCACGACACAGGCCACCTTGCGGACCAGGCCCATCCCGGCCAATGCGTCATCGGCCGGGCCGTGCGCCAGCCCGCGGCGCGAGGCAACGACATGGCCATACGCCACATAATGCTCGGCGCTGATCTCCGGCGCGGACAGCAGCGGATGGCCGGCCCTGACCACGCCCACGAAATGATCGCGGAACAGCGCCTGAAGGCGGATTTCCGGCCCCATGTCGTTGCCGACCACGCCGATTTCCAGGTCGACCAGTCCTTCGCGCAGATAGCGGGAATTCTTCTCTATCTTGGGCGCGAAGCGCAAACACACACGCGGGGCCACGCTGGCCACGGCGGCAATCAGCATCGGACCGAAGGCCTCGACAAACCCCTCGTTGGCTCGTATGGCGAACACGCGGTCCAGCCCGGATAAATCCAGTTCGGAAACCGCGGGCTGCAGCAAGCCGCGGGCTTCGAGCACGACATCGCGGGTTCGCTCGCGGATGGCCTGCGCATGAGGCGTCAGAACCATGTGGCGCCCCGCCCGTACCAGCAACGGGTCGCCGGTGATTTCACGCAGCCGCCCCAGCGTGCGGCTCATTGCCGAAGTGCTCAGCCCGATGCGCCGTGCCGCGCCGGCCACGCTGCCCTCGGCCAGCAGCACGTCAAGCGCCGTCAGCAGATTGAAATCGGGTTCGGACATGTGCGTTGCGCCTTATGTTTGCAGACACCCGGCGGGACAGGACGCAAGATACCGCGTCTGGTGCAACGTATTAGTGCAATCGGTGCGCCTTCCGCCCTGTAGTCGCCGCAATTATATTTCGTGGACGTTTTGAACGATGATAAGGGGCGATTCCATGGAATTATTTAGTGACCAGCCTGGCGACGAAGGCCTGCCCGGCCGCCAGCGCGCCGCCGTCCTGGCGGCACTGATGGCGGCCACCGTCATGGTGGTATTCGATGGGTCCGTGATCAACATTGCATTGCCGAAGATGGCCGACGCGCTGCGGGTGCCGCCGGCCGTCGCCGTATGGTTCGCCAACGCCTACCTGCTGTCGGTGGCCATGACACTGGCCATTTTCGCGGCACTGGCGCGCCGTGTCGGGTTTCGGGCCTTGTTCCTGTTCGGCGTTGCCCTGTTCACCCTGGCGTCGGCCGGTTGTGCGCTCGTGTCGGATGCGTACGCACTGATTGCGATGCGGGTGTTGCAAGGCCTGGGCGGCGCGGCCGTGGTCAGTATCGGGCCGGCGATTCTGCGGTCGGCGTTTCCCGGCCGCCTGCTGGGCCGGGTCCTGGGCCTGAACGCGCTGCTGATCGCCGCCAGCACGGCCATCGCCCCGATTGTCGGCGGCACGCTGCTCGATGCCTGGGGCTGGCAGTGGCTGTTCGCCTTGAACATCCTTCCCGGCGCGGCGGCGCTGGCGATTGCCATGAAAGCCCTGCCCGTGCGTCCAGCGGCCGCCCGTGCGCCTTTCGACACCCCGGGGGCGGTGTTGTCGGCCCTGCTGGTGGGGGCGTTGATCATGGCCGCCGATCACGCGGCGCTGCCGGATGGCGCCGGGTATGCCCTGGCCGCGCTGCTGGCCGGTGCGGGGTTTGTGTGGCGCATGCGGCATGCCAGGCAGCCGCTGCTGCCTCCGGCCATTTTTGCGTCGGCCCGGTTTTCACTGGCGGCGCTGACCTCGATGGCATCCTTCGTGGGGCAAGGCATCACCTTTGTGGCGCTGCCGTTCTTGTTCCAGAACGTATACGGCTACGGCGCGTTCGAAACTGCGCTGTTGTTCACGCCCTGGCCGGTAGGCATTGTGCTGGTGGCTTCCCATGCCGGACGACTGGCCGACAAGTATCCACCCGCCGTGATCTCCACCGTCGGCGTGGCCACGCTGGCGGCGGGCCTGGTTGCGCTTGCCCTGCTGCCCGAACAGCCGCAGGTCTGGGAAATAGGCGTGCGCTGCTTGCTGTGCGGAATGGGCTTCGGCTGCTTTCAAAGCCCCAATAACCGGGAAATGCTGTCGAACGTGTCGCGCGACAACAGCAGCTACGCATCGGGCGTGCTGGCCATCATGCGCACATTCGGCCAGTGCCTGGGCGCGGCGGTAGTGGGCGTGCTGCTCGCCGTGTATGCGCCGGACGGCGCCGCGGCATTGCCGCGGCAGGCAGTACAACTCAGCCTGTGGATTGCGGCGGCGGTGACGGGGGTGGCAGTCGTGCTGAGCTTGAGCCGGCTGCGAGGCAGCGCTTATCGCCTGGCGTAAGCCGTGCCTGGCACCGCAATATGAGGCGCCCTGCCCTGCCTCGGTGTCTGACACCCTTCGGGAGTCAGACACCTGGCAACTCAACACCCGGCAACTACAAACCGTGAGAAGTTCACGCTGTGAAAAAGTACTGCGCGGCGCGATTCAATTTGCCCGGCTTCGAGGATAAGGTGAGACTCTATATTCCAGAACTATAAGGAGAGAGACCATGTTCAAGAAGTTGCTCGGGCTTACCCTTGCCTCTTTGACGCTGGCGGCCGGCAATGCCGCCGCGGCGCAATCTGGCGCGCAGGGATATCCGGACAAGCCTGTCAGGATCATCGTTGCGTCCGGTACGGCCAGCAGCCCCGATTCGATCAGCCGCATCGTCGCGGAAAAACTGTCGGCAAAGTGGGGCCAGCCGGTGGTGATCGAGAACGCGGCCGGCCTGGGCGGCATCATCGGCACCGAACGCGCGTCCCGGGCCAACCCCGACGGCTATACCCTGCTGGTAAGTACGATCGGCGCCATGGCGGTGGGCGTCAGCATCATGGACAACCTTCCCTACGATCCGGTCAAAGACTTCGAGCCGGTGACCATGATCATGTCCATGCCCAACCTGTTCGTCGTGCACCCCAGCGTGCCGGTCAAGAACCTGGGCGAGCTCATTACCTATATCAAGCAGAATCCGGGCAAGCTGCGCTACGGGCACCCCGGCATAGGCACGACGCCGCATCTGTCGGCCGAACTGTTGAAGCAGCTGACCAACATCCAGATGGACGGCATTCCGTACAAGGCCAGTTCTCAGATGACCACCGATTTCCTGGCCGGCCAGTACGAAGTCCTTTTCCATAATGCCTCGGTGCTGCTGCCCTATGTGCAGTCGGGCAAGGCGACGCTGATGGGCATTACCAGCCCCAAGCGCGTGCCGTCGCTGCCGGATGTGCCCACCGTGGCGGAAGCCGGGGGCGGCCTGAAGAATTTCGCGGTGCATGCCTGGTGGGGCCTGCATGCGCCCGCCGGCACGCCCGACGCCATCGTGCAGAAAGTCAGTGCCGATGTTTCCGAAATATTGGCCCAGCCCGACGTGACGAAGTGGATCGAAGAACGGGGCGGCCAGGTCGGCGGCGGCACGCCGGACGAACTGCGCCAGTACCAGGCCGACGAAACCGCGAAATGGCGCGACCTGATCAAGAAGGCCAACATCAAGGCGGATTGAACGGGGACAATAGGTGCGCCATAGGTGCCTGACTCCCGAAGGGTGTCAGACACCGCTAGTCTGGCCGCCCTCTGCGCACCACGGTGTCTGACACCCTTCGGGAGTCAGACACCTGGCTACTGCCTGGCTACTGGCCTACCTGGCGCCACAACAAACCCGCTCTCGAGCGGGTTTGTCGCGTCTGCGGCGGCCGCAAGGGTGTTTCTCAGCCATACGCCAAAAAATACCGATCAGTATCTTTATTCAAGTCCGATATTGCTATACATGTATCGGCCCATACCGATGATATATCGGTATATTTTTCTTTTTCCAGAGATCGTTGACCCTTTAACATACCCTATGGTATGTTGATTTCAACATGCGAGACCGGGGCCGAGGAGACAAACTACGGTGGGCGCGCATGCTTCCGGTTTTTCTACTACCAAGGAAGTCATCGACATGAAATCCCCCCGCTGGAAACACCGTCCGGAAGGATCGAACTGGGGCGACTTCGGCCCCGACGACCAGATCGGGCGCATGAACTTGCTGAACGCCCAGACCCGCTTGCAGGCCATGCGCGAGGTCGAGCACGGCATCGCGTTCTGCCTGAGCCTGCCGCTGGATTATCCGGGCGGCAACACGCTGTTCCAACATCGCAAGGCTCCCAAGTTTTTCTATGACGAGCGGGGCGAAGGCCATAACTACAACTACCGGCTGTCCAGCGTATGCGATTGCTTCAGCGACGTCGTCTCCGATGACGCGGTGTTGATGTTCACGCAATACTCCACCCAATGGGACGGCCTGGGGCATGTGGGGCAGATGTTCGACGCCGATGGCGACGGCGTGCCCGAAAAGGTCTACTACAACGGCTATCGCGGCGGCATCGATGTCGTGGGGCCCGACGACGCCGACCAGGACCTGGGGGCCCGTGCCGTCGGCATCGAAAACCTGGCCGCCGCCGGCGTACAGGGGCGCGGCGTGCTCGTGGACCTGGAACGCCTGCACGGCCGCGACCGCGCCCTGGTGGGATACGACGGCCTGATGGCGGCGCTGGACGCGCAGGGGGCCACCGTGCAGCCGGGCGACTTCCTTTGCCTGTATACCGGCTTCGCCGACCTGATCCTGGAAATGAACAAGCAGCCCGATGGCGAAGTGCTGGCCAGATCGTGCGCGGTACTCGATGGGCGCGACCAGAAGCTGCTGCAATGGATCACCGATTCCGGCATCGTGGCCATCTGCGCCGACAACTTCGCGGTAGAGGCCTATCCCGCCCGCCCCGATGAAGGCGCGCAGTATCCGGCGCTGCCGCTGCATGCCCACTGCCTGTTCAAGCTGGGACTGAATCTGGGCGAACTTTGGTACTTCGCCGAACTGGCCCAGTGGCTGCGCGCGCACGAGCGCTCCAGCTTCCTGCTGACCGCCCCGCCCTTGCGCCTGCCTGGCGCGGTGGGGTCGCCCGTAACCCCGGTGGCCACCGTCTAGCCCCCTTCGCGCGCACGTTGCGCGTTGCGTATCGCATGTCGCCCGCCCTGGCGGACGGCGCGGCCACGCGCGCCCGCGCGCACCATCCTGACTTCTGGAGACTGAAGATGCATCACGCAGTGAAGGTATTGATGTTTTCCACGCTGCTGGCGCTGCCGCCGGCGCAGGCCGCCGCCGCCCCGGCGGCCACGGGCGACGCGGCCAGCTACCCGGACAAGCCGGTAACGCTGGTGGTGCCGTTTCCCCCGGGCGGCACCAGCGATGTGCTGGGCCGCCAGCTGGCCCAGCAACTGAGCGAAGAACTGGGGGCCTCGTTCGTGGTGAACAACCGCGCGGGCGCCGCCACGGTGATCGGCGCCACATATGTGGCGCGCGCGCCCAGCGACGGCTATACCCTGTTGCTCTCGTCCGGCAGCACGTTCACGACCACGCCGCACCTGATGACGCAGATACCGTACACGCTGGACGACTTCGCGCCCATTGCCACGGTGGCCACCGTGCCCTTCGCGTTCGTGGTGAAAAAAGATTTTCCCGCGCGCACCCTGGCGGAATACGCGGCTTATGCCAAAGCGCACCCCGGCAAGATCAATAATGCCACCAACGGCCAGGGCAGCATGGTGCACTTGCTGGGCGAGGTGGTCGCGGCGGGCCTGCAGGTGCAACTGACCCAGGTGCATTACAAAGGCGCGGCGCCCGCCACCGTGGACATGATAGGCGGCGTGGTCGACTCCAACGTCGAGGCGCTGACCAGCGCCGTGCCCAATATCAAGGCGGGCCAATACCGCGCGCTGGCGGTACTGAGCGCCGAGCGCCAGCCGCTGTTGCCCGACGTGCCCACTTTCAGCGAACTGGGCTATCCCTCGGTCGTGGGCGAAACCTGGTACGGAATGTTCGCGCCGGCCGGCACCCCCGATGCCGTGGTCAATAAACTGAACGCCGCGCTGCGCAAAGTCACGACTTCGGCCCGCTTCACGCAGGCCATGCAAGCCATCGGCAACCAGCCCCGGCCCAGCACGCCGGCCGAACTGAAAGAAGTGACGCTGCGGGAAAGCCAGCGCTGGGGCGACCTGATCCAGCAGTTGAAAATCCAGCCGGTGCAATAAGCCTGGCGGCGCCCGTACACCGGGCCATCCGGCCGCCGGGCTAGGCGGCCGGCAAGTAACCCAAGCGCTGCATTGCTTGCAGGTGCTCGATCACGCATTGCTCGGAATCGATGCAGTCGCCGAACCCGGCCTGCCGCAGCTTGATGGTCGACACCAGCGGCGGCAGCGGCAAGGGATGGCGCGCGGCCCAGGTGGCGTCGGCATACTGCCACGACAGCCCGATCAAAGACGCCAGATCGCCGACGCGCAGCCGATGGCGCCGGGCAATGTGCCGCCACTGTTCGGCCTGCGCGGGCATGGTGTCGCGCATGCGGTCGTGCACCGGCGGGCCCAGCGGCATGCCGAAGAATTCGGCCAGCCGCTCGAACAGGCTGGCCCACACCACCACATCGCCGTTGGCGATATTGAATGCCTGCCCATGCGCGCGCGGCTCATGCCAGGCCCATTCGATTGCCTTGGCGATCAGGCGCGCATCGGTGCATTCCGTCAGCAGGTGCGGATGCCCCGGATACGCCAGCGGCCGGCCCGCCTCGCGCGACAGCGCGGCATAGGCGCCCAGCGTGGCCACCGGATTCATGGCGCTGCCCAACGCCACGCCCAGCACGATCTGCGGCCGGAAGATGGTCCAGCCCAGGCCTGCGCGCGCGGCGTACTCGGCCAGCAGATCTTGTTGATTGAAATAGAAATTCGCGTGATCGCGGACGGCGTCTTGTTCACGGGCGGGAATACGCATGGGCCGCCCGGTGTGCACGCCATAGGCCTTGGTGCCTTGCAGTAGCGTCACGTGGCGCAACGCGGCGCCCCGCAGGCCATCGAGCGTGTGGCGCAGCATCTGCGTGTTCAGGTCGACGTTGGCATCGTCGCGCCAGCCCTTGAGCAGGTCGGGCTGTTCGTGCAGCGCCGCATACACCACATGCGTGGTATCGAGGTGGGCCGCCAGGGCCTTGCGCGTGGCATCGGCATCGCGCAGATCGACCGACAGCCAGGTCCCGTCGGGCGCGAAATCGGCCGGCCGGCGCGACAGGCCCACGCGCGCCAGGCCCGGCCGGTCGCCGAAATGCTGCATGGCGGCTCGCCCCACGACGCCCAATGCCCCCACTACCAGGACCTTGCCCGCTGCCGATGCTGTCATCGCTGGATGCTCCGTACAAGTGATGCCCGCCGCGCGGGCGACGGCGTCATTTTCCCTGCCACACCGGCTGGCGCTTTTCGGCAAAGGCGGCCGAGCCTTCGCGGGCATCGGCCGACGTGAACACATGATCGGTCAGGGCGGCCTGGCGGTCCCAGATTTCGGCGGCCGGCCAGTCCTGCGATTCGGTGATGACACGCTTGCTGGCCGCCACCGACAAGGGGCCGTTCGCGGCGATGCTGTGCGCCAGCCGGCGCGCCTGGGTCAGGCTTTCGCCCTGGGGTACCAGGCGATTGATCAGGCCGTATTCGTGGGCTCGCCGCGCGGGCAGCATATCGCCGGTAAGCGCCAGCTCGAGCGCGATCCGGTATGGCAACTGGCGCGGCAGGCGCACCAGCCCCCCGGCCGTCGCGGCCAGCCCGCGCTTGACTTCGGGGATGCCGAATTGGGCGGTTTCCGCCGCCACCACCAGGTCGCAGGCCAGCACCAGTTCGAATCCACCGGCCAGGGCATAGCCCTCGACGGCGGCGATGAGCGGCTTGCGGGGCGGCCTGGCCGTCAGCCCGCCAAATCCCCTGCCCTCGATTATCGGCTGCTCGCCGCGCAGAAACCCCTTGAGATCCATGCCAGCGGAAAAATTGCCGCCGGCGCCCGTGAGGATGCCAATGCGCAAGTCGTCGCGGCTATCGAGCTCATCAAGCGCGGCGGCAATGCCGCGCGCCACCGCCAGGGTGACCGCGTTGCGGGCCTGCGGGCGGTTGATGGTAATGACCTGGATGCCATCGTGGATGTCTACCAGCACCTCTGCGGCGTCGGGCTGAGCGTTCATGGGCGGTCTCCTGGATAGGCAGGCCGGCTGACGGGTTGCCGCGCGCCCGGATGCCACCGCGCGCGTCCTGGGCAGCCCGTTTCCGGCGCTGACCCAGGCATGGTACATACCATTAAGTATCTTGACAATACATGCCCGCCCGCAAGCAAGAAACTCAAGTCTTATAAGGAAATTTCCTGGTTTTCACCTATTTCCAAGAATCCCATTGACCAACAACATACCTATCAGTATGCTGACCTCACTGCATGGATAAGCCACGCCAGATGGCCTCTTTCGTACCCCTGTGCACGCCGGCCCATCGTCGTGCCGCCAAACGCAGCGCCGGGCACTGCCCGTAATAACAAGGAGACAACCATGAAGCGGATACAGAAACTGCTGGCCGTCGGCCTGCTCGGCCTGGGCCTGAGCGGATTGGCGCAAGCGCAACAAGACCCGATCAAGGTCGGAGTGATCTTCCCCCTGTCGGGCGGCGCGGGCCCGCAGGGCCAGCACGTCACGCAGGCCATCCAGGCCATGGCCGCGGTGATCAACGAAGACGGCGGCGTGCTGGGCCGCAAGATCGAGATCGTTTCGCGCGATGACGAATCCACCCCGGCGGTGGGCGTATCGCGCGCCAACGAACTCATCAGTTCGGGGGTATCGGTCATCATCGAAGGCTGGAACAGTCCGGTCACCCTGGCCATGCAGCCCGTTATTGCGCGGGCCGGCATCCTGGACATCACCGCGGTGTCCAAGGCCGACCCGATCCTGTCGGGCGAAGGCAACCCGCTGGCCATACGCCTGAACAGCTCCAACTCGCAAGACGGCGCGGTCATCGCCGACTACATCGCCAAGCACAAGGCCAAGCGCATTGCCTTCCTGACCGAGAACGACGCCTACGGCAATGGCGCGCAGGCCTCGATCGAGGCCTCGCTGAAGGCCCTGGGCTATGACTATGAAAAGGTCGCCGAAGAAAAATTCCCGTTCACGCAAGCCGACTTTCGCGTGGCCCTGACCGCCGTGCGCGGCGCCAACCCGGACATCACCGTCGCCATCAATGCCAATGAAGGCCTGGGCATGCCCGCCATCATCCGCCAGGCCAAGCGCGCACGCCTGCCCGGCACGCTGGTCGCGGCGGTGGGCACGGTGGCGCCCAGCGTGATCAAGGTCGCCGGCGAATCCGCCGACGGCCTGGTGGGCGCCGATATTTATTTCCCCGACGTCGAGCCGTTCGCCTCGAACAAGGCCAATCAGCGCTTCGTTGCCAAGACGCAGGAACTCTTCGATTACACGCCGGACAAGTTCATGGCGCTGGGCGCCACGTCGTTGCAGGTATGGGCCATGGCCGCCAACGAGCTCAAGACCCTGGACCGCGAGGCGATCGCCAAGCGTATCCGCGGCGGCACGTTCAAGAATACGGCCATGGGCGACCTGACCTTCGAACCCAATGGCCAGCTGCAGTCGAACTACTACTTGTTCACCGTGCAAGGCCAGAAGATCGTCGTCGAACAATGAACGCGACCAACGCCCAGGCCGCCGGCGACCGCACGCCCGTACTCAGCGTCGAGGCGCTGGGCGTGCGCTATGGCGCCCTGATCGCGCTGCAGGACGTCAGCTGGGACGTGCATGCGGGCGAATTGCTCAGCATCATCGGCCCCAACGGCGCCGGCAAAAGCTCGTGCTACGACGCGGTCACGGCGCTGATACCGCGCAGCGGGCGCATCCGGCTGCACGGCCGCGACATCACCGCGGTACCGCCGTACCGGCTGGCCGCGCTGGGCCTGAAGCGCACCTTCCAGCAAAACGCCTTTTTCGATGACCTGAGCGTGCGCGACAACATGATGGCCATGCTGGGCGCGCAGGCCCACGCGGGGCTGGCGGCCAGCGCCATCAACCCGTTCAAGGCCGCCCGGCAGCGTGCCCAGGCCGCCGATTACGCCGAACGCCTGCTCGAACGGTTCCGCATCCCCGCGCAATATCACTCGCGCCTGCCCAAGGAAATTTCGTACGGCATGCAGCGCATGCTGTCCATCGCGCTGGCCTATGGGCGCGGCGCCAGCGTGCTGCTGCTCGACGAGCCCGCGGCAGGGCTGGGCGGCGCCGACATGGCCGAGCTGGTGCGCCTGCTGGCCGAGCTGAAGGCCGAGGGCGTGGCCGTGGCGGTGATCGAACATCACATGGACCTGGTCATGGCGGTCGCCGACCGCATCGTGGTGCTGGATCTGGGCCGGCCGCTGGCCAGCGGCACCCCGTCGGCCATCCGCAACGATCCACGCGTGCTGGAAGCCTACCTGGGAAAGACCGCATGAACACTGAACGCAGCGACCCGGTATTGCAGGCGCGCCAGCTGGACGTGGCCTATGACGGCAACCATGCCGTTTCGCTCGAGCATCTGGAAGTCGGCCGCGGCGAGGTCGTGGGGGTGGTGGGTTCCAATGGCGCCGGCAAATCGACCCTGGTGAACGCGCTGGCGGGCTGGTCGCGCGGCGCGCCGACCGTCACGGGGGAAATCCGCCTGGGCGGCCAGCGCGTCGACCAGCAACCCACGCACGAGCGCGTGCGCAACGGCTTGCTGCTGGTGCCCGAAGGTCGGCTGGTGTTCGCGCGCATGAGCGTGCACGAGAACCTGTCGGTGGCCTTCACGCCGGCGGCATCGGCCGACCGCCACGTGTACTCGCGGGACGAGGTGTATGACCTGTTTCCTCGCCTGAAAGAACGCCGCGACCACCTGGGCGCCCAGCTGTCCGGCGGCGAGCGCCAGATGCTGGGCATCGGCCGCGCGCTGATGATGGGTCCGCGGGTCTTGCTGCTGGACGAGCCATCCATCGGGCTGGCGCCGATGCTGGTCATGCAAGTCTTGCGCACCTTGCGCACCCTGGCCGAGTCCGGCCTGTCGATCCTGCTGGTCGAACAGAACGTGCGCGCCGCCATGGACATCGTCGACCGCCTGCTGCTGCTGGAACACGGACGTGTCGTGCTGGCGGGACCCGCCGCCATCGTGGGCGCCGATCCGAAAATTGCCCAGGCCTATCTCGGAGAGCATGCGGCATGAATCTCGTTCAACAACTGATCAATGGCCTGGTGCTCGGCCACGCCTACGCGCTGATCGCCATCGGCTGGACCGTGTTGCTGGGCGTGGCGCGGCTGGTGAACTTCGGGCACGGGCAGATGTACATGCTGGGCGCCTTCGTGGCCTGGTGGGCCACCGCTGGCGCGGGCCTGCCCTACGGCGTGGCGGTGGCGCTGTCCATGCTGGTGGGCGCGCTGTTCGGCGTGGCAATGCAGCGCATCATGCTGCGGGCCACGTTCGAGCAGAACCTGGTCTCGATCATGATCATGACCCTGGGCTTCGGCTATGTGCTGCAAGGAGCCGCATCGCTGGTGTTCGGCTCGACGGGACAAATCCTGGATACCCCGCTGTCGCTGCGCGACCTCGAAATCGGCAGCCTGTGGCTGACCTGGCAGGATGCGGCCATCGTCGTGGCGGCCATCGCCGTATTCGTGGCGCTCAAGTGGACCCTGGACGGCACGCGGCTGGGACGCCTGGTGCGCATGGTAGCCGAAGACCCCAAGCTGGCGCAGTTGGCCGGCATCGACGTGCGGCGCGTGTATTACGGCGTGTTCGCCTTCGAGGGCGCGGCCGTGGCGTTCGCGGCAAGCATGGTGGCGCCGCGCACGCCTATCCTGACGTCCATGGGTTTCGAAGAAGTCATCATGACCTTCGTCGTGGTCGTGCTGGGCGGCATAGGCAGCGTCACCGGCAGCTACATCGCCGGCGTGGCGCTGGGCGTGTTCACGGCGCTGTTCGGGGCATTGGCCTCGCCCGCGTACGCCACGTCCGCGGCCTTCCTGGTGCTGATCGCCGTGCTGGTGCTGCGGCCGGGCGGCCTGAGCGCCGGCGTGGCGCGGAGGGTGCACTGATGGCCGCCCTTCCGTTGCGACGCGCCGCCCTGCTGCCGCTGGCGGTCATCGGGTTTTATGCGCCGGCCTGGCTGGGCGGCAGCCCGGCGATCTACAGCGCCGCGGTACTGATCGCGATTCTGGCGGTCATGTCGTACGGCCTGG
This sequence comes from Bordetella petrii, assembly GCA_017745595.1. GTDB lineage: Bacteria > Pseudomonadota > Gammaproteobacteria > Burkholderiales > Burkholderiaceae_B > Bordetella_A > Bordetella_A petrii_C. The sequence continues at coordinate 72,727 of WMBV01000029.1, forward strand.
ACGTCATTGTCTCCGACCTGGGCGAAGTCAGCCTGGGCCATACCGTGTTCTTTGCCACCGGCGCCTACGCCACCGCCCTGCTCTCTACCCGCGCCGGCATGGGCGCGTGGGCCACCCTGGCGGCCTCGATCGTGCTGGCGCTGGGGGTGTCGGCCGTGGTGGGACTGGTCACCCTGCGTCTGCGCGAATTCGTATTCTCGCTGGTCACCTATGCCGTTTCGGTGGTGGCCATGACGCTGGCCGCCAACTGGGCATTCCTGGGCGGCTCGGACGGCATACGCGGCCTGCCCACGCTGGACCTGTCGTTCGCCGGCTTGCGCCTGACGGCCGGCAATGACCAGGCGCTATGGCCGTATGCCTTCGCCCTGCTGGTGGCCACGCTTTACCTCATCGACCGCTTCCGCCATTCGAGGCTGGGCAAGGCGGCCGTCATGGTGCACCTGAACCCGCGCCTGGCGGCCATGGCCGGCATCGATCCGGCGCGCGTGCGATTGCAGGTGTTCCTGTTTTCCGCGCCGATCAGCGCATCGGCCGGCTGGCTGTATGCCTATCAGCGCGCCTACGTCAGCGCCGACATCCTGGAAACCTATTTCCTGATCCTGATGCTGACCGCCGTGGTGCTGGTCGGACGGCGCCAGCTGCTGGGGCCGCTGGTTGCCACGGCGCTGGTGCTGACGCAAGAGAAATTCTTTTCACTGGGCGGCTACGTGGACAAGATCGTTCTCGGCAGCGTGCTGGTGATCATCCTGGCTTTCTTTCCTCAAGGGCTGATGGGCTTATTGCGCCCGCTGGGCCGCCTGGCATGCCGCCAGCCGCCCCGGCCCTCCGCACCGACCAACCTGGAGAACCCGAAGTGACCGTTATCTGGAATCCGTTGTTAGACGAGCCCGCCTCGCGCTGGCAGGCGCTTGCCGATCGCCTGGGACGCGAGCAATTCGCGCCCCTGGCGCCGCTGCTCGACCGCGATCAGCGCTATCCCTGGGAAACCATCGAGGCGCTGGTCGAACACAAGTTCACCGGCCTGTTCCTGCCCCGCGAATGGGGCGGCCAGGGTGAAAACCTGACCACCACCGTCGCCGCGGTGGAAACGCTGGGTACCCATTGCTCGTCCACGTCCGCGATCATGTGCGCCTACCAGTTGGGCGCCTTTCCCATTCTGCTGGCCGGCAACGATACGCAGAAAAACCTCTACCTGCGCGAGATGACCCTGGGGCGCGCCACCAGCTTCGCGCTGTCCGAGCGCATCGCCGGCTCGGACGCCGCCGCGATCGAGGCCACCGCCGTGCGCGAAGGCGACGGCTGGCGCCTGCGAGGCGAAAAATACTGGATCGGCAATGGCGGCGCCTCGCGCTATTACGTGGTGTTCGCCAAGACCGACCCGGCCGCCGGCGGCCGGGGCATTTCGGCCTTCATGGTGGACAAGGAAGAGCCCGGCGTGGTCATCGACGAGCTGTCGGACAAGATGGGCATCCGCGGCACGCAGACCTCGAACCTGAAGCTGGACCTGGTGGTGCCCGACAGCGCCCGGGTGGGCGAGCTGAACCGCGCGCTGCGGCTGGCGCTGCAAACCCTGAATGTGGGCCGCATCATGGTGGCGGCGCAGTCGCTGGGCCTGGCCCTGGCCGCTTTCCGCGAGGCGGCCTCGCGGGCGGTGCAGCGCAAGACCTTCGGCCAGCCCATCGGCGAAAACCAGGCCATCGGCTTCAAGCTGGCGGACATGGCCACCGAGATCTCGGCCGCCCGGATGATGCTGTACGCCGCGGCCCAGGCTTATGACCAGGGTCAGGATGTCTCCAATCTGGGCGCCATGGCCAAGCTGTTTGCCTCGGAAGTCTCGCACCGGGTAGTGGACAATACTGTCCAGATCTGGGGCGGGCTGGGCTACTGCAAGCCGACCATTGCCGAACGGCTGTACCGCGACCAGCGTATTCTCGAGATCTACGAGGGTTCTTCCGAAATCCAGCGGCTCGTGCTCTCGCGCGCCGTACGCAAAGAGGCGGAAGAACAGACGAAATGAATTCAGCACTGAAGAGGTAGCAATGGCTCATGCATCACAGACGGCCGCCGAGACGAACGGCGGCGAATCGCGCGACGAGATCCTGCGGGCGGCGGCGGAATTGTTCATGGAATTCGGCTATGCGGCCACGTCTATCGATGCGGTAGCCCAGCGCCTGGGCGCCACCAAGGGGCGCATCTACCACCATTACCGCAGCAAGGCGGACCTCTTTTTCGATGTGCAGGTCGCCGCCATGAGCCGGCTGACCGACCAAGTGGAACCCCTCGCGCGGGGCCCCGGCAACGCGGTGGAACGGCTGGCGGCCATGGCGCTGAGGCACACGCAGATACTGTTGAACGAACTGCCGATGCAAAAGGTGGCGGTGCAAGGCCTGGAGCGGCATCTGCTGCAGGCCTCGTCGGCCGCCAAGCGCCTGCGCGCCGTGGTGAAGATGCGCGACGACTACGAAACCCTGTTCGTCGAAGTGATCGACGACGGCATCCGCGCCGGAGCGTTCATCGACCTGCCCGCCAAGCTGTTGAGCAAACCATTTTTCGGTGCATTGAACTGGGCAACCATCTGGTACAGCCAGCGGCGCTTGCAGAGCGCCGAGGCGGTCGACGATATAGCACATGCCCTCGCGGCCTATGCGTTGCGGGGCTTACTCAAGGACTCCAATAATGAAGCAGCACGAGAGACAGCCTTATTCCGCTACGATCTGGGATGAAGCGGAAACCTGGTCGCGCGACCGGATCGAAAGCTTCCAGCTCGATGCGTTGCGCCGCCAGTTGCGGCGCGTGGCGCAAACCAGTTCGCATTATCAACGCGTATTCGCCGCCGCCGGATTCCAGCCCGACGACCTGAAAAGCCTGAGCGACCTGCGCAAGCTGCCGTTCACCCGCAAAAGCGATTATGTGGCCGGCCTGCAGGCCGAACCGCCGTTCGGCAGCCTGGCCGCCGTCAAGCCCGGCGAGGCCGTCCGCGTGCATTTTTCGTCGGGCACCACCGCGCGGCCCGCCCCGGTGCTGTGGACCCAGTCAGACATCGACCGCTGGGCCGAACTGTATTGCCGCTACTTGTATGCGCAAGGCCTGCGCCGCGGCGATATCTTCCAATGCATGTTCAATTACGCCTGGTTCGTGGGCGGCCTGGGCGCCACGCTGGCCGCCCAGAAACTGGGCGCGCTGGTGATCCCTGCTTCGTCGGGCGACACGCAGCGCCAGATCGAAACCCTGTTCCAGTACGGCACCCACTGCGTCATCGGCACGCCGTCGTTCATGGCCCACATGGCCGAAACCGCCCAAGGCATGGGACGCGACCTGACCCGTTCGCAGGTGCGCATGGTGTGCGTGGGCGGAGAACCGGGCGCCAGCATTCCCGGCACGCGCGAACGCATCGAGCGCTTGTGGGGCGCGAAAATGTACGACTGCTACGGTGCCCTGGAATGCCAGCCCATTGGCTGGGACACCGCCGCGCAACTGGGCCCGACGCTGGCCGAAGATTTCATCTATGTCGAGATCCTGCATCCCGAAACGCACGAGCCGGTGGCCGACGGCGAACGCGGCGTCTTGGTGCTGACGCACCTGGATCGCGAAGCCTGCCCGCTGGTGCGCTGGTGGACGGGCGACGTGGTGGTGCGCGACAGCCGCCCCGCGCCCGACGGCCGCACGCACGCGCGGCTGGTGGGCGGAGTGCTGGGGCGCGCCGACGACATGCTGATCGTGCGCGGCGTGAATCTGTTTCCGTCGGCGGTGGAAGACATCGTGCGCGGGTTCCCGGGGCTGAGCAACGAATACGTGCTGGTGCTGGACGACAGCGTAAAAGATCCGGTCACGGGCTTCCTGACCGGCGTGAAGCTGCGCGTCGAATCCGAAAGCGGCGCGGCCGGCGACCTGGGCGAACGCCTGTCGCAGCGCCTGCGCGAAAAACTGCAGGTACGGTTCCACGTCGAAGTGGTCACGCCCGGCACCCTGCCCCGCACGATCCACAAAGCCACGCGGGTGATCCATGCCTGATACCGGCCCCCACCTGCCGCGCCCGCTGGCCGGCAAGCGCGTGATCGAGCTGTCGCAATTCATTGCCGGCCCGACGGCGGCGCAGTACCTGGCCGATTTCGGCGCCGACGTCACCAAGATCGAATCGCCGCGGGGCGACGGGGTGCGCACCCTGCCCGGCAACGCGCACGGCAGCTACTACGCGCGCAGTTTCAATACCGGCAAGCGCAGCCAGGTGCTGAACCTGCGCGACGCCGCCGACCGCGCCGCGCTCGATACCTTGCTGGCCAGCGCCGATGCGTTCATCTGCAACCTGGCGCCATCTTCCCTGGCCGGCCTGGACTTGCAAGGCCCCACGCTGCGCGCGCGCTTTCCGCACCTGGTCGTGACGCTGATCTCGGGCTATGGCCAGCAAGATCCCCGCGTGTGCATGGACACCATTGCGCAGTGCGAATCCGGCTTTGCCCTGCTCAACGGCAACGAAGACGGCTCGCCGCGCCTGTCCACCGGTTGGCCGGTGGACATGTTCAGCGGCCTGTACGCCGGCCTGAGCACCGCCATGGCCATGCTGGATCCAGCCGGCAAGGGCTGCCTGGTCGATCTGTCGATGATGGAAGTCGCCGCCGGCATGTTGATCGGGCCGGCCGCCCTGGCCGTCAGCGAAGGCGACGGCCTGGACCCGCCCATGGGCAACCGCGACCGCGCCTCGGCGCCGTCCAGCATCTACCGGTGCGCCGACGGCTATGTGTACATACTGGGCGGGCTGGACACCTATTGGCGCAAACTGCGGCCGCTGATCGGCGCCGACGATGCGCCCATCAAGGAACGCATCCGGCGCGCGGCGCACTTCGATGCGCAGGTCGAGGCCTGGACTTTGCCCCAGCGCCGGGAGGATGTGCTGGCGCTGATGCGCGAACTGCAGATTCCGGCCGGCAACGTGCGCACGCCCGAAGAAGCGCTGGCCATCATCCGCGCGCTGCGGCCCGGCGCGGTATCCAGCCGGCTGGCGTCGGGCGAACACGTGCCGGCCTTTCCCGCCTTGTTCGACGGCCAGCGACCGCCCCGCACCGCGACGCCGCACGTCGGCGGTGCCCACCGCACGGCCTGAACGGCCCGGCATTTCCGCCTTGGCTGACTAAAGGAGCCCCTATGACGACCCGCTACGCCTCGCCCGCCGCCGATCCGGTGGCGGCCCTGCAACCCGGCATCCTGGCCGGCCGCTCGGCGTTCATCACCGGCGCCGGATCCGGCATCGGCCGTGGCATCGCGTTGCGCCTGATGGCGCTGGGCATGAATGTGTTCGGCACGGGCCGGCGGCCCGATCCGCTGCGCGAGACCGGCGAACTGGCGCAGGGGCTGCCCGGCCGCTTCGACTGCGAACCCTGCAATGTGCGCGACACCGATGCCATCGAGGCCCTGGTGGCGCGCGTGGGCGAACGCCAGGGCATCGACCTGCTGGTCAATAACGCCGGCGGGCAGTTCTTCGCGCCGGCCACGGCCATCAGCCGCAAGGGCTGGGACGCGGTCATCGACGTGAATCTCAGCGCCATCTTCGTGGTGACCAAGGCTGCCTATCCCTTTCTGAAGGCACGCAAGGGCAGCGTGGTAAGCATTTCTCTTTCCGGAGTCGATCGCGGTTCGATGGGCATCGCCCATTCGATAGCCGCGCGCGCGGGGGTGCTGGGGCTGATGCGCACGCTGGCGCTGGAATGGGCGCCGGACGATATTTCGCTGAATTGCATCGGCCCGGGCGCCGTGCTGACCGAAGGGCTGGCCGGCGAAGCCGCCAAGGCCATGCTCGACCGCCTGGTGCAGGCCACGCCCATGGGCCGCGCCACGAGCGTCGAGGAAGTGGCCGAGCTGGTGGCTTTTCTGGCCACTCCCGCGGCCCACCTGATGACGGGCCAGCTCATCCAGATCGACGGCGCCGCGCACCTGGGCGCGGGCCTGCACATGCTGGAACACTGAGCGCGGACCGCGGCGGTTCTACGGCCAGGTGCCTGACTCCCGCAGGGTGTCAGACACCGCAGTGATGTCGCAGCTTGCCGCACATCGGTGTCTGACACCCTGCGGGAGTCAGACACCTGAACCGCCCCGGGAAACTCGGAGGCTCCGACATTTGAGAGAATGGAGCCATGAAGAAAGTAAAGAGTTTTTCGCCCGAGGTTAAGGCGCGGGCGGTACAAATGGTGTCGGATCATGAGGCGGAGTA
>WMBV01000002.1 GCA_017745595.1 Bordetella petrii
CTCGCGCCTCCCCCCCCCCACCCCCCCCCCCCCCCCCCCCCCCCCCCCCCCCCCCCCCCCCCCCCCCCCCCCCCACGACGGCAATAGGACTTACAACAGCCCCACCGACAACCCAGAGACCGTTAAGCCGCGGTATAAGCCGTCTTCACCGTGGTATAGAACTCCGCCGCATAACGCCCCTGCTCCCGCGACCCATAACTGGACCCCTTGCGCCCGCCGAACGGCACGTGATAATCCACCCCCGCCGTGGGGCAGTTCACCATCACCATGCCTGCCTGGGCATCGCGCTTGAACTGCGTGGCGTATTTCAGCGACGTGGTGCAAATGCCGGCCGACAGGCCGAATTCGGTGTCGTTGGCCAGTTCCAGGGCATGCTCGAACGAGTCGGCCGGGATCACCGCGGCCACGGGGCCGAAGATTTCTTCGCGGCTGATGCGCTGGCCGTTGTCGCAGTCGACGAACAGGGCCGGCGTCATGTAGAAGCCTTCGGTGGCGCGCTTGACGCGTTCGCCGCCGTAGGCCAGCTTCGCGCCCTCTTCGCGGCCGATGCCGACGTACTGTTCGTTCTGCGCCAATTGACTTTCGTCGACCACGGGGCCGATGTCGGTGCCCGGCAGCAAGGCGTCGTCAATTTTCAGGCCTTGCAGGCGTTCTTGCACGGCGGCAACAAAGCGCGGATAGATGCCTTTTTGCACGATCAGGCGGCTGGACGCGGTGCAGCGCTGCCCGGTGGAAAAGAAGGCGCCGTTCACGCAGCTTTCCACGGCCACTTTCAGGTCGGCGTCGTCGAGCACCACCATGGGATTCTTGCCGCCCATCTCGAGCTGGACCTTGGCCAGGCGCGTCATGGCGGCCTGGGCCACGCGGCGGCCGGTGGCCACCGAGCCGGTGAAGCTGATGGCATCGATGCGCTTATCATCCAGGATGGCCTGGCCCACGATGCCGCCGCGCCCCATGACCAGGTTGAACACGCCCTCCGGCAGGCCGGCGCGGCTGAGAATCTCGGCCAGCGCCCACGCGCTGCCCGGCACCAGATCGGCCGGCTTGAAGACGACCGTGTTGCCGTAGGCCAGGGCCGGCGCGATTTTCCAGGCCGGGATGGCGATGGGGAAGTTCCAGGGCGCGATGATGCCCACCACGCCCACTGGTTCGCGCGTGACGTCGGCTTCGATGCCGGGACGCGTCATGGGCAGCTTTTCGCCCTGAATGCGCAAGGCTTCGCCGGCGAAGAACTTGAAGATATAGCCCGCGCGGGTGGCCTCGCCGATGCCTTCCGGCAGGGTCTTGCCCTCTTCGCGCGACAATAGGCGGCCCAGTTCTTCTTTGCGCGCCAGGATCTCGGTGCCCACCGCGTCCAGGATGTCGGCGCGGCGCTGGCCGGTGGTGCGGGCCCAGCCGTGGGCGGCGGCGTGCGCGGCCGCGATGGCCTGCGCCGTCTGGGCCGCGTCGGCCTGGGCGTACTCGCCCACGACGTCGGCCAGGTTCGACGGATTGATGTTGTGGCGCGTGCCGACGCCGTCGACCCAGGCCCCGTTTATGTAATTCGCATGCATGTGTCTCTTCCTGTTGGATGGATGGAAAATGCCGGGGCCCGCCCCGGCGGCGCGGCGACTACAGCAGCTTGCCCGGATTCATGATGCCCGCCGGGTCCAGCAGGCGCTTGATATCGCGCATCAGCCGCAGTTCAAGCGGGTTCTTGCTGTGCAGGAAATGATCGCGCTTGAGCTGGCCGATGCCGTGTTCGGCGCTGATGCTGCCGCCATAGCGATTGACCTCGTCCAGCACGATGTCGGTGATGGCCGCGCCATGCTCCGCCGCCCACTCGCGCGGCGCGCCGGCCGGGCGCGACAGGTTGTAGTGCAGGTTGCCGTCGCCGAAGTGGCCGAAGATGAACGGCCGGATATCGGCGTGCGCCTGGCGCAGCCGCTGTTCGGCCGATTGCATGAAGTCGGGAATGCGCTCGATGGGCAACGAAATATCGTGCTTCAGGTGCGGGCCGTCGGCGCGTTGTGCTTCCGAGATTTCTTCGCGCAGTTTCCACAACGCCTGCAGCTGCGCCAACGACGCGGAGACGGCCGCATCCAGGCACAGGCCGCGCTCCAGCGCCGTGCCGATCACGCTTTCCAGCAAGGCGTTCAGGGCGGCTTCATCGGCCGTGTCGGCCAGTTCCATCAGCACGTAGCCCGGATACCTTTGGGCAAAGGGCTCTTGCACGCCCTGGGCATGGGCCAGCACCAGGTCGACGCATTCGCCGGTGAAGAACTCGTAGGCCTGCAGGCGCGGCCCGCATTGCTCGTAGACCAGCTGGAACAGCTGCAACGCCTGCGCCGGCGACTGCACGGCGGCCAGCACCACCGAGCGCACGCCGGTGCGCGGAAACAGGCGCAGCGCCACCGCGGTGATCACGCCCAGGGTGCCTTCGGCGCCGATCAGCAGCTGCTTCAGGTCGTAGCCGGTATTGTCTTTGCGCAGGGTGCGCAGGCCGTTGAAGATCTCGCCGGTGGGCAGCACGGCTTCGATGCCCAGCACCAGTTCGCGCGTCATGCCGTAGCGCACCACGTTGACGCCGCCCGCGTTGGTAGAGACGTTGCCGCCGATCTGGCACGAGTCTTCGGCCGCCAGGCTGAGCGGCAGCAGGCGCCCGGCCTCTTCGGCGGCGCGGCGCAGGTTGCCCAAAATGCAGCCGGCCTCGGCCACCATGGTGTTGGCGATGGTATCGACCGAGCGCACGGCGTTCATGCGGTCGAGCGCCAGCATCACGTTGGCCGGCTGCGTGTCGGGCGTGGCGCCGCCGCACATGCCGGTATTGCCGCCGCGCGGCACCACCGGCACGCCGGCCTGCTGGCACAGCGCCAGGCATTGCGCGACCTCTTCGGTATTGCGCGGCCGCACCACGGCCTGGGCATGGCCGTTGTACAGGCCGCGCCAATCGGACAGCCAGGGCGCGATGTCGGCGGGGGCGGTAAGGACGGTATCGGAACCCAGCGCCTGCACCAGGCGCTGCGGGAAATCGGTGGGGTTCATGGCGTGGGCCTTGAATGGATAGAAGAAAAATCGAGCCGCAGGCGGGCGGCGGCGCGCCGCAGATGCAGCACGGCGGCGGCGCGCGCGCCCTGCGGGTCGCGCCCGGCAATGGCTTCGTAAAGGGCGACGTGCTCTCGATGCACATCGTCCGCCAGGTTGGCCTGGTGCTGCCAGGTGTTTTCGCGCGCGATGCGCACGGCCGCGCGCACTTGCAGATTCAGGTATTGCAGCAGTTGCTGGTAGTAGCTGTTGTGGGTGGCCACCGCGATGGCAGCGTGAAACCCGATGTCTTGCTCGACGCCCTGCTCATCGGCGTGGTTGCGGGGCTTTTGCAGCGCGGCCAGGCAGGCGGCCATCTTGGCCAGGTCGTCGTCGCCGCGGCGCAGGGCGGCCAGGGCCGCGGCCCCGCCTTCGAGTTCCATGCGCAGTTCGTACACGCTGGCCAGCTGGACGCGGTCGAGCGCCACGCCGCCGCCCGGCACCTGGAAGCCCCGGCTGGCGGTGCGCGACACCACCTTGCACCCCGCGCCCTGGCGGCTTTCCACCAAGCCCTGGGCGCGCAGGCGCTCGGTGGCCTCGCGGATGACCGCGGCGCTGACGCCGTATAGCTGTGTCAGCGCCTTGCCGGTAGGCAGCTTGGTGCCCACCGGGTACACGCCGGCGCCGATGTCGGCGGCCAGCTTGCCGGCGACCTGTTCGGTCAGGGTAAGGGACTTGGTCAGCATCCCGCGATTGTACGAGACTTTTCAGGTTATATGAAAACTTTTATGAAATAGGTGCTCCGCCGAGCGGCCTGCCCGCCCCCTAGGAAAGCAGCGACAAGGCCTCGGCCAGCGACAACACCGTCGTGCGCGACTCGAAGGCTGTCGAGAACAGATGATCGTGCACGACCGGATCCGGGTCGTAGCAGCAATCCTTCACGGTGAACAAGCGAAAATCGGCGTCGCTGGCATACGCCACCGACGACAGCACCACCCCGGTCGAGGCAATACCCGCCATGATCAGCGTATCGACCCCCCGCGCGGACAGCCGAGGCATCAGGTCGGTGCCGAAGAACACGCTGGCGCGATGCGCGATGATGACGGGTTCGTCGGGCCGCCGGTCCAGTTCCGGCGACACCCCGTCATTAACGAAAAGCCCCAGCCGCTTGATGCCCTGGCCGTTCTTGTTCCGCGGACTGATTTCGGGGTAGCCCGGGCCGAACTGGATCTGGGCGAAGTAAACGCCGATGCCCCGGCAGCGCGCCGCGTCGCATAGCTTGCGGGTATTGGCGAGCAGCGCGGGGGCGACCGACGGGAAGAGGTTCAGGATGTCGGTTTGATAATGCATGACCAGCAAGGCGGTCTGCTTCGGCTCGATGGCAGGAAGAGATGTATTCATCGGTTGCCTGGATGTGCAGTGTGGGCGATATCGTGCCGGAAGCGGCTGTCGAAGCCCGACCCGTGGCATGATCGGGGAATTGTTGTGCTTGCTCTCAATGTATCAGCGTTCAGACCCGCGACCGAGCCCCGCCATGACCCAGCCCTTCGTTCCCCCCAGCTACGACAACGCCCCGGACGCCACCTGGGCCACCGCCGATCTCTGCGACCTGGCGCTCGAGGCGCCCCAGGCCGGCCTGCGCATTCTGCCGCCCGCGTATCGCGCATTCGGCGGCCGCAGTTGGTATTTCGGCGCGCTGGTCGTCGTGTCCATGCCCAACCCGGATCACGTTCCTTCCCTGGCCAGCCTGCTGTCGACCCCCGGCGAGGGCCGCGTGTTGCTGGTGGACGCCGGCGGTGTTTCCACACATGCCGTGCTGGGCGATCGCATGGCCGCGATGGCGGTGCAAAGCGGATGGAACGGCATCGTGATCCACGGCTACGTGCGCGACACGTCTGTGCTGGCGCGCATGCCGGTGGGCGTGCATGCGCTGGGCAGCGTGCCTAACCGGGCACCCGTCATGGTGCCGGCCGCCGCCGGCACGCAACTGACGCTGCATGGCCAGGCCTTCCGCACCGGCGACTGGCTGTATGCGGACGACGATGGCGTGATCGTGCTGGCCCGCCGGCACACGGATTTGCGCACCGCCTGAAGTGAAAATCCCACCTGCGCACGAGTCCGCCCGGGTCAGCGCGCCCTGGCGGGCCCGCAAACCACGCATTCCGGATCCCGCTGCACATTGACGCTGCGCCATTGCATGGTGCGCACGTCCAGCCACAGCAGCCGCCCCGACAGGCTTTCGCCGATGCCGGCCAGCAGCTTCAGGGCTTCGGCGGCCTGCGTGGCGCCGATGATGCCCACCAGCGGCGCGAACACGCCCATGGTGGCGCAATTGGCCTCTTCGACCTCGTCGGCCTCGGGAAACAGGCAGTGGTAGCAAGGGGCATCGTCGCGGCGCAGGTCATATACGCTGACCTGGCCGTCGAAGCGGATGGCGGCGCCCGACACGAGCGGTTTGCGGTGGCGCACGCAGGCGCGGTTGATGGCGTGCCGGGTGGTGAAGTTGTCGGTGCAGTCCAGTACCAGGTCGGCGGCCGCCACGGCGTCTTCCAGGCACTGCCCGTCCAGGCGCTCGACACGCGCCGTGACCCGGGTTTCGGGGTTGTAGGCGGCCAGCGTGTCGCGCCCCGACTCGGCTTTGGGACGGCCCACGCTGGCATCCACGTGCAGGATCTGGCGCTGCAGATTGCTGAGTTCGACGATGTCGTCATCGGCCAGGGTGATGTCGCCCACCCCGGCGGTGGTCAGGTAAAGCGCGGCGGGCGATCCCAGGCCGCCCGCGCCGATGATCAGGACCTTGCCGGCCAGGAATTTTTCCTGGCCTTCGATGCCCAGCTCATCGAGCAGGATGTGCCGGGCATAGCGCAGCAACTGCTGGTCGTTCATTTGTCCTTGGCGGGCTGGACTCCGGTCGGCGTGATGGTCATGCGCTCGGGCGCGCCGACGCCCGGCTTGGCCGAGGCCTTGGCCTGGGCGCGCGCGCTGCCCTTCTGCACCGGCTTGCCGGCCAGCAGGTTCAGGGCCTGCTGCAGCTGGAAGTCGTCTTTGCCGCCGAACTCGAACACCTTGGCCGCGGGGGGCGCGGAATCGGGATCGAGCGTGGATTTGATCTCGTCGCTCTGGTTGTTGGCCAGGTGGCGCTGCAGGTCGGCTTCGCGCGGCAGGCGGAACAGGTCGCCGTCGGCCGTGTCGGCCACCACGTAGTCGGGTTCGATGCCGGTGGCCTGGATGGAACGGCCGCTGGGCGTGAAATAGCGCGACGTGGTGAGCTTGACGCCGGTATCCTGGCTGAGCGGCAGGATGATCTGCACCGAGCCCTTGCCGAACGTGCGGTTGCCCAGCACCTTGGCGCGCTTGTGGTCTTGCAGGGCGCCGGCCACGATTTCCGAGGCCGAGGCCGACCCCACGTTGACCAGCACCACCATGGGCACCGTCTTGACCCACGCGGGCAGGCCCGCCAGGTAATTGCCTTCGCCGCGCGCGTATTCGGCCGGCGTGGCCAGGTACTTGTGGCGGGAATCGGGCGTGCGGCCGTCGGTGGACACCACCAGCATGTCGGGCGGCAGGAAGGCCGCGGCCACGCCGATGGCGCTGGTCAGCAGGCCGCCGGGATCGTTGCGCAGATCCAGCACCAGGCCCTTGGGCGCGCCCTTGGCGCCCAGCTCTTTCAGCTGGCGGGCCAGGTCGGCGCCGGTTTTTTCCTGGAACTGCGAGATGCGCACGAAGGCGACGTTGTTGTCGAGCATCTTGCTGCGCACGCTGCGCACCTTGATGATGTCGCGCACGATGCGCACCACCACCGGCTGCGGGTTGTCGGCGCGCATGATGGTCAGCGTGATCGGCGTCTTGGGGGCGCCGCGCATGAGCTTGACCGCTTCGCTGAGCGACATGCCCTTGGTGGGCGTGTCGTCGATCTTGATGATCAGGTCGCCGGCCAGCACGCCCGCGCGCGCGGCGGGGGTGTCTTCGATGGGCGAGATCACCTTGACGAAGCCGTCTTCGGCGCCGACCTCGATGCCCAGGCCGCCGAATTCGCCTTGCGTGGTGGACTGCATTTCGCGGAAGGCATCGGCGTCGAGATAGGCCGAGTGCGGGTCCAGGTTGGACACCATGCCGGAAATGGCGTTGTTGATCAGGGTCTTGTCGTCGACCGCCTCGACGTAGTTGTTCTTGATGGCGGCGAATACGTTGCTGAGCTGCCTGAGCTCATCGAGCGGCAACGGGCTGCCGCGCTGCGCCAGTGCCGTGACACCCACGCTGAGCAAGATGCCCGCCACCACGCCGATGGCAACCAAACCGAAACCGCGAAACTTGCGAGTGCCCATGCACACTTCCTGATTTTGATACCGGACTAGAGGGCCAGCCATTGGGCTGGATCCACCGGCGCGCCACGATAGCGAATTTCAAAGTATAGGCCCGATTCCACCTGGCCGCCGGTGGCGCCCACCGTGGCGATGGTGTCGCCCGCGGCGACCGGGTCTCCCACCTGCTTGAGCAGGCTTTGGTTGTAAGCGTACACAGTCATGTATTGCTTGCCGTGATCGACAATGATCAGGTTACCGAAGCCGCGCAGCCAGTCGGCGTACACCACCGTGCCCGGGGCCACGACCTTGACCGGCGTGCCCGCGGCGGTGCGCAGCACGATGCCGCGCCAGACCCCCCCGTCGGGCCGGTCGACCCCGAAACGACCCTGTACCGTACCACGCACCGGCGCCGGCAGGCCGTGGCGCAGGCCGTTGCCGCCGCCGGGCGGGGGCGCGGCGGCCGTCCGCCGGGGCGGCGGCGCGGGACGCGCGGGGGCGTCGGCCCGGTCGGCGGTGTCATCGGGCGCGGCCTCGGGGGCGGGCGCGGGGCGCGGCGCGGGCACGGTCACCCGGCCCGAGCCCGGCTGGGCCGGTTTCAGCCCGGCGGCGTCGGGGTCGGCCAGCGCCACCGGACCGCGCTCGCGCTCGCGGGCGCGCTGGCGCTCGGCCTCGGCCTCGATTTGCTCGCGTGCCTGGGTGGCCTCGCGCGCATCGGCGCTGCGGCGCGCCTGCTCGGCCTGACGCGCCGCGGCGGCCCGGCGTTCGGCTTCGGCCTTGCGGCGGGCCTCTTCGGCCAGGCGCGCTTCCTGGGCGCGGCGCACGGCTTCGGCCCGCAGCCGGGCCTCTTCGGCGCGGCGCGCCGCCTCGGCCTGTTCGGCAATGGCCTTTTCCAGGTCGCCGATCAGGTTCGACAGGCGGCTGTCGTCGCGGCCCAGCTGGCGCGCCTCGGCGCGCTGCGCGGCAATCTGTCCTTCCAGGCGCGCCAGCAGCGTGGCGCGCTCTTTCTGCTGGGCCACCAGTTCGGTTTTTTGCTCGGCGGCCTCGGCCGCCATGGCCTGGATATCGGCCCGCCGCGCATCGGCCTGGCCCTGCAGTTGCGCCAGCCGGTCGATATCTTGGCGCAGCGCGTGCACCGCCTGCGCCCGCGCCCGCGATACATAGCCCAGGTAGCCCAGGTTGCGCCCCAGTTGTTGCGGATCGTCGCCCGACAGCAGCGCCGTCCAGGGCGACAGGCCGCTGGTGTACTGCGTGCGCAGCTGGTCGGCCAGTTCGGCGCGGCGCTGCTGCAAGGCCTGCTGCTGCGCGTCGACCTGGCGTTCCAGGTCGGCCAGGTCGGCCTCGGCGCGGCGATTGGCGTCGGCCAGTTCGGCCAGGCGGCGGTTGATGCGCGAAATGGCCGACTCGGACTCTTTCAGGGCATCGGCCGCCTCTTTGCGGGCGGCTTCGCGGTCTTCGATGTCTTTTTGCAGCGAACCGATGCGGTCGCGCAGCGCGGCTTGCTGCTTTTCGGCCTCGGACTGGCGCTGGGACAGGTCCGCAGACGCCGCGCCCGCCGGCCATGGCGTCGCCGCCACCGCCGCCATCAACAGCAAACCCGCCGCAAACCGCATGAATCAGTCCTTTTTCGCCTTGCCCTGGGCGGCCACCGCCGCCATGGCCGCTTCGATTTCAGCGGCATCGCCCAGATAATAATGGCGGATCGGGCGCAGCGCGTCGTCGAGTTCGTAAACCAGCGGTTGCCCGGTGGGAATATTCAGGCCCACGATGTCGTCGTCCGAGATGTTGTCCAGGTGCTTGATCAGGGCGCGCAGGCTGTTGCCGTGCGCGGCCACCAGCACCCGCCGGCCGGCCCGGATGGCCGGCGCGATCGAGTCGTTCCAGAACGGCAGCACCCGCGCCACGGTATCTTTCAGGCATTCGGTGGCCGGCAGCTGGTCGGCCGGGATCTTGGCGTAGCGGTCGTCGAAACGCGGATGGCGCTTGTCGTCTTCGGCCAGCGGCTCGGGCGCGATGGCATAGGCGCGGCGCCAGATCAGGACCTGCTCGTCGCCATACTTGGCGGCCGTCTCGGCCTTGTTCAGGCCCTGCAGGTTGCCGTAGTGGCGCTCGTTCAGGCGCCAGCTGATGCCCACCGGCGTGTACATGGCGTCCATGGCGTCGAGCGCGATCCACAGCGTGCGGATGGCCCGCTTCAGCACCGAGGTGTAGGCCAGGTCGAATTCGTAGCCTTCTTTCTTGAGCAGTTCGCCGGCCTTGCGGGCCTGTTCGCGGCCGGTGTCGGTCAGGTCGACGTCGGTCCAGCCCGTGAAGCGGTTTTCAAGATTCCACTGGCTTTCGCCGTGACGCATCAGAACGAGTTTATGCATGGTTTTCAGCCGCGCGCGGGCGGGTTTGGAGTTGACGAATGCGCTCATTTTATAATTGACTGATTTTGCCCCTGGTTTCCCCCGGTAAGCGGCAGGCGCCGCGCGCCGGCCCGGGCCGGGCCGCCGCTTCCAGGCAGGCTGCGCACGCGGTGCGCGCCCGCCGCATTTCAGTTCAGGAATCTCCGTGGACCTTCTGCAATTCTTGGTAGACAAAAACAACATTTTCATCGTGGCGGTCGCCCTGGTATCGGGCGTCATGCTGGCCGTGCCGGCCCTGCGCAAGGGCCGCAGCGGCGCGGGCATCAGCACCGCGGAAGCCATCCAGATGGTCAACCAGCGCCATGCCGTCTGGGTCGACGTGCGCCCCGCCGAGCAATTCCGCGCCGGGCACATTTCCCAGGCACGCAATATGCCGGCAGCCGAGGTCGAGCAAAAGGCCGGCTCGCTGCCCAAGAACAAGCCGCTGGTGCTGGTGTGCGAAACCGGCCGCGATGCCGGCCGGGTCGCCAGCCGCCTGCGTTCGCAGGGGTTCGCCGAAGTGGCCGTGCTGGAAGGCGGCATGCGCGCCTGGACCTCGGCCAACCTGCCCGTCACCCAGAAATCCTGATCCGGAGCCCGCCATGGACAAAGTTGTCATGTATTCCAAGGATTATTGCCCCTACTGCGCGCGGGCCCAGGCGCTGCTCAAGCAGCGCGGGGTCACCGACCTGGAAATCATCCGCATCGACCAAGACCCGTCGCAACGCGACGTCATGATCGAACGCACCGGCCGGCGCACCGTGCCGCAGATTTTCATCGGCGACAAGCACATCGGCGGCTGCGACGACCTGATGGCGCTGGACCGCGCCGGCGGCCTGGCGCCCCTGCTCGGCTGACGGCCGCAGGCTCTTTCATTTCTTTTGCCCACCCCCAACCGGAAATTCTCATGGCTGAACAGGACCAAAACAACCAGCAAGCAGGCGGCGACGCGCCTTCGTTCAATCTGCAGCGCGTCTACCTGAAAGACCTGTCGCTGGAAATGCCCAACGCGCCTCACGTGTTCCTGGAACAAGAACAGCCGCAAGTCGAGGTCAGCATCAATGTGGGCGGCCAGCGCCTGGCCGAGACGGTGTTCGAATCCACCGTCACCGCCACCGTCACCACCCGCATCAACGACAAGGTGCTGTACCTGGTCGAGGGCACGCAGGCCGGCATTTTCGAACTGGCCAACATCCCGGCCGAACAAATGGATCCGCTGCTGGGCATCGTGTGCCCCACCATGCTGTACCCGTACCTGCGCGCCAACGTGGCCGACGCCATCACCCGCACCTCGCTGCCGGCGCTGCACCTGGCCGAAGTGAATTTCCAGTCCCTGTACGAACAGCGCCTGGCCGAGCTGCAGCAACAGCAGTCGCAGCAGGGCGGCACCAACGGCTCGGATTCCGGCATCATCCTGCCCCCGGGCACCACCCGCCAGTAAGCCGGCCCATCGCCCCATGAGCCAAGCGCCCGCCCCCTCGAGCGTCGCCGTTCTGGGCGCGGGCAGCTGGGGCACGGCCCTGGCCGCCGTGGCCAGCCGCCGCCGCCGCACCGTGCTGTGGGCGCGCGATGCCGCCCAGGCCGACGCCATGGCGCGCGACCGCGCCAATGCCCGCTACCTGCCCGGCGTGCCCCTGCCCGACGCGCTGGCCATCACCAGCGATCTTTCCGCCGCGCTGGCGCCGCTGGCGGCCGACCCGGAACACGCCCTGATCATCCTGGGCGTGCCGGTGGCCGGGCTGCACGCCACCTGCCTGGACCTGGCCGGACGCCTGCCCGGCCTGGGGCTGGCGCAGGTTCCCATTGTCTGGACCTGCAAGGGCTTCGAGGCCGATACGGCCCGCCTGCCGCACGAAATCGCGGCCGACGCCCTGGCCGGCATCCCTGATGCCCGCGGCGGCGTGCTGTCGGGGCCGTCCTTCGCCCGCGAGGTGGCGCAGGGCCTGCCGGTCGCGCTCACCATCGCCAGCGCCCACCCCGCCGTGCGCGACGCCGCCACCGGCGCCCTGCATGGCGGCGCGGTGCGCGTCTACGCCAGCGCCGACGTGGCTGGCGTGGAAGTCGGCGGCGCCCTCAAGAACGTCATCGCGGTGGCCTGCGGCATCGCCGACGGCCTGGCCCTGGGCACCAATGCGCGGGCCGCCCTGGTCACCCGCGGCCTGGCCGAAATGAGCCGCTTCGGCGTCGCGCTGGGCGCGCAGGCCGAAACCTTCGCGGGCCTGACCGGCCTGGGCGACCTGGTCCTGACGGCCACCGGCGACCTCTCCCGCAACCGCCGCGTCGGCCTCGAAATCGGCGCCGGACGCAAGCTCGACGACATCCTGGCCAGCGGCATCACCGCCGAAGGCGTGCGCTGCGCCCGCGCGGCCCTGCAGCGCGCGCGGGACCTGGGCGTCGAACTGCCGATCACCGAAGCGGTCTGCGCGGTGCTGTTCGACGGCGTGGCCCCCATGACGGCGGTGTCGGCGCTGCTGGCGCGCGAGGCCCGGCTGGAGTGATTCCCCAAAGCGCCGCGCGCTCCGGATGTCTGACTCCCGAAGGGTGTCAAACACCCGCGTTTGGGGCGGTTATCTCAACGGCACGGTGTCTGGCACCTTCGGAGCCAGACACCTGGCGACGGCGCCTAGCGATGAAAAACTGATCAGCAGACGATAAACTTCCGCGTCGGCCCGGTTAGATACCCAAACCAGATACTCAAACGAGACACCCAGAGGAGCTTCCGCTATGTTTTCCGTCCGCCCCTTGCGGGCCAGCGCGCTGCTGCGCCGCCTTGCCCTGGCGCTGGCCGCGGCCGCGCTGCTGCCCGCCGCGGCGCATGCCGAATGGCCCGACCGCCCCATCCACATGGTGGTGCCGTTTCCGCCGGGCTCGTCGCCCGACCTGCTGGCGCGCACGATTTCCGAGCCGCTGGCGCAGGCCCTGGGCCAGCCGGTGGTGATCGACAACAAGCCCGGCGCCGGCGGCAACATCGGCACCCGCCTCGTGGCCAAGGGCACGCCCGACGGCTATACCCTGGTCTACACCATCAACGGCCCGCTGGTGACCGCGCCGACGCTGTACAAGAAAACCCTGGGCTACGATCCGCTGAAAGACCTGGCACCCGTCACCCTGGTGGCCACCAGCCCCAACGTGCTGACGGTGCCGGGCAATCTGCCGGTGGCGAACGTGGCCGACTTCGTCAAGCTCGCGCGCGACCGCAAGGGCGCGTTGAACTACGGATCGGTGGGCCCGGGCAGTTCGGCCCACCTGGCGATGGAAATGTTCAAGAGCGCGGCCGGCATCGATCTGATGCACGTGCCGTACTCGGGCTTTCCGCAAGTGATCAGCGCCATCATTGCCGGCGACGTGCAGGCCGGCTTCATGGTGCCCGCCATCGCCATGCCGCAGGTGCGCAGCGGTAAGGTCAAGGCGCTGGCCATCACCAGCCTGGAACCCAGCGCGTCGCTGGCGGGCATTCCCACCATGGACAAGCAGGGCTATCCGGGCTTCGAGGCCATTTCGTGGAACGCCATCCTGGCCCCGGCCGGCACGCCCGCGCCCATCGTCGATCGCCTGAACCGCGAACTGGCCCGCATCATCGACAGCGAGGCCGTGCGCAAGCAACTGGACCAGCAATACTTCACGGCGGCGCCGTCCACCCCGCAGGAGCTCACCGAGCGCATCCAGAAAGACACCGCGCGCTGGAACGAAGTCATCGAACGGCTGGGACTGGTACTCGACTGAAGCGCGGGTGTCGCCAGGCATCGCAGGCGCCTGGCTCCCGCGTTTACCAGGTGTCTGACTCCCGCAAGGGTGTCAGACACCGTGAGGTTGAGACGACCAGGCCACGCCTCGGTGTCTGACACCCTGCGGGAGCCAGACACCTGGCCCTCCTCCCAGCGCCTCGATCTGGTACTGTCACAGGCACGCCTTGCCCGTGGAGCCGCGTATGAAAGTCCTGATCGCCCGCCTGAACCACGAAACCAATACGTTCTCGCCCGTGCCCACGCCGCTGGCGGCCTTCGGCGAGCACGGGCCGCAATACGATGACGAGGCCTACCGGGCCAACCACGGCCAGCGCACCGCCATGGCGGCCTTCATCGACCTGGCGCAGGCGCGCGGCGCCGAGCTCGTGACGCCCGTGTCGGGGTGGGCCTACCCCAGCGGGCCCGTGGCCGCCGATGCCTATGACGCCATGTGCGCGCGCATCATCGCCGCCGCGCCGGGCTGCGATGCCATCCTGCTGGACCTGCACGGCGCCATGGTGGCCGAGCACTGCGACGATGGCGAAGGCGACCTGCTGCGGCGCGTGCGGGCCGCGGCGCCCGGCGTGCCCATCGGCGTGGCGCTGGACCTGCACGGCAACGTCACCCAGGCCATGATCGACCACGCCGATGTGATCGTGGGCTTCAAGACCTACCCCCACGTCGATATGTACGAAACCGGCGAGCACGCCGGCCGGCTGCTGTTCGGCATGCTCGACGGCCGCTGCCGGCCCGCCATGGCCTGGCGGCAACTGCCCCTGATGACGCACACGCTGCGTTCCGCCACCGACCAGGGCGCCATGCAGGCGGCGGTCGAGGCCGCGCGCCGGCTGGAAACACAGGGCCTGCTGGCGGTGTCGGTGCTGGCCGGATTCAGCCTGGCGGACATCGAGCGGCCCTGCATCAGCGTGGTCGCCGTGGCCGACGGCGACGCCGCGGCCGCCGACCGGGCCGCCGCGCAGGTGGCGGCGCAGATCTGGCGCGAGCGCGACGACTTCGTCTACCGCAGCGAACCGCTGGATGCCTCGCTGGCGCACGCCCGCGAACTGGCGCGCGGCCAGGATCGCCCCGTGCTGCTGCTGGACCACGGCGACAACTGCAATTCCGGCGGCACCTGCGACACCACCGCCGTGCTGGAAGCCGCATTGGCCCAGGGCCTAGACGATATCCTGGCCGGCCCGCTGTGCGATCCGCAGGCCGTGGCGCAATTGATCGCTGCGGGCGAAGGCGCACGCGTATCGGTAGCGGTGGGCAACAAGCGCTCGCTGGCGCACCTGGGCATCGCCGCGCGGCCGTTAGTGCTGGACGGCACGGTGCGCGCCATCACCGACGGCCAGTACCGCATCAGCGGCCCCACCTATACCGGCATGCTGTGCCACATGGGCCGCACGGCCGTGCTCGATACCGGCGCGGCGCGGCTGGTGCTGTGCGAACGTCCGCATGAGCCCTGGGACCTGGGCGTATTCGAAAGCGTGGGCCAGGATCCGCGCCGCGCGCGCTACCTGCTGCTGAAATCGCGCATGTACTGCCGGCCGGTGTTCGTGCCGATCTCGGCCGGGCTGGTGGAATGCGACAGCCCCGGCGCCACGACCTCGAACTACGGCATTTTTCCGTATCGCAAGCGCGCCCGCCCGCTGTATCCGCTGGAAGCCGCCCAGTACGATGGCGGTTAGCGGCGCGGCCCGCTATGCCGCGCCCGCGTAGCCCTGCTGGCGCCAGGCCTCGAACACCGTCACCGCCACGGCGTTCGACAAGTTCAGGCTGCGCTGGCCCGCGCGCATGGGCAGGCGCAGGCATTGCGGCGGGCCGAACAGGGCCATGTGCTCGTCGGACAGGCCGGCGGTTTCGCGGCCGAACACGAAGACATCGCCCGCCTGGAAAGCCACGTCGGCCACGCTGCGCCGCGCGCGGGTGGTCAGGGCGTAGATGCGCGACGCCGCGGCGCCCGTGGCGGCCAGGGCTTGCGGCAAGGTGTCGTGCACCCGCACCGGCTGCCATTCGTGATAGTCGAGCCCGGCGCGGCGCAGGCGCGCGTCGTCGAGTTCGAAGCCCAGCGGGCGCACCAGGTGCAGCTGCGCGCCGGTATTGGCACACAGGCGGATGGCGTTGCCGGTATTGGGCGGAATTTCGGGGCAGACGAGTACGACGTGGAACATGGCTTCATCCTGGCGCGCGGCAAACGGACGGCGCGGCACGACCGCTATTGTGCCAGGGCCGCGGCCGGGCTTATGCAGCCGCAAAGCCGTCCTTTCAGAAAAGCGAAGCACAAACGAGCGGCCAGGCGCGCCCGCGGCCGGGGCATTGGGCCACAATAGAGGGCTTCAATGCAGGCGCCGAGCCTGGGCAAACAAAGAATACATACCGGAGCCATACATGAAGCGTTACCAGCTCTACATCGACGGCAAATATGTCGATCCCGCCGCGGGCGAATGGTTTGAATCCGACAACCCCTGCGACGGCAAGCCCTGGGCCAGCATCCCGAAAGGCGACGCCGAAGACGTAGACCGCGCCGTGCAGGCCGCGTACCGCGCCGGCCGCGAAGGCCCCTGGGCCGCCTACACCCCCAGCCAGCGCGGCCAGCTGCTGCACCGCCTGGGCGACCTGATCGCCCGCGAGGCCGAATCGCTGGCGCGCACCGAAGTGCGCGACAACGGCAAGCTGTACGCCGAAATGGCCGGCCAGCTCAAGTATGTGCCGCAATGGTTCTATTACTACGGCGGCCTGGCCGACAAAATCGAAGGCACCGTTCCGCCCATCGACAAGCCCGGCCACTTCGGCTACACGCGCCGCGAACCGCTGGGCGTGGTGGCCGCCATCACGCCCTGGAACTCGCCGCTGTTGCTCACTGCCTGGAAAATCGCGCCGGCGCTGGCGGCGGGCTGCACGCTGGTGCTCAAGCCGTCCGAATTCACGTCGGCGTCCACCCTGGAATTCGTCAAGCTGTTCGAAGAAGCGGGCTTCCCGCCCGGCGTGGTGAACGTGGTCACCGGCTTCGGCGCCGACGTCGGCACGCCGCTGGTCACGCATCCGCACGTGCGCAAGATCACCTTCACGGGCTCGGACGCCACCGGCCGGCTCATCAACGAACAGGCCTCGCGCGACTTCAAGCACGTCAGCCTGGAACTGGGCGGCAAGTCGCCCAACATCGTGTTCGACGACGCCAACCTGGACGACGCCGTCAACGGCGCCGTATCGGGCATCTTCGCCGCCACCGGCCAGACCTGCATCGCCGGCTCGCGCCTGCTGCTGCAAGACAGCATCTACGACACGTTCGTCGAAAAACTCGTGGCGCTGGCACGCACCGCCAAGATGGGCGACCCCATGCAGTCCGACACGCAGGTCGGCCCCATTACCACGCCGCCGCAGTACCGCAAGGTGCTCGAATACATCGACATCGCCCGCAACGAGGGCGCACGGCTGCTGCTGGGCGGCGAAGCGGTGCGCGAAGGCCCCTGGAAAGACGGACGCTTCATCCAGCCCACCATCTTCGGCGACGTCGACAATGCCATGCGCATCGCCCAGGAAGAAGTCTTCGGGCCGGTGCTGTCCATCATCCGCTTCAAAGACGAAGAAGAAGCCGTCCGCCTGGGCAACGACGTGCGCTTCGGCCTGGGCGCGGGCGTCTGGACCCGCGACATCGGCCGCGCGCTGCGCATGGCCGAACGCATCCAGTCGGGCACGGTGTGGGTCAACACGTATCGCCTGGTCAGCTACCTGATGCCCTTCGGCGGCTACAAAGATTCGGGCCTGGGCCGCGAAAGCGGCATCGACGCCATGCGCGAATACCAGCAGGTGAAAAGCGTGGTCATCAATGCCGGATCGCCGGTGGGCAACCCGTTCGTGATGCGATAGCGATCGGGCTGTGCGGCCCGCCGCAGGCAGGTGTCTGGCTCCCATCAGGGTGCCTCAGGACCGGTGTCAGGCTCCGCAGGTGCCTGACACCGATGTGTGCGGCGGCCGCTTCACTCGAACGGTGTCAGGCACCTGCGGAGCCTGACACCTGCCGCACCTGCCGCACCGGCGTACGGGCCGCCACCAGCACGATCACTTCCGCCGCGCCGGCCCGCAGCAGGGCGCGGGCGGCGGCGTCGACGGTGCTGCCGGTGGTCATCACGTCGTCGACCAGGCCCACGATGCCGCCCGGCATGGGCCGGGTGCAATGAAACAGGCCGTGGGCGCCCTGGCGCCGCGCCTGGCGGTTGCCGGCAGCCTGCCTGGGGCCCTCGCGCAAGCGCCGCAAGACGCCGCGCCGCAGCGGCAGGCGCAATGACGCAGCCAGGCTGGCGGCCAGCTCGGCGGCCGGGTTGAAGCCGCGCCGCCGCAACGACGCCTGGCTGGACGGAATGGGCACCAGCACCGTGGCCGGGGGCAGCGGCACGACCTGCCGCGCCACGGCATCGGCCAACAGTTGCGCCAGCGCCGTGGCCAGCCCGTAGCGCCGTTCGCCCTTGTAGCGGCCGATCAGGCTGTCGTAGGGCGGTTCGTAATCGAAAGCCGCGATGGTCCGCGCGAAGGCCGGCACGGCGCGCGCGCAGTCGGGACAATGCAGGCGGGCCTCCGCCTTCAGTCGCAGGGCGCAACGCGCGCAGCGCGGACTGCCGTCGCGCATGCTGTGCGCGATATCGCCGGCGCAGCCGGGGCACAGCCGCCCGCCCGCGGCGGTGCCGCCGCACAGCGGGCAGTCCGAGGGCAGGCCGGCCAGCACCTGGCGTATGGCGCGCCGCGGGAACAAAAGAAGCGAATGGGCAATAATGGGCGGCATGGCGGCGAATCCGGAACCGAACCGCCGAGATCACATCACGTTTTTGCGGCGTCGCCTCCCGGCGGCGCGCCCTTCATGTCACAGTCCGCGCCCGTATCCCCGCCTACCCTGCCCCTGGTGCCCGCCCACGTCATCCAGCAATTCGCGCGCCGCGGCGACCTGTCCGATGCGCAGTTCCTGTACGGCGAAGTCGCCCGGCGCATGCTGGGGCGGCTGCAGTACATCCGCCTACGGCCGGCCGCCCTGCTGGATGCCGGCTGCGGCGCCGGCGACAATCTGCCGCTGCTGCGCGAGCGCTATCCCGACGCGGCCTACCTGGGGCTGGACGCCGCCGAGGCGCTGCTGGAACACGCCCGCCGCCGCCACGCCGGCACGGGGGTGGCCCATTGGCTGGGCAAGCTGGTGGGCCGGGCGGGCAACGGCCCGCGCTTTGTGTGCGCCGATCTGGCCGGCACCGGCCTGGCCGCCGAATCGCTGGACCTGGTGTGGTCCAACCTGGCTCTGCACTGGCACCCGGCGCCGCACGCCGTGCTGGCCGAGTGGCGCCGCGTGCTCAAGGTGGGCGGGCTGGCGATGTTTTCCTGCCTGGGGCCGGCCACGCTGCGCGAACTGCGCCAGGCGCTGGACGACGCCGGCCTGCGCACCGCCACGCCTTCGTTCGTGGACATGCACGACTTCGGCGACCTGCTGGTGGAAAACGGCTTCGCCGACCCGGTCATGGACCAGGAAACCCTGACGCTCACCTACCGCAGCCCGCAGCGCCTGCTGGAAGACGTGCGCGCCCTGGGCGGCAACCCGGCGCGCGACCGCCGCCGCGGCCTGGCCGGGCGCGGCTGGCGCGACCGCCTGTGCGCCGCCCTGGAAGCACAGCGCAACGCCGACGGCGTGATCCCGCTGACAATAGAAGTGGCCTACGGCCATGCCTGGCGCGCGGCCTCGCGGCGCAGCGCGCCGGGCGAAACCCGGTTGTCCGTCAGCGCCATCAGCGGGCGGCGTTCGGGGGAATGAACGGCATCGGGCCGGCCGGATGATCGGGTGCCCGACTTCCGCAGATGATCCGGTGTCTGAGCTCCCGCAGATGTTCAGGTGCCTGACTCCTGCAGATGATCAGGTGTCTGACTCCCGCAGGGTGTCAGACACCGAGGTGGCCAGACTGTCTGCTGACTTCGGTGTCAGGCACCCTGGCGGGAGCCTGACACCCGGCATATCGAGACGTTCTGTGCCCACGGCGGTGAGCGGCCTGGTGCCCCCCAGGCGCGCCCGTCAGTGCAGCCGGTCGGGCCGCCAGCCCGGGGTGACGCCGGCCTCGGGAGTGGCCAGGGCCTGCACGCCGTGCACGGGCTCGGAAGTCGCGCGGATGCGGCGGCGCGGCACCTCGGCCGCCGGGGTGGCCTCGCTTTCGCCGCGCCAGGCGCGCGCCATCGACTCGACCACCAGCGGCAGGTCGCGCACCCGGTGGAACTGGCTGCGCAGCCAGCGGGCGTCGTTGCCGCTGCGGATGGACTCGTCGCGCAGCGCGACCAGCATGTCGCCGGTGCCCAGTTCATCGGCAATGGGCATCAGGCGCTGGAACAGGCCACGCAAGTGGTCGATCAGCCGCAGCCGCTGTCCGTCGGGCGTTACGTAACTGCCCTGCAGGCCGAAGCGGCACGCCTGGAAATGGTTGCTGCGGTATGCCAGCCAGGCCGCCGGCGCCGGCTCGGGCTCGCGCGTCACCAGCACCGCCAGCGCCTGCGCGAAGGCGGCCAGCTGGCAGGCGCGTTCGACCGTCAGCGGCGTGTCGCACACACGGATCTCGACCGTGCCGAATTCGGGCTTGGGGCGGATATCCCAGTACAAGTCTTTGATGCTTTCGGCCAGCCCGCTGGCGCGCAGCTGCGCCATGTGCGCCTCGAACCGGTACCAGTCGGTCACCTCGGCCGGCAAGTGCCCGGCCAGGGGGAAGCTGCTGACCGCGTTCAGGCGGCAGCACGAAAACAGGGTGTCCACGCCTTCGTAGTAGGGCGAAGAGGCCGACAGCGCGATGAAGTGCGGCACATAGGGCGACAGGCCGCGCACCATGCGCACCGCGGCGTCGCCCGACGGGACGCCCAGGTGGATATGCTGGCCGAACACCGTGAACTGGCGCGCCAGGTAGCCGTACATTTCGGCCAGGTACTGGAACCGCGGCGAATCCGAAATGGCGCGCTCTTGCCAGCGCATGAAGGGATGCGCGCCGCCGCCGGCGACCGACACGCCGACCGCGTCGGCCGCTTCGCACAGGGCGTCGCGCATTTCGCGCATCTCGGCCAGCAGGCCCATGGGGTGCTCGTGCACCGAGGAATTCAGTTCGATCATGGACCGGGTGATTTCGGGTTTGACCCGGTCGGCGATGGGATGGTTGGCCATCTGGGCGAGCAGTTCGTCGGCGGCGGCGGCCAGGTCGAAACTGCGCGGATTGATGAGTTGCAACTCGAGCTCGATGCCGAGCGTGTTGGGGGCGGACGAAATGAACGGGATCTGTTCCATCTCCGACTCCTTAAGATACGTTGGTGGGGGCGCACCGTTCGGCCTTGAAGCCCGGCAACTTCCCGGGGGGCGCTAGACGGCGTCTTATGTCTGCATGATAGCCGCAACTTTATGTCGGGAAGATTCGAAATCGTGACAATTGTGCGCAACTTCAAGATGCATTGCGTTTTTGTCTGTGACGGCCATGTGAGTAAACACTTACAACCCAATAATGGTGCGGGTGCCAGGCCGGGACCTCGCGCAATGGCGCGAAAAATGAGGGTACCTGGGCGGGGATGGGATAACCCTATATCGGGTTATCCCTGATATTTTGACCCCGATAGCTGACCGAATCGTGACAAGATCCGGCGGCCTTGGCCGGCCCTTTTTGCCGGTCTATTTGCGCCAGAACATGGGCGTGAACAGCACCACCACCGTCAGCAGTTCCAGGCGGCCGATCAGCATGCCGAAGGTGCACACCCAGGTCTGGAAGTCGGATAGCACCGCGAAGTTGCCCATCGGCCCCACCGGGCCCAGGCCCGGGCCAGTGTTGTTGACGCTGGCAAACACGGCCGAGAACGCGGTAATGGGCTCCAGCCCCGACACCAGCAGCAGGCTGGTCAGCACGCCGATCGACAGGCCGTACACCAGCATGAAGGCCAGTACCGACGACATGACACGTTGGCCCACCAGCCGGCCTCCCATGCGTATGGGGTTGACGGCGTGCGGGTGCAGCATGGTGACGAGTTCGTTGCGGGCCTGCTTGACCAGCAGCACCGCGCGCACCATCTTGATGCCGCCGCCGGTCGAGCCGGCCGAGGTGACGAAGCCCGACAGCAGCAGCATGGTCAGCGGCGCGATCAGCGGCCAGGCGGCGTAGTCGACGTTGGCGAAGCCGGTGGTGGTGGCGACCGAGATGGTGTTGAACATGCCGTAGCGCAGCGCCTGCAGCGGTTCGGTATAGACGCCGCGAAAGTACAGGTAGCCCGAGATCACCAGGCCCGCGCCCAGCATGGTGACCAGGTACGGAATCGTCTGCGGGCACACCAGGTAGGCGCGCAGCCGGCCCTGGCGCAGCGCGCTGAAATGGGTAGCGAAGCTGATGCCGGCCAGGGTCATGAAGAACATGGCCACCAGTTCGACCGGCACCGAGTCGAAATAGGCGAAGCCTTCGTCGCGCGTGGAAAAGCCGCCCAGCCCCATGGTGGTGGCCGTATGGCACCAGGCGTCGAACCAGGTCAGCCCCACCCCGCGGTAGGCCACCAGGCACAGCAGCGACAGGCCGAAGTACACGGCGTACAGGGCCTTGGCGGTACTGGCGATGCGCGGGGTCAGGCGTTCGTCTTTCATGGGGCCGGGCGTCTCGGCCCGCACCACCTGGTGGCCGCCCACGCCCAGCAGCGGCAGGATGGCGACCGCCAGCACCAGGATGCCCAGCCCGCCGATCCAGACCAGCGTGGCACGCCACAGGTTGATCGAGGGCGGCAGCTGGTCCAACTGGGTCAGCACCGTGGCGCCGGTGGTGGTAAGCCCCGACATGGCCTCGAAATAGGCATCGGTGAACGACAGCGGGAGGCCGGCCCGGTGAAAGTAGATGAGCAGCGGAATGGCGGCCAGCAGCGGCAGGCTGACCCACACCACCGACACCAGCAAGAAGCCGTCGCGCGCGTGCAGTTCGCTGCGCCCGCGCCGGGTGGCCAGCCATACCGCCGCGCCGCCGCCGAAGGCCAGCAGGAAGCCGTCGAGAAAGGCGTTGAAGCCGGCGTCGTCGCCCGCGTAGGCCACCAGCAGCGGCAGCAGCATGGTGAGCGCGAACACGACCATGGTCAGGCCGGCCACGTAGAAGGTTGCCAGCAGGCGTCTCATGCGATCCGCTTCACGTACGTGGCCGTCTGGCGCATGGATGGATCCATCGGGAGGTTCAGAAGAAAGACGCCGATACTTGGAACAGTTTCTCGACGCGCGGCATCATCTGGCGCGAAGGCACGAACACGATGACGTGGTCGTCGGTCTGGATGACGGTGTCGTCATCGGGCATCAGGATTTCGTCGCCGCGCGCCAGGGCGCCGATGCTGGCACCGCGCGGCAGGCGGATATCGCCCACCGCGCGGCCCACGACCTTGGAACTGCCGCGGTCGCCATGCGCCACGGCCTCGATGGCCTCGGCCACGCCCTGGCGCAGCCGGTGCACGGCGGCGATGTCGCCGCGGCGCACGTGGCGCAGCAGTTCGCTCATGGTGGCCTGCGACGGCGACACGGCGATATCGATATGGCTGCCCTGCATCAGTTCGCCATAGGCCTGGCGGTTGATCAGGGCGATGACGCGGCGCGCGCCCATCCGCTTGGCCAGCAGCGACGACATGATGTTGTCTTCGTCGTCGCTGGTCAGGGCCAGCCAGGTGTCCATGTCGCCGATGTTTTCGCGCTCGAGCAGTTCTTCGTCGGTGCCGCTGCCGTGCAGCACCAGCACGTTGCTGGGCAGCTGGGCCGCCAGGTATTCGCAGCGCTGCTCGCTGCGTTCGATGATGCGCACGCTGTAGCTTTCTTCGGCCAACTGGCGCGCCAGGCGCAGGCCGATGTTGCCGCCGCCGGCGATCATGACGCGGTGCACGGATTTTTCGGCCTCGCGCAGCTGCCGCACCGCGCGGCGCGCATGCCTCGAGTCGACCACCAGCACGACCTCGTCGCCGGGGGCGATGACCGTGCCGCGGCCGGCCTGCAGGGGGCGGCCGTCGCGCACCACGTCGACCACGCGCGCGGCGACGTCGGGCCAGACGTCGCGCAGCTGCGCCACCGGATGGTGCGCCATGGGGCTGCCGTGCCCGACCCGCACCGTGACCACGCTGATGCGGCCGTCGGCGAATTCCACCACCTGCAGGGCTTCGGGGAATTCGATGAGGCTGTGCAAATAGGTGGTGACGCTGCGCTCGGGGCTGATCAGGGCGTCGATGCAGAAGCCTTCTTCGCCCATCAGTTCGGGATGTTCGGCGAAATCGGGCATGCGGATGCGGGCGATGCGCCGCGGCACGTTGAACAGTTGCCGCGTGATCTTGCAGCCCACCATGTTGGCCGCGTCGGAGGCCGAACAGGCGATGAACAGGTCAGTATCGGCGGCGCCGGCCGATTCCAGGACCTCGACCTGGGTGCCGTCGCCATGGACCACGCGCAGATCGAAGCGGTCTTGCAAATAGCGCAGATGCTCGACGTTAGTATCGATGACCGTGATGTCGTTCTGCTCGGACACCAGGTTTTCGGCCACGCTGGTCCCGACGCGGCCCGCCCCCATGATGAGGATTTTCATGTGCCTCGCTTGCGCGCGGATTCGATGCCCAGCTGCTTGAGCTTGCGGTACAGGTGAGTGCGTTCGAGGCCGGTGCGCTCGGATACGCGCGTCATGCTGTGGTTTTCGCGGACCAGGTGGTATTCGAAATAAATGCGCTCGAATTCGTCGCGGGCCTCGCGCAAGGGCTGGTCGAGGGGAATGGAGCCCAGCCGGCCGTTGGCCAGCGGCGTGGCTTCGGCCGCGGCCGCCGAGGCCGGCAGCGCGGACAGGGCGGAGGGCGGATCGAGTTCGTCTTCGAGCGGCACCACGGGCGCGGCCGGGGCCAGCGGCGCCGCGATCGGCGCGGCATGCGGCGCGCGTCCGCGCGCCAGGCCGGCGGCGATGGTCTTCAGCAGACGCTGCAGCGTGATGGGTTTTTCGAGGAAATCCATGGCGCCGATGCGCGTGGCCTCGACGGCGGTATCGATGGTGGCGTGGCCGCTCATCATGATGACGGGCATGTCGAGCAGCCCCTGCGAGCCCCATTCCTTGAGCAGGCTGACCCCGTCGGTGTCGGGCATCCAGATGTCGAGCAGGACCAGATCGGGGCGCGCGCGCAGCCGCGCCGCACGCGCTTCTGCCGCGTTTTCGGCCAATTCGACCGTGTGCCCTTCGTCGTAAAGGATCTCTGACAAAAGCTCGCGAATACCGACTTCGTCGTCAACCACCAGAATTCTGGCCATAAACCATCCACCTATTGCGTAGCCGCATTATCCTTTTCTTGCGCGGGCGAGTCCATAGCAGTTCTTTGGGGCACCAGCCGGGTCAGCAATATCGAGACCCGCGCGCCCCCTTCCTTGCGATTGGCAAGGTCGATCCTGCCACCGTGTTCTTCGATGATTTTGCGCACAATTGCCAATCCTAACCCAGTACCGTGTGCCTTGGTGGTGACATACGGCTCGAAGGCCCGCTGCATGACCTTCTGCGAGAACCCCTGGCCGGTGTCGGCCACTGTGAAACGCACCGCCGGCAGCGCCGCTTCGTCGCCATCGGTGCCGCGCATCAGTTGCGTGGTCACGCGCACGCGCCCCTGGCCCGCCTGTTCGGCAATGGCATCGCGCGCATTCGACAGCAAATTGTGGATGACCTGGCGCAGTTGCGTGGGATCGCCCTCGATGTGGGGCAGGCCCGGTTCGAGCTCGACATCCAGGTTCAGGGCCGGCATGCCGTGGCGCGCCGCAGCCTTTTCGCCCGGTTCCCAGCCGTACAGCGCCAGCACGTCGGCCACCAGCGCATTGAAGTCGATCGACTGCATCACGGCGGGCGGCGTGCGGGCATATTCGCGGAAATCGTCCACCATCTGCTTCAGCGACCCCACCTGGTTCACGATGGTATTGGTGGAACGCTCGAGCATCTGGCGGTCGGCCGGCTGCAGCCGGTCGGCCAGTTTCATGGCCAGCCGCTCGGCCGACAACTGGATAGGCGTGAGCGGATTCTTGATTTCGTGCGCCAGCCGGCGCGCCACCTCGCCCCAGGCCACGGTACGGTTGGCCGAGATGACTTCGGTGATGTCGTCGAACACCACCAGATAGCCGTTGCCGCGGCCGTCTACCCGCAGGTGCGTGCCGCGCGCCAGCAGGGTCAGCGACTGCGGGGCTTCGCCCGACTCGGCGGACGGCGCCAGCGTGATCTCGAATTGCTGCTGCCAGTGCAGGCGCTCCGATCCCACCGCGGCGTGCTGGGCAAAGGCCTGGCGCACGATCTGGGTGAACTCGAGCATGCCGTCCACGGTTTCCAGCGGACGTCCGATGACCGAACGCAGGTCGGTCTGCAGAATGGACTGCGCGCCCTGGTTGACGGTGGTGACGCGGAAGCCTTCGTCGAACACCAGCACCCCCGACGACAGGTTCGACAGCACGCTTTCCAGGTAGACGTTGGAACGCTCGAGCTGGCGCCGGTTGCTTTCCACCATGTGGCGCGCTTCGTCGAGCTGGCGCGTCATGGCGTTGAACGAACGGGTCAGTTGCCCGACTTCGTCGCGCTCGGGCGGTTCGGGCAGGGGCCGGTAGTCGCCGACCCCCACCGCCTGCGTGCCGGCGGCCAGCCGCAGCAGCGGGCGCACCAGGCGCTTGGACAGCGACAGGGCCACCGCGATGGCGGCGAACACCGCCAGCAGCAGCGCCAGGGTCAGGGTAATGCCGTACAGCTTGCGCAGCCCCAGGCGCGCCAGGGCCAGTTCCTGGTAATCGCGAAATCCCTGCTGCACGCGGTTGGCGTTGTCGGCGATCTGCTCGGGCACGGGCTGCAGCAGCTGCAGCCAGCGCGGCTCGGACGGCAGCGAGGTCAGGCTGTCGAAGCGCGCGGGGGAACTCAGTGGAATGACCACGCGCAGCAACAGGCGGTCTTTGCCGCCCGACACATTGGAATCGTCGGCCTCGGCGGCCGAATAGCCGCGCCCCAGGCGCAGCTGGTTCAACACCGTGGCGGGCGGCATTTCGGGCAGCAGCTGGCCGTATTGATCGGTGGAAAACGCCACCAGCCGGCCGCTGCCGGTAAACACCATGACGTCTTGCACGCCGCTGGATTCGCGCAGGCGCGTCAGCGTCAGGGGGATATCGCGGTCGGGCGTATTGTTGAGCTCGGACGCCATCGCGCGGGCCTTGGCATCCATGTCGGCCAGCAGCGAATCGAGCGCCGCGCGGCCCAGGTTCAGGCCCGATTCCAGGGCGCTGTCGACCCGCACGTTGAACCACGACTCGATCGAGCGCGACATGAACTGCACCGACACCGTATAGATGAGCGCGCCCGGCACCACGCCGATCAGGGCGAAGGCCAGGGCGAAGCGGGCCGTCAGGCGCGCGCCGAACTGGCGCCGGCGGATCTGCCGCAGCAGGCGGGTGGTCAGCGCCACCACCCAGACGAACAGCGCCAGGGCGAACACGCCGTTCAGCAGCAGCAGGGTGTCGTAATAGCGCGCGAAGCGCGAGGCGTTGCCGGTGGACCAGGCCAGCAGGCCCAGCAATGCCAGTCCGCTGATCGCTCCGATGATCAGCGCAACGCGCAGCAGGATTCTCATGAGGGGTCCTGGGGTTCGGCCAGCGAGAACGAAAAGTCGGTCCAGGGCGTGCCCAGCGACCAGGAACTGCTATTGAGCGCGTTCACCTGGAACGGCCGCGCCAATTGCGAGGTGTCGAGCCGCAGGCGCATTTGTCCGTTATAGCGGACGCCGTAATCCAGTTCGGATACCTCGATCAGTTGCCAGCCGCGGATGTGCCGCACCATGTCCATGGCCTCGTCCAGCGAGGCCACCGGCAGGCTGAGTTCGCCCGCGCCGGCCCGCCATTGCCGCGTCAGGGCGTTGTAGACGACGCGCCAGGTCAGCGTGGTGTCGACCACCGTGTCGTCGAACCACCACCAGCGCGAACGGCTGATGACCACGTCGGCCGTGAAATACAGCGGCAGGCCGCGCTCGGCGGCGTCGCGCAGTTGCTCGTTGAGCTCGATATCGATTTCGGCATCGATTTCGAGCTTGCCGTCGCGAATAACGGGTTCGATGCGCGTCACGCGCGGTTCATCGGCGTGCGCCTGCCCGCCCGCCCCCAGGGGAAGCAGCGAAAATACCAGCAATAGCGCGCAACATAGGCGAGAAATCATCGACATTTACAATCCGGTCGAGCGACTAGCTATTCTTGGCGATTCATGACTGCTTGGCAAACAAGGCATAGAAAAAGCCGTCATGCTCGGCCTGCGGTGTTGCGCCAATGGCAACAGGCAACAATTGGCCGGGCGCGTCCAGGCGCCGGGCATCGGGATGGCGCCGCGCGAAGGCCTCGGCCTGGCGGACGCCCTCGGCAGGGAACACCGAGCAGGTCACGTACAGCAGGCGCCCGCCCGGGGCCACGGTGCGCCACAGCGCGTCGACGATGCGGGCCTGCAGCGCCGCCGTGCGGGCCACGTCGGGCGCGCGGCGCAGCCAGCGGATGTCCGGGTGGCGGCGCACGATGCCCGAGGCCGTGCAGGGCACGTCGGCCAGCACGGCATCGAACGGCCGGCCGTCCCACCAGGCATCCGGGTCGGCCGCGTCGGCGGCGGCCAGCGCGACCCGGCCGGAACGCAGGCCCAGCCGGTCGAGGTTCTGCCCGACCCGCGCCAGGCGCGCGGCATCGGCGTCGAGCGCCAGCAGGTCCAGGTCGGCCAATTCCAGCAAGTGGGCGGTCTTGCCGCCCGGCGCGGCGCAGGCATCCAGCACGCGCTCGCCGTCGCGCGGCGCCAGCAGGGGCGCCGCCAGCTGGGCGGCGGCGTCCTGCACCGACCACCAGCCCTCGGCGAAACCGGGCAATTGCGCCACCGGCCGGGCCTCGGCCAGCACCAGGCCGGCCGCGCCCACCGGCTCGGCGGCGATGCCGGCATCGAGCAGGGCCTGGCGCACCTGCTCGCGGCCGGCCCGCCGCGCATTCACGCGCAGGGTCAGCGGCGCCGGCACGTTGGCGGCCTGCAGGATGGCCTGCCATTGGTCGGGATAAGCGCGGCTGAGCCGATCCACCCACCATTCGGGATGGTTCCAGCGCGCCTCGGGCTGGGCGGCCACGGCGGCTTCCAGCGCGTCGTGCTCGCGCAGGAAACGGCGCAGGCAGGCGTTGAGCAGGCCCTTGTACGCGGCCAGCTCCCGCTGGCCCGCCGTGGCGCCGACCGCCTGGTTGACCACCGTGTGAGGCGCGTAGACCGGCATGCCGGGCACTGGGGGGGCGGCGGCCTGCCCGGCGTCGCGCGGCCCCCGCAGCAGCGACAGCGCCACGCGCAGCAAGGCATCGAAGAGCGGGCCCGGCGAGCGCTGCACCAGGATGCGGCCGACGGCCGCGGCCCATCCCCATTGGCGCATGGCATGAAACGACACCGCCTGTGCGGCGGGACGCAGCGGCGCGGGCACGGCGGCCAGGGCGTCGGTCAGGGAACGGCCGTCGTCCACGGCGCGCAGGGCGCCGGCGGCGGCCAGCAATACGGCCGACAACGCCGGGCGGGGCGGTGCGGGAGCGGGAGAATCCGAAGCGGCGGAAGGCGCAGACATGGGGAACACACAACAATGCAACCCCATTATGGTAGCCGCTGACTGGACGAATCCGCCGCGGCGGCTCAGACTGGGGGAATTTTCCGGCGCCTGCGCCCTTGCCGGCCCACCCTGCCATGACACTCGCCACCTTGCTTCTGTTCGCCGTGGCCGCGGACTATGTCATCCCGGATACCAGGTGTCTGACTCCCGTCAGGGTGTCAGACACCGACGCTCATGCCTCAGCGGTGTCAGGCACCCTGACGGGAGCCAGACACCTGGCAAGACTGGCAAAACACCCGGCAGATACAAGTCACGAAAACCGCAGCAGGAAGCAGGTGCCGCGCCGCGCCCCTTCGCGCTCGGATTCGACCTGCAGGTGCCAGCCCTGCATGTCGCACACCCGCTTCGCGATGGCCAGCCCCAGGCCGCGCGGAAATCCGCCGCCGTTGTCGGGCGCCGGGGCCGGCGCGTCTTTCAGACGGCCGCTGTAGTAGCGCTGGAACACAAAGGGCAGCTCTTCGGCCTGGATGCCCTTGCCCGTGTCGCGCAGTTCCAGCGAGCCGTCGGCCGCCAATGCCGCGACCAGCTTGGCCGGCGCGGCGTGTTCGATGGCGTTGCGCACCAGGTTGCGCAAGACAGTCAGCAAGGCGTAGCGGTCCAGCGTTTGGGCGGTGCCGGCCGGGATATGGTTGTAAAACAACAGCCCGGCGGCCTCGGCCTCGACCTCCAGCCCGCGCCACGCGTCGTCCATGCAGGTGGACAGGTCCACGAGCTCGGTGGGACGCGGCTGGTCGATGGCCAGCGAGCGGGCGCTTTCGAGCGAAGCGACGATGTGATCGACATTGGCGATGATGCGGGCCAGGCGCTGGCGGACATCGGGCGGCAGCGCCGCGTTCAGCAACATGACCTCGCTGTCGGAACGGATGGCCGCCAGGGGCGTGCGGGCTTCGTGGCTGAGATTGGCGGCGAATTCCCGCTCGCGGGCGATCGAGCGGTCGACCTGGTTCTGCACCCGGTTGAAGGCCTCCATCAAGCGGCCGGCTTCGTCGTCGCGCGTGACGGCCATGTCCGGGGAGCCCGGCGCCCAGTTCGACAGGCGCCCGGTCAGGTCCAGCAGCGGCCCGACCGCGATGCCGGCCACCCGGCGCGACAGCGCATAGGCGGCCATGATGCACAACGCGCCCATGCCCAGCACGATCAGGCCGAAATCGCGCACCCGGGCTTCGTGATCGGTGGCGTCGTACAGCACGAACAGGCGCCCCCGCGGGGTATCGGCCACCATCACGTGCCAGGTTTCCGCGCCCGGCTCCAGCAGATGCAGCCCGGGCGACAAGCTGTTCAATTGCGCGGGCATGTCGTCTTGCACCGCGCCCTCGTGCAGCCAGGCCCGCATCGATCCGCCGAGTTCCCGCGCGCCCTGCGACGGCAGGAACTGCGGATCGGCCGCCACGTGCTGCGCCACCCGGCTCGCCTCGGTCGTCAATATCTGGTCGACCAGCCCGTCTTCCATCTGGTCGAAGGTCAAATAGGCCAGCAGGGCCAGCGCGGCGACGAACACGGCCACCGCGCCGGTCAGTGCCCATACGACGCGCTGGGTCAGGGTGCCGCCTTTCATGGCGCGGCCCCGGGCAAGATCAGGCGCCAGCCCACGCCGTGCACGGTTTCGATGCCGTCGAAACCCGCCTCGGCGAGCGACCGGCGCAGCAGGTGCACCTGGCCGCGCAAAGCGTCGGGCGACGGCGGCTCGTCGTCCCACAGCGCGGTTTCGAGCTCTTCGCGCGAGACGATCCGGCCGGGGTCGCGCAGCAGGGCCTCGACGATCAGGGCGGACTTGCGCGCCAGCCGCACCGGATGGCCGGCCACCGAAACAGCCCGCGTGCGCGAGTCGAACCGCAGCGGACCGAACTCGCGCACCACGTCCACGACGGCCCCCTGCGCGCGGTGAATCAGCGCAAGCAGGCGCGCCTGGACCTCGGCCAGGGCAAAAGGCTTGGTAAGGTAATCGTCGGCGCCCAGCCCGAAGCCGGTCAGCTTGTCGTCGAGCGTATCCCGCGCCGTCAGGATCAGCACGGGCACGGCCTGGCGCCGCTCGACCCGCAGGACGCGCAGCAACTGGTGGCCGTCGATGCCCGGCAGCCCCACGTCGAGCACGACGGCATCGAAGCGCTGGCCCTCGAGCAGCCGCAGCGCTGTCCGCCCGTCGTAGGCCACATCGGGAAGAAAGCCGCCCATTTCCAGGAACTGATAAAGATTGCCCGCGATGGTCAGATCGTCTTCGACGATCAGTACACGGTAATGGGCATCGGCAGAGACGGTGGTCATGGCGTGGTGGTCAGCCTGTGGCGCCCGGTTGAAATTCGTGGCCGGCACCATAGTACGCAACTGCGGCGGACCGCGCCACGCGCACGCCGTTCAGCCGCATCCAGTCGCCCAGCCCGGGGCACATGAGCACCTCGAATTCCGCGGCACGCTGCGCGGCCAGGGCGTCGCCCGCGCCCGGCGCGGCCGGATGGCACATCAGCAGATCGCCGTCGCGCGCATTGTTCAGCCACCGCTGCAGCAAGCCCGCATAATAGCGCCCCCCGCCGCGCAAACCATACACGCCCAGCAGCCGGCGATTGGTGCGCCAGCCTTCGCCGCGCGCCGCGCGGGCCACCGCGCCGGCGCCCAGGGCGCCGATCAGGCGGGCCTTGGCCGATTCGCGCAAGGGAATGCTCTCTTGCATGCCGGGGGCCGTATAGCGTATCCACGGCGCGCGCCGGCCGTAGCGCTGCCGCAGCAAGCGCAAGACACCCGGCAACACGCCCGGCAATTGATGCACATGCTGGTGCCCGTCGACAAAATCGGGAGCCCGCCCCATGACCGCCTCGAAAGCGTCGAGCTGGCGGACCACTTGCGCGTACACCCAGGCCGGATCCAGCCGGCCCGCATAGGCCCGCGCCAGCAACGCCGGCAAGGGCATTACCGGCATCTGCAGCGGCGCGCCCAGGGCTTCGGTCAGGTTCAAGTGCACGCCCAGGTCCAGGTCCAGCCCTAGCAGGCCGGGGCCATGGGCGGCAAAGCTGGGGCCCTGGGCCAGGCAACTGGCGGCGCTCAGCCGCCCCAGCCCGGCCAGGCGCATCATGCCGGCATCGATTTCCGCATTCATGCCAAAATCATCGCCGCACACCACGATGCGTTTCCACCAACCGCCGGCGGTGCCCTGCCCGCGGCCCTTGTTCTCGTTGCCCCGTTCGCCATGCACGCCCTGATCAAACAAATTGGCTGGTTCATCGCCGTAGGGTGCGCGGCCGCGGCGACGCACTGGATCGTTGCCGTGGGCTGCGTGGAACTGCTGGGCATGCCGCCCCTGGCCGCCAATGCCGCGGGCTGGCTGGTGGCATTCGTCGTATCGTTCGGCGGTCATTATCGGCTTACCTTCCGTCATCTCGCATCACGCTGGACCATCGCCGCGCGCCGCTTTTTCCTGGTGTCGGCGTGCGGATTCATGTTGAACGAAGCGTCGTACGCGTGGCTATTGCACACAACCCGCCTGCGCTACGACGTCCTGTTGGGCCTGATCCTGCTGGGGCTGGCCGTGCTTACTTTCCTGGCCAGCCGGCTGTGGGCGTTTCGCCGCAAACCCGCTGCATGAACGCCGCGTCGGTATCGACGCGCCAGACGCGATAATGGGCGTCGGAAAAATGCGCCGGCAGTCCCTGCAAAACCCGAAAACGCGTTCCGTCATCGACGCCGCCCCAGATCCAGAACCGGCTGCCCGGCGCCGCGCACAGGCGCGCCGCCAGTTCGCCGCGCGGCACCAGCACGCGCGCGGCGGTTTCGGGTCGGAACTGGCCCGCGTCGTAAAGTTCCTTGCGCCAGTTATCCCGCAGCGGGATTTCGGGGTTGTCCCAGTCGTCGACGACCCAGGCGGGCCGGCGCGCGCCGGTATAGAAACCCAGGTCGAACGGATACGAATGCAGGGTGACCAGCGTATCGGCGGGACCCATTTCCGCCGCGATCTGGCGGCCCAGCGGCTGCGCGCTGCGCCGCGGGTTCGCGGCAAAGACCCCCACCAAGACGATGCACAGGCCGGCCGACACCGCGGCGCATATCGCCACCAGGCGACGCTGGCGCCGGATATCGCCGCGCTGCATGGCGGCGTGCACCACCTCGGCCAGCAGCACGGCCAGGGGGGGCAGCGCGGGCACCACATAACCGATCAGCTTGGAACTGGGAAGGGAGAAAAAGCCCAGCACCACGGCCGCCCACACGGCCATCAGGCTGCGCAGGCCATGCGGATCATTTGCGGCCCAGAAAGTCTTGCGCAAGATTCCGCCGCCCCACAGCGACCAGGGCAGCGCCAGCCCCACCACCACCGGCAGGTAGAACCAGAACGGCTGCACATTGTTGAAGCCCGACTGCGCGAACCGTTCGAAATGCTGGTACACGAAGAAGTAGTGGAAGAAGCCCGGAAAACGTTGCTGCATGACCCAGAACCAGGGCACGGCCACCGCCGCGAACACCAGCAGGGCGGACGGCCGCAGCAACACCGCATAACCGCGCCAGCGGCGCGTCAGCAGCAGCCATAGGCACAGCGAGCCGCCCGGCAGCACCAGCCCGATCAAGCCCTTGGCCAGCACCGCCAGCGCGGCCAGCGCGGCGGCGGCCAACGACATGGCCCGGTACGCGCGGCCGGTTTCGGCGCGCAGCACCGCATCGGCGCCCGCCAGCACACACAGCGTGATCAGGCCCGCCACCAGCATGTCGGTATTGGCGAACTGGGCGCCGCCGTAATAAAACGGCATGGTGCCCAGGATGACCGCGGCCAGGGTGGCCGTCGCGGCATCGCGGTAGTGCCGGACGAAGGCATACAAGGCGGCCAGCGCGCCCCACGCCGCCAGCCACGACGGCACGCGCGCGGCCCATTCGTTCAGGCCGAACAGCGAAAAGCAAAGCTCGGCCAGCCAGTAGTACAGCGGCGGCTTATGGAAATACGGCATGCCGTCGAGCAGAGGCACCGCATGCGAACCGCTGCGCAGCATTTCCCAGGCCACGCCCGCATAGCGGCCTTCGTCGGGCAACGTCAGCACGCGCGCCCAGGCCAGCCAGCCCAGCCACACGCCCAGGGCAAGCAATAGCCGTCCCGGTGCGGGCACCCAATCCCACACCTTGCGTTCGCCGGAAACCGTCATGGCCGCGTCCGCTTGCTGTGGGCGCGCCGGGCCCGCCCGCGCCGCTGGCGCGTCACGAACAGCGGCCGGCCCTTGACCTCGTGGAAAATGCGGGCCACATATTCGCCAACCACGCCGAGCGAAATCAGGTTGATGCCGGCAAAGAACAGCAGCGCGGTCATGATGGTGGTCCAGCCCGACACGCGGTTGCCGCTGATCAGGTAGGCCAGCACCAGATATCCCCCATACGCGAACGACATGAGCGAAAACGCGCAGCCCAGCAGGCTGACCATGCGCAGCGGCCAGGTGGTGAACGCGGTCAGGCCATCCAGCGCCAGGCGCAGCAGCCGCCGCGCGCTGTAGCGGCTGGCCCCATGGCCGCGGGCGGCGGGCATATAAGGCAACGCTTCGGTCCGGAAGCCCACCCAGGCATACAGGCCCTTCATGAAACGCGTGCGCTCGGGCAGCGCGATCAGGGCATCGACCACGCGCCGGTCCATCAGGCGAAAATCGCCCGCATGGGCCGGCACTTGAACCCCCTGGGCGCCGCTGAGCAGGCGGTAGAACCCCCGCGCGCCAACGCGCTTGAACCAGGGCTCGTCGTCGCGGTGCTCGCGCACCGCGTAGACCATTTCCGCGCCGGCGCGCCAGCGCTGCAGCATAGTGCGGATCAGCGTCGGCGGATGCTGCAGGTCGGCGTCCAGGCAGACCACGACATCGCCGTCGGCCGCCTCGAAGCCCGCCGACAACGCCGCCTCTTTACCGAAGTTGCGCGACAGCTGCACATACCGCATGCCGTCGACGGCGGTCCATTCGGTCATCAGTTCGGGCGTGGCGTCGGTGCTGCCATCGTCCACCACGATGATTTCCCACTGCGTGCACAGGGCTTCTACCTGGGCTTTCAAGGAAGGCAATAACAGACGCAGGTTTTCGTACTCGTTCAGGCACGGGACCACGCAGCTGAGGTAGACGTCGCCGAACGGCGCCGCGTCGCCGGTCAGTGTGTGCAGCGGCGCGGCCGTGCGCCGGAACAGCGGATCGGGCAGGGGTTGGGGCAGGGCAGGCGCCATGGCCTCTGCCCGGGATTCAATAGACATATATCAGACTTGCAGAACGAGAGCGCTTAGTGTGCGCGGCCGTGCGTCGAATTTTCGTTGAGCCGCGCAAAAAACCGGATCAACGCAATCCAGCCGCGGTAGGCAAGGTGGCCCCACGCCATGCACCAGACCGAGATCACGGCCGCGCCGACCATGTCCAGCGGCCAATGGATGCCGACGAAGACGCGCGCCCAGGCCACCAGCAGCCCCAGGACCGCCAGCACGGCCGCCAGCCCCCATTGCCTGCGGGCAGCGATGACGGCGGCCAGCGTCCAGACGAACAGGGCGTGCGAACTCGGCATCGAGTTATTGGCGGCATGGGCGACCAGAGCGGGGCCGTAGCCCGCCGCGAAAGGCCGCGGATGATAGGCGTAGGCGCCGATCGCGAGTTCGGTCAGCCGTGCGCCGATACAGGCGACGAAAATCATGATGGCGGCAGCGCCATCCCGCCTGCGGATCAGGTACCAAAGCGTCAGGGCGGCCGCAATGTAGACGGGCCATTCGGCGAGCCGCGTCGCCGCCCACACCCAGACGAGCGCGCTGTCCGCGCTGCCGCGCAGCAGCTCGAAGGCGGCGACATTCCAGTTTTCCAGGGCTTCGAACAAGCTGTGCATGGGCATGGCGCAGTATGCACAGCGACGCGTCGAATTTTCGTCGAATTCACCGGACTCATCAACGCGCTGGCCATCCTGATCTTCCTGGCGCAACAGCCGGAGCCGACCGATGCGCCCTATACCCCACGCGCCGGTATATCGTGCGCGGCCAGGTGTTCTTTGCGTCGTCCGAATCGCTGGTGTCGGAATTCGACTTCAAAGAGGGCGTGAAAACGGCCATTCTCGACCTGTCGCATGCGCACTTCTGGGACATCACGGCAATCGAATCGCTGGACCGGATCGTGCACAAGTTCCGCCGCAATGGCATCGAGGTCAGCCTGCAGGGCTTGAACCGCGCGTCGGTAACCCTGGTCGAGAAATACGCGCGGCACGACAAGCCCGGCGCACAGGCCGCCGAGCCGGGGCACTGAGGCTATGCTTGCATCTTCGCGGACGATCAGGGTCCGGGCTATGGGCCACCATCCTGCGCAGATCCGACAACCCGAATCCGGCGATGATCCATGGCCCGCATACTGACGGCCCTGTCGCCGGCGGCTGACCATGCCGGAACGACAGCGTTTTCAAGCCGCCCGAACCGCCCCTATCGCATGGCGAACAGTTCCTGGTGAAACCGTTCCGCCACTGGCAGCCCCTGCGCCGCGAAATCCTGGCGCAGCGCGTGCCCAAAGCCCGCCGGACCACAGAACCAGATGCCCGCCTCGCGCCATTGCGGCACGGCGGCGCGGATACGCTCGCCAGTCAGCAGGCCGTCGCGCTGGCTGACCAGGACATGCAGGCGGACGTCCGCGGCGTGGGCATCCGCCGTCAGTTTCTCGATAACGGTTTCGTCATGATTGGCCGTTGTGTAGAACAAGTCGACCGTCGGGCGGGGCAGGCCAGGCTGCTGGCGGCGGCGCTGTGCCAGATGTTTCATGCCGGCGATGAACGGCGTGATGCCGATGCCCCCGCCAACCCATATCTGCTGGCGCTGCCCGCTGTCGAAGTCGAAACAGCCGTAAGGCCCTTCGACTTTCACGTCTTGCCCCACCTGCAGCGTTTCGCGCAGGCGGCGGGTATGGTCGCCAAGTTCTTTGGTGACGAAGCTGATGCACCGGACGTTGTCGTCCCAGGCTGACGCAATGGTGTAAGGATGCGCGCCTTCGGACGCGTCGGAGGTCGCGAAGGCGAATTGTCCGGGTGTATGGCCCGGCCAGCCTTGCGGAATGTTGATCTGGACCTCGATGGTGCGCGCTGCGGGGTAATACTGAAGCGACACGATTCTGCCCCGGACTTGCCGACGGATACCCACGCGGCGCAACAGGACGACTGCCGCCGCGTAAGTGCCGGAAGCCATAAGAACCGCCATCACCACGCCGATGGGCGATGTCCAGTAGCTGAAGTGGGTCAACACCACCGAATGGAACACTAGCACCAGGTAGGCCACCGCCAGCAGCCGGTGCGTTTTGTAGAACAGGCGATACGGGAAATACTTGATGAGTGCCAGCACAATCAGCACGACCGCGGCGTAAAACGCCCATTCGCCAAGATTTTCCGCCAGGCCCCGCGAGGTTCTGAAGAACTGCTCGATGGCATTTTCCAGGGGCGGCCTGGGCCCCTGGCCGCGCGCGGGCCGCTCAAGCCAGCCCCAGCCGACCGCCCAT
Source organism: Bordetella petrii (assembly GCA_017745595.1). Classification (GTDB taxonomy): domain Bacteria; phylum Pseudomonadota; class Gammaproteobacteria; order Burkholderiales; family Burkholderiaceae_B; genus Bordetella_A; species Bordetella_A petrii_C. The sequence goes on from WMBV01000002.1 coordinate 37,497, forward strand.
TTCGGCCCCTTGGACCAGAGCCAATGGACCACAGAGACAATCAGCGCGGTGATTCCCAACCATTTGTGCAGGCGGTACATCTTGTCCAGCCCGCCAAGCCACCGCTCGGGCCAACTCGGCCGCAGCGCCAGGATCATCGCAACGCTCATGGCGGCCATCGCGATGACGCCGCTGTACTGGACCATGTTGTCACGCAGGGCGAAGAAGCCGCTAGTCTGGAAAACGCCAGGCTCCGCAATCAGCCACAACCCCGACAGGACGATCAGCCCCGTCCAGAAAGCACGCTTGATGTTTTGTTTGTCGGCGACTTTGGCAGTGGGGCGCATTTCAGGGCCGTTAGCTGGAGCCATCCAGAATGGCAATGGATCAAAGCATAGACTTATTCGAATCTGGATAGCGCCCCCGTCGCTGATCTTTACCCCGGCTCGTTGCGGGAACGCATACGCACGGCACAACCCACGCCCGGAGCGGCTCAGTTCGCGTACAGGCGGTGCGGGGAAGGCGGCCGGGCCCCCTCAATTTTCCTACGGCAATGCCGTATAATCCGGCATTCGCCTTTGCCGCCATGGCACGACGGCCTGCCCCCGGGGAAGCCACGTACAGGCGCCACCCGACTTTTGAACGAGCCATGAAGAATGCAGCCCCGATGGCGCGCAGCGTACGGTGGCAGGCGTCGCATATCAGCGAAGCACGCAGCCGCGTGGGCCTGCCGCAGACGGATTTCGCCGAACTGCTGGGCGTGAGCGTGCGTACTCTGCAAGATTGGGAACAAGGACGGCGCACCCCCTCGGGTGCGGCGAAGACCCTGCTGCAGGTAGCCATGCTGCACCCCGAGACCCTGCGCGAGCTGCCCCCGTGGCGCGCCAGCGAGCAGACTGAATCTTGAAGTCTGCCGCCCCGGCTTCGCCTGACACGAACAACACATCCGCCGCGCGACACACTGGCCGCGCGTTTTTTTGGTGAACGACATTGGAAATCCTCGAAACCTCCCGGCCTGGCAAGGGCCCCGGCAAGGCCAACAGCGCTGACGCGAACGCGTCCGCCGCCTCTACCCTGGCCGACACCATCGCCGCCGCCAACACCGGCGGCCGGGCCCCACGCGTGGGGTTCGTTTCACTCGGCTGTCCGTAGCATATTGAAACTAAACTTCCCCGCCAGGCGCATTCGTAGCCTGCATTAGCGCCGCCCTGCGCGAGCGCCTCACCCCGTTCCCGCCGATACCGTCGGCGCCCCTCAGAATTTGTCTATGAGGCCACATGATCTGGCGGGCGCACGCGCGCCCATGGGCGTTGACGCGCCATTTGAATATCCGCTAACCGCTCGTGCTGCTCACCGGGCGGCTCGCCTGTGGTTCCAGACGGCGACGGCACTACCGGCCGCACAATTCCGGGACCAATTCTTTCGGGAACATTGCCAGGGGCACAACTACACCCCAGCCGAGCGCAACGGGCGGCAGCTTGCGTTTCGTCAGGCATTCGCAACCGCCATCGGGCACATCCTGGTTGAGGAGGGCCGACTCCGTGCAACTACTTGAATGCCCGGTAAGTTTTCGCCTATCCGCCGAAACGCACCGCAAATACTCTGTTGCGGCCAAGCAACACGGCATGGACCTGTCGAAATACCTTCGCGCTCGGCTGGAAACTGAGGACGCGGTATCAGAACACGTCTCCCAACTGCGCCTCACGCTGCTGGATACCGCTTCAGATCAACTTGGTACAGAGCATCTGACGCCCATTCTGCTCGAACTGCTGCTGCTGGCGCGTCGGGTGTCCTCTCCCGGCGACCTACGTGCAGTCCATCTAGAACTCGAACGCCAGGGGATTCCATGCTGGACCCCTGACCGGCATCAGGATTTGCCGGAGTAAAGCTCCGACCAGTCCGGCCGACCAATTCCGGGAGAAATCAATGCAATTGAACCACCTGGTCACCATACTCTCGGTGGCCTGCCTCTTGTCGGCCTGCGGTTTTGCACCGCCTGCCCCGCCCCAACCTGCTGACAGTCCTCGCATAGCCATCAACAATGGCGACCCTCGTCTAGAGCCTAATCGGCAGGACGTCGAGGTTTCCGCGCCACTGCCGGAGCCCATCAAGCTCAGCCTCGCGCAAACGGAAGCGAACAGCAACAGCGCGGCGAGCGCCCCGGCGCATGCCGATGGTGCGACCTCGGACAAGTCGAAAGAGGAAACCATCCCCGTGCCGACTGCGCCACCGAAGGCCGGCTCTTCAAACTTGGGAGCCCCTATCGAGGATGATCCGGTAAAAGGCTCTTCAAGCGATTCGGCAACGCCGTCAACGCTGCCTGACAGCGCGACAAGGGAAATAGCTCGGCCCATCATGGCATCACCCAGCCTGGCTCCAATCGCCGACGCGCAGGCAAGCCTCCCCTCGGCCGATCCCATCGCCGTCGCGGAACCCACGCTGGAAGCCACCCCTGTTGTGATCAAGGAAGTTTGGCACATTGGACCGGAAGACGGCACTGTCCGGCAGGCGCTGGCCCGTTGGGCGGCGAAGGCGAATTGGACATTCGGAGCCGATCAATGGGAATTGAACTTCGACCTCCCCATCGAGGCGCCAGCTGATTTCGAAGCCGAAAACTTTCGGGAAGCAATCCAGGCGCTTTCTCAGGCCATCGCCATGACCGAGTCGCCAGTACGTCCCTGCTTCTACGCGAACCATGTGCTGCGCATGATCCCATTTACTCGCAGCTGCAGTCGCACGGCAAGTCCGACACCCCAAACCTAAACCGCCGCTCCACCAGGACCACCCATGACAGCATTCCGCTCTGCGGCGGCCGTGCTGGCGCTCATCGCGCTTGCCGGTTGCTCTGCTCTCCAATCGACTCAACGGATCGCCGAGCGCGCCGAAACCCAATCTGAACAAAACCGCCGAACGCTGGACGCCTTCAAGGAACAAGTGCGCGACCCTGCCCGAGCCGATGGCCAGGTCGTCGCTCTCCCCTGGATTGCAGGCCGACCCCAGCCGCTGGCGCGGGAGGTATCGCTACCGGCGGCGCTGCGCGCCAACGTCAATACCACGATGCTGTTCGACGACGGCGCTGCTGACCTTGCCACGTTGGCCGAAAGGATCCAGCTGGCCACCGGCATTCTTACGCAGGTAGCACCGGACGCACTTCTGCCCCGTGAATATTTCCTGCCGCGACTGGGGACGGAGCAGCTGGATCTGTCGGTCCATGGTGGAAACCTCGCAACCGCCGACACTCTCGTTCCTGCACTCGTGCCCGACGTCAGTGTGGACCGCGTGGCTGGGCCCGCGCTACCCAGGGGTGTCGCCCGGACAAAGATGGCGCCGTTGCCTGGCGGGAAAGCCCCACTCTCGACTGTCCTCGACTCGATCGCGCTACGCCTCGGCGTCTATTGGCGCTACGACCCGAAATACGGCGCCATTCGGTTCTACCGCACCGAGACTCGCACCTTCTACGTCAAGGCGTTAGAACTTACCGCCGAGACAAGTCTCGAGCTCGGCTTGTCAGGGAATGGAGGTTCGCAAGGATCCGACGGTCAGTTTGCCTCACAGAATCGATCCAAATATGCCACCTCTGACCAAACGCGCCCAGCTGAAGCGGTACTCGTGAAGGTAAGCCAATACCTCACCCGCGCTGGCGTAGTCAAAGCTGCCCACGGCGCTGCGAACAGCATCGTGGTGACAGACACCAAAGACGCTCTGGACGCAGTGGGGCGGTTCCTGGATTCTGAAAATCGAATCATGGCGCGCAGCGTGCGGATGCTCTTCGAAGAGATCACCGTGCAACTGGATCACGTCAACCAAGCAGCCCTTGACTGGCACTTGATCTACAACAGTCTGGGTCGGGCCAATGCTGCCGCCGGCGATGCTCCTGGTCCCCTCCTGGACACTACCAAGGCCGCCGGCACCATTGGCGGCACAGTGGGAAGTGGTCCTTTTGCCGGCACAGGCCTGCTCATGAGCGCCTTGAGCGAGGTCGGCACCGTTGTGCGGCATACCAGCATTCCGATTCTCGCCTCCAACCTGCGGCCGGCCACAGTCGCCGTGCGGCAAACAATCCCCTACGTAAAGGACCTCCAGCAGACACAAAGCTACTCCGACGCCTCGGGGCCCACGGTCAGTGTCACGCAAGATGAGAAAACTGTTGGCACATTCCTGACAGTGGTTCCGAACGCGCAGGACGACGGCCGCGTCCAGCTGACCGTTTCCTACGATGACACGCGACTTATTGGCGCTCTGCAAAAGCTTGAATTCGGGTCGCCTGATTACCCCTCTTTTGTTCAGCAGGCAAAGATCGGTGGCAGAGGCGCGATCCAACAGGTCGAACTGCGCCCGGGCCAGCCCGCGCTCATCGGCGGTTTCGAACAGTCCGCCGGCAATAGCACACGCCGACGCCTGGACGATAGTGCGCCTATCGCGTTGGGAGGATCCGATGCTACCCAGGATCAGAAGCAGATCACGCTGCTTCTGATGACAGCCATTCCTGAAGAAGGCTTTTAACCATGGCCAGGCAACAGAGCTATCGAACGCTCCCAATTACCGGCACTCAGAACGCACTGGTCATGGGCATGAGCTGGCAGACGGTACTCGGCCAGGATCTCACGGTCGCTGCCATGAAGGCCGCCCGACAGGCCGGCGCCACGCACTTCACGCAGGCGGGCCCGCGCAGTCCCGCCGTCGGCCTTCTGAAAGCGGAGGGACGCGACCGTCGCGCCAAAGCAAAAACTCGCCTCTACTCCGCAGCTGCGGCATTCGCCCAGTTGCATCGGCATGGCACCCAGATCGTGAGCGCCGAACTCGCGAGCGGAGAGGTCTGGATCGCCGTGGCAGTCGATGGGACAGTGCAAACCGGAGGAGACAAAGTACTCCCCAATGCGGAAGCTGGCCAACAGGCACTGGATGCCCTCATCGAGCGTTACCGCGACGCCGTAATACATGGTGCCGCGCGCACTGGCGCAATGCCGTTTCAGTTGAGCCAACTGGCAACTTTGGCCAACACGCAGTCGTCCTTACGGCGTGCCGCGTTCCGGTTGTCCATGATTTCGCCGGTCTGGTGGGTTGTCCTGACGCTGCTAGTGTCCTACCTCGCTTGGGATGCCTTCCAGACCTGGTGGCATGAGAAACAAGCATTGGAACAGCAGCGCTTGGAAGCCATGCGCACCTCTGTCGATGCACATGCACTCTGGCAACAAGCGCTCGACAAGTGGGCTCGGACCACTCGGGCCGATGGTGAATCTGGCCTGGTGCAACTCCTGGAGTCGGTCGCCCAGGCGCCAGTCACGCCTGGCAGATGGGTACTGGCGGAAGTCTTCTGCCAGCCCGCCGCTCAGGCCTGCTCCGCGAAATACAAGCGATCGCGGCTGGCAGACAACAATACCCTGCAGGCCGCTCTTCCCGCCGATTGGCATGTTGTCTTCCCGGATCTGGAAACTGCGAGAGTGGACTGGAAAATGGCCTCGCAAACCAAAGGCAGGCCGCTTCGACTTGCCGAGATTCCCGATGCCGCCGCCGTGGAGAATAGCTGGGCCGTCAGCTGGCAGGCGCTAACCCCGGCGCTACAGGACTTCAAGCTCGACCCGGTGAAAAAAGTACCAGTTCGTGTACCGAATATCCGGCTCCCCAATGGTCTTGAACAACCCGTTGAGCTTCCCTCTGACATGACCGTGCCTGCCATGCTGGCCTTCACCATCAACGCGCCGCTGCGCTCGCTCTATGCACTGGCTCTGCCAGACACCACGACACTTGCACATCTTCAGGTTCGCTACCAACCTGACGCAATGGCCAAGCTCAACGCCAGCAGCTTCTCGGCCACGCTCGAAGGAGTCATCTATGTACAACCACGCTGACAGGCGTCGGCCGACGCCTTTCTGGCCAATGTTTTTCGGCCTACTCGTCGGATGGACGCTTCCGCTTGCAGTATCGGCCGAGTCAAGCAATCTGGCAGTCGCGCCAGCCCCGCCACCTGCGCCTCCGGCACATCTCGTCCGAGAATTGCTCGAACAGGATGCGCGTCGAGCTTTGCTGAATGAACAGATGGCCGACATATCGAAGTCTGGTAGCGCCAGGTCGCCGTCGTCGACAACTCTGCCAGAAATGGCGCGTGCGAACGGCCCGGACGAACCAATCGAGGCACCGGCCAAACCGACAGAGCAAGCGACTGCTACGCGGTTGAAGGCCATCGTCGGTGTTGACGGCAAGCTGTCGGCCATCGTGGAAGTAGACGGCCGGGCGGTCGTATACAGAGCCGGCCAGGCGCTCCCTGCTGGTGGCCACGATGGCGGCCTGCGGCTCGTTCGCATTGCAGCGCCGTGCGTCGAGTTGGCTGATCCTAGGCATGAACCGGAAGCCCGCCTCTCGGCCTGCTTGAACGAAGGGCATCAATGAAACACCTGCTCAACTTAATCCGCCGGCTTCCTACACGAGCTCTGGCTTCCGCGGCCCCCTCTGTGCCCGAAACCTCCCCCGTGCACATAGACACTGATCCCGCAGATCCCGACACGCGACCTCTGGATGAGCCGCGAGCGGACCTCGCCTCCATGAAAGACATCGCCGAGCTACAACCGAGCTTTCGAGCGCTAAAGGTTGATTGGGTCGGCCCTGACGCGGCTATCACCGCGTCGGTGGCCGAGCTCGAAGGAGATCGGTACGCCGTCTTCGTAAAGCGCGGCCAGCTGGATACCGACATCTTTCGCGCCGTCCAGGCTCGTGCACGCGAGGCTGACAGAAAGCATCTAGGCGTACCCATCTACACAGTGGCCCCCGTCGTGCTCCTGACGTTGGTGCGTGAGCGAATCGGCGCCAAAGACCTCGTCGGACTTGCGTCGAATACGGGGGGCCGGTCAGCTGTTCGCACTGGCTTTCACGATCTCGTCGCTTGGGCCGTCCGCAACGGTGCGAGTGATCTCCACCTGAACATCGACCTTTACTCACCTGTTTCGAAGGTCAGCGCGACCATCGACGGGCAGTATGTCACGCCGGCCCACCTCATCATGCCGACCGAGCGCTTGCATGAGATGGCGCGCGTGGCCTGGCAGGATGTCACTGGCGGGAACGGAAGTGTGTTTGATACCAAGCGCGAGCAGCAAGGTCGCATGTACGAAGTCATCGATGACCGGAATTACATGCTTCGATGGGGCTCGTTCGTCGCCGATACTGGCCCATCAATCACCCTCCGCGCGCTTGACCTCGATGCCAAAGTGGAATCAGTCGACTTGGCCAGACTGGGGTACCTGCCGTCACAGGTGGAGCAACTGGAACGGGCCCTGCAGAGCAAGGGTGGAGCGGTGATCTTGGGCGGGGTTCCCGGATCGGGCAAGACGACGACTATCGGCGAGCTAATCTCACGCTTGCCTGAGACCCGCAAAATCATGTCCATGGAGGACCCGGTAGAGAAGCGCCTTCGTGGTGCATTGCAAGCCAGCCTGTCGCGCAGCCATAGTGACTCTGATCAGGAAGCGTTCCAGTCCAAGTTGATGGCGCTGAAACGTGCCGCCGCAAGCGACGTGCTGCTCGGCGAGATTCGAGACAAACTCACCGGCGCCGCATTTCAGGACATAGTGCAGTCGGGCGCGAACTGCTACACGACAACGCACGTGGGCAGTGCCTTGGGTATCCCTCAGCGCCTTGCTTCCGTACAGATCGGCATTCCTTGGGATGTGTTGGGTTCACCGCGGATCTTGAAACTACTCGGCTATCAGACTTTGATGCCTGTGCTGTGCCATTGCGCATTGCCGGCAGAGAGTCTGTTGGAAGGTTCGCCCGATGCGATCGGCGTGCACCGCTCGGGAGAATGGTGGAAAACCTATCTCGACCGCATCGAACGTCTATACCGCATCTCGCCGAAAACCATTCGCGTACGTAACAGCCAAGGCTGTGAGCAATGCCGGCGCAAAGGTATTCCCGAACTTTTCGGGTACGCGGGCCGCACGGTGGTCGCCGAGATCTTTGAGCCTGGCGTCGACCCAGAGGCGCTGCGTGCCATCAATGACGGCAACGAGCTTCGCCTACATCAGGTCTTTGCGTCGCACAGGGTTGCGCCCTTTGACGCTCCGGACATGGATGGCAAGACCGCCATGGAGTGCGCCGTTTACAAGATGAGCCAGGGCGCCATCGATCCGCGCGACATTGAACCGCACTTCGTTGCGTTCGCCTCGTTGGATAAGGACAAGTCAAAGTGAAACCGATTTTCGCCAGATGGCGGGTCAAGTGGGCGGCTAATCAGTTCGCCAAGCATCGTGACGACTGGTACGAATACTTGGCGGACATGATCGCCGACAGTGCGGGGCATCGGTCCATTCGCGACATCTTTGAGGCGGACGCGCGACGTTACGGCCCCCATTCCGCCAGAGGTATCTTGTCGGCGCACTGGGCGCACGGCATCGGCGACAGCGGCGATCTTGGGCAGGCGACCATAGGAACATTGCCCCGCCGCGAAGTCGCGGAGCTGGCGGCGCTGCAGCGGCGCGGCCAGGCGGTATTCGCAGACGGGCTGCGCGACATGGCCGCGATCGTGCGTCTGTCGAAGCGACTGAAGGACATCCTCAAATGGACCCTGATGGCAGGCGTTGTTTCCGCCCTCGTCCTCTGGCTCGTCGTAATGGTCGCCGTCCCCTACATCTCTGCCCCCGAACTCCGTGACGCATTCCCCGACATGCCTGCCAGCTATTACGGGCCCTATGCGCGGACGTTCTTTGGCCTCGCGGAATGGATCCGCAACAGGGGCGTCGTTGTCTGGCTGGTGTCCATCGGCGCCGTCGCTCTATTGATAGTGTCCTTTCCACACTTTGACGGCCGCCTGCGGCGTTGGCTGGACACTTGGGGACCATATCGTCTCTATCGCGATATCCAGGCCGTCTCTGTGGTGAGTTCCGTGGCCACGTCCGTCAAACAGCGCGCCGGTATCACGATTCCGATTCGAGACGCTCTGGACGCTCAACGGTCCGGTGCTTCCCGCTGGTTAGGTGCGCGCATTCAAGCGATGGTCGCGCGCCTCGACGATGACGGCGCCGGGGCATCGATCTTTAACGTAGGCATCTTCGACCGCGAGACTTATTGGTACCTCGAAGACTTGACTGGATCTCTCGGCCTGGATCTTGCACTTCAGAGGACGCGCATGCGGCTGGAGACATCCATGCTCAAGCGAATCGAGCACCGCGCCCTCATCATACGGTGGGTACTGCTGATTGCATCTGTACTGTCGCTAATGGGCATTCTTGCTTGGCACTATGCGGTCATCTTCGATTTGCGCAACGCGATGATGCTCGCAAACTTCTGACCCTTCATCTAATCCCATCTTGAGACCCCGCACTTCCGGGGTCTTTCTCATTCTGCGGCCGGTTGGCCATCATAGGAGTTCTCAATGGGCAATATCGCCTCTGTTCAAACCGCTGCTGTCCAAGCATCCCGCTGCCGCCTGCGCTTTCGACCCACCTGGCAGCTCAGCAGGACTGATCCGCTCCACCACCAGCGTGGGCAATTCAGCCTGATTGAAGTCGGTATCGTGGCTGGGCTAATGATCCTGGCCGTCGTGTTCGGTGTGCCTGCCTTTCAAGGGATATTGACCGAAATGCGCGTACCTTCGGCGGCAGGAGAGCTGCAGCGCTTCATGGCCCGCACGCGCGTGCTCGGCGAAGGGGACAACGTTACTCCTTATGCCAACCTGACGACGGCCGACAACCTCGTGCCGGCGCTGCGGGGGTCCTCCACCTTCAAGGTGTCCGATACGACGGTTGCCCACCGCTTGGGCGGATCGGGCGTGGGAACGAACGGAACCATTTCTCTCGAGCCTGCAGCGCTGGGCGGAGGCGCGATGGGAAGCGCATTCTCCATCACGCTCACCAACGTCAACATGAAGGCTTGCCCCACCTTGGCATCCACGCTTAACGCGGTGGCAGAAACGATTTCCGTCAACGGGGCGGTCGCCAAAGCGCTCGGCACCAATAACGCGGCCGGCACATACGATCCTGCAATCGCAGAGGGCCTCTGCGAGAAGGGCGACTCCAATACCTTCGTCTTCGCGAGCCGCTAGGGCATCCTCACGAACCCATGGCCAGGTCCACACCTGCGCTCGCCTTTGCACAGGGGCCGAGCCGCACTCTCACGAGGATACGTCTTGATCGCCTTTCTCTTTACCCTCCTTGTCGGAATCCTAGCTGCCGTTCTCGCCTCGGGGCAGTACCGGGACGCGGTGGACGACAGCGCCGCGGCGAGTACTGGTCGGTACCTTCTACAAGTGCGCGGCGCCGTGGTCGACTTGCAGGTTAAGTATCAGGCCTGGCTGGGCGATGGAAGCGGCGCCGGCCCCCCCAGCGACACGCCCATACCGGAGGGCCTAGCTTGGCAATCGGTCGCCGGTGTTCAAGTTGCGCGGGGCAGCGTATCGGATCTAGTCGATTTGGGGCTCTTGTCCAGCAATACGCCCCGATACCCTCTCTTGGGTGACGCAGTGCGGTTTGTCCTAGTCCGCCAAGGTGCATGCCCGAGTGCAGAATGTCGCACAACCGCCTTTGTCTACACCTGCCACCCGATCAATGGGGAGCGGAGCCGTCGGCAGCCAGGGGAATGTACCAATCCTACGGGTGATCGGGCCAAGTTTTCATCGGCGCTTTTAGCCAAGGTGTTGATGTCGGCCGACGGCTACGGCGGGCACGACGCACAGGGTGGGCCCAATGTCGTCGGTCCATTGATGAACGCCCCAAAGGCCTGGTTCGACTTCGGCACAGAGCGTGGCCATGCGGTGCTTGCTGCAGGACTCGACGCGACGCCATTTGGACAGTTTGTTCGGCACGGAGAAACCAGGCCCGTCACCCTGCACAATACGCTCACCGTTGACCAAACGATCCAGTCGAACACGGGCCTCTTGTTGAACACTGCGATCGTTCCCGGCACCGCTTGCTCCCCGGAAGGTCTTTACGCCTCTACGCCTGACAAGACCCTCGCGGTGTGTCTGGAGGGAGCCTGGTTCGCCGCTACCAGCCATATGGTCACCGGCGTGTATGGCGATCTACCCAATAACGCCACAATCCCCGCACTTGCGTGTCCGACGGGGCTCATCGCGTGGCGGTATGTCGCCATGCAGGACTCAGATCTGACGGTGACAGGCAGCGATATCAATGTGGCGGGCGATGTCAGCGGAACGATTCAGGGCTCCGGCTCGGTGAACGCCGCTGGTTCCGTCTCAGTCAACGGCTCGTTCACCGGTACGTTTCAGAACGCTGGTTCTAGCTACGTTCACGTCACCCAGAACGTCTCTGTCGTGGGTGACCGCATTGCCATCACACCGGCAGGCCCGAATGCCCGGGCCGCCGTCATCCAGGGCTGCAAGAGCTAGCCCTTCCAAAATGGAGGTTTCCATCATGCTCCGCTTCTCCAAGCGCCAGGGCAGGCGCCGGCTCGCCCTCGCGGGCGTCCTTCTCCCTCTCGCGTCACCGTTCGCATCCCCGACCACCAACCAGGCCGACGTGCAGCTGCAGACGGACCTGAGCCACATGGTGATTCGTGTGGACCAGGCCGATCCGTTGCCCCCAGGTGGTTGCACGGCTGGCCATGCTTGGCACCCAACGTTTGGCGGCTGCCGGCGCCAGGAGACGCGTTCGGAGGTAGCCCAATGTGCAGCCGGCTGGACCGGGTCCAAAGTCCGGTACCGAACTGCATATATCTTGCAGGCCAACGCTGCTGATGTCGCGTACGGCGACTGGGGGCCTTGGCAAGAAAGTTGCAGTCCGCCCCGTCGGGCGGGGGTGGTCGATACCGTCATTGCGAAGGCGCGCGGGAAACAGAACGGAGAGTCGTCGAACTCCAGCAATCTGTCGGGCAATATCAAGAAGCAAATGCAGGTCAGCTACGGCACCATGTATGGCGTCACGGTCTATCGTCCGAACGCGACCCTGAACTGCATCTACGCATCCGGGTCGACCTCCAGTAGCGGCGAAAGCTCCAACCGTATCTGGTTCGGTCGGCTTCTCTCGCCAGGGCAGTCGATCGACAAGGGAAGTGCGGGCCATTGTCGGCTCTCTAGCGGTGGCCGGGTCGCCGAGGTCTATGGCAGCTGCGACAGCACCTCAGGCGGCGACAGCGATTCGTGCCGACGCGCCACGCGCACCGTTCGTATCACTGCAACGAGTGATTGCAAGGTGAACACGGAAGTGCATGATGGCAGTCGTCTAATCGGCACCCCCAGCTACAGCCTTTGCTGAAGGGGACTCCAATGATCTTCAGATTTGCCAGGCAACTAGCTGCCTTCTTCGTGTTGTCCGTGGTCGGAGTGTCTCCTGGCCTGGCGGCTGGCACGACCGCACCACCGCAAATGTCGATTGAGCCGTCACTGCTGACTGGCGATGTGCGTCTTGCCTGCGAGGCGATACTTTGCCTGTCAAGTAGCCAAGGCCAAGCGCAATGTGACCCCGCACTGTCGCGTTACTTCGGAATCAGAAAGCGCAAACTCTCTGACACGCTCGATGCTCGCCTGGATTTCCTCAACCTATGTCCATCTGCTGACGATTCGGCTGAGATGGGTTCGTTGGTGAGAGCTTTGGCGCGCGGAGCAGGAAGGTGCGACGCAAAGACCCTGAACCAAACCCTGCGCCACTACATTGGGCAGGGAGGTGACGCGGGCTACGACGGCGCCGTCATCTCCAATCGACTGCCGACGTACTGCTCCGCATACATATTGCACACATACACCGACCTACGCGGCCAACTCCCGCGCTATGTTGGCACACCCGAGGAAGACGGATTCTGGAGCGAAGCCAAAGACTATGCGGCGGCTCTTGCCCGCTACAAGCGGGAGCAGGCCGCCAAGAAGGCCCGGAGGGAAAACTACGGCGGGGGAGACAACTAAAAATGGATCTCCCGGCTGTCGACTTCCCCACTCTGGCACGACGGTGCGCGCCCGATGTTCACATCAGCACCCTCGCAGCCGTGGTGCGTCATGAATCCGCCTTCAACCCTTTGGTGATCGGCGTTAACAGCAAGCCGCACCGTAGCATTCGCCCTTCATCGCGCGCAGAGGCTGTCGAAGAAGTACGCAAGCTAATCGACAAGGGCGTCAACTTTGACGTTGGCTATGGCCAAATCAACGTACGCAACTGGAAATGGCTGGGCGTCACCGCTGAAACGATCTTCGACCCATGCGTAAATTTGGCGTCGGCGCAGCGTGTCTTAGTCGCCTGCTATGAACGGGCCGCTAAACAAGCCGGACCAGGTCAAAGGGCACTTTACGCTGCCTTCAGCTGCTATAACACCGGCAACCTCACCGATGGCTTTCGAAACGGCTATGTGGGCAAAGTCTTGGCCGGCGCGGGGCTCGCCGTCCCGGCAATTGGCCAAGACACACGCGGTGCGCCCCGAGAGGCCAATTCTGAAGCTGGCCCAAAGGACGCAACGCGGCCCCCACGTGCAGACGCATTTGTGCAACCACGGCCAGACGTCTTTGCGAATACCCGCCGAGGTGCCTTCGAAAGATCAACGTCCGCTGTCTTTGGCATCCCAATCGCGCGACCGGAACCTGGCTCGCGTAAGTAGCCGCGGCATGTTTAGCCGCTGAACACCCCCCTATTTTCTTTTTGGCAAGTGCCGACCGCGGCCGCGCGCTGGTCGGCGCTCGCCTATGGAGTTTGAAATGCAATTCACCGCACGCAACGTTCCGCGCAAGCTGTCCTTTATCGCCAATCTGATGATTGCCACTCTGCTGCTCGTACAGCCGGAGCTGGCTATGGCGCAGTTCGAGAAGGTCACTTCCGGGCTCGACACTTTCAAAGCATGGCTCTGGCTGATTATTCCGGTCGCTGCCTTGTGCATTGCGGGGATACTCGGCTTGCTCTATTCGGCCGAAGTCATTCGCAAAGACACGTTGATCCAGTGGGGCGGCGGTGTTGTTTTTGCCGGCGCCATCGCCGGCGGAATCATTAAGCTCTTCTTCTGAGCATGGCCAGCTCGTCCAAAGCTGGGCGCCCGGCGCCAGCGGTGGCGGCGCCCAACCAGAAATCGGCCGTCCCGCCCAATCAGTACCCCCTCTTCAAGGGCGCCACCCGTATAGCGACCATCAAAGGTGGCGTGCCGACCCGGGCGTTCATGGGTCTGGTCTTCGTCACGGTAGTGATCGCTATGTTCACACTTTGGGGATGGCTGGTGGGTCCGGTGCTCTATCCCGTCCTGGCCGTACTCAGCCGCAATGACGACCGCGCGTTTTGGATTTGGGAACTTTGGCTTCGAACAAAGTTTCTTGCCCGGAACAAGCGCTTCTGGGGCGCAGTCTCGCTCACCCCGACCCCACACAGCAAGCGCCGGCCATGGCGCCGGCAGTCCGGAGGCCACAAGCAATGACCGAACACGCACCAGCGCCGCCTGCTCACGAGCCGGCCGTCAGCCAATATGTGCCATTTTCGCACCACGTCACCGAGTCGATCATCGCGACCCGAGATTGGGAGTATCTGTCCACATGGCGTATCGATGGCCGTACCTTCCAAGGCTACTCCGACAGCGAGCTCCAGCAGTGGATCGAGGAGCTGAACAACGTCATCCGTGGCTGGCCGACTGGCTTTGGATTGTGGACTCACCTCGTACGGCGGCGCGTGTCTGAGTACCCTGATAGTGAGTATCCGGACGCATTCTCCCGGGCCCATGACGCCGCGTACCGAAAGCTCTTCGACGGGAAACCGCCGATGATCAATGAGATGTACTTGACGGTCATCACTCGCCCGCAGATTGACCCTGCCCTGCGCTTGCTCTCGAAGTTCGAGCGCCGCACCGCCCGAGAGGCACTCGCCTGGCAGACGCAGGCGATCGAGCAGCTCGACGATATCAACCGTAAGCTTGGCTCGACGCTCAAGCGCTACGGCCCAGAGTTGCTCACCATCGTGGAGAGGTCAGTGCCGTCGAATGACACTGGCGGCGAGCGCGTCGGACATTTCTCCGAGCCAGCAGAATTCTTCGGGTTTCTGCTCAACGGAAAGATGTCGCCTGTTCCGGTCGTGGATGCTCGCCTCTACAACTACCTGGCAATCGGCCGCCAGTTCTTCTCCACCCACGGCGAACAGGGCGAAATGCGCGGCCCTGACTGGACGCGGCGCTATGTCATGTTGGAAGTGCGTGAATACTGCAACAACACAAAGCCCGGACATCTGAACTGCCTGCTGAATCAGCCTCACGAATTTGTGCTGTCGCAATCCTTCGGAGCCATGTCCAAGGCCGACGGGCTCAAGGCACTCTCACGCCAGATCAAATGGCTGGAGGACTCGGGAGACTATTCCACCTCGCAAATCGACGACCTGAAGCGGGCCCGCGACGATCTCTCGGCCGGCAAGTTCGTGATGGGTGATCATCACGCCACACTGCAGATCTTCGGCGACAACAGCGAGCGGACGTTGCGTGCCGCAGCCGAAATCAGCGGTGCTCTCGCGAGCTGCGAGGTCGTTGCCCGCCTTGTCGACCGCGCGTTGATTGCCGCCTGGGCTGCCCAGCTTCCTGGAAACTGGAAATGGCGCCCGCGGCCATGCCCCATAACGTCTCTCAATTTTCTCTGCTTCGCATCGATGCACAACTATCTCTTTGGGAAGCCCGCCGGCAACCCGTGGGGACCGGCCGTGACGATGCTAAAGACCACGGGCGGCACGCCGTACTACATGAATTTTCACGCCTCTCTCGATGACACCGACGAGACAGGCAAGCGCAGGTTGGGCAACACGTCACTTCTCGGGCAATCTGGAACGGGGAAGACAGTCAATCTCGGACATTTTGTCTCGCAGGCTCGCAAGTTTTCGTATACCGGCGCAATCTTCGACCACCTACGTGGCATGCAGGTGCTCGTGATGCAGCTGGGTGGGAAGTACTTTGCTATGCAACTGGGCGCTCCTACCGGCTGGAACTATCTGCAGCTGGAGCCTACGAAGGGGAACGTCACTTTCATGGCAACGTTCACCAAACTTCTCGCCGCCAACGGCAAAGAGCCGGCTTCCATGGCCGAGCAGAAGCAAATCGAGACGGCGGTGAGAAAGCTGGTTGAGTTCATCGACCGCCCTCAACGACGACTCTCAACACTGCTGCAATTCTTGCCCGCGGCGCCATCGGAGGGCATTTCGCTCAGCTTGCGCGAGCGCCTCGAGCGCTGGTGCGCTGGTCGGGAGAATGGCTGGCTTTTCGACAATCCCATAGACGAACTCGACTTGTCCGTGACCGACCTGTTCGGCTTCGACCTGACTGAGTTCTTGGATAAAGAGGAAATTCGAGACGCTGCGATCACATACCTGTTGTACCGAACGGAGCAGATGATTGACGGGCGTCGCTTCGCATACTTCTTCGACGAGGTCCAGCATCCGCTGAAGGTGCCCTATTTTCAGGAGTTCATGCAGAACAAGAGCCGGACGATACGCAAGCAGAACGGTGTCTTCGTCTTTGCGACTCAGGAGCCCGAAGCAATCAGCGGAAACCCTGTTGGCCGGTCGATGATCCAGCAGTCGGCTACGCAAATCTACCTTCCCAACCCGAAGGCATCGGCCGATGAATACATCAACGATTTCAAGCTTACGCCGGCCGAGTTCAAGCTCGTCAAAGACCTTGGCGAATTCAGCCGACAGTTCTTGATCAAGCAGGGAGACTCAACGGTCACGGCGGAACTTGATCTTTCAACATGCCCCGATTCGCTTCTCGTTTTCTCGGGCTCCCCCGATATGGCGGAACTCGCTGAAGAGGCCGTTGCGAAATATGGGAACGATCCTGAACAGTGGCTTCCCCATTACCTCAAGCTCGCCCGTGAGGCGACAAGGAGTTAAATATGTTCTCAGTCAATGCGCTCTGCCGCCGCCATGTCGCCAGCGCCCTTGCCCTCGCCCTGCTCCTCAACGCGGCCATGCCCGCGCAAGCGAGCGGCATCCCGGTCGTTGATGGCGCCAGCATCGCTGATCGTGCGATCAAGCATGCGGCGACGATGGGCAAGTTCATCGAACAGATCGAAGTGCTGCGCAATCAGCTCGAGAGCCAGCGCCGCCAGTTGGAGTCGCTGACGGGCACCCGAAATCTGGGCGATATCCTGAACAACCCTTCCATACGGGCGCTGCTTCCCGACGATGCGCGCTCCATATTGCGCGGCGCCGACGGTGGAGATCTTCAGGAAATCCTGAAGCGGCTTGAAGTCGAAGAACGGCTCACTGGCAACTACGAGACGGATCGCCGCAACCTGGATACCCGCGCGGCGCAGTTCAAACTGCGAAGCCAGGCATTGATGGAACAAACGCAGGAGGCCATGACAGCGCGAATGGAGCAGGTCAGCCAGCTGCAGGCACAGATCAACCAAACACAGGATCCGAAGGCCATCGCAGACTTGCAAGCTCGCCTCTTGGTCGAGCAGGCCAATATTCAGGCGGACCAAACGCGCGCGGATATGCTTACGCGTCAGCTTGCGGCCGAGCAAGCCTTAATGCAGGCGCAAGCGGACAAGTTGGCGGCCACTTCGTTCAGTATCGACGCGATTCGCGCGCCGCTGCCAGGAGCGCGATGATGGCCACGGGCGCAGTGACCCTTGTCAGCCTTGGAGAGATTGCCAACTGGATCGACCAATCGGTGACGACCATGCTGACGGACGTCATTACGCCGATGGTGGCCTCGATCACCGAGAAGATTCTGCCTGTCGTGGCTCTCGGCCTCTCCATCGCGCTGATCTGGTATGGTTGGGCGATGATGTCTGGTGCAATCCAGACGCCGGTTCTCGCTGCCGCTCGACGCATTGTCAAGATCGGCGTCATCGTCGGCATAGCGGGGAGCGGCGGCCTCTACCAGCAGCAGATCGCTGGCGCCATGTTGGCTCTTCCAAGTGCCGTGGCTCAGGTCTTCACCGGAACAACAAAGACCCCATCGCAGATAATGGATGAAGCAGCCAATACGGGCGCGGAGATCGGCACTCGCGTCCAGGACCGTGCACCCGACGGCATCTCGAACATTGGCAGAGCGTTCGTCTTTGTTGTCGTCTCAATCATCATTACGGTTATCTCAGCCATCATGAGCGCGGCAGGCATGATGGTCCTGATCACTGTAAAGACGGGCATGGGCCTGGTCGTCGTCCTCGGGCCGATCTGTATCCTCGCCCTGCTTTTTGACCGAATGGAATATCTGTTTGTGGGGTGGCTCAGGCAAGCTCTGTATTACGCCATATACGGAGGACTGTTCATGGTCGTCTTCATGTTCATAATGGGCATGTTCGGCATGCTGCAGCAAGGGCTACTAGACCTTAGCAAAACGGATCAGATCAACATATTTTCCATGCTGACGGCGATTGTGTTTTTCATGATTTGCTCAAAGTTCATTCTCGATCAGGTGTCTACCGTGACAAGCACGATTACTGGTGGTAGGGGTGGCGGATTTAGCATTCCCTTCCTTGGCAGAATCGGCTAAGATCTATCGAAACAAACACATACAATGTTTCTTGCACAGAACGCCGCCGGAGCGCTACTCATGGCACCAATCACGCCTTTTGGTAAACCACTCTCCCAGAGTCCCTTGATGGGCTCGGAAACCTTGCCGCCGTCGGCCACGACGACCGGCGCGGAAAAGCCGATCTCGGCATTTCAATGGGTCAGCGTTCTCCGTGCAACCTGGACCTGGATTCTTCGCCCACTCTGGTACGTCTGCTTCAAATGGCCGGCGCAGCTGTTGTTTGTGGGAATGACGCCGAGGTCTGTTTCACGCGCCGATGAAGAGCGTCGCAGGGACGATGATGAATGGTGGGCGCAACGGCAGCATGAGGAATTGAACGCTGCGTGGCAGCGCAGTAAGCGCGATTAGCCGCAGCGATCCCTCTTTCCCTCCTTTCAAGGCACAGCGCTCGCTGTGCCTTTCTCTTTCTAGCTAGCTCCTAGTCTAGATTTCCTGATCTCCCCCCTTTTTTTACCTCCCCCGGAGAACCGATGAAGCACGCCTTTTTGGCCGCGCTTGGCGCGGCTTGCCCTTTGTCGTCTGCACGAACCCTGCTGCGTATCATCAGATCCAAAGCGCCCGCGGAAAAAAGCCATGGCAACTGACGATCCCAAGCAGTCACTGCAGCAGGAGCTCGAGCGCAACCGCGGCCTTGAACGTGATCTTCTTACTGAATTGTTGAGCTCACGGCGAACGGCCTGGCGGGTAAGCATTTCCGCCATGGTTATCACGCTCGCAGCCATCGCGACTATGGCCAAGGTCTTATATCTCTATGAGCCGCCGCCAGCCGTTGTCGTCCGTGTGAACGATGCAACGGGCGAGGTCGAACAAGTCAGCCGCCTCGACGGCGAGCCGGTGGAAAGCTATGGCGAGCGGACCGACAAAGCAAACATCTTTCAGTATGTCTTGGCCTGCGAAAGCTACGACTGGAATATTCAACAGAACATTTACGACCGCTGCGGCCTGTTCAGCGCTCCCGATGTTCAGCGCGCCTACTACGCCAAGTTCGAAGACGATCCCAAGTCTGGCTATGAAGCGCTCGACACTCGCTATGGCAAACACACCCGCGTTGTGGTCAACATACGCAGCATTACTTTGGGCCCCAACAACACGGCGACCGTCCGCTTCACCCGGCACCTAGACGGCGCAAGCCACTCAGCCGCGCCCGAGTATCTCCTCGCCACGCTCGGCTTCCGATACGTGAAGTCACGAGTAAAGGAGAAAGATGGGTGGCAAAACCCCCTCGGATTCCAAGTCGTCTCCTACACCACTGACGTCGAAAACTTGAGATAAAGACCATGAAGAAAGAACAGATCGCTGAGCTCGCCAGTCGCCTCGAGAACGCGCACCGGCTTTCCAACGCCGACCGCACGGCTCTCTTTCGGGACCTCGAACGCTACGCCAAGACGGACCTCTATGGCGCCGCCCGGCTGGCCAAAGATCACCTCAACAAGGAGGCCAATCTCCGCCTGCCCACCGTTGTCGCTGCAGCCGATCGAATCGGCAAGCATTTTGAAGAGCGAATCCGACAGGCGCGTCGACCGGTGGAACTTTACGGCGAGCAGGACCGTCAGATCCGCCAGCCCGAAGACGGTCGCGAATACCGAGGCCCTGTCGTGGGAACGACACCCAATTGCCTGATTCAGCTCGATAAAGATTCAGGCGACCTTATCGTTCATGCCCGCAATACCCTGAATCGGTCTTTCGAACTGTCGGGCAACGAAGAGTCGCTCGCGATCAGCTACCCCTTCAAGGCGGTGGGCGGCGTGGGCCTGGTGCGGGACGCCGATCACGACAAGCAGGCCGACATGGATCTGCAGCACGCCCACCACCGCACCAAAGAGCAACATCATTTCATGGAACGCGGCCAATGAAAATTCGCGTCAAGTGCGCCATGACAGTGGCGCTCGCGGTCTTGCTCAGCACGACCACGCCGCCGTCCTGGTCGCTGGATCGACCGGCGTTCTCTCCCAAGGACCAGCGAATTCGGTGGACCGACTACGACCCGGCGGACGTCATCCAGGTTGACACCACACTGGGCGTAGCCACGCAAATTCAACTCAACGATGACGAGGACTACGTCACGCACGCCTTTGGTGATTCTGCCGCATATGCCTTTCAGCAAATTGGCAAGCACCTACTTCTGAAGCCGATCGTAGAGCAGGCCGACACCAACTTGCTCTATATCACAACCAAGCGCAACTACTCGTTCCTTCTCAAGTACGCCAAGGAGCGCAAAGGCCGGGAAGTATTTCGTCTGGTGCTCCGCTACCCTGAGAGCGAAAAGGCAAAAGCCATGGCACTGGAGGCAGAGGCACGTGTGCAGCGTGGGCTGGCGATCGCCGACATGGCAATAAGTTGGGAGAACTACGCCATGAGCGGCGACACAGCCATTGGACCCGAGGCAGCCTGGGACGACGGGGCGCAGACATGGCTCCGATTCGCACCCGGCCAGGACCTACCCACTGTCTACTTCGTCGATCCCGACGGTCAGGAAATTATCGCAAATCGCCATATGGAAGGTGAGCGCACCATCGTGCTCCATCGCGTTGCCCCCCGCTGGCATTTGCGCCTGGGCAATATGGTCGTGGCCATCCATAACGACACTCCCAAGGCCACGCGCACCCTTCCCTCTGGCACGATCTCGCCAGCAGTAGAACGGGTCCTGCGACAGGAGCAGCGCCAATGAAGTTCTTTAAACGCCGACGCTCAGCCGGCAAGGCCGTCGATGCTGTGGCAGAGATTGAGAGCCGCCAGGCACATCTGGATGAGCGAGGCCTGCCTGACCTTCATGGGTCGGCCAGGCCCGCAGCTCCCGGCGCCAAAGCCTTCTTCTATCTCCTCCTTTTTATGGCCATGATGATCCTCAGCACGCTGGCTTGGCGCTGGACGAACAGCGCCGACGCTCCGCAAGCCGGGTCGCAGTCTGAGCCCCAGGCACGCATCGAGAATATTCTGCCCAGGTGGAAGCCCAGAGAAAGCCCGGCCGCCGCGCCACCACCCGCGCAAACGGTGGAGCCTCCGGCCGCTCCCGCGCCTGCGCCGAAACCCGCTAGTCGACTTGGTGACCTCGTCGACGGCGTCGTGGAAGATCCCCTCATCACGCGACGTCTGTCCAGTGGCCTTCAGGCAAAGAAACAGGACGGCGAGGGTGGGACAAGGGCGGAGGCTCCGGAGCAACCCGCGCGCGCAGGCGATAGTGGCCCTATGGCTGAGCGGCTAACGCCCATGAAGCTGACCGCCGCTCGGGCAGCAGTATTACCCGATCGAGACATGCTTATCACCCAGGGCACCATGATCGATTGTGTTCAGGACACTATGCTCGTGAGCGCGCAAGCCGGAATGATTACCTGCTTCGCGCCGCATGACGTGCGATCGACCAGCGGACGAGTTGTGCTGATCGACGCAGGTACAAAGTTCGTGGGCTATCAGCAGGGTGTACTCGCGCAGGGACAGCCTCGCATTGGTGTTGTCTGGTCACGCCTGGAAACCCCTAACGGCGTGGTGATCCATCTGGATTCGCCCGGCACTGGGCCACTGGGCGAAGCTGGCTTGGACGGCCATATCGACACGCACTTCGGCGAACGATTTGGAGGCGCAGTTTTGGTCAGCCTCATTAGCGACTTCGGCTCTTGGGCGTCATCCAGAGGCAACGATAGCGATTCGATTCGCTTCGACTCGACCGGCGATGCCGCCCAAGACGCCGTCAGCACAGTGCTTGACAACTCGATCAACATCCCGCCCACACTCTATCGCAACCAAGGGGGCCGGATTGGCATTTACGTTGCCAGAGACCTGGATTTCAGTTCCGTCTACGCGCTGCGGCCTGTTGCCCGCTAGATCGCCCGCCGATCCCTAAAGTCCATTGCTAGCCTGGCACCTGCCTCAGGTCATCGACATCATCTCGGATCCCCATGAAAGACTCTCACCAGGACGCCGCCTCGGCCGTGGTGGCAAGCGATGTTGCCCTGCGCCAACTGCTTCGCCCGATCGGCGCTTATATGGCCGACGATGCGGTGCGCGAGATCGCTATTCCCCGACCAGGCGTAATTCTTACCCGGCAACATGGCCGGTGGCAGCAGCACGGCGACCCGTCGCTCTCCTTCGGCTATCTGGACGCCCTCGTGTCCGCCATGGCCAGCTATAACAACGTGAACTTCAGCCCCATCATGTCACTGCTGCTGCCGGACGGCGAGCGTGGCCAGGTCGCGAGACCTCCCGCGGTCGTCGACGGTACGCTGTCGATAAACATCCGAAAGCACAGCAGCCTGGTCAAGAACTTGGACGAGCTACAGGCCGAGGGCGCGTTCGATAATTGGACGGATGTGAGCGGTGCCACCAGTAGCGGCGCGCCCTTGACTCCGGAAGACCAGCAGCTTCTGGCGCTGAAGAACGAAGGCCGCATGCGGGAGTTTCTCGAGCTCGCAGTCAAGAGCTGCAGAAACATCATCGTGGCGGGCAAGACGGGGTCAGGCAAGACTACTTTCGCGCGTAGCCTTATCGAGTGCGTCCCTGTGTCGGAACGGATCCTCACAATCGAGGATGTTCATGAGCTATTCCTGCCCAACCATCCGAATCGCGTTCACATGATCTACGGCACGGGCGCCGGGCGCATGTCGGCCACCGACTGCATTGCCGCTGCCATGCGTAGTTCGCCAGACCGCATCTTCCTGTCTGAGCTGCGTGGCCCAGAAGCTTGGGACTATCTGAATGCGTTGAATACCGGGCACCCCGGCTCGGTCACGACGACCCACGCCAATAGCGCACGTGACACATACAGTCGCGTGGCATTGCTGGTGAAACAGTCGGCCGCCGGCAGCCAAATGGATCTCGATACCATTCTGCGTTATCTGCACGCGACGCTGGATGTCGCCCTCTACTTCGCAGACTACAGGCTGGTCGAGGTCTATTTCAACCCCGGGCACAATGTTGCGCTATAGCCCTGCAAACATGGCCCGGAATGCCTGCCAATCCGACCCTGGCTGTATCGCAGTTCTGCCTCCCTCCGGAGACCTCCATGACCAAAGCGAGCCGCCAGCGGGGCGCGCAGGAAGCGCGTACCCGTATGGCATACAAAATCATGCAAGAAGTGTACGAACGCGGCCAGGCCGACGGCCAGTCGCTCGACCAGATTCACCTGGCCATTCGCGCAGCCTATCCTTGGGGAGAGCGCCGAGCCTGGCCCTACAAGGCGTGGCTGTTGGCCAGGCGCGAATTCTATGAGCGGCACGGGCTACCGCTTCGGCCGCGCGCCTCCATCGCCGAGTCCCTTCAGGAGGGTGGCGCGTGAGCGACCCAGTCTGTACAGATCGTTTACCCGGTAAAAACATGCAGCAAGGAAAGGGGCGGCCATGAGCGTCGAAGCAACAAAATGGGCCAGGCTGGCCATGGTTGAGAAGTCTTCATCCAAACTCGTCCTTTTGAACCTCGCCATGCTGGTGCGCTACGACGCCGAGGAATGGACCGTGTTTGCCTCGATCGAGTACCTGAGCAAGGTTACCCACCTAAACCGCAAGACGGTCATCGAGGCGCTGAGCCGCCTGCGCGAACAGGGGGTCATTCAGGACACCGGACGCCGTGCTGGCGAAAACCGCAGCTGCATTGTCTATCGCTTGTGCCCTAATGCAGTGCCGCTCGTGAACCTGACCTCCGCGTCTGGTGTCAACGCAGGCAATGTCGCCGAGTCGTGGCAAGCAGGGCTGGACTTTCACAGAGTCGAGCCGTGCAGTGAGTCCGATGAGGAGCCTGGCCACGAGCCCCAAGTGCCCGAGGCGGTCACGGCTCTGACGACAATGGGTGCGTCGATGCAAGATCGGGCCACCGACTGCGCCGCGGTGGCCGCCGCCGTGCGGCAGCAGCCTGCCGAGGCCGAACACGCATCCGCACCAGCGCAACGGCCCGGCCGGCGTCGGCATATCCAGTCGCCGGCCGCCGGAGCTGCGCCCACGCGGCTACCTGCGGGATGGACACTGCCGGAGCGATGGCGCGTTTGGACGGCGCGCGAACGCCCGCACTGGAATCCGGAGAAGATCGACGCGATGGCGGCGACTTTCGCTGCCTACATGCGTTCCCGACCAGGCGAAGCTGGTATGTCGTCCGATTGGTTCGAATCGTGGCGGCTTTGGGTCTTCCGGGAATGGGAGGCCAAGGCCTCACGCGCGCCGTGGCATGCCACCTGGAGTGGCATTGTCGCCAAAGGCAGGAGTCTGGGGCTGATCGCCTCTCCCAACGAGCCGGAAGCCCACTTCAAGGTGCGCGTGTTTCAAGCTGCTGGCATGCCTCCGCCGCAGTGATGGTTATCCACAGCAAGTACCGATTTAGGTACTGGTGCCTATTTCGGGCCTAGCCCGAAAAGTTGTCGAGCTTGGCCCAATTTTGGCATCGGCTAGGCCCGAAAACGGCTTGGCACCAGTCCCAAAAACGGGACCCAATAGGTTTTATAGGTTTTATAGGTTTGAGAGAGAGTCGCGCGCGAGGCGCCGGCCGAAAATCGAACGCCGATCCGCCTACCCTCCGGTCGCTTCGCTCCCTTCGCCCCGCCGCCTGCGGCGTCGGCCTGAAACCCATAGGTTCAGTCCCCCTCCCCGTCGGCGCTGTGCGCCGCCGGGCGGGGGAAAGGTAGACCCCCTGGGCGCTGGCGCGCCTCTCGGCCCGCCGCGCCCTGTTCACCACCGCCCTGGTTCTTAACACCGCGTCCACGCTGCTCAGGTCGTTGCGATCGGACCCGGCGTAACGTTCTGCTGCGCATCCCCGAGAAGGCGACTCCCCATCCGGGCGGCAACAACATCCGCCGGGCGGGGATGGATGGACCCCAAAGCGCGGGGGCATGCTGCCCCCCTGGCCGGCCGCCTGCCGTCGGCCGCACTTCCGACCCCCCAGGGGAACCGCAACGGTTCCCCCACGCCCGCGAGCGGGCGCGGCTCCCCCTCCCCCTCAACCCCGTCTGCAGCCCGATGGCCCGGGCATTTCACCATGCAAAAAAGCGACTCTCCACCTGACGGCATGCCCCTGGACATCGTTCAGCGGCTAAACGCGCTTCAGCACGTCGAACAGCGCGCCAGGCTGCGTTGCCTTATGCCGCTCATCGATGAACTCGTGCGGGCCGGCGTGTCCCATGCCGCGATCGTTGCCACTCTCGCCACCGACGGCATCGCCTTGACACCAAACGCGGTGCGCCAGGCGCTGTACCGGTGGCGCAAACGCCATCAAGTGCAGGCTGTCCGCCCACTTGCACCGACGCCGACGTCGGGACTCGCCACGCTGGCGCCGCCGCCAGCGCGGCCACACGTCGCCGCTGGCGGCGGCATCACGAGCAAGGCTGACCTCGTCCGCCTGCGTACTTCCAATGAAATTGACCTCAACGCGCTGGCCGAAATCGGTCGGCAGAAATAGGAGTGATTCCCCATGAAAGAAACTTCTCTGGCCACCCCGGGCGCACTGAAAATCGCCGTCTTGAACTATTCGGGTACCGTCGGCAAGACCACCGTCACCAGCCACGTGCTCGCCCCGCGTACCCAGGGCGCTGAAATCATCGCGGTGGAATCGACCAATGAAAGCGCGGCCGACCTGGGGCTGGACGTCGAGCAGATGCGGGGCGGCCATTTCGGCCGCCTCTTTCGCAAGCTGCTGATGGCCGAGGCCGCCATCGTCGACGTGGGCGCTTCCAACATCGAAGACTTCCTGACCGAACTGGTCAAGTACGACCAGGCGCATCTCGAGATCGATTACTACGTGCTCCCTGTGATCCCGCTGGGCAAAGCGCAGCGCGAAACCATCAAGACGATCCAGGCCCTGGCCGAAATCGGCGTTCCCGCCGAGCGCGTGCGCGTGCTCTTCAATCGTGTCGATGCCGATGTGAAGGAAGAATTCGCAGCCATCTTCGGCTATGCCAGGCAAGCTGGCGGCTTCGTGGCCAACCCGGAGGCGGCAATCTTCGAGAACGAGGTGTTCGACCTCCTCGGTAACAGGCGCATCACCATCAAGGACATTCTTTCGGACCAGCGAGACTACCGGCAGGCTCTGCGGGAAGCGGCGCGCGACGACGTCAAGCTGATCGCGCAGCTGAGCGACATGCACGCCCTGCAGTCGCTTGCCCGACCCGTGGATCGCCAGCTCGACCGCGCCTTCAATGCGCTCTTCGCGTAAGAGGCCACGATGTCCGATGTACAGACTGCCAGGCCGCCTCCCAGCGTACCCGCCCGCAGCAAGGTGGAGCTGCTGTACCAAGAAATCCTCCGGGAAAGCCACCAGCTTGTCGGGAGCATGGAGGCCCTTATGCAGCGCCAGGAGGAAATTCAGCAGTCGCTGCACGCGGTACCTTCCGCCATCCGTCAGGCAGGCCTGGCGGCCGCCAGCCAAGCGGCAGACCAGGCCACCCGTTCAATGTTGGAGGCAGGCAGAACCATTGCGCATGTCACTACCGAACTGCGCGTGACTGGCCGCGTCGCCCAGTCCGCGGTGCCGGCCGCCGCTTGGCGCACGGGCCTGTTCTGCATGGCAAGCGCGTTCTGCGGATCGGGGCTCGGCGCAATGCTGACCTTCCTGTTCTGCCATTCCTGACCGACTATTCGACCGGCGCTGCTCCGATGCAGGCGCCGGCGCCACAAGCCACTTCGTGGCTCAACCGCAAGGAATCCTATGGCACCCTATACTCGCCGGCGAATCATTCGCTTCGCCATTCTCATCCTGCCCTTCTCTTGCTGGGTGCTGACCGCCAGGTTGATGTCGGGCATCCCTTTCAATCAGATAACGTGGCGGGTCCTGGCCAACTGGATCATTGCCACACCGTCCCATATCGCGCTGCTTGCTGCGCCTATCGCTGGGTTCGTTTTGGCGGTGAGTCTAGCCTTCGCCCTCAAGCGCCACTCGAAGAAGAAGGGTTTCGACGGTGCGGGATACAAGATCCACATACGCGGCACCAAGGTCGTCCCGATCAAGGAGCTGCGCAAGTTGTGCGCCGAACCGGGTGCGCAACAGGTCGATGTGGCAGGCGTGCCCATGCCCAGGAGCATTGAGAACCTACATATTTTGCTGAACGGCGCGACCGGCAGCGGCAAATCTGTCCTTCTGCGGAACCTGGTTCTCTCTGCATTAGGCCGCAGTGATCGCTTAGTCGCCGTCGATCCCAACGGAGACCTCTACAGCAAGTTCGGCCGCGACACTGACGTCCTGCTCAATCCGTACGATCAGCGCACCGAAGGCTGGTCGTTCTTCAACGAGGTTCGCGCCGACTATGACTGGAAGCGCCTGGCACTCAATATTGTCCCCTTGGGCAAGGATGCCAATGCGGAAGAATGGAACGGTTACGCTCGGCTGCTACTACGTGAAACCGCACGCAAGCTCTACGAGTTGGGCACGCCGTCCATTGACGAATTGTTCCGCTGGACAACCATCGCCTCGGACAAGGATCTACGCACTTTCCTGGCAGGCACGCTTGCGGAATCGCTGTTCGCAGGCTCGTCCGAGGCCAGCAAGGCGCTGAGCAGTGCCCGCTTTGTTCTATCGAAGTATCTGGCGGAACACTGCTCCATGCCGGCAGGCAAATTCAGCATCCGAGACTGGATGGAAAATGGCACGGGAAGCCTGTTCATAACCTGGCGCGAAGACATGAAGGAGGCCATGAAGCCTCTGATCTCGGCGTTCGTCGACGTATTCTGCTCGGCCCTCTTGTCATTGCCAGAAGACCAGGCCCGCCGTTGGTGGCTCGTGATCGACGAGCTCGGCTCGATGGAGAAGATGGCCAGTCTCGAAGACTTCCTGACCAAGGGGCGGAAAAACGGTGGCCGTGCTCTGGCTGGGCTGCAGTCTGTTTCGCAGCTTGACGACATCTTCGGCGAGAAGATGTCGCAAACGCTGCGGGCTAGCTTCCGCTCGTTGGTGGTGCTTGGCGGTTCCAAGACCGACCCCGAAACGGCGGGGGAAATGTCCAAGGCCCTGGGCGAGCACGAGGTCGCGCGGCCTGAATATACGGACAGCCGAAATCCCGGCAGCGCACGCAGCACCAGCGAACGCATGGAGCGCAAGACCGAGCCCGTCGTGACTGCCGCCCAGATTCAAACCTTACCCGATCTCACGGGTTGGGTCGCCTTCGCCGGTGACCGCCCCATAGCAAAGTTCAAACTCGAGCCGGTCAATTTCGCTATTCGAAATGCCCCCTTCGTCGAGGCTAAGCGTGCGGGCGCACATGGCGCTGCGCACCCTGCAGCCATCGAACCTCAACCTTGGCGCCAGGTGGAGCTGCCTGAAGATCCCACGATCGCCGCCTGAACGCGCCGCACGGGCCGCCAGCCACCTGGCGGCCTTCTGATTTTGGAAGCGAAATGATCTCTCTCAAGACCATTCACCGCAGTGCCGCCGCGAAGGCGTCGCACTACTATGCCGACCAGAAAGACGACTACTACAGCCGCGACGGTGCGGCCGCCCAGTGGCAAGGCAAGGCCGCCGAGGCATTGGGGCTGAGCGGCGTCGTGGCTCCGGCCGACCTTCAGCGGGCTCTACGCGGCGATTTCGGGCCAGACGTGCACCTTTCCCGATCCATCCGGCATGATGCCAAGGCTCGGGCTGCGCTCGACATGACGTTCTCCCCGCCCAAGAGCGTGAGCATTCAGTCTCTCGTCGGCAAGGATGGCTCCGTCATCGAGGCACATGACCGGGCGGTGCGCAAGGCGCTGGAATTCGTGGAAAAGGAGTTGGTGCGCGCCCGCCAGACCGAGAATGGGGTCACCACGATGGAGCGGACCGGAAACGCCGCCATCGCCAAGTTCCGCCACGAGACCGCGCGCCCGACGAATGGGGCATACTCCGACCCCCAGCTTCACACCCACGCCCTGGTGCTGAACATTACCCAGCGCGCAGACGGTTCCTGGACTGCTATGTCCAATGATGAAATCTATCGTCTGGTGTCGCTCGTGCAGTCCATCTACTCGGCCGAGCTGGCCACCGAACTTGAGCGGGCTGGGCACGCCGTTCGATATGAAGGCAAGAGCTTCGAACTTGCCAACATTTCCCGTGAGCAGATTGAGGCCTACTCCAAGCGCTCCCAGGATATCAATGCCGAACTGGCCGCTGTCGGTGAAAGTCGCGTCACGGCGAGCCCGAAGTTCAAACAGACGATAGCGCTCAAGACGCGCCACAACAAGGCTCCTGAGATCACGCGCGAGGAGCTGCAGGCTGATTGGAGCCGGCAAGCCGCGGAGGTCGGAATTGACTTCGAGGCCGGCAAAGGTGAGCCACAGAAGATCAGGGAGTTGTCGGCCGAAGCCGCCGCCCTCATTGCTGACAATGCACTACGCTGGGCGATCAAGCACCACACCGAGCGGGAATCGGTGATCAATGGCCAGGAGTTGCTGCGGACCGCCATCGAGCGAGCCGCCGGCACCGGCATCAGGCTGGCAGATGTGAAGTCAGCCGTCAAACGCTCGCTCGACAAGGGCCACCTGGTGCTTGGAACGCTGGAATACCGGATGGCTCGGAGCCGCGATGGGGTCGCCTTGACCCGGGCAGGTTGGGTCAGCCAGCAGATGGAGAGCGGGTTGTCCAAGAAGCAGGCCGAGGCACGGGTGCGGCGCTCCATTGCCGCGGGCGAACTCGTGGCGAACGGCGCCAAGTACACCACGCAGAAGGCGCGGGAGCGGGAAAAGCGCATTCTGCAGATCGAGCGCGAGGGCCGCGACAGCGTCAGGCCCATTCTGCAGCCAGAGGCGGCCAAGGCTGCTCTCGCGGACCGCGGCCTAAAGCCTGGCCAGGAAGCCGCTGCCGAGCTTATTCTTACCACCGCCGACCGCTTTGTGGGTGTCCAGGGCCTGGCCGGTTCCGGCAAATCTCACATGCTGGCCCAAGTGAAAGAGACTGCCGAGGTGGCAGGCTACACCGTCAAGGCAGTCGCCTCCTACGGCAAACAGATCGAAGCACTACGCGAGCTGGGCATGGACGCACGCACCGTCGCGTCCGTGCTGGAGGCCCGTCAGCGCGACCGCTTCAAATTGGACCCGAATACTGTCTTAGTGATTGATGAGGCGGGGGTCGTGCCGGCGCGGATCATGGAGCGGCTGATGCAGATGGCCGAGGCCGATGGTGCGCGCATTGTCATGCTGGGCGACACGGGCCAAACGAAGGCCATCGAGGCGGGGCGCCCCTTCCATCAATTGCAAACTGCCGGCATGGCCACGGCTCTGATGGGAGACATCATTCGCCAAAAAAAGGTCGAGCTGAAGGAGGCTGTGGAGCTCGCCGCTCAGGGGAATGCCTCTGCAGCCTTGGACGTGCTGGATGCGAAGCTGCAGGCGGTGCATGGCGTCAAAGACGACGTTGCGCGCTATGACAGGATCGCCACGGAGTACGCGGCGCTGACTGCCGACGAACGCCGGGAAACGCTGATCATCACCGGTACCAATGATTCTCGGAACGCGCTGAACGAAGTTGCCCACCAGAAGCTTGGCCTCGCCGGCCGCGGCTTCGAGTTCAACCTTATCACCCGTCGGGACACTACGCAGGCCGAGCGGCGAGTGGCGAAGTATTACGTGCGCGACGACATCATCCAGCCAGAACGAACATACAAGATGGGGAACCTGCAGGAGGGCGAAATGTATCGGGTGGTCGGGCTCGTTGCCGGCAAGCCGAACGAGTTGGAGGTGGAGCACGTAGTGACCAAGGTTCGAACCACGTTCAATCCTGCACGCGCCGCGAAGATTTCCGTCTACCAGCCCTTGTATGCGGAGCTTTCCGCCGGCGACTGGGTGCGCGTGACGCGCCACAACGCGTCGCTGGACCTGGCCAACGGCGCCCGCTTCGAGGTCGTCGCGGTCACGCCCACGACGGTCACCATCGCCGGCGGCGGCCGACGCCTGGTGCTGAATGCCGCGACAGCCCCTTTGCACCTGGACCGCGCTTACGCCACGACGAGCCACAGTGCCCAAGGCTTGACCTGCGATCGTGCCTTAATCAACGCAGAGAGCTTCAGCCGGACCACCCAACGCGACGTGTACTACGTGGCCATCTCCCGGGCTCGCCACCAAACCGAGATATTCACCAATAGCATCGACAAGCTCCGAGGCGTGGTGGATCGCCTCCAGGAGAAGGCCGCAGCGCTGGATATTGGGCTGGAAGGGACCAGGCCATGGCGTCCAAAGGAGTATGCCGAGAAATCTCAGGAATTCGACCGCTGACGTCTCGTGTTTAGCTGCTAAACCGTCGCGTCAAAAACCGTCATCTGACACCGTGGATACGGGAAGACCCACACGGACGCCCGCTTTCGGCCAAGAACGGCCGGTCGGCTGCTGCAAATGCATGTCGCAAAGCAGCCATTCATGCCAGTGAAATCTCAGGTTGGAGAAATACATGTTCGGACAGATAAATACGATTACTGCCGCCGCAGGCAAGCGTGATGAAGTTGCTCATCTTGTCATGAGTAGCACCGGCGGGATGCCAGGCTGCCATTCCTATGTCGTGGCGACAGGTGCCGACAGTACCGATATCCTTTGGGTCACGGAAGACTGGGAGAACGCAGATATGCACGCAGCTTCAATGGAACTGCCCGAAGTAAAGGTACTGGCCGAGAAGGTTATGCTTATGATTGCCGGTTTTGAGACCGCTGCAACAACCATCCCGACAATAGTCACCTAGTCGAAGACCGGATATGCCACCGACACCTGAAAATGCTCTGCCGTTCGAGACGCCCGCCGACCTTGCGGCCTGGCTGGCAGAACACCACGACAGCGCGAGTGAACTCTGGGTTCAGATATACAAAAAGGGTTCGAGAAGACGTTCTGTAGGTTGGGTAGATTGTGTCGTGGAAGCTCTCGTGGTCGGCTGGATCGACGGCCAGAAGAAGCCGATCGACGACGAGTCCTATCTTCAACGGCTGACGCCGAGGAGGCCGAACTCCAACTGGTCGAAGAAGAACCGTGACCATGCCGAACGCCTGATCGCAGAGGGACGCATGATGGCGGCCGGTCAGCGTCATGTTGACGCCGCGAAAGACGACGGTCGTTGGACGAACGCCTATGCAGGTTCTTCCCAGATGACTATTCCACAGGATTTTCTTGATGCGCTGGAGACGATACCTGCGGCGAAGACATTCTTTGAAACGCTCGACCGAAGAAATCGCTATACGATCTACTACCGACTACAAACGGCAAAGCTCCCAGCGACCCGGGCAAAACGCATAAAAAGCATGTTGGAGCAACTCGCGAGAGGCAAACTGTTCCACTAGCCTCGGTGATCCGTACTCCCGAGAACTGCCGTTGGTTACCGGCAGCTTCGGAACGAATATTCGTACAAGCTCACTTCCGGCCAGAAGCGGAAATTTCCTCGCACCGCCTAATCGAGAGAACTTTCAAGTTTCCATGAGACTCCCGGTGCTCCGACGTCTCGTTGCTCGTGCACCTTCTCCACCATGGCCTTCCTGTGTTTAGCGCCAAGGAGAAACACTCCATTAGAGAGTGCGCTGCGGATGCAATAGCCATTGATGTTCTCTAGCATTCCGGTCTCGCGACGGTCATTTGTCTCGCTCCATAGAGCGTAAATTTGTCGCAATCTTGCGTCGCCGATCCATTCGATGGTTGCACGCACCTCGTCGTAGATGGCTGCCCATGCGTTGGCGCAGCGATCGCTGTTGAGGTATGGAAAACCGTGATCTCGCGTGTCGAGGCCGTGCTGGTCTATGAGATGGCGATATTCAGAGCTCGTCCATTCGACCTTATTGAACATCTCCTTGGATTTTCTGAAGAACTCGTCACCTGGTTTTTTCAAGTCCACAGGCACAACGTTGACTGGATGGAGCTTGCGATAGAGGGCAACGGCAGCAGACTCAAGATTGCCGTGAGAGCCGTCGATATAGTCAGCAAGATTGGCAGTCGGAATCTCAGCAAAGATGACGTCCGGTTGAAGGCGTTCAAGGATCGTCCACAATTCCACCAAGTTGGCGCGTCCACTTTCGGCGTGGACAGTTCCGATCAGTGATATATGCATCATATTTAGACCCCAAGAGGCAGACTTAGTAGCGCCTGAAAGCGTTATGGCCAGAACGGTCCGCTTTGGGTCGAGAGCGGCCCTTCGCGACTGCCCGTTTTACGACCCGAAGCGGTCGGTCCGACTCGGATTGCCTCTACCCGTAATCACCTAAAACATTTGACCCATCACGCAGGGTGCGTACCCGGGTGATGAATGCTATCGACCTCTGCGTCTGCGGATTTCCTGGAACAGCGTATTCACCGCGTCGATGTCCTGCAGCAGCTCGGCGGGCTGCGTCACTGCACGCTGTTGACCGGCGGCGTGGGAATGCGCCCGGACGTTTCGGCAGCACTTATCGTGCAGGCGTTGGACCTCGCGGTACTCCGCATCTTGCACGATCATCACGCCGTCGAGTCGGCCGACCGAGATATTGTCCCGGAATCGCACGACGGTCTCATTGAGAATCGTGTCCTCGATTCCGACCTCGATTGTCACCCGAAGGTCATCGTAAGCGTTACGGATCGCAAGCCGTTCTTCGTCCCCCGGTGGGTTGTTGAAGCTGGCGGCAATCCGTTGGTGATCGGCGCGATGTTGTGCGATACGCTCGCGGTGTCGCCGCATGTCGTAGGGCAATCCTGCGTCGATGTATCCGGGACCCTCGGCGCGATAGCTGATCGACTTCACGCTAGGCACCTGTCCGGCATCACCGCAAAGCGTGGTCAGTTCTCCGAAGAACACCGCGTCATGGGTGAAGACGATGACTTGCCGGAGGGCCGATTCTTCGACGATTCTTCGTGCCACGGCAGTTCGATGGTTGTGGTCGAGGCTCGAAACCGGATCGTCGAGCACAATCCCGGAAGAGGATCCCGATTGGCGTAGTTCAGCGAAGAAGTACGCGAGCGCGCACATCCGCTGCTCTGCCTCGCTGAGCACGAGGTGCGGGTCGAGCCGGCTGTCGGGAAGAAGAATGCCGAGACGTACCGATCCCGCGTCGCCGGTTGAGCTGACCCCGACGCGAATATGGTACAGATCAAGCTTTCTGAGCTCATCGTTCATTCCACCGGCCAGCGCTTCACTGATGTAAGTCTTGGCGAGCTGGCCTGCGAATAGGCTGATCGGACGCGTGTTGCCAATATCATCAAGACACTTCTGAAGCTTCACCTTGAGGCTGAGACTACCGACCACCTGGGCAATGCTGTCGATGTGTTCCGACAGCAGGCGCCGCGCGTCCAGTTCCTTCAGGCGAAGGCGCTTTGCTGCCAGGGCTGCCGCGTCGAGGTTTGCGCGCAAGGCGGTCGCCTCGGCGCGCAGGTCGTCCGCAATCTGGCGGATCGAAGCGATCGGATTCGCGCCGAGGTGCGCTGGCTTGTTCTGCCATTCCCCGATTGCCACCGTGGCTCTGAGCCACTGAAGACGGGAGATTAGGTATTCCTGGAAGATCCGGATATCTTCCGGCAACGTGTCAATGCGCCCGCGCAGGCGGTCGGACATGACCTGGGAGACGGTAAACGTAACCGTCGCTTGCCTAACGTTGCGCACGAGCTGTTGCCAGGCGTTACGCGCGGCCTGGGCAGCTTCGGACGCCGTGTCCCGGACATAGCGATCGAAGCGCTGCAACCGGTCTTTCGCCGCCGGGGTCAGCTCCTGCTGACAAAGCACGCATTGCGCTCCTTCGCCGGTGACCGGAAAGACTTGTTCCGGATACGCTGTGCCGATGGAATACTCACGTGCGGCATTGAACAGGAGCGCCCAGGGACCTTGGCCCGTGCCGGGAAGTAGCGGCGTGGCATCTTCGGCTTGCAGTAGGGCCGAGGCAGCCCGCTCGGCCGCCTCGGCGTCCAGCAACCTTCGATGGGTCGACTGCACGATATCGATGGCTTCGTCGGATACGACGTCAGCAGCGGCGCCGATGATATTAACCAACTCGTCGACCTCGGTCGCGACGTTGTCCAGCAGCGCCGCCTTCGCCGCGGGATCTGCTTCGCTAATTTCCTGGGGCAGACGTGCAAGCTCTGCTTGTTCGTCTGCGGTGAGCGCGGCAAGCGCGCGCGCCCGCGCAAGATCCGTTGTCGCGCTGATCGGATGCACGGCCCGGCCAGAGTCGGTATCGGCGGGAATGACGTTAAATGGCGTCACATCCACCGTGAGCCCGGTGATCTCCGCCTGAAGCCGCGGACGCAGC
This sequence comes from Bordetella petrii, assembly GCA_017745595.1. Classification (GTDB taxonomy): domain Bacteria; phylum Pseudomonadota; class Gammaproteobacteria; order Burkholderiales; family Burkholderiaceae_B; genus Bordetella_A; species Bordetella_A petrii_C. The sequence goes on from WMBV01000002.1 coordinate 73,012, forward strand.
GCCTGACTGAGACCGTTGGCCAGTTGCTGAAGATAGGTTAGGGCGACCGGCTGGAAGGTGGCTGCTTCCCGCTCGTGAAGGTAATGGTGGGCGCAGTCGCCGTCGAAGACCGAAATGCCCCGGAGTTCGCGCCGGGAGACGTGATCGCGCTGACCGCTCCAGAGCGTCTGATCGGGGGCTCCGTCCAGCTCGAAGGCGATAGTGGCGCTCGGCGTGAGTTGCGGGAAGTTCGGGTTGTAGGCATTGGCATAGACGGTGCCGGGGCTCCTGGCGCGGCACGCCTGTTTCAGGACACGCGCATAGCCAGACTTACCGGTGCCGTTGCCGCCGTACGCTATGGTGAGACCCTGCGACTGGAACTCCAGGATTTGGTCGCTCGGAATTTTGCCGACGTTGACCAGCGTATGCAGGGCCGTAAGCACTACGGCCGCGTCCTGGACCGCCTCGGCCGGAAAATGATCCCTGGCGAACGGGATCGGTTGCGGCGCGGGGTCTAGCGCGCTGCCGATCCCGTGGTGTTGTTTGGCAAGATCGAGAATCTCGCCAAGATCGACATCGTCCCATTCTCCTTGGACGCACAGGCGCCGCAGTGCGTCCTGACGCCACGGCGGTAGCCTGCTCGCCCACGCCAGTACTTCCTCATAAATCGCCATCTCCTCGCCTCCAAACTCCCCGTGGAACCAAGCATACAGGCTACTGCGGCGTCGGGCGAATTGCCGCGGTGAGCCGCTGGATGAGCAAGGAGCGCGACTGCAAGGATTCCAAATAGGGGGGCGTGTCCTGGAACCAGCCCGCCGGCGTTTCGATTCCGTTGCGCTGATCACGTCTGCGATGCCTCACTCTGGCGCCACCGCGATCTTCAGGGCTGCACGACTAGGCGATGGGGCGTCGCTGGTATAAGACTAAGACAGGGCTTGGGACGGAGCAGGTTGAGCGCTCGCCAATGGCCGCTCCTGGCCGGGAGCAGTCTTTGACGACAGACCACTTCCGACCCATTGCGGCTGTCCGCGGCGCCAACGCGTAGAAAGCTTGTAGACCCACCGTTGCATGTTGTAGATCTTCGGAGAGGACGTGTAGACGGCGAGTTGACCAGCCGTTACGGCGCGTAGACATGCCATCACAGGAGTCTGGCTTTTGATGGCGAAAGCCAGAAAAAACGCGATTTGTATACGCTACTGGCGCCCCGCAGAACCTGAATTCAAGCGGCTCTCCAACGTTCGGCGAATTTTCGTTGTCAGATAGAAGAACACGGCTTTGCGTGGGAAAGATTCAAACAAAACAAAAAGATAGCTGCACCCGCAGGGTGCGTAGTGTGTGGGGGCCTTAAGGGACCCGACGCCGGCCAGGCGGCGGGGGCTTTGAGGGCACCTGTGAGCGTCCGGGGGACGCTCACGACGTCCACAGGACGGCCCCGCCGGCGCAGCCGGTGGGACTGGACGCCCCGATCAAGAACCGCCGTTCGTCCAAAGCACAAGGCCGCCCTAGGGCGGCCTTGTGCTTTGGGGTGGGTGGGTTACATCACCAAATGGTCTGAACGTGGGGGTAATCGCGAATCTTCAAGTCGGCAGAGACTAACGGCACGGAATGATGCCGCGCCGTGGCCACAATGATGCGGTCGGCCGGGTCCTTGTGAAATTCCCCAGGCAGGTCCACAGACTGGACCGAAATACGTACATCCACTGGCACAAACCGAACAACTGGCACCTGGGCAACTGTATCCAGCCAAGCCTCTGCATCCATGGTCAGTGCCAGACGGCCCGCCTTGGCCAGCATTGCCACTTCCCAAGCGCTGATGGCCGAAATCAAGATTTCGCCATCCTGCACCTCAGCCTCGATGGCTTCGCGGGCGGCGCGGCTCAACTGCGAGTCTCCCGCCGCCCACCACACCAGCGCATGGGTGTCCAGTACGATCATTGCGCTGCCTCCCAGGCATCTTCGCCGACCGGCGACAAGGGGTCGTCAAACCGGAGGACGGAGCCGCGCAGCACCTCCAGTGGATTGCGCTTCGCCACCGCCCGATAGGGACGGATTTCAAGCGCAGGCTTGCCGTGGTCGGTCACGACAATGGGCTCCCCGGTGGCTTCGACCTGCCGGAAAAGTTCAAGCGCCCGGGCTTTGAACTCGGATTTCGACACTTGCTGACTGTGCATGAGGACCCCCAGAAAATAGCCATTTGAAGTAGTCATTTTATCAGAAAGTGACCACAAAAAATAGTCATTTTTATGCGAGCCAGCTTCGCCCGGGGCCGCGTACCAGCCCAGGGGTTTCCCCCGGGCTGGCGTGCTGCCTAACCCTCTACCTCTCCCATAGGCTGCTCAACCGCCATTTGCCTCTGAGAGAGTTGAGTGCGCATCATTTCCGGAACCCAGCCCTTGCCCGCCAGCAGTTCCTCAGCGGTGGCTGCCGCCTGCGCCTTCTTCATCGCCAGCAGCGGCTGTGCCTGCTCAGCGCTGACTGCTTGTGTCACGACCGCAGCAATCTGGTCCTTGGAAACGTGCGCCAGATAGGATTGCGCCGTAGGTTGCCACCACTTGCTCATGTCCAGGTCGACAATGCTCGACAGCCGGTCGAGGTGTTTGGTTTCCGGGCCGTGCGCATTACTGCGACGCCGGTAGATCGTCACGCTGGTCAGCACTGCAAGCATCTCAAGTAGATCGCTTTGCGATTGGCTCAGGAGCCAAGGCAGAACGGCGCTCTCATCTTCCGGTACATCCTTCGTCACCAGCGCGATTTGCTCCTGTACGGTCGTCCAGGCCGCGCAATCCTTGATATCTGGATCGGTATTCGACAATTCGTGATGCGCCGACCGTGCCGAGAAATCGAACGTGTCGCCGCTGGCGCTGCGTCGGTTCCAGTCAATATCGCCCAGCATCTGCTCCACCAATAGGCAGAGCGCCAGATTGGGGCGCACCATGACCTCGGCCTGCAGGGCAATCACGCGCTGCGCCTGAAGCCGATTCGTCAATGCCTCCGAATGCACGGGACGGGTTTTGGCGGGCGGCAGGTCCACGCCCGTGCCAGCGCTGCTGGCTGGTTGATCCGCATCGCGCTTGACCAGAGCGGCAACGGCATCGCGCTCTTCCTGCCTGATCAGCCCGCGCGTGGCGGTGAGGTCGCCCTGGTAGTCCAGGTGCAGGATGACACCCGCCAGGGGCTTGAGATCATCGGGGTAGCCAAACAGCCCGCATTTGAAACGGTCCACCGCCATCTCGGCGGCTTCGAGTTGCTCGTACACCTTGCATGCTTCGTCCTCGTCCGCCTCGGGGTCTTCCTCGAAGGCCGCGTATTGCCGCGCCAGCGTGTCGTATGCCTTTTCGAGCTTGGCCAGTTGCTTGGCCTCCGCCTTGGTTGGAGCGCGCTCGATTTCCTGCACTCGCCCGAACCGGCGCAGTTCGTCAGGAGTGACCTCGACACGGTACTCCACCCAGCCCCAGCCTTCGCCTCTGACCTCCTTCGCCAGCTTGGACCGCTGCATCTTCTCGACGGCCATTTCCGCCACTTTCTGCGGATCGTCCAGATAGGCATCTTCGCCGCGCTGCGCGAAGAGATCGCGCCTGACCGCGCCACCGGCCTTTTCATACGCGGCGACGGTGACATAGCGCGCCACGGCACTGTCGCCGCGCATTTCGGTCTGCGAGAGGAACTGGCGCACCGCGCTAGGCTTGTGGTGATAGCCGAAATTTGCGGCTTTCCATGCCGCCTCCTGGCGGGCGTGGTCCGATACCGAGGCCAGCGCCTGCATGGTGGGCATGTCGATCTTGTCGCGGCGGAATTGCTCCATCAGGGCAGGCGACACACTGCCCAGGGCGAGCAGCTTCTTGACGGACAGTTCGGCCGCGCCGTGGGCGGTGGCGATAGCCTGGATCGTCCAACCGTCCTCGCGCAGCTTCGCGTAGGTGGTGAACACATCGGCGGGATGACGAGGCACGGCACCGGATACGAGGCAGGCAGGACGCCCTCCTGCACCAGGAGGCCCAGCGCGGTCCAACGGCGACCGCCTGCGCACACTTCATAGCCGCCGTCCGCGCATTCCACGACGACGAGGTTATGCAGCAGGCCACCGATGGCTTGAATAGTGCCCTTGAGTGACAGCACCTCCGGATCGTCTTTCAGTTCGCCGGGTTGCCGGGCCTGATATTCCTTGCTCAAGCGCAATTGCGCATACGAAATTTCGGCGCGCACGCTGCCAGCGTGTACAGCAGCGAGTTCAGTGGAATCCATCTTCATGGTGATACGTCCTTTTCTGGTTAGCGGGTGGATCAGTGCAGCACTGCCGAAGCGGGCGGTTCGATCAAGAGCAGCCCGATGAGCGTGCCGAGGTCGCGCACAGTCATGGCTGGAAGCCGGAACGGCAGGCCCTGTGCGTGCGCCCGTCGCATGTCATTCGCCAATCTGATAAAGTCGTGGTTCATCACATTTCTCCTAGTCCGAGAGGTTGCTGATGTGGCCCCCGTCGGTTGCTGCCGATCAGGGGCTTTTTCCTTAGTAGCCGAGCCAGTCCAAGACCACCGAGCCGCGATACAGTGGATGATTTCCACACTCGGCGAAGAAGTCGCCGGCATTGAGCTGGTGCTGTTCGACTTGCGCGATGGCCTGCAGGCGCGTGATGATGGCGTCGTCGGCCTGCTCTCTGTCGCCAAGTCCACCGCGCGGAATCGGGCCATAGGCGAGCAGATCGGCTAACAGGTTGATGAGGTCCGGCCGATGCCCCGCCCAAGCAACCAGTTCGCCTTGTACGACCAGGGCAACCACTGGCGAAGTCGGCGGGGATTGATCCTCTGCACTACGCTCTGTGAAAATGAGGCCATGCGCAGAGAGTGCAGCGCGAGTCTCGTCGGCCTCGATGCAGTTGGGAAGGGTGTAGAGGCTAATGACGCTCACAGCCGACCGTGTTGTACTCATCAAAATCTCCCGAAGAATGGTATGTAGTGCTGACCGGGCCTGAAGATCGTTAGCCCGATCGTGAACGGCTGGAATCGCGGGACTTTGTCTTCGCGGTTGTTGCCGCCAGTCCTGTGAGTCGCCGAGCCCGTGCCGATCGGGATCACGTAGAGACGACTGGAAAGGGGCGGGAGCGAAGCCGCATGCGGAGCGCAGGCCAAAGGCCGAGCACCGAACGGGTGAGTTCCCGGCGAAGCGAACCCCTTGGAAGGAGGAACGCAGTGATACTGTCGGCGGTTGTAGGGCTCGGCGGCTTACAGGCCAGGCATGCGAGAACAGTGTCCGAGAGGCGCAGCTGTGCCGCGCGGCGAGCGCCCCAAGCCCGCAGGGCTCAAAATCGGCCGAAGGCCTCTGGCAAGCGCAGCGCGCAGCGCCGGCAGGCGCGGAGGCGAGAGCCGACCAAAGGGAGGGAAGGATGGAAGCCCGCATGGGGCGAGACCGCGCCAGCGGGCTCGATGCGCAGCACGACAGCCCGGCCCGTAGCCGACAGGCGCAGGGACTCGCTCAGAAATGGTATTGGGGCAATGGAAATCGTCTTAAATTATCTGGACTTTCACCGGTGAAGGCCGCCGCGCCAACGGCAGCCAACCACCTCACGGGCACCTCCGCCAGGCGCCCCACTACGACCACCATGAGCACAGGCAACAGATACCCAGAATTCGCATGGCAATTGAACCAGCCATACACGCGCGCACTTGTCACCAAGATGCTGCGCAACCGCGATTACCTCCTTCAGATAACCTCTCTAAAGAAAGATAAAGGGTTACGGCGGGTCTATGTTTTCGACCGCCAAGCCGATCCCATGCTGGTCCAGGTAGGCACTTTTCACGAGGGCACTGAGCCAGACTGGGAGGCCATATATGACGCGGCGATGGCATTGCACCTTGAGCGCAAACGTACCGGCACGCGTTACGGCGAGTGGTGAAACCATTGCACCCAGCGGCACTTGGCGGTTTGTGCGCGGCTGGGCATGGCGCAGCAGCACACTGCCGCCTGGTTCGTGCTGTTGCCCATATTGGCCGCCAACAGCGGTCAAGACTCGCTTAGACTCGACCGCGCACGCCGACTTAATGTGACGTAGCAAGTTTAGAAATTCCGCGACAAATCACATCTTTCCAAGTTGTTGAGCCAAGGATAGATCGTCTGTTAAGCACCACTGTTCGGCAACGCGGCCATCGGCCAGGCGATAGATCGAAATTTCGTCAATTGAAACACGCCTTCCGGTCGCCGAAAGCCCAATGAAGGGGCCGGAATGTGTGCCGGTCGAGACATAGCGGGTGACCACTTTGCCCTCTCCTTCAATTAGGTCTTCCACTCTTTCATGCCAATCAGGAAATGCTGACCGGATACGCGACACAGCATCCCTAACGCCGTCATGTCCAATGAACTCACTCCGGCTCCAACCTTTCGGCATGTGGGCGACGAAAGCAGCATCATAGATCTCGGGAATTCGAGACAGGTCTCCTGTGTTCCACAGATCATGCAACTTCTCGATAAGAGCCTTGGCATCTGTCGTCATCACTACCTCTCTCATTCGTAAAAAAAAGGGCCAAAAGTCGCAGCCATTCTAGAATTTTGCTAGGGCAAGTGGAACCGCTAGCCATTGTCAGCAGCCACTTTCCAGGCGAGCCGGCGGCGCCAGCCGCCGTGCGATTGCCGCATGCGCTGCCGCCGTTGAGTCCGACTTTGCCATGCCCTATTCGCGCTCCAGCCCCTCCAGCACTTGGCCAGCCAGCGTGCCCAGGTCAATGCGGCCGCGCGCGATGGCCTGCACTTCCTCCAGCGACAGCGCCTCCAGAACGCTGGCCATACGCTTCTCGTACACCCGAGCAGCCAAGGGCCCCCATGCTTCAAACGCGGCGATAGCAGCTAGCTCCTTCTCGTTGTGGCGGCCAAAGCCTTCCAGATAGGCGTGCAGTCCTTGCGCCAACAAGCGTTTGTCCGGGCTCATGCTGCAATCCTTTCACGGTGCGCGAGCTGCAGGCGCGCAACTGCGGCGGCGTGATACTTCGGGTCCATCTCAATGCCATAGAAGCGACGGCCGACCTGACGGGCCGCTACGCACGTCGATCCGGAACCGGCGAACGGATCCAAGACAATGTCACGCGGTTTGCTGAATGCCTCGATAAGCGGTGCCAGGCATTCAACAGGCTTCTGGGTGGGGTGATGGCGATTACCACTGTATTTCCATGGCATCACGTCAGGCAGCGGGACCGCCGGTGTGGCGGGCTGGCCCTTGGCCAGCAGGTAGGCCGCCTCGTGCTGATAAGCGAGAAAGCGCGCCTTGGACTGGTACTGCTTGGCAAAGACGATATGGCCGACCACGCGAAATCCGGCGGCGCGCCAGGCGGCAAAGAATCGGTCGACGCGATTCCAGCCGTAGAAGGAGATGCAGAATGCGTCATCACGCAGGACGCGAAACATCTGAGCGAACGCGGGCGCCAGCCATTCGTCACGGCGGTCATTGGCAATACTGCGGCCGGCACGGTCCACGTAGTTGACCAGGTACGGCGGGTCGGTGAGCACGAGATCGGCGCAGCGATCGGGCAAGGTAGGAAGAACGGACAGGCAATCGCCCAGGACAACACGACTCATGGTTGGCTCCTTGCGTGCAGCAATGGCAGCCGATCTGCATTGCACTGCACGGGGCAGGCGGGCGCAGGCCGAGAGGAACCGGTCAAGGGACGTGGAATAAATAGCGAGCGTGAGCGAGCGGTTTATGCCGCGAAAGTCCTTGAAAGGCCTGACGCGGCTACAAAGCCGCGCGCTGCGGCAGGCCTGTCCGGGGCCGAAGGGCCTGCGACTGTATGCTCCGTGCAGTGCTTGATGGCCGAGGCATGCGAAGAAAAGCGGCGCGGCGCGCCGCGCCAGGGCCCCAGGGGGCCCAAGTCCGAGGCTAGAACAGTGTCATCTGGCCAGCGGCGGCCACCTGACGAGCCGCTTGGGAGAGCACCGTTTGCGTCGGCGCAGGGGCCGCGGCCGCGGCTGGTGCAGGCTCGACCGTCGGCCTTGGCGCGTCGACCGCCGCAGGGGCAGCCAGCATCTCGCGCATGGCCTGTATCGCCTCACGCTGGCGCAGCCGCGCGCCCCAGTCGCCGAGGACGTGTGCCGGCGTGTACCAGTGCTCCCACTCCTCGCCGGTAAGCGCGTTGCCGTGCACGACGATTGCCGGGATATGCAACAGGGCGAGCTGCAGGTAGGCCATGTGCACGCACCGGCGATCGATGTCGATCGCGACCACGTGCATCGCCTGCTGGTAGTTGATCTTGGCATCGTGCAGTCCATTGGCGGCGGCGATGATCATGCCGCCGGCACCGCAGGCCGGCTCCATCAGCCGCAGGAAGCCGCGTCGCTCCACCTGGTCGGTGAGTTCGCCGGCGTCGCCCATGATCATGCTGCCCATCAGCCGCGACACCTCATAGGGCGTAAAGAACTGTCCCGTGCCGGCGTTGCCCATGTCGAGCATCATGAACGTGCTGCCAAGGATATCGCCGAATTCGCCAGTGGTGACACGCTGATCCCAGCATTGGACCAGCAACGCGAACGCGTCGGCCAGGCGCTGCAGGTCTTCTTTGGCGTAGCGGCCAACGATCTCCAGGTAGCGCTTCTCGCGCTTTTCGAAGTGCGTCCGATCTACGGCATTGGCCAGAGCGAGCGCACCCATCTCCGTCCAGTCGGACCACGTACGATCCAGACCGTGCGTGCGCGACAGCTCCCGGAGGATGCTGACCATGCCTTGCTGATGCTCATCGGCCGATTGAATGAATTTGCGCTGTTGTGCTTTCGTGGCCATGTTTGTTCTCCGGTTGCCAGGGCGGGAATGCCCGGAACTGAAGGACACGGCGCAGCGCAGCGCTCAAGTGTCGAAGACGGCCGGCGGCCGCAAGTGGTGCGAGCGCAGCTGGCACCGCGCAGCACTTGAACGCGAGAACGACGTGGCACACTGACCGGGAATGCAGACCCGCCCACACCGTGAAGCTTGGCACGATGGTGTTCGCGCACGGGCATGGCCCCAGCAATGTCGCTTAGCAGGTAGCGGCGATGGCCAGCCGCCGGCGGCGCAACGAAGAAAAGGCCCGCAGGGGCGGGCCTGGTGGCGTCAGTCGATGGCCGCGAATATTGCGGGAGCTTCAGCGTGCTCGCCGGCAAAGGCGCGCAGCGCGAGATACTTGTCGACCAGGTGGCGACCCTGCGGTTGCTCGCACAGCTCGCAGAGTGCGTAGAGGGTGGCGACGATTCCCGCGGCGTCGGCCGACATGGTGCAATCGCACCAGTTCATCGGCCAAACGATGCGCAGCTGGTCGTAGCCGGCTGGTACCAAGTAGAAGGTGTCGGCCACTTCGTAGTAGTGCCAGTAAGCGCCCTTGTAATCTTCAGACAGTCGTCCAAGCCACGTGTAGACAGCGAACTCTCCCGTCAACATCAGGCGCTGGCCGAAGTGTTTGGGCAAGAACTTCATGCGATCTTCGTCGGGAACCAGATTGGCGGCAGTGGCGGTGGCTTGCTTCATGTCGTGCTCCTTGAGAGTGAGCCCGGCCGGGTGGCGGGACGGGAGCACTGGCGCCCTGCGGAACAAGCGCCTGGCGCAAGGGGACGTGGAATAAAAAGCGAGCGCCAGCGAGCGGTTTATGCCGCGAAAGCCCCTTGCGCCAGGTGCGCGCAGGGCCAAGATGCGCCCAGGCCTGACACCAGGCCGCGCACCGAATGCCCACGACTGGCGACCGCCTGCAGCGCGTGCTGGGCCACGCGTGAAGCTGGAGCGTTGCGCCTATACTGAGTCGGTCGAACGAGTGTAGGGAGTGCGCGATGTGTGGTCGCATCGTCCAGAAGACCGGGCCTATGGACTACGTAGAAACGACCTTTACTAATTGGCCCGGATTTTCGACGATCCAGTGGGCCCGCGATACAACCCGCCCTCCGGAACGCGTCCCCGGAGCCGTGGATATGTGGATGATCGCTACGCGACCACCCGGCTCGCTTCGCTCGGCCCATGGACAACCGCTGATGTACAAACGGTGGACAGGCTGCACCTTCCCACGCGTTTGCCCACAGGGTATGCCCACCGGCTTTCCGGATTTCACCCACATACCCACCGGCCCGTGCCCATAATACGTCGATGGGGCAATCGGCAGCACCTTGCAGATCGGCTCGACCCCATAGGCGCCGCGCTGTTCGTCGATGAATGCCTTCATCGTTTCAAGGGGCGATCGAACTTCGCCTGGGCAAAATAAGCCGAGGCCTTGCGCAAAATCTCGTTGGCCTGGCGCAGCTCGCGCACCTCGCGCTCTAGCGCCTTGAGACGGCCTTGCTCGTCGGCCGCGCCATCTTCGCCTTGGTCGAGATCTTGCTCACTCTGAAGCACCCAACGACGCAGCGTCTCCGCCGTACACCCTATCTTGGCGGCGATCTCTACCGTCGCTGCCCACGGCGAGTCATACTCCGCCGCCTGACCCGACACCATTTGTACCGCCCGCGCCTTAACCTCGGGGAAAAACTATTTACTTTCTTCATGGCTCCATTCTCTCAAATGTCGGAGCCTCCGAATTTCCCGGAACGGTTCAATCTGGAAAATCTCAAAGACCCATACCATGCCACTTTGCTGCACTCGTTCTACATTACATTCGGCCTGTGGCGGGCCGACTCAAAGTCCGAATGCATCCCTACCGGTGGTGGCGCTCATAGCGTGATGAGTTCCCATAACGAAGGAAAAAAGAAGACCGAGGCTACTGCCGAGATGAGTCGCTTTCGAGATGACCTTCAAATTAAGGATATGGAGACGGTTACGCCGCGCAAGGAATTCAACCGAGGACGAGTAGGCGGAGCATGGATTTTCCCCGCAGCACAGTTCGGGATCCAGGCGAATTCGCTAAAGACACGCCATGTCATTCCCCGGGGCCCGGGCGCGCACGAACTTGTCTTTACCTACTACGGTTATGAGGATGACGACGAAGAGTTGACCCGACTGCGCCTAAAACACGCCAATCTGCTCGGCCCGGCGGGCTTCGTGTCGATGGACGACAGTGAGGTGCTAAAGCAGGTGCAACAAGGTGTCACGGGCTACCCTGACAGCGTGAGCGTAATCGAAATGGGCGGGCGCGACACGGAGCCCGCTGACTACATGGTTAGCGAAGTGATGATCCGTGCATTCTACAAGTACTATCGTGAGGCATTGGAATTATGACGGAAGTACGGAAGTGGATCGCGGTAGCGGCGACAAAGGATATAAATCCGGATACGAGCACGCTGCGGGTCGTAGTGAACGATGAACCAGTCTGCCTATATAAACTTAGTGATGGCGGTATCTATGCTACACACGACACCTGCACCCACGGAGATGCCAGCCTAGCTGACGGGTATATCGAGAACGACGTAATCGAATGTCCCCTGCACCAAGGGTGTTTCGATATTCGAACAGGCCAGGCCGTCAGAGCACCATGCAGGGTGCCGATTAGGATATATCCTGTGAAAGTTGAACGGGGCGTTATATACCTGGAAGGACCATGATCATGATTCTGTGGAGCATAGTCGTTCTCGGGTACAAACGTATGCAGTATTTCGGCCGCGCAGATCAACTACAAAGCCCTGATTGGGCGCGACCGACATAGTCCACCCGCTTGCCTTCCCTTGCCGATCAATCGGCGGACAGCTTGCGCTCGCTGACCAGCTTGGACCAGCGCGCCGCATCATGCTTGATCAGCGCCGCGAATTCCTGCGGGGTGCTGGCGTCCGCCGACAGCCCTTGCGCCTCCAGGCTGGCTTTCACCTCGGGATCCTGCATGGCCCGCATCACTGCCTGGTTGACCTTCGCGATCACCGCCGCCGGGGTGCCGGCCGGCGCGGTCAGGCCGATCCACAGAGACGAATTGAATCCCGGCACGCCGGAGGCATCCACCGTGGGCAGGTCCGGCAGCATTGCCGAGGGCTTCAGGCTGCTTACAGCCAGGGCCTTGAGCTGGCCCGTCTTGACGAAGGGCATCAGGCTGTTGGGAATGCCGAACATGACCTGCACCCGCCCCGCCGCTAGGTCGCTGACAGCGGGCACCGCGCCCTTGTACGGCACATGCACCATGTCCACGCCCGTCAGGGACTTGAACAATTCAGCACTCAAGTGATGCGGCGTGCCGACTCCCGCGGACGCATAGCTGAGCTTGCCCGGATTGGCCTTTGCATAGGCAATGAGTTCCTTTACCGAATTCACGGGCAGTTCGGCATTGACAGCCAACAGGATGGGGCCGGTGGCCACCAGCGAAACCGGCGCGAAGTCCTTGATCGGGTCGTAGCCCACGCCCGTCTTCTGGTAAACGTACGGGTTCATGGTAAGAAGGTTGTTCGGGGTGATCAGGAAGGTGTAGCCGTCCGCCGCGGAACGGGCCACCAGCGCCGCCCCCAGGTTGCCGCCGGCGCCGGCCCGGTTCTCGACAATGATGGGCACGTCCCAATAGGCCGACAGCTTCTGCGCAAGCACCCGGCCCACCACGTCGTTGCTGCCGCCGGCGGTGTATGGCACCACGAACTTGATAGGACGGTCCGGATAGCTGTCATCGCCAGCCTGCGCCGTGGACACGCACAGACTGGCGCACAGGCCGCAGAAGGCCGCACGAAGGAATTGCCGTTTGCTGGGGTTGATCATGTTCTCTCTCCTGGTTTCTAGTTTTTGGGGGGGTGCGGTCAGGCCGCGCCGCGTACGGTGTCGAGGATATGGCGTGCGTCGCGTAGTCTATCGCCGCGCCACGCGACATGCCCGTCGGGACGCACCAGGACCAGCTTCGCGGCATAGGCGCGGGCCGCCTCGGGCTCGTCATTCAGCGCCGCCACTTCGAACGGCATGCGCACGGCTTCGGACGCTGCCCGCATGGCCTGGACATCCGCGGCGTTGTCCGTTGCGAAATTGAGCAGCACGAATGACCTTCCGAACAGATCCAGGATCGACCTGCCGTCCTTCAGCCAGGCATGCGGCGCCCTGGCACCGGGACGGGCATTCGGCACATAGACTCTGAAATCGTCCGGCACGGCAGGCGTGCCGTCCGGAATGCAAATCGGCGACTCATCGTATCTGTGCCCGATCTGCAGCCCCATGGACTCCCACTCGACGCGCGTCGAATCACGCAACCGCTTGCCCAGCGCCGCGCGTGTGCGCTGGCCTTCGGCTGTGTCGTCGCACACCGCGCGGGGATCCGGCGTGTCCTGCCATGCCTTGAAATTCTGGGTGGAAAAACGGGTATTGCGCTGCGCGATGGGCCGGCGCTCGATCTCATAGCTGCGCAGCAGGGCGGGGCCGCCCCACCCTTCCAGCATGCCCTGCAGTTTCCAGCCCAGGTCCAGCACCTCTTGTATGCCGGTGTTCATGCCCATGCCGCCCGTCGGCGACATGGTGTGGGCCGAGTCCCCCACCAGAACCACGCGCCCCTGGCAATAGCGATCGGCCAGCATCTCGCTGCGCCGCCAGGGGGTTACCGACAGCACTTCGAATGCGATTTCCGGGCCATGCGGCCCGCCCAGCGCGCGGCGCACCCATGCGGCGGCGTCGAATGACGCCAGGTCCATCTTCTGTTGCGAACCCAGCACAGTAAGACGCCAGATATCGGCGCCGTCGACGACGGTGAGATTGCCCCACATTCCCTCGGGGCCGACCAGCATGTAGCGCTCGGCCTGCCCCATGAGATGCTTGTCGGCCAGGCCGTCGGCCTTGATCAGGATATTGACCGAATAGCTCAGCAGGCGCCCCTGCATCGGGATGCCGGCCTGCTCGCGCACCTGGCTGGTTGCGCCATCGCACCCCAGCAGATACCGGGCCCGGAACTGCTTCTTGCGGCCGGAGCGCAGATCCTGCGCTTCCGCATGCACCCAGTCTGCATCCTGCTCCAGACGCAGGAAGCGATGCTCGAAGAGGATGCCGGCCTGCGGGCTGGCCAGCGCAGCCTCGGTCAGGATCGGCTGCAGCCAGAGCTGCGGGCAGCGCTGCTTCTTCTCTGGCGTCTCGGGCGGCGTGGGGCTGTCGCGCATGCTGGGATAAGGCTCGCGATCCAGCAGCAGGCCATTCAATGACGTGCAGAAAACCATCGACAGATCGTAGTCATCAGGAAAGCCACAGGCGCGAACCTGTTCAGAGATTCCCCACATGCGGAACGCTTCCATCGTGCGGATGGCCACGAGCCCCGTACGGGGATGCTCGATGTTTCCGTCCCCCTGCTCGAGCAGCACGGAATGGACGCCGCGCCTGGCCAGGTCGATGCTCATGGCCAGGCCGACCGGCCCCCCGCCCACAATAAGAACCGGGACATCGACGACTGCTTCCGACATGAATCCTCACCTTCAATAAATTCTGTGCGTGGCGAGCATGGTCGCGCGAGGCTGGATTCATGGTCAAATTGATAATCAAACGTTTCTGAATTCATGCTATGAATATCAAGACTTTCGACCTGAACCTGCTTCGCGTGTTTGTCGTGGTGTACCGGCTGCGCAGTGTCTCGCACGCGGCCAGCGCCATCGGCTTGACGCAGCCCGCAATGAGCAACGCACTGCGCAGGCTGCGCGAGCAGTGCAATGACCCGCTGTTCACCCGCTCGGGCCGGACCATGGAGCCCACCGCCCTGGCCAACAGCCTGTTCGCTCCGCTGGAAGCGGCGTTGGCGGGCATCGAGACCTGTTTTTCACAAGTAGGCGACTTCCGGCCTGAATCGAGCAGGCGGACCTTCCGCTTGCTTATGTCCGATGTGGGCGAGATGGTGGTGCTGCCGCGCTTGATGCTGACGCTATCGTCCGCCGCCCCCCACGTGAGCATCGAGGCCTCGCGCCTGTCGCATGCCGACTATGCGCCGGCGTTGCGCAGCGGCCAGGCCGACCTGGCCATTGGCAACATCGGATTCCTGCATGCCGGTTTCTATCAACAACACTTGTTCGACGACCGGTATTTGTGCATCGCCCGCAAAGGCCACCCCGCATTGGGCGACAAGCTGACGCTGGCGCGCTATCTTTCGCTGGGGCACGTGACCGCCACCGCGGGCAGCACCGATGCCCTGGTAGAAGAAGCGCTGTCAGGCCGCAAACAACGGCGCGACATCAAACTGACTGTCACGCATTACCACCGCTGCGCGGCAATCGTGTTGCGGTCAGACCTGATCGCAACCGTGCCGGGCAACGCGGTTGTGGGCATGGACGGGCTGCAGACCCATGCACTGCCCTTCAAGATGCCGCAGGCGCGCGTACGCCAATTCTGGCATCGGCGCGCCCACACGGATGCGGCCCACAAATGGCTGCGCCAGCTGATCGCCGACCTGATCCTAGAGTGACTGTGCCGGGCTCGAACCCATGTAGCGCGCCCGCGGACGCAGCATGACGCCGGACAGCCGCTGTTCGGCCGCATGCGCCACCCATCCGGCGGTACGGCCCAGGCTGTGCAGGTACACGGCCGCGCCCGCGGGCAGGCCCAGTATCCGGGACAGTATCACCAGCGCCGCGAACAAGTTGGGATAGCTGCCTGCGTTCTGCCGGACAGCCTCGACGAAATCCAGCAAGCGGGCCTTCTCGCGCGCGTTGCCTGGCAGGTCGCCGATCATTTCGAGCAGGACTTCGGCGCGCGGGTCGCGGTCGTACAGCGGATGGCCGAAGCATGGCACGCCGGTGTACGACCGTGCCCGGCCATCGGCAGCCTGCGCATCGGCCAGATATTGCTCCAGGTCTATCATGCCGCCGGCCTGCATGGGACCGGCCTGGGCCATCAGCGCCGCGGCCACGCAAGCGTGTACGTCCACGCCGGTCGAGGACGTGATGCGCGCGCAGAACGTGGGCGCCGACAACTCGTTGTCGGCGCTGAGCACCAGGGCTGCGTTCATGGCGGCCAGCAGCTTGTCCTGGCCCGGCTGCCGGGACAGGCCGAAACCGCGGAGCAGCCGCTGCGCGATGAATTCCTGGCCTGCGCCGCGCTGGTAGGCACGGCGGGGGCCGAAGTAGCCGGAGGCGCCGGCGAAGGCGCTGATCAGCCGCACGCCGCTCGTGCGCACATCGCCTCGCCCGGCGGCGTCGGCTTCCAGTGCGCTGAGCCGCAAGGCCATCATGGCCAGGAGCCGGATAGGAGAGCCGGCGTTTTTCTTGCCCTGTGCCCCGAGGCCGGACAGGGTTTCGGCCGGCTCGTCATCCGGCGCCGGCCACGGACGGTCGCGCCCTGGGGGCAGCCCGCCCCAGAGCAGGTCCGCCACATACTCCAGCGAGCGGCCCTCGCGGGCCAGCGTAGTGGCCAGATATCCGCGATAGTGGGGCCCCGTTGAATCAATGTCGCAAAGCCAGGTCTGCACCACGGGCTCGCCATAGCGCAGCGCCTGCGCGACGGGCGCGCCGCCCGCCTTGGCGCCGGCGCGGGTGCTGAGCTTTTCCAGGTCGGACTTGCGGTACAGGCTGGTCCGCCTGCCCGGTTCGGGCAGCGTCTTGATCAGGCCCCGGCTGACGTAGGTATACAGAGACTCTTTTTTGATGCCCAGCATGGCCAGCGCTTCGTCGCGGCGTACGTAATCGACATCGTTGACGCGGCGGCCCGCATCGCCCGGCGCCTGCGGGGAAGCCTCATCGAATAGCGGTTCGTGCGGACGGGTCATGCGCCGGCTCCGTTCAAAAAAAATGGGTTATATCGATTTGATAGTCGATCTATACATCGATCAATGTCGATCATAAACTTCGTCTCCACAGTATTCAACCCAACGGAGACCGCCATGCAAACCGCCGCCATCCAGTTGCGCGAACTCGCCCCACGCTTCGAGAAAACACGGGAAAGCCTGCTGCGCGCCCGCCACTTGCCCGGGGGGGTATACAGCTCCGAAGAGATCTACGCCATGGAGAAAGAGCGCATCTTCATGACGCATTGGCTTTCGGTCGGCCGTGTCGAAGAGATCCCCAACGTCGGCGACTACATGACGTTCAGCGTCATGAACGAACCCATCCTCATTTCACGCCCCGCCGAGAACGAGATCCAGGTCTGCATGAATATGTGCCTGCACCGCGGCGTGGCCGTGGCAAGCGGCTGCGGACACGCGAAGGATTTCAGCTGTCCGTACCACGCCTGGCTGTTCGACGTGGGGGGCAAGCTGATCGCGGCGCCCGGCATGAAGGAATCCGAAGTCGACATGAGCGGCGCCAGGCTCAAGCCGCTGCCCGTGAAGATCTGGCGCGGATGGATTTTCACCAACTTCGCCGATCAGCCGCCCTCGTTCGAAGATTACATCGCCCCCTACGAGCAAAGCCTGTGGTGGTTCCAGTCGGGCGACTGCCAATTGGCCGACAAAGTCGAGATCGACGTCAAGTGCAACTGGAAATTCCTGGTCGAAAACCTGATCGACATTTATCACGTGGGCGTGATCCACAAGAGCACCTTTGGCGGCTTCGTCAAGGGTGAAAAGCTGAAGTTCCAGCTGGAAGAAAATGGCGGCTGGCACACTCAGTACGAGGCCCGGCCGCACTCCAAGAGCGGCGAGCAGGTGTTTCCCACCCTGCCCTGGGCGCAAGACAAATCTTCGGGCATCGCCTGCAAGGCGGGCATCTATCCGAACCTGAACCTGTCGATGCGTTCGGACAGCTTGCGCATGTGGCATGTCTGGCCGATTTCTCCCAATGAAACACGTGTGGTCTGCTATTTGCTGTTTCCGCCGGCGGCTTTCTCCATTCCCGGTTACCAGGAAGAGCTGGCGAAGTATCGAGCCTTCGTCCGCCAGATCATTGCCGAAGACGCGGTGATGGTCGAATCGCTGCAGAATGCTTCCGGCTCGAAATTCTTCCAGCCAGGGCCGATGGCTCCGCTGGAAGAAGCGCTGCACCACATGGAAAACCATTACATCGACCTGATGACGAGGTAACCATGGCAGCAGAACACTGGATCCGGGCCGCCGACTATGCCGATGTGCCCGAGGAAGACACCCTGGGCGTGGCGGTCGGCGATCTGCCGATCTGTCTGTACAGACTCGGCGCGGAGATATTCGCGACTGACAACAAGTGCACCCACGGCGATGCGGACCTGTCGGAAGGGCTGATACAGGACGGCTGCGAAATCGAATGCCCGCTGCATGAAGGCAGGTTCGACATACGCAGCGGCAAGGCGGTCAGCGCGCCCTGCACCGAAGATCTACGGTCTTATCCAGCCCGCGTCGAGGACGGCGTGGTCTATATCAGGCTTGTCTGCGCTTGAGGATGCCCCATCCATGAAAACCGTCATCGTCGGCGCCGGGCAGGCGGGCGCGTGGGTGGCCCGCGCGCTGCGGCAACATTCGCGCGAAGCCGAGATAGTGCTGCTGGGGCAAGAGCCGCATCCGCCCTATGAACGCCCGCCCCTGTCCAAGGCCGTCATGTCGGGCGCACAGCCCGGTCCGCCCTGCCTGTTGTCCGTTCGGCAGGCGCACGAACTGGATATCCAGTTGAAGCTGGGCGCCACGGCGGTCGGGATCGATCGCGGCCGCCGCCAGGTCATGCTGGCGCAAGAGCCGCCGCTGTCCTATGACACGCTGGTTCTCGCCACGGGAGGCAAGGCGCGCCGGCCAGGTATTCCCGGCGGCAATCTTGATGGCGTATACACCTTGCGCTCGCTCGACGACGCCGTGCAGCTGCGTAGCGCCCTGCAAGCCGGCCGTCGCCTGCTCGTCGTGGGCGGCGGATGGATAGGCCTGGAATTGGCCGCGACTGCGCGGCTGCTAGGACTGCAAGTCTGTGTAATAGAAAGCGGGCCGCGGCTTTGCGCGCGGTCGGTGCCGGCCGGCGTATCGGATTTCCTGTTGCGGCTGCACCGGGCTCAAGGCGTGGAAGTGCAGCTGGACGGCGCGGTGACCGCGATCGAACGCCCGGAAAACGGCGGCCCGCTGCAGGCCCATACCCATCGAGGGCTGCGGCAGGCCGATGTGATCGTATTCGGCATCGGCCTCGAGCCCGACACGGCATTGGCGAGCGCCTGCGGCCTGCAGGTCGACAACGGGATCGTGGTCGATGCCCACTGCCGGACGTCGGACCCTTCGATCTACGCAATAGGCGACGTTGCGAACCAGCCGTGCGCCTGGCCGGGCGCGCCCGCAGGAGCACGAATACGCCTTGAATCCTGGGCCAATGCACAGAATCAGGGCATTGCCGTCGGGCATGCGCTTTCGGGAAAAGCGCCTGGGCAGCAGGATCTTCCCTGGTTCTGGTCGGATCAGTACGACGTCAATTTGCAGGTGCTGGGAATACCCTCGGACGCCGGCACGCACGTAATGCGGGGCTCGGTCGAAGAGGCGAAGTTCTGCGTATTCCAACTCGTTGGCGACCGCCTACACTCAGTCATCGCTGTAAATATGCCGAAAGAGTTGAAACTGGCGAAGCGCTGGCACAAACGCGAGAGATATCCTGGAGGTGCCCATCTGCAAGACCCAGCGGTACAACTCGAACGACTTTAGCACCAATATCCTAAAAAGCATGGATCGATTACACACAGCGCAAAAATATCTCGCCATGGTCATGCGTAAAGCAGCGATCCTGGCTACGAACGTCGGCTTCATGCCGGCGGCTGGGTGATCAGCGGCACAGCGGCAAACAGGCCGAGACCTCGACGAAGGCGGCGATAGCGCAATTTTCGCCGCCGGCATCTACGCGCGCCGCTTCACAGCCGTACGGAGTACATTGCCATTGCCCTAAGGACGAGCGAAATGCAACGGATGACCCAGTTTCTCAGCAAATGAGCGCCAGTTCAGATCCTACTAGGTGAGAACGAATATCAAGTAGACATTCCATTTATTCGACGAGACAATTCCCGAGTAGAAGGAATCCGTCGTTCCGAGCTTTCTGCCAAAGCTTCATCTTCCGCCATATTCGCAATGATAGTCAGCAGCACTTTACGTGCGACCTTTATTTCTGCTGCCGTAAGACCATGCGTTCCAATGGCGTTCACCTCTTCGGCCAAAGGGACCAGTTTCCTTTTCAGCGCGCGGCCACTACGCGTCAAGAATATGTGAATATTCTTCCTGTTCCGGGGCAAATGCCTTCGCTCCACATAGCCAAGCAAATCCATGGCTTTGACCGCAGAAAAAGTAGTGGGCTCCATCACACCAGCTTGTTCGCTCAACTCTCGCTGTGTAAGGCCGTCGTGCTCCCACAGGATGCGCAAGAATGTCCAATGCCCGAATGAGACATTATGATCAGCGAGACGCATCTGTAATCCCCGCACTAATGCACGAGTAGCATCCTTAATTAGGTGTGCAAGACGATCATCCGGTACCGCCTCACGCCAGTGATTCAATACCTTCAGGGTTTCTTTGGAACTCATTAGAGGCAATCGCAATTAATTGAACCGCCAAAAATAATACCCCAAATGTACGGATCAACGCTTGAGCATGATTATCCTGAAGCATGGATGATCAACATCTTACCCCAACACGATATCGCCACAGTTGGCATCCGACTCCAACATCGATAAGCATATTTCCAACGTTGTACGGGCCCAGTGTCCGTCATGGATACATGGCCGATCTTGATAGATCGCGCCATGCAATTCGTCGATGACTTCAAGGCGCGGAGCCCTTGGAGCCGGGATCTCTCGGAATTCCCGCCTCATGTCGCCATATATGGCAATTCCGTTAGGCATCGGCCGGATATCGGCATGATCGCACGAGACAATAATTGGTCCGAAATGCTGATAGGACAGATGGGGAAATGCAGATGGCGACACTGGGCCAGCATAAGACGACCCACCATACGTCCCCGCCGCCTTCAGACTGGCCTCGTCTACCGAGGATGAAAGTTCAGCGAGCGTGGCCCTCGCGCTGCCATACGCATCCTCGCTCTTGTGATTTCCCATTTCTCCGATCCAACCCATCCATTCGTCTGAATCAAAATGACCGTACCCGTTGTAGTTCAACGAGGCAAATGCCCCCGACTCGAACCAGAGCAGTGCGCTGTATGCTCCTTCCGTCGGCCTAGATATATCCCAATTCCCCAGCGCGCTACGCAGACGTACGGGCTTCTCGCCAATCAGCATACGAACAATGTCTACTTGATGGGCGGCCTGGCTGAACACTGCCCCGCCCCCCTGCTTCGTTGACAGCTCTTCCGGCCGTCTCGGGCGAAACAAGTAATCGGTATAGTTCAGCGCGTGCACCATGCGAACGCGGCCGAACTCTCCGCTGCCGATAACTTGACGAGTCCTGAGGTAAGGCTCATCGAAACTATGGCAATGGCCGATCAATAGCTTGACGCCCGCGGACGCACAAGCAGCGATCATCTGATCACACTCGTCTAACGACAGGGCCATTGGCTTTTCGACCAACACATGTTTCTTGTGTAGCGCCGCAATACATGTATGCTCTGCATGGAACTGATGCGGGCTCGCGACATAAACTACTTGTACATCTGCATTCTTCACCAACGACTCTGTGTCGGGATACACAGGTGCCTGGAAATCACGGGCAAATCTATCACGAGCTTCCCGCCGTGGGTCGCTGGCGGCTACTAGCGTTACCCTCTCGTCATTAAGAAAGGTCGGTAACATTAGCGAAAATGCCCGCCCTAGGCCAGCAACTCCGATTCGTAATTTGTGATTTTGCATGTAATGAAGCCCTTGAGCTCACAAATCGAGGACAAGCTTGTCGCATGTCGCCCGCGACACACAGACCATGATCTGCGTTTCCTGCTCTTCGGGCATCAAGACCATGTCGCGATGGTCAACGCTGCCTTGTACTAAGCCGGTTCGGCATGAACCACAGGTGCCGCTTTCGCAGGAATATCCCACTTTGATGCCTGCCTCGAGAAGGACAGATAAAATCGACTTCCCTACCGGCACTTCAAATTGAAGTCCAGATTTAGCCAGTTCGACTTGAAATTGCTTATCCGTTGGTTTTTTCCCACCCCCTTCAAGAAAGCTTTCGAAGTGGATGCGCCCGGGCGACCAGTGGCCGGACATGTCGCGCACCGCCTCCATCAGCCCGCGCGGGCCGCAGCAGTACACGTGGCCGCGGTTGGGCTTTTCGAGCACCGGCCACAGGTCCATCGATTGCGCGGGATCGCCGTGGTCGTGGTGGATGCGCACCCGTCCTTGCCATTCGGGCCTGCCCAGTTCGTCCACGAAAGCCGTGGTGGCGGGCGACTGGCTCAGGTAATACAGCTTCCAGCCGATTTCGGGCTGCTCGCCCAGCGAGCGGATCATGGACAGGATCGGCGTGATGCCGATGCCGCCCGCGATGAAGATCAGGCTGCCGGGGTTGTCGACCAGCGCGAAGGCGTTGTCCGGCATGGACGTGGGCAGGGTGTCGCCCACGGCCGCCTGGTCCACCAGGCTGATCGAGCCGCCGCGGCCCTGCGCGTCGCGCTTGACCGTGATGACGTAGCGGTCGCGTTCGGCGGCGTCGTTGCACAGCGAGTACTTGCGCAGCTCGCCGTTGGGCACGCGCACTTTCACGTGCGAGCCGGGCGTGAAGGGCGGCAGCTCGCCGCCGCCGGCATCGCGCAGCTCGAACGAGCGTATGCCGTCGGCGGCGTCGACGATGCTGGCGATGCGCAGCGGCATCAGGGCGTCTTGGCCCGGTATGGACTCTGTCATGGCAATCTCGTACTGCGGGGGGGCCGCCTAGATCTTGTAGGTTTCGTAGGTGCCGGGATGGAACAGCTCGTCCACCGCAACGTGGCGGGACGACAGGCCCTGCGCGTGGTGATGGCGGGTGAATGCCTCCAGCGTGGGCCGGTTGGCGTCGACGCCGTAGGCCCAGTAGTTTTCGCCCAGGGTGTCGCGCGCGGCCTTGAGCTGTTCTTCGACAAAGGGCAGGGTGACCTTGGTGGCCGATGTGTCTTCGAGCTTGGCCAGCGCCGCCGCCTTCGACTGTTCGAAGGCCTTCAGCAGCGCGCCCGGCAGCCACGGGTGCTGCTCGGCCAGGGTCTTGCGCACGCCCACCACGTGCATGATGGGAAAAATGCCGGTGCGCTTGTAGTAGTCCTTGGCCACCGCGGTGGGGTCGTCGAACAGCCAGCCGATGTCGGGGTTGGCGCGCGCCGCGCCGAAGGGCGCGCGGGGCGCCATGAAGCCCTCGATTTCGCCGCGGTCCAGCATGTCCGAGATCGTGGTCGACGGCGGGGCGTCGATCATCTTCACGTCGTCCGGCAGCTGCAGCTTGATCTTCTCGGGGCGGCCGGGCTGGTCGATGCCGCCGCGCACCCAGGTCACGTCCGACGGCCTGACGCCGTAGTCGTCGTTCAGCAGCGCGCGCGCCCATACGTTGGCGGTCAGCTGGTATTCGGGAATGCCGATGCGCTTGCCCTTCAGATCCTGCGGCGACTTGACGCGGTCTTTGCGCACATAGATAGAGGTATGGCGGAACGCGCGCGACAGGAAGATGGGCAGCGCGATGTAGGGGCAGTCGCCCCGGGCATGCTTGACCAGGTAGCTGCTGAAAGACAGCTCGCTGATGTCGAAGTCCTGGAAGCGGAATGCGCGGAAGAACATCTCTTCCGGGCTCAGCAGCATGAAAGTGGGGTCCACTCCGTCAATCTGCACGGCGCCGTCGTACAGCGCGCGGTTGCGGTCGTAGTCGCCCATGGCGATGGAAAGCGGTAGCTTGGCCAACGTGGTCTCCTGGATTCAAGCGGTGGTCTGGTAGTTGCCGGCCAGTTCCGGGTCGTTGCCGGGCTGCGCGCCGGCCGGCCGCGCGGTGAACTCGCGCCAGTCGGTGGTCTTGGGCACGATGGCCTGGAACGAGCAGACTTCGGCGGGAATGCGCAGCGCGCCCGTGCCGATCGCGGCTTCGCCTTTCTGGAACGCCTGCACGGCTTCGAGCATCTGGCGGCGAAATTCGACGATGGCCAGGTCGCTGGCGCCCAGGCGTTCTTCCGCGCGGTTCGCCAGCGGGCCCATGGTGATCCACATGGCGATGTCCTGGTTCGGAAAGCCGCGTATGCCGGTGAAATTGCCGGCCTTCATGGCCTGGCGGTCCTGCCAGAAGCGGTTTTCGGGGTTGCGCAGCGGCCGGTAGCGCTCATCCAGGTCGATGCCCACGCTGGTGCCCAGGAACCGGCGCCAGGTCTCGGTATCGGGCGTGGTGGCCTTTTCGCCCCAGGCGATGAAATAGAACGCCGTGCTGGTGTCGTCGCGAGGCACGTTGACGTTGGCCACGTTGTACAGGTTGTTGGGCGGAATCAGCACGGTGCCGGGCGCCACGAACACGGTAGAGCGCACATAGTCGTTCTGCGCCGCGTTGGTGATCGGCCGCCGGATTGCCGCGTAGCGAAAGCCGAACGGGGCGCGCTGCACCTGCAAGCGCGGCGCCTTGTCGGTGGACGGGCGCAGCCAGTTCTTGTCGGTGGCCTCGGCGCCGCCGACGCGGGCCGGCACGAAGTCCGACGAGTGCAGGCTGGAACTGTGCGCGGAATCGATCGCGCCTTCCAGGATCTGCGCCCAGTTGCACGGAATGATCACTTTGGCGATGCTGACCTTGGCGTCGGCGGTGGGCGCCCAGGGCGGCGGCACGAAGCCGGGAATGTCGTCCTGCGGGCCCATGTAGGCCCAGATGACGCCGCCCCATTCCTGCACCTTGTAGGCCTTGTGCTTGACCTTCTGCGCCATGGTGCTGGCGGCCGGCTCGGACACCATTTCGATCACGGTGCCCTCCACGTCCATCTTCCAGCCGTGGTACAGGCAGCGCAGCCCGCATTCCTCGTTGCGGCCGTACACCAGCGATACACGCCGGTGCGGACAGTATTCGTCCATGACGCCGACGCGGCCGTCGGTGTCGCGGAACACCACCAGGTCTTCGCCCAGCACGCGCGCCTGCACCGGGTCGCCGTCCGGCTCGCTGACCTCTTCGCTCAGGCACACCGGGGTCCAGTGCCTGCGCATCAATTGGCCCATGGGCGCATCGCCGACCACCCGGCACAGCAGTTCATTTTCTTCAGTCGTCAACATAGGGGCTCCTTCATGTCGGGATAAGGCGCGCGATGGGCCGCGGCGCGCGGGTCCGGGGTGTGCCGCCCCGCGCGCCGCCCGGGGACAGGGCTAGTCGGCCTTGATCCCCGCCGCCTGGATCGCGCTTTGATAGCGTTTGGCTTCGTCATCGATCGCGGCTTCGTACTCGGCGGGCGTGCCGCCGACGGGCTCGATGCCCAGCGTGTTGAACTGCTTCACGACCGCGGCGTCCTTGACCGCCTTGGCGATGGCCGAGCTGAGCTTCTGCACCGCGAAATCGGGCGTGCCGGTGGGGGCCAGCGCGCCCACCGTAACGGCGAAGTTGAAGCCGGGAATGAGTTCGGAAATGGCCGGGATATCTGGCGCCAGGGCCGAGCGCTTGCCGGCGTTGGTGGCCAGAATCTTCGCCTGGCCCTTGTCGGCGAAGCCCGACAGCGAGGGCAGGGCGGCGAACACCACATCGACCTGGTTGCCGATCATGGCCGGCACCGATTGGCCAGAACCCCGGAAGGGCACATGGGTCACGTCGAGCTTCAACGCGATTTTCATGGCCTCCATGGTGAGGTGGTGCGAACTGCCGATGCCCGACGAGCCATAGTTCAGCTGGCCAGGCTTGGCTTTCGCCCGCGCCACGAAGTCCTGCAGCGAGGTGATGCCGGTTTGCGTGCTGGTGGCCAGGAACAGCGGCGAGGTGGCGATCAGCGAGACCGGCACGAAGTCGCGCTTGGGGTCATAGGGCAGGTCTTTGTACAGCGACGGGTTGATGGACATCATCGAGCCGTCGGTGACCAGGTACGAATAGCCGTCGGCCGGGCTGCCGGCCAGCGCTTGCGCGGCGACGACGCCGTTGGCGCCGGGCTTGTTTTCCACTACGACGGGCTGGCCCATGCTGAGCGTGAGGCCTTGCGCCACCACGCGCGCCACGGTGTCGGGCAGCCCGCCCGCGGCATACGGAACAATGAAGCGGATGGGGCGCGACGGGAACTGCGAGGCCTGTTCGGCCTGCGCGGCGGCCGGCAGCGCAAGGCCCAGCGAGGCGCTGAGCAGCGATGCCAGGATGGCGCTACAGCCCTGGCGGCGAAGTGCTGATCGATTGTGAGTCATGGTCTCTCTCCGTTTTTCTTGGCACGTTCTTTAATGGGATATATACCTGGGCTTCCTGCGGCGTTGCGCAGCCGGCGATGTCGTGACGTGCACCCAAATAATATTAGATAGCTAAGTATAAGTCAACGAATCGAATCACAAAAAGGTGTATGCTCGGATGGGGATTTACCTGCCCTGCACGGGAACACGAACCAGCACAAAAAGCCCGTCGCAGGCTGGCTGCGCGGGCAAGAAGGAGGCTATGCCGGGCCGATAGCGCTTCGACTACCCGGAAATGCGGGCTATGGCGTCGCCGTGCCCCGCATCAAGCCCGGTGTCACACATCGAAGAACACGGTTTCGTGGGGGCCTTGCAGATGAATGTCGAACTGGTAGGCGTTGCGTCCCGCATACGGCAGGCGACGGGCGATCAGCGTGCCGCGGCGTTCCGGCGGCACGGCGGCCAGCACGGCGTCCTGGGCGTGGGCCGCCGCGTCTTCTTCAAAGTAAATGCGGGTGTAGGCGTGCAGCAGCATGCCGCGCATCATGACGATGACATCGATGTGCGGCGCCGACGCCGGCCCCAGGGCGCCCGGCTTGATGGTCTCGACCACGAACCGCGATTGGGCATCGGTGCCGGTGCCGGTGCCTACGCGCGCGAATCCTTTGAACCCGCTTGCGGCAATGCCTTCCAGCGATTCGGCGTACTGCCCCGCCGCGTCGGCCTGCAGCATTTCAATGACGGCGTCGTCGACGGCCTTGCCGCTGCCGTCGTACACGCGCCCTTCGATCGTGATGGGCTGGCCGGCCGCGTGGCGCTCGGCCAGCACGGGCGTGAACAGGCTGGCGAGCTCGAAGTTGTATTGCTCGGGGCACAACCCGTACGCGAAGAACGGGCCGATGGTCTGGGAAGGCGTCTGCTTCAGGACAGGCATGGCTTACTCCGTAGGGGTCTGGCGCGCGCCGCGCAGCACGATGTCGAATTCATAGCCCAGCGCGAAACCTTCCTGGGTGGCATCCAGCGAAAAGCGCGACACCAGGCGTTCGCGCGCATCCGTGGGCGTGCCCTGGAAAATGGGATCGAGCTGCAGCAGCGGATCGCCCGGGAAATACATCTGCGTAACCAGGCGCGACCCGAAGTAGTCGCCGAACAGCGAAAAATGAATATGGTTGGGCCGCCACGCGTTACTGTGGTTGCCCCAGGGGTAGGCGCCCGGCTTGACGGTCAGGAAGCGGTAGCGCCCTTCGTTGTCGGTCAGGCAGCGGCCCGCGCCCAGGAAATTCGGGTCGAGCGGGGCGTCGTGCTGGTCGCCCTTGTGCACATAGCGGCCCGCCGCGTTGGCCTGCCAGATTTCCACCAGGGTGTTGCGCACCGGCCTGCCGCCTTCGTCGAGCACCCTGCCGGTGACCACGATGCGTTCGCCCAGCGGCGCGCCGTTCTTGGCGGCATTGCGCGTCAGGTCGTGGTCCAGCGGCCCCAGACAGCTGGCGCCGTAAACGGGCGCCCGGCGGTTCTTCAGCGATTCATCCAGGGGAATCAGGGGCAGCGTGGGGCTGCGCAGCACCGACGACTTGTAGTCGGGGTAGCGGTAGGGCGGGTGCGCGTCCCAGTCCCGGGGGGTAAGAATCGTGTGGCGTGGCGTGGAACCGTCCATGGGGAAACACTCCGGCTGCTCAGGATGGATTGAGCCGTCACTGTAATCGGGTTATAAAGTTATGGTAAGTGATGTTTCATGCGTTTGGATTGCACAAAAAGTTATGGAAAATCCCTTTCAGGGCGGGCGCATCAAGCTGCGGCACATCCAGTGTTTCCTGGCGGTCGCCCAGTTGAACAACCTGCAGCGCGCCGCCGAGCGGCTGTCGATCACGCAGCCGGCGGTGTCCAAGACATTGTCCGAGCTCGAGTCCGTGCTGGGCGTGCGGCTGTTCGAGCGCGGGCGGCGCGGCGCCGAGCTGACCCGCGACGGCCGGATCTTCGCGCCCTATGCCCATACCTGCCTGGGCAGCCTGCGCGATGGCATCGGGCAGCTGGCCCATGCCGACGACGGCTCATCGGTGACAGTGGCGCTGGGAATCCTGCCCACCGTGGCCAGCGTGCTGCTGCCCGCGGCCATGCAGGTGTTCCGGCAGGCCTGGCCGATGGCCAGCCTGCGCGTACACACTGGCCGCAATGCCGAACTGCTGGAAAGGCTGAAGGCGGCCGATATCGAATTCGCCGTGGGCCGCCTGGGCGAGCCGGACGCAATGGCCGGCATGAGCTTCGAACACCTGTTCCGCGAACCCCTGACGGTGGTCGTGCGGGCCGGCCATGCGCTGCTGGCCGACGGGGCGCTGGCTCCGCTGGCGCTGGCGCGCTATCCGCTGGTGGTGCCGCCCGAAGGCACGCTGATCCGCCAGTCGGCCGAAAGCGTGATCAGCGCATTCGGGCTGCCGCGCCAGGTGGCGCGCGTGGAAAGCCTGTCGGTGTCGCTGAGCCTGGAGCTGACGCTGCGCAATGACGCGGTATGGTTCGTGCCATCGAGCCTGGTCGAGCGGGGCGTGGCCGACAACACGCTGGCGCGCTTGCCCATGCCGTTTGGCGGCACCGATGAACCCATGGGCCTGCTGCAGCGCACCGACGTGGCGCAGTCGCCCGCCGCGCTGAGCCTGCTGGACGCCATGCGCCAGGCAGGCCTGCAGCGCGAGCAGGCGCGAACCGCGCCAGCCTTGAGCACCTTCAATCGGCAGCCGCCCCCTAGCGATGATGCCGTTAAACGCGTCGTCACATTGCCAGGATTTTTTCTGCCATCCAACGCGCGTAGGCCGTGACACGCTCGTCCTGGTGCAGTTGGCCCAATAATTGCACGCCCAATGGCATACCTTCAACAGCCAACAATGGGGCGGTGACCGCCGGCGCACCCAGATAAGACGACACGCAACTGAACGACACGTCCCCGGTGGGAAACGGTGTGCGCTCCGTCGCATCAAAGCGCGGAGCAGGCCCGCACGAGGCCGGACTGATCAACGCATCGCAGTGAGTCGCCAACGCCGTCAGGCGCTGGCGTGCCAAGTCGCGCAGCACGAGGTCCTGGCGAAAGGTCTCGAGCGTGACACTCCGGCCTTTTTCCAGCTGGCGCAGCAAGCTGGGGCCGAGCGTACCCGGATGCTGCTCGACGAGATTTTCGAGCGACCAGCGCTGTTCCCACGAGATCAAGCGGAGCATGTCGGCCGTTGCAGTCGCAATGGACTGTTCAAACAGATCCAGCAACATCAGGTCGGGTCGCCTGATGATCTCGACGCCCTGCGCCTGCAACTTTTGAAGCAAACCCTCGAACACGTCGCGGGATGCAGTATCCAGGCGCGACCAACCTTCAGTTTCCATGACGGCCAACCGGCGCGGCGCCTGCGGCGCCGGCGCGCTCAGGCCGCCATACAATCCAGGATGCCCGGGGTCGCCACCAACGCGCGTTACTATTTCCATCGCCGTTGCCCACATGTCTTGCGCGTCCCCGGCATGGATACCAACGTGGGATTGGCTGTACCCCAATCGCTCACCGCGATTGATACCGCCGAAAGTCGGCTTGAGTGCCCAGTTGGCATTGAAACTGGCTGGACGCAGTACCGAGCCCACAAGTTGCGAGCCGATGGCGACAGGCACCATCTTTGCCCCAACGGCAGCCCCGGAGCCACTGGACGAGCCACCGGGCGTGCGCTGTGGATCGAACGCGTTGGTGGTAGGACCGGGGTCCAGAAAGCCCAGAGCAGTAGTGACCGTCTTGCCCAGAATGATGGCTCCCGCATCGCGCAGCGCCCGCACTAAAGCGCTATCGCGCTTGGGAAAGCTGCCAGCATAAGCAGGGCTACCCATCTGCGTGGGCATGTCTTTCGTTTCGATCAAGTCTTTGATACCAATGGGCATGCCATCGATTTGAGACAAGGGCTGGCCAGCTTGATAGCGTTGGTCGGACTCGCGAGCAGCGGCGCGTGCGCCCTCTTCATTGAGTACAACCCAGGCCTGAACGACTGGCTCGCGCTGCCGGATCGTGTGCAGGCAAGCTTCCAGGAATTCGCTTGGACGCTGCTCACCTGCCAGAAAGCGCTCACGTGCGGCGCTGAAGGACAAGGCTTGGTATGTGCCCGGATGGTAAGTCATAGATATACTCCTTTGAGCTCGGGCCTCAGTTGCTTTGTATGCCCGCGCTGACGATCAAATCAGTCCAGCGCCGGTATTCTTCTTTGAAGTACGCATCAAATTCTTCCGGCGTGCTGGTATCCACTGTCATGCCCAGGCCTTTGACGCGCTCACGCACATCTGGCATCTGCATCACTTCGGCAAAATCCTTGTTCACTTTCTCGATGATCGAGTTGGGCGTGCCGGCAGGCGCAAACATACCGTACCAGGCTTCGAGTTGCAGCGAAGGTAACCCTGCTTCCGCCGTCGTCGGAACATTCGGCAAGCCAGGCAACCGTTCGCGAGAGGCCACTGCATAGGGTTTGGTGCGGTTCTCTTTGACGTAGTTCTGCACATTTCCCGAGGCAAACTGCACCAGCACGTCCACTTCACCGGAGAGCATCGCCATGGAGGCCTCCAAGGCGCCCTTGTATGGTATATGCATAATGTCGACTTTCGCTTCCTGCTTGAACATCTCGGTATAAAGCTGCAGCACGCCGCCCGAGCCATTGGAAGCATAGGTGAGTTTGCCTGGATTCTGCCGGGCTTCCTCGATCAGTTCCTGCAGCGTGTTGGCCTTGACTCTGGGATTCGCCAGAATAACAACGGGCAGAGTGCCGATCTTACCGATGCGCTCAAAGTCATTCACGACATCGACCTTAGCGTTCTTGTTGATAGCCGGCAGGGTCGCCATTTCATTGAATGTCAGCAGCAGCGTATATCCGTCCGGCTTGGCGCGTGCGACGTAATCTGTCCCCACTAGCGAGCCGGCCCCTGGCTTGTTCTCCACAATGACGGTATGGCCCCACATCGTGGACAACTTCGGAGCAATCAAACGTGCCAGCAGATCGGCCGTGCCTCCGGGCGTGGTCGGCACAACAATGGATACCGTACGAGAGGGATAAGCTGCCTGATCGGCAGCGAGCGCTACCTGTCCCCCCATGATCGCAGAAACCAACAAACCCGCGCAGCTATGCCAAAGACCCAGTCTCATACTTAACCCCTCGCTTTTGTTAATTGAAAATGCAAAGAAATCTCGTTAATGTGCTGACATGGTAGGAACCCTTGTATGTATGGTCAATCAACTTCTCCACTGCTACGATTTAGATTTTATTAACTGACAACCGATGGAATCGCTCCCTCCGCTCAATGCACTGCGCGTCTTTGAAGCCGCGGGGCGCTTGACCAGCATCACTGCGGCAGCACAAGAACTATGCGTAACGCCCGCTGCCGTCAGCCGTCAGATCCACTTTCTGGAAGACCACCTGCGTACTCCACTGTTTCATCGGCAGCATCGCCGCATCAGCTTCACGTCTGCGGGCCGTGAATATCATCAAGAGATCTCCCGTCATTTGGCGGGCATACGACGTGCCACGCAGCAACTTCGCCACGCAATGCGATCACGGATTTTCAATCTCCGGGCGCCCCATACCATTGCAATGCGGTGGCTGCTACCCAGGCTGGCCAGCCTACATTCGGCGCACCCCGAACTTGAAGTACGCCTACACACCTCCGCCAATCCGCCGGATTTTGAACACGAGGATCTCGATGCAGCCATCGTGATGAATCATGGTCAGGCACCCGGCCTAATGCAATACAAGATCATGGCAAACGAAATTGCCCCTGTCTGTACACCTGACACGGCATCTCGGCTGCGACGGCCCGAGCAACTGCTGGGCGAAACGCTGCTGCACACGCATGCTCGCCCAGACGACTGGCAGGTGTGGTTTGCGCATACCGGCTTAAGCTTACCGGGAGCCAGCCGAGACATGCGCTTCGAATCCTCTGCCCTGGCCTATGAAGCCGCACTAGCAGGATTCGGTGTGGCCATGGGGCAAAAGTCGCTGATTACCCAAGAGCTTGATGATGGCCGATTGGTGGCCCCATTTGAACGCTGGGTCGATCTAGGCGCGTTCACCTACTACTTCGCCTTGCCAAAAGGAAGCCATGATCGCGACACTCGAGAAGCAGCGATATTGCGGCAATGGATAGCCTCGATATCCCTACAAGACGCAATGGATTAATTAGCTACATCGTCGGCGCAGAAAGCCATTTCCCCTCAGGGCGCTAACGATTCTGAGGCTGTTTTATGTGCCTGGACGACCCATCCAAAAATCCGCCTTGGGCGGGCTGCGGTCCAGCGCCGCCAGAACCTTCAGCACAATGGCCATGCCGGTATTGCCGGCCGGGACGCCGGCATACACGGCCGTCTGCAGCAGCACTTCGCGGATCGTGTCCAGGTCGAGCGCCGCCGCGTCGGGCGCGTCCACCGGCGCCTGCAGGCCGCTGCGGATATGCAGTTCGAATTCTTCCCAGCGGCCCATCGAGGCCGTGATGGCCAGCACCAGGATGCGGCGCGTGCGGGGATCGAGCCCCGGCCGGCTCCAGATGCTGTCCCACGCGTAGCACGTGATCATGCGCTGGAATTCCACGTTCAGGGTGTTGGCGTTGCCGACCGAGCGGTCTACCCACGCATCGCCCAGGATCTTGCGCCGGTTTGCCAGGCCGCGCTCCAGCGCGTCGTCGGGAAGGGAATCAGACATGATGGGGCTCCAAAGTGGAAGAAGGAGGTTCGGAGGCGTCGAGCGCACGCAACAGTTCCTGGCAGCACGCGGCCGAGGCCTGCACGGCGCGCTGCGGGTCGGCGGCCGCGGCCAGCGCCTGGGCGGCGGCGCGCGCCTGTTCGGAGTCGCAAGTGGCGGCGATCCAGTGCTGCAACAGTTCCGACAGCGGCCGGCGCTGCGCCAGTGCCTGCGGCGCTAGCTGTTCGATGGCCTGTTGCGCCGCCTCGCGGCCGGCCAGCGGGGCCAGCGCGTCGGTGCAGGCTTCCGAGAAAATGACCTGGCACATGGAGTCGATGTGCGACTGCATGCGCGCCGTATCGACCTGTAGACCTTCGGCTGCCAGGCGCAGCGCCGCGGCGGCGC
Organism: Bordetella petrii; assembly: GCA_017745595.1. Classification (GTDB taxonomy): domain Bacteria; phylum Pseudomonadota; class Gammaproteobacteria; order Burkholderiales; family Burkholderiaceae_B; genus Bordetella_A; species Bordetella_A petrii_C. Next base: position 105,997 of record WMBV01000002.1, read on the forward strand.
CGTGCACGCGGCGCCACAACGGCGCCCAGACCGACAGCTCGGCCTGCCATTCGCCCATGGCCCGTTCGTGCGCCTGCGTCATGGCGTCGAGCAGCGATGCCGCCAGCCCGGGAACCGGCTGGGTCAGGGCCACGGCCTGCATGCAGTGCACGGAATTCCGCTTGTGGGGCATCGCGCTGGATGTGCGGCCGCGCGGCGCCTCGGCCAGTTCCCCAACTTCGAACTGCGACATCAGCGACCAGTCCCGCGCCAGCTTGGACAGGCTGCCGGCGCATACTGACGCTTCCATGGCCAGCCGCACCCAGGCGTCGCGCTGCGTATGCCAGCTTTGCCCGCTGGCCCACAACCCCAGATCGGCGGCCAGCACCAGTTCGACCTGCGCTGCCCGATGCCCCATGGCGGCGCGGTTGCCCACCGCGCCGCCCAGCTGCACGCACAAGGCATGCGGGGCCAGCGCGCGCAGTTGGCCGGCGCTGCGTTGCAGCGCAGCGGCCGATTGCGCGCACTTGAAGCCGAAGCTGGTGACCTGGGCCGGCTGCAGCAGGCTGCGCGCCATCATCGGCGTGGCGGCGTGGGCATGGGCCAGCGCGCGCAACGCGGCGACCAGCCCCTGCAATTCTTCCAGCAAGGCCGCCAGCGCCGCCTTGGTCAGCAGGGCATGCGCGGTGTCGACGGCATCCTGGGTGGTCGTGCCCCAATGCAGGTATGGCAGGGCGTCGGGATCGTGGCTGGCCAGGAAGCCGCAGATGGGATCGACCAGCCCGATGCCGAATGCGCCGGTGCGGCGCGCCCGCTCGATGAAATCGTCACGGTTCAGCTCGACGCTTGCGCAGGCCCGCGCAATGGCCGTTGCCGCCGATGCCGGCACCAGGCCGGCGGACGCCTGCGCCCGCGCCAGCCCGGTCTCGAAGCGCAGCAGCGCGTCGAGCCATTGATGATCGGAGAAGAGCCCGGTGTCGCCGGCCGGGTCCAGGCACTGGTCGATCAGGGACGCTGCCATCGTGGGTTTGCCTGTGTTCATACCGATGCACAGAAAACTGTAATCAAGTCCGCCAGCACGGCATTGGCGTCCCAAATGCCGTACGTGGGCATGCTAACGAGTTCGGACAGCTCATGGCGTCGAGGAGGAGAGGTTGATGGAGCAGAGCGGTTCATTCGATTTCCTTATTCAGCGTGGCCAACAGCGCATGTCGTCTGCCGTCGCCATGGCAATACAGTACGCGCTGTTTTCATTACATGAAAGAAAATAGAGGCAATGGATACCGCCACCTCAATCGCCACTGCCTGCTGCTGTGACGAGCACACACGCTCCTAGAGAGGTGCCATTATTGCCTTAATTCATCACCGATATCCCAAAAAACACCCGCCATCAACCCTAGACCTTCTCGAAACAAGCTGCCGAGGCCATGCTCATCAGGGCCGTGCTGATTGCATCCCCCGTATGACTGAGGTATCCACATAATTGGTGTACCTAGGATGCCTTTGAAGAACTCCGAAGGTCCGGAAGCGCCAATGTTGGGAATGATATTGGGCCGGCGACCGATGGTTCTTTCCATGGAGCGGGCAACCCGTTGGACCCAGATGTCATCGGGATCCGTCCTTGATGCAGGAAACCAATCACGCTCTTTGACGATCTCGGCTTTGACGATTGAAAGTCCCACCTTATCCAAATGCTCTCGCAAACTAGGCAGCACTTCTTCGGCGTTCACGTCGACTGTGTGGCGCAACTGTATTCGTGCTCTTGCATGCCCAGGCACGGCGGGCACCGGGTTTTCTGGTTGACCCGACACCATAGCCAAAACAATCGCACTGCTCCATGTATAGATCTTGTCGGCACGGGAAAGACCCGGCTCTCCCCAATTGGGTTCGGGATCGGGAGCCCCAGGCAAGTCTTCGTACTGCACCGCGGCGCTTGCCTTACGAACAGAGTCGGGTACAGCGTTTGGTACCCATTTCGAAATCAGGATCCGGCCATCCGCAGAAATGATGCTTGCTATAGCGTGCGAGAGGATCACGCCAGGATCCATCAACACCCCACCCCAATGACCCGAATGGTGGCTGTGGCTTCTGAGGTCGACACTAAGTTCAATTCCGATTCCACCACGGGTTCCGAGCGTAATGTCAGGTACTTTCAGGCTCTGCCTAGGACCATCTAACGCAATAAACACATCCGCGGCACAGCGGTCCCGCTGGGTTTCCAAAAAGCTCTTCAACCCCGGCGAACCAGCCTCTTCCCCCATTTCAATGAGAATCTTGACGTTGTATCCGAGCTTGCCCTCACGTGCTGCAAGCGCCGCTCCCAATGACTGGATAAGCACCAGATGCTGGCCCTTGTTATCTACAACGCCACGCCCATAAATCCGATCGCCTTCCACCACCAGTTTCCAGGGGTCCAGATCCGAACGCCATCGTTCCGGCATCGCCCTGACTACGTCGCCGTGGCCGTACAACAGAAGAGTCGGCAAGCCCTGAGCCTCATGACGCTCTGCCAATAAAAAAGGCCCAGCCCCTTGCACTGGATTGTCCAAAAGCTCGCATTTGAACCCCAAACCCGCAACCATCGGTTCTATGATGTCTGTGCAATAGCGGACAAGCTCCGCAGGCCTCGCGGGATTACTCTCCGTCGGGACTGCGACCATTCTAGTCAGCTGCTCGATAAACGAGCCGCTATCAAAGATCATGTGTGCTCGCTGAAGTACAGAATCTCGGGTAGAACTGGATGTCATCATAATCTCACGTAATGTAAATAAGACTTTCGCTATGAGTCCCACTCAACCGCTGCCCGGCGATCGGGGCAAAGTGGAAATTGGAGCGATGGTGGAAATTAAACAGCCGCGGTTTTCTCCAGTTCTGGAACTGCGGCGATAAGGCTTCGCGTGTAGGCGTGCCTCGCATTGGCAAGCACGCTTGTTGCGGTTCCTGCTTCTACAATGCGCCCAGAAGAAATCACAGCCACGGTATCGCAGAGATAATGCACGACCGAAATGTTGTGAGTGATAAATATGATGCCCAGATTCAACTCACGCCGCAGATCCAATAGCAGATTCAATATTTGCATCTGAACGGATACGTCGAGCGCGGAAACGACTTCGTCAGCGACAAGAAGCTTGGGCTTCATTACCAGAGCTCTCGCAATCCCAATGCGCTGGCGCTGCCCCCCACTGAATTCATGCGGGAACTTTCGCATGTCGGCCGCTTGCAGGCCGACGCGCTCCAGCATCTCGCCGACTCTCCTTTCGATCAGCCCGGCGGACTCATGCCGGATTCTCAGACCTTCTCCCACGATACGACCGACATTCATACGGGGATTCAAGGATCCGAATGGGTCCTGGAATATCATCTGAATACCACGCTGGTTTGCCGGCATGGCCTGCCCCGGGCCCGGGCCGATTAAGTTACGGCCGTCAAGGACAACAGATCCCATGTCTGCCTGCTCCAGTCCGACCAGCAATTTTGCCAACGTCGACTTTCCACACCCCGACTCGCCAACCACTCCCAGGATTTCGCCTGCTTGAACCGCGAAAGAGATATCGACCAGTGCGGGAACCGACTCGTGCCGACCCTGCAATCCACTGCGCCGACGGTAGGATTTCGCCAGCTTCGATACGTCAAGGAGAGGACCGTTCATTACATGATCGGATGGTTGCATTTCACCCATCTCCTAACTTCTTCACTATGAATTGCGATGTCCCCTTCCCTGCAATCTGGCAGTGCATACTTGCAGCGGGGCGCGAACCGGCAACCTTCCCACCATTCGGTGATAGGAGGCACCGCGCCGTCTATTCCAGATTGGCATTGCCCTGATGTTCGCGGTCGCGGTACGCAATCGAGCAAAGCACTGGTATATGGGTGCGCCGGATCGGCTATAACGTCTCTCGTTCCTCCCTCCTCGACGAGGACACCTCCATACAGAATGCCTATTCGATCAGAGTACTCAGCCACGAGAGCTAAGTCGTGAGAGATGAATAAAACCGAAAGATCGTGCAGTTTCTGAAGGCGAACAATGATGTCCATCACCTCTCTTTGCACGGTGACATCCAGTGCAGTGGTCGGCTCATCCGCGATTAGCAGAGCAGGATCATTGGCCAGCGCTATGGCAATCATTATGCGTTGACGCATCCCACCACTGAGCTCATGCGGGTAGGCATTCGCAACCGCCTCAGCGTCCCGAAAGCGGACGTCCTTGAGAAGAGTTAATACTTTCTTGCTTATGTCGTGCCTTGTCATGCGAGAGTGCGTAGCCATAGCCTCTGCAATCTGAGCACCTACTCTCATCAAGGGGTTCAATGAAGCCATAGGCTCTTGAAAAATCATACTGACTCGGCCACCACGCAGTTGCCTCATGCGCTCATGACTCGCCCCCATGATGTCTTCACCACAAAGACGGACTGTTCCCTCGATGTTCAACAGATCGGGAGGCAGTAATCGCATGATCGCCCTGGCGATCAGCGACTTTCCCGATCCGCTCTCGCCGACCAGGGCAAAAATCTCCCCTCTCTTGATAGTGAGGCTTACTTCGCTCACTGCCAACAGACGCTGACTGCCCTTGTTAATGTGCAGACTAACATCTTCGATCTGAAGAGTTGGAGCATCAACCGCTTGATGCCCTAATTCGACTCGCTTGTTATGTGACCCACCTAAAGAAAAGAATCTCATTGCCTGGCCTTATAGAACGTTTGAATGGCGTTTAGGATCGAAAGTGTCCCTCAACCAATCGCCAACCAGGTTCAAACCGAGCACTGTCAAGAAGATGCCCATCCCCGGAAAAACCGCCAACCACCAGGCCTGGCTCACATACGAACGTCCCTCGGCCAGCATTCCTCCCCAGGTAGGCGTTCCCGGTGGAACTCCCAGCCCCAGAAAACTCAGGCTGGATTCCGCAAGAATCGCCGTCGCCATGGTGAAAGTGCCGATGACAATTGCAGCTGGTACAAGGTTCGGTACGATATGGCGTGTCAGCACCCATCCCGCACCGGCACCCATGACTTTCGAGGCTGCCACATATTCGCGCGAACTCAGAGCGAGTGCCTGTGCCCGAGCCAGCCTGCAGTACGGGATCCAGCGTTGCAGTGTGAGTGCCACAATTACGTTCCCAAGACTGGCCCCAAAGAATGCCATGACAGCAATGGCCAGCAGAATGGGCGGGAACGCCCATATAGTCTCGACGACTTTCTGAATAACCACATCCCTGACTCCGGATACGTATCCGGAAAGCGCCCCCAGGGATACGCCTACCGCGCCAGAAAGAGCAACTACCGATAACGCAATCGCCAGGGATACTTGTGCTCCAGAGGCCATGCGGGAAAGAATATCCCGACCGAGATGATCAGTACCAAGGTAGTATCCGCCAGAAAAATCGCCGGGAGGCTGAAGCGACATCAACAGATTCTGCTCGGTCGGATCATGCCCGCTAACGACCCCTCCGAGCAACGCTAACAATACAACTGCGCCCAGGCATAGCACTCCTACGCCAAACTTAAAATCGAAACGGACCTGTCTCATTTTTTTGTACTCATCGATGTGCGGATCCTGGGGTCGATCAATGAGTAGGACGTATCAACCAGGAGGTTCACTAGAATGAAAAGGAACGTGTAGGACACTACGATACCGGTTGTCAGAGGGATATCCCGGACTGTCACCGATTGATATAGTAGCGAGCCTAATCCAGGCCACGAGAAGACCACCTCAACAATGATGCTGCCACTTATGAGTGTGCCGATCTCCAATCCGATGATCGTCAGTATTGGTAACGCTGCGTTAGGCATAACGTGCTTTCGAATAACCTCCCGGCGGGTTAGGCCCTTGGCAACGGCCGTAGTGACAAATTCCTCCTGACTTACGTCGATTACGCTCGAGCGAGTTATCCGCATGATCACCCCAAGCATTCCCAACGCCAGCGTCGTCGCTGGCAGGATCAAATGGCGGATTCCCGCAGTGAAACTCAACCAGTCGCCTTGGACGATGCTGTCGAGAATGACAAAGCCTGTGTCCAACTGGAGGTTACTTGGCATCGGCAGGCGCCCTCCGGACGGAAGCATGTCCATTCGCTCGGCAAAAAGCATTACCAGCAAGATGCCAATCCAGAATGACGGCGCGCTCACGCCGGCAACAGCAAAGATCGATGCAGCTCCGTCCGCCACCCTTCCTCTTCGCATTGCGCCAAAAATTCCAAGAGGGACAGCAATCACGACGGCTATAAGCAACGCGGCGATTGATAGTTCTAATGTCGCGGGCAAGCGGTCGGCAATCAAGCTCGAAATACTTGTTCCATAGCGATAAGAATCACCGAACTCGAATGTCACCGCACTCTTTACGAAGAGCCCGAACTGCACCAGCACGGGTTGGTCCAGGCCCCACTGTGCGCGCAGCTTGCTGATCTCTGCAGGGGTGGCATCTTCAGGGGCAAGCGTCGCAGCCGCGTCCCCTGGCGCCATTCTCAGCATGAAGAAGATAGACAACGTAACCAGCAGCAGCACCGGTACTGCACCCGCCAATCGGTACATTAGGATTCGCAGCATGGCGGTTAGCGCGACAACGAGACATCGGGAAGCCAAACCTCACCGGTGGCATCAGGGGTCCACTGTACATCTTGACGTACCCCATGGACAAACCGGTGAGTCCACATAAACACGGCAGGAACATCGGTGGCCAGGATGTCACTTATCTGGCGTACCAACTCGATTTGCTCGGGTTCTTCAAATGCGGCACGCAAACTGGCAAATAGTTCGTCCACTTTGGCGTTGCTGTAGTTGATGCGTTTGCTGACTCCCGTCTCAAAGAACTGGGAAAGCGCCTCCATCGAGTTCGCCGTCGCCCCTCTACCGGTGTAGTACAGCGGACACTTCCCCTCTCTTACCATGTTCACGAACGTCGCATAATCCGGTGTATGCAGTTTCACGGTAAAGCCGCCCAATTTGAGCATTTGAGTGACTGCTTCGGCCACTTGCCGGTCGGCAATATAACGGCCATTGGCTGTGTAGAAGTCAATGCTCACCCCGTCCGGATAACCTGCCTCGGCCAGTAGCGCACGGGCGCGCTTGGGGTCATATTGAGGGATGTCTTTCTCGGGGGGGTAGGCAAGATGGTACCGACCAAGTGCGCCGATCATCGGATCCGCCAGCTTGAAGAGCAATTTATCTATGATCAGTTGCCGGTTTACAGAGCATGCTACCGCCTGTCTTACTCGTACATCATCAAACGGTGCGGCAGTGCAGTTCATGCCCAAGAACATGTACTCTGTTGAACCGGACTCCATGGCTCGTACATTATCCAGCCGCTTTACCCGCGGCACCAACTGCGGCGGCACTTGCCGCGCAATCTGCACTTCATTCGTGGCCAGAGCACTGACGCGTTGTTCCGGCTCGGCCATCAAGCGATATACAACCGTCTCTGGCCTTTGTTCCTTGCCGTCCTTCCAGGCATCGTTGCGCTGTAGGACCAGTTGTTGATCGACGTCGAACCTGCTCAGCTTATATGGCCCCCATCCAAACGGAGCCTTCGTATCGGCGGCGCGCTGAAAGTCTCGATATAGCTCAGCGCTGGTGACAACCATGCGGTCTGCAAGGAAAGAAAGCAACTGGGCAAATGGACGTTTCGTGACCACGTCGAAAGTCTGGGAATCAACCTCCTTGAATAGGTCGATCTCACTCATGTAGAAGCGCTGCTGCGAATCCGTATCCGACATGATGCGCTTCCATGAGTGGACCACGTCGCCTGCCGTCGGACCCGGGCCACCATCATGTCTTTTCAGGTCATCACGAAGATAGAAGCGCCAAGTGGTAGGGTTGATGATTTCCCACTTTTTTGCAAGCACACCTTCGTACTGCTTCGTCTGGTAGTTGTATCTCATCAAACTTCCGTATACGAGACTCCAGATGTAGTACAGATGAATTGACGTATGGGCATAGGGTGCTTGAGTCGTTAGAATTCCCGTCGTCGTGATGACCAGCGGCGTTGAGACCGACATCGCCGCAGCCTTCCACATCGGAAGCAGGCCGCCCAGGCCTGCCAATGCGGAAGTTTTCAGTATTGCTCTTCGTGACACCATTCCATTCCCCTTGTCAGATATCGTCAATTCTGAAATGCAGTCCGGTGCACGTCAATTTGAATAACGAATAGCGACTATCAGGATTGCCGATAAGCTGCGCGCAAGGGCCAACGCCTCATGAAATGCTGCCTTCGCGCTCGACACGGGTCTGGTGCTTCGCTGCGCTCCCTGAAAATATCTCAGCTATCAGGTTTCTGATCCACACCAGGCCGCTGTCCTTGGAATAACGTTCATGCCAGTACTGCGCGATGATGTAGCTAGGCGATGGAAACGGCAGGGGCAAGATCTGCAGGGGGATAGAACGCGATAACACAAGCGCAACTTTCCTGGGGACCGTCGCAACCAGGTCGGTTTCACCCAGGATTTCGGCGACCGCCGAATAGCCAGGCAGCACAATCCCTACCTTTCGGTCTATTCCAACGTTCCGAAGATAGTTGGATAAAACGCCGTTACCTGGGCCGGTCGGAGTCACCACTATGTGGCGCTCGTTTGCATAAGCATCCATCGATATGCTGCTGCTGATTCTGGGATGCTCAACTGCCACGCAGCAGACGTACTGCTCGTCATACAATCTTTTTCTTACTATGCCAGACTCAGGACGCGGAATATGCGCGATTGCCAACTCATATTCTCCATTCTTCAACTGCTCGGGGAGATTTCCCCAGGCGGCTGGTGTCTCGATGCGAACACTGGGAGCATTTTGCTGCAGATGTGACAACAACGCCGGTAAGAACAACATCCTTCCGGCATCGCTGGTACAGATGCGAAACCGGCGATCTGACCGTATCGGGTCGAAATTATCCTGCGTTCTCAAGCTCTCACTGATAGCTTGCCGGGCCTGTTGGAGCAACGGTAATAGTTCTATCGCTCTCGGCGTAGGCTCCATGCCCGTACTGGTGCGCACGAACAAAGGGTCACCATAGTATTCCCGCAGCCTGGCAAGACCCATGCTGACCGAAGGTTGGCTTAAGTCAAGACTTTCCGCGGCCCGCGATGTGTTCTTGACGAGAACCATCTCCAGGAAAATATCTATCAGCCGGGTGTCAATGTTAACCATTTTTGACAGGCAATCTATAATTAGCGATCGAAGTATTTTATAGATCAGTGCTCCGGCCCATAACCAGGAAAACCCCGACTGTTTGAGACCTCTGCAGCCGCTTCCGGGTACGGCCGCAACCTACCGAATCATAGGGAATATGCTGGAATACACGTAACTTCTGAACCTTGCGAACGATAGAGTTTGAATGAGTGCCATACGGCGGACAACGAAGGTCATGAACCATTTATAAGGCAAGGTACACGCCTCGCAAGAAACTCTATAAACGCACGCAATCTTGGAGTCATGAATTGACGTCCAGGCCAGACCGCAAAGATGTCGACTTCGCGCGTCGACTTCCATTCCTCCATTGGGTTGGCGAGCTTGCCTGCACGTATGGCTTGAACGCACAAGTGATGTGGAACAAGGCCGATTCCGGCCCCACGTATGAGCGCGTCCCTCCGCATAATTGCATCATTGAAATCTAGCCTAGGTCTCACTTTCACACGCTGCAGCTCTCCCCTTCTTTCGAATTCCCATATCGCACTCGGTTTTCCATAGAAGTTGTCTACCACCGCCAGACTGTCGAGATCCAGGGGATGGCGAACGGCAGGTCGTGACGCCAAATAGGATGGGCTTGCGTATACGCCGTAGGCTAGTGTCCCGAGTCGCTTAGCAACCAGCGACGAATCTCCCATTGGACCTATCCGCAGCACGACATCCAACCCCTCCTCGATCAAGTCTATTGTCCGGTTCGTAAGTTCGAGCTTTACATGTAAATCGGGATATCCCGCCACGAATTCTGGCAGCAAGGGATTCATGAAAATCTGCCCGATCGTCAACGAACACCCTATACGCAAGGTACCCTGAACACGTCCGTTCAATGCGGTTACCGCGGCTTCGGCATCGTGCAGTTCTTGGCTTAGCCGGGTTGCATACTCATACAGAAGATGGCCCGCTTCCGTCACAACAATAGTCCGAGCCGAACGCTCCAAGAGCCGCACTTGCAATTGACTTTCAAGACGTGCAATCGCTCTGCTGATAGAAGCCTTGGGCTTCGCTGTAACCCTGGACGCCGCAGTCATTGTCCCTGCCTCGACGACGGCTGCGAATACCAGTATGTCTTTCGGATCAACCACGCTGAGTTTCATTTCGTTCCCAATTTGAAACGCTAAGTTGTTGGCTCTTGCCTATCTAGATTCCGCCAAGGGATCTATCTTGTCAGGAGGAACGATCAAAGAGGACACATTATGGTAATGGGCACGGCACCCAAATGGGTAGATGCGGACGGTATCAATACCCGCTACTTCGAGGCTGGTGAAGGTGAGCCGTTGTTATTGGTTACGGGGGGAAACTTCGGGTCCGGCGACGCCGCCTCGATTGTCGAAACATGGGATCGCAACTTCCTTTCACTTTCAAAGCACTACCGAGTAATCGCTGTCGACAAACTTGGACAGGGTCATACCGATAATCCGTTGCACGATGACGACTATACGATGGATGCCGTTGTCCGCCATCTCGGTAGTTTCATCAAAGTTTTGAAGCTGGAAGGCATACACATGGTCGGACAGTCTCGTGGTGCAATGGCGGCAGTTTGTGTGACCCTTGACTATTCCGAACATGTCCGCTCATGTACCCTCGTCAACACGAGTACTTTGGCCCCAGGTGTAGGGCTGAACGAAGTCTATCTTGGCGGCTCACCGTATCCTAAGCTCTCTCGAGAAACCCAACGTTGGGTGTTCGAACGATGCGATGTCGATAAGAGCGTCGTTGATGAATGTTTTCTCGATGAAGGAGAAAAAGTCTTTCAGCTTCCCAAGTACATCGAAAGCGTGCGGAAAATGGACGTAGAAGGGCTGAAGACGACCCGCTTCATCCCGGAGCTGGCTCGCCTGAAGCGGGATACGCTTCGCCGGATTGCTGAAGAGGGCATAGGGCGTCCGACGCAGTTGATCTGGGGAGCGAACGACCATACGGCTCCCATTGAGCGCGCCATCGACCTCTTCCATATTGTCTCAAGGCGAGAACGGCAAACGACGATGCATATCTTTGCAGAAGCCGGCCACCATCCCTACAGAGAGTATCCCACCCAATTTAATGAATTGATGCTTGGGTTCACCAAGTCAATGCAACCTTAAGGAAGGCTGGAAATGGAAAACCTTTGGCCCAAGAAATTCATCGATGTTGATGGGGTTCGGACCGCCTACATTGAATGTGGCGATGGACACTCGCCAGCTCTTCTCCTTCCAAGTGGACTGTTCAGCCGACGAGGCGTTTGCTCTGACGCACAAATCTGGGAACACAATATATCCTCCTTGGCCCAAAATCGGCGCGTGATTGCACTGGACACGCTTGGTCAAGGAAGCACCAGCATGCCGACATCGGCAGTCTATACATTCGACAGCGTCTTTTCCCATTGCTCCCGATTTTTGGAGATTATCGGAACGACGAAGATGCATCTTGTCGGGCACGACGAGGGAGGACTTCTCGCTTTACTGCTGGCAATCGAATACCCCGAGCGCGTTGCATCATGCACCATTGTCTCCAGTCCGACTCTGGCGCCCAGTGGCGATGGCGTCCCCAGTGATCCCATCCGGGCGCCCATACAGCCGTTGTATTCGAGGTCAAGCCAAGCCTGGGTATTGGCCCAGCAATCGTTCACTTCACATCATGTATATACCGGCCACTTTCTTGATGCGGCAACTAACTGTGCGCAGACAGATGCTTTCGAGGCCAATCTCCGCAATTTGAAGGACCCGGACATCGCGCTCAATCTCACCCGATCGGTAATGGCGGCGAAAGCAAGAGCCCTTGCTCATGCACGCGATCAAGGGGTCTCGGCGCCTATTCTGTTGATCTGGGGAACTGAAGACCCGATGTCTTCGGCAAGTTATGTACGTCAATGGGGTACGGGAACAGATTCAAATTCAAGCATAGGATACGCAAGAGCCCTCTTCGATCTCTTCCGCATCAAACAAGCCCAGACGCGCCTGAGCCTCATGACCCGGGTTGGCTACATGCCATTTCGCGAAAAACCAGAGGAATTCAACGTGATCACTGCTGGCTTCCAAACAGCGGCAGCGGCTTGAAACGACAAATCCTTCACTGAATTCCAAGATCAAGGGGAATATATGACAATGTTCAACAGTACTTTCAGCGCACTGCTGATATCGATGCTCGCCGCTTTTGCACCTGCAATGGCGGGTTCTTTTCCTGACCGTCCAATCAAGATTGTTGTACCACAGCCTGCGGCATCCGGTGGAGACGTTCTTGCAAGAATGTTGGCGGAAAAAATGTCCGCAGACTTGGGCAAACCCGTCGTGGTAGAAAACCGTCCGGGAGCCAACGGCCTGTTGGCCGCCGACTTGGTCAAGTCGGACACATCTCGTGGCTATACGCTGATGCTAACAGGCGTGTCGGTATTGAGCTTCAACGGCGCTCTGTACAAAAACCTTCCGTACCGCCCTTTCGAAGATTTCTCTTTCATAGCCTCGATCGCCGATACATCATTCATTCTGGTCGCCAGCCGGAAGTCAGAGATAAAGACCGTTAGGGATCTTCGAGATCGCGCCATGGAGAATCCGAACCTATTGACCTACGCCAGCGCCGGGGTGGGAAATAGCAGTCATCTCGCGGCCGAGATGATCATGCGCTCAATGGGAATAAGACTATTACACGTGCCCTATAGGGGTTCGGCGCAAATCCTCAACGCTTTAACTTCAGGAGAGGTCGACCTTACTGTTGGCATCCCCAGCAGTTCTCTCCCATTGTTGAAGGAAGGAAGAATCACAGCTCTGGCCGTGATGGGCTCCGATAGAATTCAAGAGCTTCCACAAGTTCCGACATTGAAGGAATCCGGTTTTGAGATTCCCAGTATGCCGGGCTGGTATGCTCTCGTAGGCCCGGCGAACATTCCCGCTGATATTATTCAGCAACTAAGTGACACTGTCCGCCGCTTTGTAGCGTCACCGGACACTCAGGAAAAATTGCGGAATATGTCACTGACGCCGAGTTTCTCCACCTCCCAGGAGATCAGAGCGCGCGCAGTAGAAGACGCACGCGTGTGGGGCGGTTTCATTAGAGAGAACGGGATACAACTCGACCAGCGCTCTTGAGCACCGATTAGACAACTTGCGGGAGCGTCGCGCTCACTTCTTTTTCAAGAGGTCTTGAAGTCGTTCAGGCACTTGAAGGGCGAAGGGACGTGGCGGCACCTTGGTAAACGGTTCCTTGGCCATGGGCAGGCTCGGGGCGTCCAGCGGCGTATCTGCGACGGGCACCGTCAGCAGGTTCACGTCGTCCACCAGGCCTTGCTCTGCAGGTGCGACCGGCTCAGCACGCGCCGCCGCCGATCATCGCATGGTCCATACCATGGCCGGTTCTTGGATACGCACAGTCACACGCGCGCCCTCTACATTGTCCAGATCGACCTGATCCACAATCCCTAACAGGGTTAGGAGTACGCCCGATTGCGCGGGTCTACGTATGGATCCAAGCCATCTGTCGGATATTCCCCATCACGACATCAAGAATAGAACCGGCCATCAGGCCGGCTTAACGCGGAACTTGCCTGCAGCAACTCGCTGCTTAATCTTGTCGACTACCTGGGCCACTGTGGCCTGTCCGTCAGCGATCCGATGCATATCCGCGATCGTTTGAGGATCCACATTGAGACCCTCCAGCCGTTGAGTGGCCACCGCGCTGTAACAGCCCGATGGCGTTCCTTCAGTTGAAATGCGGTGTGTACATGGTGAAGCGCCCCGGGTTTCGCGGAGGCTCTAACTCTTGAGAGAATGGAGCCATGAGCAAGAACAACACGAACAAATTTTCCCCGGAAGTACGTGAACGCGCGGTGCGCCTGGTCCAGGAGCATCGCGGTGAGTACCCGTCGTTGTGGTCGGCGGTGGAATCAATCGCCCCGAAGATTGGCTGCGTGCCCCAGACGCTGCTGGAGTGGATCAAGCGAGCAGAGGTTGAGAGCGGCCAGCGCGATGGCACGACGATCTCGGAACAACAGCGGATCAAGGAGCTGGAGCGCGAGGTCAAGGAGTTGCGCCGCGCCAACGAGATCTTGAAGACGGCGAGCGCTTTTTTCGCGCAGGCGGAGCTCGACCGCAAGCTGAAGTCGTAAACGCCTATATCGACCGGCACCGGGATGTCTACGGGGTCGAGCCGATCTGCAAGGTGTTGCAGGTTGCTCCGTCAGCATACCGGCGCCATGCCGCCCGACGGCGCGACCCGTCACGGCGCAGCGCGCGTGCCATTCGTGACGAAGATCTCAAACCCCAGATCTACCGGGTTTGGCAGGAGAACCTGCGCGTGTATGGTGCGGACAAGGTCTGGCGGCAATTGAACCGGGAGGGCATCAAGGTAGCGCGCTGCACGGTGGAACGCCTGATGCGCACCCAGGGATTGCAAGGTGTGCGCCGAGGCAAGCGGGTACGCACCACGGTACCCGACTCCACGGCGGCTTGCCCTCTGGACCGCGTGAACCGGCAGTTCCGAGCTGACCGGCCGAACCAGCTCTGGGTGTCGGACTTCACCTATGTCTCGACCTGGCAGGGCTGGTTGTACGTCGCCTTCGTCATCGATGTCTACGCCCGACGCATCGTCGGTTGGCGCGTGAGCACGTCCATGACCACGGACTTCGTACTCGATGCGCTGGAGCAGGCGCTATACGACCGAAAACCTGGCAACGAGGGTTCTCTTATCCATCACTCTGATCGAGGGTCTCAGTACGTGAGCATCCGCTATAGCGAACGTCTGGCCGAGGCCGGCGTCGAGCCTTCAGTCGGCAGCCGAGGCGACAGCTACGACAACGCGCTGGCTGAAACCATCAATGGTCTGTACAAGGCCGAACTGATCCATCGCCGTGCACCCTGGAAAACCAGGGAATCCGTCGAACTGGCAACCCTGGAGTGGGTCGCCTGGTTCAACCATAAACGCCTGCTCTCATCCATTGGCTATGTACCGCCTGCCGAAGCTGAGGCAAACTACTATAACCAACTTGGGCAACAGTCCAACGAGGCCGTTTTACTGTAACCAAACAGCCTCCGCGATTCCCGGGGCGCTTCACCGCAGCCTTGTACTACCGCCAGGAGTCCTCGCCGTAGAAGTCCTTAAAGCCCCAGCGCTTGGCAAGCTGTTCCCAGATCTTCGAGCCGTTTTCGAAGTAGGTGTGGACCTCCTGAACTGGACGCGAGTCCATTCGCAGCACCGCGATGCAGTCCTCGCACAGTTCGTAGTCCAGACGGCGAAGATCGGTATTGTCGAATGGAAAGCGATTGCCGTTGTAGAGATTCAGCAAGAACCTTGCAACGACCCCTGCTTGTCCGGTATCGCTCCGCGCGACTGAGAGGAGCCGCTGTAGTGCTGCCTGACCAGCTTCCTGGATTGCCGGGCGTTCTGCCTCCTGGCGTACGCGTGCAGCGCGCATCTTGGCGAACGCCGCTTCCGCAGCCGCGGAGCGGTCGGCTTGCTGTCCCGGTGAGGCAGGTTGTTCTGCTGCCGCTTTTTGGGGATCGACCTTGGGCTTTCGGATTGCCTTCACGATCGCGCGCGTGGGCTTTGCACCGCCCTGAAGGACGGCCTGCACTGCCGCCGGATCCTCTCGATGAGCAGCGGCCAGTTCGCTGGCCAGCGTTACGTCCGTGACCTTTCCTGCGGCTACGGCTTCGGCGACCGCAGACGGCAGATCAAGCATCTTTGCGTGCTGAGTAACCCAGGCCTTCGATTTGCCGAGGCCGACTGCAATTTCGCTGTGCGTCCTGCCATTGGCTAGCTCGTCGCGGATGAATT
Source organism: Bordetella petrii (assembly GCA_017745595.1). Taxonomy (GTDB): domain Bacteria; phylum Pseudomonadota; class Gammaproteobacteria; order Burkholderiales; family Burkholderiaceae_B; genus Bordetella_A; species Bordetella_A petrii_C. Next base: position 121,878 of record WMBV01000002.1, read on the forward strand.
CGGCGACCTCAAGGGCGGTGATACCTTCGCGTTTAAGATTCTCGGCCATTTGCGCGAAGCGATCGAACTTGTTCCGGATGACCGCAGGCACCTGGCGCCAGCCTTCAGCCTTGGCCGCACGGAAGCGCCGGTGACCGAAGTTGATCAGGTAACGACCATGGCGTTCCGGGTTTGGCCTGAGCGAAATCGGGCTCAACATTCCATCACGGCGCAGAGTTTCGCGAAGTTCGTCGATGCTCTCTTTACTCAAGCCAGGGTTGTACTCCAGCCGGACGTTCCGGTCCTCGTCGATGAGGTCTATGTCGAACAGGTCTGGTTCGCCGACTTGCCGCTGCGGGCCGTCCAGCATCGTGGCGAGATCGCCCAAGCTGGCCAGGTCGAGATCGCTACCAGCTTGTTTAGCAGCTAAACTCATTTGGCCACCCCCATGCTTGCCAGGACGTGAGCACCGAGAGCACGCATTTCAGCGCCCGCCGCTCGGGCCGCGGTCTTCTTGTTATTCCATACTGGCTCCCCTGCAGCCAGAGCCTCTGCAACGCTGGTACGCAAGCCGACAACCACCGGCGCGAGCAACCTGCCGTGAGCAGCTTGCACCTCGGCTAGATGCTTCACCTGGCGAGGGTTGCGACGGTCCACCCTGTTGGGGACGATTCCCAGAAATTGCAGCTTCTGGTTGTGCTGCCGCGCGCCCAGGATCACGCGCATCATGTCTTTAATTCCCTCGATGCTGTAGTCCTCCATTTCTACGGGACTAATGACAGCATCTGCCGTGTGCAGCGCGGTAATGGTGGCGATACCGATGTTTGCGGGTGTGTCGATCACGCAGAGCTCGTAGCCAGCTTGGTCGAACGCATTGAGATTTACCGGGAAATTCTTGAGCGCTTGAGCGATGGGCATATAGATCACGTTGGCGAGAAGGCGGTCGGCATGAACCAGGCCGATCGGCCCTTCGGCGGCGGACACTTCAGGAGGTGTGTCCAAGAACAGCGCACTGGCCGGCACGTCGAGGCGATGCCTGGCCAGGGTTTTCGACAGATTGCCGGTATCGAGGTCTACGGCAAGCACTTTGACGCCGGCCTCGGCCGCGTGAAATGCGATGTGGGCGGCGTCGGCAGTCTTGCCAACCCCCCCTTTCCCCTGTGCAACGACTACAGTCTTCATGTGCAGTCCCCTCATGGAAGAGAAAATTGCCTGTTTAGCTGCTAAACAGGCTTGGTTAGGTGGACGAATCGACCCTCTCCGGGTCGTCTGGGGCAGGTAGGTCTGGCCAAGCTAGCCAATAGTCCTGGGGACGCATTAGCTGTCTGGCCACACCGGTGATGCGTTCAATTGCGAAACCGCGTCTGGGGCCGACGAGCTTGTAGCCGTAGGCGATTTGCCGGACGTATTCCCACGACGTGTGCTGCGCAAGACACTTGCTGCGGGCTTCACTGACCGGGGTTGTTTTCAGCCACGCGATCAATGGCTCTATGCGGGGATATTTCTTTTGGGCGCTCATATGTACTAAAGAGTACATTTTTTTGATACAGTTGTCTTGTACTTTTTGGTAAAGCGGGCGAAGCTAATGCAGAATCGCGCAGATGGACGCCACTGCGCAGGAAATGCAGGTCCGCAGGGACCAGTTGCGTGCGTGGATCGACTCGCACTACGCCAACGCGCGCGCGTTTTGCCAAGCCCACGGACTGAATGAAAGCGAAATCTCCCAATTGCTCCGAACAAAGAGCTTTGGGCCCCGTCGCGCACGGCGGTTAGAGACACAGGCGAAGATGCCTGCGCGGTATTTGGAAGGCCCGGCTACGGCCTCGACTTCGCTCACCTCTAACCCTGTCAGCAGGCCCCCTGAGGCCCGGTGGCCGTTTCGCCACTCTTCTTATGAAGACTTTATGTCGATGAGTCCTGCCAAACGGGACGAGCTCGACATCCGCGTGTCAGAGTTCATCGCAGGTGCCGTGCAGAAAAAAAGAACTGCATAGCCCGTACAGCAGAGCGCCCGTTTGCGGTCGTCCCCATCCGGCGAACGCGTCCGCCACCCGCACAAAAATACGATTGGTCTGGTCCGCGCCGGATAAGCGCGAATGATCTGGTGGTGGTTGGGTCACTTCCACCCTGAATGTGACACATTGTATCTGTTATTGCTATTTGTCGCTGAAAAGTCACGTTTGACCATATGTACCAAAAAGTATTGACTAAATATGTACTAAATAGTACAGTCATTTCTCAATGCTCTTTAACACTGCGAAACACAAGTTGTCCCGCGCCCGCTGCGAAGCGCCGTGGTAGGGGAGGCAGCCGTGTGCCCCGGACATTAAAGAGACGGCAAGATTCCAGGGATCAAGTCAAGACCCGTGAAGTCCGGCTTTGCATCGCGCAAGGCTGAAAAAATTGGTTCGGGCGCAGAGCCTGAAGGATTTCCTGGATCTCGGAAGGAAGTGAGGAGAGAGTAAACACCCTCAATTTTGGCGACGATGGAAGCGAGTACCAGCATTCCTGAACCGCAGGCCAATCGTCCCCCGAGCGCCCCAGCAGTATGTGCAAGCCTCCCGTGGCGAATAACGGGTCAGGCGAAGATCGGTCCGGCCCAACCGGATCGCGCCGTGAAAGTCGGCAAGGGGTCGCCTGCGTCGCGGTATCTCGCAGGCGGCATTCGAATCGGCGTTCATTGCCGCGTTTAGCGGCTAAACGAGCCTGAACAGAGCGCTCGATTCGCATGCGTCAGAGCTTTCTTGGAGTCAGTGATGAGATCGAACAATTCCACGCCCAAGGCGGCCACGGTTGCTCGACAGGCCGCCTTGGGCGTTGTCGTGGGAGGAATTGCCATCCTCGCGACAATCGGAATCTGCGTTTGGACCAGCCGGAATTTCCAAACGATCCTATCCGCCGCGACGTTCGGCGGCAGTTTCTGGGCAACTGCGGCGCTAGGACTGTGTGGGGTTGCACTGTTCGTCTGGGCCGTGGTTACTGCAGCACAACTAGGCACAAGTAAACCAACCCGATCTTGCGCGCGTCTCGTATTCTCCGCGCGGGTGATTGGCGTAATCGCACTCGTCATAGCCAACCTCGCGATTGGCCAGACCTACACCGATTTCTCGGCACTCGATGTATTCGAGGCAACGGCGTTCATCGCACTGAGGCTGTCGCTCGTGATGACACCACTCGTCGTCCCATTCGAGCAGCTGTAGTCCCAATCGTTGTTTAGCTGCTAAACAAGCGCGCGATGAACATCCCGCCACCTCTCGTTCAAAAAGGAGCATGACGTGAATCTGCGGCAATGGTGGGTCGACATCAAGAATGCCTATCTGAATCGCCAAGAACCGCAGAGAGGCGGAAATGAGGATCGGCATGCCAAAGGCGATTTCCTGGAAGGGGAGTTCGACGAGGAGGCGGAAGCCGAGAACTGACCCGATCCCATTGCAATGGCCGAGGCAAGAATCAAGGCGTGGAATGGCATCTCGGTCTCAGACCTACCGATCGATGCCCTGAATGAATATGTCGTCGTCGAAACCCCACTGACGCTTCTGAAAGAATCTGTGCCGATCGAGTATCGGGCGGCGCAGAAGGCGGCGCGAGTGCACGGACGCCCCGACAACAGTCTGGATTGGACACAATCTACTGCGTCGATTATCGCGATCGACACGCAAGGGATGGCTCTAGTGGAACAGTATGTCCACTCGAACTACGACGGCGCGGAGGGCTGGTCGTTCGACATCATGCCGCAGCAAAACGCTTTCGACCTTCTGAGCGATTATCGCGCCAGCCATGCGCGTGCAGAAAAGGAGATCAGTCCAGAGACGCTCGAGGCGCTCCAGCATCTCAGTGAGATCAAGCGCCTCGTAGACCCTGCTGCACGAATACACGCAATGCCCGGCCGCACCTACTCCGGCGAGATCGCCGCCTTGGAAACAGGGGGATCCTGCTTCAGGCGGTGGAAGACGGCAAGATTGTGGCGCACCAAATGGCCTCGCTCACGGGCGAGGATGCACGCAAGCTCCTCGGGCAGAATGCCCAAATCAGCTATCCCTGCGGCCACGTGGGCCTAGTCCGGACGATATTGGACTGTCACCTGCAGCCCAGCCCCCAGAAGGCGTATCAGCGTACCGAGACGGAGCGATCGATCTGATCACTCGTACTCTCGCCCAGAAGTGCTCACGTTCGCTAGGAATATCATGAAAGCACTTATCGTTGCCTGCATGACGGTGGCGCTGATCACCGTAGCAGGATTCTTCTTGATCAATTCGTTGCTTGATGACTGCCGAGGCAATCTGCCTATCGTTAAGTCAACCGTGTGTAGCATCGCCAAGGGCAGAGGGTGGCTCTAATGGATCGGCGGATCTATCCCGTCGAGGTCATTCTGGGCGACAGCACGCGCTTGTACTCCGCTGAGTTCCAAACTCAAGAGCAACACAGCGCCAGCTGGAAGCGCGTACTGTTGATGGCGCATGGCAAAGCAGAGGTGCGGTGTTGCTGTCTGGGTATGGGCCACAAGCGCCTTTCGATCCATAGCCGTGTGAACTCAGATCGCTTCCACCTCGCCCGCTTCCCCGACACGGGTCCGGAGCACAGTGAAGACTGCATCTACTTTGGCGTGGATCCGGGGATGTCAGGACTAGGCACATACAAGAAGGGGGTGGTACAGGAGCTGGACGATGGAAATACCAAGATCAAGCTGAAAGTCGGGTTGCAGCAGCGTCCTACGGCGGCTCCGAATGATGTTGGCGCCGTGCCAGTGCAGAAGGCGCCGGCTGGTGGACGGTCGCGATCTGGCCAGGCGAGCATGACGTTGCTAGGGCTCATGCATTATTTGTGGACGCTTGCAGGGTTCAACGTCTGGTCTCCTGCCATGGAGGGTAAGAGAACCCTAGCTGTCGTCCATCATCACTTGCTTCGTGTGGCGGCCGCAACGTATGCTGGCCGGGTACGGCTATCGAGCAACCTGTTGGTTGCGACCCCGGCAGCCACAGGCCGCCAGGGGGATCTAAATAAGGCGAAGTCGGTGGAAGCTATGAACCGGCGGCGCCGACTCATTGTGGTGGCGCCGCTGGCCCAATACCAGGAAGGCATGGCACAAGCGGCGCGCCTGCCGATTTCTGGTTTCCACGGCATCCCCTTCCTCTCGGCCTCAGAAGACACTTGGGCGTCCCTGCAAAGACGATTCCTTAGCGAACTCAACGGTTGGATGTCTGGAGACCAGGTGATCGCGATCATTCAAACTGATGTCCCTACTCCAGCAACGAACGGCTTGCGTGCCCAAGCCGTCGACGTGGCGCTAATGGCCACTACGCCAGAATGGATCCCGGTGGATTCGGGATACGAATCGGCCGTAGTGGCCAGCCTGGTGGCTGAAGGTCGCCGCTTCGAGAAGCCCATGCGCTTTGATGCCGGGGAAGATCAAGTTTTCCCCGACTTCTGGCTCAAAGATGTCGGGGATACACTCCCAATGGAAGTCTGGGGTATGACGGACCAGGACTACCTGGCTCGCAAAGCGCAAAAGGTCGCTTACTACGACGAAAAATACGGCGCTGGCGTCTGGTGGCAATGGGACGCTGCCGCTGGAGGTCCTATCCCCCCGTTCCCTACTTTTCAACGAAAGACCTAGCAATGCTCAATCATCTTTCGCAAGTTGCCCTCATAGGAGCGCTGGGTACTGCCCTTGCCACGCTGCTTGTAGCGGTTCGCCTCGGCGGGCACGACAAGCTACGCCGCTCGACTATTTTCTGGTTCTTGGCCGCCACCCTATCGTTACTGGTCGTCGGAATCGTCACTCGGTAGTCGCTGCCCTGTGCTCCAACCAGCGGCACACCCTCTGTCCAATCAAATACCAAGCGCGCCGTTGCCGGCCGACAGGGGCCTGCAACGGCAAAGGAGTAGGCATGTCTTCAAGTCGAACCAGTGCGAACGCCACCAACGGCGGGCCCTGCACCCTCAGCGCCGTCAGCTACGCTGGACTTAGCGCGGCCACTCCTGACGGACGGCCAGCCAAACTCGCGGTGGTCGACCATGAAGGGAAGATCATTGCGGATGGCCCCGAAGTGGCGCAGGCTGCATGGGAAGTATGTGTCAACGCCTATCGGAACTTCTTGATGGGCAATGGGCACCTGCGCGTGCTGTCGGGTCCACCGAAAATCCCAAACTAACTTTGGATAGGCTACTGGGCCTCTGCTGAAACCGCGGTGGGCGGCGGCATGAAGCCAGCTTCGAGGGACTTCGCACTGATGTCTTCGCCAGCCTTCCACTCGCCCGTTTGTCGATCTATATGTAGGAGGCGAGTATTGCCGTGCTTGCCCACCAACAGCAGATCGATCACGCCCTTCTTAGCATTCAACGGTCCCGGCGTAACTCCTCTGTGAAACACGACTATGCGCGAGAATGTGTCCGCGACCAATTGCCTGGCCTTCAGCCTGGCATCGTTGTCCAGCGCTTCTACCCCTGACACAAGCTCGCGCCAGGCCTGCGCAGTTGCTTTCGTAGGGCCGCGCGAGGAAGCCGCAAGCTCGTGTTCGAGCTTCACTATCTCGGCGTTCGCACGTTCTTGATCGGCCTCCAACTCTGTTGCCTTCCGACGAAAGGCGGCCGGAGCGGTACCATCGCCGTTCAGAATCGCCTCGGTGATTCGAGACAACTGGATGTCCAGGTCACCGACATGGGTCCGCAGTTTTGCCAAGCGCGCGACGAGCTCTGCTTCGCGACTCGTCCCTTCGGCAAGCCGCGACAGGTTCATTTGGTCCGCGCAGAAGTTCATGATGGCGCCCTCAATTGGAACAATGCTGCAGCTCCCCGGAACGGGGCACCCCAAATTATGGGAGTTGCCAACACACATAGCGCGCCGGTGGCCGGGGTAGGGCATTCCATCGGACCGACGTCTACGCCCCATGGTGTTTTGCGCCACGACAGCATTCCCGCAGTACCCGCAGTAGGTGATCTTCAGCCCGGTCACGAATCCGGTGATCTCGCCACGGCCCTTCCGAAGACCTCGTCGTGCAGCGAGTTGTTGCAACTCCGCAAACTCCGAATCGGACATTATCGGTGGGTAGTAACCGGACAACCGGAACGTTTCTCCGTCCAGTTCGAGGGTCTTGTCTCCTACCAGCGTCCGATTGTGGATTGTCTTGTAGAAGTGGGTCGAGAGGTTCCCACCATTGGTGAGCTTGAGTCCACGTTCGGTTAGCTCTCGCATGATTCTGAGTGCACCGATTCCATCCCTGAAGAGGGATATTCCTAAGCGTAGGGCTGCGACGCGCTCTGGCACCAATTCATACTGCCCGTCGACCATCCTGACCCAATGAGGATCTCTTCCATTGTTGACCTGGCCACGCCACGTACCAGCGATCCATCCCTGGCACTGGCGACGGATCGCCGCCTTGACCCGCTTGCTCTTTGTCTCCGATTCTTCGTGGGCGCGAATCATTACCAGCAAGCTATAGACGAGATCCATAGGCTGGCGTTTCAGGCCTTCGCGGTTGTATTCCCGACCGTCGCTGGCCGTGACGACGGTAATACCGGCATTGACAATCTGGGCGAGTTGCGCCTGCGCCTGGATGGGTTCGGCCCGACTGAGGCGGTCCAAACCTTCGACTACCAGTACGGAACCAACAGGTATTTGCCCGTCTTCGACGGCGCGCAAGAAAACGCCAAGCGCCCCTTGTTTCACGTGCCGCTGGTGAAATGCCGATAAACCTTCGTCTCTGAGCGACAGACTGGAATCGAGCTCCATGCCATGTTCCGCCGCCCACCGTTTCGCATATTCCAGCTGACGATCAACGCTGCTGCCTGCTGCTTGTTTGGGGTCGCTGAATCTTAAGTAGCTGTAAACTATAGGTTTTATTTTCAACGGTCGGATTCCCAGATGGCAACGAGTAAGCCTGCGAGTATAGCTATGATCTCTTTGGGGTGTCCGAAAGCCCTGGTCGACTCCGAACGCATCCTGACCCAGCTGCGCACCGAGGGCTATCAGGTCACCCCCGACTACGACAACGCCGACGTGGTGGTGGTCAATACCTGCGGCTTCATCGACAGCGCCAAGGCCGAATCGCTGGACGCCATCGGCGAGGCCATCGCCGAGAACGGCAAGGTCATCGTCACGGGCTGCATGGGCGTGGAGGAATCGGCGATCCGCGACGTGCACCCCAGCGTGCTGGCCGTGACCGGCCCGCAGCAATACGAAGAAGTGGTGCGCGCGGTGCACCAGGCCGCGCCGCCCAAGGTCGATCACGATCCGTATGTCGACCTGGTGCCGCCGCAGGGCATCAAACTGACCCCGCGCCACTACGCCTACCTGAAAATTTCCGAAGGCTGTAATCACCGCTGCAGCTTCTGCATCATCCCGTCCATGCGCGGCGACCTGGTCAGCCGGCCGGTGGGCGACGTGCTGAACGAAGCCGAACGCCTGGTCAAGGCGGGCGTGAAAGAACTGCTGGTGATCTCGCAAGACACCAGCGCCTACGGCGTCGACCTGAAATACCGCAGCGGCTTCTGGAACGGCCGGCCGGTGAAGACGCGCATGACGGAACTGTGTGCGGCCCTGTCCGAGCTGGGCGTGTGGACGCGGCTGCACTATGTGTATCCGTACCCGCACGTCGATGAAGTGATCCCGCTGATGGCCCAGGGCAAGATCCTTCCCTACCTGGACATCCCCTTCCAGCACGCCAGCCCGCGTGTGCTGAAGGCCATGAAGCGGCCGGCCTTCGAAGACAAGACCCTGGCCCGCATCAAGCGCTGGCGCGAAGAATGTCCCGACCTGACGCTGCGTTCGACTTTCATCGTGGGCTTCCCGGGCGAAACCGAAGAAGACTTCCAGTATCTGCTCGACTGGATGAGCGAGGCCCAGCTCGACCGCGTGGGCTGTTTCCAGTATTCGCCGGTCGAGGGCGCGCCCGCCAACGCGTTGGACGGCGCGGTGCCCGACGACGTCAAACAAGACCGCTGGGAACGCTTCATGGCGCACCAGCAGCTTATCTCGGCCGCGCGCCTGCAAACCCGGGTGGGCCGCGATATCGACGTGCTGATCGATGAGGTGAACGAAGACGGCGCGGTGGGACGTTCCAGCGCCGACGCGCCCGAAATCGACGGCAACGTGTATGTCAGCAGCGCCCGCGCCCTGCGCCCGGGCGATCTGGTGCGGGTGCGCGTCACCGCCGCGGACGAATACGACCTGCACGGCGCAGCCGTTTGAGGGTGCGCCCCCCTCACAGGTGTCTCACAGGTGTCAGGCTCCCCGCAGGGGTGCCTGACACCGCTTGAGCGGAAGCAGGCCTCGATGTCAGGCACCCTGCGGGAGCCTGACACCTGCATACCCCGAGGGCGGCAGCGCGCAGCGCTTCGGAGGGTGGGCGTCCAGCCGCCCTTAGTTCTTCGCCAGGAAATCCGACAAGTCGTCGGCGTGTTCTTCTTCGACGGCCAGAATCTCTTCCAGCAGGCGGCGCGTGGTGGGGTCTTTGTCGCCCACGTAATCCACCATCTGCCGGTAGCTGTCGATGGCGATGCGCTCGGCGATCAGGTTTTCCTTGATCATTTCCGTCAGCGTATTGGCCTCGACGTATTCCGAATGGCTGCGCTCCAGCAGGCCCACCGGCGACAGGTTGGGCGCGCCGCCCAGCTGCACGATGCGCTCGGCGATGCGGTCGGCGTGGTCGAGTTCCTGGGCGGCGTGCTCGGCGAACTCGGCCGCCACGGGCTCGGCGTTCAGGCCGCGGGCCATGAAATGGTGGCGCTTGTAGCGCAGCACACAGACCACCTCGGTGGCCAGGGCCTCGTTCAACAGCTTCAGCACGACCTCGCGGTCGGCCCGGTAGCCTTCGGTGACGGCGCCGGACTCGATGTCCTGCCGCGCCTTGGCGCGGATAGCGGCCACATCCATATTGAACGACCCGTTATGGCGGGACGGGTTTTGGGTAGCTTGTGACATATCGCTGGCTCCTTTGTTGTGGTTCATAGGGCAAGGCGACTGACGGCGCCAGGCGCCTACCAAGCCAGTGTATCGACCTCGCCATGCCCACGCTGTGTCTAAACATTGCCCCGCCGGCGGGGCGGGACCGCCAAGTTGCGTACACTAGTTACTGAATGCCGGATAGGCAGTCGATGCATTTTTGTAACGGGTCCAAGTCGTTCAACCATGAAACTGAAGAATATCTGCGTTTATTGCGGTTCCAATGGCGGCCGCATTCCTGCCTATGCCGACAGCGCGCGTGAACTGGCCCGCGAATTGGTGCGGCGCGATATCGGATTGGTCTACGGAGGCGCCAGCGTGGGCATCATGGGCATCGTGGCCGACACGGTCATGGCCGAAGGCGGCCGCGTCGTCGGCGTGATTCCCGAGCCGCTGATGCGCAAAGAACTGGGCCATGCCGGCCTGACCGAACTGCACGTGGTGCGCACCATGCACGAACGCAAGACCATGATGGCCGAACGGTCCGACGGCTTCGTGGCGCTGCCCGGCGGCGCCGGCACGCTGGAAGAAATCTTCGAGACCTGGACCTGGGCCCAGCTGGGCATGCACGAAAAACCTTGCGGCCTGCTGAACGTCGCGGGGTATTACGATCACCTGGCCGGTTTCCTGGATCACGCCGTGCAAGAGTCGTTCATGCGCGCGGAGCATCGCGCCATGCTGGTCGTGGAAAGCCAGCCCGCCGCATTGCTGGACCGCTACGCCGCCTACCAGCCGCCCACCGTATCCAAATGGATCGAACCGGGCGAGCACTGATATCGAACCCCCTCTGTCCATTGCGCCTTCCGCCATGCCCACAGCCCCGGTCAGTCCTGTCAGTACGGCTTCCTTGATGCGCGATTATCTGCGCGCCAAAGACGAAAACCGCCCGCTCTACATGGCGCGCGCCTTCGCCACCGACGCGGTGCTGAAGATGACGCTGCGCACCCCGGCCATCGCCTTCCCGCCCGAAGCGCGGGGCCGCGAGGCCATTACCGACGCCCTGGTGCGCACTTTCGGGCAGACCTACGAAAACGTCTTCACCTTTTACCTGGCGCATCCGGGCCAGGACGCGGTGCTGTCTGACTACAGCTGCGACTGGTTCGTGGGCATGGCCGAAAAATCCACCGGCCAGGTGCGCGTGGGCTGCGGCAGCTATCAATGGGAATTCCAGGCCTCGCCGCACCTGGCGCGCCGGCTGACGATCACCATCGAGACCATGCTGAGCCTGCCCGCCGACACCGCGCCCGCGGTATTCGGCTGGCTGACCGCCTTGCCCTACCCCTGGACCGACGCGCAGCGCGTGGTCAACAGCGCCCCGCCCATCGAGGCCCTGGCCCCGGTCATGCACTGGATCCGCCGCGCCGACCGCGACGCCTACCCCGCGGACGGCACCGCTTGAAGTACGACCTGGCGGCCTTCGATTTCGACGGCACACTGGCCGACACCCTGCCCTGGTTCGAATCGATCCTGGATGGCGTGGCCGACAAATACCACTTCCGCAAAGTGGGCGCGGCCGAACGCGACCAGCTGCGCCATCGCAGCGCGCCCGAGATCCTGAAAACCCTGGGCATCCCTTTGTGGAAAATGCCCGCCATCATGGCGCACGTGCGCCAGTTGATGCGCGAGGTCGACCCGCGCGTCCAGCTGTTCGACGGCATGGCCGAGGCCCTGACCCAGATACGCGCCACGGGCCTGCGGCTGGTGGTGCTGAGCTCGAACTCGGCCGCCAATGTGCGGCGCGTGCTGGGCCCGCGGGCCGCCGAGTGGTTCGACGATTTCGAATGCGGCACCGACATGTTCGGCAAGTCGGCCAAGCTGAAGCGGCTGCTGGCGCGCCACCGCGTGGCGCCGCAACGCTGCGCGCTGGTCGGCGACGAAATGCGCGATATCGACGCCGCGCGCAAGGCCGGCGTGCGCGCGGTGGCGGTGGCCTGGGGCTACAACCACGCCGACGCGCTACGCAGCCACGCCCCCGATGAACTCATTCTTACCGTGGCCGACCTGCCGGCCATCCTGACGCGAGCCTGAGCATGCATATCGACGACGCCCATCGCATTACCGACCCCGACGCCCTGCAAGCCCTGTACGGCGAGCCCAGCGCGGCTTCCATCACCAAAGAAGTGGATCATGTGCATCCGCACTACCGCGCCTTCATCGAAGCGGCGCCCTTCGTCGTGCTGGCCACCGCGGGGCCGGACGGGCTGGACGCCTCGCCGCGCGGCGATCCCGCCGGCTTCGTGACGGTGGCCGACGACAAGACCCTGCTGATTCCCGACCGGCGCGGCAACAACCGCATCGACACCCTGCGCAACGTGCTGGCCGATCCGCGCGTGGCGCTGCTGTTCCTGGTGCCCGGCGTGGGCGAGACCCTACGGGTGAACGGCCGCGCCAGCATCAGCGTCGACCCGGCCCTGCTGGCGCGTTTCGCCATGCACGACAAGCCGGCCCGCTCGGTGCTGGTCGTGGAAGTCGAAACGGTGTTCTTCCAGTGCTCGCGCGCCCTGGTGCGTTCGGCGCTATGGGATCCGGCCACGCAGATCGAGCGCACCCGCCTGCCCAGCACGGGCCGCATCCTGGCCGACCTTAGCACCGACTCGTTCGACGGCGCCGCCTACGACCGCGCCCTGCCCGGGCGGCTGCGGGAAACCTTGTATTGAATGGCAAGGTGGGCGGCTTGCCGGACGGCCGGTGAGATCAGGGATATCAGGTGTCTGACTCCCGCAAGGGTGTCAGACACCGACACGCTGAGGCATTCCGGCCACACCCCGGTGTCTGACACCCTGCGGGAGTCAGACACCTGCATTTGCCGGCATTGACGGCGGACACCCGCGGCGCGTCAATCCGGCAACTGCCAGCCCCGCACGAAGACGTCTACCGGCTGGCGCTTGCCGCCGGCTTTCTGCAGTTCCAGCAGGCGCAGCACGCCCGCCCCGGTGGCGACGTCGATGCCGTCGGCGCCTGCCCGCAGCACGCTGCCGGGCGCCGCGGCCGCCGGGGTGTCCAGGGCCTGCGCGCGCCATACCTTGACCGGGTCGGCCAGGCCCGGCAGCCGCAGCGTGGCGCCGGGCACGGGATTGAACGCGCGCACGCGCCGGGCCAGCAGCGCGGCGGGCTGGCCGCAGTCGAGCGCGGCTTCGGCCTTGTCCAGCTTGGCGGCGTAGGTAACGCCTTCGGCCGGCTGGGGCCGCGCCGGCAGGCCGCCGTCCGCCAGGGCCCGCAGCGCCTGCACGATGGCCTGCCCGCCGGCCGCCGCCAGTGCGTCGTGCAAGTGCGCGGCCGTATCGTCAGGGCCGATGGGCACCCGCTGCTCGAGCAGCATGTCGCCGGTGTCCAGCCCCTGGTCCATCTGCATGATGGTCACGCCGGTCTGCGTATCGCCGGCCTCGATGGCGCGCTGGATCGGCGCCGCGCCGCGCCAGCGCGGCAGCAGGCTGGCGTGGATATTCAGGCAGCCGCGCGGCGGCAGGGCCAGCGTCCAGGCGGGCAGGATCAGGCCGTAGGCGGCCACCACCATGACCTCGGGCGCGGCTTGCTGCAATTGCGCCCGGGCCTGCGCGGCGTCGTCGGGGTAGCGGCCGTCCAGCCGCAGGCTGCGTGGCTGCGCCACCGCGATGCCGGCGGCCACGGCCGCCTGTTTGACGGGGCTGGGCGTCAGCTTCAGGCCCCGGCCGGCGGGCCGGTCGGGCTGGGTCAGCACCAGGGGGATGTCGTGGCCCGCGGCCAGCAGGGCGTCGAGCGCGACGCGGGCGAATTCCGGTGTTCCGGCAAAAACCAGGCGCATGGGATCAGGCCCGCAACGCTTCGCGTTCGGCCTTCTTCAGCTTGGTCTTGATGCGGTTCTGCTTCAGACTGGACAGGTATTCGACGAACACCTTGCCATCGAGGTGATCGAGTTCGTGCTGCACGCACACCGCCAGCAGGCCGTCGGCCTCGGCTTCGTAGGGCTTGCCATCGGCCCCCAGCGCGCGGTAGCGGATGCGCGCGGCGCGCTCGACCTGGTCGTAAATGCCGGGCACCGACAGGCAGCCTTCTTCGTAGGTCTGGCGTTCTTCGCTTTTCCAGGTGATCTCGGGGTTGATCAGCACGCGCAGTTCGTTGCCGTCTTCGGACACGTCGATGACCACCACGCGCTCGTGCACGTCGACCTGCGTGGCCGCCAGGCCCACGCCGGGCGCTTCGTACATGGTGTCGGCCATGTCGCGCACCAGCTTGCGGATGCGGTCGTCCACTTCCGCGACCGGCTGGGCCTTTTTGTGCAGGCGCGGATCGGGATAATGAAGGATGGGAAGCAAAGCCATGGCAAACAAAAAAGTATCGGCGCTGAGCATAGTCAGCAGTAGCTTAATAATAATTCATTAGAAGCTTGATTTCTAATAGATTCCGGCTAATTCGACCATTGCCGCGGGCCGTTTTGTCGCACCCGGGCGCGCACCGCGCGGGGGCCGTGCGACACTAGCGGACTTCCCGCAAGGCCTGTTTGCTGAACCATGCCGCTTACGCATTCCCACGCCGAGCTGTCCGCCTGGCTGCGCCTGTCGCTGGAGCCCGGGCTGGGCCCCGCCACCGCCTATCCGCTGCTGTCGGCGCTGGGCTTGCCCGAACACATCTATGCCCTGGGCGCGCCGGCCCTGGCCCGCCACGTGCCGCAAGACCTGGCGCGCCAGCTGGCCGCGCCGGCCCCGCCCGACATACAGGACCAGATCGACCGCACGCTGCAATGGGCCGACCAGCCGGGCCGCCATGTGCTGACACTGGCCGATCCCGCGTATCCGCAAAGCCTGCTCACCACCGCCGACCCGCCCATCCTGCTGTACGTGAACGGCGACCCCGCGCGCCTGAACCGGCCGGCGCTGGCGGTGGTGGGCGCGCGCAGCGCCACCCCGGGCGGCTGCGACAACGCGCGCGCCTTTGCCCGCCATCTGGCCGGCCACGGCTGGTGCGTGGTCAGCGGCCTGGCCCAGGGCATCGACGCGGCCGCCCATGAAGGCGCGCTGCTGGCCGGGCCCGACGGCGCCGGCACCGTGGCCGTCATGGGCACGGGCATCGACCGCGTCTACCCGGCCCGCCACCGCGAACTGGCCCACCGGATCGCCGCCCAGGGTGCGTTGGTGTCCGAACTGCCGCTGGGCATGGGCGCCCTGCCGCATCATTTTCCGCGCCGCAACCGCCTGGTGGCGGGGCTGGCGCGCGGCGTGCTGGTGGTCGAAGCGGCGCGCCAGAGCGGGTCGCTGATCACCGCGCGGCTGGCCGGCGAAAACGGCCGCGAGGTCTTCGCCATTCCCGGCTCGATCCATTCGCCGCTGTCGCGGGGCTGCCACGCGCTGATCCGCCAGGGCGCCAAGCTGGTCGAAACCGCCCAGGACATCACCGACGAACTGGGCGGCAGCCCGTCCGCCCCTGGCGGCGGCACGCCGGACGCGGCCCCGGCCCAGGCCCAGGCCGACACCCCGCTGCTGCGGGCGCTGGGCTACGATCCACTGCACCTCGACGCCTTGCAGGCCCGCACCGGGCTGGACATCGCCGACCTGAACGTGCAACTGCTCGAGCTCGAACTGGCCGGCCGCGTGGCCCGCCTGGATGGCGGGCGCTTCCAGCGCCTGAAATAGCGGCCGCACAGCGATTATGATTATTCGTATCCACGCGCCCGCTCCGGCGCGACACTCATCAATACAGGAAGAGACATGCCGCTGCCCACCCGCGTCAAGATCGTCGAGGTTTCACCCCGCGACGGCCTGCAGAACGAAAAAGAACTGATCTCCACCGACGTCAAGGTCGAACTGGTCGACCGCCTGACCGCCGCCGGCTTTCCCAATGTCGAGGCCACCTCGTTCGTGTCGCCCAAGTGGGTGCCGCAGATGGCCGATGCCGCCGACGTCATGGCGCGCATCCAGCGCAAGCCGGGCGTCATCTATTCGGTGCTGACCCCCAACCTGAAGGGCCTGGAAGGCGCGATCGCGGCCAAGGCCGATGAGGTCGTGATCTTCGGCGCGGCCAGCGAGGCGTTTTCGCAGAAGAACATCAACTGTTCCATCGCCGAATCGATCGCCCGTTTCGAACCCGTGGCCCAGGCCGCGCGCGCCGCGGGCCTGCGCCTACGCGGCAGCATCAGCTGCGCGCTGGGCTGCCCGTACCAGGGCGAAGTCCCCATCGACGCAGTGGTCGACGTGGCGCGCCGCTATGTGGCCCTGGGCTGCGACGAAATCGACGTGGCCGACACCATCGGCGTGGGCACGCCGCAGCGCGTGCGCGACGTCATGGCCGCCGTCACCCGGGTGGTGGACCCGGGCCGCGTGTCCGGCCACTTCCACGATACCTACGGCCAGGCCCTGGCCAACATCCTGGCCGCGCTCGAAACCGGCATCAGCATCTTCCATACCTCGGTGGCCGGCCTGGGCGGCTGCCCCTATGCCAAGGGCGCCACCGGCAACGTGGCCACCGAAGACGTGCTGTACATGCTGCGCGGCCTGGACATCGAAACCGGCATCGATTTCGACGCCGTGGTCGACATCGGGCAATGGATGTCGGGCCGCCTGAACCGCAAGAGCGGCAGCCGGGCGGGCAACGCGGTGGCGGCCAAGCGCGCCGCCTGAGCAGTTCCTTTCGCCGGATTTGCCAGGCGTCGGGCTCCCCGCAGAATCGTCAGGTGTCAGGCTCCCCGCAGGGGTGCCTGACACCGTTCCGTTCTATTGAAGCAACGTCTACAGGCTACGGTGTCTGACACCCTGCGGGAGTCAGACACCTGGGGCGCGTAGAATGCGCCAGGCGCGGCCATCCGGCCGCCGCCCGCCGCGCCACCGGAACCGTTCGCCATGAATTCTCTTTTTTCTGCCCCGTCTACGGATGAACGCGAAGCGCTGTTGCGTGAAATCGGCCCGCTGCCGCTGTCGGGCCAGGCCTGGCCCGACTGGGTACGCATCCTGGCGTGGATCATCCTGGCCATCATCGGCGTGCAGATCGTGTCCTCGGCCATCCGCCTGCCGCCGGGCCAGGTCAGCACCGTGCTGGGGGCGATCGTGGTGCTGTGCTTCCTGGGGCTGGTGCTGGTGTCGTGGCACATGCAGAAGTCCATTACCACCATCGACGAAACCGGCCTGCGCCAGACCTGGATTACCCGGCGCGAAGTCGCCTGGCAGGACATCCAGTTCGCCAAATTCGTGCCGCTGATGTTCTCGAAGCGGCTGGTGGTGTTCACGCAGCGCGGCCGCCCCGTGGTGTTCCAGGGCGGCACGCGCGAACTGCAGATTGCCTTCGCGAAGATATCGCTGCTATACCGCCGCCAACGCTGACGCCGCCGGCGCGCCCAAGCGCCGCGGCGTTCGGGCGCGCGTTCAGGCCGCCAGCGACACCGAGACCGGCGCGTTGGCCTCGCACGCGTCCAGCGCGGTGGCCAGGCGTTCGATACCCTGGGTGATCAGGCCTTCGTTCATGGTGGCGAACGACATGCGCATGGCGTGCGCGTCGGCCTGCGCCGGATCGGCATAGAACACCTTGCCCGGCACATAGACAACGCCCTGTTCGATGGCGTACGGCAGCAGCCGCGTGGCGTCGGCCTGGCCGTCGAGGCGCGCCCAGAAGAACATGCCGCCCTCGGGCTTGCGGAAGCTGACGCGGCCATCCAGATACCGGTGCAATGCCTGCGCCAGCGCATCGCAGCGCGCCCCGTAGGCCGCGCGGATGCGCGGCACATGCTGCTGATAGCGGCCATTGGCCAGGTATTGCGCCACCACTTCCTGGATCCAGGCCGACGACGCCATATCGTCGGCCGCCTTGGCGCCCACGCAGCGGCGGCGCACCTCGGCCGGGGCGACCAGCCAGCCGATGCGCAGCGCCGGCGCCATGGTCTTGGACATGGTCGAGATATACACCGCCCAGTGGCGTGCCTCGCCCTCGGCCAGGGCCGCGATCGGGGGCACGGGTTCGCCGGCGAAGCGCAGTTCGCCGTAGGGGTCGTCTTCGACGATCAGGAACTGGTGCTTGACCGCCAGTTCGAGCAGGCGCAGGCGGCGCTGGCGGCTGAGGGTGGCGCCGCACGGGTTCGAGAACGACGCCACCACGCACACGATCTTGGGCTTGATGCGCGCGGCCATTTCGTCCAGGGCGTCGACATCGATGCCCTCGGGGCCCGACGCCACCGGATGCACGGTGGCGCCGGTGTAGCGCAGCGCCTGCACCGAATTGGGAAACGCCGGGCTTTCGATGAAAGCGTGGTCGCCCGGCTGCAGCATGACCCGGCTGATCAGGGCCAGCGCCTGCTGCGAGCCGCCGGTAACGGCCAGTTCGGTGTCGGGGTCGCACGCCAGGCCCCGTTCGGCCGTCAGGCGCGCCAGCTCGGCGCGCAGGCTGGCCTGCCCGTCGATATTGGAATACTGCAGGCAGGCGCCCAGGCGGGCCAATACCTGGTTCGACGCGGTGGTAAGGCCGTCGATGTCGAACAATTCCTGGGCGGGATAGCCGCCGGCCATGGAAATACTGCCCGGCCGCAGGTACGCCATCAGCGAACGGATGGGCGACTGGGGAGTTGTCTGGAAGGGTGTGGCGAACGCGTAGCGGGGTGCGGCGGAAGACATGATGGAAGCACGGGGCCGGCAAAAGGAAGAGAGCATCGGCGCGGCGCCTGGCCGCGGGACGGCATAGAACTTTGAAATATAAACAAATGCCAAATGATTCTATGCCTGGCCCTGGGGCCGGTCAACGCGCGGGCGGGCCCGCTAGGCCGGCGCGCGCGGGCAACGCGATTATGATGGGGTTTTTGTATGGAATCCCCCACAAGCATGAGTTCCGACGACTCGATGGCCGCGCGCGTGGGCCAGCTGCGGCAGCGCATCGACGCGGCCTGCGCGCGTGCCGGCCGGGCGCCGGGCAGCGTGGCGCTGCTTCCGGTCAGCAAGACATTCGGGCCCCAGGCGGTGCGCCAGGCGGCCGCGCTGGGCTTTCGCCGCTTCGGCGAAAACAAGACTCAGGAAATCCGCCAGAAGGCCGGCCCGCTGGCCGACCTAGGCCTTGAATGGGTCATGATCGGCCATCTGCAGACCAACAAGGCCAAGGATGCGGCGCGCGACGCGACCGAGGTGCAATCGCTCGACCGCCTGGACCTGGCCTACGCGCTGCAGCGCCGCCTGCAGGCCGAGGGCCGCGCGCTGGACGTGCTGGTGCAGGTCAAGACCTCGCCGGAACCCAGCAAGCAGGGCCTGGACATCCAGGCCGTATCCGGCTTCCTGCGCATCGTGGCCGACGCCTGTCCGGCCCTGCGGGTACAGGGGTTGATGACGCTGGCCGTGCAGTCGGACGACACCGAAGCGGTGCGGGCCTGTTTCCGGGCCTTGCGCGAATTGCGCGACCGCCTGCGGGACGAGGCCATTGCCGGCGTGCGGCTGGACCGGCTGTCGATGGGCATGAGCGGCGATTTCGAGATCGCCATTGAAGAAGGCGCCACCGAAGTGCGGGTGGGCAGCGCCATCTTCGGCGCGCGGGATTATCCAGGCGCGGCTTGAGGCGCGACGGGCTTTGCCAGGCTTTGCCAGGTGTCCGACTCCCGCAGGGTGTCGGACACCGAAGTCTGCCCGGACCTTCCCGACACAACGGTGTCTGACACCCTGCGGGAGTCAGACACCTGACACTCAGACACCAGGCGGGCCTCAGTGCTTCATGTGCATGCCGGGATTGTGGCCGATGGGCTTGACCTTGAATGTCACGGCCACTTCGCCGGCCTTCTCGAATTTCAGGGTGGCTGGCACGGTGGCGCCTTCGGCGAAGGGCTGCTTCAGCTTCATGAACATCACGTGATAGCCGCCCGGCGCCAGTTTGACGTCGCCGTCGGCCGGCACGGGAATGCCGTCGGGCAGGTGGCGCATGCGCGCCACGCCGTTTTCGGTTTGCACCGTATGCAATTCGACCCGCTCGGCCACGTCCGACGTGACCGACACCAGGCGATCGGGCGTCTTGGCGTCGTTGTCGATTTCCATATAGCCGGCGCCGTTGGCCTGGCCGGGCGCCGTGGCGCGCACCCACAGGTCGTCGATTTCGATCTGGCCTACCTTGAAATCGTTGGCCCAGGCCGACGTGGCAGTGCACAGGCCCAGGACCGCGACCAGCGCCCATTGACGGATTTTCATGAGGGACACCTCCGATGCTGCCGGCCCCGGATCGAGCCCGGCGGGTTAACGCCGCCGGACCAGGCTGCCGGCGGCCGCCAGGACCGACTGGGTCAAGGCTTCCATAGCCTGAGAGTTTACCCGCCAGTGCTGCCAATACAGTGGCACGTCTTCCGCGGCCCTTGCGCGCAGTGGAACCAGGCGGCCGGAATCGAGTTCGTGGCGTATCAGGGGCAGCGGATTCATGGTCCAGCCCAGGCCGTCGAGCGTCGCCTGCACGAAGGCCCGCGACGAGGGCAGCCACCATACCGGCGGCTGCCACGGGGTATTGCCCATGACCTTGCGCGCGAACCGGGCCTGCAGCGCGTCTTTGCGGTTGAACACCAGCACCGGCGCGCTGGCCAGGGTGCGCGCATTGACCCCGTGGGCGAAGTGCCGCGCCCGGAATTCCGGCGTGCAGCTGGCCACGTAGCGCATGCTGCCCAGGGCATGGATGCGGCAGCCCTGCACCGGGTCGGCCAGGGCCGTCACGGCCCCCAGCACGGAACCGTTGCGCAGCAAGGCGGCCGTGTGGTCCTGGTCTTCGGACTGCATATCCAAGGTGGCGCGGGTGCGCGCGGCAAACAGCCGGGCGGCATCCATGAACCAGGTTTCCAGGCTGTCGTGGTTGACCGCCACGGCGATGCTGGCGTGCGGCATGGCCTCGCCTTCCAGCCCCAGCCGGTCGAGCGCGTCGTGCTCCAGCACGGCGGTCTGCTCGGCCAGCTGCACCAGGACCTGGCCGTCCGGCGTGGCCACGGCCGGTACCGTGCGCTGCACCAGCAGGCGGCCGACGCGCGCTTCCAGGGCCTTGATCCGCTGGGAAACGGCCGAGGGCGTGACGTTCAGCGCCGCCGCCGCGCGCTCGAAGCTGCCTTCGCGCACCACCGCCGCCAGGGCGCGCAGATTGCCGTGATCGATCTTCATGAATTAGCGTTGCTTAATCTAGTTAAAGAAAATTAGCTGTATTTCATACTCCAGGCAAGCCAGAATACGCTTCCGGGCCGCGGTGCATTGCCGCGGCGCTGTTATTTCTGGACCACCGATCATGTTTTTCACAGCCTCGTTTCCCGCCTTGTTGACGGCCTGGGCCAGCGGCACCGCCACGGGCCTGGGGCTGTTCGCCGTCGTGGGCGCGCAAAGCGCGTTCATCCTGCGCCAGGGGCTGATGCGCGCGCATTTGCTCAGCGTCATGGCCCTGTGCGCCGCCATCGACGCCGTGTTCATCTTTGCCAGCGTATGGGGCCTGCAGACCGTGGCCGCCTGGTTCCCCTGGCTGACGCACGCCATCTTGTGGTTCGGCGTGGCTTTCCTGGGCTGGTACGCGGTGCAATCGGCGCGGCGCGCGCTGCGGGCCCAGGGCGGCCTGGTGGCCGCGCGCGCCGCCGTGCCCTCGCGCCGCGCGGCCCTGCTCAGCGCGGCCGGCTTCACCCTGCTCAACCCGCACTTCTGGCTGGACATCATGGTGGTGGGCTCGCTGGCCCACGGCTTTCACGATGCGCGCCTGGCCTTCGCCGCCGGCGCGCTGACGGCCAGCGTACTGTGGCTGGCCGTGCTGGGCATAGGTTCGCGCCTGTTCGCGCCATGGTTCGCCGACCCGCGCGCCTGGCGCATCCTGGATGGCGGCATCGCCATCGTGATGGCCGCCCTGGCCATGCGGCTGGCGTATAACGGGCTGAATCCGCTGGGGTAAGCGGGCGTTTGCGCTGCGGGCCGGGGCGGCCGGGCCTGAACATCGGTGTCTGACACCCTGCGGGAGTCAGACACCTGAGTACATACCATCGAATGGCCAGGTGTCTGACTCCCGCAGGGTGTCGGACACCGATGTGGGCGAGCGAGCCGTTCCTATTTTGGTGTCGGCCCCTGCCGCGTCCGCTATTCGTACGACCGCACGTCGTCGATGACTTTGCCGTCGTTCGGCAGGCTGCCCGCGTCCATCCATTGCACGTCGGCGCGCAGTTTGGTGATCTCGCGCACCGACTCGGCGATGCGGTCGGCCAGGGCGTCGGACGGAGCCCGCGCCTCGACCTGCAGCACCATGCGGTCGGTGCCGGTCTGGCCGCTGACCACCAGGCGCGCCCGGCCGATTTCCGGATGGCGGGCCAGCACCTCGGCCACCTGCGACGGATGCACGAACATGCCGCGCACTTTGGTGGTCTGGTCGGCGCGGCCCATCCAGCCCTTGATGCGGATATTGGTACGGCCGCAGGGCGAGGCGCCCGGCAAGATGGCCGACAGGTCGCCGGTGCCGAAACGCACCAGCGGGTAATCGGGGTTCATGGTGGTGACGACCACCTCGCCCACCTCGCCGTCGGGCACGGGCGTGCCGGTGCCCGGCCGCACGATTTCCAGGATGATGTCCTCGCCCACCACCAGGCCCTCGCGCGCCTGGGTTTCGAAGGCGATCATGCCCAGGTCGGCGCTGCCGTAGGCCTGGTAGCCTTCGATGCCGCGCGCGGCCAGCCAGTCGCGCAGCGACGGCGGGAAGGCCTCGCCCGACACCAGCGCGCGCCGCAACGACGGCAATGGCACGCTCATTTCGTCGGCTTTTTCCAGGATGATCTTCAAGAAGCTGGGCGTGCCGGTATAGCCGCTGGGCGCCAGGTCGGCAATGGCGCGCACCTGCTGTTCGGTCTGGCCGGTACCGCCCGGAAACACGGTGCAGCCCACGGCGTGGGCGGCGGTTTCCATCATCGAGCCGGCCGGCGTGAAGTGGTACGAAAAGCAGTTGTAGGCCAGCTCGCCGGGCCGGAAGCCCGCGGCATACAAGGCGCGCGCGAAGCGCCAGTAGTCGGCGCGCGCGCTTTCCGGTTCGTAGATGGGGCCGGGCGACGCGAACACGCGCAGGGCCTGGCCCCAGCCTATGGTGGAAAAACCGCCGAAGGCCTTGGCCGCGCCGGCCGGGCCCGGGCCGGCGCGGCTGCGCTGCTGGCGTTCCAGCAGTTCATGTTTGCGCAATACCGGCAGGCCGGCCAGCGCCTGGCGCGAGTTCACGCCGCGCGGGTCGATGCCGCGCAACTGCTCGGCAATGGCCGCGGCGCCCGCCGTGGCGCGTTCGACGGCGCCGGGCAGCGCCGCCATCAGGTCCCGTTCGCGCTGCTCGGGCGCGCGGGTTTCCAGTGCATCAAAAAACGCAGGCATGAGATCGCACTCTTGGGGATGCCGGGTGGACGGAACGGACCGCGGGAATCAAGCCAGCCAGCGCTTGCGGCGCCGGTAGAACTTGTGGTCGCGGAAGCTCTTGCGCTCGCCGCTGGAGATACCCAGGTAGAACTCCTTGACGTCTTCGTTGCGCCCCAGGTCGGCCGCCGCGCCGTCCATCATGACGCGGCCGTTTTCCAGGATGTAGCCGTAGTCGGCATAGCGCAGCGCGATGTTGGTGTTCTGCTCGGCCAGCAGGAAACTGACCCGCTCGCGCTGGTTCAGGTCGCGCACGATCTCGAAGATTTCTTCGACGATCTGCGGCGCCAGCCCCATGGACGGCTCGTCGAGCAGAATCATGTTGGGGTTGGCCATCAGCGCGCGGCCGATGGCGGTCATTTGCTGCTCGCCGCCCGACGTATAGCCGGCCTGGCTGGCGCGCCGCTGCTTCAGGCGCGGAAAGTACTGGTATACGCGTTCCAGCGCCGCGGTCATGTCGCCGCGGCTGAGGTCGCGGGTATAGGCGCCGGTCAGCAGGTTTTCTTCGATGGTCAGGTGGGCGAAACAATGGCGGCCCTCCATGACCTGCACCACGCCGCGCCGCACCAGTTCGGCGGGCGACAGCCTTTCGATGCGCTGGCCGCGATACTGGATGAAGCCCTTGGTGACGTCGCCGCGCTCGCCCTTGAGCAAGTTCGACACCGCGCGCAGCGTGGTGGTCTTGCCGGCGCCATTGGCGCCCAGCAGCGCCACGATGCGGCCCTCGGGCACTTGCAGCGACACCCCTTTCAGCACCAGGATGACGTGGTTGTAGATGACTTCAATGCCGTTCACATCGAGCAGCACTTGGGCGGATTCGGCAGCGGTTGCAGCGGTCATGGCGGTTCCTGCGCACAAATGGCCGCCGGCGCGCGGGGGCGCCGGCGGCCGGTTCACATCAGCCTTCGCACTTGCGAGGGGTGATGTTCTTCTCTTTGGCGTACTTCGCCGCGGCTTCCTTCACCAGCGAGCGCGTCACCGATTTGTCGGACTGGTACCAGTCGGACACCACCTTGAACTCCTTGCCGTCCCACTGCACGATGCGCGCCCAGTCGTCGCCCATGTGGTTCTCGCACGAGGTCTTGACCGGCCGCATGATGTCGCCGAAGCCGAGTTCGTTCAGGCGCTCTTGGGTGATGTTCAGGTTCTCGAACCCCCAGCGCACCTGTTCCGGCGTCATGTGCTTGCCCTTGCCGAATTTTTCCTGGGCGGTGCGGATGGCCTCGACCTGCAGCATCGAGATCATCATGCCGCGGGTATGCGCGATGGTGCCCAGCGTGGTGTTGCCCGACGCGTCGCTGCCCTCGCCCTTGTCGTACACGTACTTCTTCAGGTCGTCGTAGACCTTGCCGTGCGCGCCGCTGTTGTGGATGGTGATGGCGTTGTAGCCCTTGGCCACCGTGCCCAGGTCTTTGACGTCGCCTTCCGAGCCGGCCCACCAGATCGCGTACATCTTGTCGCGCGGGTAGCCGCTGGCCTGCGCCTCGCGGATGGCGGTGGGCGTCATGATGCCCGCGCTCCACAACAGCACGTAGCTGGGCCGCGACTGGCGGATCTGCAGCCAGGTGGATTTCTGTTCCACGCCGGGGGCAGTCACGGGATACAGCAGCAGTTCGAAGCCCTGTGCCGCGGCGCGCTTCTGCAGCAGCGGGATCGGTTCTTTGCCGTAAGGCGAATCGTGATAGACCAGGGCGATCTTCTTGCCCTTCAGCTTGTCCATGCCGCCTTCTTTCTTGGCGATGTCCTGGATCATCACGTCGGCCGCGGTCCAGTACGTGCCCAGCAGCGGGAAGTTCCATTCGAACACAGTGCCGTCCACCGATTGCGACAGGCCGTAGCCCATGGTTTCGACCGACACCCCGTCGGCCATGGCCTTGTCGGTGACCGCGAAGGTGATGCCGGTGGACTGGGTATCGAAGCCCGACGCGCCGCCGTTCTTGGACTTCAGGCGCTCGTAGCATTCGACGCCGCGGTCGGTGGCGTAGGCGGTTTCGCATTCTTCGTACGTGATCTTCACGCCGTTGACGCCGCCGTCGCGCGCGTTGACCAGTTTCAGATAGTCGAGCTTGCCGTCGGCCCACGGTATGCCCAGCGGCGCGAATGAACCGGTGCGATACACCAAGAGCGGAACGAATTGCTCTTCGGCCGCCAGCGCCGGCGTGGCGGCCGCGGCCAGGCCACCGGTGACGGCCATGATGGCCGCTGCCCACTTCAGGTTAAGACGCTTCATCTCCATTACCTCCTGCTTGGTGTGCTTGACACCGGATTGGCCCGGTCTAGAGGCCGGGTAGTCGAAAGGCCGCCGCCCCGCTCGTGGCGTTGCGGCGGCCGGAAGTCAGTGCGGGAAAGGCCAGATGCGCAATTTTTCTTTGCCGATGCTCCACAGGCGGGCCAGCCCGTGCGGCTCGGCGATCAGGAAGAAGACGATCAGCGCGCCGAACACCATGTGTTCGATGTGCGCGGCGGTGTCCACCGACAGCGACAGGCCCAGCAGGTGCGGCACGTTGGTCAGCGCCACCGGCACCAGCACGATGAACGCCGCGCCGAAGAAGCCGCCCATGATGGAACCCAGCCCGCCGATGATCACCATGAACAGCAGCTGGAACGACCGGCCCAGGTCGAAGGCCAGGGGTTCCCAAGAACCCAGGTGGATATACCCCCACAGCGCCCCGGCCACGCCCACGATGAACGAGCTGACGGCGAACGCCGTGAGCTTGGCGTACATGGGACGGATGCCGATCACGGCGGCCGCCACGTCCATGTCGCGAATGGCCATCCATTGCCGGCCGATGGCGCCGCGCACCAGGTTCTTGGCCAGCAGCGTGAACACCACCACGAACAGCAGCACGAACAGGTAGCGCTGCAGCGAGGTGTGCACGGGCAGCCCGAAAGCCGACAATGCCGGCACCGACACGCTGCCCGACGACGAATAATTGGTGAAGAAGGCGATGCGCAGGAACGCCCAATCGACGAAGAACTGCGCCGCCAGCGTGGCCACCGCCAGGTACAGGCCGCGGATGCGCAGGCTGGGTATGCCGAACAGCACGCCCACCAGCGTGGCGAAGCAGCCGCCCAGCAAGATCTGCGCCACCAGCGGCATGCCCGGGAAGCGCACGCCGAAGTTCCACGCCGCGTAGGCGCCCACCGCCATGAAGGCGCCGGTGCCCAGCGAGATCTGGCCGCAATACCCTACCAGGATGTTCAGGCCCACGGCGGCCAGCGCCAGGATCAGGAACGGAATCAGGATGGCGCGCAGCAGGTAGTCGCTGGCCAGCAGGGGCACCGCCACGAAAGCCACCAGCAGCAGCAGGCCGATGAAAAAGCGGTCTTGGCGGATCGGAAAGATCTGCTGGTCGGCGCGATAGCCGGTCTTGAATTGGCCGTTTTCGCGGTAGAACATCTTGTTTTTCCCCTACACCCGGTCGATGATTTTCTCGCCGAACAGCCCTTGCGGGCGGAACAGCAGGAATACGAGTGCCAGCACGTAGGCGAACCAGATTTCGATACCGCCGCCCACCAGCGAGCCCAGATAGACTTCCGACAGCTTTTCGCCCACGCCGATGATGAGCCCGCCCAGGATGGCGCCCGGCACCGAGGTCAGGCCGCCCAGGATCACCACGGGCAGCGCGCGCAGCGCGGCGGTCGACAAGGTGAACTGCACGCCGAACTTCGAGCCCCAGATGATGCCGGCCACCAGCGCCACCAGTCCGGCCACGCTCCAGACGATGACCCAGATGCGGTTGAGGGGGATGCCGATCGATTGCGCGGCCTGGTGATCGTCGGCCACGGCGCGCAATGCCCGGCCCGTGCTGGTGTACTGGAAGAACAGCGCCAGCGCGGCCACCAGCAGCGCGGCCACCACGGCGGCGGTCAGGTCTTCCAGGCTGATCAGGATGCCGCCCTCGAATACCGATTCGAGAATGAACGCCGGGTCTTTGGGCATGCCCACGTCGATGCTGTAGACCGAGCTGCCGAACGCGATCTGGCCCAGCCCGTCGAGAAAGTAGCTGATGCCCAGGGTGGCCATCAGCAGCGTGGTGACTTCCTGGTTGACCAGGTGGCGCAACACGTAGCGTTCGACCGCCACGGCCATCAGGAACATCAGGCCCGCGCTGACGATGAAGGCCAGTATGTTGGCCAGCAGCAGGTTCTCGAACCCCAGCCAGGCCGGGATCCATTCGGAAAACCGCGCCATCGACAGCGCGGCCACCAGCACCATCGCGCCCTGCGCGAAGTTGAACACGCCCGACGCCTTGAAGATGAGCACGAAGCCCAGGCCGATCAGGGCGTACAGCATGCCGCTCATCAGGCCGCCGAACAGGGTTTCAAGGAAAAATCCCATCGCTTTTCCGCCTTGGTTCTAATGCGCGACGCCCAGGTAGGCCTGGATCACTGCTTCGTTGGCCCGCACGTCGTCGGGTTTGCCGTCGCCGATTTTCTTGCCGTAATCCAGCACCACCACGCGATCCGAGATGTCCATCACCACGCCCATGTCGTGCTCGATGAGCACGATGGTGGTGCCGAATTCGTCGTTCACATCCAGGATGAAGCGGCTCATGTCCTGTTTTTCTTCGATGTTCATGCCCGCCATGGGCTCGTCGAGCAACAGCAGGCGCGGCTCCATGGCCAGCGCGCGGCCCAGGTCGACGCGCTTTTGCAGGCCGTACGGCAGGCGCCCCACGGGCGTCTTGCGGTAGGCCTGGATTTCAAGGAAGTCGATGAGGTTCTCGACGAATTCGCGATGGCGGATTTCTTCGCGCTCGGCCGGCCCCCAGCGCAGCGCCTGCGCCAGCAGGCCGCATTTCATGCGCAGGTTGCGGCCGGTCATGATGTTGTCGAGCACGCTCATGCCCTTGAACAGGGCCAGGTTCTGGAACGTGCGCGCGATGCCCATTTCGGCGGCGCGGCGCGGGCTCATGCGTGTGTAGCGCTGGCCCTGGAATTCGATGCCGCCCTGCTGCGGCGTGTACACGCCGTTGATGACGTTCAGCATCGAGCTTTTGCCGGCCCCGTTGGGGCCGATGATGGCGCGGATTTCGTGTTCGCGCACATTGAAGGAAATGTCGGTCAGCGCCTTCACCCCGCCGAACGACAGGGAGATGTTCTGCAGGTCGAGCATGACCTGGCCAATGCGCTGGTCGCGGTCTGGGTGCGTCATCGTCTATGCGGCCCGGGCGGTGATGGGGGGAAATGTCTTGACCGGGCGGATTTTCAGGTCGGCGGCGATCTTGCCCACGCGGCCGTCCTCGAATTTCACTTCGGTCTCGATGTATTGCGATGGCTTGCCCGAGAACAGCGCGTCGATCAGCACCCCGTACTTCTGGGCAATGAAGGCGCGGCGCACCTTGCGGGTACGCGTCAGTTCGTCGTCGTCGGGGTCGAGCTCTTTGTGCAGGATCAGGAAGCGCGCGATCTGCGAAGCGGCCAGCTTGGGGTCGCCCGCCAGGTCGGCGTTGATCTGCTCGATGCACTCGCCCACCAATTGGTAGACCTCGTCTTTGCCGGCCAGGTCGGTGTAGCCGGCGTACGGCAGGCCGCGGCGCTCGGCCCAGTTGCCCACCGCTTCGAGGTCGATGTTGATGAACGCGCAGACGTGGTCGCGGCCGTCGCCGAACGCCACCGCTTCTTTGATGTGCGGAAAGAACTTCAGCTTGTTTTCGAGGTACTTGGGCGCGAACAGGCTGCCGTCGGCCAGCTTGCCCACGTCTTTGGCGCGGTCGATGATTTTCAGCTGGCCGTCGGTGTCCAGGTAGCCCGCGTCGCCGGTGCGGTACCAGCCTTCGGCATCGCGCGCCTCGAGGGTGGCCTGGGGATTGCGGTAATACTCTTTGAACAGGCCCGGGCTTTTGACCAGGATCTCGCCGTTGTCGGCCACCCGGATCTCGACGCCGCTGACGGGCGGCCCCACCGTGTCGTCGCGCACCTTGCCGTCGGGCTGCACGCACACGAACACCGAGGTTTCGGTAGAACCGTACAGCTGCTTGAGATTGATGCCGATGGACCGGTAGAACACGAACAGGTCCGGCCCGATGGCCTCGCCCGCGGTGTAGGCCACGCGCACGCGGCTCATGCCCAGGGCGTTGCGCAGCGGGCCGTAAACCAGCACGTTGCCCAGCGCATAGCGGAAGCGGTCCCAGGCGCCGACCGGCTCGCCGTCGAGGATGCGCACGCCCACCTTGCGTGCCAGGCTCATGCAATGGCGGAACATGGCGCGCTTGGTGCGGCCGGCGTCTTCCATGCGGATCATGACGTGGGTAAGCAGGCCTTCCAGCACGCGCGGCGGCGCGAAATAGTAGGTGGGCCCGATGTCGCGCATGTCGATGGACACCGTATCGGGCGATTCGGGATGGTTGACCGTGAACCCGCTGACCAGCAGCTGGGTATACGAGAACATGTTCTGGCCGATCCAGGCCGGCGGCAGGTAGGCCAGCACGTCTTCCTGGTCGGTAAGCCGTTCCAGGTCGGCGATGGCGCGGGCGCGGTCGATCAGGGCATGGTGCGTCAGCACGACGCCCTTGGGCTTGCCGGTGGTGCCCGACGTATAGAACATGGCGGCGGCATCGTGCGGCTGCACCGCGGCCGCGGCCCGGTCGAAGAATTCGGGCTGGGCCTGCGCGTGTTCGCGGCCCAGGGCTTCGAGCTGGTCGTACGAGCGCAGCATGGGGTCGGCGTAATGGCGCAGGCCGCGCGGATCGTCGTAGACCACGTGGGCCAGGTCGGGGCACTGCGCGCCGATTTCGAGCAGCTTGTCGACCTGTTCCTGGTCTTCGACCACGGCTACGGTGATGGCCGCGTCTTGCAGCACGTAGACCATTTCCTGGGCCACCGCGTCTTGATACAGCGGCACCGGAATGGCGCCCAGCGCCTGCGTGGCCATCATGGCCATGTACAGGCGCGGGCGGTTTTCGCCGATGACGGCGACGTGCATGCCCGGCTGGATGCCCAACGCGGCCAGGCCATGCGCGGCCAGCCTGACATGGTGCGCGACTTCGCTCCAGGTCAGGGTCTGCCAGATGCCCAGGTCTTTCTCGCGTATGGCGGGCCGCGCCCCGCGTACGCTGGCATGCTGCAACAGCAGGCCAGGAAAGGTGCCAGGCGTGGCCGGCGTAACGCCGGTTGCAGGCTGTGCATGCGCCACGTTGTCTCCTCCGGTTTGGGGGCCGCCCCTTGCGGCGCTCATGCTGGCGGCATGAACACCGGGGCGGCACTTGACCAGTTCATGTTCGATATACGGCAGCAGTTAAGGTATAAGGTTGGGTTGCGACCGACTGTCACGATTGCGACATTCCAGGAACATTTAGGGTATTCCCCCATGCAGCTAGCCGATTCCCTGCACCTTGCCGCGGCCTGGTTTCGCGTCCTGACCGACGCGCAGCAAGCGCGCGTCGAGCGGGACGTCGCGGTGCAGTCCGCGCAGGCTGGCACGATCATAGAACGCAAGGGCGAACTCGCCCAGGTATGGATCGGGGTGCTGGCCGGG
This sequence comes from Bordetella petrii, assembly GCA_017745595.1. Lineage (GTDB taxonomy): Bacteria > Pseudomonadota > Gammaproteobacteria > Burkholderiales > Burkholderiaceae_B > Bordetella_A > Bordetella_A petrii_C. The sequence goes on from WMBV01000002.1 coordinate 152,587, forward strand.
CTGGTGAAGGTATCGGTGGGCAATGCCGAAGGCAAGGTCGCCTCGCTGACCGGCGTGCCGGCCGGCGGCTGGATCGGCGAGGGCTCGCTGCTCAAGCGCGAGGTACGCAAATACGATGTGGTGGCGCTGCGCGATTCGGTGGTGGCGCGCCTGCCGGCGGCCACCTTCGACTGGCTGCTGGACAACAGCATTCCGTTCAACCGCTACCTGCTGCACCAATTGAACGAGCGCGTGGCGCAGTTCATCGGCAAGGCCGAATACGACCGCCTGCTCGACCCGGACGCCCGGGTGGCGCGCTGCCTGGCCGAACTGTTCAATCCGCTGCTATACCCCGGCATGGGGATGAGACTGGCGATTACCCAGGAAGAAGTCGGCTACCTGGCGCGGGTGTCGCGGCAACGGGCCAACCAGGCCCTGGGCAAGCTGGAAGAAGCCGGGCTGCTGCGGGTCGAATACGGGGCGGTGCGGGTGCTGGACCTGGACGGGCTCAAGCGCTACGGAGCCGACGCGGCGGGCGACGCGGGCACGGGGTGACCTTAGACCCGGTATCTGACTCCCGCAGGGTGTCAGATACCGGGGTGGCCAGACTGTCTGCCTGCTTCGGTGTCAGGCACCCTGCGGGAGCCCGACACCTGCCTATGCCCACCACCTTCCCGCTTGCGTCGTCCCTGAATATCCCGCACCATTTCCGCATCCGCCGTCCGGCCTCGATCGCCGCACCTTATGTTCACCGAAGCGCAGTCCGATCCGTCGCTGTCGAAAGAGGCCTACGAGGCCCACGAGGCGCGCCTGCGCGTGGCCCTGCTCAAGGCGCAGTACGGCCGGCTGGAACGCGCCGACCGGGCGCTGCTGGTGGTGGTGGCCGGCATCGACGGGGCCGGCAAAGGGGCCACCATCAACCTGCTGAACGAATGGATGGACGCGCGCCACATCCGGACCCTGGCCTACGGCCCGCCCCGGGCCGACGAACTCGAACGGCCGCCGATGTGGCGCTACTGGAACGAACTGCCGGCCAAGGGCCGCAGCGGCATCGTGTTCGGATCCTGGTACTGGCCGCTGCTGAAAGAAGCGGCGCGCAAGAAGCCGCGCCAGGGGCGCATCGAGGCGCATGCCGAGGCCATCCGCCGCTTCGAGGCGGTGCTGGCGGCCGAAGGCGTGCAGATCGTCAAGCTGTGGTACCACCTGTCGGCCCAGGCCCAGGCCGAACGCACCCGGCGCCTGCTGGCCAGCCCCGAGACCGCCTGGCAAGTGGCCGCCGCCGACCGCAAGGTGCACAAAAAATACCATCGGCTGTGCGACGCCGGCCGCCTGGCCATTGGCCTGACCCACGCCGCGCATGCCCCCTGGGCCATCATTCCCAGCGCCGACGACCGCCTGCGCGCCGTGCGCACCAGCGAAACGGTGCTGGCGGCGCTGCGCCAGCGCGCGGCGCCGCGGCTGGAAGCCGGGTTTGCCGGCCTCGCCGCCGCGCCCCCGCCGCGCCACGTCAGCCGGCTGGACCGCGTCGACTACCAGGCCCGGCTCGACAAAGACGACTACGAATCGGTACTGCGGCTGTTGCAGGGGCGGCTGGCGCAGGCCGCGCGTTCGGCCGCGTTCCGCGAGCGCAGCCTGGTACTGGTGTTCGAAGGCCAGGACGCCGCCGGCAAGGGCGGCACCATCCGCCGCGTGACCCGCGCGCTGGACGCCCGGCAGTTCGAGCTGAACCCCATCTCGGCGCCGGCGCCGCACGAGGCGGCCCGACCCTATCTGTGGCGCTTCTGGCGCCACTTGCCCCGGCGGGGCCGCATCGCCATCTTCGACCGGTCCTGGTACGGGCGCGTGCTGGTCGAGCGCGTCGAACAGCTGGCCAAGCCGGCCGAATGGCGCCGCGCCTACGCCGAGATCAACGATTTCGAGCAACAGCTTGTCGATCACGGCACGATCGTGCTGAAGTTCTGGCTGGCCATCACGCCCGACGTGCAGTTGCAGCGGTTTCACGAGCGCGAGCGTTCGCCTTTCAAGCATTTCAAGATTACCGCCGACGACTGGCGCAACCGCAAGAAATGGCGCGAATATACCGTCGCCGCCAACGCCATGCTGGCACACACCGACACGGCCCACGCCCCCTGGCACGTCGTGTCGTCCAACGACAAGCGCCATGCCCGCGTGCAAGTGCTGCGGCATATTGTCGATGCCCTGAAAACTTCTCTTTAACCGGAACCCCGCCATGACCATCGCTACCCGCCCGTCCGCCGATATCCGCCCCGTCAGCGCCGCCGATTTCGAAGCCTGGCTGCCCTTGTGGAAAGGCTATCAGGCGTTCTACAAGGTCGACATCGCCGACGCCGTCACGCGCACCACCTGGGCGCGCTTCCTGGATCCGGCCGAACCCATGCACGCCGCCCTGGTCTACCACGACGGCCGCGCGGTGGGCATGGTGCACTGGATACTGCACCGCTCGACCTGGACGACGGGCGACTACTGCTATCTGCAAGACCTGTTCGTGGCGTCCGACGTGCGCGGCGGCGGCCACGGCCGGGCCCTGATCGAGCACGTCTATGCTCAGGCGGGCGCCGCCGGCGCGGCCCGCGTCTACTGGCTGACGCACGAAACCAACCATACCGCCATGCAGCTTTACGATCGCATCGCCGACCGCCCGGGCTTCATCCAGTACCGGAAGACCTTATGAGCGCGCGCGACCCCGACTGCCCGCTATGCCGCGAAGACGGCGGCGCCCTGCTCTGGCGCGGCGCGCACCTGCGCGTCATTGAAGTCGACGATACCGACTACCCGGGCTATACCCGGGTGGTCTGGAACGGGCACCTGCCCGAAATGACCAGCCTGTCCACGCACGGGCGCGACCTGCTGATGCGGGCCGTGTACACCGTGGAGCAGGCGCAGCGCGACATCCTGGCGCCCGACAAGATCAACCTGGCGTCGCTGGGCAACATGGTGCCGCACCTGCACTGGCACATCATTCCGCGCTTTCGCGGCGACCGGCATTTTCCCGATGCCGTCTGGGCCCCCGCGCGCGTGGCCGCCGGCGCCGAATCCGCCGAATGGCAGGCGCGGCAGGCCCATGTCCGGCAACTGCTGCCGCGCTACCGCAACCGCCTGACCGAGGCCATGAACGCGCTGCTGTGGCAGTAGCAACCGATTTATCGGTTTCGGTACGAAAGCGCGTTCGCGGGCCATGGCCGGCAAGCCGGCCGCGGATCAGCCCGGCTTGCCGTCGACCCGCGGGCGCGCCAGGCGCGGCGCGTAGGTCAGCGCGTACAGCGCGAAACCGATCACCCAGCACAGCGCGGCGCCATACACCCAGTGCAGGTACCCGGCCGGCCACACCAGCGGGCCCACCACCCGCAGCAGGGTGGCCGCCACGATCAGCCAATAGGCCGCGATTTCGGGCCGCCCGGCCACCAGCCGCCGGCCGGTGTGGCCCAGCGCGGTGCGCGTGATCATGGCGATGATGGCCGTGCCCACCACGCCCACGGCAAACGCGTGTTCGGCCACGCCGGGCATCACCCAGCCCAGCGCGCCGGCCGCCAGCAGCAGGAAACCCGCCGGCAGCCAGGCATAGGCCAGGTGCAAGATCCACAAGATGGGCCGGTTGCCCACGGCATAGCCGCGCCAGCCCGCCACCCGCACGCCCAGCAGCACGCCGGCCAGCGCCGACAGCGGCGCCGCCAGCCACGCGGGCGCGGCCAGCACCCAGGCGACCAGCGCCGCGATGGTGGCCGCCACGATGGGCTTGCCCAGCCGGGGATACTGCTTCAGGCGGAATCCGGGCACCGCGTTGGTCGTGAACATGGGCAGCACACGCGCGCCGATGACGGTGACGAACAGCACCGGCAGGGCCAGCCCCGCCACACAGGCACGCAGGGCCAGCGCCGCATCGCCTTGCCAGGCAAAGGCGTGGTACGCCAGATTGATCGCGCCGTAGACCCACAACGCCAGCGCAATCGGATAGTTGCGGCGGTTACCCGCGCGCATCAGCACGCGGGTGAAGGCCAGCGCCGCCAGCGGCAGGAACAGGCCGTCGAACAAAGCCGCCCACGGCGCCGGCGCGAACCCCATGGCCAGCCGGCCGGCCAGCCACAGGGCGGTCAGGGCGGCCAGCGTGCCGCCGGCCGGCGTGTCCACGCCGGTCCAGGCGCGCCCGGCGGTAAACAAAAACCCCACCACGATCACGGCCGCGAAGCCGAACACCATTTCGTGCGCATGCCACAACAGCGCCAGACCCAGGGACCCGGACGGCGGCGGCACCAGCCCGGCGAGTTGCCCGGCCCAGATGGCGATCGCCAGCGCGGCGAACAAGGCACCGCCCAGGTAGAAGGGACGGAATCCCAGCGCGAACAGCGCCCAGCCCGATGGCGGCTGCTGCCGCGGTTCGCTGGGCCGGTGCAGGGCGGATGGGGAAATGGAAATCTGGGCCATGGTGTATCGACAAAAAGGAAACGCTGCGCAAAGCAGGATGGCGAATGAGTCTATCCTTGCCGCGCAACGGCATCGGTCTTTAAGCCTATAGCGTCAGCTTATTGCATTTCTCTTTGAGCTTTCACAATAACCATTGTCGCGTATATCTTACAAACCCCCGGTTATTTGGCCCGCCCCGGCATGCCGGATAATCTGTCGGGTTCGATACCGGGCCGGCACTGTCGCGGGCCCGGGCCTACGGGAAGCACATCATGAAAACTGCACAACGATTGATCGGGGCCGCCCTGCTGCTGGGCGCCACCATGGCCGGCGCGCAGGCCGCCACGCTCGACGTGGTCAAAAAGCGCGGCGAACTGCGCTGCGGCACCACCACGGGCTTCGCCGGTTTCTCGGCGCCCGACGCGCAGGGCGTGTGGCGCGGCCTGGACGTGGACCTGTGCCGCGCCATCGCCGCCGCCGTGTTCGGCGACGCCGGCAAGATCAAGATCGTGCCGCTGAATTCGCAGCAGCGCTTCACCGCCCTGCAATCGGGCGAAATCGACGTGCTGACGCGCAACACCACGGTCACCCAGCAGCGCGACACGGCCCTGGGCATCATTCACGCGGGCATCAATTTCTACGATGGCCAGGGCTTCCTGGTGCCCAAATCGCTGGGCGTGAAAAGCGCCACCGAACTCGACGGCGCCACCATCTGCCTGCAAACCGGCACATCCAACGAAAACACCCTGGCCGACTGGGCGCGCGCGCACCAGGTGAACTACAAACCGGTGGTGATCGAGACCTTCAACGAGGTGGTCAATGCCTTTGCCGCGGGCCGTTGCGACGTCTTCAGCACCGACGCCTCGGGCCTGGCCTCGATCCGCATCTCGAAACTGCAGAATCCCGACGACTACGTGGTGCTGCCCGAGATCATCTCGAAAGAACCCCTGGGGCCCTTCGTGCGCCAAGGCGACGACGCCTGGCAGAACATCGTGCGCTGGTCGCTGTCGGCCATGATCGAGGCCGAGGAATACGGCATTACCTCGGCCAACGTCGACGAACAGGCCCAGAGCGCCAACCCCAACATCCGCCGCATCCTGGGCGTAACGCCGGGCGCGGGCGCCAATATGGGGCTGGACGAAAAATGGGCCTACAACATCATCAAGCAGGTCGGCAATTACGGCGAAAGCTTCGACCGCAACGTCGGCGCCGGCAGCCCGCTGAAAATCGAGCGCGGCCTGAATGCCCAATGGACCGACGGCGGCCTGATGTACGCGCTGCCGATCCGCTGACGCGGGCAGATACAAGGTGTCTGGCTCCCGTCAGGGTGCCTGACACCACTGTGGCGGGCATTGTCTGCACACTTCGGTGTCTGACACCCTGCGGGAGTCAGACACCTGGCCACGAATGAACAGCTAATTGATGCTGTAGCCGCGCCCTTTGAAGCACGCGCCCATGGCGCGGCTGTACGACTCGGTGGACACGCTAGTGGTGTATTCGCTGATGTTGTCGGGATCGAAGCCGCTTTGGTTGACGGCCCAGCGGCGGCATTCGGCGCGGTCGCGCGCCTGCTGGGCATCGCTTTGCCCCTTGGCGGGATACGCGATGACATCCAGGCTGGCCGAGGCCACCCGCGGCGCCGAATAAGCCACCGGGGGCGCCGCGTACACGGGGGGCGGGGCCGCGTACACCGGCGCCGGATACTGCACGGGCGGGTAATAGACCGGCGGCGACACATAGGTGACCCCGCTGTAGCCATAGCCATAGCGGGGGCCGGTGGACAGCGCCAGCGCCACGCCGGTGCCCAGCAGGGCCGCGCCGCCGATCCACCAGCCGCTGCCGTAATAGCCGCCGTGATGATGATGGCCATGCGCCATGGCCTGGCCGCTGAACGCGGCCAATACGGCGGCGGCCACGAGCGCGCGCCGGAAGGGGGACTTCATGTTCGTCTTTCCTGAAAAAACCGCTGACCGGCGCCCTGTCGGAGCCGCGCCGTACAGCCTGGTTTACTTTACTCCCGGCCCGCGCGCCTGTCTTGCGCCGCGGGCCGGGCGGGGCACCGAAAAAGATTCATGCTGTTTCAAGCCGGGGCGCAGCCCCCGGCAGCGCCTGCCCGCGCAGGCCTGTGCAAAAATCCCGCCCATGCCTTATGACAACCGCTTGCAGAAAAATTCCCTGGCCGACCAGGCCGCGCGCCTACCGGCCGCCTGGCAGGCCGCCTGGCAGGACCCGCCGGTCGCCCGCGCCTTGGCCGACGTCACGGCCTACGTCGAACAGCGCCTGGGCGCCGGCGCGGTGGTGTACCCCGCCACGCCGTTCCGCGCGCTGGACGGCCTGGCGCTCGCCGACGTGCGGGTCGTGATTCTGGGCCAGGACCCCTACCACGGCCCGGGCCAGGCACAGGGCCTGGCGTTTTCGGTGCCCGACGACAGCAAGCGCCCGCCCAGCCTGCGCAATATCTTCAACCAGATCGCCCAGGACTGCCCCGGCACGCCGCTGCCGCGGGGCAATGATTTGTCGCGTTGGACGCGCCAGGGCGTGTTGCTGTTGAACACCTGCCTGACGGTAGAAGACGGCCAGCCGGCCTCGCATGCCAAGCGCGGCTGGGAAATCGTGACCGACGCCCTGATCGGCCTGGTGGCGCGCGACCCGTCGCCCAAGGCGTTCCTGCTGTGGGGCGCGCATGCCCAGGCCAAGCAAGTGTTGTTGCCCAGCCACAGCGGCCACCTGGTACTGACGGCCAATCACCCGTCGCCGCTGTCGGCCCGCCGCCCGCCGGTGCCCTTCGTGGGCTGCGGCCACTTCGCGCGGGTGAACGCATGGCTGGCCGAACAAGGCAAAACCCCTATTGACTGGACGATCGAAGATACTGGCTATATACGCCAAGGCGATTTCGGGTTATGATCGCGGCACTGCACAAAATTTTGTCCGGCATTCATCGCGCCGTTGCGCGAGTTCCACGCAGTCCGTCGGGTCACCATTCCGACCCCATGCCGGGCACCATCGATTCCTGACCTCCTTTCCTTTCGCCTCGCGTCCCTGTTCGACGCGCCGCGCGCACGGTTGATCCGGTCGGCCCGATGCTCCATCAACCGTCGCCCGGATCCGGCCGCTTATCCTTCGGCTAGCCCGGCACATGCGCCGCCATGCGCGGCAAGGACAAGTAATGTCTTTCGAAACCCTGGGTCTGGCTCCCTCTCTTCTGTCCGCCCTGCAAGAAGCCGGCTTTGCCGCGCCCACCCCCGTCCAGGCCGCCGCCATCCCGCAAGCGCTGGCCGGCCACGACCTGATGGTGTCTTCGCAAACCGGCAGCGGCAAAACCGCCGCCTTCATGCTGCCCGCCCTGAACCGCATCGCGGGCCAGCCCGGCAACAAGGGCGTCGGCGTGCAAGTGCTGGTGCTGACCCCCACCCGCGAACTGGCCCTGCAAGTCACTGACGCCACCGGCTCGTACGGCCGCAACCTGCCCGGCCTGCGTACCGCCACCGTCGTGGGCGGCATGCCCTACGGCGCGCAACTGAAGGCCCTGTCGCGCCGCGTCGACGTGCTGGTGGCCACCCCCGGCCGCCTGATCGACCACCTGAAGGCCGGCCGCGTCAAGCTGAACACCGTGCACACCCTGGTGCTGGACGAAGCCGACCGCATGCTCGACATGGGCTTCATCGAAGACATCGAGACCATCGTCGAGCGCCTGCCCCAAGAGCGCCAGACGCTGCTGTTCTCGGCCACGCTGGACGGCACCGTGGCCAAGCTGGCCGCGCGCATGATGCGCGAACCGCAACGCATCGAAATGGCGGGCCAGAAAGAAAAGCACACCAACATCACGCAAAGCCTGCTGTACGCCGACGACGCCAGCCACAAGATGCAGTTGCTGGACCACGTGCTGCGCGACGCCAAGCTGGACCAGGCCATCGTCTTCACCGCCACCAAGCGCGGCGCCGACGACCTGGCGGGTCACCTGGCCGACCAGGGCTTCGCGGCGGCCGCCCTGCACGGCGACATGAACCAGCGCCAGCGCACCCGCACGCTGACCCAGCTGCAGCGCGGCCAACTGCGCATTCTGGTGGCCACCGACGTGGCGGCGCGCGGCATCGACGTGCAAGGCATCAGCCACGCCGTCAACTTCGACCTGCCCATGCAGGCCGAAGACTACGTGCACCGCATCGGGCGCACCGGCCGCGCCGGCCGCGAAGGCCTGGCCTTCACGCTGGCCACGCATGCCGAACGCCACAAGGTGCGCCGCATCGAGCATTACATCGGCCAGCCGATCACGCCTGAAACCATCGCCGGCCTGGAGCCGAAGCGTTCGCCGCGCCCCTACAGCGGCGGGCCCGGCCGCGGCGGCAAGCCGTTCGGCAAGCGTCCCGGCGGCTTCGGCGGAGACCGCCCGCAATCCGGGCGCGGCTTCCGTGCCGACGCCCCGCGCGAAGGCGGCTGGCGCGGCCGCGACGAACGGCCCGCCCGTCCGTCCGGCGACCGCGATTTCCGCCCCGCGCGCGCCTTCGGCGACCGCCCCCACAACGACTGGCGCGCCGAGCGCGACGCCCGCCCCGCGGCTGGCTACGAAGGCCGTCCGCAACGCGACGGCGGCCGCCGCGGTGAATTCCAGGCTCGCGGCGACTTCCAGCCGCGCCGCGAATTCCAGCCCCGGGGCGAGTTCCAGCCGCGTGGTGAATTCAAGCCCCGTGGCGAATTCCAGCCGCGCGGCGAGTTCAAGCCGCGCGGGGAATACCAGCCTCGCGGTGAATTCAAGCCCCGTGGCGAGTACCAGCAGCGCGGTGAATTCCAGCCGCGTCCGGCGCGCGATGGCGACTTCCATGGCGCCGAGCGCCGCCCCGGCGGTTTCCGCCCGTCGGCCAAGCCGTTCGCGCAACGCGCCGGCGGCCCGGCCAAGCACTACGGCAAGCCCGGCGGCTCCCGCCGCGGCTAAGCCGGCCCGCGGCAGGGGCGACATGGGACAATAGCGCCCATGCACCGCCCCGCCGCTTCTCTTCCCTCTCTCGATCCCGACAGCGCGCGCCACAGTGCGCGCGTGGCCGCGCACCTGCGCCAGGCCATTGCCGCCGCCGGCGGCTGGCTGCCGTTCGAACAATGGATGGCCCAGGCCCTGTATGCGCCCGGCCTGGGCTATTACGCCGCGGGCAGCGTCAAGCTGGCCTCGTCACAGGCCACGCCGGCGCGGGGCCTGCCCATCGCGGCCGGCGACTTCATTACCGCCCCCGAACTGACCCCGCTGTTCGGCCACACGGTGGCGCGGCAGGCCGCGCAGATCCTGGCCGATGCGGACAGCGACGTCGTACTGGAATTCGGCGCCGGCACCGGCGCGCTGGCCGATAGCGTGCTGGCCGGGCTGGACGCGCAGGGCCTGTCCGCCCAATACCGCATCATCGAAGTGTCGGCCGACCTGCGCGCCCGCCAACAGGCGCGCCTGGCCCCGTACGGCGCGCGCGTGCAATGGCTGGATGCCCTGCCGGCCGCGTTCGCGGGCTGCGTGCTGGCCAACGAGGTGCTCGACGCCATGCCCGTGTCGCTGTTTTGCTTCGATGCCGACGGCGCGCTGCGCGAACGCGGCGTGGCGCTGGACGCGGCCGGCGAGTTCGCCTGGGCCGACCGCCCCGCCGGCGAACCGCTGGCCCGCGCGGTGGCGGCGCGCATGCCGCCCTTGCCCAGCTACGTATCCGAAATCAATCTGCAGGCCGAGGCCTGGATGCGGGCCATGGGCGGCTGGCTGGCCCGCGGCGCCGCCCTGCTGTTCGACTACGGCTTCCCGCGCCACGAGTACTACCATCCGCAGCGCGCCGGCGGCACCTTGATGTGCCACTTGCGCCACCACGCCCACGCCGACCCGCTGGCCGCCCCCGGCGTGCAGGACATCACCGCCCACGTCGACTTCACCGCCATGGCCGACGCGGCGCTCGAGGCCGGCCTGCAGGTGCTGGGCTATACCTCGCAGGCGCGGTTCCTGATGAATGCGGGCCTGCCCGAACTGCTGGCGCGCCATGACCCCGCCGACGTGCGCAACTATGCGCAAACCGTGGCGCCGGTGCAGAAACTGCTCAGCGAAGCCGAAATGGGCGAACTGTTCAAGGTACTGGCCGTCGGGCGCGGCATCCAGGCGCCGCTGCGCGGCTTCGCGCGCGGCGACCGGCTGGCGTCGCTTTAAAGCCAGGACAGGTATCAGGCTCCGTAGGTGCCTCAAGTCAGGTGTCAGGCTCCCGCAGGGTGCCTGACACCGATGTAGGGAGACAGTCTGGATACCGGACAGGTGTCAGGCTCCGTAGGTGCCTGACACCGCCGTGTGCGGAAAATCTCGGTCAAGCTTCGGTGTCTGACACCCTGCGGGAGTCAGACACCTGCTTTACACCTGCTTTTAGACAGCTATCCAGCGGAATCCACGCCCACTGGGCGCACCGCGGGATAATCGAACGTGCCTTCCAGGTGCGCCCGCCCGGGCTGGTACAGCCGCAATGTCAAGTAAAACCCCTGGCCGGCCGGCGCGGGCAGCCAGTTCTTGCCGGGTCCGGGATCTTCGGCCTGGATCCAGATGCTCAGCCCACCGTCGGTATCATGGCGCAGGCCCGGCGTGCGGTCGCCGACAGAGTGCCGGCCGATGGGGTTCGCCGCCAGCAGGCAGTCGCTGCGCCGATACAGGGTGATCGACCAAAAGGCGCCCACCTCGGGCCCGCCGCCGGGGGGAAAGCGAAGCACGTAGCGCCGCGCCCCCGTCAAAGGTTCACCCTGGGCATCGACTTCGGCCATGATGTACATGGCCTCGTCGATGCCCAGCGTGCCGATCCAGTTGCGCGCAACGCGCGCGCGCGTCACGATGTCGTCTCCGAAGCTAGTGCGCACGGCAACCGCCGTCGTCCAGCCGCCCCCCAGTTCCGACGGCTGCGCAATATCGCGCAGTTCGGTGTAGACCTCGGCCAGGGCGGACTGCAGTTCTTGCATGGAAGGCCACGGCGGCAGGGCCACCGCGGACGGATTCCGTTGCAGCATGGTGTCCAGCACGCGCCGGTATTCGCGGGCGTCCGGCACGCCGGTGTCGCGGTTGTCGAACAGCGTGTCGATGCGCGACAGCGCGGAAGCGCCGTCCAGCCGATAGATGGCAAAGCGGTCTTGCAGGGCATGGACTTCGGCCAGGTCGGCCGGGTTGGCATCGACCAGGATGCGGCCGATGACCCACACATCGTCGCTGGGCGCGCTGACCACGTGCATGCCCGCCGGCACCGCGCCTTGCCAGCCAGGGCCGTGCACCAGCAGGCGCTGCGCATCGCCGCCCGTGGTGCGCCGCCCGGCGTAGGCCCAGGGATTGGTCCAGGCATCGAGAAACCCCAGCACCCAGTAACGGCGCCCCATTTCGGGAACCTCGATGATCAGCGGCCCCGCCGACAGGTCCAGCCACGCATTGGTGAACAGCGTGTCGTTGTTCGGCGTCACTACCTCTTTATCTTCGGGGCCGCGCAGGCGCCGGGTATGCGTGAACTGGTTCACCCAGCGCATCCGCGACGCGGCACTGTCGCCCGCAAAGCCGGCGGCAGGATGCCTGCGCGCCGTATTCGACGCGCGCATGCGCGCCATTTCAAACAGCGGCAGGGTGGTCATTACCGCCGTCCGCGCGGACGGCGCCGCGGCAGAAGCGCCATGGGGCAGCAATACCGCGTCCAACGCACATGCCCCCTGGCCCGCGGGCAACACCACGAACGGGTTCAGCTCCACGGAATCCAGCGTATCGGCGGCCGCCAGCGCAAACCGGGAAAGCCCCACGATCGCCTGGGCCAATGCATCGACGTCCGCCGGTGCCGCCCCCCGGAAACCGCTGAACAGCGGGGCAATTTTCAACTCTCGGATCATCTCGCGCGCCTGCCGGAGATCTACCGGAGCAAGCCGGAAGGACACGTCTTTCTGCAGCTCGACATTCACGCCCCCGCTGCCCAACATGACGACCGTTCCCAGGACTGGGTCGCGGCGTGCCCCAAGAATACATTCCACTCCGCCCCGCACCATCGGCGCGACCAGTACGCCCTGCAGGCGGGCATGGGGGGCGGCCTTGCGGACCGCCGCCATGATGCGGTCGTACGCCAAGCCCGCCTCGCGCGCATCGCGGATATTCAGTACCACGCCGCCCGTGTCGCTCTTGTGCGTGATATCGGCCGACAGCACTTTCATTACCGCCGGAAAACCCAGCGTTCGCGCCTGGACGATCGCGTCTTCGCGCGAATGCGCGCAAAGCGTGGAAACTACCGGTATGCCGCTATCCCTCAGTACCTGCATGGCGTCGGCCTCGCTATAGCCCCCCGGGCGCAACGCCACGGCGGGGTTCGGCGCGCTCGCTGCGGGCGCCTCCGGCCGCTGCCGGTGGGCCTGGAAAAAACGCATGGCGGCCAGGACACGAATCGCCCGGGCCGGGTCGGAATAGCACAGGCATCCCTCGGCCTCGAGCGCGCGGTGCTGCGCGGCATCGGCCAAGGTACTGAATATGACCAGCGTCCCCGGGAATTCGCGCCGCAAGTCGCGGGCCAGCGCTTGCTGCACCGCCAGCATGGCGGACGTGCCGCCGAATGCCGCCAGGAAGATCAGCAGGCTTCCATGGCCCGCCTCGCCCAGCATCGCGCGCGCCGCAGTTCCGAGCAGCGCGGGGTCGGCCGTCACCTGTCCGGTCAGGTCGACCGGATTCTGGGTGGCCGCCAGCGGCGCGCGGGCCCGGATCAGCGCTTGCGCGGCGGCGGGCAATTCGGCGACGTCCAGCCCCGCCTCGGTGGCATCGTCGGCCATCATGACTCCGACGCCGCCCGACACCGTCAGGAGGCCCACGCGGGTATTGGCGGGCAGCCCGGACACGGCAAGGCCATGGGCGATGTCGAAGAACTCTTCAATGGTGCGGGCACGCCACGCGCCATGCTGGCGGAACAGCGCCTGGTACACCTCGTCGTCTCCGGCGATGGCGGCGGTGTGCGATGCCGCCGCCATCGCGCCCAGCGCCGTGCGGCCCACCTTCACCACCACCACGGGCTTGCCCGCGGCACGCGCCAGGTCGAGTGCCTGCCTGAGCTTCCGGCCGTCGCGGCATCCTTCCAGATAGGCCATGATGACCTGCGTGGCCGGGTCGCGCGCCATCCAGGCGATGCAATCGGCCACGTCGATGTCGGACTCGTTGCCGGTGGTCACCCACATGGACAGGCCCACATCGCGTTGGCGTGCCATCGCATAGGCATAGGCGCCGAACGCGCCGCTTTGGCTGACCAGGCCCACCTTGCCCGCCCTGGCCAGCCCGGTCGACAAGACCGGCGAGAAAGTGGCATACACCGACCGCGCGACGTTCATGAAGCCCAGGCAATTGGGGCCCAGCAGCCGGATGCCCGCCGCGCGGGCTTTTTCGGCAAAGGCGCGCTGCGCGATTTCGCCCTGCGCGCCTATTTCGGCGTAACCCGCCGAAAACATAACGATATTCTTCACGCCCGCCGCAATGGCATCGTCGAGCGCCGCGCCGGCGCCCGAGGCGGGAATGGCGAAAATCGCCAAGTCTATCGGCCGGCCGATGGCCTGCAGCGACGCGTACGCCCTGCGCCCTTCGATTTCTTCCACCCTGGCGTTGACGGGATAGATGTCGCCGCCATAGCCGTGTTCGACCAGATATCGCACCGGCACGGCGCCGATTTTGCTGGACTGGGACGAGGCGCCGACGACGGCGATGGCACGCGGCGATAGAAAAGAATCGAGATCTGGCAGAGTCATGGGCGGTGGGTCAAGAGGCGGGGGCGGACCACTGCAATCGATATCCGCGCCCTGCGTAGTCGAGGCTGGCCGCCTAAGATACGCGCCCGTTTTCTATCAGACAATACGAATTTTCCGAGCCTTTTATAGGATTATCTTATTTATCGGCTTGCCCTTTGCGACGGCCTGCACGTGCCTGGCGCCCGGCCTAGGCTCCGCCGCGGCCGGCCGGCGCGGTTTCCAGTACATAGTTCAGGAAGCTTTCCACTGCGGGCGACAAAAACGACCGGTCGCGGGCGAACAGCGCAATGCGCCAGGTCACGGTGGGCTGGCATAACGGCCGGAACACCAGGCCAAACCCTTCGACCAGGGAACGCGCCATGGACGGACAGATGACAAAGCCAGACCGTACCCGCAACAATGCCAGGGCCGTATTGACGCGATGCACCGGCACGATGTCTGCGGGATGGTGGCGCGACGGCACATTGCTCAGCACATTGCGCGCCAGGTTGGGCATGTAGTTGATCAACGGCCGCGCACGCAGTGCCTTCCAGCTGACCGACTCCTCCGCGGCCAGCGGATCATCGGGGCGCAGCACCGCCCAGAGCGGATCGACGCGAATGAGGTGGGCGTGCACCGCCTCGTCGGCCAGCACGCCCGCCGGGCCGAAACCGAGGTCGGTGCCGCCATTGTGCAAGCCGGCCAGCACCTGCTCGATCGGCACGTCCTCGAACCGGACATCCACGCCCGGATGGCGCGCCCCGTAGCCGGCGATCAGTTCGGGCAGCAAGGTGCACGAAAGGGTCTCGGGCGCCGCCACGCGCACCACGCCCCGGCGCAGCTCTTTCAGGTTGGTCACGCTGTCCAGGGCTTCGTCCAGGTTGACCAGCACGCGGCGCACCAGGGGCTCGAACGCGGCCCCGACCACCGAGGCGCCGACGCTGCGCGTATTGCGATCCAGCAGCCGCACGCCCAGGCGGCTTTCCAGCTCTTTGACCAGGCCGCTCAGCGCCGCCTGCGACAGGTGCATGGAATCGGCCGCCTCGGAAAAGCTGCCGCACTCGAGCACGGCGATAAAGGCCCGCAATTGCCGCAATGTGACTTCGAACGCCATGGGAGGTCCTTTGCCGAGGCAGGAAGGAAGAAAACCAATTTATAACCCAGGGTTTTAGGTCATCAATAATTTGAAAATTGTCCTAATAGAACCCGCCCTCTATCATCGCCTCTCGAGCTTCGTGCGGGCCTCGATTTCTTGCGGACACGGCGGCGAACGCTCCATTTTCATTCTTATTCGAACGACCGGAGACAACCATGAAAATGAGTCGAAGAACGCTATTGGGCGCCGCCGCCGCGGCAGCCTGCGCCGGCCTGGTGCCGCGCGTGCGGGCGCAAGGCGACTGGCCCGCCCGCACGGTGAAGATCGTTGCGCCATACGGGGCCGGAGGCCCCAACGACCTCTCGGCCCGGCTGCTCGGCGAATATCTGACAAAACGCCTCGGCCAGGCTTTCATCGTGGAAAACAAGGCGGGCGCGGGCACCCGGCTGGGCAACGAATATGTGGCCCACGCCCCGGCCGACGGCTACACGATCCTGTATGCCGCCGCGCCCTATTCCACGCTGCAGGCCTTGTACGGCAAGCTGGGCTACGACCCCAAGAAGGATTTGCAGCCGGTGGCCATGTCGGCCACGGTTCCGCTGTTTCTGGTGGTCAACGCGAAATCGCCGGCGAAGACTGCACAAGAGCTGATTGCCTACGGAAAATCGCGGGCCGACGGCCTGACCTTCGGTTCGCCCGGCAATGGCTCGCTGCCTCACCTGGCCTCGGAACTGTTCCTGCGCGATGCCGATGTAAAGGGCCTGACCGTGCAGTACCGCGGCGACGTCATGGCCTACACCGATCTGTTGGCCGGCCGCCTCGATGCCACGCTTACCGCCATCACGGCCGCGCTGCCCCATATCGAAAGCGGCAAACTGCGGGTGCTGGGTGTCGCATCGGCCGAACGCAGCGCGATCTATCCGCAAGCCGCCACGCTGCGGGAACAGGGCCTGCCCAATGTGATCGCTGCCGGATGGTACGGGTTCATGGCGCCGGCCGGCGTGCCAGCCGCCATCGTTCAGCGCCTGGATACGGAAATCAACCGGGCCTTGGCGGATCCCGACATCCGCCAGCGTTTCCTGGCGCAAGGCATGGAGCCGCACCCGGGCAGCGCCATGGACTTCGGCAAATTCATCGATGCCGAAATGAGCAAGTGGACAGACGTGATCCAGAAAGCCGGCATCCGCGGCGGATAGCCCCGCGAAGGCCGGACGCGCCCCCCTTCGGTCGAACATATGTCTACGCGGCATCTGCGCGGCGACTGGCTGGCATCGCTCTAAGCCAGGTGGCCGCCGGGTGTGGCCAGGTATCGGGCTCCCGTAGGGTGCCCGATACCGAAGTGGGCAGGCAGCCTGGCCACCTCGGTGTCTGACACCCTTGCGGGAGTCAGGCACCTGGAAACCTGAAAACACCCGGCACATCGCTACAGATCGTCTAGCGCCTGCAATCGCGCTTGCTGCAGGGCGGGCTTGATGCGGGCCGGGTCGCCGGCGCATTGGCGGGCGATGGCGCCGGCGTCCACGCCGCGCACGGCTTCGACGCGCCGCTGCCAGGCGGGCAGGTCCACGCGGACGATGACGGCGGCGGCCTGCAGCAGCGCGGCGTAGCGGTCCGGCTTGCGCAGCGCATCGCAGGATTCGATCAAGGCCAGCTGGGCCGCGGGCGTGCCGGCGCCGGCCTCGTCCACCACCCGCGGCAGCAGGCGCGCCTGGTCGGCGCATTCGGTGGGCACCCGCAAGCGGCGGCTCAGGGCCTCGCGTTCGGGCGTCAGGCGGCACAGCAAGGCGTAGCGGCCCGGCAATGGCAGGCTGGCGGCGGCGGCGCGGTCCAGGTCGGCGCCCACGGCGGGCGCCTGTTGCAGCTGCGGCATCACGCGCGCCAGCGCGCCCGAGCGGGCCAGCACGTCGAGCATGCGCGACGGCGTGGCGGCCATCAGGCCGCGCGACAGTTCTTTCCAGACCCGTTCGGGCACCAGCGCATCCGCCTCGCCGGCCTCGACCATGCGGCGGCACAGTTCCAGGGTTTCGGGCGCCACCGTGAAATCACCGAAGCGCGCCGCGAACCGCGCCAGGCGCAGGATGCGCACCGGGTCTTCGCCGAAGGCCTCGCCCACGTGGCGCAGCACGCGCGCGCGGATATCGGCCGCGCCGTCCAGCGGGTCGAGCAACTGCCCCTGCGGCGTGCGCGCGATCGCATTGACCGTGAGGTCGCGCCGCAGCAGGTCTTGTTCGAGCGTGACATCGGCGCCCGTGTAGAACGTAAAACCCTTGTAGCCGCGGCCGGACTTGCGTTCGGTGCGCGCCAGCGCGTATTCCTCTTTGGTGCGGGGGTGCAGGAACACCGGAAAATCGCCCCCCACCGGAATGAAGCCGCGCTGCGCCATGTCTTCGGGCGTGGCGCCCACCACCACCCAGTCGCGGTCGCCGGCGGGCAGGCCCAACAGCGCATCGCGCACGGCGCCGCCCACGATATACACCTGCAGGCCGTCGCAGTCGGGATCGCGGCCGGGGTCCGCGGTCACGGCAATTCGGCCGTGCGCACGGACGGCGGTTCGATCTGCCCGAGCCGCGCCTTCAGCGATTGCGGCTGCCCCGAGAACATCGCGGCATAGTAGGTGGCATTGGACATGACGTGCTTGACGTACAGGCGGGTTTCGGTGAACGGGATGGTCTCGGCGAAGATGGCGCCCTCGACCGGGTGCGACAGGGTGGCGCGCCAGTTGCGCGGCCGTCCCGGGCCGGCGTTATAGCCGGCGCTGGCCATCACTTGCGAGCCATCCAGGCCCGACAGCACGATGTTCAGATAGTTGGTGCCCAGAATGGTGTTGGTGTCGAAATCGTTGACGCTGGACGGCGTGAAATCGGCCATGCCGATCTTGCGCGCCACCCATTTGGCGGTGGCGGGCATCAGCTGCATCAGCCCCGAGGCGCCCACGTGCGAACGCGCATTCATGACAAAGCGCGATTCTTGGCGGATGAGGCCGTACACCCAGGCCGGATCGAGCGAAATGGCGTTGGCCTGGGCCGTGACGCGGCCTTCGAACGGCGCAATGTAGCGCTGCGTGAAGTCGACTTCTTTTTCGGTGCGCTCGGAGGTGTTGACCACGCGGTCGTAGATGTCTTCGGCGCGCGCGAGTTCGGCGGCCGCCAGCAATTGGCGGTCGGACATGCCGCGCAGCGCGAAATTCCATTCGCCCACGGCCTCGGACCGCCAGCCCAGCCGGAACAGATGCACGGCGCGCTGCAGGCCCGCGTTGGCGCGCGCTTCGCTCATTTCGCGGTCGGTGACGGGCGCCGGGCGCGGCGGCACGGTGATCGGCCGGCCCAGCTCTTCGGCCGCCAGCTGGCCATAGAAGTTGTACTGCCCGGCGATGCTGGCGTAGGCCTGCCGTGCCTGGGCATCGCGCCCGCGCGCCGCTTCGCCGCGCGCTTTCCAGTACACCCACACGGGCTCGGCCTGCTGGGAGGCGGGCATGTGCTCGATGGAATCGATGACCCAGCGCCAATCGATCTTGGCCTGGCGCAGCGCCGAACGCACGCGCCAGGCACCGTTGTAGTCGGTGAGTTCGTTGGTGTTGCCGGCCTCGCGGTACCAGGCGTCGGCGCGGCTGTCGAGATTCAGGGCGGCGATCAGCGCGTACTGGCTGCGCACCCAGGCCAGGTTCGACTTGGGCAGGGCCTCGGCCCATTCGCGGCGCAGGTAGGCGTCGGCCACGTCGAGATCTTGCCGGGCCAGGCGCGCCAGCGCCAGGGTGGCCAGTTCTTTTTCGTTGCGGCCCACGCGCTTGTGGCTTTGCCGCGTCAGCCACTTCATGGGGCTTTTCAGCAGCGCGGCGAAGGCCTTCTGGTCGGCGGGCTCGAAAATGTAATCGGCGAATTTGCGCGCATCGCCGACGCGGTCGGTCTCGATGGCGGCGCGCAGCTGCGGCTGGATTTCGTTCCAGCCGAGAATGCCGTCGGCCACCAGTTGATCGTAGAGATTCCAGCAATCTTTGCCGGGCGAGAAAATGGCCAGCGCCTGCTTGGCAGTGGCCCGCTGGCCGGTCAGGTGGCGCGCCTCGAGGATGGCGCATTGGATCTGGACATTGGCATCGGGCAGATCGCCCAGTTCGCGCACGGTTTCGAATTCGCCGCGCCGCGCCGCCGCCAGGATCCAGCTGCCGCGCAGGCGTTCGGCCAGGTAAGTGCCCGCGTTGTCTTGCAGGAAGCGGTTCGCTTCGGCCTTGGGCGGCACATTGTCGGTCGGATTCCACAACTGGTAGCGCAACAGCCAATATTGCGGATAGTTGCCCAGCAGGTCGCCGCGTGCCTGCGGCGCCAGCATGCCCAGCACCGACCACTGCTTGCCGTCATTGGCCGCGCGCGCGGCCACCACGGCCTGCAGCGCGGGGGTTTGGACGGTGGGCGGCAGGCCGGCCAGCTTGACCGGCGGCACCAAGATGGCCGGGCGGGCGCCCTGGGCCGGCACGGCCGGCGCCGGACGCGGCTGCTGTGCATCGACCGAGGTGCAGGCCGCCGTGAACAACGCCAATACAGGCAGCCAGCGGC
Source organism: Bordetella petrii (assembly GCA_017745595.1). Lineage (GTDB taxonomy): Bacteria > Pseudomonadota > Gammaproteobacteria > Burkholderiales > Burkholderiaceae_B > Bordetella_A > Bordetella_A petrii_C. The sequence continues at coordinate 172,342 of WMBV01000002.1, forward strand.
GCCCCCTGGGCTCGGCAGGCGCCGATTTCTGATAACGTGCCAATTCGAACCACTGACGCATTGCCGACCCGCATGAACACTCAAAATTCCGAACAGGATAACGCAGTCGCGCTGCGCGCGCGATTGCGGCAAGCCCGCGCCGCGTTGCCCGAGGCCCAGCGCAGCCGAGGCGGCCTATTGATGCGCGGCCGCCTGTACACCTGGCTGAACGCCGCGCGCGAACAGGCCACCCGGCGCGGCGCCCGCGCGCCGGCAACGGTGGCCGCCTTCTGGCCGCTCGACGGCGAACCCGACCTGCGGCCGCTGCTCGAGCAATGGGCCAAGGCCGACATCGCGGTGGCGCTGCCCGCCATCCGCGCCGCCGGCGCCCCGCTAGAGTTCCGCGCCTGGGCCCCCGGCGATGCCCTGCACAGCGGCCCCCACAACGTGCAAGAACCGTCCGCCGACCGCCCCGTGCTGCGTCCCGACGTCATTCTGGTGCCCACGCTGGGCTATACCAGCCAGGCCGACCGGCTGGGCTACGGCGGCGGCTATTACGACCGCACGCTGGCCGCGCTGCACGCCGCCGGCCACGACTTCACCGCCATCGGCGTCGCCTGGAACGAGGGCCTGCTCCAGGCAGGCTACCAGGCGGCCGAGCACGACGTGCGCCTGGACGCCGTGCTCACGCCCGATGGCTGGGTGCCCGAGCCGCCGCTGCTGGGGCCCGGCGCGCCCACCGGCGGCAGCATCGGATCGTACGTGCTGCGTTGAAGTGAAATTCATGCCAGGTGTCTGACTCTCGCAAGGGTGTCAGACACCGAAGCCCGCCGAGGCTCCAGGAATACAGCGGTGTCAGGCACCCTGGCGGGAGCCTGACACCTGACGAGACACCTGGCGGCCTGGGTCGCGGACAGTCAGTTACGTAACACTGTGGCGGCGCCGCGTAATTTCGACGAGAAAAAACGGCATTTCGTCGAAAAAAACTTGTTTGCCTAAAGTAGTTGCAGGAATCATGCATGGTATCGGGGACTTTCCGGTCGCTACCGAGCGAAACCGGCGTTTACCGATGCTTCCTTCTTCGGCCTGGACGCCCGACCATCATGAAACCTACCCCGCCCCGCCATTCCGCGCCCCGCGCGCCTTTCCCGTCGATGCGCCAGAATGCCTTGCGCCTGGCGATCGTGTCCGCACTGGGCGCCTGCAGCTGGATGGCGGCCGGCAGCGCGCGGGCGACCGGATGCAGCGGGAATATCGACAGCACCATCCCCGCGGGTAGCTATTCCTACGGCTATACGGAATGCTGGGGCGACAATGGCGACGACGACAACAAGGGCGGCGAGGGCGGGCCGGATGTCTCGATCACGTCGTCCGGCACCTTCGAGGCCAGCTCTTTCGGCGTGGCAATGCCCGATACGTTCCAGGGCAGCGCCGGTGTGCTGACCGGGTATTCCCTGGGCGGCGCGGGGTATGACGAAGGCACCGGCGCCCAGTCCGGGCAAGTCAATATCGAGAACCACGGCGACATCACGCTCAATTACACGGGCCTGCCGTCCGACGGCACCAGTTTCAACAGCCTGATCCATGCCAGAACGGTCGGCGGCTCGGGGGCCACCGACAACCACAACAACGACTCGAACGGCGGCAATGGCGGGCTGGCGCAGAACGTAACGGTTTCCAATGACGCCACGCTGACCCTGAACTCGACGGTGTCGCCCCCGTCGGAAGGCCTGTATGGCATTTATGCCCTGGCCGTGGGCGGAAATGGCGGCAACCAGAACGACCCCACCCTGGACTACGGCGAGCAGGTGGGCGGCAATGGCGCCAACGCCGCGACGGTAACGGTGACCGACTCCGGCGTCGTCAACCTGGGCAGCAGCACCGCCCGCGTGCCCAGCAATGCCACGAACGCGGCGATTTTCGCGCAGTCGGCGGGCGGCCAGGGGGGCAACAACAACGGCAACGCGGGTACCGGCGGCACCGTGCAAGTCACGCATTCCGGTACCAGTTCGAGCTATTGGCGGGTCTATTACGAAGGCCGGGCTTTCGGTATTTACGCGGGCAGCACGGGCGGCGACGGAACCGCGTCCAGCGACGACAGCGACAACGGCGGCAACGGCGGCGGCGATTCCAGTTCGTGGAGCCAGAAGGCCACCGTGGATGCCTATGGAACCGTTCTGCTCGACGTGGAAGATCCCCCTCAGGGCGCCATGATCGAAGGCGCCGGCATCGCGGCCCAGGCCACCGGGGGCAAGGGCGGCATGGGGCCCGGCAAAGACCATTCGGGCGGCACGGGCGGCACGGGCGGGCCCGCCACCGTGAATCTGCACTCCAGCGCCAGTGTCACCACCCATGGCGGCAGCATCATCGGCGTGGCGGCCCAGAGCGTGGGCGGCCAGGGCGGCGATGGCCAGGACAGCGCCGCCCTGGCGGGGCAAGGCGGCGGCGGCGGATTCGGCGGCAGCGCCGGCAAGGCCACCATCTCCACCGACAGCGGCACGACGGTGACGACGACCGGGAAATATGCCTCTGGCATCATCGCCCAATCGATCGGCGGCGGCGGGGGTACCGGCAGCGATTTCGTGGCGGTACTGGGGGGCCAGGGCGGCAATGGCGGCAATGGCGGCGATGCCGGCGATGTCACCACGACGACCAACGGGTCCGTCACCACCAGCGGATACCATGCTTTCGGCGTGGTGGCGCAATCCATTGCCGGTAGCGGCGGCGCCGGCGGCGTGGATGTGTCAACCGCGGTCGCCCTGGGCGGCGACGGCGCGGGCGGCGGCACCGCCGGCACGGTCACCATGCAGAATACCGGTTCCATCACGACATCGGGCTACGGCGCGCATGCCATGATAGGCCAGTCGATCGGCGGCGGCGGCGGGGCCTCGGGAAGCGCGATAGGCGCGCTCAGCGTGGGGGGCAGCGCGGCCGGCGCCACCGGGTCGTCCGGGGGAAGCGTCACCGTCAGCAACACCGGTACGATCACCACTACCGGCAATTCGGCTATCGGCCTGATCGCCCAGTCCATCGGCGGAGGCGGCGGCAGCGGCGGCGACAGCCTGGGCGTGATCACGGTGGGCGGCTCGGGCGCCAGCGCCGGCGACGGCGGCAATGTGATCGTCAACCAGTTGGGCGACATCGAGACTTCCGGCAACTTCGGCCCGGGCGTGCTGGCCCAGTCAGTCGGCGGCGGCGGCGGCAATGGCGGCGGCACGCTGTCCCTGTCGGCGGGCGTTTCTCTTGCCATCGGCGGCAGCGGCAACAGCGGCGGCAACGGCGGCACGGTATGCGCCGGCAACGACGGCACCTGCGGTACCAAATCGTCGGGCCTGTCGCGCGTCGTGACTCACGGCAACTACGCGCCGGGCCTCATCGCGCAGAGCGTGGGCGGCGGCGGCGGCAACGGCGGCAGCACCAAGACGGAAAGCGTGGAGTCTTTCCTGGCGCTGCAACTGGGCGGCAGCGCCAGCAACGGCGGCGCCTCCAAAGCTACCACCGTCAGCTATGACGCGCTGCAAATCGCCACCGGCGGCGCGCATTCCATCGGCGTGCTGGCCCAGTCGGTCGGCGGCGGCGGCGGCACCGGCGGGTCGGCTAACTATCACACCCAGGACCTGGGCTTTACGGCGGCGGTGGTCGTGGGCGGCGGCGGCGGCCCGGGCGGCGACGGCAATTCGGCGACCATCAACCTGACGAATTCCCGCATCGCCACCGGCATGGACTACGCCAATCCCGACATCGATCCGGCAACCTACGCGCCCAACGACGCGTTCGGCATACTGGCCCAGACCGTGGGCGGCGGCGGGGGCACCGGCGGCAGCTCGGTCGCCGACGAACTGGTCGCGGCCATTCCCACCGGCGAAGGCGTTTCCGTAGGCTTCACGTTGTCGGCGGCCGTCGGCGGCAACGGGGCCGCGGGCGGCGACGCCTGCCCGGACGGGGACTCGACCTGCGTCACGCAGGTATCGCTGTCCAACGGCACGGCCGTCGGCACGCTGGGCGACGGGTCGCATGGCGTGGTGGCCCAATCCATCGGCGGCGGCGGCGGCAACGGCGGCGACTCGTCCGCCATGTCGATCATGGTCGGCGACGAGACCACCATGTCGCTGAACGCCGACATGACACTGGGCGGACAAGGCGAAGGCGGCGGCGATGGCAGCACCGTGAATGTCAGCCTGGGCGACAGCACCGGCGCCTATGCGGCCCTGCCGCCGCCGCTGCTGTTGCCGCCCGACACCAGCGCGGCGCCGTCATCCACCATCATCACCTATGGCAACTATGCCAACGGCGTACTGGCCCAATCGATCGGCGGCGGCGGCGGCAACGGCGGGATAGGCAGCAGCAACCCCTACGCCCACGGCGGCCCCACCACACTGAAGCTGTCCGTGGCGCTGGGCGGCGCCGGCGGTACCGGCGGCGTGGGCGGCAACGTGAACGTCACCCTGAATCCCAACTTTACGATCCGCACCCTGGGATCGGGCTCGCGCGGTATCGTCGCGCAATCGATCGGCGGCGGCGGCGGAACGTCGCAGGGCGGCACCATGGGCGTGGCCGCGGGGCTGGGCGAAGACGACCCGTCCGGCCGCCTGCAGGTGGGCCTGGGCGCCACGGGGGGCACGGGCGCCATCGGCGGCACCATCAACGCGACCCTGCTGGGCGCCATCCGCACCGAGGGCGGCGATGCCGATGGCGTGCTGCTGCAGTCCATCGGCGGCGGCGGCGGACTGGGCGGGTCGATCGGCGCGGACGCCTCGTCGAACCCCATCCTGGACCGCATCGGCATCCACAGCGACAACACAGCGCGGCTCGATGACACCGGCGCCGTGTACACCGTCGGCGTCGATGTGGGCGGCCAGGGCGGCACGGGCGGCAACGGCGGCAATGTCAACGTGAACTTCGCCGGCCAGATCGCCACCGGCGGCGACTGGGCCGACGGCCTGGTGGCCCAGTCGATCGGCGGCGGCGGCGGCACCGGCGGGTCGTCGACCGCCACGGGCAGCAAGGTCAGTGCCAACGCGGCCATCGCCGTGGGCGGCGGCGGCGGCACCGCGGCCAATGGCGGTATCGTCAGCTTCTATTTCGATGGCTCGCACGACAACCATATTTCTACGACGGGCTACAGCGCCCACGGGGCGCTGCTGCAATCCATCGGCGGCGGCGGCGGCCAGGGCGGCGATGGTTCGGACCAGGCCCACGGCACGATCACGGTCGGCGCTGGATTTGGCGGTTCCGCCGGTATCGCCGGCGACGGCGGCACGATCCAGGTGCTCGACGGCAAGAACGGCGGCTGGCTGACCGTGTCGACCGCGGGCGACGAATCGATCGCCCTGGCGATGCAGGCCATCGGCGGCGGCGGCGGCATGGGCGGCGCCGGCAACAGCAGTTCGAAACTGCTGGAACAAGACAGCCATGCCATGCAACTGTCGGTAGGGGGCAATAGCGGCGCCGCCGGCAAGGGCGGCACCGTGGACACCACCTTCGGCATCGCGGCCACGACCTCGGGCGACCGGGCCTATGGCGTGCTGGCGCAGAGCATCGGCGGCGGCGGCGGGGTGGCCGGCTCGGGATCCTCCAATAACCTGACCAGCGTGTCGCTGGGCGGGCGCGACGGCGCCTCCGGCGATGCCGGCACCGTCAGCGTCGCGCTGAACAAGGGCAGCTACATCACCACGGGCGGCGCGGGCGCGCATGCGCTGATCGTGCAATCGATCGGCGGCGGCGGCGGCATCGCCGGCGATACCTCGATGGCCGTCCAGCTGGACGCCAGCAAGTGGGGGCCCACGGGCACCAACGAAGACGGCACCGCGGTAACCGCCGGCAGCGGCAGCGGCAATACCGTTACCGTCAATGTCGACGGCAGCCTGACCACGACCGGCGCCAACGCGTTCGGCATCGTCGCCCAATCCATCGGCGGGGGCGGCGGGCTGGGAGGCCGCAGCGACGGCGGCTTCGCCGGCAGCTCGGCGGGCCTCAATGCCAGCGGCCTGGGCCAGTCCGTCACGGTGACCCAGGCGGGCAAAATCGTTGCAAGCGGCGCGAACTCCACCGGCATCTTCGCGCAAAGCGCCGGCCCGCAAGGGGCGGGCCCGGTCACCGTCAACGTGAATGGCTCGGTTACCGGCGGCAGCGGCGACAACGGCTATGGCGTCTGGCTGGTCAGCAGTTCCCAGAACGTGCTGAACGTGGGCGATGGCGCTCAGATCGCGGCGGGCTCGGGCGTGGCGGTGCGCCACGACGGCGCCGACCTGCAGGAAACGGACGCCAAGCGGGTCGCGGCCAGTTCCGCCGCCACGCTCACGATCAATAACGCGGGCACCGTGCTCGGCAACGTCGAATGCCAGAATGGCAGCGGCGGCGTGGCCTGCGATATCGACAATGCGCAGACCGGCCTCTTGAGCAATGCCACCCTGTATCAGGCCAACATCGACAACGCGGGGCAAGTCGTCATCGGCACGCCCGGCGCCTTCGACACGCTGACGGTCGCAGGCGACTTCAACCTGCGGCAGGAAGGCGAGCTGCTGGCCGATGTGGACTTCAACGGCCTGAGGTCGCCGCGCATGGTGGTGCAGGGCGACACCCGGCTCGACGGCCAGGTCAATGTGCGGCCCATTACCCTGCTGCCCGGCCGCGAGGTCGCGGTGGCCACCCTCGAGGGCGATATCCAGGGCGCGCCACGGGCCTACGACAGCCCGGTGATCGATTACGACGCCCGGCTGCAAGGCCGCGACGTCCGCGTGCACGCACAGAGCGCCGATTTCGCGGCGCCCTCCATGCAGCTGTCCGACAACCCGCGGTCCGTGGCGCGGCATATGCAGAGCGCCTGGGACCTGGGCGGCAATGCCGACATGGCGCCGCTGTTCGCCGCGCTGGACATGGCCTCGCGCCAGGGCGCCGGCACCTATTCCGACCAGTTGTCCGACCTGTCGCCCGGCGTGGCGGTGGCGCCCGCCGCGCAGATGCAGGCCGGCATGGCCCGCTTCACCGGCGCCATGATGTCGTGCCCGGCGTTCCAGGGCGGCGACGCGCTGACCGGCGAACAGGACTGCCTGTGGGGCCAGGTCTCGGGCCTGAACACCAACCAGGACGGCGACGGCGGCGTATCGGGTTTTTCGTTCGACGGCGTCACCTATCAGTTCGGCGGACAGCGCCAGGTCGGCAACGGCTGGTTCCTGGGCGGTTCGGCCTCGTACCAGAACACGCGCCTGCGCGGCGACGACGGGCGGGTCAGCGGCAAGGGCGACAACGGCTATATCGGCGTGGTGGTCAAGCGCGAGACCGGGCCGTGGACCTTTTCCGCCGCGCTGGGCGGCGGCTACGGCCAATACGACATCGACCGCAGCATCCGCATCCCCGGCTTGCAGAGCACGGCCAATTCCGATGTCGACGTATACGGCGGCGGGCTGCGCCTGCGCGCGGCGCGCACCTTCGCCACGGACCAGTTCTACCTGAAGCCCTACGTGGACCTGGACGCGTTCTACACCCATATGCCCAGCTACAGCGAATCGCGCAATGCCATGCACCTGGACGTAGAAAGCAGCAACGAATTCATCGTGGGCCTGTCGCCCACGCTGGAAATCGGCGGCCGGGTGTCCCTGGACAACGGCGCCACCATGCGGCCCTTCGCCTATGGCGGCGTGTCGTTCCTGTCGAAGGACGACTTCACCGTCAATGCACGCCTGCAAGGCGCGCCCGACGGCACGGGCGGCTTCTCGACCTCGCTGCCCATGGACGACGTGATCGGCCGCATCGGCGCGGGCCTGCAAGTATCGAACGCCGGCGGCATCGATTTCCGGCTGCAGTACGACGGCACGTTCTCGTCGCACATCCAGAGCCACCAGGCCTCGCTGAAGGTCATGGTGCCGTTCTGAGCTAGCCAGGTATCTGACTCCCGCGCAGCGGGTGTCAGACACCTGCCGTGCTCTGGGTGTCAGGCTCCGGAGGTGCCTGACACCGGGGAGTCAATGGCCTGCTTCGGTGTCCGACACCCTGCGGGAGTCAGACACCTCGGTCGACCTCGGTCGCGTCAGGCGCCTGAAGACCTGGAAGGTCAAGCTCTCGCCATATGCCCAGCGTGGCGTCGGCGTGGTTCAGCGTATAGAAATGCAGGCCCGGCGCGCCGTTGTCGAGCAGGGTCTGGCAAAGTTCGCCGACCACGTCTACGCCGAACGCGCGGATAGAAGCCTTGTCGTCGCCGAATTCGGCCAGCCGCAAGCGGATCCAGCGCGGGATTTCGGCGCCGCACATTTCCGAGAACCGCACCAGCTGCGTGTGGTTGGTAATGGGCATGATGCCCGGCACAATGGGGATGGACACCCCCTTGCCCTGGGCGCGGTCGACGAAATCGAAATACGCGTCGGCGTTGAAAAAGTATTGCGTGATGGCCGCGTCGGCGCCGGCGTTGACCTTGGCCACGAAGTGATCCAGGTCGGCGGCCGGGCTGGCGGCCTGCGGATGCATTTCGGGATAGGCCGCCACTTCGATGTGGAAGGCATCGCCGGTTTCCGCGCGGATGAAAGCCACCAGGTCGGCGGCATAGCGCAGTTCGCCGGCGTCGCCGCCCATGCCCGAGGGCAGGTCGCCGCGCAGCGCCACCAGGCGGCGCACGCCCTGTTCGCGATAGGCCGCCAGGATGTCGCGCAGGTTGGCGCGGGTGGCGCCGATGCACGACAGGTGCGGCGCGGCATCGCAGCCCAGGTTTTGCAGCATGCGCACCGTGTCGGCCGTGCCGGCGCGGGTGGAACCGCCCGCCCCGAACGTGACGCTGACATAACGCGGCTGGATGGCCAGCATCTGCTTGGCCGCGCGCACCAGCCGCTCTTGGGCGGCGATGTCGCGCGGGGGAAAGAACTCCAGGCTCAGGGCGGCGGTAGTAGGTCCGGTCATCAGGAAGAAAATATCAGGGGATCAGGCGCGAAAGCAGGCCGGAAATGATGCTGTACAAAATGGCGCCCGCCACGGCCCACCAGAAACCGCTGACCTGAAAGCCCCGCAGGATCGAGCCGGCCAGCCAGAACAACAGGGCGTTGAGCACGATCAGGAACAGCCCCAGTGTGACGATGGTGATGGGCAGCGTCAGCAGCACCAGCACCGGCTTGACCAGCATGTTCAGCAGGCCCAGCACCAGCGCGGCAACCAGCGCCGAACCGAAGCTGGCCACGGTGATGCCGGGTAGCAGGTAGGCCACGGCCAGCAGGGCGACGGCGTTCAAGAGCCAGACGAGTATCAGGGTCATTGCGATCTCCGGTAAGGCGCCAGGGTAGGCGGGGTCGCCGCGCGCGAACGCGGCGTGTACCTATTGTGCTACAGGATCAATAGCGGTAGTGCTCGGGCTTGTAGGGGCCTTCGACCGGCACGTTGATGTAGTCGGCCTGGTCCTTGCGCAGCGAGGTCAGCTTGACGCCCAGCTTCTTCAAATGCAGGCGCGCCACTTTTTCGTCGAGCTGCTTGGGCAGCACGTAGACCTGGCCGCGCACGTACGCGTCGTTGCGCGTGTACAGCTCGATCTGCGCGATGGTCTGGTTGGCGAACGACGATGACATCACGAACGAGGGGTGCCCGGTGGCGCAGCCCAGGTTCACCAGCCGGCCCTTGGCCAGCAGGATGATGCGCTTGCCGTCGGGGAACACCACGTGGTCGACCTGCGGCTTGATCTCTTCCCACTGGCAGTCGTCGAGCGCGGCCACGTCGATTTCGTTGTCGAAGTGCCCGATGTTGCAGACGATGGCCTGGTCTTTCATGGCCTGCATGTGCTCGCGGCTGATGACGTGGTAGTTGCCGGTGGCGGTGACGAAGATGTCGGCGTGCGGCGCCGCTTCTTCCATGGTGACGACCTTGTAGCCTTCCATGGCGGCCTGCAGCGCGCAGATCGGGTCGATTTCGGTGACCCACACCTGGGCGCGCAGCGAGGCCAGCGCCTGGGCGCAGCCCTTGCCCACGTCGCCGTAGCCCGCCACCACGGCGATCTTGCCGGCCACCATGACGTCGGTGGCGCGCTTGATGCCGTCGACCAGCGATTCGCGGCAGCCGTACAGGTTGTCGAACTTGGACTTGGTGACCGAATCGTTGACGTTGATGGCGGCGAACGCCAGTTCGCCCTTTTGCGCCATCTGGTACAGGCGGTGCACGCCGGTGGTGGTTTCTTCGGTAACGCCGCGGATTTCCGCCAGGCGCGTGGAATACCACTTGGGATCGCGCGCCAGCGTGTCTTTGATGGCGGCGAACAGCACGCGCTCTTCTTCGCTGCCCGGCTTGGCCAGCACCGAGGCGTCTTGCTCGGCGCGGGCGCCCAGGTGCAGCAGCAGCGTGGCATCGCCGCCGTCATCCAGAATCATGTTGGCGTGGCGGCCTTCGGGCCATTCGAAGATGCGGTGCGTGTACTGCCAATATTCTTCCAGCGTTTCGCCCTTGACGGCGAACACCGGCGTGCCGGTGGCGGCGATGGCGGCGGCGGCGTGGTCCTGGGTCGAGAAGATATTGCACGAGGCCCAGCGCACTTCGGCGCCCAGCGCCACCAGCGTTTCGATCAGGACGCCGGTCTGGATGGTCATGTGCAGGCTGCCGGCGATGCGCGCGCCCTTCAGGGGCTGGCTGGCCGCGAATTCTTCGCGGATGGCCATCAGGCCCGGCATCTCGGTTTCGGCGATGGCCAGTTCGCGGCGGCCCCAGGCGGCCAGCGACATATCGGCAACGTGGTAATCGGCTACGGCTTGGTCGGATACGGCATTCATGTGTGTGCTCCGGTAAAAATCAACGGCGATGCGCGTTGCGGACGGCCGTGCGGAACACCCATGATGGGAAGGCGCCCGCCTTTACCGCCCGCTGCGACAAAGGTGAGCGCCGTTGCTGGGCGCCGCCGTGGCGGCGCCTGGTGAGATTCCTGAGCCTGGCGACCCGGCCGGCCCATGCATGGGCCGCCAAGGGATCGTCGCAGCGCTCCTCAGGACTGAATCGAATTGTACCGGGTGGCGCAAAGCATGCAACACCAGTCAGGCGCGCGTCAGACGTTCGCTCATACATTGAAAGACCACCAGAACGGAGACTCATCATGCGCACATTGCATCGTTACCTGGCCGCCACGCTGTGCGGCCTGGCCCTGTTGGGCGGCGCCGGCGCCGCCCAGGCGGCATGGCCCGAGCGGCCCATTACCCTGGTCGTGCCGTTTCCGCCCGGCGGCACCACCGACATGGTCGGCCGGCCCCTGGCGCAGGCCTTGTCGCAGCGGCTGGGCCAGCCGGTCATCGTGGACAACCGCTCGGGCGCGGGCGGCACCATCGGCGCGGCCGACGCGGCGCGCGCCAAGGGCGACGGCTACACGCTGTTCCTGGCCACCATCGCGCACACGATCGCGCCCTCTACCTACGAGCATCTGCCCTACGACTTCCAGAAAGATTTCGTGCCCATCACGACCATCGCGTCGTCGCCCAATATCCTGATCGTGAACAAGAAGCTGCCGGTGAAGTCGGTGCAAGACCTGCTGAAGTACGCCAAGGCGCATCCCGGCGAACTGAACTTCGGCTCGGCCGGCATCGGCAGCACCGAGCACCTGGCGGGCGAACTGTTCAAGCGCATGGCGCACATCGACATCCAGCACGTGCCCTACAAGGGCGGCGCGCCGATGATGTCGGACCTGATGGCCGGGCAGATCCAGATGGCGCTGGAAACCAGCGGCTCGGCCATGGCTCAGGTGCGGGCCGGCACCGTCACGGCGCTGGGCGTCAGCAGCCCCAAGCCCAGCCCCTTCTTCGCCGGCATTCCGGCCATCGACGAATCGGGCGTGCCGGGCTATACCTTTGAAACCTGGTACGGCCTGATGGCGCCGGCCGGCACGCCCGCCGATGTGCAGGCGAAGCTGTACCAGACCACGGTCGAGGCGTTGAAGTCGCCCGAAATGCAGCAAGTCCTGAAAACCATCGGCGCCCAGGCCGGCGGCGAACCTTCGGCCGAATTCGGCCAGTTCATCGCCAGCCAGACCAAGAAATGGCATGACATCCTGAAAGGCGGCTAAGGCGGCCACGCGGCCGCCGGGGTCAGGCCGGGGCCGCCGGCCCCGCGTTGGCCGGCCAGTCGGCCGCGCCGGCCGGCGTCAGCGGCACTAGCGCTGCCAGCAGGTCTTGCGCGACTTTTTCCCAGGTGCGCTTGAGCGCGCCTTCGCGCACGCCCGCGCGGTCCAGCTCCAGCGCCTGGCGGCAGGCCATGCCCAGGTCGTCGTTGACGAACCCGGTGGCGCCGGCCTCGATGACCGCGAGCGGCGCCTCGGTGTGGAACGCGGCCACCGGCGTGCCGCAGGCCATGGCTTCCAGCATGACCAGCCCGAAGGTGTCGGTCAGGCTGGGAAACACGAACACGTCGGCGGCCGAGTAGTAGGCCGGCAGTTGGCCGTCGGCCTGCAGGCCGGCGAAGTGCGCCCGCGGATAGGCCTTGCGCAGGCGGGCCTCGTCGGGCCCCGCGCCCACCACCACTTTGCTGCCAGGCAGATCCAGCGACAAGAACGCATCCAGGTTTTTCTCGCGCGCCACGCGGCCGACGCTTAGAAAGATGGGCCGCGGCAGGCCGGCCAGCGCGTCGCGCGGCCCGGGGCGGAAATGCGCCGCGTCGACACCGCGCGACCACACCCGCAGATTGCGCAGGCCGCGCGCCGCGACAATGTCGCGCACGGTGGGCGTGGGTACCAGCACGCAGGCCGACGGCCGGTGGAACCAGCGCATGTATTTCCACGGCAGCGCCGCCGGGATGCCCATGCGGGCCTGCAGGTAGTCGGGAAACAGCGTATGGAACGAGGTGGTGAAGCGCCAGTCCCGGCGCAGCGCCATGCGGCGCGCGGCCAGGCCCAGCGGGCCTTCGGTGGCGATATGCAGGGCATCGGGAACGGTATCGCCCAGCAGGCGCCGCAACTGGCGGCCGGGGGTCAGGCACAGGCGCAATTCCGGCTCCGAGGGCGCCGGCACCGTGCGCGCGCCCTCGGGGCTGACGACGATGAGTTCATGGCCCCAGCGGGTCAGCAGGCGCTGCATGGTGGTCCAGGTGCGGACCACGCCATTGACCTGCGGGGGCCAGGCGTCGGTGACGAGCACGATGCGCATGCGGATCCTCCGGGCGCGGAAATGGGCAATAACCGGATTTAGCCTGCGGGATGTGACGGGACCAAGACGAAAATATGACGGATGCGCCACCCCGCCACGCCGCCGGAGGGATCAGAGGCCGTCGCCGGAGGTGTCTGACTCCGCAGGTGTCAGACACCCGGGCCATCTACCGCATCGGTGTCAGGCACCTGCGGAGCCTGACACCTACAGTGCCTACAGTGACAGACCCGCGTAAACCAATTTCAAGCCAGAACCTCTAGGCCCTTGCGCTCGACCAGATTCAGCAGCTTCAGCGAAGGGCCATTGGGATGTTTGTCGCCTCGTTCCCATTTTTGTATGGTCGACGCGCTCGTGTTGAGGTAGGCGGCAAAGACCGCCTGGCTGGCCCGGCAACGCAACCGTAGGCGCTTGATATCGGCCGCCGAGTATTCCTTAATGGGAGGCAAGCACGTCGCATCGAATTCGCGCATGGTTTGTGCGTCGATCAAACCGATATCGGCGAAGTCCCGGGCCGTTTCATGCAGAGTTTTCAATAACCGGCTAGCCATGTGATACCTCGATCAAAGCTCCTTGGCGCAGCGCGACGTGCAATTGCGCAAGGGTCAGTGCCAGTTGCACGCCCGCCAATTGCCTCAAGGCCTTGAGTTCTCTGCCATTGATGTCGTCGCGCTCGTGCTTGGCGAACCCATACATAAAAAATGCCACGCTGCCAGCGCAATACGCCACCAGGGTACGCGCACCGCCACGTTTGCCCCGCCCTGGCAAAGCAATGCGTTTTTTCATCACATGCCCGCCCAGAACGGCGTCGATCAGGCCGCTTTCCATTTCGGCCACAGCGGCAACCAGCGCCTGGTCTTGCAGGCCTTCTCTGAGCGCCCAGTGGTGAAACTGGCGCGTCTTGTAGATACGCATTGCAGATACCAATGCAAGTGATTATACCACTTAGTGGTATAGAACAGGTGTCGACCGGCCTTCTGCGGCAGTAAGCCAGCTAACGATCAAAACGCAATTCTGGCCGGGCCGGAAAATCGGCGCCAGCGGAGGGCGGGACAAGATTGCCGCTTGCCCTGCAGATCCAGCCGCGCGCGGAACCGGCTGCCGCCTAGCTCTTGCGCCGGGGATACCCCTGGGCGCGGATGCGCTGCCAGACGACCTGTTTTTCTTCTTCGGTCATGAACACCCAGTTGGAGACTTCCATGGCGGTGCGGCCGCAGCCGCGGCAGATTTCGTCGAACAGCGTCGAGCAGACCGCCACGCAGGGCGAATCGGTGGCGGTGAAGGCTTGCTGCGCGGCATCGGCGCAAACGGAATCGGGCGTGCCGGCGTTCTTGGAAGGGGTGTTGCTCATGCGGCGCAGCTTACCATCCGGGGTGCGTCCCTTTTTGGATGGCCCTGCTGGCATGACGGGTAGCCATGCCGCGTCCACCGGCCCCGCGCGGGCGCCCCGTGCCCGGGGCGCGCCGGCCCTTCAGCGGAACAGCCGGGCGGCCTCTTCCAGCACGAGTTCCGGCACTTCTTCGGCCAGGTAGTGCGCGCCCGGCAAGGCCCGCCCCGCGACGTCGTCGGCCACCGCGCGCCACAGGCCGAGCACGTCGAAATTGCGTCCCACGGCACCGCGCTCGCCCCAGAATACCCGGACGGGCAGGCGCAGGCGTTCGCCGCTGGCGCGGCCCGCGCGGTCATGGTCGAGGTCGACGGTGGCGGACGCGCGGTAGTCTTCGCAGATACCGGCGGCCCAGCCCGGCAGCGCCGCGCAGCGCTCGTACTCGGCCAGCGCCCGGGGCGCGAACAGCGCCAGGCCGCCGGGCCGGCCGCCCATCACCGAACGCACGTAAAAACCCGGGTCGCGGCCTATCATGGTCTCGGGCAGCGGGGCCGGCTGGATCAGCCAGAACCAGTGGTAATAGGCTTGGGCAAAGGCGCGCGTCGTGCCCTCGTACATGTCCAGCGTGGGCGCGATGTCCAGCAGCATCATGCGCCGCACGCGCGGCGCGTGGTCCAGCGCCAGGCGGTGCGCCACCCGCGCGCCGCGGTCGTGCGCCAGTACGTCGAAGGTATCGAAGCCCAGCACCGCCATCAGTTCGGCCATGTCGCGCGCCATCTCGCGCTTGGAATGCGCCGCATGGCCGGGCGCGGCGGGCGGCTTGGCGCTGTCGCCATAGCCGCGCAGGTCGGCGGCCACGCAAGTATGGCGGCGCGTCAGCTCGGGCCATACGCGATGCCAGATGACATGGGTTTGCGGATGCCCGTGCAGCAGCAACAGGGGCGGCCCAGACCCCTGCACCCGCGCGGCGATGCCCACGCCATTGACGTCATAGGTTCGCAGCGGCAGGTCGAATAACGTGTCGGTCAATGAGGTCTCCGGTAAGCAGGTGAAAAGGCGGGCAAGTCAGCCCGCCGCGCCCAGCCGGGCGCGCACGCGGTGCGCGACGTCGCGCATCCAGGGGTGGCGGGCCCAGTGCGCGGCCTCGTAGCGGGCAATGTCGTCCAACTGTTGCAGCGTCGCGCCCACCATGTCCTGGCCATGGGCGTACATATTGCGATGCCGGGCCGAGAGTTCGAACGATGCCGTCCAGCCGCCGGCGGCCGCGACCGTGCCGGCCAGCACGTCGATTTCGAGCCGGTGGCTGTCCGTATTGGACACCCGCCGCAGCAGCGCGTCGACCTGCGGCGCGGGCAGGGTGATCAGCAACAGGCCGTTGTTCAAGGCATTGAAAAAAAAGATCTCGCCGAAACTCGGCGCGATGATGGCGCGGATGCCGAACTGCTGCAAGCCCCACACGGCGTGCTCGCGGCTCGAGCCGCAGCCGAAGTTGGGGCCCGCCACCAGAACGGATGCGCCCGCGTACGCCGGCTGGTTCAGCACGCAATCCACGCGCGGCGCGCCGGCCGCGTCGAACCGCAGGTCGTACAGCAGGCCGCGGTCCAGGCCCGCCTTGTCCACGATGCGCAGGAACTGCTTGGGCATGATCTGGTCGGTGTCCAGGTTGCTCAGCGGCAAGGGCGCCGCGATGCCGGCAATGACGGAAGACGGGTTCATGGGGCCTGCTCCAGCGTGCGTGCATCGACGATACGGCCGGCCAGCGCGGCCGCGGCGGCCATGGCCGGGCTCATCAGGTGCGTGCGGCCGCCGCGTCCCTGGCGGCCTTCGAAATTGCGGTTGGTGGTCGACGCGCAGCGCTCGCCGGGGCGCAGCACGTCGTCGTTCATGGCCAGGCACATCGAACAGCCCGGCTGGCGCCATTCGAAGCCGGCCTCGATCAGTTGCGCCGCGATGCCCTCGGCCTCGGCCTGTTCCCGCACGGCGCCCGACCCGGGCACGACCATGGCGCGCACGCCCGGCGCCACCTTGCGGCCGCGCGCCAGCCCGGCCACCACGCGCAGGTCTTCGATGCGGCCGTTCGTGCAGGACCCAATGAAGACCCGGTCGATCGGCACGCCGGCAATGGGCGTGCCCGGCGCCAGGCCGATATAGTCCACGGCCTTGCGCAGGGCAAGGCGCGCCAGCGTATCGGATTCGGCATCGGGGTCCGGCACCCTGCCGTCCACCGGCAGGGCCTGGTCGGGGCTGGTGCCCCAGGTAACGAAGGGCGCGATCGACGCGGCATCGAACACGTGTTCGGCCTCGAAGCGCGCCCCGGCATCGGAATGCAGGGTGTTCCAATGGGCGCGCGCCGATGCCAGTTCGGCCCCGGCCAGGTGCGGGGCATGCGCCTCGACATAGCGGCGCGTGGTGTCGTCGGGCGCGATCAGCGCGGCGCGCGCGCCGGCCTCGACGGTCATGTTGCACAGGGTCATGCGGGCTTCGGCCGACAGCGTATCGATGGCCCGGCCGCAGTATTCCACGGCGTAGCCGCGCGCGCCCTGGGCGCCCAGCCGGTGCACCACGTAGATCACCAGGTCTTTGGCCGACACGCCGGCGGGCAAGCGGCCGCCGATGCGCACGCGCATATTGCGCGCCTTGCGGTACACCAGGGTCTGCGTGGCGAGAATATGCTCGACCTCGGACGTGCCGATGCCGAATCCCAGCGCGCCCAGCGCCCCGTAAGTGGTGGTGTGGCTGTCGCCGCACAGCACCACCATGCCGGGCAATACCATGCCCTGCTCGGGCGCCACCACATGCTCGATGCCCTGCAGCGGATCGGTCGTGTCGAACAGCACGATGTCCTGTTCGTCGCAGTTGCGCTTCAGATTGCGCGCCTGCAGCGCCGACGCAGGCTCTTGGATCACCCGCGCCGCGGGCGGCACGGCATGGGTGGGAATCACGTGGTCCACCACCGCCATCTGCTGGCCCGGCCGCAGCACGCGGCGGCCGCGCGCCGCCAGGCCGCTGAAGGCCTGCGGGCTGGTGTACTCGTTCATGATGTGCAGGTCGACATACAGCAGCACGTGCTCGTCGTCGATGCGGGCCACCTCATGGCTGGCCACCAGTTTGTCGTAGAGTGTCATGCCGGGCATGATCGGAATTCCTCGATGCGGAATGCGGGCCGCGGCAAGCGCCGCGGCGCCGCGGGCGTCAGTTGGGTTCGATGCCGGCGGCCTTGATGATGCCCGCCCAGCGCGTCATTTCTTCGGCCACCATCTTGTCGGTATCGGCAGGCGTGGACACCAGCGCCTCGAATCCTTCCCGCTTCATGCGCTCGACCACTTCGGGCGAACGCAGCACGGCGCGTCGGAAGGGAAGCGTAGTCGTCATCGAAGTCTCCGTTGGCGGGCTCGCGGCGCGGCCCGGGGTGTGACTGTGGTGCCAGTGTATAAGCCTGTTTTGTTCTTATAATTAATTCATTCGTAAAGCTTTATTCAATCTAATTTAATAATAGTGCGAGGCGCCCCCATGGATGCCCTGTCCGACCTGGCTTTTTTTGCATTGCTGGTGAAGCACGCCAACCTGTCGGCCGCCGCGCGCGAACTGGGCCTGACGCCGCCGGCGGTCAGCACCCGGCTGGCCAACCTGGAACGGCGCCTGGGCGTGCGTTTGCTGAACCGCACGACGCGGCGGGTCAGTGTCACTCATGAAGGGGAACTGTACCTGGCCGAAGGCAGCCGCATCCTGGCCGACCTGGAAACGCTGGAACGCAACGTCGCCAGCGCCCGGGCGCAACCGCGCGGGTTGCTGCGCCTGAACGCCACCTTCGGGTTCGGCCGCGCGCACATCGTGCCGGCGGTCTCCGATTTCTCTTTGCAGTACCCCGAAGTCGAGGTGCAGATGCAATTGACCGACAAACCGGTCAACCTGATGGACGAGGGCTACGACGTGGCGGTGCGCTTCGGCGACATGCCCGATGCGCGCCTGACGGCCCGCAAGATCGCCTCGAACCGCCGCCTGCTGTGCGCGTCGCCGCGCTACCTGCGCGCCCAGGGCGAGCCGCGCACCCCCGGCGAACTGCAGCGGCACCGCTGCATCGTGGTGCGCGAGAACGACGTGGCCTACGGCACATGGCATTTGCGGGCCGGCCAACGCATCGAAACCGTCAAGGTGCGCGGGCCGCTCAGTTCCAACGACGGCCAGAGCGCGCTGGAATGGGCATTGGCCGGCCACGGCATCGTGATGCGTTCGGAATGGGAAACCGCGCCCTATCTCAGGTCGGGGCGCCTGCGGCAGGTCTTGTCCGACTGGGACACGCCGCCGGCCGATATCCATGCTCTGTACCCCGAACGCCTGAACCTGCCGGCCAAGACCGTGGCGTTCGTCGAATTCCTGGTGCAACGCTTCGCCGGCCACGTACGGCCGCCCGGCAGCGACGCCCACGTGTGGTGATGGCCAGGCGGAGAAGGCAGGTGTCAGGCTCCCGCCAGGGTGCCTGACACCGAAGCAGGCAGACAGTCTGCCCACCCCGGTGTCTGACACCCTGCGGGAGTCAGACACCTGCCCAGAAGCACCCTGGCGGGAGCCAGACACCTGCCTGAGACACCTGGCCCGGCAACACCTGCTCGCCCCCTCACTTCCCGGCGCGCGCTTTTCCGACCTTGAGTTTGCTCAGCACTTCTTCGACGCTGCGGGTTTCGGCGGCCAGCATGTCATTGGTGTCGCGCGCATTCAGGTAGCGCGGCGCCCACTGGTTTTTTTCCAGGAACGCGCGCCATTCCTCGGTGTCCGACACCTGCTTCAGCGCCGCTTCCCAGAACTTGACCTGCTCGGGCGAAATGCCCTTGGGCGCCAGCACGCCTTGCGGCGACGACGTGATCACATCGATGCCCAGCTCTTTCCACGTGGGCGTATCGCTGAGCACGCCCTGCAGGCGCTCGGGCGAGCCGATGACCAGCAGGCGCACCTTGCCCGTTTGCAGCGCCGGGATGATGGTGGGCGTGGTCGCGCCCACCACGTCGACGTTGCCGCCAATGAGGTTGGTAATGGATTCGCCGGACGACTTGAACGGCACGAACGTCAGTTTCGAGATATCGACGCCCGCATGCATCAGGGGCTTGGCCACGCCGACATGCACATCGTTGCCCAGCGTCGCGGCAATGGCGATGTTCAGGTCGTCGGGAGTTTTCTTCAGGTGCTCGACCAGATCCTGCGCCGTCTTGAACGGCGAATCGCTGCGCACCAGCACGCCCACATAGCCGTCCAGCAGCATCGCTACGGGCGTGTAGTCTTTGTACGAGACCTTGATGTTGCCCAGATAATTATTGTTGACCATCGAGGTGGCCAGGGTCATCAGATAGTGCGGGTCTCCGGCATGCTGGTCCAGCACATTCAGGGCCACCTGGGTCGAGGCGCCGGGCTTGTTCAGCACGATGAAGTCGCGCACCAGTTTGTGGGACACCAGCAGTTCCTGCAGCTTGCGGGCCACCGCGTCCAGCGAGCCGCCCGGCCCCGCCGGCACGATGAACTGCACCTCTTTGGTGATTTCGGCCGGGGCCGCGCTGCCGGGCGACGGGCACAGGGCCAGGCAGGCCAGCCATCCTAGAATATGTTTTCTCATCTTAGTGTCTCCTCAAGCTGAAAATGCCGTAACGCTGGACTTGACCCGGCTTACAGCAGGCGCTGCATGGGATGCTTGCAGTACATCTGCTCTTTGATGAATCGGGTATGCACGTCGTTGTCGCGAAACGCGGGCTCGTCCAGCAGGCGCCGATGGAACGACAGCGTGGTGGCCACGCCTTCGATGCGCGCCTCGTGCAGGGCACGCCGCATGCGGGCCAGCGCCTCGTCGCGGTCCTGGCCCCATACCAGCAGCTTGCCCAGCAACGAGTCGTAATGCGCGGGCAGCGCATAGCCCGGATACACATGCGTGTCGACGCGGATGCCCGGGCCCGCCGGCATGGCGAACTCGTCGATGCGGCCGCTGCGCGGCAGGAAGCCTTTGTCGGGATCTTCGGCGTTGATGCGCAGTTCGATGGCATGCCCGCGCAGATTCACGTCTTGCTGGCGCAGGCCCAGGGGCCGGCCGGCCGCGATGGACAGCTGCAGTTTCACCAGATCGATGCCAGTCAGCAATTCGGTGACCGGATGCTCGACCTGGATGCGGGTATTCATTTCGATGAAATAGAAGGCGTCGGCCGCCACGTCCACCACGAATTCCACCGTGCCGGCGCTGCGATAGCCGATGGTCTCGGCCAGGCGCGTGGCCGCGGCGCGGATCCGTTCCTGCATCGCCGGGCTCAGGATGGCCGCGGGCGCTTCTTCGACCAGTTTCTGGTGCCGGCGCTGCAATGAGCAGTCGCGTTCGCCCAGATGAATGACCTGGCGGCCGTCGCCGACGATCTGCACCTCGATGTGCCGCACGCGCTCGAGGAATTTCTCGATATAGACCTCGCCGCAGCCGAACGAGGCCTCGGCCTCGGCCACCGCGCGTTCCATGCTTTCGGCAAGCTCGCGGTCGTCGCGGGCGACCCGCATGCCGCGGCCGCCGCCGCCCGCCGAGGCCTTGATCAGCACCGGATAACCCACCTGGTGCGCCATGGTCAGGGCCTCGTCCACCGAGCCGACCGCCGCGGCCGAACCCGGTATGACGGGCACGCCCGCGGCCTCGGCGCACTGGCGCGCGGCGATCTTGTCGCCCATCGTCCGGATGGCGGCGGGCTGCGGGCCGATGTACACCAGCCCGGCCTGTTCCACCTGCTCGGCGAAATCCGCGTTCTCGGACAGGAATCCGTAGCCGGGGTGCACGGCATCGGCGTCCGTGCCGCGCGCGGCATCGAGCAAGGCGCCGGTATTCAAATAACTGTCGGCAGGCTTGGGGCCGCCGATGCAGACGGCCTCGTCGGCCAGGCGCACCGCCAGCGTATCCTGGTCGGCCTCGGAATATACCTGGACGGAAGCCAGCCCGGCTTCGCGGCAGGCCCGCACAATGCGCAGGGCGATTTCGCCGCGGTTGGCGACCAGGACTTTATGAAAGGGACGTGGCTGGGTGGTCATGATTTCTCGGTGCGCGACTGGCGGAAACGGGAATACTTCTGCAGCGCGGCCAGGGCTTGCGCCACCGCCGGCAGGCTCAGGAAAACCGGGATGCCCGCCCGCATCGCCAGGCCGATATAGGTTTGACGCAACGCTTCGAGCTCGGGCTGGCCGGTCGAACGCAGCACCAGCCACAGCCTGGCGCCGGCCGGCAAGCCGGCCCGCAGGCGGATCGCGGCGCGCACCAGTTCGTCCAGCAGCTCGCCTTGCCGATAGCCGGCGATCACGGGCAGGTTCAGATGCATGATCACCGCGCCGGGCTGTTCGGCCGCCACCACGGCGTCCAGCATGCGGCAGGCCAGCGCGCCGCGGTCGCGTTCCAGGATGTTGGCGGGCACGTCCAGCGGATTCTCGATGCCCGCGCCGGCGGGGATATCCAGCCGCCGCAGGGCGTCGACCGTGCCGGCCCCCAGTTGCGGCACCTCGATGCCCGCCCGGCCCAGCGCATCAGAGGCCAGCACGCTGGCGCCGCCGCCGTTGCCGAACAAGACCACGCGGCCGTCGAAGGCCGAAGCCGGCGCGCTTTCGTGTTCCAGCGCGACCAGCGCGTCGATGAATTCTTCCATCGTGTCGACCAGGACCGAGCCGGATTGCGCCGCCAGCGCGCGCCACACGTGGTCGTTGCTGGCCAGCGAGCCCGTGTGCGACGCGGCCGCGCGCTGCCCCTGCCGGGTGCGCCCGCCCTTGAGCAGCACGATGGGTTTGCGCGCCCGCGCGCCGCGCAGCAGGTCGAAGAACCGGCGGCCATCGCGGATTTCTTCGATATACGCGCCGATGACCCGCGTGCCGGGATCATCCAGATAATGCCGCAGCATGTCGCTGGGATCCACGTCCAGGCAATTGCCCAGCGACACGACCCCGCTGAATCGCAGGCCGCGGTATTCGCCGCCGCGCACGATATCGATGGACAAGCCGCCGCTTTGCGACAACACGCCCACCGCGCCGGGCTCGCCCATCTGGCCGTCGGTGAAGGTGACCCGGCCCGCCGGCGAATAAATGCCCATGCAATTGGGCCCCAGCAGGCGCATGCCGCCCTCTTGCGCCGCCCGCAACAGCGCGTCGCGCAGGCCGCCGCCGCGGCCGCCTTCGCCGAAGCCGCTGGACATGACTTGCGCATAGCGGACCCGGTGCCGGGCGCCCGCCAGCAAGGGCGGCACGGCCTCGGCCGGAATGGCGATGAAGGCGTAGTCGATCGGTTCGGGGGTGTCCGCCAGCGAGGGATAGGCCGGCAGGCCTTCCAGTTCGGTTTCCGTGGGATGAATGGGAAAGATCCGGCCCGCATACCCCGCGGCGCGCAGCCGCTGGATGAACTTGTTGCCCTGGCCGGCCGACTTGGACGATACGCCGGCCACGGCAATGGTGGCCGGGCGGAACAGCGCCTGGAAACCCGGCGGCGGCGAACCCTGCGGCGCTGCGCGATGCGTGTCGGGTTTCATGGTTGCTCACCTTCGAGGCACAGGATCACGCGCGCATCGACGGCGACGGCGCCCTGGGCCGATACGATCAGGGGGTTGATGTCGAGTTCGGCGATGCTGTCGGCGCATTGCGCCAGCAGGCCGTTTTCTCCGCCGATGGCCAGCAGCGCGTCGGCCAGCACCTCGTCGGGTACGCGCGCGCCGCCGCGCGCGCCCCGCCACAGCGCGGCGCCTTGCAGTTCGTCGAGCATTTCGCGGGCATCCAGGGGCGTGATGGGGCAGATCCGGAAGGCCACGTCGCGCAGGACTTCCACGAACACGCCGCCCAGGCCGATCATGATGACCTGCCCGAACGACGCATCGCGGAACCCGCCGATGACCAGTTCATATCCGGACGGCGCCATTTCTTCCAGCAGGAAGCCGTCCAGGCGGTATCCCGCGGCGGCGCAGCGCGCCGACATGTCGCCCATGGCGGCCTCGATCTCGGCCGCCTGCCGCAGGCCCAGCCTGACGCCGCCGAAATCGGATTTGTGCAAGACATCGGGCGATATCAGCTTCAGGGCCAGCGGGCCCTGCAAGGGTTCCAGCGCGGCGCCGAGCCCGCCGGGGCCCGGCACGACCGCGGATCGCGGCACGCGCAGCCCATATTCGGCCAGCAGGCGCTTGGCCGCCGGCTCGTCCAGGGCGGCGCGTCCGTGGCGGCGCGCCTGTTCGATCAGGGATGCGGCCGCGTGGGGCATAGGCATGGCGAGTTCCCGGTTGCGTGGCGTGGGCCGTTCAGGCCTTGAGCACCGCGACCAGTTCGCCTTCCGAGACGCTCTGGCCTTCGCTGACGCACACGCGCTCGACGGTGCCCGCCTCGGGCGCCATGACCGGAATCTCCATTTTCATGGACTCCATGATCAGCAGGGGGTCGTCTTCTTCGACCGTATCGCCCGGCTGGACCAGGATCTTCCAGACCGTACCGGTAATGTCGCTGGCGATGTTAAGGGTGGACATGAAGGGGTTTCCTCGAGCGGGATGAAGTTCAGTAGCTGGTCGGCCAGCAGGCCAGGCGGTGCGCGCCGATGCCGCCCGAGGGCTTGCGCGTATGGATTTCCAGCAGCCGGGCCAGATAGGTGCGCGTATCGCGCGGATCGATGACGTCTTTGGCTTCGTACAGCGATGCCAGCGCCCACGGTGCGTTGTCCTGGTTGATCTGCTCGACCAGGTGCTGGAATCGCTCGGGGTCGTCTTCGTGGCGCAGGCCGTGCAGCACATTGACGGCCGTGCCCGGGTCCATGAATCCGAAGTCGGCGCAGGGCCAGGCCACGGCTTCGTCGCTATTGCGCCCGCCGCCCATGTTCAGGTAGGCCTGGCCGTAGTTCTTGCGCAGGGTCACCACGAAGCGCGGCACACTGACCTGCGACAGCGCGTTCATCCAGTTCATGATGCGCCCCGGCGCGCCTTTTTTTTCGCCGTCGATGCCGATCAGGAAGCCGGGCTGGTCCACCAGGAAAATGATGGGAATATTGAACGAGTCGCACAGCACCAGGAAGCTGGTGGCCTTGGCGCAGGCATCGACGTCGATGGCCCCGCCCTTGAACTTGGGGTTGTTGGCCAGCACGCCCACGGTGCGGCCGCCAAGGCGGCCCAGGCCCGTGACCATCGACTTGCCGAAGCGCGGCTTCAGTTCGAACAGGCTGTCGCGGTCGAGCAGGCGGCGGATGACCTCGCGGCTGTCGTAGGTCTTGGCGCGCGAGGACGGCACGACGTCCAGGATGTCGGCCATGGCCTCGTCCGATCCCGCCGGCACCGCGGCCACGGGCGGCGCTTCCCCGCTGTGGCTGGGCAGGTAGCTCAGAAAGCGCTTGACCATCTCTAGCGCTTCTTCGTCGGTATCGACCGCCACGTCGACGATGCCCGTGGTGCCGGTGTGCAGCTTCCAGCCGCCCAGTTCTTCGGCATCCACGGCCTGCTTGATGGCCAGTTCGGTCACGCGGCTGCTGGCCACCGCCATGGTCGCGCCTTTGCGCATCACCACGAAATCGGACAGGCAGGCATACCAGGTCGACGAGCCATAGCAGCTGCCCAGCAAGGCCGACACCCAGGGCGTGCGCCGGTCCCGCAGGTATTCGGCGGGGTCCTGGCCCAGAATGGCGCGGCCCGCGGCCCCCATGCGGTCGGGCATGCGGGCGCCGGCCGATTCGCCCAGCAACACCAGGGGCATGCCGGAATCGGCGGCCACCTGCCGCACATGTTTGATTTTCTTGCCGTTGACGACGCTGCTCGAGGCGCCCATCACGGTGAAGTCGTTCGACACCACGGCCACCGGACGGCCGGCAATGGCGCCGAAGCCGGCGATCTTGCCGTCGGCCGGCGTCTTGTCGCGCGCCTCGGGGCGAAACGACGTGGCCAGCAGGCCCGATTCGAAAAAACTGCCGGCGTCGAGCAGGGCGTCGAGGCGCTCGCGCGCGTTCAGGACGCCCTGAGCGCGCCGCCTGGCAAGACGCTCGGCTCCGCCCATGGCGTAGGCCGTGGCGCGCCGTTGCTGCAATGCCTGGATGTGATCATCGTGACTCATGGTGTATGCTGTCTCCATTCCTGAATTAATAGTAGTGATAGCTACTACTAAAAGTCAAGCACGTGGCAGCCTGGCGCGGCCGCGCTTCCGCATTACACTTTGTGCCCCAGGGAAGTCTCGAACGCACCTCACAAGGGCCCGTCATATGTCAAAGAGCGTAGCGGCGAAGCCTGCCGCCAAACGCAGAAGCTCCGCCGATCCGGTCCACGACCTTCAACGGCTGGGTTTTTCGGAATACGAAGCCAGCGCATACATCAGCCTGCTGCAGGCCAGCCCGGCTACTGCTTATGAAATCAGCAAGCGCTGCGGCCTGCCGCGCGCCAATACCTATGGCGCGCTAGAGGGCCTGGCAAAGAAGCGCGCGGTGCAGCCGGTCAGCGAGAACCCGGCCCGCTATGTGCCCGTGGACCCCGCCGTGCTGCTGGGCGAAATCTCGGATGACATCAGCAATACCTGCGGCCGCCTGAAGCAAAGCCTGGACAACCTGGGCGCGGAAGAAGACCCGAACGTGGTCTGGAGCATCGAAGGCCAGGACCGCATCCAGGAAAAAATCAACGAATTGATCGACGGGGCCTCGGAACACATCTGGATCAAGGCATCGACCGACATCTTGCGCACCTATGCGGCCAGGATGAAAAAAGCGGCCGCGCGCGGCGTGAAGCTGATATTCGTCGTGTTCGGCGAAGACCCCGGCTTTCTGCGCTTCGGGCCCCATTCGAAAATCTACCTGCACGAGGGCAATGGATTGCGCGTGGGCGGCGCCGACAACCTGTTCACGCTGGCCATCGACTACCGCGTCGCGCTGACGGCCAACCTGGGCGAGACCCTGACGGGCGCCTACACCACCCATGCCGCCATCGTGCGCATGGCCGAAACCCTGATCCGCCACGACATCTACATGGCCGAGATGATGACCGCGTTCGGCGACCAGATGGAAAAAAAATTCGGCAAGGGGCTGGTGAACCTGCGCAAGCAGTTGTTTTCGCCCGAGCAGATGGTCCTGCTGCGCGCCAACATGCCCGACGCGGAAGCGGCCGCGCCCGCGAAAAAGCCGGCGAAGTAGCCGGCCTTGGATCTTTTCAGGTGTCTGACTCCCGCAGGGTGTCAGACACCGAAATACCGAGACGCTGCAGCCACACATCGGTGTCTGACACCCTGCGGGAGTCAGACACCTATCCCGCAAACCCGCGTCAGGCCGCCTGCTTCAGGGCCTGGGTCTTGTCGGTGGCTTCCCACGAGAACTCGGGCTCGGCGCGGCCGAAATGGCCGTAGGCCGCGGTCTTGGCGTAGATGGGACGCAGCAGGTCGAGCATGTTGACGATGCCCTTGGGGCGCAGGTCGAAGTGCTCGCGCACCAGCTTGGCGATCTGCTCGTCGGGAATGACGCCGGTGCCTTCGGTGTAGACCGTGATGTTGATGGGTTCGGCCACGCCGATGGCGTAGCTGACCTGCACCTGGCATTGGCGCGCCAGGCCGGCGGCCACCACGTTCTTGGCCACGTAGCGGGCCGCGTAGGCGGCCGAGCGGTCGACCTTGGACGGGTCTTTGCCCGAAAACGCGCCGCCGCCATGGGGGCAGGCGCCGCCGTAGGTGTCGACGATGATCTTGCGGCCGGTCAGGCCGCAATCGCCTTGCGGGCCGCCGATGACGAAGCGGCCGGTGGGGTTCACCAGGAACTTGGTCTTGGGCGTGATCAGGCCGTCGGGAAAACTGGGCTTGATGATGTCTTCGATGACGGCCTCGTGGATGGCCGACTGCGAGATTTCGGGCGCGTGCTGGGTCGACAGCACCACGGTGTCGACCGCGACCGGGCGACCATCGACGTAGCGGAACGTGACCTGCGACTTGGCGTCGGGGCGCAGCCACGGCAGGCGGCCGTCTTTGCGCAGCTCGCTCTGGCGCTGCACCAGGCGGTGCGCGTACCAGATGGGCGCCGGCATCAGGTCGGGGGTTTCGTCGCAGGCATAGCCGAACATCAGCCCCTGGTCGCCCGCGCCCTGGTTCAGGTAGTCTTCCGAGGTGCGGTCCACGCCCTGGGCGATGTCGGGCGACTGCTTGTCGTAGGCCACCAGCACCGCGCAGCCCTTGTAATCGATGCCGAACTCGGTGTTGTCGTAGCCGATGCGGCGGATGGTGTCGCGCGCCACCTGGATGTAATCGACATTGGCCGTGGTGGTGATCTCGCCGGCCAGCACCACCAGGCCCGTATTGCACAGCGTCTCGGCGGCCACGCGGGCGTTGGGGTCTTGCGTGAAAATGGCGTCGAGGATGGCGTCGGAGATCTGGTCGGCGACCTTGTCCGGGTGCCCTTCCGAGACGGATTCGGAAGTGAAGAGGAAATCGTTGTTGGCCACGGATGCGTCCTTACGAGACCGGCTGGGCCGGCACACAGGTTTAACGAGGCGCGTAGCGCCCCGGATCTGAACCTGCCTGCGACGATCTGGGCGCGACGCTTTAGCGGATTTTGCCTGGAACGCATGCCGCGCCCCGGCGTCGCCCCGCAAGTTGTCGGTTAACTCGGCGACTGGCGCCATTTTAGGCGAAAATGCCTGCTTCATGCTGATCGCCTGATTCTATACATATATCGCGGCACGGCCCCCGGCCCGCCGCGCCTACCTACGCCCCGCATGCTGCTCGCCCTGTTCCGCGCCGTCGCCCTGCTCCCCCTGCCCTTGCTGCACGCAGTGGGACGCGCGGTGGGCTTGCTGATCTACGCCTTTCCCGGCCGTTACCGGCAGCGGTTGCGGGCCAACGCGGCCCAGGCCGGCTACCCCGACGCCGCCTTCGCGCGGCGCGCGGCCGCCGAAACCGGCGCCATGATGCTCGAAATGCCCAAGGTCTGGTTCCGCAACGCCGAAAGCCTGGCCAAGACGACATCCGACGACCGCCCCGTGATCGAGGCGGCCTATGCCGAAGGCCGCGGCATCCTGTTTCTGACCCCGCACCTGGGCTGTTTCGAAATCGCCGCGCGCTACCTGGCCATGGCCCCGGACACCCCGCTTACCGTGATGTTCCGGCCGCCGCGCATGGCCGCCCTGGCGCCCCTGCTGGACACCGCGCGCAATACCTCGGGCGTGAAGGCCGTGCCCGCCAATATGCAGGGGGTGCGTGAATTCGTGCGCGCGCTGCGGCGCGGCGAATCCGTGGGATTACTGCCCGACCAGGCGCCCAGCGAAGGCGATGGGGTGTGGGCGCCGTTCTTTGGCCGCATGGCCTACACCATGACCCTGCCGGGCAAACTGGCGGCGCAGACGCAGGTTGCCGTCATTCTGGTGGCGGGCGAACGCCTGCCGCGCGGGCGCGGCTGGCGCGTGCATTTCCTGCGCGTGCCCGAGCCCCTGCCGGCCGACCCGCAGGCCCAGGCAGCCCTGTTCAACGCCACCATGGAGCAATTGATCCGCCGCATGCCGCATCAATATCTCTGGAGCTACAACCGCTACAAGACTCCGCGCGGCGCCCCGCCGGCACCGCCCATGCCCGCCGCCCCGCCTTCCGACGCCTCCGCCCATGACTGACTTCAAGACGCGCGCCCTGGCGGCGCTGTTCGCCTGGTTCGGTCGCATGCGCCCGGCCACGCGCCAGCGGCTGGGCGCCGCGCTGGGATGGCTGACCCCCCGGCTGGCCCGCTCGCGGGCGCGCATCGTGCGCCTGAACCTGCGCCTGTGCTTTCCCGACCAGCCCGAGGCCGTGCGCGAACGCTGGCTGCGCGAGCACTTCCGCGCCCTGGCGCAAAGCGTCGTCGACCGCGGCGTGCTGTGGTACGGCACCCCGCAGGCCATCCGCGAGCTGGTCACGCAGAACGGCGTCGAACGCATCAACGCGCTCATCGCCCAGGGCAAGCCGGTGCTGGTACTGGCGCCGCATTTCGTGGCACTGGACGCCGCGGCCACCCGGCTGACCATGGAAGTGCCCAGCAGCGCCACCATGTACACGCCGCAAAGCGATCCGGCGGTGGACGCCATCGTGCGCGACGGCCGGGCCCGCTTCAACGAAGTGTTCCTGGTCAGCCGCAAAGACGGCGTGCGCGATCTCGTCCGCCACCTGCGGGCGCCGCGCCCGGTGTACTACCTGCCCGACATGGATTTCGGCCGCGCCGGCGCGGTGTTCGTACCGTTCTTCGGGGTGCCGGCCGCCACGCTGCTGGCCACCGCGCAGCTCGCCCGCAAATGGAACGCCGCCGTACTGCCGGTGGTCGACTTCTGGGACCCGGCCACCGGCCGCTACCACGTCGAGGTCCTGCCGCCGCTTGACGACTTTCCCGGCGACGGGTCGCTGGAAGACGCCACGGCCCGCCTGAACCGCGACATCGAAACCTGGGTGCGGCGCTGCCCCAGCCAGTATTACTGGGTACACCGCCGCTTCAAGACCCGGCCGCCGGGCGAAGCCAAGTTCTACTAGCGCCGCCCCCGGGCCGCCGTAATGGGCGATAATCGCCCAATGATCTGGAACTTCACCAAAATGCATGGCGCGGGCAACGACTTCGTCGTGCTCGACGGCGTGCGGCAAGCCATCGCCATGACGCCCGAGCGCGCCCGCGCCCTGGCCGACCGGCATTTCGGCGTGGGCGCCGACCAGATCCTGCTGGTCGAACCCGCCACCCGCCCCGACGCCGACTTCCGCTATCGCATCTTCAACGCCGACGGCTCCGAGGTCGAACACTGCGGCAATGGCGCGCGCTGCTTCGTGCGCTTCGTGCACGAGCAGCACCTGTCCGACCGCAACCCGCTGCGCGCCGAAATCGCCACCGGCATCCTGGTGCTCGACGAAACCGACGACGAACAGGTCACGGTCGACATGGGCGCCACCCGCTACGATCCGGCCGCACTGCCCTTCGACACCGCCGGCCTGGCCAGCACCGTTCAGGGCGACGACACCCTGTGGCAGCTCGACCTGCCCGATGCGCCCGACGGCCTGCCGCGCAGCGTGCAGGTATCGGCCGTGGCCATTTCCAACCCGCATGCCGTGCAGCAGGTCGACGACGTCGATACCGCGCCGGTGGCCGCCCTGGGCCCGCTGATCGAACGCCACCCGCGCTTCCCGCGGCGCGTGAACGCCGGCTTCATGCAGGTGCTCGACCGCCACGCCATCCGGTTGCGCGTGTACGAACGCGGCGCCGGCGAAACCCTGGCCTGCGGTACCGGCGCCTGCGCCGCGGTGGCGGCCGGCATCCGGCGCGGCCTGCTCGATACGCCCGTCCGCGTGCACACGCGCGGCGGCACGCTTACGGTCGACTGGAACGGCGAGCGCCTGCGCATGACCGGCCCGGCGGCTTCTGTTTTCACGGGCCAGGTCGACATCGACAAACTGGTTTTTTCCATGGCCCTCGGCCGATAGCCTTTACGCCTTCATGACCGATACCGCTTTCACTGCCCAGGACGTCGCGGATTTCCTGCAGAACAACCCCGACTTCCTCGACCAGCACGCCGACATCTTCGCCACCCTGCAGGTGCCGCATCCGCACGGGGCGCGCGCCATCTCGCTGGGCGAACGGCAAATTCTCACCCTGCGCGAGCGCAACCGCGAACTCGAATGGCGCCTGAACGAGCTGGCGCACCACGCCGATTCCAACGAGGCCATCGGCGAGCGCGTGTCGCAGTGGTGCTGCCGCCTGCTGGGCGAAACCGAACCGCAGCACCTGCCCGGCGAAATCGCCCTGGGCCTGGCCGAACAGTTCGACCTGAACCACGTCGCGCTGCGCCTGTGGAACCTGCCCGGCCAACCGCCGTCGGGCTACGGCGAGCCCGTGTCGGCCGACGTGCAGGCGTTCGCCGACAGCCTCAAGGCGCCGTATTGCGGCCCCGATACCGAATTCGAAGCGGCCGCCTGGCTCGACGCCAAGCCGCAGTCGCTGGCCCTGGTGCCGCTGCGGCTCGACCCCGACCAGCCCAGCGTCGGCCTGCTGGTGCTGGGCTCCGACGACCCCGAGCGATTCAGTCCCGACATGGGCACCGTGTTCCTCGAGGCCATCGGCCGCCTGGCGTCGGCCACGCTGCGCCGGCTGGCCGCGCCGGCCGCGCAGCCCTGACACCGCCGGGGCCGCCGGCAAGCGGCCCCCAACCCGATGAGCCACGCCGAGTCCCCCCCGCCCGAACCGCTGCCGGCCCCACTGGATGCGTGGCTGCAGCACCTGCGGGCGCATCGGCGCTACTCGCCGCACACCCTCGACGCCTACCGCCGCGACCTGCGCCAGCTCGCCACGCTGGCGCAGGCCGTGCGCCTGCCGCTCGAACAACTGTCCCACGGCCACATCCGCCAGTTCGTGGCGCGCCTGCACTCGCAAGGGCTGGGGCCGCGCAGCCTGGCGCGCACGCTGGCGGCCTGGCGCGGGTTTTATCAGTGGTGGGCACCCGCCGCGGGGCTGCCCGGCAACCCCGTCGCCGGCATACGCGCGCCCAAGGCACCGCGCAGCCTGCCCAAGGCGCTGTCGGTCGAACAGGCGCAGGCGCTGCTCGACCACGCCATCGGCCGGCTGGCCACCGACCCCGCCGGCCTGCGCGACCGCGCGATGTTCGAACTGCTCTATTCCAGCGGCCTGCGGCTTGCCGAACTGGTGGGCCTGGACCTGCGCTATGAACGCACGCCCGATTACGAATCGCGCAGCTGGCTGAACCTGGCCGACGCGGAAGTGGTGGTGCTGGGCAAGGGCGGCAAGCGCCGCGCGGTGCCGGTGGGCCAGGCCGCGCTGAAGGCCTTGCATCAATGGATCGACGCGCGCCCCCAGTTGGCCGCCGCCGCGGCCCCCGCCGCCGATGCCGCGGCGCTGTTCGTGGGCGCGCGCGGCCGGCGCATCGCGCCGCGCGTCGTGCAGCTGCAGCTGGCCAAGCTGGCGCAGGCGGCCGGCCTGCCGGCCCACGTGCATCCGCACGTGCTGCGCCACAGCTTTGCCAGCCACGTGCTGCAGTCCGCCCAAGACCTGCGCGCCGTGCAGGAATTGCTGGGCCACGCCAACATCTCGACCACGCAGATCTACACCCGGCTCGATTTCCAGCACCTGGCCCAGGCCTACGACCAGGCGCATCCGCGCGCCGGGCGCAAATCGTAGCGGGGCGGCCGGATGGACGGCCCCGGTGGGCCCAGGTGTCAGGCTCCGCAGGTGCCTGACACCGTATGGTTGAGACACTCGCGGCTCGCAGCGGTGTCAGGCACCTGCGGAGCCTGACACCTGGCCGATCTGGTCGCTCACGCCTCAGTACATCACCCGCACGCCCAGCAGCACGCTGCGGCCGGGCAGCGGCGCCACCTTCGAAATGAACGACGCGTGGTTGTAGGCCAGCTTGTCCAGCAGGTTGGTGCCGCGCACATAGACCTCGTAGGCGGCGCTGGCCCCCAGTCCGCCGCGGTAGCTGACCACCGCGTTGACCATGTCATAGCCCGGCGTGCTGGATTCGTACGAAGCGATGTCGTTCTGGCGGAACACATGGGCGTATTCGACGCCGCCCGACCACTGGCGCCATTCGGCGTCGGCGCGCACGCCCAGCCGCGCGGCCGGAATGCGCGGCAGATTGCCGTCGCCGCCAGTCAGCTTGCCGCGCACATAATCGCCGAACACCGCCGCCGAGAACACTTTGGTGAACTGGTGGCGCACTTCGCCTTCCAGCCCGGTGAATTCGGCATCGCGCTGGGTGTACTCGATCAGGCGGAAATCCTCGAACTGATCCAGCGTGTCGGCGTAGATGTAGTTTTTTACGCGGTTGTGGAAGGCGCTCAGGCTGAACGTGGTGGCGCCGGCATGCTTGCGCAGGGTCAGGTCGATGTTGTGCGACGTTTCCTTGCTCAGGTCGGGGTTGCCGATTTCGTAGGTATTGGTGGCCAGGTGCACCCCATCGGCATACAGCTCTTGCGCCGACGGCAGGCGCTGCGAACGCGACAGCGACAGCGCCACGGAATACTGGGGCGCGAAATCCCAGATGGCCGCGGCCGACAGCGACGTGCCCGACTGGCTCGAGTTCGGCTGGCCGCCCTCGGGCGAAATGCGCTGCCAGTCCTGGCGCGCGCCCAGTTCGAAGCGCCAATCGGCCAGCCGGTACTCTTCCAGCACGAAGATGCCGGTAGAACGCGTGTCGCTGCGCGGCAGAAAGGCTTCTTCGCCATCGGCGCTGAAATCGCTGTAGGCATTCTGGATGCCGACCACGCCGCGCCAACCGTATAGCGGCTTGTGCGCGAGCTCCAGGCGCGCGTCGTAGCCGCGGTTCTTGAACGTGGTGCCCACTTCGCCGCCCTCGATTTCCTGGTGCTGGTAGTCGGTCAGCCCGCCGCGAAAGCGGATCTTTTCAAAGCCGGCGAACGGCTCGGCATATTCGGCGCGCAGGTCGATGCGGTTGCTGCGCAGCTTGACGTAAGGCGGCGCTTCGTCTTCATGGTCGTGGCCGTGATCGTGCTCCTCGTCGCCGCCGTGGTCGTGGTCGTGGCTGCCGCAGTGCAGGTGCGTACCGTGCGGATGGCAGCCTTCGTATTCATGGTTATGCCCGGGCAGACCGTACTCGCTTTCCAGATAGGTGTAGGCCACGCCCACGTAGCCGCGCGGCGTCACCCACGACAGCCCCACCGAGCCCTGCGCGGACTCGCTGTACGACCCCTTCAGTTCGCCGCCGGGCCAGTCGGGCACGTCGTAGTCGTCGGCGCGGCGCTTCAGGCCTTCGACGCGCACCGCGAATTCGCCCGTGCCCGCCGTAATGCCCACCGTGCCGGCGCGCTCGCCGGTGCCGGTGGCGCCGCGCACCTCGGCCTCGGCTTCCACGCCATTTTCGGGCACGGCGGTGGGGATCTTGCGGTCCAGCACATTGACCACCCCGCCGATCGCGCCGCCGCCGTATAGCAGCGTGGCGGGGCCGCGCAGCACTTCGATGCGCTCGGCCAGCAGCGGCTCGGTGGTCACGGCGTGGTCGGGCGAGATGCTCGAGGCATCCATCAGCTCAGACCCGTCGGACAGCACCTTCACGCGCGGCGCGGTCTGGCCGCGTATGACCGGGCGGCTGGCGCCGCCGCCGAAGGTGTCCGCGTGAATGCCCGGCAGGCCGTTCAATGTGTTGCCAAGCGTGTCCTGGCGGCGTTTGACCAGGGCATTGCCGTCGAGTACCAGGGCCGGCAGCGCCATGCTGCCGGCGTCCAGCCCCAGCGGATTGGCCGACACGGTAATCGGCGGCAGCGTAGGCGCCTGCCGGGTTGGCGCCGTATCGGCCTGGGTCTGTTGCGCCTGAACGGCGAGTACCGGCGCCAGCGTAAGCGCCACGGCCAACGGCAAGGGGTTGATAGTCATTTCCCGTCCCACTAATGTTATATCATTCCAAAAATTAGTGAATGATATAACATATCAATATTGATCGGGAAGAGGATGCGACCGATGCCGGCAAATGCAGGTCAAATGCAGGTGTCTGACACCCTGGCGGGAGTCAGACACCTGCTTGCCCTGCTTGCCTGCCCGCCTTGGCCGGCTTGCGCGGCTACGCGCCGCCGGCCACCTGCCCGCCCAGCAACAGCAGGCCCAACAGCAATATGCACAGCGCGGCCAGCGCTTCGATGGCTGCGCGCAGGCGCGCGGCCCAGGCGGTCGACAAGCGGGCGCCGACACGCGTAGCCGCCCCGCCGGCGAGCACCGCCAATACGGCCAAAGCCGCCACCGTCAGCCCCGTGCCCATGCCCATGGCCAGGGCGGCGGCGACGCCGGCGGCGAAGAAGTCTTGCGACAAGGCGAACACCAGCACGATCAGGGCGCCGCTGCACGGCCGCAGGCCCATCGCCAGAATCGCCGCAAGGGCCTTGCGCCATTCCAGCGGACCGGCCACCTGGGCGGCGGCGGGCACGTGCGCATGGCCGCAGCCGCAATCGGCCAGGCCGTGGCGATGTTCGCGGCCGTGATCATGGCCATGGCCGTGCCCATGCTCATGTTCGTGCTCGCGCACATGGCCCCCGGCGCCTTCGTGTCCGGAACGGCGGGCGCGGCGCAGCCATGGCCGCAGGGCTTTCTGCCATACCAGCCAGGCTCCCAGCGCCACGATCAGCGCGTACGACGCGGTTTCCAGCCAGCGGGTGGCCCGGTTCATGGCGGGCGCGGTGGCGCTGAGCAGCCACGCCAGCAACGCCACCAGGCCAATGGCCACCAGCGCCTGCAGCAGCGCCGACAGCAGGGCCAGCAGCGCGCCATTGCGCGCGGTCTGGCGATTGGCCAGCACGTAAGAAGCGATGACCGCCTTGCCGTGGCCGGGTCCCAGGGCATGGAACACGCCATAGGCGAACGACAGGCCCAGCAGGCCCCAGGCAGCCGTGCCATCGGCCTGCCAGGCCCGCACCGCGCCGGTCAATTGCCGGTAAAAATGGGTCTGCCAGGCCGATATCTGGCCGAACAGCGCGGCCAGCCAGTCGGGGCCGCCCGACAGGCCGCCGCCGCTTTCGGGCACCCCGAACGGATGGCTGGCCTGTGACCAGGCCGCCAGGGGCAGCAGCAACCCGATCAGCACCCCTGCCGCGCGGCCCCCCGTCATCGGCACGCCACCTCGATGCGATGCGTCAACCCTTTGGTGATGGCGAACAATTCTTCGGGCAAGGCGTCGGGATCGGCCGGAATGGCCGCCAGCTGCTGCATGGTCTTCCAATCGAGTTCGCGCGGCGGCTGGTAGCGCTGGGCGCAGCCGGCCGGGGCGTCGGCCAGCGCCACGGCGCCCGGCGCGTCAAAGGCGTAGGCCACGAAATACGTGGGATCGTGGATGTCGACACGCACGCCTCGCTCGCCGGGCGCCACCGGTTGCGCCAGCGGCAATGTGAACGACAGCGTCAGGCGCTGGTCTTGCGGATTCCAGCTTACGGCGGCGTCGCGCGGCGCGCCGAACGCCAGGGTCTGGTCGCCCACGGCCACGCGCGTGAAATAGTGCGACACGGGCTCGCCCAGCGCCTCCATCCAGTCGCGCGCCATGCCCTGCAGGGTGGGCGCGGGCAGGCTGCCGTCCGGGCCTTTTTCCAGGCCCTGGGTGGTATAGGCGCCGAACATTTCATCGAACCGCCAGTCTTGCTGGATGGCGGCAAGGCGGCCCTGCGCATCGAAGACCATGCGCGCGCGGGCATCGATCCACATGTGCGGATGGGCCCGTGCCACCGGCGCGGCGCAGGCCATGATCATTGCGGCTGCAAGGCAGCGGAGAGCTGGCGCGCATTCCATTCGAACATTCCCAGGTAAGTGGCGGCCGGCTTTCCCGGCGGGGCCAGCGCGTCGGAATAAAGCGTACCACCCACCCGCGCGCCGGTTTCGCGCGCCACCTGCCGCACCAGCGCGGGATTGGTGATGTTCTCGACGAACAGCGCCGGCACCTGTTCGCGCCGGACTTGCTCGATGATGCGGGCCAGCTCGGCGGCCGACGGCTCGGCGTCGGTAGACATGCCCGCCACCGCGATGAAACGCACGCCATAAGCATCGCCAAAGTATCCGAAGGCGTCGTGCGAGCTCACCACCTGCCGCCACGCCGCCGGAATCGCGGCGAAGGTCTTGCGCAGCCGCGCATCCAGCCTTTCGATGCGCGCGATATACGCCTGGCCACGCTGGCGATACGCCGCGGCCCGCGCCGGATCGGCGGCGGCCAGGCCCGCGGCGATATTGCGGGCATAGATCGCGCCGTTGGCCAGGCTTTGCCAGGCATGCGGGTCCAGGTCGCCATGATGGCGGTGGCCCGCGCCGTGGTCATGGTCATGGTCATGGTCGTGGTCGTGGTCGTGGTCGCCATGATCCTGGCCGGACGCATGCGCCCCGTCGGCCAGCTTGCGCGGCGCGACCCCGTTCGACGCCACCACGGTGCGGCCCTTGAAGCCCGAGGCCCGCACCAGCCCCGGCAACCACGTCTCAAAGCCCAGGCCGTTCTCGATCAGCACCGCGGCGCCGGCCAGCTGGCGCGCGGCCTGGGGCGTGGGTTCATAGGCGTGCGCATCGCCGTCGGGGCCCACCAGGGTGGTCACCGCCACATCGTCGCCGCCGATCTCGCGGGCCATGTCGCCCAGCACCGAAAAGCTGGCCACCACGCGCAGCGGCTCGGCGGCGGGCACGGGCGCGGACACGCAGGCCGCCCCCAACGTCAACATCATCAGCACGCGGCGGCGCGCCTGCGCGGCGAAAAATCCATGCATGTCGTGCTCCTTTCAGCGATTGCGGGCCCGGCCGTGCGCGGCCAGGCCATGCAGCAGCCCGCCTCGCGGACCGCAGGCGATAGACACCAGATAAATCGCCCCGGCCGCCAGGATGATGGCGGGCGAGGCGGGCAAGTTGTAGTGATACGAAACCAGCAGGCCGGCAATGCCGGCGGCCACGCCGAACGCGCCCGCCAGCACGATCTGGCCGGCCACCGACGGCAGCCAGAAGCGCACCGCCGCGGCCGGCAGCATCATCATGCCCACCACCATCAGCGTGCCCAGCACTTGGAAGCCGGCCACCAGGTTCATCGCCACCAGCACCAGGAAGACCATGTGCGCCAGGGTGCCGCCACCGCCGCTGGCGCGCAGGAAGCCGGGGTCCAGGCACTCGGCCGCCAGTAGCCGATACAGCGCGGCCATGGCCAGCAGCGTGGCGCTGGCCGCGCCGGTAATCAGCAGCAAAGCCGCGTCATCCAGTCCCAGCACCGTGCCGAACAACACATGCAGCAGATCCATGTTCGAGCCGCGCACCGATACCAGCAGCACGCCCAGCCCCAGCGATATCAAGTAGAACGCCGCGAAGCTGGCGTCTTCGCGCAGCGGCGTCAGGCGCGCCACCAGCCCCGCCAGCACGGCCACCGCCAGGCCCGTGGCCAGCCCGCCCAGCAGCATCGCCCCCAGCGACAGGCCCGACACCAGGAAG
Source organism: Bordetella petrii (assembly GCA_017745595.1). Classification (GTDB taxonomy): domain Bacteria; phylum Pseudomonadota; class Gammaproteobacteria; order Burkholderiales; family Burkholderiaceae_B; genus Bordetella_A; species Bordetella_A petrii_C. Next base: position 210,593 of record WMBV01000002.1, read on the forward strand.
CCCGCCGCCACGCCGGGCAGAATGGCATGCGACATGGCATCGCCCATCAGGCTCATGCGGCGCAGCACCAGGAACACGCCCAGCGGCGCGGCGCCCAGCGCGGCCGCCGAGGTGCCGGCCAGGGCGCGGCGCATAAAGCCGTAATCGGCAAACGGGGCCACCACCCATTCCAACGGGGTCATGTCCAGGCCTCTTGGACACCCCGGACGGCGGCCAGGTTGGCGGCGGTCAGCACCTGGGGGGTGGGACCCCAGGCGACTTGCCGGCCCGCCAGCAGCAGGGTCTGGCCAAAGTGCCTGCGCACCAGATCCAGGTCGTGCAGCACCGCGATCACCGTGCGCCCCTGCCCGTGCCAGGCGCACAGCAATTGCATCAGCGTAGCGGCGGTATGGCTGTCGACCGCCGCGAATGGCTCGTCCAGCAGCAAGACCTGCGCATCTTGCAGCAGCAGGCGGGCGAACAGGGCGCGCTGCAACTGCCCGCCCGACAAGGCTCCCACCAGGTGGCCGGCCTGGCCCGCCAGGCCCACCGCCTCGAGCGCCCGCCAGGCCCGCCCGGTTTCGGCGGCCCCGTACCGGCGCCATGGCCCCACCCGGCGCCAGGCCCCCATGGCCACCATATCCAGGACGGTAATGGGAAACGTCCGATCCAGCTCGGCGGCTTGCGGCAGCCAGGCCAGGCGGCGGCGCTCGGCGCCGGCGATACGCACGCTGCCCGACAGCGGCCGCAGCAGCCCCACAATGCCCTTGACCAGCGTCGACTTGCCCGCGCCGTTGGGGCCCGCCACCGCGGTCATCGAGCCGCGCGCGAAGCCGCCCGACACGGCGCGCACCGCCGCGCGGCCGCGCCAGCCGAAGGCGGCGTCCCGCAATTCGATCACCGCGGCCGGTCCGGCCGTCATGCCGATGCCCCCCACCAGCCCAGCGCCCAGCCGGTCAGGGCCCATAGCGCCGCCGAGGCGGCCAGGGCCAGGCCCAGGCGGCTGTGAGCCGAGGCACGCAAGGCAGAACGATCGGGGCGCGCCACCGCCGAAACAATATGAGACATATAAAACCAGAGCCAAGCCGCCTCCACAGGCAGCAATATAGATATGTTATATCATAACAAACATAGATGCCCTGGCCGCCCAGGCCCCAGCCGGCCGCGTTTTCTGATACCTTCGCCAGATCGCCCCCGCTGGCCGCAAGACTCCGATGCCCACCTCGTCCCGCACCTCTCGTTCCGACCCCATCGGCGACCAACTGCAGACCGCCGAATCGCTGTGCGCGCAACGCGGCCGCCGGCTGACGCCCATCCGGCGCAAGGTGCTGGAACTGTTGCTGCGGCACGGCCGCAGCCTGAAAGCCTACGAACTGCTCGATGCCATGCGCGCCGTGCATCCCGGCGCGGCGCCTCCCACGGTGTACCGCGCCCTCGATTTCCTGATGGACGAAGGCCTGATCCACCGGCTGGACGCCGTCAATGCCTGGACGGCCTGCCAAGATGCCGCCGGCGCGCCGCACGACCTGCTGGTGGTGTGCACCGGCTGCGGCGCCGTGGCCGAAGTCAGCGATCCGGCCATGAGCCGGCAATTGGCCGAACGCGTGGCCCGCACGGGTTTCGCGCTGGCCACGCACGAAACCGAAATCCGCGCCCTGTGCCCGCAGTGCCAGGCCAAGTCCGGCGCGGCGGCCCGCCACCCCGGCCACGCGCATTAAGAACCGCGCGATATGCCAGGGATATTCATCGCCAGGTGTCTGGCTCCCGCCAGGGTGCCAGACACCGATATCGCTGCACCGCTTGCACACTTGGGTGTCTGACACCCTACGGGAGTCAGACACCTGGGAACAGCCGCCATCTTGATATGCGGCAATCCATCCCCATATAACCGTATCTATCGGATTACGGCATGGGTTTTCCGCCTTCTTCCGGCAAGGTCGCTGGGGTAGGCCCGGGGTTTGCCCCCCCGCCCCGACTGTGCTGTAATCCTGCGTCCGGCCGCAACAGCGGCCCTCCTGTAGTCCACGCCCGAGCGCGCCCCGTGCGCCCCAGGCATTCAGCCCGCCGACTTGCCATGAATACCCAGCGCAGTTTGGACAAAATGGTCCCCGTTACTATCCTCACCGGCTTTCTCGGTGCGGGCAAGACCACCCTGCTCAAACGCATTCTCACCGAGTTCCATGGCCGCCGCGTCGCGGTCATCGAAAACGAATTCGGGCCTGAAAGCATCGACAACGATCTGCTGGTGCAAGACAGCCAGGAAGAAATCATCGAGCTCAGCAACGGCTGCGTGTGCTGCACCGTGCGCGGCGACCTGATGCGTACCCTGGCCGAACTGCGCACCAAGCGCCAGGCGGGCGAACTGAACTTCGAACGCGTCATCCTCGAAACCACCGGCATGGCCAATCCCGGCCCGGTGTGCCAGACGTTCTTCATGGATGACGAAATCGCCGAATACTACCGCCTGGACGCGGTGGTCACGGTGGTCGACGCCAAGCACGGCATGGCCACGCTCGACGCGCAACCCGAAGCCCAGAAACAGGTGGGCTTCGCCGACCGCATCCTGGTCTCGAAAAAAGACCTGGTCAACGAAGCCGACTACGAAGCGCTGCGCGCGCGCCTGGTGCGCATCAATCCGCGCGCGCCCATCTCGCCGGTCAATTTCGGCGAAGTCGACCTGAAGTCCATCATCGACATCAGCGGCTTCAACCTGAATTCCATTCTCGACATCGACCCGGACTTCCTGGCCGATGAACACCCCGACGCGGCCCACAGCCACGCCCACGATCATGATCACGACCATGGCCACGATCACGATCACGAAGGCGAATGCGGGGCCCATTGCCATCACGAACATCACCATCATCATCACCACGACGACGAAATCGGCGCGTTCGTCTTCCGCTCCAACAAGCCGTTCGATCCCGCCCGGCTCGAAGAATTCCTGGGCGGCGTGGTGCAGGTTTATGGCCCCGACCTGATGCGCTACAAAGGCATCCTGTACATGAAGGGCATCAACCGCCGCATGTTGTTCCAGGGCGTGCACATGATGATGGGCGCCGAACCCGGCAAGCCGTGGACCGCGGCCGAGAAACCGTCGACCAAAATGGTTTTCATCGGCCGCAAGCTGCCCCAGGAAATTTTCACCCGGGGCTTGGAGCAGTGCCTGGCGGGCTAAACCCGCCGTCCCGGCGCGCGCGTCGCGCCAGGATCGATTCATAGTGGAGTGTTTTCATGGCTACCAAGGCAGCAACCAAAAAATCAAGTAAGTCGGCGAACGATACGGCGATTGATCTGCCCAGCGAAGAAGAATTGCTGGCCATGCCCGAGTCGGACTACATGAACGACCGCCAGTTGGCGTTCTTCAAAGAACGGCTCAAGCAACTCGAACAAGACATCCTGGCCAACGCCGGCGAGACCACCGAGCACCTGCGCGAAACGCAGTTCGTGCCCGATCCCGCCGACCGCGCCACCATCGAAGAAGAGCATGCACTCGAATTGCGCACCCGCGACCGCGAGCGCAAGCTGCTGAAAAAAGTGCAACAGTCCATTGCCCGCATCGATAGCGGCGAATACGGCTGGTGCGAAGAAACCGGCGAGCCCATCGGCATTCCCCGCCTGTTGGCCCGCCCCACCGCCACCCTGTCGCTCGAAGCCCAGGAACGGCGTGAAATGCGCCAGAAGCTGTACGGCGACTGATCCCCCGTCCCCGTTAACTCTCGCCTTCCCAGGCCGCGCCGGATCTCCGCCGCGGCCTTTTTATTTACGGGGCGCGCGCGCGATAATGACAGGCCCCTTCGCCGCGGCATCGCTTGAAATCCGGCGCTTCGCCCTCAATTAGGGCTTTCAAAGGAAGAAACGCATGGAACAATTTCACGCCACCACCATCGTCTGCGTGCGCCGCGGCAACCAAGTCGCGCTGGGCGGCGATGGCCAGGTCACCCTGGGCAACATCGTCATCAAGGGCACGGCCCGCAAGATCCGCCGCCTGTATCACGACAAGGTCCTGGCCGGCTTCGCCGGCGCCACGGCCGACGCCTTCACCCTGCAAGAACGCTTCGAGGCCAAGCTCGAAAAACACCAGGGCCACCTGATGCGCGCCGCGGTCGAACTCACCCGCGACTGGCGCACCGACCGCGTGCTGCGCCGCCTGGAAGCCATGCTGATCGTGGCCGACGCCGAACACACCCTGGTGCTCACCGGCAACGGCGACGTGCTCGAACCCGAACACGGCCTGGCGGCCATCGGCTCGGGCGGCGCCTACGCGCAGTCGGCCGCGCTGGCGCTGCTGCGCAATACCGAGCTATCGCCGCAAGACATCGTCAAGCAGTCGCTGGAAATCGCCGGCGACATCTGCATCTACACCAACCAGAACCACGTCGTCGAAACGCTGGGCGACTAAGCGCGCCCCCCACGGCCGGCCGCAGCAAGGATTCCCGCAATGTCCGCATCCACCATGACCCCCGGAGAAATCGTCTCCGAGCTCGACAAATACATCATCGGCCAGAACCGCGCCAAGCGCGCGGTGGCCGTGGCGCTGCGCAACCGCTGGCGCCGCCAGCAGGTCGAAGAACCGCTGCGCCATGAAATCCACCCCAAGAACATCCTGATGATCGGCCCCACCGGCGTGGGCAAGACCGAAATCGCGCGCCGCCTGGCCAAGCTGGCCAACGCGCCCTTCATCAAGATCGAGGCCACCAAGTTCACCGAGGTGGGCTACGTGGGGCGCGACGTCGACACCATCATCCGCGACCTGACCGAATATTCCATCAAGCAGACGCGCGAACTCGAAATGCGCCGCGTGCGCACGCAGGCCGAAGACGCCGCCGAAGACCGCATCCTGGATGCGCTGGTGCCGCCGGCGCGCGGCGCGTCGGGCGAGCCCGAGCGCGGCGAAGAAGGCAACGCCCGCCAGACCTTCCGCAAGCGGCTGCGCGAGGGCAAGTGCGACGACCTGGAAATCGAGATCGAGATCGCCCAGCCCGTGCCGCAAATGGACGTCATGACCCCGCCCGGCATGGAAGAAATGGCCGAGCAGCTGCGCGGCATGTTCGCCGGGCTGGCGCGCGACAAGAAAAAACCCAAGAAAATGAAGGTGAAAGAAGCCTTCAAGCTGATCGTCGAAGAAGAAGCCGCCAAGCGCATCAACGAAGACGACCTGCGCACCATCGCCATCGCCAACGTCGAACAGAACGGCATCGTGTTCCTCGACGAAATCGACAAGATCGCCGCGCGCCAGGAAAGCGGCGGCGCCGACGTATCCCGCCAGGGCGTGCAGCGCGACCTGCTGCCGCTGGTGGAAGGCACCACCGTCAACACGCGCTACGGCATGGTGCGCACCGACCACATCCTGTTCATCGCGTCGGGGGCGTTCCACCTGTCGCGGCCGTCCGACCTGATCCCCGAACTGCAGGGGCGCTTTCCCATCCGGGTCGAACTCGATTCGCTGACCGCGAAAGATTTCGTCAGCATCCTGTCCGACACCGACGCCTCGCTGATCAAGCAGTATTCCGCGCTGCTGGCCACCGAAGACGTGCAGCTTGACTTCACCACCGACGGCATCGAACGGCTGGCCGAGCTGGCGTTCTCGGTCAACGAGCGCACCGAGAACATCGGGGCCCGGCGCCTGTACACGGTGATGGAAAAACTGCTGGAAGAACTGTCGTTCGACGCCACCGCCAGCAGCGGGGGCAGCGTCAAGATCGACGCCGCCTACGTCGACGCGCAGTTGTCCGAAGCGGCGGCCAGCCAGGATCTGGCGCGCTACGTGCTGTAGCCCCGCCCGTTCCCGCCGCCACGGCCCGGTAACGGGCCGTGGCACGCGGCTATTTGCTGATTTCCGTTACCACGTAGCTGCCGTTTTGCCGGGTGGCCGTGAAGCGGACGCTGTCGCCGGGCTTGATGCCGGCCAGCAGCGCCGGGTCGGCCCGGTACACCAGCGTCATGGCGGGCAGGTCCAGGGCCTCGATGGCGCCATGCTTGATGGTGACTTTGCCGCCCGCCGCATCCACGCGGCGCACCTCGCCGCTGGCCGTGGCGGTGGCCGCGGCCGCTTGCGAGGCCGGCTGGGCCTGGGCCGACAGGGCCGCCCAGCCCGTCAGCAGGGCGGCCGCCACCACCCCGACCGCCGCTTTGTGCGTGTAACGCATTGCATTGCTCCTTAGGGCGCGCGGCGCCGGACCATGCCGGGGCCGCGCATACCGGTACAGAATAGCGCGTTCGCGGCGGCCGGCGCTGGCACTACACTACGGGTTTGTTTCTTCACGCAACGAGTTATCCAGGGGGCATCCGCGCATGGGCAACCGACTTTCCGCCGTGGCGACCCGCACGGGCGATGATGGCACCACCGGGCTGGGCGACGGCACCCGCACCGGCAAAGACGCGCCGCGCATCGACGCGCTGGGCGAGGTAGACGAACTGAACAGCGTCATCGGCCTGTTGCGCACCGAAACATTGCCCGACGCCGTACAGGCCGACCTGGGCACCATCCAGAACGATTTGTTCGACCTGGGCGCCGAACTCTGCATTCCGGGCCACACCACGCTCGATGCCAGCCAGCTGGCGTTTCTGGACGAGCGCCTGGCCCACTACAACGGCGCCCTGCCGCCGCTGCGGGAATTCATCCTGCCCGGCGGCTGCCGCGCCGCCGCGCTGGCCCACCTGGCCCGCACCGTGGCGCGCCGGGCCGAACGCTCGGTGGTGGCGCTGGGCCGCGACGAAAACCTCAACGCGCCGGTCCGCCAATACCTGAACCGGCTGTCCGACCTGATGTTCGTGCTGGCCCGCCACCTGAACGGCGTGCAGGGCAATGGCGACGTCTTCTGGACCAGCCGCCACTCACGCGTGCAACCCTAGCGGGTGCTCTGGATGCCTTCAGTGCCAGGTGTCTGACTCCCGCAGGGTGTCAGACACCGATGTGTGGCTGCAGCGTCTCGGTACTTCGGTGTCTGACACCCTGCGGGAGTCAGACACCTACCCCGAGGCACCTGCGGAGCCTGACACCTGGCCGATCCGGCCGCGGCCGTCAGTTCACGCCGGCCGCGTGCGCCTGCTCGTCGGCGTGGTACGACGAACGCACCATGGCGCCCACGGCCGCGTGCGAGAACCCCATGGCATAGGCTTCGCGCTCGAACATCGCGAAGGTGTCGGGATGCACGTAGCGCAGCACCGGCAGGTGGTGTTCGGACGGCTGCAGGTACTGGCCGATGGTCAGCATGTCGACGCCATGCGCGCGCAGGTCGCGCATGACCTGCAGGATTTCGTCGTCGGTTTCGCCCAGGCCCAGCATCAGGCCGGACTTGGTGGGTACTTCGGGATGCAGTTGCTTGAACTCGGCCAGCAGCTTCAGCGAATGCGCGTAATCGGATCCCGGACGGGCCTGCTTGTACAGGCGCGGCACGGTTTCCAGGTTGTGGTTCATGACGTCGGGCGGGCCGGCGTTCAGGATGGCCAGGGCGCGTTCCAGGCGGCCGCGGAAATCGGGCACCAGGACTTCGATACGCGTGGTGGGCGACAGCGCGCGGATGCGCGAGATGCAATCGACGAAATGCGCCGCGCCGCCGTCGCGCAGGTCGTCGCGGTCGACCGAGGTGATGACCACGTACGACAGCTTCATGGCCGCGATGGTGCGGGCCAGGTTGTCGGGTTCGCTGGCATCGAGCGGATCGGGACGGCCGTGGCCCACGTCACAGAACGGGCAGCGGCGCGTGCACTTGTCGCCCATGATCATGAAGGTGGCCGTGCCCTTGCCGAAGCATTCGCCGATGTTGGGGCACGATGCCTCTTCGCAGACCGTGTGCAGATTATGTTCGCGCAGAATGCGCTTGATGTCGTAGAAGCGCGAGCCGGGCGCGGCGGCCTTGACGCGGATCCACTCGGGCTTTTTCAGGCGTTCGGCCGGCACGATCTTGATGGGGATGCGCGCGGTCTTGGCCTGCGACTTCTGCTTCTGCGTGGCGTCGTAGGGGGCCGGCGCGGCAGTTTGCGGATCGTTCGAGGAAACAGAGGGCTCGAGCGTGGACATTCGTCACCTTCGGTCATGGCCGGGCCGCCGGATAGCGGCGCGGCCCCAGGGAAAAGGGCATTTTAGCGCGTTGGATCGGCCGGCCCCGGCACGGCGGCCAGCAGGCGCTCGGCCAGGCGCTGGCCCACGGCGGCCAGTTCGGCGCGCGCGCCGCATGCCGCCATGTCTATCGTGGCCATGCCGGCGTAGCCGCAGGGGTTGATGCCCAGGAACGGCGCCAGGTCCATGTCGACGTTCAGCGCGACGCCATGGTAGGCGTAGCCGTTGCGGATCTTGATGCCCAGGGCGGCGATCTTGGCCAGTTCGCCGGCCGGGGCTTGCGGCACATACACGCCCGGCGCGCCGGGCTTGCGGCAGGCCGTGGCGATGCCGAACTCGGCCAGGGTGCCGATGGCGGCGTCTTCGAGCAGGCGCACGTATTCGCGCACGTACAGGCCGGCGCGGCGCAGATCGAACAAGGTGTAGGCCACCACCTGCCCCGGCCCGTGGTAAGTGATCTGGCCGCCGCGGTCGCACATCACCACGGGAATGGCGCCGGGATTCAGCAGGTGTTCGGGCTTGCCGGCCTGCCCCAGGGTGTATACCGGCGCGTGCTCGCACAGCCAGACCTCGTCGGGCGTGGCGGCGCCGCGCCCGGCGGTGAAGGCCCGCATCTCTTGCCAAACCGGCATGTAGTCGGCCGGCCGGGTCAGCCACTTGATCATGGCGTGCGCCCAGCCGCCCTACAGGACAATGGACACCATGGGGTGCCCATGCAGCGCGCGATACAGGTTGTCGAGCTGTTCGCGCGACGTGGCGCGCACGGTGAACGTCAGGCCGATGTAATTGCCGCCCTTGCTGGGCCGCATTTCGACCGTGGCGGGATCGAATTGCGGGTCGAACTGCAGCACCACGTCGGTCAGGGTTTGAGCGAAATCGGGGTGCTGCTTGCCCATGACCTTGATGGGAAAGTCGGACGGGTATTCGATCAGCGATTCTTCGGGCGGGATAGTGCGCATGGGTAGGCCGGCCGCGTGGGCTTACAGAGCGGCGATACGGGCATCATACCCCGCGCGCAGCTTGGCATAAACGGGGCCGGGCTTGCCGCTGCCCACCGGCTTGCCGTCGAGCCGGGTGGCCGGCAGCACTTCCTTGGTGGCCGAGGTCACCAGCAGTTCGTCGGCGGCGGCGACTTCGTCGCGCGACAGGCGGCGCGCTTCGAACTCGATGCCGGCCTCGGCCGCCAGTTCGCCCATCAGGCCATAACGGATGCCCTCGAGGATGAGGTTGTTCTTGGGCGGCGCCAGCAGCTTGCCGCCGGACACCACCCAGATGTTGCTGGACGAGCCTTCGGTCAGGTAGCCGTCGCGGAACTGCGCGACCTCATCGACGCCGGCCTCGACGGCCTGCTGGCGCGCCAGCACATTGCCCAGCAGCGACACCGACTTGATCTCGCAATGCAGCCAGCGTTCGTCGGGAATGCTGATCAGGCTGATGCCTTGCTCGCGCTGCGCGGCCGTGGGCCGGTTGAACACGGTGGCCATGCCGAACACGGTGGGCGGCACCGCTTGCGCGGGAAAGGCGTGGTCGCGCTTGTAGACGCCGCGGGTCACCTGCAGGTAGACCAGGCAGGTGGGCGTGGCGCAGCGGCGCGCCAGTTCGCCGATGAGCCCGACCCAATCGGCGCGCTCCATGGGCTGCGCGATGCGCAGCGCCTTCAGGCTGCGGTCCAGGCGGTCGAGGTGCTCGGCCATGCGGAACGGCTTGCCGTCGTACACCGGCACGACTTCGTAGATGCCGTCGCCGAAAATGAACCCGCGGTCCAGCACCGAGATCTTGGCCTGGTCGGCCCGCGTGAATTCGCCGTTGAGATACACCTGGCTGTCGCCCGGCATGCCCGGAATCATGAGTGGCTCCTGAAAGGAAAAAGGGCGGCAGCGCCGCCCGGATAGGGAATGTTATTGGAACTTGCGCTTGACCATGTCGACCAGGCGGCCGAACAGGCCCGCCCGTTCGACGTCGTCTTGCACGACCAGGGGCTCGGTGCGCAGCACCTTGCCGTCGAGGGTAAGCTGCAGCGTGCCGACTTGCTGGCCCTTGGTCAGCGGCGCCACCAGCGGATCGGTGCGCTGTGCCACCGGCTTGATATCGCCCGACTTGCCGCGCGGCACCGTCAGCGACACCGGCTGGGGCGGCCCCAGCTTGACGGTTTCGACCGTGCCTTCCCAGACGCGGACTTCCAGGCCCGGCTGGCTCTTGTCGTACAGCTTGACGGTGTCGAAGTTCTGGAAGCTCCAGTTCAGCAGCTTCAGGCTTTCTTCGGCGCGGGTGGCCTCGCTGTCGGCGCCGGCCAGCACGGTAAGCACCCGGCGGTCGCCCCGCAGCGCGGTCGACACCAGGCAGTAGCCCGCCGCATCGGTGTGGCCGGTTTTCATGCCGTCGACCGAGGGGTCGGCCCACAGCAGGCGGTTGCGGTTGGGCTGGGAGATCTTGTTATAGGTGAATTCTTTCTGCTTGTAGTAGTGGTAGTAATCGGGGTGATCGTTGATCAGCGCGGCCGACAGCACGGCCAGGTCGGCCACGGTGGTCAGGTGCTGCGGATCGGGCAGGCCCGTGGCGTTCATGAAGTGCGTATGCGCCAGGCCCAGGCGCTCGGCTTCCTGGTTCATCAGCGCGGCGAACGCCGATTCGCTGCCGCCCACGGCCTCGGCCAGCGCCACCGATGCGTCGTTGCCCGACTGCACGATCATGCCCTGGATGAGTTCGTCGACCGTCACGGGTTTGCGCGGCTCGATGAACATGCGCGAACCGCCGGTGCGCCAGGCGTGCTCGGATACCGGCACCTGCTGCTCTAGCGTGATGCGTTTTTCTTTCAGCGCATTGAACACCACGTAGGCGGTCATGATCTTGGTCAGCGAGGCCGGCTCGATCTGCATGTCGGGGTTGGCCGTCGCCAGCACCTGGCCGCTGCTGACGTCCAGGGTGATCCAGGCGCGCGCCGCGATGGTGGGCGCGGGCACCGCCGAGAGTTCCACCACCGGCGTCGTGGCCGCCGGGGCGGGGGCGGTGCTGGCCGCCGGCGCCGCCGGCTGCTGTTGCGCCCAGGCGGGCGAAGAAGCCGCCATCAGCGCCGATACGACGGCGCCGGCCAACACGCGGCGAGAAAACGCAACAGAAGACGGAAGGGAACGGGTTTTTTTCATTGACGAGAGGAATCCACGATCGAAGGCGGCCCGGCGGGCGAAAAGCTGCATCATTATAGGCAGGGGGAATAGACTGCGCGGTCGCGATAACGTTCCTTGTCGTTGCCGGCCGGTAACGCGATGCTACCAGCGGGCCCGCGATGCCGTTCTAGTCCAGCGCCACTTTCAGGCGCGCCTGCACCAGCGCGCGCAGCACCAGCAGCTTGCCATGAAAGAAATGCGACGCGCCCGGCACCACCACTACCGGCACGTCGCGCGGGCGCGCCCAGTCCAGCGTTTCCGACAGCGGCACCACTTCGTCTTGCTCGCCATGCACCATCAGCGTGTCGGCCGGCACGTCGATCTCGTGCGCCTGGAAGCGCTGCACCGCCGCCCCCATCAGCATCAGCGCCGACGGCAGCGATGCGTCGCCCGCCGCGGCCAGGCCGGCATAGGTTTGCGCGGCCACCGCCGTGCCGAACGAAAAGCCGGCCAGCACCCAGGGCGCCGCGGCCAGGTCGGGATAGCGTTCGCGCACCTGGGCCACCAGCGCCAGCATGTCGCGGGTTTCGCCATGGGCCTTGTCGAACTGGCCTTCGGACTTGCCCACCCCGCGAAAATCGGGGCGCACCGCCATCAGGCCGTGCTGCACGCACGCGCGCGAAATGGTGGTGACCACTTTATTGTCGCGCGCGCCGCCCTGCAGCGAATGCGGGTGCAACACCAGTGCCCAGCCGCGCGGCGGTTCGGCGGGCCAGTCTATGGCGCAATCGATCAGGCCGGCCTCGCCGGTGAAAGTCTCGGTTTCGGTGCGTGCGGGCATGGAAAAGCGTAAAAATGAATGGGGCAGCCTGCATGTTACCAATCAACCCCGGCCGTGACCCGCGGCGGCGCGGTGCCCTACAATCGCCGCCATGCTTATCAATGCCCGCCACACCGACCTGCCCGCGCCCGAGGCGCTGGCGCGCGAGCTGTCCGCGCGGCTGGACGGTTTCCAGTCTGTCGCCTGGACGGCTAGCACCGGCTCTACCAATGCCGACCTGCTGGCGCGCGCGCGCGCCGGCGGCGGAACCTGGCTGCTGGGCACGCACCTGCAGCAAACCGGCCGGGGCCGGGCCGGCCGCCCCTGGCAAAACCGCAGCGGCGCGGCCCTGATGTTTTCGTGCGCCTATCCCGTGCGCATGCCGGCCAACGGCCTGCCGGCCCTGTCGCCGCTGGCCGGCCTGGCGGCCTGCGAAGCCCTGCGCGGCCTGGCCGGCGGCGCCGGCGGGCTGTGCGTCAAGTGGCCCAACGACGTGCAATGGCACGACGCCAAGCTGGCCGGCGTTCTGGTCGAATCGACCCGCGACCCGGCCGTGCCGGGCGGCCATACCGTCATCATCGGCATGGGCGTGAACCTGCGCGACGCCGACACGCTGTCGCAGGCGCTGGGCCGTTCCGTGGCCGACTGGACCTGCGTGGTCGAACAGGCGGGCAGCGCGCCGGCCAGCGCCGCCGACATCGTGTGCGCCGTCGCCACCGCCTGGCGCGACGCCGTGCGCGAACTCGAAGCCGACGGCTTCGCCCCCTTTCAACGCCGCTACGCCGCCGTCGACGCGCTGGCCGGCCGGGCGGTCAATGTCATCGACCAGGGCGCCGTGCTGTTCAGCGGCACCGCGCGCGGCCTGGACGAACAGGGCCGCCTGTACGTGCAGACGGCCGACGCGCGGGTGCCGGTATCGGTAGGCGAAATCTCGATCCGCCCCGCGGCCGCCTCGCCCGAGAACCCAACATGATTTTGCTGATCGATTCCGGCAACAGCCGCCTCAAGGTCGGCTGGCTGGACGCGCACACGCCGGCCGCCCCGCGCGAACCCGCCGCCGTGGCCTTCGACAACCTCGACCCGCATGCGCTGGGCGACTGGCTGGGCACGCTGGCGCGTACGCCCACCCTGGCGCTCGGCGTGAACGTGGCGGGCGGCGAGCGCGGCGAGGGCATCCGCGCCGCGCTGGCGCGCCACGGCTGCCCGGTCCATTGGATCACCTCGCGCGCCGAGCTGCTGGGGCTGCGCAACCGCTATACGCAGCCCGCGCAATTGGGCGCCGACCGCCTGGTCTCGCTGCTGGGCGTGCGCAGCCGGCTGGCGCCGGGGCATGCGCCGTTCGTGCTGGCCTCGTTCGGCACGGCCACCACCATCGACACGGTGGGGGCCGACGATGTGTTCGCCGGCGGCCTGATCCTGCCGGGGCCGGCGCTGATGCGCAGCTCGCTGGCGCGCGGCACCGCCAATCTGCCGGTCGCCGACGGGCCGGTCACCGATTTTCCGGTCGACACCCACCAGGCCATCGCCTCGGGCATCGCCGCCGCCCAGGCGGGGGCGGTGGTGCGGCAATGGCTCGCCGCCAGCCAGCGCTACGGCCGGCCGGCCGATATTTATGTGGCCGGCGGCGGCTGGCCCGAGGTACAACAAGAAACCGAACGCCTGCTGGCCCTGGCCGGCGCCGTCGCGGGCCAGCCGCCGGCGCCCGCCTACCTGGACCGGCCGGTACTGGACGGCCTGGCGCTGCTGGCCGCCCAGCCCGATCCGCAATCTCTCTGAGTGCTGCCCATGCGTGTGCTTTTCGTGCTGATCGTGGTGGCCAACCTGTGGGTCTACGCCCTGGGCCAGGGCTGGCTGGGCGCCCGCCCCGACGACGCCGGCCGCGACCGCGGCGCCGCCAGCCAGGAATTGAACGCCGACAAGGTGAAAATCCGCCCCTGACGCGGTCGTTGGCCGGATCTGCAGGGAGGTCGGGGTGTCAGGTGTCCGACTCCCGCGCAGCGGGTGTCGGACACCGAAGATTGACTGCGCCGTCTCAAAACACGGTGTCTGACACCCGCTGCGCGGGAGTCAGACACCTGGCGACGCTGGCCTCTACAGCCAGCCGGCAAGCGCGTCCAGGGTGCGTTCGGTGGCGCCGGCGTGGGTGGCCGACCAGTCTTGCGCGGCGCGGCCCATGGCATGGCGGCGCTCGTCGTCGTCCAGCAGCGCCAGGGCCGCGTCCAGCGCGGCTGGCGCGTCGGGGGCCCGCAGCACGGCTCCGGCCGCGATGGCGTCTTCCGCCGCCTGCTTGAAATTGAACGTATGCGGCCCCACCACCACCGGCACCCCGGCCGCGCAGGCCTCGATCAGGTTCTGCCCGCCCAGCGGCGCGAAACTGCCCGCCACAATGGCCACGTCGGCGGCGGCGTAATAAAAGGCCATCTGGCCCAGCGTATCGCCCAGCACCACGTCGACCGTCCCGTCCACCGGCGGCAGCCCCTCGGCGCGGGCCGCCATCCGGGAATGCCGCGAGTACGACAACCCCGCCTCGCGCAGCAGCGCCGCGGCCTCGTCGAAACGCTGGGGATGCCGGGGAATCAGCACATACAGCACCGGCCGGCCGCCGCCCGCCCGGGCGCGCATGGCCGGCGCGAACAGGGCGTCTTCGCCTTCGCGCGTGCTGGCCACCGCCACCACGGGCCGCCCCAGCGACTGCCGCCAGGCCTGCCCGCCCTGCACCTGCCCCGCAGGCAGGGCCAGGTCGAATTTCAGGTTGCCCGTCACGCGCACGTGGCGCGCGCCGGCCTGCTCCAGGCGCCGGGCGTCGTCCGGCGTCTGCGCCAGCACGGCATCCAGGCCCGCCAGCGCCTCGCGCAGCGCCTCGCCCATCCAGCCGGCCTGGCGCAGCGACGAAGCCGAGAAGCGCGCGCTGACCAGCGCCATGCGCACCCCCTGCCGGCGCGCCTGCGCCAGCAAGTTGGGCCAGACCTCGCGTTCGATCAGCAGCCCGCAGCGGGGCGTGTAGCGCCCCAGGAAGCCGCGCGCCGCGGCCGGGAAGTCGTAGGGCAGCCAGGTCTGGCGCAACTGGCCGGCGGCGATAGCCGGCGCGAACAGCCGCGCGCCCTCGGCCCGGCCGGTGGCGGTGGTATGGGTCAGCAGCACGGGCAGATCGCGCTCGAGCAGCGCCTGCACCAGGGGCTGGGCGGCGCGGGTCTCGCCCAGGCTGACCGCATGCACCCACACCGGGGGCCGGGCAAACGGCGCGGGTTCGGCCGGATCGGGGCGGCCGAAACGCGCCGCCGAGAAAATGCCCCAGTCGCCGCCGGCGCGCCGGGCCCGCCGGGCCATCCACAGCCACGCCAGCGGCGCGGCTGCGTACAGGGCCAAGGTGTAGGCGCCGCGCCGCATGTCAGGCCGCCGGGCGCCGGAACAACAAGATGGCGCGGGCCGGCATGTCAGCTGGCCGCCAGGGCCTGGTCCACCGCGGCCAGCACCGCCTCGCGCGAAGGCGGGGCGCCGCGGTCGCCCAGGCTGGCGGTGTAGTTCGAACCGATCAGGGGGGTCCGCACCGGCGTGGAGGCCCGGTAGATGCCCACGGTGGGCCGGCCCAGCGCGGCCGACAGGTGGGTCAGGCCGCTGTCCAGGCCCACCATGATGCGCGCGCCCGCCAGTTGGCGGGCGATGGCGGTCAGGTCCATGCGCGGCAGCACTTGCACCCCGTCCAGGCCCGCCACCAGCGCCTGGGCGCGCTCGGCTTCCTGGGCATTGCCGGCCAGCAGGCGCAGCGTGCAGCCGGCCTGGCGCAGCCGGGCAAACACGGCGCGCCAGTCGTCTTCGGGCCAGAGTTTGTCGTCGCGGCTGGCCGACGGCATGATGACGGCGTAGCCGTGATCGGTATTCAGGTGGTGGTGCGGCCGGGCGCAGTCTTCGGGGCGGGCGGCGCAGGCCTGGGCATCGGCCTGCGCCTGGCGCGCGAAAGCCTGCAGGCCGAAATCGGGCGGGCCGCTATAGCTGTAGCCAAAGGCCAGCGCGGCCAGCTTGCGCTGGCGGATGACCGCCGGCTGCCAGAATTCGACCCGATGGCGCTCTTGGTAGAACAGCGAGGCCAGCGGCTCGCGGGCCGAACGCCAGTCCAGCCCATGGCGCACGCCGCGCGTCTGGCGCACCAGCCAGGCCGACTTCAGCAGCGCCTGCATGTCCAGCACCACGTCGTACTGCACCGAGCGCAGCCGCTCGGCCAGCGCGCGCCGCTCGGCCTTCACGGGCGCCGACCACCAGGCCTTGCGCCAGCGCCGGTGAGCCACCTTGATGACCTCGTGCACAGCCGGATGCCACGCCGGGATTTCGGCGAAGGCTTCTTCCGCGACCCAGTCGATGACGGCGTCCGGCACATGGCGGGCGATGTCGGAAATGGCCGGCAGCATGTGGACCAGATCACCGAGGGACGAGGTGCGGACGATGAGAATGCGGGTGGGCATGAATTGCGAAAAACTCACATCGGGCGGCAGTCAGACGTGAATTTACGATAATGATGGCTGGGCAGCATAACGCATACGGAAGCCATACGCAGCGTTCTCAACGCTGCGCCAGCTCGTGAAACAGCGCCGCGTACCCCTGTCCCAGCGGCGCGCCGGAGAACAAACGGTCGTAACGCGCCCGGGCGCCCCGCCCCAGCCGGGCCGCCAGGTCGGGGTCGTTCAGCAGGGCGTTCATGGCCGCGGCCAGGGCCGGCTCGTTCTCGGGCGGGACCATCAAACCGCTTTCGTCGTGCGCATTGACGAACGACATGCCCGATCCGATCTCGCAGCAGACCAGCGGCCGTCCCTGCATGGCGGCTTCGACCAGCACCATGCCATAGGCCTCGGACCGCAGGTGGGAAGGCAGCACGAACGCCAGGCAGCGCTTCATCAGCGCGGTTTTTTCGGCATCGGTCACCTGCCCCGCGAACAGCACGTTGCCGGCGCCCAGGCGCGCGCCCAGGGTCCGCAGCGTTTCGTCTTCGGTGCCCGAGCCGGCGATGACGATCGGGGCATCGACCTGCCTGGCGGCGGCCACCAGGGTGTGCAGGCCCTTGTAATAGCGCAGCGCGCCCAGGAACAGGAAAAACGGGCGGTCCGCCGCCAGGCCCAGGCGGTCGAACACGCGCGTATCCTCGTCCTGCGGCGATTCGACGATGCCCAGGGGAAGGGTGCGCACCTTGTGCTTCCAGCGCGCATCGGACAGCACCGGGCTGGTGGCCGCGTACGTGGGCGAGGTCGCCACGATCGCGGACACGGAAGACAGCATGCGCCGCATCAGCGGCGCGTACACGCGGCCCAGCCACCGCTGCCGCACGATATCGGAGTGGTACACCAGCACCGTCGGCACCTTCGGGCGCGTCACCAGGTCCATCAGGTCGGCGAACGGCCAGGGAAAGTGATAACAGACCACATCGGCCTGGCGCGCCTGCTCGGCAAACCGCAGGAAGGCGCCCGGCCCGCCCAGATCGCAAGAGGCCGGCGCCGCCCACGAGCGGGCCCGCACCACCCGCCCTTCGGGGCGATCCAGCTGCGCGGGGCTGGGCTGGACGGACAGCGTGAAAATGGTGCTCTGCACCCCGTGGCCCGAGGTCGCCAGGCAGATCTGGCGCACGGCCTCGGCCACGCCGCCGGGCGGGTCGGGATGGTAGACACGATAAACGTGCAAGACTCGCAGCGGCTGCATCATGATGGCCGCCCTCGCCGGCCGCGGCGCGCCTCGCGCGCCTCTTCGAAGACCTGCCATGTCTCGCGCGCCGCCCGGGCCCATGAAAACCGGGCGGCCGCCTCGCGCGCGCGCGCCGCCAGCGCCTGATGCAGGTCGTCGTCGGTCAGCAGGCGCTGCAACCCCTGGGCAATGGCCGCCTCATCCAGCGGATCCACCAGCAGGCCCGCGTCGCCCGCCACTTCGGGCAGCGAAGAAACGTTGGACGCCAGTACCGGCACGCCGCAAGACATGGCCTCGACCAGCGGCAGGCCAAAGCCCTCGTACAGCGACGGCATGGCCAGGAAGCGCGCATAGGCATACAGCGTAGCCAGGCGCGCGTCATCCACGTAGCCCGTGATCACGACATTGCCCGCGATGCCGAGTTCGCCCGCCAGCCGGGATGCGTCCACGCCCCCCCAGCCGCTGCCGCCCGCGATCACCAGCCGGTGGCCGTCGCGCACCGCTACCGGCAGGCGCGCATAGGCGCCCAGCAAACGGCGCAGGTTCTTGCGCGGCTCCAGGGTGCCCACGAACAGGAAATAGGGGCGGTCCACGCCCAGCGGCGCCAGCGTCGCGCGGGCGGCGGGCGCCAGCGGCGTCGCGCCCGGATACACCACCCGCACCTTGCCGCGCGCGAACGGAAAGACCTCTTCTACCGCCTGCGCGGTGTTTTGCGACACCGCCAGCACCCGGTCGGCCAGCCGGATGGCGCGCGGCATCAAGAGCCGCTCCGCGCAGCGGCTGTCGGCGCGCATGGTGGCGGCGGCGTATTTCCAGACCAGGTCGTGGATGGTGACCACGCGCGCCACCCCGGCGCCAAGCCCCGCCGGCAAGCGGTGCGCGGTGCCCCAGAACACATCCAGCCGATCCCGCGCGGCCTGGCGGGGCAGCACGGTCTGCGACCACAGCATGCGCCCCAGGCGGCCGGGCATGCCGCGCGACCGCACCTGCACGTTGGGCGCCTGCCAGTCTCCCACCACCGCGGGGCCGGGCATGTACAGGAAGAATTCGCCGTCGCGGGCCAGAAGCTCGCGCGACATCTGCCAGGTATAGCGGCCGATGCCCGTAATGGGCACGGCCAGCAAGCGTGCGTCGATACCGACTCGCACCGCGCTACCCTTCCAGCAGCCGACGGGCCAGATTGGACGCGCTCTGCTCCCAGGTCAGGAACGGCATGCCTGTCGACGCCGGGGTGTCGCCACGCTCGCGGGCGGCCAGCCACGCCTGGACCGCCTCGGCCAGCTGGGCGGGATTCGAGGCCGAGAAGTACGATGCATGCGCGCCCGCCACCTCGCGGAAAACAGGAATATCGCGCGCCAGAATCGCCAGGCCATGGCTGGCCGCCTCGATCAACGGCAGTCCGAAACCCTCGCCGTACGACGCCGCGATCAGGCAGTCCGCCGCCCCGTACAGCTGTTCGAGATATTCGTCGCTGACATCCTGCGGCCAGAACAGCCGCCGCGACGCTTCGGGATGGCCGCGCAGGCGCGCGACCGTCTGCGGAATATCGCGGCGCATGTTGTCGGGCAAGCCCACCCATCCTTCGCGGCCCACGATCACCAGGTTGACGTCTACCCGGGCCTGCCACAGGGACTCGAAGGCCTGGATGGTTTCCAGATAGCCTTTGCGCGGCTCGATGGTGCCCACCATCAGGAAGGTCGGGCGCTGCTTCAACTGCGCCAGCGTACGCTCGGCGTCGGCGGGCAGGCCGCGGCTGGGCGCGGCATTGCCGACGTCCGCGCCATGGTGCGACCAGGTGATGCGGAACGGCCGCGATCCGGCCTCGGCCACATTCGCCGCGCGCCATTCGGCCAGGTCTTGCGCCACCGCCTCCGACACGCACACCGCGCCGTCGAACTGCGAGATGGCCTCGAGCCATCTGCGATGGCCCTCGTCGGCGCCCGGCGGAAACACCTCGGGGGTCACGATGGGCAGCAGGTCATGCACCAGGAAATACACGGCCACGCCGCGCCCCTGGTAGCCGGCGAACAGGCCCGACTGGGCGGCGCGCACCAGCGGGTCTCCCAGCAGGTCCAGGCCGATGATCGCATCGCCGCAATCGGGCTCGATGGCCTCGTCCGGCATGGGCGCGTCGGCAACGCCCAGCAGCTCGAGCGTATAGCGGCGCGCCATGCGGTAATGCCACGCGCCGTTGTCGTCGCTGAGATAAACGGGCTCGATCTGGCAGCCGGCCGGCGGCGCCTTCAGCAGGGCCAGCAGCAGGGCCCGCACGGTGCGTTCGATACCGGTCTTGAGTTCCGTGCAGCAGGTTGCCGAAATATCGACGAACAGGCGCCGGCGCGGCTCGGCCGGGGGCAGGGTCAGGGCGATGGCCGCGGCGAGCTTCTGCAGGCCGTCGTCGGATGTATCCAGCGACGCCGTTTGCGCCAACGCGCCGAGCAGCAGGGGCCGAGGCTGCGTCACCGTGGCATGAAAATGCTCGATGGCCGACGCGTATTGCTCGGCGCAGGCCTGCGGGGCGTGCAGGCGGCGGATGGCGTCCCGGCCCTTGGCGCTCAATGCGTCGCGGCGCGCGGTATCTTGCCACAGCGTTTCCAGGGCCTGCGCCAATTCGGCGTCGGTGAATTCGTCGGGCAGCATCCACACCGCGTCGCGATCGATCTCGGCCAGCGATCCGTTGGCGTTGATGATCAGCGCCTGTCCGTGGTTCATGCAATCGAGTACCGCGCCCGAAGATTCCCCTCTGGAATGCGTGCGCAGCTGCACCGCCATATCGGCCGCGGCCAGGTAATGCTGGTACGTTTCGGTGGGGGCATAGCCGGTAATCGACACCCGGGCTCCCAGGCCGCTCGCGCGCATCGATGCCAGCATGCGCTTGCCGAAATCGCCGCCGTGGTTTTCGCCCACGAACACCAGTTCGCAGCGCGGATCGGCGGCCAGCGGGCTGGCCAGCCACACCTTGAGCAGGCGATCGGACTGCTTGGTCGCGTCGACGAAGCCGAAGCTGCACAGCACGAACTTGTCGGGCCCGATGCCCAGCCGCGCGCGCGCCGCGGCCTTGTCGCCGGCCTGCGCGGGCACGCGCAGATGCGGGATCACGCGGGTGTCCGGCGCCAGGGCCGCGCCATACCATTTACCGATCAGGCTGCGGGCGTAATGGGAATGGAAGACGATGCCCTTGGCGTCGCGCAGCACATCGAGATTGACGGGCCAATGCAGCTTCGCCGCTTCGGGGTCGCGCAGGCGTTCGGCCAGCGCCGGGTAGCCGTGATCGGCCTGCAGCGCCTGCGACCAGGAACCCGGGGCGGTGCCGCTGAGCTCCAGCCAGCTCATCATGCCGCCCAGGAAGAAGTCGTGCAGGATGACCGTGCCGGGTACCTGCCGCAGCAGCGGCAGCATGTGGTGATGGAAGGGCGAGTTGCCGAACTGGTACACGACCCGGTCGATTTCGTGGGCATGCGCCTTCAGCCATGCCACATCGCGCACGGCGGCATAGGGGCGGATGCGCGAGTCGTCCACGCGGTCCTGCGCCACCACGACGTCTATTTCGTAATGCCGGGCCAGGGCGGGCAAAAGCTCGACACTGTAGTCGGCAATGCCGGTGCGCTCGGGCGGCAGCGGCGATACGAACGCCAGCCTGGGCTTGCGCGGCGCGGGCGGCTGGGCATCGCGGGGCTGCCGGGCGGCCAGGTCTTCCCAGGCCGCGATGGCGCGGCGGCCCACTTCGCTCCAGCCGAACGCCTTGGCGCGCTCGAGCCCGTATGCGCGCAGGTCCGCGCGAAAAGTTTCGCTTTCCAGCGCCTGGGCCATTTTGGCCGCGATGGACTCGACCTGGAATGGATCGAACAATGCCTCGTCCAGGCCGATGACTTCGGGCAGGCTGCTGGTATTGGCGCCGATGGCCGGCGCCCCGCAGGCCATTGCCTCGAGCGCGGGCAGGCCGAAGCCCTCGTGCCACGAAGGGAACACGAACAGCGTGCATGACTGATACAGCTGGATGAGTTCGTCGTCGCTGACGTAGCCCGTAAACACCAGTTCTTTCGCGGCCAGCCCCTGTTTGCGCGCCAGGTGGTTCAGTTCGCCGATATTGTGCGCCTGCATTTTGCCGGCCAGCACCAACTGGCAGCCCCGGCGCAATGCCTGGGGCACGGCCGCATAGGCCTGGACCAGGCGCGGCAGGTTCTTCCGGTCGTCATCGCCGCCCGTATACAGCACGAACGACGCGCCCAGGCCGAACTTTGCCCGCAGGGCCGCGTCGCCGGCCGGGTCCGCGCCGGCCGGCGCGAAACGCGGCTCGATGCCCGACGACACATTGATCACTTGCGATTCCGGCACGGCCAGATGCTCGATCCCTTCCTGCCGCGTCGCCTCGGAATTGGCCAGCAGGCGCGCCGCTTTGCGCAAATAATCCAGCTTGCGCGCGTAATAGGCGCCATAGCGCGGATTCGGTTCCAGGTACTGCTTGGGATTGCACAGCGGAATCAGGTCGTGCAGCGTGACGGTTACCGGCGTGGCCTGGTCCAGCCGGCCGATGCTGGTGACCGCGTCGTCCACGTATCCCTCGAACAGGCTGCACACATGGATGACGTCCGGCTTCAGGCTCAGCAGAAAGGCTTCGCGCACCTGTTCGGCGGCTTCCCGCCACGGGCCATCGCCATGGGTCTCGGCCACGGGCCCCGGGGCGTACCAGACGCGGATATTGCCGGGCGGCAGCACATGGCGGAATGCCGCGCGTATGGGCTCGATCGATTCCGGCAGCATCCCATTGAGCGCGAGGATGATTTCGTGTTCGCCGCGATGCTGCATCACGCCGTGCACGAAGCCGAAGGTATAGCGCCCGATGCCCCGAAAGCGGCTTTCGGTCTGCGCGCCCTGCATGTCGATGACAATACGCATTACCGCACCCCGCCCTTGGCTTGCCGTTCGACGGCCGCTTTCAGATCCACCAAGGCCTGCCGGGCCCGCGGCGTCAGGTTGGCCGCGTCCACGCCCGCCATATGGCGCCCCGGATCCGCGACGAAGCTGCGCGTCACGATATTCGCCAGCCGCGACCGCACGCGCGGAAAGCGGTTCAGCACGCGCATCACCTGGCGCTTGAGCGCCGGCCGGCGATTCACGAACTGGGCAGAGCGCTCGAGCAGGCGCTTGATTTTCTGCTTGTGGGCCGGGGTCAGCCGGCCGCGCGCCAGATCGACGGCCCGGCGCACGGGCGCCATGACGCGCCACGACGTGCTGTGCAGGACCTCGTCGTAGCGTGCCTGCGCCGCTTGTTCGGCCATGCGCGCTCCCTCGGCCTGGACACGGATGGCCTGTGCCTCTGAACGCAGGACCACCAACTCTTGCCGCGCTTGCGACAGCTCAGTCTGCAACGCGCGGCGCGTGGCCAGCTCTGCCTGTGCGGCTTCCCGTTCTGTCTGCGCGGCTTGTTCCGCACTTCTCAGTTTGTCTTGGCCTTCCTGGAAAGCGTGCTCCAATCGCCGTTGCGCAGCCGGAACAAAGCCATCGAAAACGTTGGGGGGATACTTGAATGCGTCGGCCAAGTCCGTGTGCTCATCGGCCAGATAGTATCGATTGAGCCCGTCTGCATAGACGAAGCGATAGCCGTGCGGCAGCAGATCCGGCTCCCACATCTGATAGTTTTCGACCGTAGAATTCGGCTCGGTGGCCTCCACCACGACGACCCATGGACGGAACCGAGAGAAATCCATGCCCTTCAGCACTGACTTCTCAAATCCTTCGACATCAATCTTCAAGAAATGAATGTCGCCATGCACATGCTCGGCACAGATTTGTGTCAGAGGCACGACGGGAACCTTGTAAAACTCGCCGCCATAGCCTTCCTGCTCGTGCTTGTTTACTACGTCCTGCGCCAGCGTAGCCCATCCACGCACCTCAGCTTCCCAAAGCTCCAACTCGCCCTGGGACTCGCCCGCCGCGCACCTGAGATTCACGTCCTGCGGCCGCTCACGTTGGAGGTCCTTCCAGTGCGACACCAGCGGCTCTATATTGATACCCCGCCACCCCCGCTCATAGAACGCCTGAGTGACCGAATCGACTTGAGGATCATTGGCGCCCACATCGATGTAGAAGCCTCGCTCGACATGCTGCAGCGCGCGCCACAGCATGACATCCTCGAAGTTCTGCGCGTAAGAAATAAAGCTCATAGCTCGCCAATGCAGATTTCGGGATCGATCCACGTCACGCCGGAAAACTGTGGCTTGTCTACGTTGATCACATTGAACACTAGAGCCAAATCGCGCCATTCATAGTTGTTCACCAAATGGGTGTCTGTGCTGGTCAGCGCGGTTTGCACAGAATAGGTGCCCGGCCCTAGGTTCATGGGAAATCGGATGTCGAAACGCAATCGACGACCAGCTTGCACATCTTCCAATACTTGCTGCTTGAGGTCGGTATTGGTGCCGTACATCACTTGGCCAAGGCGATCTTTGATGCCATAGCCCAACACCAGGCGATGGATATCGACCTTAGCCCGCACGTCGATACGCAGCACAACTGGTTTTCCGACTTCTGCGACTTCGATACGCTGCCCCGATTCGTTCATCAGCGCAATATCGGTGACCTCGGCCTCGCCCGTACCCGAACTAGTCTGTACTTTTCCATCTTCCAAAACTGTCTGGGTAACAGTCTGGTTCTGGCGGTCGGCCAACATCGCGTTGTAATAATCCATGACCGCCTCGGGCGCTCCCTCCATGGCGATTTCGCCTGCGTTCAATAGAATGGCCCGATCGCAGATGGACTGGATCGCGACCTTATCGTGCGATACGATTAACAGGGTAGTGCCTTGTTTGCGGTATTCGCGGATGCGATCGAAGCTCTTGTGCTGAAAGTAAGTGTCGCCTACCGACAGGGCCTCATCGACGATGAGAATGTCGGGCCGCACCGCAGTGGCTACGCTGAAGGCTAAGCGAACCTGCATGCCGCTCGAATACACCCGCACCGGCTGATCAATATATTCGCCAATCTCTGCAAAGGATTCGATCTCGGGCATTCGGGCCTCCACATCGTCCACACTCATGCCTAACAGCTGCCCAGCCATGATGGCGTTCTGACGCCCGGTGAAATCCGGGTGGAAACCCATACCCAATTCCAGCAGCGCAGCAACACGGCCGCTCATGCTCACGCTACCCGTGGTCGGCTGGGTCGTGCCCACGATCATCTTCAGCAACGTACTCTTGCCTGCGCCGTTGATGCCGATAATGCCGACGGCCTCACCTGCGGGCACGGTAAAGTTCAGGTTCTGCAACACCCAATGCCGCGTATGGCGCGGCTTGCCGCGCGGGTCCATCCATTCGAGCAGGCGGGACCAATGAGTTGGATATTGCTTATAGGCCTTGCCCAGATTGGTGACAGTAATGCTGCCCATCAGAGTTCATCCACCATTTCACCGGCATGCCTGCGGAACAGTCGCAAACCCAGCATGCATAACAACACGGACAACACCGCCACCCAGACCAAGCCGCGCCAATCCGGCCATGCGCCTTGCATCAGAATAGTCTGGCTGGCGCCAACCAGGACGGCCATGGGATTGAACTGCACGAGGGGCTGCAGGCGTTCCGGCAGAATGCTGGCGGGATACACGATAGGCGTGCCCCAGAACCAGAAATTGAGAAATATGCCAAAAAACTGACCCACGTCGCGGAAGAACACATTGAGCACACCCAGCGTAATGCCCAGGCCAATGGCGAAAGCCACGATGATGACCAGCACCGGGACTAGCGCGATAAAGGGCCAGCCGGGAAAATTACCGGTGACGAGCAGGAATAGCGTAAACAACACGAAAATGATGGCGAAGTTCACCAACCCGTTGGCGACCACCGTAACAGGCAGGCACATGCGTGGAAAGCTCAGCTTCTTGATCAGGTTGGCGTTATCTACAAAGGTATTCTGAGCCCGGCTGGCGATTTCAGCGAACAATCCCCACGTCAGCACGCCCGCACACAGGTGGATACTGTAGGCGAACGTGCCCTCCACGCCGGGCAGTTTGGTACGCATGACCTGAGCAAAAATCACCGTGTAGATGAAAATCATCGACAACGGATTGAGCACGTTCCATGCGGCGCCGAGCAGCGAATTGCGATATTTAGACTGAAACTCGCGTTTTACATTGCCCGCAATGAAGCCGCGGTAGCTCCACAAAGCCCTGAACATTCCAACCATCATGCGCGTCCGTAGATGTCTGCGAAACGTACGATGTCGTCCTCGCCCAGGTATTCGCCGCTTTGTACTTCGATCATCACCAGGTCCAGCACGCCCGGGTTTTCCAGGCGATGCTTGTGCCCGGCGGGAATGTAGGTGGATTCGTTGGTGCCCACCAGCAGTTCCTGGTCGCCGTTGACCACCTTGGCCATGCCGCTGACCACGATCCAGTGCTCGCTGCGATGGTGGTGCATTTGCAGGCTCAGGCTGGCGCCGGGCTTGACCTCGATGCGCTTGATCTTGAAGCGGGTGCCTTCTTCCAGCACCGTATAGGTGCCCCACGGCCGCGTCACGGTGCGGTGCAGCCGGTACGCGTCATGGCCCTGGATCTTCAGCCGGTTCACCACCTTCTTGACTTCCTGCGCCTTGTCGGGATGCGCCACCAGCACGGCGTCGGGCGTATCGATGACCAGCAGGTCTTGCACGCCCACGGCCGCGACCAGGCGGTCGTCGCTTTGCACGTAGACGTCCTGGCTGTCGACGAACACCGCGTTGCCCGCGGCCCGGTTGCCGTCGGCATCGGCCGGGGTCAGGTCGCGCATGGCCACCCACGAACCGATATCGCTCCAGCCGAAATCGCCGGGCACGACCGCCACGTTGGACGAGCGTTCCATGACCGCGTAGTCGATCGAGATATCGGGCACCTGGGCGAACGTCTCGGCGGGAATCTCGGCCATGGCGCCCTCGCCCGGGGCGGCGCACAGGGCGTCCCAGCACGCGCGCGTGGCGGCATCGACGTCCGGCGCATGGCTGGCGATTTCCTGCAGAATGGTGCCGGCCTTGAAACAGAACATGCCCGAGTTCCATACAAAGCGGCCCGAATCGACGTATTCGCGGGCCTTGTCCAGCGAGGGCTTTTCGACGAACCGGACCACCTGCTTGCCGCCGCCCAGGTCGGCGCCGGTCTCGATATACCCGAAGCCGGTTTCCGGCGCGGTGGGAATAATGCCGAAGGTCACCAGTTTGCCTTGTCCGGCCAGCGCCTTGGCGGCGTCGACCGCCTGGGTGAACGCGGCCAGGTCCTGCACCAGGTGGTCGGCGGGCAGCACCAGCATCAAGGCGTCGGGGCCGTGCAGCGCCGCCACCTGGCGGGCCGCCATGGCCACGGCCGGCGCGGTATTGCGCCCGGCGGGCTCCAGCAGGAAGGCGTTGGCCGGCAAGTCGAGCTGGGCCAGCGCCATCTCGTCTTTGCTCATGAAGTAGTAGTCGCGGTTGGTGACCGTGACGATGCCCTCGGCACCCACGGCCGCGGCCCGCTTGTAGGTTTTCAGCAACAAGCTTTCGCCGTCGGCCAGCTTCATGAATGGCTTGGGATAGCCTTCCCGCGAAACGGGCCACAGACGGGTGCCAGCCCCACCGGAAAGAATGACGGAAATCAGCATGAAAAGCCTTTAATGAGTTCTTTCAAAAACCGGGTGCTTCGAGTGGCGACCTCGGTGTCCGGTCTAATAAGCGTTGATCCAGTATTCATCTGGTCCTATTTTGCTCCCATTTGCGGCCGGACCGCGCAGGGATACCCGCTTAGTGCGTGCGCTTCTTTTTTTGCATCAGCATCCACTTGGGCATGCGAAACAGCACCAGCCGGCGGTACAGCATGACGTAGCTCACCGAAAACACCCCCACGCACACCATCAGGACGATGGGCATCTGCCAGAACAGCACCGCCGGGATCACCGCCAGCGACGACAACAGCCACAGGTAGGGCGAGGTCAGCGAATTGCGGCGGGTCAGGTAGTGCGCCTCGCTCGAGCCCACCGCCCAGCGCACCACCCGCTTGTAGATCAGCATGTGCAGGTGCACGCCATCCGGCGCGCCCGGGGAACGGCCGCGCAGCCAGCGCTTGCGATAAATAGAGAACAACGTCTCGAAAATAGGATAAATGCATAGCAGCAAGGGAAACCAGGCCGACACCTGCGGATGGCGCGCCAGCAGCAGCACCGACAGCTCGCCGATCATGAAGCCCAGGAAATACGCGCCGCCATCGCCCAGGAAGATATGGCCGCGCGGATAATTCCAGAACAAGAAGCCCACCACCCCGCCCAGCATGCCCAGGGCCACGATCAACAGCATGCGGTCGCCCACGTAAAAACAAACGTAGGCGAAGCCCGCGAAAATCATCGCCGACACGACGGCGGCCAGGCCGTTGTAGCCGTCGATGATGTTCAGCGCGTTGGCCGCGCCGCTGATCGCCACGACCGTGAAAACAAAGGATATCGCGCCGAACTGCAGCAGCCAGTCCAGGCCGATGATGTCCACGCGCGTGACCGCGGCGCCCAGCAAGAAATACGCCAGCGCCCCGGATGCCATGGCCAGGGCCAGGCGGGTCAGCACGCGCACGCTTTTGGTCAGGTCTTCGGCCAGCCCGCCGAAAAAGGCCGGCGCGGCCGCCAGCAGCAGCAGCAGCATGTCGGGCAGTTCATCCGGCTCGCGCAGGGCCGCGACGATACAGGTGACCGCCATGGCGATCACCAGCGACACCCCGCCTATGCGCGGGACGGGTTTGTGGTGGTATTTCTGCACGCCGTGGAGTTCATAATCCACGATCAAGCCCTTGTGCAGAAAGCGGCACCGCACGATGAATGCGGTAAACACCAGGGAGGCCAGAAACGCGGTCAGCAGATATTGCATGTCATGAATGATCAAGGGCCCGTCAGCGCCAGGCCCGGGGCGGATTGTATGGGCTGCGAGGCAGACCGGGTATTTCTGAATGCTGGATTGGTCCGCAGATGCTACGGGCCCAACGGGGGGATCCGGGGCTCGAAAGCCTCATCTGCCGGTAAATTCGCGCTTCTTGGCTATACTTCGCTTCGCATTTGAGAGCTGTGTCGGCAGAATGTGTGGTCTCGGTACGTCAGGTTACAGCTACCCGGGCGGTATAGGTCGATCCTCGCCGCAGCGACGCATCGGGTCGCTTGAATATTTCAGATAGATTTTATTTCATTTCCTTCATTTTGTAGCATCATCCGTCTGAGCGAGCTGTTGAACGTTCGAACTCAGGCGGTCGCTTTATGACGTATTCGACCTCACGCTGTACCCCCCTGGTGGCCATCCTGGTGGGCTTGCTGCCCGTGCTGACGCTTACCGTAGGCGGCGGCAGCGGCCTGTTTTATTTGCTGGCCCTCGTTTGTGTCCTGGTGATCGCGGCCGCCCCCGCGCCACGGCGGTGGCAGCCGCTGTGGCCGTATCGCCACGTGGCGCTGGCGCTGTGCCTGCCATTCCTGGCGGCCGTGGCCAGCCAGCTCGTCAATGCCGAATGGAGCGGCGCCGAAATCGAGCGCGGCCTGCGTATCGCGCTGGGCTTCCCGTGCCTGCTGGCGGCCTTCCTGCTGCTCGACCGCGAGCGCCTGCGGCATTTCATCTGGGGCCCCTTGGCCACCGGGGTGCTGGCGACGGCGCTGGTCGCCTATCTGGCCGGCCCCACGCTGCACCGCCCCGAAACCCCGCAATTCAACGCCGTCAGCTACGGCAATTTCATGCTGCTGACGGCGGTGCTGTGCCTGTACAGCCTGGGCTGGTCCCTGACGCGCCGGCCGCGGCTGGAACGCGCCCTGAAAATCGCGGTGGTGGTCATCACCTTCGCCGGGTTCATCCTGACCCAGACGCGCACCGGGTGGATGGCCATCCCCGTCTTCGCGGCCATCGGCCTGGTGCTGGCGCGCTGGCCGCGCCAACCCTTGCGGGCCGTGGCCGTCTTGGTCGTCATCGTGCTGGCGGCGGTGGCCATAGGCGCCTCGAGCTCCGCGCTGCGCGGCCGCGTGGCCGACGGCGTCCACGAAATCCGCCAGTGCCTCACGGTGACCCCCACGGCCGATACCTCGATGTGCATCCGGCTGCAGTTGTGGCATTCGTCGGCGGACCTGATCGCCGCGCACCCCTGGTCCGGCATCGGCGGCGGCGGCAGCTTCACGGAAGCGCTGGAGCATCGGGCCGCCGCCGGCGAGGTCTCGGCCTACGTGGCCAACAATTTCGGCGAGCCGCACAACGACCTGCTGATGGCCATGGTCACCTATGGCTTGCCGGGCGGCATTGCCCTGCTGGCGCTGTATCTGGCGCCGGCCTGGGTCTTCGTGCGCCGCCTGCGCTACGGCCTGCCGCAATCGCAGCGTACCGCCGCGGCGATGGGCCTGGCCGTGTGCCTGGGTTTCGCGGTATTCGGGCTGACCGAGATGATGTTCCGCGGCATGCGTTCGGTCAGCCTGTACATCGCGCTGGTGGCCGTGCTGACGGCGCTGTCGGCGCCCGCCCCTAGCCAAGCCCGGCATTTAGGGCCAGAATAGGTCAAAAGACTCCAGAAACCTGCGGGCTCGCAAGGAGACTGCCATGCGCATTGCCGATGCTCAATGGATTCCCGCCACGCAGCACCAAACCTGGGAAGCGCTGCTCGACCCCGCCGTGCTGCAAAAATGCCTGCCCGGCTGCGTCAAGGTCGAACGGCGCACCGCCACCGAATACGCGCTATCGCTGCAGGCCAACGTGGGCGGCATCCAGGCCCACTACGAAGGCGAAGTGCTGCTGTCCGAACTGAACCCGCCCCACGGATGCTCACTGGCCTTCGAAGGCAAAAGCCAGTCCGCCAGCCTGGCCATCGGCACCGCCCAGATCACGCTTACTCCCAAAGACGAAGGCACGCGGCTGGCCTACACGGTGGCCGCCATGGCGGGCGGCACGCTGGCCCGGGTGGGCGAGCCCATCCTGATGAAAGCGGGCGGCAAGCTGGTGGAAAAATTCTTCGGCGCCTTCATCGATTACATGGCCAAGCTGCCGCGCACGGCGCCGCCCCCCGAACCCGTCGAGCCCGAACGCGGGCTGGCATCATCGCGCTGGTCGTGGCTGGCCGTGGCGGCCGTGGTGCTGGTCATACTTGGCTATCACGCGTTGTATAAATAGGTGAAATCCCTAAGCGCGCGATGATATCCTTGGCGCCATGACGACGCCCGCCCCGCCCGCGCCCGACGCTCCCATTGAACCTCCCCGCTCCCGGCGCGACCTGCTGATGGCCATGGCCGGCGTCGCCGCCACGGTGGTGCTGGCCGCATTCGACTCCACCATCGTCAGCACCACGTTGCCGCGCGTGGCCGAAGCCCTGAACGGCATGGCGCTGTATGCCTGGGTGGGTACCGGCTACCTGCTGGCCACCGCCGCCTCCATCCTGATTTTCGGCCGCCTGGGCGACCTGTTCGGGCGCAAGCCGCTGATGCTGCTGTCGGTGTCGATCATCGCGCTGGGCTCCATCGCCTGCGGCCTGGCGCAATCGATGGAACAGCTCATCATCTTCCGCACCCTGCAGGGCATAGGCGGCGGCATGATGATCGCCACCGCCTTCGCCGCCCCGGCCGACCTGTTCCCCGACGCCAAGGAACGCGTGCGCTGGCTGGCCCTGGTGTCGGCCGCCTTCGCCATGGCCAGCGGCGTGGGCCCGTTGCTGGGCGGTGCCGCCACGCAGGCGCTGGGCTGGCGCGCGGCGTTCTTCATCTCGCCCTTCGCCGCGGTGGCCGCCCTGTTTCTATTGGCGCGCTACTTTCCGCGCATCCGGCCCCTGCATGCCGCCCAGGGCCGGCAACGCATCGACTGGCTGGGCAGCCTGCTGCTGGTCATCGCGGTCAGCGCGCCGCTGGCGGCCATGGAACTGGGCTTTGCCCCGGGCGCGCACGCGCACCCCATGCTGGCGCTGGCGCTGCTCTTGGCCGGGGTGGCCGCCATTGCCTTGCTGCTGCCCTACGAGCGGCGGGTAGCCTCGCCCATTTTTCCGCTGCGCGTCATCGCCCAGCGCGAATCGCAGCTGCTCAACCTGGCCGCGCTGGCGGTGGGCGCGGTCATGTTCGTACTGATCTTCTACAGCCCCCTGCTGCTGCAGGCCGAAATGGGCTATACGCCCAGCCAGGCCGGCCTGCTGCTGACGCCGCTGGTGGCGGCCATCCCGATCGGCAGCATCGTCAACGGGCTGCTGTTTCCCAAGCAAAGCGAGCCGCAGCGCCTGATGGTGTTCGGCGGCGTCCTGCTGGCCGCCGGCTCGCTGATGGTGCTGGCGTTCGCGCGGGATACCTCCACCGCCTGGATACTGGCGGCATTCTTCGTCAACGGTTGCGCGCTGGGCTTCCTGCTGCCCAACCTGACGCTGTTCATGCAAATGCTCAGCGAGCGGCGCGACGTGGGCGTGGCCTCGGCGCTGGTGCAGACCACGCGCGCCATCGGCAGCGCGGTCGGCACGGCCCTGGTGGGCATCATCATCGCGCGCAGTTCGGTGCTCGACGGCGTGCGCATCGGCCTGGCGATCTGCGCGTTGCTGGCGCTGGGCAGCGCCTACCTGGCGCATCGCGTCAAAATGAAGAACGTCCTGACTCGCGCCAGCCGGCGCAAACCCTGACCGGAAACCGCAGCCATGCGCCGTCGCGACTTGCTGGATTTGCTGCTGCTGGCGGCCGTGTGGGGCGGATCGTTCCTGTTCATGCGCATCGCCGTGCCCGAGTTCGGGCCGGGGCCCCTGATGGTGCTGCGGGTCGGGCTGGCCGCGCTGACCCTGCTGCCGCTGGCGCTGATGCGCGGCAGGCTGCCACTGATCGCGCGGCGCTGGAAGGCCATCCTGGTGGTGGGCGCGCTGAATTCGGCGGTGCCCTTCCTGCTGTACGCCTATGCCGCGCAGTCGCTGGGGGCGGGGTTCATGTCGGTGGCCAATGCCGTCACGCCCGTATGGGGCGCCGTGATCGGCTGGGTATGGCTGAAAGACCGTCTGCCCTGGTCGCGCGCGCTGGGCCTGGGCATTGCCCTGCTGGGCATCGTGGTGCTGGTCTGGGACAAGCTCGATTTCGGCGCGGGCGGCGACGGCCCGGCCGTGCTGGCGGCGGTGTCGCCCCCGCTGTTCTACGGCATTGCCGCCAACTGGGCCAAGCGCTTTCTCAGCGACGTCGACGCGCTGGCCAATGCCACGGGCAGCATGATGGCCGCCACCCTGGTCCTGGCGCCGCTGGCCATCGCCACCTGGCCGGCCCAGCCCGTGTCGTGGCAGGCCTGGTCCGCCACCATCGCGCTGGCCCTGGTGTGCACCGGCACGGCCTACATCATGTTTTTCCGGCTGATCGCCAGCGTGGGCCCCACCGGCGCGGTCAGCGTCACCTTCCTGGTGCCGGTGTTCGGCGTGCTGTGGGGCGTGTGGTTCCTCGATGAAGTGCTGACGCCGCAGATCCTGGCCGGCGCCGCCGTCATCCTGGTGGGCACGGCCCTGGCGCTGGGGCTGGTGCGCCGCCCGGGCGGCGGCGGACGCGATGTCAATTTGAAACAAAAGCGACAAAGTCTGTAGTTCTCGATACCGCCCCACAATCGTTGCTAGGATTCCGCTGCCCCGGCGCGGTATCCGCCGCCCCGCCTTGCGCGGGTCCGCCTGGGCCACGCTGTACCGGTACCACCGCACAACGGCATGCCCATGGACGTCAAATCGCTCGAACGCTCTGGAAAAGTCGCTGCCCTGCGCCGTGGCGGCGAAATTCTGCTGATCGGCCCCTGGGACGTGTTCCTGGGCGTCGCGCCGGCGCTGCTCGTCAGCGATGCGTCCCGCCTGCGCGCGCTGCTGTATCCCTATCTGCGCGACGACAGCGCGCTGGCCAAGCTGACCACCATGGCGCGCCAGATCGTCTGCACGGGCGCGGTGGCGGGCCATTATTCGCCGCAGCAGGCCCTTGAACAGATGGTGGGGCTGATGCAGCACGGCCAGATATCCGCCCTGACCGTGCCCGATACCTCGGGCAGCGACGAAAACGGCAACATACAGCCGGCCATGCTGTCCGGCATGCCGGCGGGCTCGGTGGCGCAGTGGTCGATGGCCGACCGGTTCCATTATGTGCTGCAGCGGTCGCCCCACTACATGCCCGACGCGCTGGGCACCGAGCTGCGCAAGGCGTTCAACGAAAGAACCCTGGCCCTGGTGGTGGGCACGCTGGTGGTGTGGGCCGGCTCGCATGCCATCGGCGTGGGCCTGGTGGCCGACGCGGCGCTGCTGGCCATCGGCTTTTCGCTGGCCGGCTGGGCCATTTTCGACGGCATCAAGTTCCTGGCGAAATTCTTCAACCTGACCATGGGCGCCTCCAGCGCCGCCGAGCTGGAAGAGGCCGCCCGGCAGTTCGCGGCCGGCGTCATGGCCATCGGCGTGGGCGCGTTGATCGCGCTGCTGACGCGCGGGGCCAGCCGGCTGGCGCGGCGGCCGGTGGGGCGCTCGACGCCGCGGCCGGCCGCGGAAACCCGGCAGACGCCGAAGCAGGCCGCCGCCTCCGCCACCAACACGGCCACCCGCGCGCAGAACGAACTGCGGTTCGGGGACAACGGCCGCAAGCTCGACTTCCTGTTCAACCGGAATATCGACCCGAGCAACGCCTACAACGCCCAGCGCGCCGCGGGCAACGCCAGCCGCATCGGCATCGCCGATACGGCCGCCAACCGCGCGGAAGTGATCGGGCGCTTCAACCAGGCGTACAACGATCCCTCGTCGATCATCGGCGCCGGGCGGATTCCGGGTAGTAACATCCGTCAATTCTTCCTGCCGGGCACGACGGGCACCGGCTCGACCATCGAGTTCGTCGAGCAAGGGGGCAAAGTGATCACCATCATCGCCAAATGAGCCAGACTTCCACCGATACGGCACGCTGGGTGCCGTGCGACTCGCATTCCGATCTGCAGGCGCGCACCGCCGGCCTGGCGGTCATCGATACGCTGGAAACCGCCGACGCCAACGAGTGGGGCTACCTGCAATGGAACGACGGCCGGTGCCTGCGCGTGGGCTACGCGAACATCGGGCTGGTGCCGCAAACCGCCGTCAGCAACGACGACATCGTGGTCGGCATCAACGAATGCGTCGTGGCCTATCGCCGCGCCGATGGCGCGCGCCATTTCTCTTACCGGATGCCGTTCGTGTTCCACGAGTTCCTGCGCACCGGCGACCCGCTGATCGCGCGCGACGAACTGGGTTTCGTGGGCCTGGCGCCGGACGGCACCGAGAAATGGTCGTTCTTCACCACCGGGCCCATCGCCCGCTGCGACCTCACGCCCACGCATATCTCGGGGGAAACCATCGAGGGCGAGGCGTTCACGTTCGTTCTGCCGGCCGCGGCCGCATAGGCCCGCCGCCGGCCGTCAGTATTCGCCCGAGCGCCCCGTCAGCGCCACGCCGACCCGCAGCAGGGTATACGACACGGCATCCACGCAGCGGCGCAGCCAGCCGCGGCGCTGGTAGTCCAGCGGGCGCACGAAGCGCCCGCCCCGCGCGATGGCGTCTTCCAGGCGGTGCTGCAGGTCCCACGCAAAGGGCTGGTCGTCGACCACCACGTTGGCCTCGCGCGCCAGCAGCAGGCTGAAGGGGTCGAGGTTCGACGAGCCCACCGTGGCGATGTTGTCGATGACCGCCACCTTGGCATGCAGGTAGCCGGGCATGTATTCGTAGATCTCGATGCCGCCGCGCAGCAGCTGGTCGTACAGCGAGCGGGTCGCGTAATACTGCATGTGGTATTCGATCTTGCCCTGCAGCAGCAGGCGCACGCGCACGCCGCGCGCGGCGGCCTGCAGCAGGGCCTTGCGGAACTGGCGGCCCGGAAAGAAATAAGCGTTGCCGATCAGGATGTCGCGCCGCGCATGCTGGATGCCGTACAGATAGGCGCGCTCGAAGGTCTGGCGAAAGCGCAGGTTGTCGCGCAGCACCAGTGCGGCGCGCTGCCTGCCCGCGGGCCGGGTGCGCGGCTGCGCGGGCAGGTTCAGGCGCAGCCGCGGCCATTCGCGCGGATGGCGGCGCAGGCGCATCCAGTTCAACCGCACCCACAGCAGGTCTTGCGCATGCACCGCATAGGCCACCAGCGGGCCCCGCACCTGCACGGCGAAGTCGAAGCGCGCCCCTGGAATGTTGTCGGTGGGGTCCAGGTCGTCGTAGTCGTCGACGATGTTGATACCGCCGATGAACGCCACGGCGCCGTCCACCACCGCGACCTTGCGGTGCAGGCGGCGCAGCCGGCTGCGCGACGGCATCAGGCGCGCGTACCAGGGCGGCTCGGGGCGGTAGACGCGGCAGCGTCCGCCCGCCGCCGCGATGCGATCGGCCACCGCCCGCGCGGTGATGGCGCTGCCGAAGCCGTCGAGCACCACGCGCACCTTCACACCGCGCCGCGCCGCCTGTTCCAGACTTTGCAGGACCCGTTCGCCGGTACGGTCGATCAGGAAGATGTACGTTTCCAGGTGCACGCTGACGCGCGCGGCGTCGATGGCCTGGCACAGCGCCGGAAAGAAATCGGCGCCGTTCTGCAGAAGTTCGATGGTGTTGTCGTCGGTCCAGGCTAGCCTGACGATGTCGGCCTTCACGGCAACTCGAGCTCCGCCACCAGGGGGGCATGATCAGACAGGCGCGCCCACTCGCGCCCGCGCAGCACCCGGGCGCTGCGCACGGCAAAGCCGCGCTGGTAAATGCGGTCGAGCCTGAACCAGGGAAACACGGCCGGAAAGGTGCGCGGCGGCGGCAGGGGGCAATAGGCGCCGCCCATGCCCAGCTGGTTGTTGCGTTCCAGCACCGCCACGCTGTTGGGCACGCCGCGCAGCACATTGCCCAGCCGCCGCACCGAATCGCGCAGGCGCGGCAGTTCGCCGCCATGGCTGCGCGGCGCGTTGGCAAAGACCTCGTACAGGCCCAGCTGCTGCACGAACAGCGGCGCCAGGCGGTCGCCCCAGTCGTTGAAATCGCCCGCCACCAGAATGGGGTCGCCCTCGGGCACCAGCCGGCCGATACGGTCGGTCAGGGCCTGGATCTGGCGGGTGCGGCTGCCGGCGAACAGGCCCAGGTGCACCACGAAGCAATGCACGTTGCGGCCGTCGACCTCGATGCGGGCGTGCAGCAACCCGCGCTGTTCCAGGCGGTGGTCCGAGATGTCCTGGTTCTCGTGTTCCATGATGGAATAGCGCGACAGCAGCGCATTGCCATGGTCGGAACGGTCGCGGATGGCATTGCAGCCATAGGCCACATCCAGGCGCAGCGCCGCGGCCAGCGATTCATGCTGGGCATCCAGGACGGACAGCTGATCGTTGCGGCCCTGCACTTCTTGCAGGAACACCAGGTCGGGGCGCAGGTTGTACAACCCCAGGCGCAAATCGTTCAACGATTCGCGCCTTCCCAGGGACGAGCGTCCCTTGTGGATGTTGTAGCTGACTACGCGGATAAGCGACATGAACCGAATGGCGCCTTTTTCAATGACGGACCGGAAGGGGCGAACACCGCCCCGGCCCTGGATAGCGGGCGGGTGCGCCGCGCAGCGCGGTGCACCCTCTGCCCGCAGATTACTTCATTTCACCTCGACATTGCGCAGGCGGATATGCAGCTCGCGCAATTGCTTTTCGTCGACCTCGGACGGCGCCTGCGTCAGCAGGCACTGCGCGCGCTGGGTCTTGGGGAAAGCGATAACATCGCGGATGGACTCGGCACCCGTCATCATGGTCACGATGCGGTCCAGGCCGAAGGCGATGCCGCCGTGCGGCGGCGCGCCGTACTGCAGGGCGTCGAGCAAGAAGCCGAACTTCTCGCGCGCTTCTTCCGGGCCGATTTTCAGGGCGCGGAACACCTTGCTCTGCACTTCTTCGCGATGGATGCGCACCGAGCCGCCGCCGATTTCCCAGCCGTTCAGCACCATGTCGTAGGCCTTGGCGAATGCCTTGCTGGGATCGGATTCCAGGAAGTCTTCGTGGCCGTCTTTGGGGCTGGTGAACGGATGGTGCGCGGCGGTGTAGCGGCCGTCTTCTTCGTCGTATTCGAACATGGGGAAGTCGACCACCCACAGCGGCTTCCAGTCGGTGGATGCCAGGCCGGCCTTCTTGCCGAATTCGCTGTGGCCGATCTTGACGCGCAGCGCGCCGATGGCGTCGTTGACGACCTTGGCGCGGTCGGCGCCGAAGAAGATGATGTCGCCGCTTTGCGCGCCGCTACGCTTGAGCAGCTCGGCCAGCGCGGCGTCATGCAGGTTTTTCACGATGGGCGACTGCAGGCCTTCGCGGCCCTTGCCCGCGTCATTGACCTTGATGTAGGCCAGGCCCTTGGCGCCGTAGATGCCCACGAATTGCGTGTAGGCGTCGATTTCGCTGCGCGACAGCTCGGCGCCGCCCGGCACGCGCAGGGCCACCACCCGGCTGCCCGGCGTGGTGGCGGCGGCCGCGAACACCTTGAAGTCGACATCTCGCATCACGTCGGTGACGTCGGTGAATTCGAGGTTCACGCGCAGGTCGGGCTTGTCGGAACCGTAGCGCTGCATGGCTTCGGTCCAGGACATGAGCGGGAACGGCGCCGGCAGGTCGACGTTCTGCACGGTCTTGAAGACGTGGCGGATCATGTCTTCGAAGATCTGGCGGATTTCGACTTCGTTCAGGAACGAGGTCTCGCAGTCGATCTGGGTGAATTCGGGCTGGCGGTCGGCGCGCAGGTCTTCGTCGCGGAAGCACTTGGTGATCTGGTAGTAGCGGTCGAAGCCCGACACCATGAGCATCTGCTTGAACAGCTGCGGCGACTGCG
This sequence comes from Bordetella petrii, assembly GCA_017745595.1. Lineage (GTDB taxonomy): Bacteria > Pseudomonadota > Gammaproteobacteria > Burkholderiales > Burkholderiaceae_B > Bordetella_A > Bordetella_A petrii_C. The sequence goes on from WMBV01000002.1 coordinate 248,956, forward strand.
GCAGCGCGAAGAAATGCCCGGCGTTCACGCGCGAGGGCACCAGGTAGTCGCGCGCGCCCTCGGGCGTGCTCTTGGTCAGCATGGGGGTTTCGATATCGATGAAGCCCAGCTGGTCGAGGAACTTGCGCACCTCGATCGACACGCGATAGCGCAGCATCAGGTTGCGCTGCATCTGCGGGCGGCGCAGGTCCAGCACGCGATGCGTCAGGCGCGTGGTCTCGGACAGGTTGTCGTCGTCGAGCTGGAACGGCGGCGTGATCGAGGCATTGAGAATCTCGACGTCTTTGCACAGCACTTCGATCTCGCCGGAAGCCAGTTCGGGGTTGGCCGTGCCTTCGGGACGCAGGCGCACCAGGCCCGTGACGCGCACGCAGAATTCGTTGCGCAGGCGCTCGGCGGTGGCGAAGGCGGCGTTGTCGGGATCGAACACGATTTGCGCCAGCCCCGCGCGGTCGCGCAGGTCGATGAAGATGACCCCGCCGTGGTCGCGGCGGCGGTTCACCCAGCCATACAGGGTGACGGTCTGGCCGAGATGATCGCGGCAAACCTCGCCGGTGTAGCAGGTACGCATTGCGGGATGACTCCTAGGTGCTGTGTTCAGCGTAAAAAAAATTACGAATCGACGGCGGGGGCCGTCGGGATGGGGGCGGCGACCGGGGCCACTTGGGCCGGCGGCGCCACGACGCCCATGGAAACGATGTACTTCAACGCGGCGTCCACGCTCATCTGCAATTCGATGACGTGGTCGCGCGGCATCATCAGGAAGAACCCCGACGTGGGGTTCGGCGTGGTGGGAACATAGACGCTGACGTGTTCGCCCGGTAAATAGCCGGCGACTTCGCCGCCGGGGGCGCCCGTCAGGAACGCGATGGTCCATGAGCCGGCACGCGGGTACTGCACCAGCACGGCCTGGCGAAACGCCTGGCCATTAGGTGCCAGCACCGTGTCGCTGACTTGCTTCACCGAATTGTAAATGGAGCGCACCAGCGGGATACGGCCCAGCAGGGCCTCCCATTGCTCGAGCAGGGTGCGGCCCAGCAGGTTGGCCGCGAACATGCCGGTAAGCAGCACCACCAGGATGACCAGCACGAAGCGGAAACCCGGGATGTCGATACCGATGAGCGACTGCGACGACAAGAAGCTGGGCACGAAGCCCTCGAGGGTGGCGATCAGCAGGCCCAGCACCCAAAGCGTGATGGCCAGCGGAACCCAGATCAGCAACCCGGTGATGAAGTACTTCTTGATGACGCGCATACGAGGTGCCGGGGCGCGGTCAGGACGAGGTGGCCGAGGGCGCGGCCGGGGGCGCGGCGCCCTCGCTCTTGGCGGGCGCGGCGGCCTTGGCGGTGTCGCCACTGGCCTTGGCGGTGTCGCCGCCGGCCTTGGCCGCATCGCCGCCGGATTTCGCGCTGTCGGACTTGGCGCCGGCCTGGCCGCCCTGCCCGTTGCGGAAGTCGGTGACATACCAGCCCGAGCCCTTCAGCTGGAAGCCGGCGGCCGTTACCTGCTTGGTAAAGGTCGCCTGGCCGCATTCGGGGCAAACCGACAACGGGGCATCGGAAAACTTCTGTAATACGTCTTTGGCATGGCCGCAGGCGCTGCACTTGTAAGCGTAGATAGGCATGATCAGGGAATTTCCAGGCGCGGCCGGCGCATCAAAAACCGCCGTTTCACCGCCCGCGGCTAGCGGGCAGCGGCCAGGCGGCGCCGGTTCAATACGGGAAAGTATTGAATTTTAGCGGTTTTTGCCAAAAAGGCCGTAGCGGCCGCCAACCCACCTCCAGGTGTCTGACACCCTGCGGGTGTCAGACACCTGGAACACCTGGCCGCCCTAGCCGCCCACGGGCAGCAGGAACATGCCGGCCGCCACCAGGGTGGGCACCAGGGCCGACAGGAACAGCCGGCCGGCCGAAATGGCCTCGTTGGGAAAGAACGGCCGCAGAATGGCATAACCGGCGGGGTTGGGCGCATTGGCAATCACCGTCAGCCCGCCGCCGGTTACGGCGCCGGCCACCAGCATGTAGTGCCAGGCGGGGCTGGCGCCTTCCACCAGCGAGCCCAGGTAGGTCAGCGCGGCGTTGTCGGTAATGGCGGTCAGCGCGGTGGCGCCCCAGAACAGCACGGCGGGCTCCAGCCCCCCCAGCAGATCTTGCAGCCACCACTTCTGCAAGCCGCCCAGCACCACCAGGCCGGCCAGGAAGAAGCCCACCATCAGCCCCTCGCGGATCAACAGGCGGTCTTGATGGCGCCGGTAGGCGTGCGAGAAGCCGATGAACATCATCATCAGGCCCAGGAACACCGCGGGATGGTGGGCCGTCAGCACCACGCCCACCAGGAACACCAGATGGATGGCAATCACCGGCAGCGGCACGGGCCCGCGCGCCGGCGGGGTATCGTCGGCGGCATTCACGCCGCTGCCGGTGCCGATGCTGTGGCCGGCCAGCGCGTCGCGGCAGATCCAGGTCAGGATGGCGGCGTTCAGGAACACGGCGATGGCGGCGCGCCAGCCGAAGTGCGTGGCCATGAAAGCCGTGTCCCAGCCGAAGGTCGAGGCCACCATCAGTACCGGCGGCGCCGCGTACGCGGTCAGCACGCCGCCGATGGACACATTGACGAACAGCACGCCCAGCGCCAGATACTTGAAGCGGGTGTGGCCGGCCACGCGGAAGTAGCCGTCGCGCAGCAAGATGGCCGCCAGCGTCATGGCGGCCGGCTCGGTAATGAACGAACCGCCCAGCGGCACCACCGACATCACCACGAAGAAGGTAGCCACTTCGCGCGGCAGCGGCAGCAGGCGCGCCAGGGCGCGCACCAGCAGGCCCACCAGTTCCAGGATGGGACGGCTGGCCGCCACCACCATGATCACGAACACGAACAGCGGCTCGGTAAAGTTGCGCGTGTCCATGTACTGCATGGCGGCTTCGCTGCCGCTCAGCAGCGCCATGCATACGATGAGCACGAAGGCCCACACGCCGAACACGGCCTCGACTTCGGACAGCAGGTGCCAGCAGCCCGCGTGCGGGCCGTTGCGGTGCGCCAGCCGCGCGAAGACGGGTACCGAAAACGTGTGGAGCACGGCCACCGCGAACAGCACGGTGGCGATCAATTCGATTGTGTCAGGCATCAGAAGCGAATCCCGGAACGAACACGCGCGCGCGGCCCGGACGGCGGGCCGGCGCGCGAAACCTGTCGGACTATACCGCAGCGGTCCGTCATCGCAGCAGGTGCGCGCCCTTCTCGGCGATCATGACGGTGGGCGCATTGGTGTTGCCCGAAGTGATGGTGGGCATGACCGACGCGTCGATCACGCGCAGCCCCTGCAGGCCATGCACGCGCAATTCGGGGTCTACCACCGCCAGCGCATCCACGCCCATCTTGCAGGTGCCCACCGGATGGAAAATGGTGGTGCCGATATCGCCGGCGGCCTGTGCCAATTCTTCGTCGGTCTGGCAGGCCAGGCCCGGTTTGTATTCCTCGGGCGCGTAGCGGGCCAGCGCCGGCTGCGCCGCGATGCGGCGGGTCAGCCGCAGGCTTTCGGCGGCCACGCGGCGGTCGGTCTCGGTGGCCAGGTAATTGCACAGGATCTCGGGGTGGTCGTCCGCGCGCGGACTGGCGATGCGCACGTGCCCGCGGCTGGTGGGGCGCAGATTGCACACCGACGCCGTGAAGGCCGGGAACGCATGCAGCGGGTCGCCGAATTTTTCCAGCGACAGCGGCTGCACGTGATATTCGACATTGGCGCGCGCCTGGTCGGGGCCCGAGCGCGCGAAAGCCCCCAATTGCGATGGCGCCATGCTGAGCGGGCCGCGCCGCCACAAGGCGTATTGCGCCGCCATCATGGCCTTGCCCCACAAGGTGCCGGCGATCGCGTTCAGTGTTTTCGCGCCGGTCACGCGGTAGATCATGCGCAGCTGCAGGTGGTCTTGCAGGTTCTCGCCCACGCCGGGCAGGTCGTGCAGCACCGGCACGCCGCGGGCCTGCAGCAAGGCCGCCGGCCCCACGCCCGATACCTGCAACAGCTGCGGCGAACCGATGGCGCCCGCGGCCAGGACGATCTCGGCGCGCGCCCGGGCGATTTGCTCGGCGCCGTCATCCAGGCGCAAGGCCACGCCGTCGGCGCGCCGGCCCTGGAACAGGATGCGCGACACGCGCGCGCCCGTCATCACGCACAGGTTCGGGCGCCCGGCCGCCGGTTTCAGGAATGCGCTGGCCGCGCTCCAGCGCACGCCGCGGCGCTGGTTGACTTCGAAATAGTCGCAGCCTTCGTTATCGCCCTGGTTGAAATCGGACACCGACGGAATACCGGCCTGTGCCGCCGCGGCCCGGAAAGCGTCGAGCAATTCCCACGACAGGCGCTGGCGCTCGACCCGCCATTCGCCGCTGCCGCCGTGGAAATCGCTGGCGCCGGCGTGGTGGCCCTCGCTGCGTTTGAAGAAGGGCAATACGTCGTCCCAGCCCCAGCCGGGGTTGCCCAGCGCGGCCCAGCCATCGTAGTCGGCGCGCTGCCCGCGCATGTAGATCATGCCGTTGATCGACGAGCTGCCGCCCAGCACGCGGCCGCGCGGGTACCCCAGGCTGCGCCCGTTCAGGCCGGGGTCGGGCTGGGTGCGGTAGCACCAGTCGGTGCGCGGATTGCCGATGCAGTACAGATAGCCCACCGGAATGTGGATCCAGTGCCAGTTGTCGCGCCCGCCGGCTTCCAGCAGCAGTACGCGCTTGCCGGCGTCGGCCGACAGCCGGTTCGCCAGCAGGCAGCCGGCCGATCCGGCACCCACCACGATGTAATCGAACACCAGATCGGTACCGCCAGGATCGGTGGCCATGGAACGTGTCTCCGTAGTAGTGATTCTTGCCGGCGGGCCGGGCAACCGCCCGCCCGGTGCTGGTTTGTAGAACACAAGCGGGCCGCTGCCTACCCCGGATACGCCCTAATCCTGCACCCGGACCGCCGCGCGCCGGGGGGCGCGACAGCGCGAGCTTTGACCAGAGGTAACAACGGTTGAAAGATCCGAGCGTAGCACCGATGATTTTGTTCAGCTTAATGTAAGCAATGCGCCAATCGGCGATTGCCGACGCCGGCGCGCGCCGCTACCGGAGACCTCCATGCCCGCGACCGCCCCCTTCTCTTGCCCGCCGGTTTACTCGCGCCGCCGGGCGCTGGCCGCCCTGGCCGCCACCTTGGCCCTGGGCGCCGCGCCCGTCCTGGCCGCCGATCCGGTCCGGCTGGACGTACCCTTCGTGCCCACGCCGGAAGACGCGGTGGCCAAGATGCTGGACATGGCCGCTGTGGGGCCGCGGGACACGGTCATCGACCTGGGCTCGGGCGACGGCCGCATCGCCATTGCCGCGGTGCGCGACCGCAAGGCCAGGCAGGCCACGGGTATCGACCTCGACCCCGAACGCATCGCCGAGGCGCGCGCCAACGCCGAAAAAGCGGGCGTGCAAGACCGCGTCCGCTTCGTGCAGCAGGACCTGTTCCAGACCGACATCTCGCAAGCCACGGTGCTGACCATGTATCTGCTGCCCGACGTGAACCTGAAGCTGCGGCCGCGCATCCTCGACACTCTGGCGCCGGGCACGCGCGTGGTATCGCATGCCTTCACGATGGACGACTGGGACAGCGACGAGCAGGCCAGCGTGGACGGCCGCGCGCTGTATTTGTGGATCGTGCCCGCCCGGGTGGCCGGCACCTGGCAAATCGAGCATCCCGGCGGGCCGATCACCTTGCAGTTGAAGCAGCACTTCCAGAAAATCACCGCCACCGCGCGGCGCGACGGCGCGCCGTTGGGCGTGCCGCGCGCCGAGGTGCGCGGCGACCGCCTGAACCTGGTGCTGGACGACGGCGGCAAGCCGATGCAGTTCGTGGGCCAGGTGCGCGGCGACACCATTGTCGCGCTGGCCGCCGCCGGCGCCGAACAAGGCTGGCAGGCCGGCAGGCAGGCTCCATGAGCCCCCGCGCCGGCGCCCCGGACGCGCCCGCCGGGCTGTCGGTGCTGGACGCGGTGGCCGTGCTGGTCGGCGTGGTCATCGGCATCGGTATTTTCGGATTTCCGCCCCTGGTCGCGCAGCATGCCAGCACGCCCGCCATGTATATCCTGCTGTGGCTGGCCGGCGGCGCTGTCATGCTGCTGGGCGCGCTGTGCTACGCGGAACTCGGTTCGGCCTACCCCGACTCCGGCGGCGAATACCGGTACCTGGCACTGGCCTGGGGCCCGCGCACCGGCCTGCTGTTCGCCTGGGCGCGCTGCACCGTGATCCAGACCGGCGCCATCGCGGCGGTGGCGTTCATCTACGGCGACTACGCGCAGCAACTGCTCGACGCGGGCCCGCATGGCCCGGCGTTGCACGCGGCGCTGGCCGTCACGGTGCTGACCGCGCTGAACATCGCCGGCACGCGGCCGTCCAAGCGGCTGCAGATCGCATTCACCGCGGTCACCGTGACCGCGCTGGTGGCCGTGGTAGTCGCCGGCATGCTGGCCGGCGACGCCCCCGCGCGGGCGCTGGCCGCCAACGGCCCGGCGCCGCCGGAAGGCCTGGCCAGCATGCTGGGCCTGGGCATGGTGTACGTGCTGCTGACCTACGGCGGCTGGAACGAATCGGCCTACCTGTCGGGCGAACTGCGCGACCCGGCCCGCAACATGAGCCGCGTGCTGCTGATCGGCACGGCCGTCGTCACCGGCGTCTATCTGCTGGCCAATCTCGCGCTGCTGGACATGTTCGGCCTGGCGGGGCTGCGCCAGGCGCACGCGGTCGGCGCCGACGTCATGCGCATCGCCGCCGGCCCGCATGCCGCCGTGCTGCTCAGCCTGCTGGTGTGCTGCACGGCGCTGAGCACCATCAACGGCAGCATCATGACCGGCGCGCGCGTGTACGTGGCGCTGGGCCGCGACGTGCCGGCGCTGCGCGGCCTGGGTCGGTGGTCGGCGCGCGGCCAGGCCCCGGCGGCGGCCCTGCTGGCACAGGGCCTGATCACGCTGACGCTGATCGGCTTCGGCGCCCTGGCCAACCACGGCGTGCAGGCCATGGTGGCTTACACAGCGCCGGTGTTCTGGTTCTTCATGTTGCTGGTGGCGGCCGCCGTATGGCGGCTGCGCCGCCTGCATCCCGGGCACGCGCGGCCCTTCCGCGTGCCGCTGTACCCGCTGACGCCGCTGCTGTTCGCCCTGAGCTGCGCCGGCCTGGTGTGGTCGAGCATCCGCTATGCGGGGCTGGGGGCGGCGCTGGGCGTCGCGGTGCTGGCGATCGGACTGCCCTGGGTGCGGCGCACGTCGGTCAACGCCCTGGCCTGACGCACCGCCGCCGTTCACCCCCGCCGTTCAGGGCGCTTTTCCGACCACTTCGAACAAGGCCCGCACGATCCGGGCGTCGCGCCTTTCCGCCAGGCACACCATGTGTACGTAGGTGCGGACCTGGGCGTCCGCCAGCCGGACCGCGTGCAGGCCCGGCCCCGGCACGAACTCGACCTCGGAAACGGCCGCCACGCCCAGGTTCTGCGCCACGGCCTCGCGGATGATTTCCCGGCTGCCGACCTGCATCATCACACAGGGTTCGACATTCGCCGCTTTCAGCGCCGACTCAATGGCCTTGCGCGTCGTCGAGCCCTGCTCCCGCAGGATCAGCCGCTCTCCGGCCAGCTCCGCCACCCGGATGCAGCGCCGCTTGGCGAAGCGATGGCGCGTCGAACAGAAGATCACCACGGGATGATCGCTGTAGGGAACCGACACGAAGCGCTTGTCGTGGGCAACCTGCGCCAGCACGCCGACGTCGGCGCTGTAATCGGCCAGCCGGTCCAGGACGTCTTGCGAATTGCCCGTGCTGACCGACACCTTGATGTCGGGGTAGCGCTGATGAAACGCCGCCAGCATCGTGGTGGCCTGGGCGGGCCCCACCGCCGCGACGTGCAAATGGCCCGTCCGCAGCTCGCCGGATTCGCGCAGCAGCTGTACCGCCTCGGCCTCCAGGCTGAAGATCTGCCGCGACAACTGCAGCAACTGCTGTCCCATCTCGGTGGGCAGGACGCGCCGGCCCGCGCGGTGGAACAGCTCTACGTTGTAGAGGTCTTCGAGCTGTCCGACCTGGGTCGTGACGGTCGGCTGGCTGACGTGCAGGGCCTGTGCCGCCGCGGTGAAGCTGCCGGTGCTGGCCACGGCGTGAAAGGAACGCAATTGTGTCAGGCGCATGACGAACTCCCCCCGGGTGGACTTGCCCGTGAACTATAGGTTCAGTCAATACAAGAGTCAAAAAACTTGAATTGGACGAATGATGGCATCCAGCGGACAGTAGGGCATCCATTCCCATCCGCCCGCGCGCATGAATCCGAGAAGGAGCCCGCCAATGACCATGCAAGCCGAAACCGTCCAGGCCAACGGACGACATTACGCCAAGCCCCGCGCTCCCGTGGTGGTGGTCTGCGTCGATGGCTGCGAGCCCGACTACATCACGCAGGCGATACAGGCGGGCGTGGCGCCTTACCTGAAACAGATGCTGGACCGGGGCTGCTCGCTGATCGGCGACTGCGTGATTCCCAGCTTCACGAATCCCAACAATGTGTCCATCGTGACCGGCGTTCCTCCCGCGGTGCACGGCATTTGCGGCAACTATTTCTATGACGAGGCCGCCGACCGGGAAGTGATGATGAACAGCCCCGAGTACCTGCGCGCGCCGACGCTGCTGTCGGCCTTCGCCGACGCGGGAGCCCTGGTGGCGGCAATCACGGCCAAGGACAAGCTGCGCACCCTGCTCGGCCACGGGCTCAAGGGCATTTGCTTTTCGGCCGAAAAGGCAGACAAGGCGACGGCCGCCGAATGCGGCATCGACAACGTGCTGGAACTCGTCGGCAAGCCCGTGCCGTCGGTGTACAGCGCGGACCTCAGCGAGTTCGTCTTCGCCGCCGGCGTCCGCCTGCTGGAAACGCACAAGCCGGACTTGATGTACCTGTCCACGACCGACTACGTGCAGCACAAGTGCGCGCCGGGAACCCCGGAAGCCAATGCCTTCTACGCCATGATGGACGGCTACCTCGCGCAATTGGACGCGCTGGGCGCCGTGATAGGCCTGACCGCCGACCATGGCATGAGCCCGAAGACCGATGCCGCCGGCAGGCCGCGCGTGCTCTATCTGCAGCAGGAACTGGACGCGCGCCTGGGCGACGGCACGACCCGCGTGATTCTGCCGATTACCGATCCCTATGTCGTCCACCACGGCGCCCTGGGCTCTTTCGCGACGGTGTATGCCCACCGCGCACCGCTGGAGCAGGTCCGCGACGCCCTGCGCAGCCTGCCGGGCGTGGAACAAGTGCTGACGCGCGACGAGGCCGTACGCCGCTTCGAACTCGCCGGCGACCGCATCGGCGACCTGGTCGTCACCGGCGACCACCTGACCGTGCTGGGCACGAGCGCGGCGCGCCACGACTTAAGCGGCCTGACGGTGCCTCTGCGCTCGCACGGCGGCGTGTCCGAGCAAAAAGTGCCGCTGCTGTTCAACCGCCTTCTGAACGGCGTCGATCCGAACCGGCGCCTGCGCAACTTCGATGTATTCGACCTCGCCCTGAACCACGCGGCCCCCGCGATCTAAAGGTTTTTCGATGTCTCACGAATTTTTCAATCCCGTGCGCAGCATTTACGGGGCCGGGGCGCTGGCGTCCCTGCCGAAGCTGCTGGCCGGCCGCAAGGCCATGGTCGTGACCTTTCCCGAAGCACGCCAGCTCGGGCTGGTTGCCCGGCTCGAAGCCCTGCTCGGGGACCTGCTGGCGGGCGTGATCGACTCCGCGACGCCGAATCCCGACGTGGCCGAACTGCAGGGCCTGTATGAAGCGTTCTGGCGCGACCCGCGCGGCGCCGATGTGCTGGTCGCCGTGGGCGGAGGCAGCTCCATCGATACCGCCAAGACGCTGATGGTGGGCACCGCCAGCGGCCGCTTCGAAGACCTGGTCGCCGCGCTGACGGGCAATGAGCCTTTCGTTCCGGCGCGCGTCAAGACGCTGATCGCCGTGCCGACCACGGCCGGCACGGGCAGCGAAGTAACCCCCTGGGCGACGGTATGGGACCGCAAGGCCCAGCGCAAATATTCGCTGCACCTGCCCGAGACCTGGCCGAGCATCGCCATCGTCGACCCCGAGCTGATGCTGTCGCTGCCGCCGCCGGTCACTCTGCAAAGCGGCCTGGACGCGCTGTCGCATGCCCTCGAATCGATCTGGAATATCAACGCGAACGCGGTATCGGACACCTTCGCGGTCGCCGCCATCCAGGATATTTTCGATGCCCTGCCGCCACTGATGGACCGCCCCGGCGACCTGGAACTGCGCGGCCGTGTCGCGCTGGCGGCCCTGAAGGCCGGCCTGGCGTTTTCGAACACCCGCACCGCGCTGGCGCATTCCATCTCGTACGAGATGACGCTGCGTTATGGCCTGCCGCACGGCATCGCCTGCTCATTCCCGCTGCCCATGGTCCTGCGGCGCGCGACCGGCGTCGACGCCGCGCGCGACGCCGTACTGGAACAGGCCCTCGGCCCCCTGGACAGCGCGCCGCAGCGCTTGTCCGCGTTCATCGAACAATTCGGGGTCCGCACGCGCTTTTCGGACTATGGCGTGTCGGACGAAGAAGCCGAGCAGATGGTCGCGCACGCACTGACGGGCGCGCGCGGCAAGAATTTCATCGGCACCCCCCAGAAGGAGGCAGCATGACCCGCGTTTCCGATAGCACCGGCTTTCGCGCCGAGGCGCTGCGCATCGGCGGCGAGAAAGTCCGCACGGACCGCACTCTCGACGTGCGCAACCCCTACAGCGGCGAGCGCGTGGGCACGGTCTCGATGGCCTCGCTCGAAGACGTGCGGCGCGCCTACGAGATCGCCCACGCCTATGCGCCCAGGCTTTCGCGCTACGAGCGCTCGGCCATCCTGAACCGCGCCGCGGCGCTGCTGCGCGGACGCATACAAGAGGCCTCGTCGCTGATCACCAGCGAATCGGGCCTGTCGAAGAAAGACAGCGTCTACGAAATCGGCCGGGTCGCCGATGTGCTGAACTTCGGCGCCAACGAAGCGCTGCGCGACGACGGCCAGGTGTTTTCCTGTGATCTCACGCCGCACGGCAAACACCGCAAGGTGATCACCATGCGCGAACCGCTGCTGGGCGTGATCACGGCCATTACGCCCTTCAACCATCCCATGAACCAGGTGGCCCACAAAGTGGTGCCGTCCGTGGCCACCAATAACCGCATGGTGCTCAAGCCTTCCGAGAAGGTGCCGCTGTCGGCGCTCTACCTTGCCGACCTGCTCTACGAGGCGGGCCTGCCGCCCGAGATGCTGCAAGTCGTCACCGGAGATCCGCGCGAGATCGCCGACGAGATGCTGACCCACCCTTGCGTGGACCTGGTCACATTCACGGGCGGTGTCGGCATCGGCAAATACATCGCGACCAAGGCCGGCTACCGGCGCATCGTGCTGGAACTGGGCGGGAACGATCCGCTGATCGTCATGGACGATGCAGACCTGGACCGGGCCAGCGACCTCGCCGTACAGGGCTCTTACAAGAATTCCGGACAGCGCTGCACGGCGGTGAAGCGCATGCTGGTCCACGAGAAAGTCGCCGCGGCTTTCACGGACCTCGTGGTCGAGAAGACGCGCGCCTGGAAATGGGGCGATCCCACGAGCCCCGACAACGATATGGGCACGGTCATCGACGAAGCCGCCGCCCGCCGTTTCCAGCTGGTCGTGGACGAGGCGGTCGCGCAGGGCGCCCGGCTGCTGGCCGGCAACGAGCGCGAGGGCGCGCTGTACTCGCCCACGGTGCTCGATCGCGTACGCCCCGAAATGACGGTCGTGCGCGAAGAGACTTTCGGCCCGGTCTCGCCCATTCTGACGTTCTCGAATATCGACGAGGCCATCGCGCTATCGAACGGAACCGCGTTCGGCCTGTCGTCGGGAATCTGCACCAACCGCATGGACGACGCGGCGCGCTTCGCCAAGGAACTCAAGGTCGGGACAGTGAACCTGTGGGAAGTGCCCGGATACCGCATCGAACTGACGCCTTTCGGGGGCATCAAGGATTCGGGCCTGGGTTACAAGGAAGGCGTCCAGGAGGCAATCAAATCGTTCACAAACTGCAAGACCTTCACGCTACCCTGGTGAAGCGTACGGCGGCAAGAAACCGGACCCGCACAACGGGCCGGAGTGCCGCCGGGATCGGGATCGAAGGTGCGGAAAAAAGCACCCCACCTATGGAAGGAGACAACGATGAAACAGTGCGACACCCCCCAGATGAACGCCATGCGCCGGCGCCTGCTCGCGGGCGCCGGCGCCGCCACGGCGCTGTCCCTGAGCGACCTGCTGTGGCCCGATATGGTTCAAGCCGCCGAGCCCAAGCGCGGCGGCAGCTTCGTCTACACTAATACCTATCCCAACAACCGGATGGGCGACGCGCGCAATGGCCGGCATCCCCAGCACTGGCTCGACCTCAATAACCGCAGCGCGTACAACGCGCTGACATGGGTAGACGAAGACCTCGAGGTACAGCCGGAGCTGGCCACCGCCTGGGAGCCCAGCGACGACCTCAAGGTGTGGGACATCACGCTGCGCGAAGGCGTCATGTTCCATGACGGCCGCGAAATGACCGCCGACGACGTCGTCTCTTCGTACCAGTTCCACCAGGCCTCGACCGGCTACGCCAAGCAGATCGTCAAGGTCGAGAAGATCGGCAATAAGGTGCGCATGACGCTGGACGCGCCGAACAGCGAGTTCCCGTACGTCATGGCCGAGTACCACCTGATGATCATGCCGGCCGCCGACAAGGAGCATATCGGGCTGTCCGGCGTGGGCACGGGCCCTTTCCGGATCGTGAGCCTGGACCCGAAGCGCCGCATCATCCTCGAGCGCAACGACAAGTACTGGCGGCAGGGCTATCCGTATCTGGACCATCTCGAGGTGGTGAGTTCGCCGGGCCGCATGGAAGGCGCGCTCAACGGCTTTCGCGGCGGGCTGTTCGACGCGGTGGTCGGGGTCGACCCCGGCTTGCTGCCGGACCTGGAACGCACGCCCGACGTCAAGTTCAGCCTCTCGAACAGCGGCGACCAGGCATTGATGATCCTGCCCAAATACGAAGGTTCGCCGCTGAACGACAAGCGCGTGCGGGAAGCGCTGGCGCTGGCCATCGATCGCGAAAAAATCATCCGCATCGTCTACGGCAAGAACGCGGGCTGGGTCGGCAACGATTCGCACCTGACTCCCGCCAACGCATCCTTCGTGCCGCTGGACCGCAGCCACGACATCGCCCGGGCACGGGCCCTGCTGGCCGAAGCCGGGCATCCCGACGGAATCACGCTGCCGACCTTCTACTTCGCCGCCACCTGGCCCGAGGTTCCGCGCGTGTTCCAGGTGCTGGCCCAATCGGTGAAAGAAGCCGGCATCACGATGCCGATCGAACAACGGCCCAGCGACGGCTACCGCCAATGGCGCGTCGAAGACGCCCAGAAGACCCGCAAGCATCGTTTTGCCTACACGCCCGCGGGGCCGCGCAACCCCGGCGTCAGCCTGTACCGGCTGCGGCCGGACAACAACGAGAGCGGCTACTGGAGCGGCGCGGGATGCGACGAGTACATGGCGCTCTACCACCGGTCGATGGCGGAGCCCTCGCCGGACAAGCGCCGCGCCAACTACGTGCGCATGCAGGAGATCCTGCGCGACGAGGTGCCCATCATCTCGGCGGGCGGGCGCCGCAATCTGCTGATCCACAAGCCCAACGTTCACGGTCTGCGCAGCCATTCCCAGTTCTGGTCGATGCGCTTCGACGAGGTCTGGAAATCCTGAACCGTGGCCGACCATCCACTTTCACAAGAGGCGATCGACCATGTTTCATACTTTTCTGCGGCGCATAGGCCTTTACGCGCTGACGCTGTTCCTGTCGTCGCTGCTGGTGTTCGTCGCGACCGACGTGCTGCCCGGCGACGCCCTGGAAGTCAGCCTGACGGCCGACGAGATCGCGATGATGAGTCCGCAGGATCTCGCGCGCAAGCGCCATGAACTGGGCCTGGACAAGCCCGCGCCGGTCCGGTACTTCGAGTGGCTCTCCGGGGCGGTGCACGGCGATTTCGGCAAGACCATCCTGGGCAGGACTCCCGTCATCGACATCATCCGCGAGCCGGTGAAGAACTCGCTGCTGCTGGCGGCGGTGACGGCCCTGGTCGCGATACCGGTTTCTTTGCTGCTGGGAATTGTGGCGGCCTATTGGCGCGGACGGTTGCCGGACACCCTGGCATCCATGGGCGCGGTCATCGGCTATTCCATTCCGGAGTTCGCCTCGGGCAACCTGCTGGTCCTGATCTTCGCGATCTGGATCCCGCTGTTCCCGGCGGTGATCCTGGCGTTCGCCGATGCGCCGCCGTCGGCGCTGCTGGCCGTGTCGGTGCTGCCCGTCGCCACGATTGTCTTCGGGTCCATCGCGCACCTGGTGCAGCTGATCCGTACCGGCCTGATCGAGACACTGTCCAGCGACTACGTCGAACGCGCGCGCTTTACCGGGCTGGGCGAGCTGCGCCTGATCCTGCGGCACGCGCTGCCCGCCTCGGTGATCCCCGCGCTGAATTCGGCGGCCCTGTACGTCGCCGGCCTGCTCAGCGGCATTGTCGTCGTCGAGAAAGTATTCAGTTATCCGGGCCTGGGGATGATTCTGCTCCAGGCGGTCGACAAACGCGAAGTGGCCATCGTGCAGGCCGTCAGCCTGCTGGCCGCGCTGGCCGTCGTCACCATGAACCTGCTCGCCGACATCGCGGTCGTCGCGCTCGACCCGCGCGCCAGGAGCCGTTGAACATGATGCTCAAGATCAACTACCACGCCCTCCTGCGCCCCGTGGCGCTCATCGGCATCGGTATCGTGCTGCTGCACCTCGCCATCGCGCTGGCCGCGCCCTGGATCGCGCCGTACGACCCCATGGAACTCAACGGCGGCCGCGCCGAACCGCCGGGCCCCGAGTTCTGGCTGGGCACCGACGTGCTGGGCCGCGACTACCTGTCGCGCCTGCTGTGGGGCGGACGCACGGCACTGCTCGCCACCTTCACCGGCGTCGTCGCCGCCGTGACCACGGGCAGCATACTCGGCGTCACCGCGGCCTACCTGGGCGGCATTTTCGACGACATCATGATGCGCATCGTCGACCTGAAGCTGGCCCTGCCCGGCATCCTGTTCGTGGCGCTGTTCGCGGTGGGCTTCGGCGACTCGCTGCCGGTGCTGATCGTGCTGATCGGCATGGTGTACTTCCCGGGGGTGATCCGCATCGTGCGCGCGCAGGCCCTGACCCAGGTGAACCTGGGCTACGTCAAGGCGGCGCAGCTGCGCGGCGAAGGCGCGGTATCCATCATTCTGCGCGAACTGTTGCCGAACACGCTGGATGTGGTCTACGTCGAATTCGCCATCCGCATGTCGCACGCCATTCTCTTGCTGAGCTCGCTGTCCTTCCTGGGCATGGGCATCTCGCCGCCCATCCCCGACTGGGGGCTGATGGTCGCCGAAGGCGTCGGCCAGCTCACCTATGCGCCCTGGCTGGTGCTGGCGCCCGCCATTTTCATCGCGACGCTGGTCGTGGGGCTGAACTTCGGCGCCGAAGCACTGGCCCGGGCACTGGGACTGGACGCCACGCGCGGCCAGGATGCCGCATGATCCCCGCACCGCAAGGCCTAATGAAAGAGCTCGCCATGACACATCCAGAGTCCGCGCCGCCGAAGTGGTGCAAAGACACGCTAGCCGGCATGGACGGGCGCCTGGAAGTCCGCGGGCTGGATATCGGCTACCGGCGCAATGACCGCCGCGTCGTCGGCGCGGTCCATGGCGTGGCGTTCACCGTGCCGGCCGGCACCAGCCTGGGCATCGTCGGCGAAAGCGGATCGGGCAAATCCACTCTGGCGCGCGCCCTGCTGGGCCATTGCCGCGCCGGCGGCGTCATCACCGCCGGTTCGGTGCACATCGCCGGCGTGGACATTCTGCGCCTGGACGAGTCGGGGCGGCGCAAGCTGCGTGGCCGCCACATCGCTTTCGTGCCGCAGAACCCCTTGAGCTCGCTCACGCCGCACATGCGCATCGGCGACCAGGTCGACGAGGCCGTGCGCCACCTGCGCGGATGCGGCGCGGCCGAAGCGCGTGCCCGCACGCTGGAGTTGTTCCACGCGACCAATCTGCCCGATCCGCAGACCATCTGTGCGCGCTACCCGCACGAGCTTTCCGGCGGGCAGCGCCAGCGCATCGTGATCGCCGCGGCGCTGGCCGGAGATCCCGGCGTGCTGGTGCTGGACGAGCCGACCACCGCGCTGGACAAGACCACCGAGGTCCAGGTGCTCGAGCTGGTCCGCGCGCTGCGCCAGCGTTTCAACACCTCGCTGATCTACGTCAGCCACGACCTGGGCGTTATCTCGAGCATGTGCGACCAGGTCATCGTGATGCATGAAGGCGCCGTGGTCGAGCAGGGCGATGTCGCCAGCATCTTCGGCGCGCCGGCGCATGCCTACACGCGGCAGCTCATCGCCGCGATCCCGCACGTCAACACCGAGCCCGCGCCCAGAGCGGCAATCAGCGCGGAAAACCGCGGCAAGCCGCTGCTGGAAGCCGAGAAACTGGCCTTCTCCTATCCCGTCCGCCGCCGCGACTGGTTCCAGCGCGGCACGCAGCCGGCCCGGCCGGCGCTGGACGCGCTGTCGTTCTGCATAGCCCGGGGCGAGACGCTGGGCCTGGTCGGGGAATCGGGCAGCGGCAAGTCCACGGCGGCCGCGCTCGTATCGGGCCTGATGGCGCCATCGGGCGGCACGCTGCGGTTCGACGGCGAACCCCTGGCCCCGCTGGCGGTTGACCGCGCGCCCGCGCTGCGGCGACGGATCCAGATCGTGTTCCAGGACCCCCTGTCTTCGCTCAATCCGCGCCAGCGCATCGCCACCATCCTGGAACGGCCGCTGACGATGTTCACCCCCCTGCGCGGGCCGGCGCTGCGCGAGCGCGCCCAGGCGCTGATGCGGGCCATGCACCTGGACCCGGCGCTGCTCGAGTGCTATCCGCGCCAGCTGTCCGGCGGCCAGCAGCAGCGCGTGGCGATCGCGCGGGCCTTCGCCGCCGAACCCGACCTGATCGTCTGCGACGAGATCACGTCGGCGCTGGACGTGTCGGTGCAGGCCCAGGTGCTGGACCTGCTGCTGGAACTGCAGCGCAAGACGGGAACCGCCTATCTCTTCATCAGCCACGACCTCGGGGTCGTCCGCCGCATGGCCGACCGGGTCGTCGTCTTGCGCCACGGCGAAGTCTGTGAAGCCGGGCCCACCGGGCAAGTATTCCTGTCCCCCCGCAGCGACTACACCCGCCTGCTGCTGCAGGCCACCGCGCTGCACTCCGTCAACGCCCCACCGCAGAAGGTTTGCGCATGAAGAAGATCCTTCACATCACCGACCCGCACTTGGTCGCGGCCGGCGAGATGCTCCATGGCCTCGATCCCTATGCCCGCCTCTCGGCCTGTATCGACGACATCCTGGAGCACCACGGCGACGCGGCCTGCTGCGTGATCACGGGCGACCTCGCGCACCGCGGCGAGGCGGCGGCCTACGAAGCGTTGCGCACCCAGGTCGAACGCCTGCCGTTTCCCTGCTTTCCGCTGGTGGGCAATCATGATCTCCGCGCGCCTTTCACCGCGGCCTTTCCCGAACGGATCGACGACGGGCAGGGCTTCGTACAGGGGCGATTCGACATCGGCGACGCGGCGCTGTTGATGCTCGACACCCTCGATGAAGGGCGCAACGGCGGCCTGTACTGCGAACGCCGGCAGGCCTGGCTGGCGCATCAGCTGCACAGCCTGGGGGGCCGCCCCGCCTACCTGTTCATGCACCACCCGCCGTTCGATATCGGCATTCCCTGTCTGGACCGCATCGGCCTGTCGAATCCCGAGCCGTTCACACAGATCGCGGCCGGGCACGACAACCTGCGCCACCTGTTCTTCGGCCACGTGCACCGGCCGGTGTGCGGCAGTTGGCGCGGCATTCCGTACTCGACCATGCGGGGGCTCAATCACCAGGTGCCGTTCGATCTGCACACGATTTCGCCGGTGCCCAAGAGCCACGAGCCGCCGGCCTATGCCGTGGTGTTCCTGGACACGCACCAGGTCACCGTGCATTTTCACGATTATCTCGACAAGTCCACGCTGGCCGCGTCCCCGGGAGCCCGGCAATGACGCCGCGACGCCGCGCCGTGGTGGTGGTCTGCGACAGCCTCGCCGCCGGCCTGGTCCAGCCCGGAACGGCGCCCGCCCTGGCGGCGTTGCGTGCCCGCAGCGCCGATTTCGTGGCGGCGCGCAGCGTATTCCCGTCGACCACGCGCACCAGTTCCGCCTCGATGGCGACGGGCTGCCTGCCCGCCGTGCACGGCCTGTTGGGCAACACCATGGTTCTGCACGAGGGCGGCAGGCTCGTCCGGATGTCCGTGGGCAAGCCCGGATTTCTGGACAGGCTGCGCCAGGCCACGGGCCAGACGCTGAAACGGCCGACCTGGGCCGAGCGGCTGGCTACCCGGGGCGGCGCGATCATCATGTCCAATGTGTCGCCGGGCGCGGCCTACCTGCAAGACCCCGACAACTTCGGCCACGTCTACCATCGCAGCGGGTCGCGCGGCCCGGGCGGCGTGCCGCTGGACGACGGGCTGGCCATCGAAGTGGGCGCGGCCGGCGACGCCTCGATGACCGAGCGCTTCTGCAACGAGGTGCTGCGCGAGCGCAGGCCCGCCCTGGCCGTGCTGTGGCTGTCCGAGCCGGACCACACCGCGCATCACGCGGCCCTGGGTTCGCCCGACCATCTGGCGATGATCGCCTGCGCGGACGCCTGCGTCGACCAGGTCCGGCGCACGGTAGAGGCACTGGACCCGACGGGCGCGGACATCCTGCTGGCCGTCTGCTCCGACCACGGAATGGAAACCGTGGGCCGGCAGATCGATCTCGACGCGCTGCTCGCCGATGCCGGCTGGAAAAGCAGCCCCGATTCTCCGGATGTCGTCGTAGCGCCCAATGGCACCGCGGCGCTGCTGTACTTCGCGGATGACGCCCGCGCCTGCATTCCCGCGCTGGCGCGCTGGCTGCGGGACCAAGACTTCGCGGGGCGCGTGGCCTGGGGCCCCGAGTTGGCCGAGCTGGGCCTGCCGGCGGACGGTCCGCTGGGAATCGCGCTGGCGCTGCGCCACGACGAGGCCGCCAATCCGTACGGCGTGCCCGGCCACAGCGTATCGGTACGCAGCCCCTTCAGCGACGCCTCGCAACCGGGCTGCGGCCAGCATGGCGGGCTCGGCCCGCAAGAACAGCATCCGTTCCTGTACTTAAAAGGGGCGGAATTCCACCCCGGCGAGCGCGGCCAACCCGTATCGCTCGTCGACATTGCACCGACCGTATTCCGCCACCTCGGAATCGCGGCCGATGGCATGCAGGGGCGGGCGCTGCAATAACCCGTGGCTGTCCGACTATCGCTGCCTGGCACGACCGCGCCAGGGCGGCCGTCCACGGTCGCGCCTGCACAAACCGCAAACGGCCCGCCGGGCCATCCGCAGATTCATCATTCAGGGGATTTTCTATGCATCGTCGCGATCTTCTACGGCTGGCCGCCGCCGCGGCAGCCGCCACTACGCTGCCGCGCTGGAGCTGGTCGGCCACGCTGAACCAGCGCGACGTGTTCCCGCTGGGCGTGGCCAGCGGTTCGCCCTCGGCGGACGGCTTCGTGCTCTGGACCCGCCTGATCGACGGCCCGGTGCCGGGCACCGTACCCGCGGAAACGCCGCGCGCGACGCTGCCCGATACGCTGACGGTGCGCTGGGAAGTCGCCGAGGACGAAGGTTTCCGCCGCATCGTCCGCGCGGGGCAATCGCAGGCGCTGGCCGCGCTGGGCCACGCCGTGCACGTCGAGGTGGCGGGCCTGAAGCCGGACCGCTGGTACTTCTATCGCTTCATGCACGGCGACGCGGTCACGCGCAGCGCGCGCACCCGCACCGCCCCCGCCGCGGACGCGCTGCCCGGCAAGATGCGTTTCGCCTTCGCGTCATGCCAGCGCTGGGAACAGGGCCACTATGCCGGCTATCGGCACATGCTGGACGAAGACCTGGACCTGGTGCTGTTCCTGGGCGATTACATCTACGAGTACGCGATGCCGAAGAAGCCGCCGCGCCATCCGCTGGCGCGCACCCACACGCTGCGTTCGGCGAAGACGCTGGACGACTTCCGCGACCGGTACGCGCTGTACCGCACCGACGAACAGCTGCAGGCCGCACACCGTGCCTGCCCCTGGCTCATCACATGGGACGACCACGAGGTCCAGAACGACTACGCGGGCGTCACGGGCACGGGCCCGGACGAAGTGTTCCTGGATCGCCGCAACGCCGGCTACCAGGCCTTTTACGAGAACATGCCGTTGCCCGCCTCGGTGCTCACCCATGGACTGCGGGGGCTGGGCGCTGCCAGCGGCTTGCGCATCTACGGCCGCCATGCCTGGGGCCGGCTGCTTCGTTTCCATATGCTCGACACGCGGCAGTACCGCGACCGGCAGGCCTGCCGACCTTCGGAGAGCAAGCTGAAAAGCGCCGTCGATCCGCGCGAGTGTCCCGAACTGCTGGACCCAGCGCGCTCCATGCTGGGCACAGAACAAGAGCACTGGGCCCGGCAGGGCCTGGCGCAGGATGCCGCTGCCGCCGTGCGCTGGACCGTGCTGGCCCAGCAGACGATTTTCTCGCTGCGCAACTACCAGCCGCTTCCCGAAGAGAGCTACCACAGCAGCACCTGGGACGGCTACCCGGCCTGCCGCCAGCGGCTGCTCGATGCCGTGCGCGACGCGGGGCCGCGCAATACGGTTTTCCTGGGCGGCGACATTCACCAGAACTATGTGAGCCGCGTCCTGGCCGACTTCTCGAACCCGCGATCCGCCGTCATCGGCAGCGAGTTCTGCGGGACATCGATCGCGTCGGCCAGCAGCGTTCCGCAAAGCCGGGCGCAAGAGATCGCGGACCTCAATCCGCACATCCTGCTGGCGCGTTCGGACCGGCGGGGCTACGCGGTCGCCGAGGTGACGCCCGAACGCTGGACCACGGCGCTGCGCGGGGTCGACGACGTCGCGCGGGCCGACAGCGGCGTATCGACACTGGCGCGCTTCGTGGTCGAAGACCGCGTGCCCGGCCCCCGGCCCGCCTGATCCCGGGCCTTCTGCAAGCTATCAACCGGACAGGACGGCAACATGCTCGAGCAACCCATCCCGATGACGACGGGGCCCGATTGGCCCTATCTTGAAATTCTGATGCGCCTGGCGCTGAGCCTGTCCCTGGGCCTGCTCATCGGCCTGGAACGCGAGCGCCGAGGCAAAGAGGCCGGGCTACGCACCTTCGGCTTCATCTGCATGCTGGGCGCGCTGGCCGGCCTGCTCGGCATGCAGGCCGTGCTGCTCGTGCTGGGGCTGGTCGGCGTGCTGGCCGTGCTGCTCAACGTGCAGGCGCTGCGGGCCGGGCAGGGTTCCGAACTGACGACCTCGGCCGCCATGCTGGTGACCTGCCTGGCGGGCGTGCTTTGCGGCCAGGGCCAGACCATTACGCCGGCCGCGGTCATGGTGCTGGCCACCGCATTGCTGGCCTGGAAAGAACGCCTGGCCGGCTTTTCGGCGGGCCTGAGCGAAAGCGAAATGCGCTCGGCCCTGCTGCTGGCCATCCTGGCGATCGTCATCTACCCCGCGCTGCCCGCCGGCGCCGTAGGCCCCTGGGACCTGGTCGAGCCGCGCGCCGCATGGGTCACCGTCATTCTCATTTCGGGCATCGGGTTCATCAACTACATCCTGTGGAAACTCTATGGGGCGCGCGGCACCGAGCTGTCGGGCTTTCTGGGCGGGCTGGTCAACAGCAATTTCACCGTCATTGAAATGTCGTCGCGCGTCGTCGCCACGCGCGGTGCTTATGTGGCCAATGCCTACCGGGGAATCTTGCTGGCGACCTCGGCCATGGTATTGCGCAATGCAGGGCTGCTGCTGATCCTGGCGCCGGTCGCGCTGTTCGGCGCTTCCGGCGCCTTTGCGCTGATGATGCTTGCCAGCACCGCCCTCGTGCTCGCGAGCTATGGGCGCGGCGGGCGGCCGCGGGCCGCGGGCCAGGCGCCGGAAATCCAGCTGGGCCTGCCGTTTTCGCTGCCGCTGGCGCTGAAGTACGGCCTGGTGTTCCTGGTCTTGCATATCGTCGGCGGGCTGACGCAACGCCACTTCGGCGACACCGGCTTCTACTTCGTAAGCGTGGTCGGCGGACTGATGTCCAGCGCCAGCGCGGTCGCCGCGGCGGCCACGCTGGCCTCGCAGGGCAGCCTGTCGCCGATGACGGCCGGCACCGGCGCGGTACTGGCGTCCCTGACCAGCATCGCCTTCAGCATGTCCTTCGTCTTGCGCACGCGCGAGCGCACGCTGACCACGCGGCTGTGCGGCGCCATGCTGTGCATTGCCATCGCCGGCGCGCTGGGCCTGGTCGGCTGGCACTACATCTTTCCCAGGGTGGAAACCCTGCTTCCTTGAGCCGCTCCCGGCACCACGCAGCATAGAGACACGGAGAAAAGAGAACCATGAGAAGAACCGCGAAGACTGCATTGCCCTTGCTGGCCACGTTGGCGGGGCTGGCCGGCGGAGCCCACGCCGAGACCCAGGTTACGCTGTACGGCCTGATCGACCTGGGCTACATGAACGATCGCGACGACACCAAAGGAACATCGCAGGGCATCGATAGCGGCAACGTATCCGGCTCGCGCTGGGGCATTAAAGGCGCGGAAGACCTGGGCAACGGCCTGAAAGCCATCTTCCAGCTCGAAAGCGGCTTCAATGCCGACAATGGCACGTCGGCACAGTCCGGCCGCCTGTTCGGACGCTGGGCGTATGTGGGCCTGAAGAGCGCCATGCTGGGCGAAGTCCGCCTGGGCCGCCAGTGGGCGCTGGGCCGAGAATGGGGCGGCGTGGCCACGCCGTTCTCGATTGCCTGGTCGCGCTCGGGCCTGGGCACCACGTTCGGCTATAACGACGGCGACTTCGGCTCCAGCGGCATCGCCGACAACATGGTGTTGTGGCGTTCGCCCAAGCTGCACGGATTCGAAGCGGCCGTGGGCTACAGTTTCGCGATCAACGGCGACCAGGAATTCGGCACCGGCAACAACGACCGCATGGTGACCACCGGCATACGCTATAGCCGCGGCCCGCTGCGCGCCGCGCTGACCTACGATCACGTGTACGTCGACCGGCGCAGGGCCAGCGGAACCAACCCTGCGCAAGACACCAGCAATTGGCAATTGGGCGCTTCGTACGATTTCGAGGTCGTGCGCGTCTACGCGGGCGCGGGACGTATCAGCGGCGCCAACAAGGGTCCCGCCAAAGACGTGGACAGAGACTACGCCTGGACCGCCGGCGTGCGCGTGCCCTGGGGGCCGGGCGCGCTGCTGGCCTCATGGCAGCAGACGACGAACTCCAAGATCCAGGCCTACGCGATCGGCTACCTGTACGATGTCTCCAAGCGCACCGACCTGTATGCGTTCTACAACCACAGCGAAACCCGCGACCCGGACACGGACGAAGACAACGGCCGGCGCCAGATCAGCGTGGGCGTGCGGCACCGCTTCTGACCCAGGTGTCCGACTCCCGCAAGGGTGTCGGACCCCCGCCGGACCGTCTGCGCGCAACGGTGTCAGGCACCCTGACGGGAGCCAGACACCTGGCAATACCCGGCACAGAATAAGGTGTCCGACTCCCGCAGGGTGTCGGACACCTTGCCGCCGGGCCCCGGAAACTGCTCGTCCAGCCGCGCCACGGCGGCCGCCAGCTCGGCGGCCAGGGTCTCGCTGGCGCGCGGCATGGGCGGGCGCAGCACGTCGGACAGCAATCCCTGCCGCGCCAGCCAGGCCTTCAGCGGCCCCGGGTTGGGTTCGGCGAATACCAGCCGGATCACCGGCGCCAGCGCATGGAACAGCTGGCGGGCCGCATCCAGGCGCTGCGCGCGCACGGCGCGGTGCAGCGCCACGAACAGGTCGGGGCGGATATGGGCGGCGGCCGCGATCATGCCGCTGCCGCCCAGGCACAGCGTGGACAGGGCATGCAGGTCTTCGCCCGCCAGCACCCGCAGTCCGCCATGAGCAACCAGCGCGGCGGTCTTGTCCAGCGAACCGCCGCAGTCCTTCAGCGCGGCGATATTGCCGTGCCCGGCCAGCGCCAGCAGCGTATCGGTGTCCAGCGGCGCGCCGGTGCGATAGGGAATGTCGTACAGCACCAGCGGCGCCCGCGCGGCGTCGGCCAAGGTGCGGAAGTAAGCCAGCGTCCCCTGCTGGCCGGGCCGCACATAATACGGCGCGGGCGCCAGCACGCCCGCCAGCGGCCGGGTGCCGAAGGCCGCCAGCCGCTGCAGCACGTGCCCCTGGTGGTTGCCGGCCAGGCCCATCATGACCGGCAATGCGCCCGCCTCGTCCAGCACGGCATCCAGCACCGCGAGCTGCTCGGCATCGTCCAGCGCGGCCGCCTCGCCGGTGCTGCCGCAGACCACCAGGCCGTCCACGCCGGCCGCGCGGTAGTGGCGCACCAGGCGGCGCAAGGCGCCGCCATCGATGCCGCCAGCGGAAAAGGGCGTTACCAGCGGAAGCCAGACGCCCTGGAACACTGCCGAAGCAGAAGAAACAGCCATGATCGCACTCCTAGTCGGACCGCCAGGGGAAACCGTGCAGAAGTGCTGGGAATGCAGGGGGAAAGCACGCAGCGCGCAGCGCCGCCGGATTGCCGCCGTTCCGTCGCCCATCTGACGGAACAGTAGCTCCGGTCAGATGAGCCGCTGTTTTTTGGATTTCAGGCCGATGCAACGCCGCGCCGCGCGCAAGGCGCGAAGGCAGGCAGCGGAGCAAAGGGCTGTAGGCATGGAAAGCAGGCGCGGCGCGCGCAAGCCGTTGGAAGATACGGCAATCTACCGGGCGGCATGGCGGGTGTCAAACGCCCGCCGGTCCGGGCCGGACTAGCCCAGGCTGTCCAGGAACACCGCGCACAGTGCCTGCATGCCCTGGCGGTCGTCTTCGTCGAAGCGGCCCGGTTCGGGGCTGTCGACGTCCCACACGCCGATCAGCTGGTCGCCGCGCACCAGCGGCACCACGACTTCGGCGCGCGAGGCCGCATCGCAGGCAATGTGGCCGGGAAAGGCGAATACGTCGGCCACCAGCTGGGTCTGGCGCTGGCTGGCGGCCGCGCCGCACACGCCGCGGTCAAGGGCGATGCGCACGCAGGCCGGCTTGCCCTGGAACGGGCCCAGTACCAGTTCGCGCCCGTCGTAGAAATAGAACCCGGCCCAGTTGATGCGCGGCACGGCCTGATAGACCAGGGCGGCGAAGTTGGCCGCGTTGGCGATGCGGTCGGTTTCGCCGGCCAGCAGGGCACGCGCCTGCGCCGCCAGTTCGGTGTAGAAGCGGGGCTTGTCGTCGGGGGAAAGTTCGGCGGCGGTAAACATAAAATGTAACTGTACAGGCAAATATCGAACCAACTGATTTTAGAGGCCCGGCCCCGATCGTGCGGTGCAGCGCCGGCGTTGTGGGACAATGTTTGCTCTTTTTTCCCGTTCTTTCGTCAAGAAGCCCTTTCATGGATCAACCCTTCGAACCCGTGTGCGCATTTTCCGAACGCGCCAAGCAACTCACCAGCTCCGCCATCCGCGAAATCCTCAAGGTCACCGAGCGGCCCGAGGTCATTTCCTTCGCGGGCGGCCTGCCCGCCCCGGGCGGATTTCCGGTCGAGGTAGTACGCGCGGCGTTCGACAAGGTATTGGCCGAAAACGGCCGCGCCGCCCTGCAGTACGGGCCCACCGAAGGCTATGCGCCGCTGCGCCGCTGGGTGGCCGATGACCTGAACCGCACCGGCGCCAACGTCACCCCCGACCAGATCCTGATCGTGTCGGGCTCGCAGCAGGCGCTCGACCTGCTGGGCAAGGTGCTCATCGACGAAGGCAGCAAGATCCTGGTCGAAGACCCCAGCTACCTGGGCGCGCTGCAATCGTTCAGCCTGTACCAGCCTCAGTACGTGCCCGTGCCCACCGACGACGGCGGGCTGATTCCCGAAGCCATCACGCCCGAACTGGCGGCCGATGCGCGCTTCCTGTATGCGCTGCCCAATTTCCAGAACCCCACCGGCCGCACCCTGAACCTGGAACGCCGCAAGGCGCTGGTGCAGCGGGCCGCGCGGCTGGGCCTGCCCATCATCGAAGACGACCCCTACGGCGAACTGCGCTACGCCGGCGAACCGCAGCCCGGCCTGCTGGCGCTGGCGGGCGAATGCGGCGCCAACGTCATCCGCCTGGGCACGTTCTCGAAAGTACTGGCGCCGGGCCTGCGCCTGGGCTACATCGCGGCCCACCGCAGCATCATCGACAAGCTGGTGCAGGCCAAGCAGGCCACCGACCTGCACACGCCCACCCTTACGCAGATGGCGGTATACGAAGTCGTGAAAGACGGCTTCCTGGAACAGCACCTGCCCACCGTGCGCGAAATCTACCGCGCCCAGGGCCGCTGCATGCTGGAAGCCATCGAACGCGAATTCCCCGCCACGGTCAGCTGGACCAAACCCGAGGGCGGCATGTTCCTGTGGGTGACGCTGCCCGAGCACATCGACAGCGCCCAGTTGCTGACGCAGGCCGTCGCCCAGAACGTGGCCTTCGTGCCGGGCGGGCCGTTCTACGCCGGCAAGCCGCGCGCCAACACCCTGCGCCTGAGCTTCGCCACGGTGCCCGAAGAACGCATCCGCGCCGGCATCGCCATCCTGGGCAAGCTGATCAAACAGTACGCCTGATCCATCCGGGCGGCGGCCAGCCCGCCGCCCGCGCCTTTCCAACGCCCACTACCTGCCGTATCGTCATCATGGTGAGCGCGCCGCAAACTACCTCTCCCGACCTCAACGACATCGTCTTCACCGACTGGGTCGAGCGCTGGCTGCCCCGCTCGTGGCGCCCGTACGCGCGCCTGTGCCGGCTCGACCGCCCGATCGGCACCTGGCTGACGCTGCTGCCGTGCATCGCCGCGCTGGTCCAGGCCGCCGGCGGCCTGCCCGACCTGCGCCGCCTGGTCATCTTCTCGCTGGGCGCGCTGCTGATGCGCGGCATCGGCTGCACCGTCAACGACATGTGCGACCGCGACATCGACAAGCACGTCGAGCGCACGCGCTTCCGCCCCCTGACCAGCGGCCAGCTCAGCATGCGCAACGCGGTGTGGTTCCTGCTGGGCCAATTGCTGGTGTGCGGCTCGCTGCTGTTCTTCATCAACGAAATGAGCCGCTGGCTGGCCGTGGCCGTGCTGCCCTTCGTCTTCATCTATCCGCTGTGCAAGCGCGTCACCTACTGGCCGCAAGTGGTGCTGGGCATCTGCTTCAACTGGGGCATGCTGATGGCCTGGTCCGACACGCAGAACTTCCTGCCCGTGGCCGGCATCGCCATGTGGCTGGGCGCCGTGCTGTGGCAGGTGGGCTACGACAGCATTTACGCCTATGTCGACGTGCGCGACGACCAGCAATTGGGGCTGCGCTCCACCGCCCTGCGCTTCGGCGCGCGCGGCAAGCTGTGGATCGGCGGCTTCTATGTGGCTACCATTGCGCTGTGGGCCTGGGGCGGCTACGCCATGGGCCTGGGGTGGGCCTACCAGGTAGGTATCGCCATCGTGGCGGCGCATCTGGCCTGGCAACTGATCACTTTCGACCTGCAACGGCCCGACCGCAATTTCATGCTGTTCCGCGCCAATCTCTGGACTGGCGCCCTGCTGGTGGTGGCGGCGCTGGCCGGCACCTTGACCTGAACCCGCGCCGGCCGCCGCCGGTGCTCGTCCATTCCACAAGGAATCCGCCATGCCCGCGCCCGCTCGTTCCGCTTTCGCCCTGACCGCCGCCGTCCTGGCGGCCTGGATGCTTCCGGCCGGCGCCCAGCCGGCGCAAGACTGCAGCGCGCTGCGCGATTGCGCGGCCAAGTTCTGCCACATCGAAAACGACATCGCGGCCGCGCAGGCGCAAGGCAACAGCCGCCGCGAGGCCGGCCTGCGCCGCGCCCTGTCCGAAGCGCGCGGCTCGTGCACCGACGCCTCGCTGCGCGCCGAACGCCAGGACGCCATCGCCGAGCGCCGCGAAGAAGTCACCGAACGCGAAGAAGAACTCGCCGAAGCCCGCCGCGACGGCCGGCAAGACAAAATCGACAAGGCCCTGCGCAAACTGAAAGAAGCCCAGGACGACCTGAAAGACGCCCAGGACGAGCTGCTGCGCTGAAAGCCCCGCCAGGTGTCTGAGGTGCCAGGTGCCTGAGATGCCAGGTGTCTGAGGTGCCAGGTGCCTGAGATGCCAGGTGCCTGAGATGCCAGGTGCCTGAGATGCCAGGTGCCTGAGATGCCAGGTGTCTGACTCCCGCCAGGGTGTCAGACACCGGAATACCGGGACAACGCCGCCCACATCGGTGTCTGACACCCTGCGGGAGTCAGACACCTGGGTCGAATGGCTCGAACATCCGGCTCGACGGCTTCAGTCCCCTGCAAGTACTATTCCCTCTCTCTTGCCCTCGATTAGTCGAGAATTTGGAAAGATATTTTCAAAAAACTAGGGTTTATCCTAGTGTCGTACAGGTCCAGAATGTCTTCACCGGGAAACATTCACACCCTCTCGGGTGCGTAGCCCCCAACAAGACATCGGAGATCTGCCATGAAAACCCTCGCTACCGCCATCCTGCTTTCCCTGGGCGTCGCCGCCGGTGCCCAAGCCGCCGATATGAACTCGCAACCGCTGACCCGCGCTCAAGTACAGGCCGAACTGGCCCAGGCCAAGGCCAATGGCCAATACACCTTCGGCGAACTCGACTACCCCCCCGCCGTTGAGCAAACGTCGGACGTCAGCCGCGCCCAGGTGCAAGAAGAACTGGCCCAGGCGCGCGCCGCCGGCCTGGTCACCTACGGCGAAGAGCAATATCCGCCCCAGGCCGCCGATACCGGCAGCCACCTGACCCGCGCGCAAGTGCAGGCCGAGCTGGCCCAGGCCAAGGCCGAAGGGCGTTACTCGTTCGGCAACCTTGATTACCCCTCGCAAGGTTGATTCCGGCCCGGCTATCCGCCGGCCATGCGGGCCTCCTCCGGGAGGCCCGCATGCTTTGCGCGGTAAGCCGAACATATCGACCAACCCATCGATCAATTCAACGGCTAATTTCCGCCGAAACGACATTCTGCTTGCTACATATCGACGCGACCTCGCGCTAGCATGAAAGGCATCCGCCCTTCAGGAGCCCGCCATGTCGCACGCAAGCAAACCGGTCACCATCCTGGGTGCCGGCAAGATCGGATTCGCCATTGCCCTGCTGCTGCAACGCACCGGCGACTACGCCGTCTGCGTGGCCGACCAGGACGCCGCCCGGCTGGACGCGGTGGCGGCCCTGGGCTGCCAGACCGTGCGCGTGGCCGACGACGCCGCCCTGCAAGACGCGGTGGCGGGCCGCTATGCGGTACTGAATGCGCTGCCGTTTCACCGCGCCATCGCGGTGGCCGGGCTATGCGCCCGCCACGGCGTGCACTACTTCGACCTGACCGAAGACGTGGCCAGCACCCACGCCATCGGCGAACTGGCGCGCGACGCCCGCGCCGTGCTGATGCCGCAATGCGGCCTGGCACCGGGCTTCATCGGCATCGTCGGCAACGACCTGGCGCGCCGCTTCGAGACCCTGCTGGACCTGCGCATGCGCGTCGGCGCGCTGCCGCGCTATCCCACCAATGCCCTGCGCTACAACCTGACCTGGAGTACCGAGGGGCTGATCAACGAATACTGCAATCCGTGCGAAGCCATCGTCGATGGCCAGCTGACCCGCGTACCGCCGCTGGAAGGCTACGAAACCTTCACGCTCGACGGCGTCGAGTATGAAGCCTTCAATACCTCGGGCGGGCTGGGCACGCTGCCGCAGACCTGGGCCGGCAAGGCGCGCAGCGTCGACTACAAATCCGTGCGCTATCCGGGCCACTGCGCCATCATGAAATTGCTGCTCAATGACTTGCGCCTGCGCGACCGCCGCGACCTGCTGAAAGACCTGCTGGAAAGCGCCATTCCGGCCACCGGCCAGGACGTCATCGTCATCCTGGCCAGCGCCTCGGGCTACCGCGGCGGGCAGTTGCTGCAAGAATCGTATTCCACGCGCATCTACGGCGACACCGTCGACGGACACGCGCTCAGCGCCATCCAGCTATCTACGGCGGCGGGCATCTGCACGGCGCTGGACCTGGTGGCGCAGGGCAAACTGCCCCAGCGCGGCTTTGTCGGCCAGGAGGCGATCGCCCTGGGCGACCTGCTGGCCAACCGCCACGGCCGCGTCTATGCGGGCCGGGGCCAGCCGGCTGCCATGGCGGCCTGAACGCTACGCCCAGCCCTCCAGCCGCAAGGTGGCGCGCACCAGGCGCTGTTCTTCCTGTTCGATCTCGCCCAGGCTTTGCCGCACGCTGTTGACGTGCGCGGTGGCGGCTTGGTGCGCCTGTTCGGGCAGGCGCCCGATCACCGCGTTGAAAACGTCGGCATGCTGGCGGTCGATCTGGCGCCGGTGCGGCTCGCGGTGGTACAGGTTGTTGACGCAGGCGAACACCGATCCCAGCATCAGGTCGGTCAGCGATTGCAGCGTATGCGTCAGCACCGGGTTGTGCGAAGCCTCGCACACGGCCAGGTGAAACGCGTGATCCAGGTGGGCATGGGTGGCGATGTCGGTATCCTGGCCGTGCGCGGCAATCATGGCTTCATACCGGCGGCGGATCATGATGAAGTCGGCCTCGGTGCCGCGAATGGCCGCCAGCCGCGCCGATTCGCCTTCGAGCAGGGCGCGCACTTCCAGCAGGTCGTACAGCGTGCGCGGCTGCGAGTGGAACAGATGCATCAGCGGGCCGGCATCCACCTGGGAAATGGGCGCCACGAACGAGCCCTTGCCCTGTTCGGTGCGGATGATGCCGCGCGCGCGCAGCAGCTTCAGCCCTTCGCGCAGCGCGGTACGCGAGGCGCCCAGCTTTTCGGTCAGGCGGCGTTCGGACGGCAGGGCCTGGCCTGCCTTCAGCACGCCGTCCATGATGAGGCGTTCGATTCGTTCGGCCACCACGTCGGCCACTTGGCGGCCGGGGGCCGGGACATCGGTTTCCATGATTTCCACTGGTATGACCACGATGCGGGTGCCGACGGCACCCTTGCATCCGGCCGGTTCAAGTACCTGAAATCAAATCATAAAACTTGTGTTGTCCGCAAATGCCCTGGAAATAAACTGGTATGACCAGCCATTTCCGATATAGACAGGGACGCTCGCAGCCCCGATCATGTAGGCTCGTTGCGCCGGCCCGGCCGGTCCCCGCTTTTTTTGATCCGAGACCCGCATGACTGAACGTATCCAGCAAGACGGCCTGCAAGTGGCGGCCGTCCTTCATCGCTTCATCCAAGACGAAGCCCTGCCCGCCGCCGGCATCGACGGCCCCCGCTTCTGGGCCGGCTTCTCGGCCCTGGTCCGCGACCTGGCGCCCCGCAACCGCGCCCTGCTGGCCGAACGCGACCGCCTGCAGCACGAACTCGACACCTGGCACCGCGCACACCCCGGCCCGGTGCGCGACCCGCGCGCATATCGCGCCTTCCTCGAGCAAATCGGCTATCTGCTGCCGCAGCCCGGCGCCGTGCAGGCCGAAACCGCCAACGTCGATGCCGAAATCGCCCAGCAAGCCGGCCCCCAGCTGGTGGTGCCCATGTCGAACGCGCGCTACGCGCTGAACGCCGCCAACGCCCGCTGGGGCAGCCTGTACGATGCGCTGTACGGCACCGATGCCCTGCCGCCCACGCCGGGCGACACCGGCCGCGGCTATCACCCGCAGCGCGGCCAGGCCGTCATCGCGCGCGCGCGCGCCTTCCTGGACCAGGCCGCGCCGCTGGCGCAGGGCTCGCACGCCCAGGCCACCGGCTACCGGGTGGCCGACGGCCGGCTGGTCGTGGCGCTGGCGCAGGGCGACACCGCCCTGGCGCAGCCCGCGCAATTCGCCGGATACCAGGGCGACCCGCAGGCGCCCTCGGCCATCCTGCTCAAGAACAACGGCCTGCACATCGAAATCCAGATCGACCGCGCCCACAGCATCGGCGGCACCGATGCCGCCGGCGTCAAAGACGTCGTGGTCGAAGCCGCGCTCACCACCATCATGGACTGCGAAGACTCGGTCGCCGCCGTCGATGCCGACGACAAGGTGCGGGTCTACCGCAACTGGCTGGGGCTGATGAAAGGCGACCTGGCCGAACAAGTCACCAAGGGTGGCCAAACCTTCACGCGGCGCCTCAATGCCGACCGCGAATATCGCACTCCCGACGGCGGCACGCTGGTCCTGCATGGCCGCTCGCTGATGTTCGTGCGCAACGTCGGCCACCTGATGACCAATCCGGCGGTGCTCGACCACGACGGCCAGGAAATTCCCGAAGGCATTCTCGATGCCGTGGCCACCACGCTGGCCGCGCTGCCCGACCGTGCCAGCCGGCGCAACTCGCGCGCGGGCTCCATCTACATCGTCAAACCCAAGATGCACGGCCCGGCCGAAGCCGCGTTCGCCAACGAACTGTTCGACCGTGTCGAAGACCTGCTCGGCCTGCCGCGCCACACCATCAAAATGGGCATCATGGACGAAGAGCGGCGCACCAGCATCAACCTGAAGGCCTGCATCCAGGCCGCGGCCGGGCGCGTGGCGTTCATCAACACCGGCTTCCTGGACCGCACCGGCGACGAAATGCATTCCGGCATGGAAGCCGGCCCGATGATGCGCAAGGGCGACATGAAATCCAGCGCCTGGATCGCCGCCTACGAACGCAGCAACGTGCTGGTCGGGCTCGATTGCGGCCTGCGCGGCCGCGCCCAGATCGGCAAGGGCATGTGGGCCATGCCCGACCTCATGGCCGCCATGCTCGAACAGAAAATCGCGCATCCCAAGGCCGGCGCCAACACCGCCTGGGTGCCGTCGCCCACGGCGGCCACGCTGCACGCGCTGCACTACCACCAGGTCGACGTGCAGGCCGTGCAGCAGCAACTCGAAGGCATCTCGCTGGCCAGCGTGCGCGACGAACTGCTCGACGGGCTGCTGACGGTGCCGGTGGGCAACCCGGCCGACTGGAATGCCGACGACATCCGCCACGAACTCGAAAACAACGCACAGGGCATCCTGGGCTACGTGGTGCGCTGGATCGACCAGGGCGTGGGTTGCTCGAAGGTGCCCGACATCAACAACGTGGGCCTGATGGAAGACCGCGCCACGTTGCGCATCTCCAGCCAGCACATCGCCAACTGGATGCGCCACGGCATCGCCACGCGCGAACAGGTGCGCGACACCTTCGAACGCATGGCCGCGGTGGTCGACCGCCAGAATGCCGGCGACCCGCTCTACCAGCCCATGGCGGGCCACTTCGACACCTCGATCGCCTTCCAGGCGGCCTGCGCGCTGGTGTTCGAAGGCCTGGCGCAGCCCAACGGCTATACCGAGCCGCTGCTGCATCGCTACCGGCAGGCGTTCAAGGCCCGCCACCAGCAAGGCTGAACGCCGGCTACCCGCCGGCCGCGCCCACCCCGCGCCCGCCTATCAGGGGAAATCTGGATAGGCGGCGCGGGGATTTTTGCGCACATTAGGGTCTTTGATTTTTGATCAAAGATCTAAATGCTCAGCCACCCCGATCTGGAACCCCTGGTCCACACCTCGGTCAACGAGGCCGTCTACCGCCGGCTGCGCGACCACCTGATGCGGGGCGACTACGCCGCCGGCGAAGTCCTGGGCATACAAGAACTGGCCGACGCCTTCCGCACCAGCGCCATGCCGGTACGCGAAGCGCTGCGCCGGCTGGCCGCGCAGCAGGCGCTGGAACCGATGAAAAGCCGGTCGATGCGCGTGCCGGTTGTTTCGCGCGCGCGCCTGGAAGACATCCGCCGCACACGCGTGCTGATCGAAGGCACGGCAACGGCCTGGGCGGTCGAGCACATCGGCGGCGACACGCTGGCAACCTTGCGCGGCCTGGCCGCGCAGATCGGCCAGTCGCTGGCCAACCCCACGTCGGTACGAGACGGCCTCGAGCACAACCAGCTGTTTCACTTCACCATTTATCGCGCGGCCCAGTCGCCCTCGATGATGGCCATGATCGAAAGCCTCTGGCTGCAATCGGGCCCCTACCTGCGAGCCACCCGCGAACTCATGCATTCCGACGAACGCCCCACGGCCGAGTTCCACGCCACGATCGTGCAGGCCATCGAGCAGCGCGACGCGGACAAGGCCCGCGTCGCCATGGAACGCGACATCTGCTGGGCGTTCGACAAGCTGAAGGCACACCGCGCCCTGCTGGCCGGCTGATTCACCAAGGAACCTCGCATGTCACTGCACAAGCACCGCTCCCGGATGGTCACCGACGGGCTGACCCGGGCGCCCCACCGGGCCTTCCTGCGCGCCACCGGGTTCGACGACGAAGCCCTCAAGAAATCGGTCGTCGGCATCGTCAGCACCCAGGGCGAAAACACCCCATGCTCCATGGGCCTGGCTCCCCAGGCGGACCGCGCGCGCCTGGGCGTGGCGGCCGGAGGGGGCGTGCCGGTCAGTTTCTCGACCATCTCGGTGTCGGACGGGACATCCATGAACCACGCCGGCATGCGCATGAGCCTGCTGTCGCGCGAAACGATCGCCGACAGCGTGGAAATGGTGATGCGCGGCCATGCCTATGATGGACTGGTGGCGTTCGCGGGCTGCGACAAAACGCTGCCGGCCATGATGATGGCCATCGTGCGCCTGAATGTGCCGGCGGTGTTTCTCTATGGCGGGGCAACATTGCCCGGCCACGCGCTGGGCAGGCAGGTCACTATCCTGGACACGATCGAGGCCGTGGGCCGCGTGCAGCACGGCGGCATGACCGCCGCCGAGCTCAAGGCCATGGAACGCACCTGCACGCCATCGGCCGGCTCGTGCCCGGGCCAGTTCACCGCCAACACCATGGCCATGGTCGGGGAAGCCCTGGGCCTGTCGCCGCTGGGCACCGCGATGATGCCGTCGGTGTACAGCGAACGCCTGGCCATCGCCCAGCGGGCGGGCGAACACGTCATGCGCGCCCTGGCCCACGGAGGCCCCTTGCCGCGCGACCTGGTCACGCGCGCCAGCCTGGACAACGCCTGCGCCGCCGTCGCCGCGACCGGCGGTTCGACCAATGCGGCGCTGCATATTCCCGCCATCGCACACGAAGCCGGCATCCGCTACACCTTGGATGACGTCGCCCGCGTATTCCAGCGCACGCCGCTGATCGCGGACCTGCAGCCAGGCGGGCGCTTCCTGGCGCGCGACCTGCACGAGGCCGGTGGCGTGCCGGCCGTGCTGAAGGCCCTGCTGGCAGGCGGCTACCTCGACGGCAGCGTGCTCACGCTCGACGGCCGGCCGCTGGCGGAAGCCCTGGCCGGTTTCGCCGGGCCGGACGGCGAAGTCGTGCGCCCCTGCGCGCGCGCCATTCATCCTTCTGGCGGCGTCACGGTCCTGAAAGGCAATCTTTGCCCGCAGGGCGCGCTGCTCAAGATCGCGGGCCTGAAATCGTTGCAGTTCTCCGGGCCGGCGCGCGTGTTCGAAAGCGAAGAAGACTGCATGCGCGCCGTTTCGCAGCGCACCTACCGTCCCGGCGACGTGCTGGTCATACGCAACGAGGGTCCCCAGGGCGGGCCGGGCATGCGCGAAATGCTCAGCGTGACGGCCGCGCTGTATGGCCAGGGCATGGGCGAAAAAGTGGCCCTGCTGACCGACGGCCGCTTCTCGGGCGCCACACGCGGTCTGTGCATCGGCTATGTCGGCCCCGAAGCCGCCGCCGGCGGCCCCATCGCCCTGCTCCGCGACGGCGACCTCATCCATATCGACGCCCAGGCCAACACCTTGCGGGTCGAACTCAGCGAGGCCGAGCTGGCGTCCCGCCGCGCCGGCCATGTGCCGCCGGCGCGCCCCCGCCTGGCCGGCGCTCTCGAAAAATATGCACTGCTGGTGCGGCCCGCGCACGAAGGCGCCGTCACGCATTCGGGCGGAATGGAATGGCCCTACGAAACCCCGGAGGCCGAATGAGCGCGGTGCTGGCGTTTTGCGGCACCGGTCTCATGGGCGCCCCCATGGTGCGCCGGCTGCTGGCGGCGGGGCATCGCGTGCGGGTCTGGAACCGCAGCCCCGAAAAAGCCCGCGCGCTGGCGGCCGACGGCGCCGAGCCGGCCGATAGCCCGGCCGAAGCGGCGCAAGGCTGCACCGGTGTATTCCTGTGCCTGAGCGACGAACGCGCCGTGCAGCACACCGTATTCGGCGCCCAAGGCGTGCATCGTGCCCCCGGCGCCTGGCTGGTCGATCATTCCAGCATCGCCCCCGAAGCCACGCGCCGGTTCGCAACCCAGCTGCGGCAGATCGACGGACGCGCCTGGATCGATGCCCCGGTCTCGGGCGGCGTGGCGGGCGCCCAGGCCGGCACGCTGGCGGTCATGGCGGGCGGGCCGGCCGATGCCATCCCGGCCGCCTCGGCGTACATGGCCGCGTACGCCGCGCGCATTACCCACATGGGGCCAGTGGGCGCCGGGCAGATCGCCAAGCTGTGCAACCAGACGATCGTCGCCAGCACCGTGAACGCCATCGCCGAGGCCGTGGCCCTGGCGCAGCGCAGCGGCATCGACGCGGCCGCGCTGAAGGCCGCCCTGGCCGGCGGCTGGGCCGATTCCACGCTGTTGCAGATCTTCGTGCCGCGCATGACCGCGCCTGTCGAACAGCCATTGGGCACGGTGCTCACCATGCTCAAAGACGTGGAAAACGTAGCGGCGCTGGCGCGCGCCACCCATACCGAACTGGCCGGCCTGAACGGCGTGCTGGCCAGCTACCGGGCCGCCGTCGCCCAGGGCCTGGGAACGGCCGACCTGTCCGATATCGTTCGCGTCGCCTGGCCCGAGCGGCCCGACGCGCACAGGCAGCCCTGCATGGCCGCGCGGCGCGATTCCGGAGTACCGCCATGAACATCCTCGTCACCGGGGCCAATGGCTACATCGGCAAGGAACTGGTCCGCCAGCTCTGCGCCGTGCCGGCCGTGGCCGGATATGGCGCCCCCAGCGCCATCACGCTGTGCGACCTGGCCTTTGACCAGCCCCCCGCCGACCCGCGCGTGCGCTGCATCGAAGGCAGCTTTGCCGATCCGGCGACGCTGGCCGCCATGACCGAGCCGGCGCCGGACCTGGTCTTCCATCTGGCCTGCATCGCCAGCGGACGGGCCGAACAAGAATTCGAACTGGGCTTGCAGGTCAACCTGGAAGGGTCGCTGCGCCTGCTGGAGCGGCTGCGGCAGCAGGGCCGCGCGCCCGCGCTGGTGTTCACCAGCAGCATCGCGGTATTCGGCGCGCCGCTGCCCGAACGGGTCGACGATCACACACCGCTGGCGCCGGCCCTGAGCTACGGCGCGCACAAGTACGCCATGGAAATACTGCTGGCCGACTACACGCGCCGCGGCTTCGTCCGTGCCCGCACGGTGCGCCTGCCCGGCATCGTTCCGCGGCCGCCTGTCTCCAACGGCGCCTGGTCGGCTTTTTCCAGCACGCTGATACGGTCGCTGGCCGCCGGCGAGCCCTGCACCATGCCGGTCAGCCCGCAAGCGACACTCTGGCTCATGTCGCTGCATTGCTGCGTCGCCAACCTGCTGCACGCGGCCGAACTCGCCACGCAGCCCCCCGGCGAGCGCACGGCCTGGACCCTGCCCGCCCTGCGCGTATCGGTGCGGGAAATCGTGCAGGCCTTCGATGCGCGCAGCGATGGCCAGGCCGGCGGGTTGGTGCGCTACGCGCCCGAACCCGCCATCGAACAGCAATTCGGCGCGCAGCCTCCGCTGCATACCCCGGCCGCCGAAGCCGCGGGCTTTCGCCATGACGGCAACCTGCCCGCGCTGCTCGGCCGCGCGGCGCCAGAACCCCCATAACCCCAGCCCGAAGCATTGAACCAAGACCATACCAAGGAGACACCATGATCAAATCCCTGGCCATCATCCTGGCCGCCAGCGCGGCGCTGGCCGCCCCGTTGGGCGCCCAGGCGCAGAAGGTCGAGCTGACCGTATCGAGCTGGCTGCCCCCCACGCATGCCGTGGTCGCCGATTTTCTCGTGCCCTGGGGCCAGGAAATCGAGAAGGCCACCGAAGGCCGGGTGACGCTGCGCCTGCTACCCAAGCCGGTCACCAATCCGGCGGGCCATTTCGATGCGGTGCGCGACGGCCTGGTGGACATTTCCTTCGTCTCGCATGCCTATTACCCCGGCCGGTTCCAGCTGACCAAGTTTGCCGTCATGCCGTTCTCGGGCAACACGGCGGTATCGCGCTCGGTCGCGGCATGGGACACCTACGAGAAATACCTGCTGAAAGCCGACGAGCACAAAGGCGTGAAGCTGCTGGGCATCTACGCGCACGGGCCCGGCATCGCGTTCACGACCAGCAAGCCCGTTGCCAAGATCGACGACTTCCAGGGGCTGAAGATCCGCGTGGGCGGCGGCATGGCGGCCGACGTGGCCAAGGCCGTCGGCGCCACCCCGATCGCCAAGCCCGCGCCCACCTCATATGAACTGCTGAGCACGGGCGTGGTCGACGGCGTGTTCTTCCCGGCCGAATCGCTGGTCTCTTTCAAGCTGGACGGCATCATCAAGCATGCCACCGTCTTCCCGGGCGGACTGTATTCCGACACTCACGCCGTGATCATGAATCCCGACGCTTTCGAGCGCCTGTCGAAGCAGGACCAGGAGGCCCTGCTGAAGCTGTCGGGCCGCCATCTTGCCGAGCTGGCGGGCAAGGCCTGGGACAAGCATGACGCCGAGGCCCACAAGGTACTGGACGGCGGCACCATACAGGTCGTGAAAGCCGACGATGCCTTCGTGGCGGCCGTGCGCGAGCGCACGCAGGGTTTCGAGAAAACCTGGCTGGACGCCGCCGCCGCGAAGAACATAGACGGCCCCGCGGCGCTTGCCGCGTTCCGCGCCGAAATCAAGCGGCTCGACGGCCAATGATCGCGGCCGGGCATGGCCGGCCGGCTCCGCCCGGCCAGTCCGGCGGGGCGAGGGCGGCTATTGCGAGAACACCATGAAATACCTGAACTACGCCGTCGTGGCAGCGCTGAAGGCCATCGCGGTGGCCAGCCTGTGCGGCATGAGCCTGCTTACCGTCGTCGACGCCGCGGGCCGCTATCTGCTGAACCGGCCCATTACCGGCTCGGTCGAGCTGGTCGAACTGCTGATGATCGCGGTGATCTTCTCCAGCATCCCCCTGATGACGCGCGCGCGCGGCCATATTACGGTGGACGGGTTCAGCCACCTGTTCTCGGCCCGCGCAATACGCCTGCAAGACCGCTTCGGCGCGCTGATCGCCATGCTGGTCAGCGGCTTCCTGGCGTGGGTGACCTGGGCCAAGGCCGAGAGCACGGCCGAATACGGCGACATCACCGCCATGCTGAGCATTCCGCTCGCCCCGTTCGTCTATTTCATGGCGGCCATGCTCGCCCTGGATGCCATCTGCCAGGCGGCCAATTTCTTCCACGCCGGGCCCGCCACAGGAAACCCCACGCCATGACCGAATCGCTGCTTGCCCTGGGCGCCATGCTGACGCTGGTATTCCTGCGCGTTCCCGTGGCGTTCGCCATGGCGCTGGTCGGCTTCGTCGGCCTGGGCCTGCTGCGCAACTGGCATTCGGCCTACGCCATGGCGGGTTCCGTCATCTATGAAAGCGGATTCCAGTATTTGCTGTCGGTGCTGCCGCTGTTCATTCTGATGGGCAATTTCGTGACCCAGTCGCGCATGTCGCGCGAGCTCTATACGGCCGCGCACGCTCTGCTGGGGCACCGCCGGGGCGGACTGGCCATGTCCACCATCGTTGCCTGCGGCGGCTTCGGCGCGATCTGCGGCTCCAGCCTGGCCACCGCCGCGACCATGGCCAAGGTGGCCTACCCGGAAATGCGCCGCATCGGCTACAGCGAGAAACTGGCCGCCGGCTCGATCGCCGCGGGCGGCACGCTGGGCATCCTGATTCCTCCGTCGATCATCATGGTGGTGTACTGCCTGCTGACCGAACAGAGCATCGGCAAGATGTTCGCCGCCGGCGTGCTGCCGGGCCTGCTGGCCATCGCCTGCTACATGGGCGCCGTGGCCTGGGTGGTGCGCCGCGACCCCGCCGCCGGCCCCAAGGGCGCGCGCAGCACCTGGCCGCAGATCCGCCAGGCGCTGGGCCAGGTGTGGAGCGTGCTGG
The DNA here is from genome assembly GCA_017745595.1 of Bordetella petrii. GTDB lineage: Bacteria > Pseudomonadota > Gammaproteobacteria > Burkholderiales > Burkholderiaceae_B > Bordetella_A > Bordetella_A petrii_C. The sequence continues at coordinate 289,203 of WMBV01000002.1, forward strand.
CGCTGATCGCCATGCTGATGGGCGGCATCTATGCGGGCGTGTTCACCCCCGCGGAAGCGGCCGGCATCGGCGCCTTCCTGGGCTTCGTCTTTGCGTGCTGCCGCCGCACCATGAACTGGCGCACCTTCGTCGAGGTGGTCGTGGAATCGGCCAAGACCACCGGCATGATCTTCCTGGTAATGATCGGCGCGCTGATGCTGGCCAACTTCATCAATTTCACCTCGCTGCCCAGCGACCTGCTCGAACTGGTGGAACGCTATCACCTGAGCCCGCTGGCCGTGATCTTCGCCATTTGCGGCATCTATATCGTGCTGGGCTGCGTGCTGGAAAGCATGTCGATGATCCTGCTGACCGTGCCGGTGTTTTACCCGCTGGTGCAGAGCCTGGGATTCGACCTGATCTGGTTCGGCATCATCGTGGTCGTGGTAACCGAGATCAGCTTTATCACTCCGCCGTTCGGCATGAATGTGTTCGTGCTGCGCGGCCTGCTGCCGGGCGTCAGCACGCAGACCATCTTCCGCGGCGTGACGCCGTTCGTGGTCAGCGATATCGCGCGGTTGACCGTGCTGATCCTGTTTCCGGCGATATCGCTGTACTTGCCGCGGTTCGTCAGCTAGCGCCGCGCCGCGGCCTCGCCCGGCCGCGCCGCCACCAGCCGCTGGCTGGCGCGCTGCACCGTGGGGCCCGTGGCCAGCACAATGGCGAACGCCGCCGGCCAGGCGGCCATGAACGCATGCCCCCACTGCGCGGCAAAATGCGGGCCCAGGCCCAGGTTCATCCACGACACCCACCCCGTCATCAAGATCGACATCAGGCAGGACATCAGCAAGGCAAAAGTAAAACGCAGGCGGGTGGCATAAGACATGGATAGCTCCTTGAAGAAACAACATCGATGGCGCTATCCTAGACCTGCACTGTTTTGGCAACCATAGCCAATATTTCACTCTTAAATTCCATTTTTGCAATCTATGTTCGATGACCTGGCCTTGTTCGTGGCCATCGTGGACGACGGTAGCCTGCAGGCCGCGGCACGGCGGCTGCAGTTGCCCGCCGCCACGCTGACCCGCCGGCTGCAAAAACTGGAAGCGCGGCTGGGCTGCCAGCTGTTGCTGCGCAGCGCCCGCAGCCTCAAGCCCACGCCCGAAGGCCGGCTGTATTACGAGCAGTGCCGGCCGCTGCTGGTCGCGCTGCAGCAAACCACCGCCACGCTCGACAGCGACTTGAACCAGATCCAGGGCACATTGCGGGTACTGGCCCCGGTCAACCTGGCGCGCAGCGTCCTGGCGCCGGCCTGGACGTCGTTCCTGGCGGCCTGGCCCGACATCCGGCTGGAACTGATCCTGGACAACCGCAACGAAGACCTCTGGCACCATGGCGCCGACCTGGCGGTGCGGGTCGGCCCGCAGCACGACCCCAAACTGCGGCAGCGCCGCCTGGGCGGCTTCCGGCTGGACGTCGTGGCCGCGCCCTCTTATCTGGCAGCGCACGGCGAACCCCGGCACCCGCACGACCTCGAACACCATGCGCTGCTGGTCAGCGAGCCCCTGGGCACGTGGCAATTCACGGCGCCCGACGGCGGCCAGCGCATCGAATTGCGGCCGCCCGGCCGCTGCCGCGTCAACGAACTGGAACTGATGGTGGGCATGGCCGAAGCCGGCCTGGGCATCATGTACTGTCCGCACACGCTCAGCGCGGCCGGCCTGGAAAGCGGCCGCCTGCGGCGCATCCTGGCCGGCTGGCACACGCCGCGGCGCATGCTGTACGCGGTCTGGCCGCAGCAGCAACTGCCGCGCAAGGTGCGCGCGCTGCTCGAGCATTTGTCGGACTTCGCCGCGGCCACGCCGCTGCTGCGCGGCGCCGATGCCTGAACCGCATGGCGGCCGGCGCCACCGGCCTCAATATCCCTTGGCCGGGTCGTACAAGTTGGGCAATACCTCGCCCGCCTCGCAGCGGCGGATCAGGTCGGCCACGTAGCGGGCGCGCTCGGCGCGCGTGGGCGTCGCGGCGCAATGCGGCGTGATCGTCACCCCCGGATGCCGCCACAGCGGCGATTCGGCCGGCAAGGGCTCGACGTCGAACACGTCGAGCACCGCTTGCGACAGCTGCCCGCTGTCCAGAGCCGCCAGCAGGTCGGACTCGACCAGGTGCGAGCCGCGTCCCACGCTGATCAGCGCCGCGCCGCGCGGCAGTTGCGCCAGGGTCGCGGTTCCCAGAATACCGCGCGTGGCCTCGGTGCCGGGCAGCAGGCACACCAGGATGTCGGTGCGCGCCAGGAACCCGGGCAATTGCTGCGCGCCGGCGTAGCTTTCCACGCCCGGCAGCGGCACCATCGAGCGTGACCAGCCCGCGGTGGGAAAACCCGTGCGCGCCAACAGCGTGGCGGTGGCCGACCCCAGGTAGCCCAGCCCCATGACGCCCACGCGCAGGTCGCGCATCATGCGCGGCACTTCGGGGGTATCCCAGCGGCAGATGGCCTGGTCGTTGGCAAAGCGCTTGAATTCCTTGGTAATGGCCAGGCCCGCCGCCAGCACGAATTCGCTCATTTCCGCCGCGGTTTCCTGGGTGACCAGCCGCGCGATCGGCACGTGCGCGGGCCGCTGCGGGTCGGCCAGGATGTGATCGACGCCGGCGCCGGAACTGATGATGAGCTTCAGGTTGGGCAGCGACGCCAGCCAGCCGGCATCCGGCTCCCAGACCAGCGCGTAGCCGATCTGCGCGGGGTCGGCCTGCGGTTCGTGATAGCCGCAGACCTGCAGCCAGGGGGCGAACTCGCCGAAATACTTCTGCCATTCGGGCAGGGCTTGCGGCCCCCCGGACTTGATTACCAGCCGCATAGCCGCCGTGTTTTCCTTGTAAGAGGTGGCCGGTGCCGCGCCTGGCGGCCCGCCGTTTTCATACCAGCTTCCATTTCTTCAGCAGCGCATCGAGTTCGCCGCTGCGCTTGACTTCATCCAGCGCAGTCTGCAGCTTCTGCTTGAGCGCGTCATCGCCCTGGCGCAGCCCCAGGCCGATCGAGCCGGGCAGCGAGGCCTTGTAGCTTTGCACCAGCCGGGTACGGGGAAACTGGCCCAGGCCCAGATAGTAGGAAAGCGTGGGGTAATCGGCAATGCCGGCCTCGATGCGCCCCGCGTTGACGTCGCGGATGATGGCCGGGATGGTGTCGTAGACCTTCACTTCCTTGAAGATGCCCGCGGCCTTCAGCGCGTCCACGTACACCGTGCCCACCTGCGCGCCCACCACGCGGTCCTTGAACGGCTGGTACGACGGATAATCGGTCTTGTCGGTGGCGGGCACGATCATGCCTTCGCCATAGGTGTACACGGGTTTGGTGAAATCGATCACCTGCTTGCGCTTGTCGGTGATGTACATCGCCGAGGCGATGATGTCGATCTTCTTGGAAGTCAGCGACGAGATCAGCGCCGAGAAGTCCATGGCCTCGATCGCCGGCGTGAACCCGGCATGCTTGCCCACGGCCTGGATCAGGTCGATCATGAACCCCTGCATCTGCTGCGTGGCGGGGTCCAGAAACGAGAACGGCACCCCGTTGGTTTCGGTACCCACTTTCATCGTCGTCTGCGCCGCCACCGGCGCGGCCGCCGCCAGCGAAACCGCCGCGGCGGCCAAGGCGAATTGCATGCTTCGGATCATCGTCGTGCTCCAGGATATGGCTTGCGCCGTGGTGAACGAGGAAATGCCCAGCAGATTCCTGTTTAACACGGCCAGGGCCTCGCTCCGCGCGGGTCTGGCTGCGCGGGCGCCAGACCGGGACGTAGCCAGGTGTCTGGCTCCGCAAGGTGCCAGACACCGACATAGCGGAGGTCCCAAGGTCCGGCGCCCCGCCGCATTCAATACTCCCGTCGAACTCGGGTAATCTCCGGCCACTTCGGTGTCCGACACCCTGGCGGAGTCGGACACCTGCCCCAACCGGCTTGACACCCTTTATGCTCAGTCGTAGCATAAATACAGCGCCTTTTTTTGACCCATAAATGCTCTACATGAGCATAAAGCGGCCCACGGTGCCGCCCAGGAGACTGCCCGCATGGAAACGCCCGCCACCCGGCCGGTTGAATTCGATCTGCCCGCGCCCGTCCAGGCGCCGAACTGCCCCACCTCCGTGGGACAAGCCTGGGCGCGCGTACCCCAGGCCTTGCCCGCCGACCGCAAGCCCGCCGTCATCGCGCGGATCCGCGACCAGCTGGAACGCCAGCGGGCCGTGCTGGTGGCCCATTACTACGTCGATGCCGACGTGCAGGAATTGGCCGAGGCCACCGGCGGCTGCGTCGGCGACTCTCTGGAAATGGCCCGCTTCGGCCGCGACCACGCGGCCGATACGCTGGTCGTGGCCGGCGTGCGCTTCATGGGCGAAACCGCCAAGATCCTCAGCCCGTCCAAGCGCATCCTGATGCCCGATCTGCAGGCTACCTGCTCGCTGGACCTGGGCTGCCCCGACGCCGACTTCGCCGCGTGGTGCGACGCCCACCCCGACCGCACCGTCGTGGTCTATGCGAACACCAGCGCGGCGGTCAAGGCGCGCGCCGATTGGGTGGTGACCTCGTCGATCGCGCTGGATGTCGTGGCCGACCTGCACGCGCGCGGCGAACGCATCCTGTGGGCGCCCGACCGGCACCTCGGCAGCTACGTACAGCGCCAGACCGGCGCCGACATGCTGTTGTGGCAGGGGGCCTGCATCGTGCACGACGAATTCAAGGGCACCGAACTGGAACTGCTGCGCGCCGAACACCCCGACGCCCGCGTGCTGGCTCACCCGGAATCGCCGCAGGCGGTGCTGGCCCAAGCCGACGTGGTGGGTTCCACCACGCAACTGATCGACGCGGCGCGCCAGCTCGACGCCGGGCATTTCATCGTGGCCACCGATCAGGGCATTTTGCACAAGATGCGCGCGGCGGCGCCCGGCAAGTCGTTCATCGCCGCCCCCACGGCGGGCAACAGCGCCACCTGCAAAAGCTGCGCGCATTGCCCCTGGATGGCCATGAACGAGCTGGCCGGGCTGGCCGACGTACTGGAACATGGCCGCAACGAGATCACCCTGGACCCGGCCCTGGGCCGGCGCGCCAAGGCGCCCATCGACCGCATGCTGGCATTCGCCGAACAGCGCAAGCAGCGGGTACGCGCCAGCGGCGACCTGGCGCGCGACATGGCCCTGTACGAACGGGTCGGTCCGGCCTGAGGAGCACGCAATGACGTACGACGTGCTGATCGTGGGCAGCGGACTGGCCGGCCTGGCCACCGCGCTGGAGCTGGCCCCGCACGCCCGCGTGGCCGTGTTGGCCAAGGGCGGCATCGAGCACAGCGCCAGCCATCGGGCCCAAGGCGGCATCGCCGCGGCGCTGGATCCGCGGGATAGCGTGGACGAGCACGTGCGCGACACGCTGGCCGCCGGCGGTGGCCTGTGCGATGCCGAGGCCACGCGCCGCATCGCGGCCGATGCGGCGCGCGCGATCGGCTGGCTGCAGGAACAGGGCGTGGCCTTCACCCGCCAGGGCGCCGGCCACGCCGCGCTGCACCTGACCCGCGAGGGCGGCCATGGGCGCCGCCGCATCGTGCACGCCGACGACGCCACCGGCCGCGCCGTGCTGGCCGCGCTGGCCGAGCGGGCGCGGCAACATCCCAACATCCGCTTGCTGCCGCAGCACTACGCCATCGACCTGATGCTGGCCGACCCCGCCGGCACGCCGGCGGCACGCTGCCGCGGCCTGCAGGTGCTGGATGCCGCCAGCGGCCGCGTGGCCGCGCTGGCCGCGCCGCACGTCGTACTGGCCACCGGCGGCGCGGGCCAGGTCTACGCACAGGCCACCGCGCCGGCGGCGGCCACCGGCGATGGCATCGCCATGGCCTGGCGGGCCGGCTGCCGCGTGGCCAACCTGGAATTCACGCAATTCCATCCCACCAGCCTGTATCACCCGTGCGGCGATGCATTCCTGATTTCCGAAGCCGTGCGCGGCGAAGGCGGCCTGCTGCGCCTGCCCGACGGCACGCGCTTCATGCCCGCGCACGATGCGCGCGCCGAACTCGCGCCGCGCGACGTGGTGGCGCGCGCCATCGACACCGAAATCAAGCGCCACGGCCTGCAGTGCGTATACCTGGACATCAGCCACCGTCCGCGCGCCTTCCTTCAAGAGCACTTTCCCAATATCTATGCGCGCTGCCTGGCGCTGGGCATCGACATGGCCACGGACCCGATTCCGGTGGTGCCCGCCGCCCACTACACCTGCGGCGGCGTGCTCGCCGACACCGCCGGCCGCACCGACCTGCCGGGCCTGTATGCGGTGGGCGAAACCGCCTGCACCGGCCTGCACGGCGCCAACCGGCTGGCCAGCAATTCATTGCTGGAATGCGTCGTGACGGGCCGCGCCGCGGCACGGGCCATCATGGCGGCGCCCGCCGCGCCCCCCGCGCCGGATCACGCCGCGGATCGGGCAATAGAGCCGGCGCCGGACCGGATCGGTGGCCAGTTCGGCACCGCCTGTGCCGAACTGGCGCAGCAGCGCCAGGCCCTGCGCGAGCTGATGCACGACGCGGTCGGCATCGTGCGCAGCGATGCATCGCTGGCCCGCGCCGCCCGGCATATCGCGCAATGGGAAGCGGCCGTGGCGCAACGCTGGCACGAAGACGGCATCAGCCGCGAATTGCTGGAGCTGCGCAACCTGCTGCAAGTCGCCGCGCTGATCGTGCACGCCGCGGGCGCCCGCCACGAAAGCCGCGGCGCCCATTTCAACCAGGACTGGCCCGCCACGCTGCCCACCGCGCGGCCCAGCATCCTGCGGCAGTCGGCGCGCCTGGACGCGGCGGCGTAATCGGGGCACCGTGAATCGGCCAGGTGTCTGACTCAGGTGGTGGCCAGGTGTCTGACTCCCGCAGGGTGTCAGACACCGAAGCGGGACATGCCCCCGTACGCAGCCGGCGCCGGCCACCTGCGAAACCCGGCGCCTAGGCTGTCGACAGCCTCACGCCTTCCCGGCGCCGCTCTTCACGCCGAAGCAGTGTTCGGGCCCCGGGAACGCGCCGTTGCGCACGTCTTCGGCGTAACGCGCGGCGGCCTGCTCGATGTCGGCGCCCAGCTGCGCGTATTGCTTGACGAAGCGCGGCACGCGCGCGCCCGACATGCCCAGCATGTCTTCGGTGACCAGGATCTGGCCGTCGCACGCCGGCGAGGCGCCGATGCCGATGACCGGGATCTGCAAGGCCTCGGTCACGCGGCGGCCCACGGCCTCGGCCGTGCATTCCACTACCAGCGCGAACGCGCCGGCTGCCTGCAGGGCCTGCGCGTCGCGCAGGATGCGGTCGCTGCCGTCGGCCTGCATGCCTTGCGCCTTGTAGCCGCCCACGGCGTTCACCTGCTGCGGCATCAGCCCGATGTGGCTGACCACCGGCACGCCGCGCGCGGCCAGGAACTGCACCGTATCGGCCATTTCGATGCCGCCCTCCAGCTTGACCGCCTGCGCGCCGGTTTCGGCCAGCACGCGCGCGGCCGACTCGAACGCCTGCATGGGCGATGCCTGGTAGCTGCCGAAGGGCAGGTCGACCACGACGCACGCCTGCGTCGACCCGCGCACCACGGCCGCGCCGTGCGCGATCATCATGTCCAGCGTCACGGCCAGGGTGCTGGCCAGCCCGTACACCACCATGCCCAGCGAATCGCCCACCAGCAGCAGGTCGGCGTGCGGATCGAGCTGGCGCGCCATGGGGGCGGTGTATGCCGTCAGGGCCACCACCTTGCCGGGCCCCTTGGCCTGGCGGATGGCGGTAATGGTTTTGCGGGTTTGTAGTTGCTGTGCACTCATGATTCGCGCCTGCCATTGCGGTTTCGAAGAACTGCCTATGGTAGCGCCATGGCGCGCCGCTCGTGTAGTACGCGCACAAAGGTATGATCTTGCCATTCGCGCAAAACAGAACACCCATGACCGGTTTCGAACACAATCCGTTTTTGCATTCCTTGGGCGCCATCATCGAAAACTGGGGCGACGGCCAGATCGTGCTCAGCATGGACCTGCGCCCCCAGCATCTCAACCGCCAGGGCGCGTTGCAGGGCGGCGTCGTGTGCGCCCTGCTGGATGCCGCCTGCGGCTATTCGGGCCTGGTGCCGCAAACCGACGACAGCCAGGGCAACGCGGTCACCATCTCGCTGGCCATCAATTTCATCGGCTCGGTCACCGCCGGGCGAGTCATCGCCACCGGCACCGTCATCGGCCGGGGCCGCAAAATCTATTTCGCGCGCGCCGAAGTCTGTACGCCAGACGGCCGCGTGCTGGCCTCGGCGCAAGGGTCCTTCAAGTACGGCGGACCGCAACTGATGGCCGACACAACCGCCACGGAGATCTCCGCATGAACGATACATCGCACACCGTCGAACAAGCCATCGTATCGCGCCAGAGCGTGCGCGGCTTCCTGCCCCGGCCGGTGCCGACCGAACTCATCCGCCGCATTCTGCAGGCCGCGGCGCGCGCGCCCAGCGGCAGCAACATCCAGCCCTGGAAAGTGCATGTGGTGGCGGGCGCCAAGCGCGATGCGCTGGCGCGGGCGCTGGTGCAGGCGCATGCGAGCGGCGAACCCGAACGCCGCGAATACCAGTACTACCCCGTCAACTGGCGCAGCCCCTACCTCGACCGGCGCCGCGAAACCGGGTGGGGCCTGTACAGCCTGCTGGGCATCCAGAAGGGCGACCGCGAGGCCTCGGCGCGCCAGCATGCCCGGAACTTCGAATTCTTCGGCGCGCCCTGCGTGCTGCTGTTCACCATCGACAGCGATCTGGACAAGGGCAGCTGGCTGGACTACGGCATGTTCCTGCAGAACATCATGGTCATGGCGCGCGGCTGCGGCCTGGACACCTGCCCGCAGGCGGCGCTGGCCAACTACCCCGACATCGTCAAGCAGCACCTGGGCATCCCCTCCGACCAGGTCGTGGCCTGCGGCATCTCCCTCGGCTACCAAGACCCGGCCGAGCCGGCCAACCAGTACCGCACCAGCCGCGTAGAGGTCGACGACTTCACGACCTTCCACGACGCGTAGCGCCGTGGCGCCGGGCATCGGCCCGGCGGGCGGTCCGGGCCGCGAACGCCGAAGTGGTACTTTGGGCGGCGCCGATTCTGGTTCACAATGCCTGAAGTGATTCTCAGGTGTCTGACACCCGCAGGGTGTCAGACACCTCCGGGAAGCCGCATCTTTCATCCCGGGGAGTCGCGCAGCAGGCAGTAAAGCACTGACACGCCATCATTCCCGGCCCCGGCCCGGCCATCTGCTTTCCCATCGCCCGCCATGAAAGCCTACTACCATCCCGACCAGGCGCTGCACCATCCGCAAACCTATTTCTCGCGCGGCAAGATGCGCACGCCCCAGGAAGTCCCCGACCGCGCCAACGCCCTGGTCGGCGCGGTCAGGCAGCTGGGCTTCGACCTGCGCCAGCCGCCCGATGCGGGCATGGCGCCGCTGACCGCGGTGCACGCGCTGGACTATCTGCAGTTCCTGAAAACCGCGCACGAAGAATGGAAGCGCCTGCCCGAAGACTGGGGCGACGAAGTCGTGTCCAACGTATTCGTGCGCGAACCCAACGCGTTGCGGGGCGTGCTGGCCAAGGCGGCGCGCTACCTGGCCGACGGCAGCTGCCCGGTGGGGCCATCGACCTGGCATTCGGCCTATTGGTCGGCGCAGTCCGCCGTGGCGGGCGCCGACGCCCTGCTGGCGGGCGACCCGCACGCCTACGCGCTGTGCCGCCCGCCCGGCCACCACGCCCGCCGCGATGCCGCGGGGGGCTTCTGCTATCTGAACAACAGCGCCATCGCCGCGCAGCGCCTGCGCGCCAACTACGCGCGCGTGGCGGTGCTGGATACCGACATGCACCACGGGCAGGGCATCCAGGAAATCTTCTATCAGCGCGACGACGTCTACTACGTGTCCATCCACGGCGATCCCGAAAACTTCTATCCCGTGGTGGCCGGCTACGACAACGAAAAAGGCGCGGGCGCGGGCTTCGGCTACAACCTGAACCTGCCCATGCCGCACGGCTCGGCCGAATCCGTGTTTTTCGACAAGCTCGCCATCGCCGTGGACGCCATCCAGGTATTTCAGCCCGACGTCATGGTGCTGGCGCTGGGCTTCGACATTTTCGAGCGCGATCCGCAAGCCAAGGTCGCGGTCAGCAGCGCCGGCTTCGAACGCATCGGCCGCGCCGTGGCAGGCTTCGGCGTACCGGTCCTGGTGGTGCAAGAAGGCGGCTATTACATCGAAGGCCTGCAAGAAAACGCCGAGGCCTTCTTCGCGGGGCTGCGCGGGTAAGCGCGGGGCCACGCCTGTTGCCGTGCCAGCGCCACATACCGCGACAGATGGCTGTCTTCGTCGCCCAGCCGGAAGTTGGCCATCGCCAGCCACGTTGCGTAGTGCGACACAGGCAGCTCCCAGGTCATGCCCATGCCGCCGTGCATCTGAATGCATTCCTGGGCGATCCGCGTCGCCGCGGTGCCGACCGTGAACTTGGCCGCGCACAGGTGCTTTTCGCGCAGAAGGCGCCCTGCCCCGAAATGCGCGGCCGCATTGATGACCGCCGAGCGGGACTGCTCGACCGCGATCATCATGTCGGCCATGCGATGCTGCAGCGCCTGAAAATGCCCGATGACGGTATCGAATTGCCTGCGTGTCTTCAGATAGTCCAGTGTCGACGACAGGACGACATCCATCGCGCCCACGGCTTCGGCACAAACAGCCATGACACCGCAGCCGATACCCTGCTCAAGCGCCAGCAACCCCTGGTCTTGAGTGCCCAGCAGGGCGTCAGGCCCGAGCTCCAGGCCTTGCAACCGCAACTCCGCTGATCGTTCCCCGTCAATAGCTGGATATTCGTGCACCGTCAGTCCAGGTACCTCTTTCGGTACCAGGAACAGCGAAATTCCCGCATCATCGGTATCCGTGCCCGCCGTGCGCGCCGAAACGACGATCCAGTCGGCCTGAGCGCCGTAGGGCACAGCCGCCTTGACTCCATCGAGTACCCAGCCGTGGTTTCGCCGGCGCGCGCGTACACCGACCCGGGCGGGCTGCCACGAGCCATCGGGCTCGCAGTGGGCCAGGGTAACCAGGGAACGCCCCTCGATAAGGCCCTCGATCAGCGTCCTGGCCTTGTCACCGCCACAGGCCGATAGCACACGGCCCGCCATCAGGCTGGCGAGGAATGGCGCGGCCACCAGACCGCCGCCCAGCGCCTCGAATACCACCATGATATCGAAGGCCGCGCCCCCGTAACCGCCGTCGTTCGGATCGAACAGCGCCCCGATGGCACCCAGATCGGCAAACTGCCGCCAGTGTTCAAGCAGCCGAGACTCATTTGGCGCCAAGGGCGAAAATCGCTCCACCCCACCGCTATAGTGGGCTTCGATATAGCGCGATAGCGATTGCGCCAGCATGCGGCGCTCTTGAGAATGTTCGAAATGCATGCAATGCCCTCACAAGCCAAGAACGACCTTGGCAAGAATGTTCTTCTGAATCTCGTTGGATCCACCGAAGATCGACAACTTGCGCTGGTTCAGATAGGTAACCGCAGCCCGGGGGGATTCCGGTGGGCCGATATCCGCATGAATCCAGTGAGCGGCGTCAGTCATGTCGTTGACAAACCTCTGGGCATAAGGGCCCATTGATCGCAGCATCAACGCGGCGATCTCCTGGCGAATCTCGGTGCCCACGATCTTCAGCATCGAACTCTCCGCGCCAGGGACGCCGCCAGCCTGTACATTGGCCAGGATGCGCAAATGCATGATGCGCAGGTTCTCCAGCGCGATTTCCACGCGTGCCAGGCGCGCGGCGAATGCCGGGTCGTCCAGCAGCGGCGCGCCGTTCTTCTGAATCCGGCCAGCGGCATTTTGCAGGCGCGCCAGCGCTGCATGGGCATACCCCACGCCGGCCAGACCGGTGCGCTCATAGTTCAGCAAGTACTTCGCGCAGGTCCACCCCATGCCCTCTTCGCCTACCAGGTTGCACGCTGGCACCCGCACATCCGTGAAGAAGACCTCATTGACCTCGTGCTCGCCATCCAGCGTCACGATAGGGCGCAACTCCACGCCCGGCGAAGTCATGTCGATGAGCAGAAAACTGATTCCCTGCTGCTTTTTCTCTTCCTTGGACGTACGCACCAGGCAGAAAATCATGTTCGCGTGCTGCCCGAGCGTCGTCCAGGTCTTTTGGCCGTTGACGACATAGCAGTCACCGTCCTTGATCGCCGAAGTCTTCAACGATGCCAGGTCAGAGCCGGCGCCAGGCTCGGAGTACCCTTGGCACCACCAATCCGAGCCATCGAGTATGCGCGGCAACCAGCGGCGCTTCTGCTCCTGGGTGCCGAACTTGATCAACACCGGTCCCAGCATATTGATGCCGAACTGTATCGGACGTGGGGCATGGGCCGTAGCACTCTCGAGTTCGAAAATGTAGCGCTGCACCGCACTCCATCCTGGCCCGCCATACTCGCGCGGCCAGTGGCTGGCCAACCATCCACGCTGCTGCAAGATGGCATGCCAGCGCCGCATCTCGGCCGCGCTCAAGCGCTCATCGAATTCCACCTTGGCCGCGATGTCCGCCGGCAGCTCCTGCTGCAGGAACAACCGGACTTCTTCTCGAAACGCTTGCTCTTGCGGGCTGAAGTCGATGTCCATGCCGGCTCCGCTCAGAAAATTTCAAACAAGGCAGCGGCGCCCATGCCGCCGGCAATGCACATGGTGACAACCGCGTACCTCACGCCGCGCCGGCGGCCTTCCAGCAACACATGGCCAACCAGGCGCGCGCCCGTCATGCCGAAAGGATGGCCCAGCGCGATGGAGCCGCCATTGACATTGAGCCGATCATCGGGAATACCCAGGCGTTCCCTGCAATAGACAGCTTGCGAGGCGAATGCCTCGTTCAGCTCCCACAGGCCGATGTCGTCAATGCTCAAACCGTTGCGCTCAAGCAGCCTGGGCACGGCAAACACCGGGCCGATTCCCATTTCGTCAGGCTCGCAACCGGCGACGCAAAATCCCCGAAACGCGCCCAGCGGCTCTACATTGCGGCGCTCGGCCTCGCCGCCCTCCATGAGCACGCACGCGCTCGCACCGTCCGAAAGCTGGGAGGCATTGCCGGCGGTAACGTATGCGCCGTCGCCATGCACCGGGGCCAACTTGGCCAGTGCATCGAAAGTGGTTCCGCGCCGATTGCAGGTGTCGGCCGAAACGGTGACATCACGCTCAGTGGCCTGGCCGGTTTCTTTATCGACAACAGCCATCCGGGTGCTGACAGAAATAATCTCTTCCGCATAGCGGCCCGCATCCTGTGCCTGCTCCGTCCGACGCTGGCTCTCGGCAGCAAATCGATCCTGCTCTTCCCGGCTCACGCCGTAGCGGCGAGCCACGATATCGGCGGTTTCGATCATCGGCAGATAGAGTTCCGGCTTATGCTGCAGAATCCACGGGTCTATAGTCGGATCTTTTCCGTCGCCGCGTCGGATGCTGGAGATACTTTCCAGGCCGCCGGCGATCATCGCCGGAGCCCCGCCGACGATGATGTGCCCGGCGGCCATCGCGATAGCCTGCAGTCCCGAAGCACAGAACCGGTTGACGGTGGTCCCGCCAATCGAGATGGGCAGACCGGCACGCAGGACAGCCTGCCGCGCAACATTGCGCCCCGTAGCCCCTTCCGGATACCCGCACCCGAGAACGGCGTCCTCGATCAAGGCCGGGTCGATTCCTGAGCGCTCCACGGCTGCGCGCATCGCGAACGCGGCCAGCGTGGGCCCTGGCGTCCTATTGAGTTCCCCGCGATGCGCCTTGGTAACCGGCGTGCGGGCCGTCGACACAATGACAGCTTCACGCATGGGCCGGCTCCCCGTTCGGGACGGCACTGGCTGCATGCAGCGCCGCCGCTCGCTGCAGGGACTGACGGCAATCGCGCACCATACGCTCGATCAGCTCGGCGCAAGTGGGGATATCGTCGATCAGGCCCAGACAAAGGCCTGCCCAGATCAAGCCATCGTCGCAGTCGCCATTTTCCAGCGCCAGCCGGCCGCGCGCGCCGGCTACCCAAGGGCGCAGTTCCTCGAAGGTGGCGCCTTGCGGGCGACGTTCCAAGGCGTTCACGCTGCGGGATACATGGTTGCGCCAAACCCGCGCTGTGTTGCGCAAGTCACGGAAAATCAGCGTGGTGTCCCGCTCGCTGGCATCGACCAGCGCGGCCTTCACCTCGGGGTGCACGGGTGCTTCCTGTGTCAGCATGAAGCGCGTTCCCATGTTGACGCCGTCCGCGCCCAAAGCGAGGGCTGCCGCCATGGTACGGCCATCTGCGATGCCTCCCGACGCAACCACCGGAATGGAAAGCTTGGCGCAGGCCGCGGGGATGAGAATCAGGGCCGGAATGTCGTCTTCGCCCGGATGTCCCGCGCATTCGAAACCGTCTATGCTGATCGCGTCGACACCCCGGCGTTGTGCCGACAGCGCATGCCGCACCGAGGTGCATTTGTGCACCAGTGTCAGTCCTCTGGACTTGAACAGCTCGGTGATCCCTTCGGGGTGCAGCCCCGCCGTTTCAACGATGCGCACGCCGCTTTCGACAATGGCGCGGGCATAGTCTTCGTAGGGCGGCGGCGACGCAGAAGGCAAAATTGTCAGGTTCACGGCAAACGGCGCGTCGGTCATCTGGCGACAACGTTGCACCTCTTCCAGCAGAGCCTCGGGACTGGGCTGGGTCAGCGCGGTGATGGTTCCCAGGCCTCCCGCGCTGGACACGGCCGCGGCCAGTTCCGCGCGGCCCACCCACATCATGCCGCCCTGCAGAATGGGGTAGCGGATAGAAAGCAATTCGGTAATGCGGGTCTTCATTTGAAATGAACTCCTTTCCGGGAGGGTGATTCGACGGGCACGTTCATGGCTGCCTGAGGCCGGCGAACTGGGTCGGCCTGGGCGCAGGCCCGCAACCAATGCTCGGCGGGCATTTGCATGGTGGCGGCCCGCATGCCCGACTTGACCTCCGCGACCGAGGTGGCCGGAAAGGCCGCGATTTTGCATGCCAGTTCGCGGGCACGCTCCAGGACGGTTTCGTCGTCGACGACTTCGGATGCAATCCCCAGGCGCAGCAGTTCTGCCGCGCCGATGCGCTCTCCCAACAGGCACACGCGGGCCGCCACGGCCTCGCTGTGTCGCAGGGCCAGCCAGGCCGCGTTGCGCGGCGCCGCCATGCCGATGGCGATCTCACCGACCTGCAGGAAAGCCGTACCGCCGCAAACCAGCAAGTCGCCAGCCAGCGCCAACGCGGCCCCGCCGTTGATTGCATAGCGCTCCAGCGCCACTACCCAGACCTTCCGGCTGCCGAGCATTCGTGTATGAACCGCGTCCCACAGCTCCGGGAAGCCGGCTTTCCACTCGGGTTGGGGCTGCGCGCCGAATGCCTTGACGTCAAGGCCGGAACAGAAGGCTCCGCCAGCTCCCCGCAGAACGACGGCACGGATCGAGCCATCGGATTCCAGGTCGGCAAGAGCGGCATGCAAAGATCGCGCCAGGGTGCCGTCAATGGCGTTCTTGCGCTCTGGCCGGTTCAGCACTAGTTCGGCCCAGCCATCGTGGCGTTCGAGTATTACGGCGGTCATGGGAAGCTCTCTCTTGGCAATGTCACGCATGGGCCGCCTCGGCCGGCAGCAAGGCGCATATCTCGTCGCGGGCGAAACCTGCTTCACGCAGCACTTCAGAGGTATGCTGGCCCAGGGCCGGCACTGCGGGAGCACGGCCGCGATCGGGGCAGCTGGAAAAGGTGAACGGCAAGCCGGGCAACATCAATTCGCCCCCCTTTTCGTCGCGCACGGGCTGGAATATCCCCATGGCCTCTACATCGGGGCTCGCCAGCACCTGCGCATAATTGCGGACCATGCCCACTACAACCTGATGGCGCTCCAGCCGTGTCCGGGCCGCCTCGCCGCTGAGGCTGCCAAGCGCCTGGCACAAAATTTCCACCAGCGCCGGCCGATTCTTCACCCGTGCCGTGTTATCGATAAAGCGCGGATCACTGGTCAATTCCGGTTGCCCGATAGCCGCGCACAGCCGCCGCCAATGGTCGTCCAGATAGGCGGAAACAACGATATGGCCATCCGCCACCGGAATGAGATCCGCGGCGGGGGCGACGAGTGGCTGCGCATTGCCGGATCTCGGCGGCAATTTGCCGGTGCACTGGTACTCGGCCCAGATCTGCGCCTGCAACGAAATACCGACGGCCAGCAAAGAAGTCTCGATCGTTTCACCATTGCCGGTGCGCGCGCCTCTGAACAAGGCCGCCAGAATCGCATTCGCCGCGGCGGTCGCGGTGGAGACGTCGGCGATGGGGAACCCCACCTTCAGCGGCGGTCCTTCCAGCTCGCCCGTGATCGACATCATGCCGCTTTCGGCCTGTGCGGCAATATCCAGGCCCGGTCGCTTATGCGAAGGCCCTCGCGTACCGAAACCGGAAATCGTGACGTGAATCAGCGACGGCTTTTCGCGCCGCAGGGCATCGGCATCCAGGCCCAGCGCCTGCGCAGTTCCCGCCCGCAGGTTCTGCACCACCACATCGGCGGCCAGCGCCAGCCTGCGTGCCGCCAGCAGCCCCGCGGGCTGGCGCATGTCCAGCACAACAGAGCGCTTGCCCCTGTTATAGGCCATGAACAGGCCGCCACGCCCACCCGTGGCCGCGCCGACGCCAAACCGGCGACCATTGTCTCCGTGCGGACTTTCGATCTTGACCACGTCGGCGCCCAGATCAGCCAATATCTGCGTGGCGCCAGGCCCGGCAATGAATTGTCCGAACTCTACGACCCGCACACCGGCCAGGGGCCGGCAGTCTTGCGACGATGTCATGTCGATTCCTTGAAGTTGGTACGGTGGCGGGTCAGTTCGGCGAGGTAATACCAGCCGTCCGCGCAACTCCGGTCCAGCGCTTCATCTCACTGGCCAGCAATTCGCGCAATTCTTCGGGTTTTCCGCCGGCGGGCTGCAACCCCAGAGTGGCAATCGCCTTGATGACGTCGGGCCGCATCAACGCCTGGTTCACCGCCTGATTGAGCTTGCGCACCACGTTATCGGGCAAATGCGCCGGGCCCACGAGTCCAAGGAAGCTGCTGGCCTCCATTTCCACCATCCCGGCATCGCGTGCCGTGGGCAAATTCGGCAACCCTGGGGCGGGTTCGCCGCCGGGGGTCAGAATGCCCTTGAGCTTGCCTTGCTGAATCATGGCCGTGGTAATGCCGCCAACATCGAACAGCAGCGGCACTTCTCCCGCAATGGTCGCGCGCGCCGCCCCCGCCGACCCCTTGTAGGGGACATGCTCAAGATGCAGCGCTTGGCTCTGGGCCAGCAATTCGCCCCAGAGCTGGGTCAGGCTGCCCGCCCCGGGGCTGGCATATTGCACCGGCTGCTTCTGAGCGCGGATCCATGCAATGAGCGAGGCCATGTCGTCGGCGGGAACCTTGGGATTGATCGCCACGAGAATGGGCATCTTGGCCAGCATCGCTACCGGCTGCAAATCACGAATGGGGTCGTAGGGCGTCTTGACGCCTGTCGCGGCATTGGTAACTAGATGAGCGGCAATCAGGAGCAGTGTGTAGCCATCGGGCGCTTGGCGGGCGACATAGCCCGTGCCAATCGTGGCGGCTCCGCCCGCCTTGTTTTCGATGATGACCGGCTGGCCAAGCTCGCTCGACAACGATTGCCCTATCAGCCGAGCCAAGGTATCAGATGGCCCGCCCGGCGGGTAGGGCACGACAATTTGAATGGGCTTGTCCGGATAGTTATCCTGCGCCCCTGCGACGGGCGAACACACCATCGACAGGGCAAGCAGCGCCCCGAAGAATCTGAAATTCATCTTTGTCTCTCCCTTTTTTAGGTATGTGAAAGTGCTGGCGCTCGGATGTCAGGACGACGAGGGACTGTTGGCCGGAACCACGCCCCTCGATGTGCCGGCCCGCTGACCGTCGGCCAGGCGCTGCATGACCTGCGTGGACACTGGCGCGGCGAAAGCGCCGGCAAGCATGTCGATCAGGTTTTCGATGGCACGCTGCAGGTCGAACCCCCGGTTGACCTTGCTGCGGCGACTTTTGATGCGCTCGAAATCGGCCAGGCTGAACATCACGAATGCGACGCCGGACAGGTAGCGCTGCAGCAGTACGGCTTCGGGAATATTGGGCAACACAATCTGCAGCAGCTCCCGCACGCGGCGAAAGCCCCGTTCGCCATCTTCGCGCGTCGAGGTGGCAAGATCGATGTCGGGGTGGATTTGGGCCGCGGCGAGAAACCGGTTGTAGGAATTGACGCGATTCGTAATCAAGCCAGTGGCCATCGGCCACACGACGGCTTCGATCAATGCGCGCAACTCGCCGTGGCGCTGGTCGATGAAGATTCGGTCCAGGTAATCGTTGCGCAGCGTATCTATCTCTACCATCTGCCGCTGCAGGATTGCCTGGATAAGCGTCTCTTTCGAACCATAGTGGTAATGCAGCGCCGAGTTGTTGCGCTGCCCTGCTTCACGGGCGATTTCACGCATGGATACGGCGTCGATGCCCTTTTCCGCGAACAATCGCTGGGCCGTAAGCAGCAGAACGTCTGCGCTGTCGGCTGCCGTGCGCACCTCGCGAACACGCCCGGCGGTTTTTTTCGCGGTGATGTTTTTCGTGGACGCCATCGTGATTTCCCGTTTCTGGACTTCGATGGTTGCAGTCTAGGATTGCATCATTATTAAGTCAAGTGCTTTACACGAATTAAGTCAAATGATTTAATTCGGCATCTGCAGCACTCATGACAGGAGCTTGCCATGCAAGACCATTCAGCCCGCTCCGCGGGCGCCACGCACGAAGTCTTCAACCAGCCCAGTCCCTATGGGGAGTACAACATCCTGTTGCGCGATCAGGCACTACGCGAGGCGCTGGCGCGAGAAGGCGCCGACTGGGCTGCGCCGCGACTGGATAAGTTCGCGCAAGCGCTGGCGGATCCTGACGTCATCCGACATGGCTATCGGGCCAACCGCTATGTGCCCGAACTGCAGACCCACGACGACTTCGGACATCGCATCAACGAAATCAATCTCCACCCATCGTGGCATGAGCTGATGCGCCTGGCGCGAACGCACCAAGTGCACTCTCTACCCTGGCGCGAACCGCGCGCCGGCGCCCATGTCGCGCGGGCGGGCATGAGTATGCTGATGGCGCAGGTGGAAAGCGGCACGCTATGTCCGTTGCACATGACGTACGCCGGCGTGCCAGTCTTGCGCGACAACCCGGCTCTCAGCGCCCAGTGGGAACCTTTGCTGACGTCCAGCGAATACGACCCCCGATATCGCCCCATGGCGCAGAAATCGGCCGCCTTGATCGGCATGGCCATGACAGAAAAGCAAGGAGGATCGGACCTGCGCGCCAATACAACGAAAGCTCTTCCTACTCAGGAGCCGGGCGTGTATTCGTTAGTCGGACACAAGTGGTTTTATTCAGCGCCGATGTCCGATTGCTTTCTCACAGTCGCCCTGGCCGGCGACGAACCCGGACGAATCTCGTGCTTTCTGGTCCCGTTCTGGCTGCCCGATGGTTCGCGCAACCGCTTCTCGATCATGCGCCTGAAAGACAAGCTGGGAAACCGGTCTAATCCATCGAGCGAAATCGAGTACAACGGCACGCTGGCCTGGCTGGTGGGCGAAGCGGGGCACGGAGTACGAACCATCATTCAAATGGTGAACCTGACCAGGCTGGGCTGTGCGTCGATCTCCACGGGCATCATCCGGCAAACGCTGTTCCGCGCGCTTCATCACGCGCAACAGCGGTCGGCCTTCGGCAACAAGCTGGTGGACAAGCCGTTGATGAACAATGTGCTGGCCGACCTGGCGCTGGAATCCGAAGCCGCTACTGCCCTGTTGATGCGCCTGGCAGGCAGCGTGGACCGGGCCAAGAGCGATCCGCGGGAAAAGCGCTTTTCCCGCGTTGTCACGGCCATCGCGAAGTATTGGTTGGCTAAGCGTGCCAGCCCCAGCGCGTTCGAAGCGTTGGAATGCCATGGCGGCTTTGGCTACATAGAAGATTCGATGATGCCCCGCTTCTATCGCGAAGCCCCCGTGCAGAGCATCTGGGAAGGCAGCGGCAACGTGATCTGCCTGGATGTCCTGCGGGCAATCGAACACGATCCGGATGTGATCGAAGCTGTGCTTGACGAGATTGCACTGGCTCGCGGCATGAACACCCATCTCGACCGCATGCTCGCCTGGCTTCGCGACGCGGTTTCACGGCGCGAACGCCTGGAACTCATGGCCCGACGCATGGTGGAAAAGCTGGCGCTCGCGCTCCAGGCTTCGCTGTTACTGCGAAACAGCCCCGAATACGTATCGCAGGCATTTTGCGCATCCCGTTTGGGCGGCGACTGGGGCCAGGCTTTCGGCACGCTGGGCGAAGATGTTGCATTCAAGCAAATCATCGCCCGATCCTGGGGCGAATCGCTTTGAACTCCGAGCTTTCGGCGAGACCGGCGGCCCTCGTGCCGCGCGTGTCCGCCGTTGGACCAGGCGTCTGCCCACGGCAGACGGCCGCGCCGGGCGCTAGTTGAGAAAGACGTCGACCTGGTCGCCCTCCTCCCCGCGGAACGGCTTGTCGGGCTGCTGTGCCGGCACGGGTCGAGCCTGTTCCATGGCGTCGACGAACAGGCCGCCGCGCCGCCGGTATCATATGCCCATGGTCGATCCCGCGAATCTGCTGGCCATCGTGCTGATGGCCTCTGTCACCTATCTGGCCCGCATCGGCGGCTACATCCTGCTGCGCAACCGCAGCCTCGGCCCGCGCGCGATGGCAGTACTGGAAGCCGCGCCGGGCTGCGTACTCATCTCGGTAATCGCCCCGGTATTCGTATCCGACCGGCCCGCCGACCTGATCGCGCTGGCCTGCACCGTGTTCGCCGCCGCCCGGCTGCCCTTGCTGCCCACCATCGTCATCGGCGTGGGCAGCGCCGCACTGCTGCGCCACCTGATACCGTGATGCCCCGCCGCGCATCCCTCGTTCCCGCATGAACGGCCCCAAACCCCGGCTCGCCGCCGCGCCCCAGAATCCCACCGCCTGGATGCAATGCTGCGCGGGCGCCACGGCCAGCCTGCCGATCTTGTTCGGCATCATTCCCTTCGGCCTGGTGCTGGGCGCGCAAGCCGCCCAGAAGGGCCTGACACCCCTCGAGGTGCCGCTCATGACCGGCCTGAACTTCGCCGGTGGCTCGGAATTCGCCGCGCTGGGCCTGTGGAGTTCGCCTCCGCACTTCCTGCTGATCATGGCCGTCACGTTCATCGTCAACAGCCGCATGCTGGTCATGAGCGCGGCGCTCACGCCCTTCCTGCGGCACCTGCCCAAGCGCAAGGTGCTGCCCGCGCTGTTCTTCATGACCGATGCCGGCTGGGCCTTGTCCATGGCCGATACGCGGCGGCGCGCCCACCTGGGCATCGCGCCGGCGTTCAGCATGGCCTATTACCTGGGCTCTTCAGCGGTGCTTTACGTGGCCTGGGTCGGCTGCACCACCCTGGGAACCGTGCTGGGCCCCTTGCTGGGGCACCCCGAGGCCTATGGGCTCGACATGGCGTTTCCCGCCGTGTTCCTGGTCATGCTGCGCGGCATGTGGCGCGGCCTGCGGCGCGCCTGGCCGTGGCTGGCCAGCCTGCTGGCGGCCGCGCTGACCAGCCACCTGCTGCCGGGCGCGTGGTATGTGGCGGCCGGCGCGGTGGCCGGCATCCTGGCGGCGCTGGCCTGGACGCCCCGGCCAGATGCGGCGCGGCCCGCCGCCAAGCCATAGGCGTGCGCCGCCGGCGGAACATTTCCCTTTTCATGGCCTTCGGCTTTCCGGCAAGCGGGCGCCGGTCGGCGCATTCATTCTGCGGGCAGCAATACCGGCGCGCCCTTCTTCTTGATCAGCACCACCAGGAACTTGGCGGGCTCGGTCTGGCTGGCGTTGCGGCCCACGGTGTGGACATCGTCCGGGCCCTCATAAAAGGTCTGGCCCGGCGTCAGCGTCACTTCCTTGCCGCCTTTCACCTGCATGACGATGCTGCCTTCCAGCACGTACACGAAACTGTGCGCGTCGTGCCGATGAATCGGGTCCACGGCACCCGGCGGATAATCCACCGTGATCATCAGCGCCTCTTTGCCCGGATTGTCTGGCAAGTCCTTGGTCATCAGCGGCGTCACGATGGCCTGGGGCGCCGCCGCGCCCGCCGGCGCGGGTCCGGCCTGGGCCGCCAGCGCGGGCTGCCCCAGCCAAATGCCCACGGCGATCAAGGGCAATCCGATACGCATGTATTTCGCCATGACCCTCTCCTGTCAATGAATGGCACGCCTCTATCGTAGGCAGTCCGGCCCCGCGGCGGAAGATCCGCCCGGCGGACCACGATATTGCCCTTTCGGCACCAATCCGCCCGCGTCCCTCCTTTCGCCAGGTGTCTGACTCCCGAAGGGTGTCAGACACCGAAACCACCCCTCGCCCCGTGCCCTATCATGGAAGACCTATCATTCATGTTTCATTGCAGCGAACCAGGTTGGCCATGATCGATCGCCAGCGCACGACCCCGCTCGCCGGCATCGCCTGCGTCTGCGGCGGCGTCCTGTTTCTTACCTTCAGCGACGCGCTGGCCAAATGGGTGGGGCAGCACTACAGCCCCATACAGATCCTGTTCCTGCGCGCCGCCATCGCGTTGCCCTTCGTGCTGCTGCTGGTGCTGGCGCTGGGCGGCCGCCCGGCGCTGCGCACGCGCCACCTGGCCCTGCACCTGCTGCGCGGCGCGCTCAACATCATCTCGGCCACCTTCTTCTACCTGGGCCTGCAGGCCTTGCCGCTGGCCGAGACCGCCGCCATCGCATTCGCCGCGCCGCTGTTCGTCACGGCCCTGTCGGTGCTGGTGCTCAAAGAACGCGTCGACGGACGCCGCTGGCTGGCCGTGGCCGCCGGCTTTGCCGGCGTGCTGGTCATCGTGCGCCCCGGCGCGGCCAGCTTCCAGGCGGCGGCGCTTTATCCGCTGGCCACCGCCGTGCTGTATGCGGTCATGATGCTGACCGCGCGCGCCATCGGGCGGGCCGAAAGAATGCTCACCACCATGTTCTACATCGTGGCCGGCCAGTTGGTGTGCAGCGCCGTGGCCGTGCCCGCGTTCTGGACGCCGCCACAGATTTCAGACCTGCCGTACTTCGCCGGCATAGCGCTGTTCAGCACCCTGGGCCTCACCTTCATCACCCAGGGCTTTCGCATCGGGCCGGCGTCGGTGGTGGCGCCGTTCGACTACACCGCGCTGCTGTGGGCCTCGCTGCTGGGCTGGCTGGTGTGGCACGACGCACCCGACCTGGTCGATTGCCTGGGCGCGGCGCTGATCGCCGGCAGCGGGGTGTATATCGCGTGGCGCGAATCGCGCGTGGCCGCGCAGCGCCAGGCCGCCAGATCGCGGCGGCCGCGAAAACGGTAAAAAACAAACGGCTTCTGGTTTAATAGAACCCACCAGGACACGCGGCCGCGCCATGACTGACGGAACCACACTCTTCGACCTGCGCGATGAAAACGGCGTTCTCAGGGCATCCATCGCGGTCGGCCTGTCATTGGCCGTGGTTGGCATCGCGTTCGGCCTCGTTGCCGGTTCTTTTCTTGTTCTGTTCGACGGCTTCTTTTCTCTCGTCGATGTCGGGGTCAGCCTTCTGACGCTGGTCGTGGTGAAGCTGATCACCGCCCACGCGATATCGGGCACGCTTTCCCAAAAATGGCAGGAACGGTTCTCGATGGGATTCTGGCATCTGGAACCCATGGTCATCGGGCTGTACGGCATGATGCTCATCGGCACCGCCGTGTATGCGCTGTTCAATGCGATCGCCAGCCTGTTGGCGGGCGGACGCGACATCGCGTTCGGCTGGGCCATTGTCTATGCGGTCATCACGCTGGTCGCCTCGGTGGCGATCGCCGTCGTCGAACACCGGGCCAATCGCCGGCTCAAGTCAGAACTGATCAACCTGGACGTGCAGGCCTGGATCATGTCCGCCGCGATTACGGCGGCGCTGCTCGTGGCGTTCGTGTTTGCCTATTTCATACAAGGCACCGCCTGGCACTGGGTGTCTCCTTATGTAGACCCCGCCGTGCTCGCCATCGTCTGCGTGATTGTCATTCCGATTCCGATCCCGTCCCTGCGCCAGGCCCTGAACGACATCCTGATGATCACGCCGCCGGAACTGAGAAACCACGTGGACGAGGCGGCCGCCAGGTTGGTGCAACAGCACGGGTTCGTGACGTATCGTGCGTATACGGCCCGTGTGGGGCGGTCCAAGAACATCGAAATCTACTTTATCGTCCCGCCGGATGCGCCTGCCCGAAAGTTGCCGGAATGGGATCAGATACGGAAGGCGTTCGGCGAAGCCGTGGGCGCCGATGATCCGCATATCTGGCTGACGGTGGTATTCACCTGCGACATGGAATACGCGGACCCGGTACCGCCTCTTGCCGAAGCCTAGCCTGCGGCATCGCATGCCGCCGGTGCCGGGACGCGGCGTGCCCCGGCGGGCGGCCGCAGACGCTAGAACGACCGCTTAGTAGTAGGCAGAGGACATCCACTCGGGCGGCATCCTCCCCCGTCGGCGCGGGCGCCGTGCCGCCCTATCAGCGCAATTTCGGGTAGGCGGCGTCGATATCTCCTCCCGGCAGGCGCGGCGCCGGTTGCGCCGCCATGGCCTTGCGCGTGTCGCCCAACAGCGTGCCGGTGGCGCGGCCCAGCACCAGGTCCGGATGCTGCCGCTGGCGCTGCTCCACGACCTGGGCGGCGACCGCCAGTTCGACAGCCAGCATGCGGTAGACCAGCTCGGCCACGTGGTCCAAGCGCTCCACGACCAGCGGCGCCTGCGTGCCCACGTCCTCGATGTCCCGGGCCGAGGGCTGCACCAGCGACGACACCGGCACCGTCTCCGCATAGATGCGGGTCTGCAGGACGTTGGCTGTCTTCCAGAAGCCGGCCAGGCTGCCCGGCGGCTGGCCGTCGAGCAGGTCGATGCCCGTGAAATCCTTGGTCGCCAGCCGGTTGGCCCGCTGCATGGAGTGGTTGGACAGATGGCTCAGTCCCACCGCCATCGCCTGCGCGTCAAGGACCCATCCCACAGGTTCGAAGTGCGCGGTCGGCACGACTGCCCCGGTCACCGGGCGGCCCTCGACCGTTCCCTTGACGTAGTACCGCGCCTCCTGCTCGCGGGCGCCTTCCGCCGGCGTGACGTCCAGGAGGATGACGGGGTTGTCGTCGGAGGCGTTCAGCTGCGTGCGCAAGTGCTCCGTCAGCGTCTGGAACTGCTGGCGCAGGGCGCCATGCAGCTGCGGGGTCGTGCGAAAGCTCAGTGGATCCTGGCTGAAGCGCGCGGGGTCCTTTTTCCACAGATAGCTGCCGTCCAGCAGCGCCGCGATCCGCCCGGCCGCTTCGCGATGCCCCGGGAAGGGGCGCGCGGCCACGCTGTCCGGCAGCAGCGGCGCCACGTTGCCGGACAGCGCTTCCAGGCTGGCGGCGAACACCAGGTCCGCCCGGTCGAGCAGACGCCCCAGGTCGTAGGCGACCAGCGCCGCGTGGCCGGCCGAGTAGGCGTTCGAACTCATGATGGCCAAGGCGTCCTTGGCGAACGGGCGCACCGGCGCGATGCCGGCGGCGCGCAGCGCCTGCGCGGCGGGCACGCGGCGGCCGTCCACCAGCACCTCTCCCAGGCCCATCATCGCCAGGCCGGTGTAGGACAGCAGGAAGATGTCGGCCTCGCCCACCGACGCGTCGCGCGGCACGACTGGCGTGATGCCCGCGTTGAGCAACGCCGCGTACATGTCCGCGATCTCGGCCTGCATGCCGGACGCGCCCGTCAGGGCGGTGTTCAGGCGCGCCGTCAGCGCGGCGCGCACGATGGCCGCGTCGGTGGCGGGGCCGGTCGCCCGGCTGTGCGAAATCAGCAGGTTGCGGTTGAACTCCTCGGACGATTTGCGCACGTCGGCGGCGTTCTCGCGCTGCCCTTCCAGCACGGCGACCTGCCTGGCCGCGCCGACGCCGCGATTCAGGCCGTAGATCGGCATGTCGGCCTGCGCGGCGGCCAGCACCACATCGTGGCCTCGGGCCACGCGGCGGCGGGCCTCGGGCGCGATCTCGACCTTGGCGCCGGAGCGGGCCACCAGCGCGACCTGTTCATAGGTCAGGCTGGCGCCGTCCAGGCGGACGGTCTGCTGCGCCAGCGCCCAGGCCGGCATAACGGCGCAGCATAGCGCCAGCACCCGCGGCAGGCGCAGCCCGCGCGGCTTCATCGCGTTCTTCATGTTCTAGTTCCTTCCTGACTCGGCGTCAGTTCAAATCCGCGCGGGGCGCGGCATACCCGGAAACGAAAACCTTGCTGCGGCCGTCGGCCGGATCGAACACACTGCGTTCGATCGCGCCGATGTCGCCGCCATAGAAATGGATGCTGACCGATACCCGGTCCTGGTGGAGGTTGCGCACGCGATGGCCACGAGCGCCGCCATCAGCGACCGGGCTCGCGCCAACAGGGCCGCCTCGTCGGCCGCCGGGTCGGCCAGCGCGGCGTCCAGCTCGCTGGCGAAACGCGCGATACGCGGGATGCTCATGGCCGTCACTCAAAGCGGATGTCGTTCTTCTTAATGAGCTCGCCCCACGCCTGGTAGTCCTCGGCGACCTGGTGGGTGAATGCGTCCACGCCAGAATCCCCGCCCACCACGCCGACGGTATCCAGGTATTCGCGCAACGCGGGCGTCTGCATGACGGCCTTGACGGCGTCGGCCAGCTTGTCCGCGACGGGACGCGGCGTTCCCGCCGGCGCGAACAGGCCGTACCAGCCGGTGATGTTGAACTCCGGCATGCCCAGTTCGCCCAGGGTCGGGATGTCCTTGATCGCCGGCAGCCGCGTGGCGCCGCTGATGGCCAGGATGCGCACCTTGTCCAGCTTGGCGAAGTTGATGGCCGACACCGGGTTGTTGAACATGAACTGCACCCGGCCGGGGACCAGGTCGCTCATGGCCGGCGCGTCGCCCTTGTACGGCACGTGGGTGGCTTGCGCCCCCAGGCGCTCGTTGAGCATCGCGCCGAAGATGTGGAACGTGCTGCCGCTGCCCAGGCTGGCATAGGCCATCTCGCCCTTGTGGGCGCCCGCATAGGCCTTGAACTGGTCGAAGGTGGACACGCCCAGCGACGTGGGCACGATGAGCGCCGTGGGCACCTGCGCCACCATGTAGAGCGGCTGCAGCGCCTGGATGGGATCGTAGGGCAGCTTCTGGAGCCAGGGCCCCTGCACGATGCCGGCGGGCGCGTTCATCAGCAGCGTGTAGCCGTCGGGCTGCGCGCGCACGACCGTATCGGTCGCGATGATGGTGTTGCCTCCTGGCTTGTTCTCGACGATGACGGGGGTCGCCAGCCGCTCGCGCAGGCCGTCGGCCAGGCGGCGCGCGACCGTGTCGAATCCCCCCCCGGCGGGATACGGCACGATCAGCCGGATCGGCTTGCTGGGATACGCGTCGGCGGCGGCCGTCGGCGCGGCGGCCGCGAAGGACAAGCTCAGGCAGCCGAGGACGGCGGCAATGCGGTGACGTGAGGACATGAGAGGCTCCGGCGTCCGGATCGGACGGGTTGAACGGAAAATCAGGGCAAGGCGATCGTGTCCGGGCGGGCGGCAATGTGTTCCAGCCAGCGCCGGACCTGCGGATAAGGCTGCAAGTCGTACCCTCCCATGGGGGAGAGGCGGGTGTAGGGATACAGCGCGATGTCGGCGATGGTGTAGGCGCCGCCCGCCAGGTAGTCGCGCCCGGCCAGATGCGCCTCCATGAGGGCCAGCGCCTTGACGCCCTGCTCGCGCAAGGCCAGCACCTCCGGCGAGTCCGCCGCGGCGCTGTGCGCGATGCTTACCAGGAAACGCGGCCGGGCGAAATTGCGCAGATGGTCGAACTGTTCGAAGAACAGCCACTGCATCACCTCGGCGCGCGCCGCCCGGGCGTCGGGCAGGTAGGGCGTGCCCTGCGCCAGGTGCGCCAGGATGGCGTTCGATTCGCGCAACACCAGGCCGTCGGCCTCGCGCAGCACGGGAACGCGGGCCTGGGGGTTGATGGCCAGGAATTCCGACGTGCGCGACTCGCCCGCCGCCAGGTTCAGGATGCGCCGTTCGTAAGGCAGGTCGAGCAGGCTGAGCAACTGCCTGATCTTCCATCCGTTGCCGGAATTGCGGCTGTCGTAAAGAATGGTCATGCCGCGTCTCCTCAGGCGTCCGGGTTCAGGGCATATTCGGCGAGCGACAGATTCATGCGCGCCTCGACGTCGGGATAGACGGCCGGATCGAAGATGCCCGCGCCCATCGGCAGGCGTCCCTTGGCCACGACCAGGACCGCCACGCGGCGGCCGGCCTCCAGCTCCGAGATGGCCAGGACCTCGCCGGTTTCCTCGTCGAGCACGGCCTGCAGGTCGGGGAACGTGGAAACGCGCCGGCCGTCGGCTTCGGCCGTCATGAACTCGTTGCACACGCCCAGCGCGATGCGGGCCCCGGTGGCGGCGTCGGTGACGGCCACTTCGCCCACGTCGAAACCTTCGCGATAGGCCACCGTCACGCCCGCGATCTCGCCGCGCGCCAGCACCCGGGCGCCGGAGGCCGCCACCAGAGCGGCCAGGCGGGCCTCGCCCTGCGCCGGCGCGGCCAGCATGGCTCGCCCGACGCTGAGCTGGTAGCCGATGGCGCCATGCGCGGCGGCGTCCGACACCATGCCGGCGGCCAGCGGGCCGCGGCACGCCATGATCAGCCCGCCCGCCTGGACGGCGGCCGCGCGCAGCAAGGCGGCGGTCGTCAGCATGTTGCCGTGGAGGGTGACCTCCAGCCCCGTGCCCACGCCGCATTGATACAGCAGCGCGTCCGGTCGCGACGACAGGCCCAGGCTGCCCATCCGCACGGTGGGATGCCCGCGCCCGTTGCACGCCGCGTCCAGCAGCGGCACGCCCAGTTCGGCCGCCAGCAGCCAGGCGTAGAAGCCTGGGACGTGGCCCGGCATCACCGCGTCGATGCGCGCGCCGCTGGCCTGCACCAGATTGCGCGCGGCGCGCAGCGCATGGTCGGGATCCGCCAGGTGCTTGCCCGCGCCCGGCGCGCCCACCGCCGTCGACACCAGGATCTGCGCGTCCGCCGGCAGGCTGGCCAGCGGGCGCAGCGCCAGCGGTCCGCGGGCACAGGCCAGTTCGGCGAAGTGGCGGCTCTGCGCCACGCGGGCGCGGCCGCTGCCGCCGGCCGACAGCAGCAATCCGCCCGCGATGGCGGCGTCGATATCTTCCAAGCCCAAGGTGTCCTGGCTCATGCCTGCCTCCCCGCGCCCGCCACGCCCAGGCCGGCGGCCTCGGCGACGCCAAGCGCCTGTTCATAGCCGGCCTCGGCATACCGCGTCACGCCGATCCCCGTGTCCCCGTCCAGCACCGCCGCCAGCCGCTCGGCGGCCAGCGGCGTGCCGTCGGCGATCACCGTATGGCCCGCGCTCTGGGACTTGTTGCCGTTCGAATGGATGGCCACCAGCGTGGCGCCGCCGCTGCAGGCCAGCATGGCGTTGAGCAAGGGCCAATCGGCGATGGCGTCGCTGCCATCCTGCATTTTTTCCGTTTCGCGATACGGCGACGCGACCGAGCCCGCGTCCAGGTGGTCGCGCGTGAACGCGATGGGCGCGCTGATGCGCCCGCTGGCCACCGCCTCGTTCACGCGCAGCGCCAGGCGGCTGCGCTCGCCGTGCCCCAGCCAGCCGATGCGCGCCGGCAGGCCTTGGAACTGGATATGCTTGCGCGCCATGCCAATCCAGTGGCGGATCGGATGATCCGCGTCGAAGGTTTCGTCGATGAGGGCGTCGACGGCCTCGATATCCTTCGGATCGCCCGAGGCCGCGACCCAGCGGAACGGCCCGATGCCCAGACAGAACAGCGGCCGGATGAACAGCGTCACGAAGGACTCCAGCTCCGCCGCCTGCGGCAGCCCCGCCTCGACGGCGCGGGCGCGCAAAGTGTTGCCGTATTCGAACGCCAGCGCGCCGCGGCGCTGGAACTCCAGGATGGCGCCGGCGTGGCGCAGCAGCGTCGCGGCGGCGGCGGCCAGCGCAGCGGCCGGATCTTCCTGTATCCAGCGGGCCGCCTGCGCGGGCGTCAAGCCCGACGGCACATAGCCGCGATAGGGATCGACCATGCATTGGTCGGTGACGATGTCAGGCTGGAATCCGCGCGCCAGCATCGCCTCGTAGAGGTCGGCCGCGTTGCCGGCCAGGCCCACCGAGCCGCCCTCGCCCGCGCCGGCCAGCGCCTGGATGCGCGCCAGGGCATCGTCCAGCGAGGCCGCGATCATATCCAGGTAGCCGGTGTCGGCGCGGCGCTGCAGGGCGTCGGGATTGGCGTCCACCACCAGTGTGGCCGCGCCCGCCATCTTGCCGGCCAGCGGCTGGGCGCCGCCCATGCCGCCGCAGCCGGCCGTCAGGATGACCCGCCCCGCCAGCGAACCGTCGAAATACTGGTGCGCGGCCCCGACGAAGGATTGATAGGTGCCCTGCACGATGCCCTGGCTGCCGATGTACTGCCAGCAGGCCGCCGTCATGCCCGGCAGGATGGTCAGGCCGCGCTGTTCCAGCTGGAACATGGCGTCGTCGCCCGCCCACCGGCCCAGCACGTTGCCATTGGCCAGCAGCACCCGCGGCGCCCGCTCGTGCGTGCGGAAGCGCGCCACCGGTTTGCCGGATTGCACGATCAGCGTCTCGTCGTTGTCCAGCGTCTTCAGCGCCTGGACGATGCGGTCGAAGCTGTCCCAGTCACGCGCGGCCTTCGCCGCCGACATGTAGATCACCAGGTCTTCCGGACGCTCGCCGTTCTCCAGGTTGTTCTCCAGCATCCGCAGGATCACTTCCTGGTGCCAGCCCTTGCAGCGCAGCGCGGTGCCGCGTTGTGCCCGAATGCGTCGTGATTCCATTTTTTCCCCTCCGGGGCATTCCCCGTCGTTCAGGACCGCGCCAACGCGCGGTCGAGTTTGTGCAATGTCTGATAAAGGACCCGCGTGCCGTCCGCCAACTGCCGGGGCTCCAGCCACTCTTCCGGGCAATGGCTGCGCCCGTTCAGGCAGGGCACAAAGATCATGCCCATCGGGCCGACCGCGGCCATGTAGGCGGCATCATGACCCGCGCCGCTGGGCAGCACCATGCTCGCAAGCCCCAGTTCCTGCGCGGCCTCGCCGATCGTCCGCATGACCTCGGGCGTGCAGTCGGTGGGTTGCGCGTCGGTGAGCGCGCGCATCGATGCCCGCAGCCCGGCGGCTTCCAGCCGGGGCACCACCGCCTCCAGCACGCGTTCCGGAAACACGCGCAGCACGGCGCTGTCGCCGCTGCGCACCTCCAGCGTCATCCGCACCGCGCCGGGCACCGCATTGGCCACGTTCGGCGTCATTTCCAGCCGGCCCACCGTCGCCACCACATAGGCCGGGCCGTCCAGATAGCCGTTCGCCCGGTTGCGCGCTTCGAGGACGATCTCGGCCGCGCCGGCCAGCGCATCGCGCCGGATATCCATGGGCGTCGTGCCCGCGTGGTCCGGGCGCCCCAGCACCTCGATCGCGACGCGGCGGATGCCGACGATGCTGCTGACCACGCCTATCGGCAGGCCGCGGCTTTCCAGCACCGGCCCCTGCTCGATGTGCAGTTCCACGAAGGCGGCGTTCGGCGCGCCGCGGCGGTCCGCCGAGCCGATGGCCGCCACGTCGCCGCCGATGCGGGCGATGCCTTGCGACAGCGTCTCGCCGGCCGGGTCCGCCTGCGCCAGAAGGTCCGGCGTCAACGCCCCGGCGAGCGCGCGGCTGCCCACGCAGGACACGCCGTAGTCGCTGGGCTCCTCGGACAGGAAATCGATGATCTCCAGCGGATGCTCGAAACGCAGGTTGTCTTCCTGCATGCAATGGGCGATTTCCAGGCCGGCCAGCACGCCGGCGATGCCGTCGAACCGGCCACCGTCGACCACCGTATCGCAGTGCGATCCCGTCGCCAGCGGCGCCAGCCCGTCGCGACGCCCAGGACGGCGGCCGATCAGGTTGCCCGCCGCGTCCACCCGCGTCTCCAGCCCGGCTTCGCGGAACGAGTCAGCCAGCCAGGAGCGCGCGGCGGCGAACTCCGGGCCGAAGGCGCGGCGCGTCCAGGGTAACCCCGGGCGCGTGAACTCGGCCAGCCGCTGCACCCGCTGCCACAGCCGGTCTGCGTCAATGCGGGGAGCGGCGGTCAACGCGAAGCTCCCGCGGCGGGACGCAGGAAGCGGCCGAAGCCCGCCTCGTTGCGGATCGCGCCGTCGTAGGCCAGGCGCCCACGGCAATAGGTGGCGCTGACGCGCACGCTGAATTCCATGCCCTCGAACGAGCTCCACTGCACGGCGGACAGGCTGCCGGCGGGGTCGAACGCGTAGCGCTCCGGCTTGAGCAGCGCCAAGTCGGCGTCCTGCCCCACGGCCAGCCCGCCCTTGCGGTTGTGCAGCAGGAAATGGCGCGCCGGATTGGCGCTCAGCTGCCGCGTCACCATCGTGGGCGAAATGCCGCGGTCTTCGCAGCCCGTCCAGAAGGCCGGCAGCAGCGTCTCCAGGCCCGGTCCGCCGGAAGAATTCTTGAAGACGTTGGGATTCTGCTTGCGCTCCAGGCCCCAGCTCACGTGGTCCGACGACACGAAGGTGCAGTCGCCCCGGGCGATGTGGGTCCACAGCAGCTCGACTTCTTCTTTGGGCCGGATCGGCGGGTAATGCTTGGTCTTGGCGCCGAAGCGCCGGGTGTGTTCTTCATGGTTGAGCATCAGGTACTGCACGCAGGTCTCGATCGAGACCGCGTGCCCGCTACGGCGGTACATATCGTGGATCTCGAAGCCGCGCGCGGTGGAGACATGCACCACGTGCGCGCGCGCCCCGGTCTCCGCACCGATTTCGTAGATGCCCGCGGTCGCCAGGTTTTCGATCAGCGGCGTGTGGGCGCGCATGAAGGCGTCCCAGCCGGTGTCGCCGGCCTCGACCATGCGGGCGATATTCTTGCGGGTCAGTTCCTGATTCTGGTTGTGCACGCCGCAAGCCAGGCCCGAAGGCGCGATCAGCCGGAAGGCCTCGTACAGCAGGTCTTCCTCGACGCGCGGGAAGCGGCCGGGGCTGGCTTCGAAGGTCGAGAACTTGAACGCGCACACGCCGCCTTCGATCAGGCCGCCGGCCGCGCCCAACCCGTGGATATCGTTGAGTGTGCCGTACAGCGCCACGTCCACGTGGCAGTCGCGCTCGACCTCGGCGATCTTGGCGTCCAGGCTGGCCCGGCACGCGACGGGCTCGGGATCGTCGTAGGGCATGTCGACCATGGTGGTCACGCCACCGGCGGCGGCCGCCCGCGAGGCATGGCCCAGGCCCTCCTGGGCGGCCTGGCTGGCCGCGTGGACCTGCCCATCGACCACGCCGGGCACGATCCACAGGCCGCGCGCATCGACGCGGTCCCGCGCCATAGGGGCATCCGCCCCGTCCCGGCATTGCCCGCGGGCCGCCACCCGTCCGTCCCGGATGCCGATCCAGCCGTCCTGCACCACGGCGTCTGCATCCACGATATTGCCGCGCACCACCAAGTCAAAGTCGCTCACCTCAGCCATCCTCAAGACAGGGGAACAGGCAGTATAGGAAGGACTAGCCACAATGGCTTATGCTTATTTATGCCGTTTTCATAATCTCGTGTTATCGATAAAAAATGAAAATAAACCTGCGTCAGATCGAAGTCTTCCGCGCCATCATGCTGGCGCGCTCCATCAGCGGCGCGGCCAAGGTGCTCAACGTTTCCCAGCCGGCCGTCAGCCGGCTGGTTGCGTACACCGAGCAGCGCCTGGGCATTCAATTGTTCGAGCGCATCAAGGGGCGCGTCTACCCAACGCCCGAGGCCAACCGGCTTTTCACGGAAGTCGATTCGCTCTATCAATACGTCACGCGCGTCAACGAGGTGGCCGAAGACCTGATCCACCAACGGACCGCGTACCTGCGCGTGGCCTGCAGCGCCAACCTGAGCCAGTCCTTGATGCCGCGCGCCATCAGCACCTTCGCGCGCGCGCACCCCGACGTGCAGGTGGTCCTGCGGACGATGAGCCCCAGCGCCTTGCTACAAGCCTTGCTGGAACGGCAATTCGAGATTGGCGTTGCCCACATGCCCATCGGCCACCCCAACCTGCGCGTGCATCCGCTGTGCGAAACGGGCTGGTCGGTGGCGATCCCGCGGTCGCATTCGCTGGCGCGGCGCCGCAAGATCCAGGTCCAGGACCTCGAAGGGCAGAAGCTGATCGGCTACGCCACGGACATCCCGTTCGCGCAATCGCTGCGCGACGTGGCCGAACGCGCCGGCAGCCGGCTGCGCTTCAGCATCGAGGTGCAGCAGGTCCACGTCGCCTGGGCCCTGGCCGAGGAGCACACCGGCATCGCGCTGGTGGATACGCTCACCGCGTCGCGGCTGGCCCACCCCGACGTGGTGGTCAAGCCCCTGGCCACCGACGTGCGGGTGAACGTGGACGCCTTCCACCTCCTGTACGAACCGCTGGGCCGCCCGGCGAAAGACTTCCTCAAGACCTTGAAGACGCTCACGCCCTGACCCGGCGGGCCGCGGATTGCCAGTCCGACCCTGATGGCCGTCTAGTACCGCTCCCCATCCCGGCCGCACATGACGCTCTCACGATGAAAGATTTCAACTGGCCAGTGGACGTGGACGGCTTGCTCCATGACCCGTCGGGCGGCCGCTTGTCGGCCAGAAGCGGACAGTAATTCCAATAAATGAATCTGCTCTCCTTTTGTGCACTGGAAAACTGAGCAACTATTCTGTTCCAAGATGCACGAGTCCCCCTGAACAGCGTTTTTGTTCCTATCAATGGGCCCGCCATCGTGCACAGCCTATAAGGTAATCCCCCCGTAAAGACGTTGTAGTCAGAAGTAGAATTTTCTCGTTGAGGAGTTCTAGCCTGAGCTGTGCCGGGAGCTTGGCATCAGCTCGGCCACGTTCTTATAAGCGGCGTTCCAAGTACGGTGGCATGGACGTGTCGCTAATGGCGCGCATGAAGGAGCTTGAGGCCGAGAATGCGCGGCTGCGCAGGATGTACGTCGAGGAGAAGCTCAAGCCCGGGATCGTGACGGAGGCGCTGGAAAAAAAGTGGTGAGGCCATCTCGCCGCCGCGAGATGGCCCAACGTGCCGTGCAGGACCGTGGCGTATCGATCAGGATGGCCCGCGAGGCGTTCAGGGTCAGCCAGACTTGCTATCGGTATGTTGCCAAGGGCGACGCAGGGCATAAAGCTCGAATATATTCAGCCGGGCAAGCCACAACAGAATGTCTACGTCGAACGATTCAACAGAACCGTACGCTAACTTCTGGCAATCGCTGAAAATGGGGGCATTGCCAATCTAGCTCACGATAAAGGAGCGCCAAGCAGCAGCAAACGAAATGAATCGTGTTAGCCGCACGCCCCTTGTTTCGGTATTTCCCCAGAAATAGCGTGACCTCCTGGACCGGAAGTCCGTTGACCCGCTGTAAAGAAAAAGGCCCCCTTCCAGAGGAGAAGAGGCCTTAATCAACATTAATAAGGAATGGAAGGAACTAGAACGGAATATCGTCGTCCATGTCGGCCAGATTCGCGGCCCCGCCCGCGGCCGGCGCGGCCGCCGCCGGGGCCGGGCGTTGCGCCGGCGGACGCTGGGCCGGGGCGCGCTGCTGGCGCGGCGCGTCGTCGTAGCCGCCGCCCCCGCCATAGCTGCTGTCGCCGCCGCTGTCGCGGCCGCCCAGCATCTGCATCTGGTCGGCCACGATTTCGGTGCTGTAGCGGTCGGCGCCGGTGTCCTTGTCTTGCCACTTGCGGGTCTTCAGGCGGCCCTCGATATACACCGACCGGCCCTTTTTCAGGTATTCGCCGGCGATTTCAGCCAGGCGGTTGTACATGACGACCCGATGCCACTCGGTTTCTTCGCGGCGCTCGCCGCTGGCCTTGTCTTTCCATTGCGACGTGGTGGCGATGGAAACGTTGCAGATGGCCGCGCCGTCGGGGCTGTAGCGGACTTCGGGGTCGCGCCCCAGGTTGCCGACGAGAATGACTTTATTGACCGATGCCATGGGGGATTGTCCTCTGGTGCTCTAGCGCAATGGAATTGCTCAAGAGGCAAAAATTTGTTCCAAACTGCCAGACTTGAGAAGGGGGGTTTTTGCCAAGTTTCTGGCCCTTGCAGCAGGCGGGGCGGGCGCAGCCAAGTGGGGCTGCCCGCCGCGGTGCTTCGTTACCGTAAGCTTACCGCACCTTGCCCGGATTTTAACGGCCCAAGAGACACGCCTGTCCCTGCGGTTCAGGCCGTTTTCTGCCCCAGCGCCCGCGACAGCACGGCGGCCTCGTCGATCAGCTGCGCGCCGCAGGCTTTCACGCGATCGGCCGTCATGCGCACGCTGGGCCCGAAAATGCATATCGAGCCGGCGGCCACGTCGGCGCCGTTGAAATAGGGCGCCGCCACCGCGACAGCGCCTTCGATGAGTTCGTGCCGGCTGGTTGCGTAACCCAACTTGCGCACCCGCTCGAGCTCGGCCATATAGGCGCCGGTATCCACTTTCGTGTCGGCGGCATAGCCCTTGAGCTCTTTTTCGGTCAGGTTCATGCGCGCCAGGATGGTGCGGCCGCTGGCGCCCAGCACCAGTTTTTCGCGATAGCCGACGCCGCGGCGAAAACTCAGCGGCTGCGGGCTGGCAAGCTCGGCGAAACACACCCGGTAGGCGCCCTCGCGCACGAACAGCGCCACGGTTTCCCCGGTGGATTCCCACAGACGCTGCAGCGACGGGTACGCCAGATCGGCGATCTTGTGGCTGGTGGTCCATATATGCACCAGCCGCGCCACCGAGCTGCCCAGGCGGAATTGCTGCGGCTCGCCCGACGACGCCAGGAAGCCGTTGTGCTCCAGCGTGGCGATCAGCCGGTATAGCGTGGGACGGCTCAGATCCACGCGCTTGAGCAGCTCGGCCGCCGTCAGGCCGTCGTCCCCCGGACGGAAAGCCAACAGAATGTCCAGCGCTCGATCTACCGCCCGGACCCCTTCCTGGCGCTTGTCGTTTTCCATGCCTGATTCCATACCACATTGGGTTCAACGTGGCGATTGTATTCAAAAGCCATGCTTGACCCAGATCAATTCGTGTCCGTATACTGGACTAATGTCTTATCTGACGGACTAACCCGGGCAACGCCCGAAGCGCGGAAATGGAGACCACGCATGGACAAAAACACCGCTGAAACCCTGGTTCGGACTGGCCCGGGAACCGCCATGGGGCAGTTGCTGCGGCGCTACTGGGTGCCGGTCCTGGCGGCCAGCGAAATCGCGGAACCCGACTGCCCGCCGGTGCGGGTGCAGATCATGGGGGAAAAATTGCTGGCCTTTCGCGATACCGAAGGCAAGGCCGCGCTGATCAGCGAATTCTGTTCACATCGCGGCGTCTCGCTGTACTTCGGGCGCAACGAGGAAAACGGCATCCGGTGCGCCTACCACGGCCTGAAGTTCGACCGGGACGGCAACTGCGTGGACGTGCCCTCGGCGCCGCAGGCCTGCAAGCACATGGGCATCACGGCCTATCCCTGTGTGGAAATGGCCGGCATCGTCTGGGCCTACATGGGCCCGAAAGACAAGCAGCCGGCCCTGCCGGATGTCGAGTGGTGCACCCTGCCGGCCAGCCACGTATTCGTCTCCAAGCGCCTGCAGGAATGCAACTACCTGCAGGCCATGGAAGGCGGCATCGACACCAGCCACGTTTCGTACGTGCACCGCTACGAGGTCGACCACGATCCGCTGCACCAGGGCACCAAGGCACTGGACTACATCAAGGCCGACGGCAACGTCATCTTCGAAATCGAGAAAACCCCTTTCGGCCTGACGCTGTTCGGGCGCCGCAATGGCGAGCCGGATTCGTATTACTGGCGCGTCACACAATGGCTGTTCCCCTGGTACACCCTGATCCCCCCCTTCGGCGACCACGCGCTGGGCGGCCATGTGTGGGTGCCCATCGACGACCACAATTGCTGGGCCTGGAGCATCAATTTCCGCACCGACCGGCCGCTGAATGAAGAAGAACTACGCGACCTGAACAGCGGCAAGGGCATCCACTGCGAATACGAGCCGGGCACCAACGTGCCGGGCGGCACCTTCCGGCCCAAGGCCAACAAGGACAACGACTATCTGATCGACCGGCAGGCGCAGAAAGACAAGCGGGCGTACTCGGGCGTGTTCGGCTTCGCCATCCAGGACGCATCACTGCAGGAAAGCATGGGACCGGTCCAGGATCATGCCAACGAAAAGCTGCTGCCG
The DNA here is from genome assembly GCA_017745595.1 of Bordetella petrii. Classification (GTDB taxonomy): domain Bacteria; phylum Pseudomonadota; class Gammaproteobacteria; order Burkholderiales; family Burkholderiaceae_B; genus Bordetella_A; species Bordetella_A petrii_C. The sequence goes on from WMBV01000002.1 coordinate 327,527, forward strand.
ACCGACCGCGCCATCGTCATGGCGCGCCGGATGCTGTTCGAGGCGGCCACCAAACTGCAGCCGGATGGCAATCCGCCGGCCCTCGACGCCGACCAGCAACGCGTGCGGGCTGCGGGCGTGCTGCTGCCGCGCGATCAAAAACCGCAGGAGTGGGCTGCGGTACACCTGGCCGATGGAAAGAACCAGAAGGTCTATTCCATCTAAGCACAACACGCCGAGACCCACACACCACCAAGGGAGAGCAACCATGTCAGGAATCACCCGGCGCGCCGCGCTGGCGGCCGCCATGCTGGCGGCATGCTGTACTTTTTCCGCCGCCCAGGCGGACGAATGGAAGCCCAACAAACCTATCCGCATCGTCGTGCCGATCGTCGGCAGCACCAACGACGTGCTGGCCCGCCTGGTGGCACCGGAGCTGGAGGCCGCGCTGGGCCAGCCCGTCGTCGTCGAGAACAAGGGCGGCGGCGGCGGCCTGATCGGCACGATGGATGTGGTGAGGTCCGCCCCCGACGGCTACACGCTGCTGGTGGGCTACAACGGCCCCATCAGCATCAACCCCACGCTGCTGCCACAGACGTCCTACAAGCCCGCCAAAGACCTGGCGCCGATCACGCTGGCGGTAAAGGCCTCGCAATACCTGGTGGTCAACCCTAAGGTGCCGGTCAAGACGCTGGCGGAATTCGTCGCATACGCCAAAGACCATCGCATGAGCTATGCCTCGGTCTCGGTGGGCAGCTCGTCGCACCTGACGATGGAAATGCTGAAGCAGGCGGCGCACATCGACCTGACGCACGTCCCCTACCGCGGTGCCGGGCCGGCGGTGATAGACCTGATTGGCGGCCAGGTCGATGCCTCGTTCCTGGTGCCGGGCAATATCCAGGAATACGCCAAGGACGGGCGCGCCCGGCTGATCGCGTCTTCGGGGCTGAAGCGCTTTGCCTCCACGCCGGACGTTCCCTCCGTGGCGGAAACCTATCCGGGCTTCAACGCGACATCGTGGATCGGCTTCCTGGCGCCGGCGGGCCTTCCCAAGCCTGTCATGGACCGGCTCAGCACCGAGCTCGTGCGTATCCTCAAGCTGCCCAAGATCCGCGGACAGCTCGAAGACATGGAATTCGAAGTGATTGCCAGCAGCCCCCAGGAATTCTCGGCGTGGATCGAGGAAGACACCGAGCGCTGGGCCAAGGTAATCAAGGCGGCCAACATCAAAGTCAATTGAACCCCGCTGCGCGCGCCGCTTGCGCCGGTTTTCGGCAAGCGGCGCGCGCGGCCGACCTGGAATAAACATGCAAGAAAACGCGAGACTGGCGGGCAAGTCCGCCCTGATCACGGGCGGGGGCGGCGGCATCGGTGCCGCCACGGCGGCGCTGTTCTGCGCGCAAGGCGCGGCGGTGCTGCTGGTCGATGCCAACGACGAGGCATTGGCCCATACCGCGGCGCAGATTGCGCAAGACCAGCCGCAAGCGCGCGTGGCCGTCTTCCGCGCCGACGTATCAGACCCGCAGCTCGCGCAGGCCGCGGTGCGCACGGCGCTCGAGGCGCATGGCGGGCTCGACATCCTGGTCAACAACGCGGCCAAGCGCAACTATTCGGCCCTGGCCGACGTCACGCCGGAAGAATGGCACGCCGTAGTGGCCGTGAACCTGGTCGGCGCGTCCAACTACTGCAAGGCGGCGCTGCCCGCGCTGCGCAAATCGGGCAGGGGCGCCATCGTCAACGTGGCGTCCTGTTACGCGGAAACCGGCCGCAAGGGCATGGCCCTGTACGACGCCACCAAGGCCGGCATGCTGGCCATGACACGCACGCTGGCGTTCGAAGAAACCGCAAGCGGCATACGCGCCAACGCGGTGTGCCCCGGCTCGACACTGACCGATTTCCATATCGGCCGCGCCCAGGCCGCCGGCAAAAGCGTCGATCTGCTGAAGACGCAGCGCCAGGATACGTCTTTGCTGGGCCGCTGGGCCGATCCGCGCGAGATCGCCTGGCCCATCGTGTGGCTGGCCAGCGACGAAGCCTCGTACATCACCGGCACCACACTGATGGTCGATGGCGGCCTGTCGGCCATGTAGTCGGAGTAGCGGCATGAGTACAAATTCCCTGACCGTGCGCGTGACGCGCAAGTCGGCCGAAGCGGCCGGGATCTGCGGCTTCGAACTCAGCGCCCCGGCCGGCGGCGACCTGCCGCCGTTCACGGCCGGCGCGCATATCGACGTGCATCTGCCCGGCGGTATTACGCGCCAGTATTCCCTATGCAACGAGCCTTCCGAACGCAGCCGCTACCGTATCGCGGTGCTGCGCGAGCCGGCATCCCGCGGCGGCTCGCGGGCCATGCACGACGACGTGCGGGAAGGCGATCTGCTGCGGATCGGCATGCCGCGCAATCTGTTCGCCCTGGACGAACGCGCTGCGCGCCACATTCTGATGGCGGGCGGCATCGGCATCACCCCGCTGTGGAGCATGGCGCAGCGGCTGGCCGCCATCGGCGCCGATTTCGAACTGCACTACTGCGCGCGCTCGCTCGGGCGCATGGCGTTTCATGAACCGCTGCGCCAGGCGGCCTATGCCGACCGCGTGCATCTGCACCTGGACGACGGCGCGCCCGAGCAGAGGCTGGACCTGGCCGCGGCATGCACGCCCGCGGCCGGCACCCACCTGTATGTGTGCGGCCCCAAGGGGTTCATGGACGCCGTGCTGGAAGCCGCGCGCGCGCGCGGCTGGCCACAGGACCGCCTGCATTATGAGTTCTTTGCCGCCGACCCCGCCCCGACGGGCGGCGATGGCGATGGCGAGTTTTCGGTGAAGCTGGCCAGTTCCGGCCAGATTGTGAAAGTGCCCGCCGGATGCTCAGTGACACACGCCCTCGCCGAGGCGGGAATAGACGTACCCGTAGCATGCGAACAGGGTATTTGCGGCACGTGCCTGACGCGGGTGCTGGAAGGGCAGCCCGACCACCGCGACCTGTTCCTGTCGCCCGAAGAACAGGCCGGTAACACGCAATTCACGCCCTGCTGCTCGCGGGCGAAGACGCCGCTGCTGGTGCTCGATCTCTAAGCCCGCCCCTAGGACAGCGGCTTGAGCGCCCAGGTCACGGCCAGCCAGACGGCCGCCAGAGCGGCGGCGGCCCAGAACACCGCGTCGGCGCCCGCCTGGGCGGCCAGCCAGCCGCCCAGCGCGCCCCCGCAGAACAGGCCGGCGGCCTGGGCGGTATTGTAAAAGCCCAGGGCCAGGCCCTTGTACTGGGCCGGCGCCACGCGCGACACCAGCGACGGCTGCAGGGCCTCGAGAATATTGAACACCACGAAGAAGGCCGTCATCACGATGGCCAGCGCGTAGAACCCGTGGCTGGCCGCCGGCAGCAGCGCGCACACCACCACCAGGCCGGCCACCGAGGCGCGCAGGGCGCCGCGATGGGCGCGATGCCGTTCGGCCACGAAGATGACCGGCACCATCAGCACGAACGACACCAGGATGATGGGCAGGTAGACCTTCCAGAGATCCTGGGTGCTCAGGCCGCCCGCCTGGGCCAGCAGGGTCGGCACCACCACGAACAGCGCCACCTGGGTACAGTGCAGGGCGAACACGCCGAAATTCAGGCGCAGCAAGTCGCGGTGCGCCAGCACCTGGCGCGGGCGCACGTTCATGCTGCGTGCCTCGCTGCGCGGCACCACGGGTACCATCCAGCGGGCCACCGCCAGGCTGGCCACACCCAGGCAGGCAATGGTCCAGAACAGGCCGGGCAGGCCCCACCAGCCCACCAGCACGGGCGCCAGGACCAGCGACACCGCGAACGACAGCCCTATCGACGCCCCCACCATGGCCATGGCGCGGGTGCGCACGGCGTCGCGGGTGGCGTCGGCCAGCCAGGCCGTCACGGCCGCCGAAATGGCGCCGGCCCCCTGGATGGCACGGCCGATGGTGATCCAGAACACGTCTTGCGCCTGGGCGCACACGATGCTGCCCACGATGAACAGCAGCAGGCCCGCCACGACCACGGGGCGGCGCCCCCAGCGGTCGGACGCCAGGCCGAAGGGAATCTGCATGAAGGCCTGGGTCAGGCCGTACATGCCCAGCGCCAGGCCGACCCGCGCCGGGTCATCGCCGCCGGGCAGGCCGCGCGCGGCCACGGCAAACACCGGCAGCAGCAGGAACAGGCCCAGCATCCGGCAGGCGAACAGGCCCGCCAGCGCGATACTGGCGCGCCGTTCGGACGGGGTCAATTTCAGTTTGGTATCAGCCGGCATGCGGAAGTGGTCTGGTCAGAGCCTTGTACGAGAAAGGACTCGGCGCGCTATAGTACCAAGTTGGCCTTTGAAACCGCTTAAATGCCCGATGGACGCGATACGCATTCGGGGTGCCCGCACCCACAACCTCAAGAACGTCTCGCTCGATTTGCCCCGCCACAAGCTGGTGGTGGTAACGGGCCTGTCCGGCTCGGGCAAGTCGTCGCTGGCGTTCGACACGCTGTACGCCGAAGGGCAGCGCCGCTATGTAGAAAGCCTGTCGGCCTACGCGCGCCAGTTCCTGCAACTGATGGACAAGCCCGATGTCGACCTGATCGAAGGCCTGTCGCCGGCGATTTCCATCGAGCAGAAGGCCGCCGGGCACAACCCGCGCTCCACCGTGGGCACCATCACTGAAATCCACGATTACCTGCGGCTGCTGTATGCGCGGGTAGGCACCCCTTATTGCCCCGATCACGGCCTGCCCCTGCAGGCGCAAAGCGTCAGCCAGATGGTCGACGCGGTGCTGGCCTGGCCCGCCGAAACGCGGCTGGCGGTGCTGGCCCCCATCGCGCGCGCGCGCAAGGGCAGTTTCGAAGACGAATGCGCCAGCCTGCAGGCCCAGGGGTATGTGCGGCTGCGAGTCGACGGCCAGATGCAGGAAATCAGCGAAATGGCCCCGCTGAAGAAAAACGAAAAGCACGACATCGACGTCGTGATCGACCGTCTGCGCATCAGGCCCGAAAGCAAGCAGCGCCTGGCCGAAAGCTTCGAAACGGCCATGCAGCTGGCCGATGGCCGCACGGTGGCGCTCGATATGGACTCCGGCCGCGAGCAGGTGTTTTCCAGCCGCTACGCCTGCCCGGTGTGCAGCCACAGCCTGCCCGAGCTCGAACCGCGGCTGTTCAGTTTCAATAATCCCATGGGCGCCTGTCCCACCTGCGACGGCATCGGGCAGGTGGGCTTTTTCGATCCCAAGCGGGTGGTGGCGTTTCCCGAGCTCAGCCTGACGGCCGGCGCCATCCGCGGCTGGGACCGCCGCAATGCCTTCACGCATTCGCTGCTGACCAGCCTGGCCGCCCATTACGAATTCGACATCGAGACCCCGTTCGAAGACCTGCCCGATGCCATCCGCCACAAGGTGCTGTACGGATCGGGCGACGAAGAAATCGCCTTCATCTATCTCAGCGAAAAAGGCCGCAGCACCGTCAAGCGGCACACCTTCGAAGGCGTCATCCCCAACCTGGAACGCCGCTGGCGCGAAACCGACTCGGCCACGGTGCGCGAAGAGCTGGGCAAGTACCGCAACATCAAGACCTGCCCCGACTGCGGCGGCTCGCGCCTGCGCGCCGAGGCCCGCCACGTCCTCATCGGCGACGACCCGCGCGAAGGCGAACGGCGCGGCCAGGCCATCTACGAAGTCGAGGCCATGCCGCTGTCGGACTGCCTGGCCTGGTTCCAGGCACTGGCCCTGACCGGCGCCAAGCAAGAAATCGCGCAGCGCATTGTGCGCGAAATCGAGGCCCGCCTCACCTTCCTGAACAATGTGGGGCTGAATTACCTGTCGCTGGACCGCAGCGCCGACACCATCTCGGGCGGCGAGGCCCAGCGCATCCGGCTGGCCAGCCAGATCGGCTCGGGCCTGACCGGCGTGATGTATGTGCTGGACGAACCCTCCATCGGCCTGCACCAGCGTGACAACGACCGCCTGATCGGCACGCTGCAGCACCTGCGCGACCTCGGCAACAGCGTCATCGTGGTCGAGCACGACGAAGACATGATCCGGCTGGCCGACTGGGTGGTCGACATGGGGCCGGGCGCGGGCGAACATGGCGGCCAGGTCGTGGCGCAGGGCACGCCCGAGGCCGTGCAGGAAGATCCCGCGTCGCTCACCGGCCAGTATCTCAGCGGCCGGCGCGCCATTGCGCTGCCCAAGCGGCGTCCCGTCAACGACAGCCAGTCCTGGCTGGTGCTCGAAGGCGCCAGCGGCAACAACCTGAAGTCGGTCGACCTGCGCATCCCCGCCGGACGGCTGGTGTGCGTCACGGGCGTTTCCGGCTCGGGCAAGTCCACGCTGGTCAACGACACGCTCGCGATCGCGGTATCGCGCCAGCTGCATCATGCCCAGAGCGAACCGGCGCCCTATGCATCGATCAGCGGCCTGGAGCACTTCGACAAGATCATCAGCGTCGACCAAAGCCCCATCGGCCGTACGCCGCGCAGCAACCCGGCCACCTACACGGGGCTGTTCACGCCCATCCGCGAACTGTTCGCCGGCGTGCCCGAGGCGCGCGCGCGCGGCTACGACCCCGGACGCTTCAGTTTCAACGTGAAGGGCGGCCGTTGCGAGGCCTGCCAGGGCGACGGCGTGGTCAAGGTCGAAATGCATTTCCTGCCCGACATGTACGTACCGTGCGACGTCTGCCACGGCAAGCGCTACAACCGCGAAACCCTCGAAATCCGCTACCGGGGCCGCAATATCAGCGAAGTGCTCGAACTCACGGTCGAGCAGGCGCTGGAATATTTCGAATCGGTGCCGGCCATCGCGCGCAAGCTGCACACCCTGATCGACGTGGGGCTGTCGTACATCCGCCTGGGGCAGAGCGCCACCACGCTATCCGGCGGCGAGGCGCAGCGGGTGAAGCTGTCGCAAGAACTGTCGCGCCGCAGTACCGGGCGCACGCTGTACATCCTGGACGAACCTACCACCGGCCTGCACTTCCGCGACATCGAAATGCTGCTGCAGGTGCTGAACCAGCTGGTCGACAGCGGCAACACCGTGCTCATCATCGAGCACAACCTGGACGTCATCAAGACGGCCGACTGGGTGGTCGACATGGGGCCCGAAGGCGGCGACGGCGGCGGCCGCATCGTGGCCCTGGGCACGCCTGAAGACGTCGCGGCCAACCCGCAAAGCCATACCGGGCATTACCTGGGCCACGTCCTGCAGCGCGACCGCTGACCACGGGGCCTATTCAGTCTCTTCAGGTGTCAGGCTCCGCAGGTGCCTGACACCGTCGTGCACAGAAGAATTGGCCTGCTTCGGTGTCTGACACCCTACGGGAGTCAGACACCTGCCGAGCCGCCGGCGTAGGCGCTAGCCCATCTCGAACAAGCGTTTGTGTTCGCGAATCGCGTAGCGGTCGGTCATGCCGGCAATGTAGTCGGCGATGGCGCGCGCCTGGCCGGCGGGGTCGCGCTGGTGGTCCGGCGGCAGCAGGCGCGGGTCGGCCAGGAACGCCTGGAACAGTTCGCGCACGATGCGGCGCGCCTTGGTGGTCATGCGCATCACGCGATAGTGCCGGTACAGGTTGTCGAACAGAAACCGCTTCAGTTCGTCGGCTTCGCGGCGCACGCCTTCGGAAAAACCCGCCAGCGGCGGCGCGCGGCGCACCGCGTCGGCATCGGCCGGGTTGGTGTCGGCAAGGCGCGCCAACGACGTGGCGGTCAGGTCCACGATCAGCGTGTTGATCATGCGCCGCACCGTTTCCGCGATGGCGCGGCGCGCCGGCAGGTGCGGGTAGCGCTCGGCCACCTGGGCGTAATGGCGCGCGAAAATGGCGACCTCTTGCATCTGCTCCAGGGTGATCAAGCCCGAACGCAGGCCGTCGTCGATATCGTGGTTGTTGTAGGCGACCTCGTCGGCCAGGTTGGCCAACTGGGCCTCCAGCGATGGCTGGGTACGGTTCAGGAAGCGTTCGCCCACGTCGCCCAGCTGGCGCGCATGCGCGGCCGAGCAATGCTTCAGGATTCCTTCGCGCGTCTCGAAGCACAGGTTCAGCCCGCTGAACTCGGCATAGCGCTCTTCCAGTTCATCCACCACACGCAGGCTTTGCAGGTTGTGCTCGAACCCGCCCGCCTGCGGCGCCATTTCGCGCATGCAGGCATTCAGCTCGTCTTGTCCGGCGTGCCCGAAGGGCGTGTGGCCCAGGTCGTGCGCCAGCGCGATGGCTTCGGTCAGGTCTTCCGACAGGCGCAGGCTGCGCGCCAGGGTACGGGCGATCTGCGCCACTTCCAGGCTGTGCGTCAGGCGGGTGCGGAACAGATCGCCTTCGTGGTTGACGAACACCTGCGTCTTGTATTCCAGCCGGCGAAAGGCCGTGCAATGGATGATGCGATCCCGGTCGCGCTGGAACTCGGTGCGGTTCTGCGGGGCCGGCTCGAGATGCCGACGCCCGCGGGTGGCTGAGGGATCGGATGCGTAGCGGGCCAGTTCGGTCATCGGCGGCATCATCCCGGCCAGATCATTGCACCGTGCGGGCCAGCACCGCGTACACGGCCTCCAGCGGGGCGGCCCGGGTGACCGCCTGGCCGATGCGCGGCATCAGCACGAAGCGGATCTCGCCGCCCTCGGTTTTCTTGTCGACCTGCATCAGTTCCAGCCAGCGGCCGGCCCCCAGGTCGGGCGCCACCGTGGGGCAGCCGATGGCCTGCACGAGATCGCGCACGCGCGCCACGTTGGCGCGCGGAAAGCCGGCGACTTCGGCCGACAGCTCGGCCGCCTGCACCATGCCGCAGCCCACGGCTTCGCCATGCAGCCATTCGCCATAGCCCAGGCCCGATTCAATGGCGTGGCCAAAGGTGTGGCCCAGGTTCAAGATGGCGCGCAGGCCCGATTCGCGCTCGTCCGCGCCCACCACCTGCGCCTTCAGCTCGCACGAACGGCGAATGGCGTAGGCCAGCGCGGCGGGATCCAGCGCGCGCAACGCGGCGGCATTGGTTTCGCACCAGCCCCAGAACTCGGCATCCAGGATCAGGCCGTACTTGATGACCTCGGCCAGGCCGGCCGACACCTCGCGCGCCGGCAAGGTGCCCAGCACGTCGGTGTCGATCTCGACCGCTACCGGCTGGTAAAAGGCTCCCACCATGTTCTTGCCCAGCGGATGGTTCACCGCCGTCTTGCCGCCCACCGACGAGTCCACTTGGGCCAGCAGCGTGGTGGGCACCTGCACGAAGCGGATGCCGCGCATATAAACGGCGGCGGCAAAGCCCGTCATGTCGCCGATCACCCCGCCGCCCAGCGCCACCAGCACCGCGCGGCGGTCCAGGCGATGCGTCAGCAGGGCATCGAAAATCAGGTTCAGGGTCTGCCAGTCTTTGTGGGCTTCGCCGTCGGGCAGTTCGATGAACAGCACGCGCCGGCCGGTGCGCGCCAGCGCCGCCTGGGCGCGCGCGCCATACAGCGCCGCCACGGTGGGGTTGGTGACCACCGCAATGGCCGTGGCGTCGGCGGGAATGGACTGGTCCAGCGCATCCAGGCGGCCCGGGCCGATATGGATGGGATAGCGGCCGCCGGGGGTATCGACGTCGACAACGGTCATGGATTCTTCTCGTAGGCTTGCAGCAGGGGCAGCAGCGATTTCACCAGATGGGACACCGGCATGGTGCCGGTATCGACGATCAGGTCGGCCACCTCTTGGTACAGAGGTTCGCGCTGGGCCAGCAGATTGCACAGGGTGCCGCGCGGATCGGGATTGGCCAGCAGCGGGCGATTGCGGTCGCGGCTGGTGCGCCGGACCAGTTCGTCGACGCTGGCGCGCAAATACACCACCACGCCGCGTTCGCGCAGCACCCGGCGATTTTCCGGCGCCAGCACCGCACCGCCGCCGGTGGCCAGCACGACGCCGCGCCGCTGGGTGCAGTGTTCCAGCGCGGCGGCCTCGCGCTTGCGGAACCCGCCTTCGCCCTCGATCTCGAAAATGACCGGCACGCGCACGCCGCAGCGGGCTTCCAGCTCGTGGTCGAGGTCGATGAACTCGCGTCCCAGCATGCGCGCCAGGCCCCGGCCGATGGTGGTCTTGCCCGCCCCCATCATGCCCACCAGGAAGATGGGCAGATCGTGCGGCAGCGACACGCGCGGGGCCGCCTCGGCCGCCTCGCAGGGGCTGTGGCCGGGCTCCGGGTCCGGGGCGGGTTCTGTATGCTGCAATACATTCATAGCGGCATTATCCCATCGCTGGCGAGTTGCCCGCTTACCACACTGAACAAATTTGTTACAGAAACCCGGTGACGGGGGACAAGTGGGTGTACAGATGCCCGTAAAATCGCCGCGATGAGCAAGTCGCAGAATTCTTCCAAAAAAGCCCCAGCCCCCAAGCACGGATCGCCCATTTTGCGGTTTTTCGTAAAGATGGGCATTTTCTTCGGCGGCCTGGCGCTGTGTGGCGTCTTGCTGGGCGGCATGGCGTTGGCATTGGCCTGGCCCAACCTGCCCGACCTGCACGCCATGACCGATTACCGGCCGCGCGTGCCGCTGCGCGTCTATACGGCCGACCACGTGCTCATCGGCGAGTTCGGCGAAGAACGCCGCAACGTGCTGCGCTTCAACGAATTTCCCGACGTCATGAAATCGGCCGTGCTGGCCGCCGAAGACGACCGCTTCTACCAGCACGGCGGCATCGATTGGGCCGGCGTGGTGCGCGCCGGCTTGGCCAACGTGCTCAGCATGTCGAAGTCGCAAGGCGCCAGCACCATCACCATGCAGGTCGCGCGCAACTTCTACCTGTCGTCCGAAAAAACCTATTCGCGCAAGTTCTACGAACTGCTGCTGACCTTCAAAATCGAATCCGAGCTCACCAAAGACCAGATCCTCGAGCTCTACATGAACCAGATCTACCTGGGCCACCGCGCCTACGGCTTCGCCGCCGCTTCGCGCACCTATTTCGGCAAGCCCGTATCGCAGGTCACGGCGGCCGAGGCCGCCATGCTGGCGGGCATCCCCAAGGCGCCGTCGCGTTTCAACCCCATCGCCAACCGGCCCCGCGCCGAACTGCGCCAGCACTATGTGCTGGGCCGCATGCATTCGCTGGGCTACCTGACCGACAGCGAATACCAGCAAGCCAAGGCGCAGCCCATCATCATGAAAGCGGCCGAGGGCACGCCCGCCGGCGGCTATGCCATCCACGGCGAATATGTGGCCGAACTGGCGCGCCAGCTGCTCTACGGCATCTACCAAGACGACCTGTATTCGCGCGGCATCAACATTTACACCACGGTGCGCTCGAAAGACCAGGAATCGGCCTATCACGCGGTGCGCGAGGGCGTGCTGCAATACACGCGCCGCGCCATCTACCCGGGGCCCGAAGAACAGCTCGACATGCCCGAGGGCGTAGAAAAGAACCCCCAGGCGCTCGACGACTACCTGGATGGCGTGTTCGAAAAATATCCCGACAGCGACGACCTGCTCACGGCCGTCGTGTTGTCGGCCAGCCCCACCGAAATCAAGGTGGCGCGCAGCGCCAACGAAATCATCACCATCGACGACAAGAAGGCGCTGGGGGTGGTGGCGCGTTCGCTGGGCAGCAAGGCACCGGCCGAACGCCGCCTGCAGCGCGGCTCGGTGGTGTACATCCACAAATACGGCGACGGCTGGGAAGTCATCAACATGCCGGCGGTGCAGGCCGCCTTCGTGTCGCTGTCGCCGCAAGACGGCGCGATCCGCGCCATGGTGGGCGGCTTCGATTTCTACCGCGGCAAGTTCAACCGCGTCACCCAGGCCTGGCGCCAGCCCGGCTCGAACATCAAGCCGTTCATCTATGCGGCCTCGCTCGAACGCGGCCTGACGCCGGCCACGCAGATATCCGACCAACCTTTCGAACTGACCGCCGAACAGACCGGATCGAAGGCCTGGCACCCCAAGAACTACGGCAACACGTACGAGCCCATGCTGACCATGCGCCAGGGCCTGTACAAGTCCAAGAACATGGTCTCGATCCGCATACTGCAGGCCATCGGCCCGCAGTATGCGCAAGACTACCTGACCCGCTTCGGCTTCGACAAGGCACGCCAGCCGGCCGTGCTACCGCTGGCCCTGGGAGCGGGCTCGGTCACGCCGCTGCAACTGGCGGGTGCGTATTCGGTGTTCGCCAACGGCGGCTACCGCATCGCGCCTTACCTGATCGAACGGGTCACCGACAGCAGCGGCAAGGTGCTGATGCAGTCCAAGCCCATCGTCGCGGGCGACGCCGCGGCCCGCGCCATCGACCCGCGCACCGCCTGGGTCATGGACAACATGCTGCGCGGCGTGGCCACCAGCGGTACCGCGGCCCGCGCGCGCGCCACGCTCAAGCGCTCGGACATCGCCGGCAAGACCGGCACCACCAATGAATCGGTCGACGCCTGGTTCTCGGGCTATACGCCCACCCTGGTGGCCACGGCCTGGATGGGCTTCGACCAGCCCAAGTCGCTGGGTTCGCGCGAAACCGGCGGCGGCGTGGCCATGCCGATCTGGCTGGACTACATGGCCGACATGCTCAAGGGCGTGCCCGAGCAGAAAGAGCGCCCGCGCCCCGATGGCCTGCTGGTCGAGCGCGGCGAGTTTTATTTTTCGGAGTTCCCGCCGGGCCAGGCGGTGGCACGGCTGGGGCTGTCTGAGCCCACCCCGGCCGAAACCGACCAGCTGGGTGATTTCCTGAACGATCTGGTGGGCGGCCGCGACAACAACATCCGCGTCTCGCCCGAGCTGAACCGCGAACAACAGGCTCCCTGGTCGCAGAAGATTCCGTTCTGACCCAGGCTGCCGCCCCGTGCGGGGTTACAGCCGCACGGTCACCGGCACGCCCGCGGCTTCGGAACATATCTGCGACAGCGCGTCGGGCAATTGCGGCCCCCCGCGCGTGTCGTTCCAGTGCTGGCCATCGTAGCGGTAGTGAAAGCCGCCGCTGCGGGCGGCAAGCCAGAGCTCTTGCATGGCGGCCTGGCTGTTCACGACCACGTGGGTGCCGTCTTCGAAAACCAGCGTCAGCACATTGCCGCTGCGGCTGGTTTCAATATCGACATCCTGCGAAGCCGCCCAGTCATCGGCCTGGCTTTCGATGGTGTCCAGTACTTGGTCGACCAACGCAAGGAATTCGGTTTCAGTCATAATCGAACCTGCAAGAATTACGGAGTTTCGAGTGTTCCACTTGGCATGCAGCCGCATGGTCTTACGCATTGTAGCCACGCTTGCCGCGACCGGCCTGGTCGCCGCCTGCGGCTTCAAGGGCCCGCTGTACCTGCCGCCCCAGCCCGGCCAACCCGAGCCGCCGCCCGCTCAGCAGCCCAATATTCCTCCCCCCGACACGCTTCCATGACATCCCCGCATTCCGCGCGGCCGTGCCTTACCGGGCACCCGCATTTCCATTACCAGAACGGCGTGCTGCATGCCGAAGACGTGGCGCTCGACAGCCTGGCCAGCCAGCTCGGCACGCCGTTGTATGTGTATTCGCGCGCGGCGCTGGGGCAGGCCTGGCGTTCGTACGCCGATGCCATCGGCACGCGCCCGGTGCTGGTCTGTTACGGCATGAAGGCCAATTCCAACCTGGCCGTGCTCAAAGAATTCGCCCGCCTGGGCGCCGGTTTCGACATCGTGTCGGGCGGCGAACTGCGGCGCGTGCTGGCCGCCGGCGGCGATCCGGCCAAGATCGTGTTCTCGGGCGTGGGCAAGCAGCCCTGGGAAATGCGCGCCGCCCTGCAGGCCGGCGTCAAGTGCTTCAACGTCGAATCGCAGGCCGAACTGCATTGCCTGTCCGACGTGGCGCAGTCCATGGGCCAGCGCGCGCGGGTCTCGTTGCGCGTCAATCCCGACGTCGACGCGCAAACCCACCCGTATATTTCCACCGGCCTGAAAGAAAACAAGTTCGGCATCGCCATCGAATCGGCGCTCGATGCCTATCGCACCGCCGCTTCGCTGCCGGGCCTGGATGTCGTCGGGGTCGATTGCCACATCGGCTCGCAGCTCACCGACATCAGCCCCTATTTCGACGCGCTGGAAAAACTGCTCGACCTGATCCAGCAACTCGATGCCGCGGGCATCGCCATCCAGCATCTCGACCTGGGCGGCGGCCTGGGCATCCGCTACACCGACGAAGTGCCGCCGTCGCCCAAGGCGCTGCTCGACCAGGTATTCGAGCGCCTGCAGGCCCGCGGCCTGGCGCGTCTGCACCTGGTGCTGGAACCCGGCCGCTCGCTGGTGGGCAACGCCGGGGTGCTGCTGACCACGGTGCAATACCTGAAGCACGCCCAGGCCCGCAACTTCGCCATCGTCGACGCGGCCATGAACGACCTGCTGCGCCCCGCGCTGTACGACGCCTACCACGGCGTGCAACCCGTGGTGCCGCGCGACGCCGCCGCCACCGAATACGACATCGTCGGCCCGGTCTGCGAAAGCGCCGACTGGCTGGCGCGCCAGCGCAAACTGGCGCTGCAGGCGGGCGACGTACTGGCGCTGGAATCGGCGGGCGCATACGCCATGGTCATGGCCAGCAACTACAACACGCGCGCCCGCGCGGCCGAAGTCATGGTCGACGGCAGCCGCCACTACATCGTGCGCCAGCGCGAAACGCTCGACGACCTGCTGCGAGGGGAGTCGACGCTGCCCTGACGGGGGGCGGGCGGCGCGGCCCAGGGTATCCAGGGAATTCCGTTCTTCTGGCGTCGTCGCGCGGTGGCGTGAACGCCTTGGCTTCACGGTGCCGTCCGGGCGCCCCGCGCACCCGGGCCCGGCCCCGAGGCGCCGGGGGCCATTCATGTGGTGGCTTGCCGAGGTTGTGAAAGACATACGCCTCAGACCAGGTGTCTGACTCCCGCAGGGTGTCGGACACCGTACGACTGAGACGGCTGCGGCTCACAGCGGTGTCAGGCACCTGGCGATACCCGGAAAATCACGGCACAGACCACGCGCCGAATGGCCATCCCGGCCGCGCTGGGCGGCCGGGATGGCCAGCCCCGCCCGGTTTTCTTCTTTTTTAACAACGTGGCAGCAAAACGCAAGCACTCAGACCGTGCCAGCAATGCGGCGAACGATATGCATCGCAAGTCGTCGCGCGGTGGCGTGAGTGCCGCGGCGCCTCGGGGCCGGGCCCGGGCGCACGGGGCGCCCGGACGGCACCGTGAAGCCAAGGCACTCACGCCACCACGCGACGACGCCAGAAGAACTCCAACCCGCGTCCCCCGGCACCAGGCTCAAGCCTAGCCGCCTACAGCTCCCCGTACGAATGCAACCCCGACAGGAACATGTTGACCCCCAGGAACGCGAAGCCGGTCACCAGCAGCCCCACCAGCGCCCAATAGGCCGCCAGTTGGCCGCGCAGCCCCTTCATCAGGCGCATATGCAGCCAGGCCGCGTAGTTCAGCCACACGATCAGGGCCCAGGTTTCTTTCGGATCCCATTGCCAATAGGCGCCCCAGGCGTCGGCCGCCCACAGCGCGCCCAGGATGGTGGCCACCGTGAAGAACGCGAAGCCGATGGCGATGGCCCGGTACATGATGTCGTCCAGCACCTCCAGCGACGGCAGCGCCTGGGCGATGCGGCGCCGGCCCAGCAAGATGCCGCCCACGACGATCGCCCCCACGCCGAAGTAGATCATCCAGGTGGCCGACATGCCTTCGGTGCGGAACACCATCGGTTCGACGCACAGCAGCACCCCCAGCACGAACAGCGGCGCCAGCTTGGCCCACGACGTGGTGGTGCCGTGCTGCTTGACCAGGTAGGCGAATCCCACCATGGCCGATAACGAGAACGTGCCGTAGCCGATGAAATTGGCGGGCACGTGCAGCTTCATCCACCAGCTTTTCAGGGCGGGCACCAGGGGCTGGATCTGGCCCGCGTCGCGCGTGTAGGCATACCACAGCAGGAACACCGTGGCCGACGAAATCACCAGCAGCACGAAACCGCCCAGGGCCCGGGTCGCGTACTTGCGCTCGTAATACAGGTAGAACAGCGCCGTGATCAGCGAAAACAGCACGAAGACTTCGTACAGGTTGCTGACCGGAATGTGGCCCAGGTCGGGGCCCATCAGGTGCCCCTCGCGCCAGCGCACCAGCATGCCGGTCACGCCCGCGAACACGGCGCCCCAGGTCAGGGCCGTGCCCAGCCAGGCCGCGGTGGGGCTGAATATGCCGATCCAGTAGCAGGCCGTGGCCAGGATGAACAGGGCGCTCATCCACAAAATGGCCGACTGCGACGAGAACAGGTACTTCAGGAAAAACACCTGCTCGGCACGGGCCAGGTCATTCTGGTAAAGCAGCAGCGCCAGCCCGGCCGCCAGAGCGCAGGCGATCATCAGGCGCCGCAGCGGGCGCCACAGCCAGCCCAGCCAGGTCAGCACGAATACTGCGCCGCACAGGATGATCTTTTCGTAATAATCCATGGCGCTGCCGTAGCCGGTCAGCGCATAGCCGGCGCCAGCCGCCAGCAACAGGAAAAAGACGATGTCGGTCCAGTCGGGCCGGCCGCGCTGCAAGCGCGCGTCGCCGGTGGACGACAAATCGGCCTGCCACAGCGCATCGGACGAATGGGAAGAAGTGCTTACAGACATGGAAAACCTCAGGGCCTGTTCCGGCGTAGCAACGCCTGCTTGAAGCGCTCGAACTCGAGATTGAAGTCCAGTGTACGCTTCTGCGACGTCATCGCGGCCTGAACCTCGCTGCCCGCGCCATCGGCCGCCGGCTTGACCCAGACCCATACGCGCCGGTCGCGGATGTAGAACATCGAAAATACGCCCAGCACCAGCAGCACGCAGCCGATATACACCGCGGTCTTGCCGGGCGTGCGGCTGACCTGGAAGACGCTGGCCTGGACGTGGTTGAAATTGCTCAGCGCCAGGAACACCGGCGCCGGGTAAACGTTCAAGTCCGACAACGCCGCCACCGCCAGGCGCGACCACTGCGCCGCGCGCTCGGCCTCGGGGCCGGTATCGGGCAGGGGCGGCTGGCCGGCACGTTCACGCGCCACATCGCGCAGCTCGGCCATGGACACCCCGATCAGCCGGATGACCACGTCGGCGGCGCGCTCCAGGTCGGCCGGCGGCGTATTGGCCTGCAGGAAACTGGCAATGGCCTGCAGTCCGCCCTGGGCAAAGGTGTCCAGGGCGCGTTCGGCGGCCGTCTGCAGCGACTGGCGCTCGGCCTGCCCCGGGCTGTTGCGCTCGGCAAAGCGCCGCGCGGCTTCGCGGCGCGCGGCAGGGTCGGCCAGGGCGGCACGCAATTGCATGAATTCGGCCAGCGAGCTGTCGGCATCGGCCGGAATGCGCAGGTACCGGAAATTTTCGGACGCATTGTTGCGCACGCCGGCCAGGAACACGGCGGTGCCATCCAGTTCGACCGGCAGCATGTAATTCATGAACTCGTGGGCCTGGCCGGCCTGGTCGACCAGCCGGTATTCGACACTGGGGCCCACGTTGCGCAGGTTTTCGTTTTTCTTGCCGGCCGCGCTGCCGGACACCGCGGCCACGTGCTCGCCCAGCGTCAGGCCCTCGCCGCGGGGCGTCCCGCCCGACAGGTCTTCGACGTTGATGGGCCGCAATGCCGTGATGTCGACGGCCATGCTGCGCGGGCTGCCGTCGGCCCCGCGCGCGCTGATTTCGGTGGGCTTGCCCACGGTGCCCTCGACATCGAAGGTGTCGCCGGCCGTGCCCACCAGCGGGTAGCCCTTCAGGCTGACGCTGCTGCCGCCGTCGTCGAAGCTGGACTGATAAACCGTGACGCCCTTGTAGCGCAGCGGCTCGTTGACCTCGATCGTGGACTCGAAGCTCTTGCCGGTTTCGGGGTCGGTAACCTCGACTTCACTGGCAAAGCGGCTGGGCATGCCGGTGGAGTAGTAGTCGATCAGGAATTTCTTCAGTTTCAGGGTAAACGGCAAGGGCTGCACCAGGGCGCCGTCGCCTACCATGACCACCGCGGTGCTGGCCTGCCCGCCTTCGGGAACCAGCACGCTGGCGCGGAAGCTGGGGTTGGCCACCGACAGCCGCCCGCTGGCCGGCACCTGCGAAATCAGCATGTTTTCGACGATGGGCTGCTTGCCCCCCAGCAGTACCTGCAGGCGCACCGCCAATTCGCTGTCGAGCAGGCCGCCCAGGCAGATGATCACCATGGCCGCGTGGGCGCAAATGTAGCCCAGCCGGTTGGCGCTGCCTTTCTTGGCCGCCAGCATGATGCCGTCGCCGTCATGGCGCTCGCGCACCGCATAGCCCTGCTTGGCCAGCAGTTGCCGGATATTGCCCACCGCGCTGGCGGGGGCTTCCGCGTCGTGGATTTCGACCCGGTGCGGAAAGGCGCGCAGGCTGCTGGCCCGCACATGTTCGCGGAACGAGCGCGCATCGCGCAGCATTTTCGGGGTATTGCGAATCAGGCACAGGGTGGTGGACACCACCAGAAACCCCATGATCGCCAGGAACCACCAGCTGTTATAAACGTGCCAGATCGAGAACTTGTCGAACACTTCGAACCAGAACGGGCCGAATTGATCGATGTAAGTGTTGGACGACCGGTTCTGCACCAGCACCGTGCCCAGCACGCTGGCCACGCAAATGAACATCAGCAGGCTCACGGCGAACCGCATCGAGCCCAGCAACTCGAAAAGGTCGCTCGACAGGCTGCGCAGGGGGCGAGGGGGCGGGGAGGTCGTATTCATAAAAAAAGGGGGGCCGCGCTACCGGCTTCCCCCCTATGGACAGCGTCGCCCGGAATCCGGTTCCGGACGAACGCGAGTATTGCTGCGCGGGCCGGCCGCGCGTGGACCGGGCTGCGCGCCTAGCGCAGGCCCGCCGCGTAATCGGATACGGCCTTGATATCGGCGTCCGACATGCGGTCGGCGATTTCCTGCATCACGATATTGTTGGCGCGGTCGCTGCTGCGGAACAGCTTGAGCTGTTCTTCGATATAGGTGGGGAACTGCCCGGCCAGCCGGGGATACTGCGCCGGCAGGCCGGCGCCATTGGCCGAGTGGCACGATGCGCAGGCCGGCACGTTGCGTTCGGGCAGGCCGCCGCGCCAGATTTTGCGGCCCAGCTCGACCAGGTCTTCGTGGCTGGCGGAAGCGGGCTGTTCGAGCGGCTGCTGCGCCAGATACAAGGCCACGTTGCCCATGTCTTCAGGCGTCAGGTTCTGGGCCATGGCGGTCATGGGCGTGGGATTGCCTTCGGGGCCATTGCGCGCCGGCTTGTCGGCGCCTTGCTTGGTCTGGAAGTCGGTCAGTTGCTTGACCAGGTATTCGTGCGGCTGCGCGGCCAGATTGGGGTTGGTGGGAATGCTGCTGTTGCCCGCCGCGCCGTGACAGGAAGCACAGGCCACGATGCCGCGCGAGGCATCGCCCTGATCATACAGTTGCGCACCCTTGGTGGCGTCCGGCTTGGCCGGCGCAGCGCCGTCAGCGGCGAAACTGGGAGAGATTACGGACGCACCGAGCATCAGCCCGCTTGCTACCAACATCCGGGACAGCACACGCTTCATTGAAAACCTCGACGATCGGATCTCGATCAAGGCGCCGAAACGCCCCATGCCTGCCCCATGCCGTGCCTGATCGAACGTACGTTCGCCCTGGCCCATCAGCACTGTCAAATCAACGCCGTCAACGGGCGGAAAAAGCCAGCGCAATGCAGGGGGACCACTGTTGCAAACGCACGATTATACAATAGGGTTCGCAACCAACCGTATCGGCCCTTTCTCCGTGTCCCTTCTGCACCGCGCCTCTTTCTATATCTCGGCAGCTCGCCTCGACCAGTTGCCCGCTCCCGGCGCGCCCGAAGTCTGCTTCGTGGGCCGCTCCAATGCCGGCAAATCCTCGGCCATCAACGTGCTGTGCAACCAGCGCCGGCTGGCGTTTTCCAGCAAGACGCCCGGACGCACGCGCCTGATCAACCTGTTCGGCCTGCCCGATCCTCTCGATCCCGAGCAACCGCTGGGTTTCCTGGTCGATCTGCCGGGCTACGGCTACGCCTCGGTTGCGCGCAACGAAAAAGAAAAGTGGGCCGACATCCTGGGCGGCTATCTGCGCGACCGCGCTTCGCTGGCGGGCATCGTGCTCATCATCGATATCCGCCGCGGGGTCACCGAACTCGACCGCCGCCTGGCCGACTTCATCGCGCCCACCGGCCGTCCAGTGCTGGCCCTGCTTACCAAGGCCGACAAGCTGCCGTACGGGCAGCGCCAGCGCACCGTGTTCGCCGTGCGCAAAGACCTGGCCGATATCGGCGCCCTGCATACGGTGCCCTTCTCGTCCACCGAGCGCATCGGGCTGCCCGAAGCCACCCAATACATCGAGAACTGGATTTCTCCCAAGGTAGTGCCATGAATCCGCATATCATTTCCCCCGCCTTTCCCGTGTCGCGCCCGCGCCGGCTGCGCCGCGACGACTTCACCCGCCGCCTGGTGCGCGAGCACGCGCTTACCGTGCACGACCTGATCTACCCGGTGTTCGTGGCCGAAGGCAACGGCCTGCGCCAGCCGGTGCCCTCGCTGCCCGGCGTGGCGCGCTATTCGCCCGACACCCTGCTCGCGGCCGCCGAAGAATGCGTGGCGCTGGGCATCCCCGTCATGGCCTTGTTCCCGGTCATCGATCCCTCGCTCAAGACACCCGACGGCGCCGAGGCCGCCAACCCCGAGGGCCTGATCCCGCGCGTGGTGACGGCCCTGAAGCAGCGCTTCCCCGAACTGGGCGTACTGACCGACGTGGCGCTCGATCCGTACACCAGCCATGGCCAGGACGGCGTCATCGACGCCGACGGCTATGTGCTCAACGAGCCCACGGTACAAATCCTGATCCGCCAGGCCCTGGTGCAGGCCGGCGCCGGCGTCGACATCGTGGCGCCCAGCGACATGATGGACGGCCGCATCGGCGCCATCCGCCAGGCGCTCGAAGCCCAGCAGCACATCCATACCCGCATCATGGCCTATTCGGCCAAGTACGCCAGCGCGTTCTACGGCCCGTTCCGCGACGCCGTAGGCTCGGCCTCCAATCTGGGCAAGTCCAACAAAATGGCCTACCAGATGGATCCGGGCAACCTCGACGAAGCGCTGCGCGAAGTCGCGGCCGACTTGCAAGAAGGCGCCGACATGGTCATGGTCAAGCCCGGCATGCCTTATCTCGATGTACTGCGCCGCGTGAAAGACACCTTTCGCGTGCCGACCTTCGCCTACCAGGTCAGCGGCGAATACGCCATGATCAAGGCGGCCGCCGCCAACGGCTGGCTGGACCACGACAAGGTCATGATGGAAGCCCTGCTGGGCTTCAAGCGCGCCGGCGCCGACGGCATCCTGACCTACTTCGCGGTGGCAGCGGCCAAACTGCTCAAGCAGCAATAAGGCAACCGCGGACATTCCAGGTGTCAGGCTCCCGGCAGGGTGCCTGACACCGCCGTGTGCAAAGAATCTAGGCGTCGGTGCCTGACACCCTGCGGGAGTCAGACACCTGAAAGGCAGCCGGGCGGCCGCCTTCCGGGTATCGGGCTCCGGCTAGCTAGCGCGCCAGCACGCGGTCGAGCACCGCCGCGAAACGCGGGGCATCCTGGAAACCGATCACGCGCGCGTCGGCGATGGGCGCCCCGCCCGGCGCGAAAAACAAAATGCCCGGCGGGCCAAACAGCCTGAAACGCTTCAACAGTTCGCGGTCATCGGCATTGTTTTCGGTGACATCGGCCTGTACCAGCACCATGCGCGCCATGCGGCTGGCAACGGCCGGGTCCGAAAACGTGAAGCGCTCCATTTCGCGGCACGACACGCACCAGTCGGCATAGAAGTCCAGCATCACCGGCTGGGTGCTTTGCGCCAGCAAGGCGTCCAGTTCGGCGCTGTTGCGCACCCGCACGAACTCCACCGGACCGGCCGTAGCCGTGGCCGCCGGCCCGCCGCCGCGCTGCGCCAGGTGCGCCAGCGGCTGCAGCACGTCGCGTCCGCCGCTGGCGGCGCCCACCAGCCAGGCCACGCCGGCCAGCGCCAGCAACAGGCCCATGCCCTTGGCGAACATGCGCGGCGCGCCCGCTTCGGCGGGCAGGGCATCGAAGGCGCGCAGCATCACCGCGGCCACGATCGCCAGGAACGCCCACCCGGTCATTTGCAGCCAGCTCGGCACAATAGGAATCAGCATCCACCAGGCGGTGGCCAGCAGCAACATGCCGAACAGGCGCTTGACGCCGTTCATCCAGGGCCCGGCCTTGGGCAGCAGGGCCGTCGAAGACGCCCCCACCACGAGCAGCGGCACACCCATGCCCCAGGCCATGGCGAACAACGCCGCGCCGCCCAGCACCACGTCGCCGGTCTGCGAGATATACAGCAGGGCGCCGGCCAGCGGCGCCGCCACGCAGGGCCCCAGAATCAGCGCCGAAACGGCGCCCATGGCCAGGGCGCCGGTAGCGCGGCCGCCCAGCATGCGGGCCGAGCGGGCCGACAGCCAGCTTTGCACCCCACCCGGCATCTGGAAATCGAAAGCCCCGAACGTGGCCAGCGCCAGCAGCGCCAGGATGGCCGCGAAGGCGGCCAGCACCCAGGGCGTCTGCAGCCAGGCGGCCAGTCCGGCGCCGCTCAGGCCCGCGGCCACGCCCAGCGCGGTATAGACCACCGACATGCCCAGCACATACGCGGCCGCCAGCCCCAGGCCACGCCACCGGCCAGGCCGCGTATCGCCGCCGCCCACCACGATCGACGACAGGATGGGAATCATGGGCAAGACGCAAGGCGTGAACGCCAGCAACAATCCCAATACCCAGAACACACCCGCGGTCTTCAGCCAGCCCAGCCCGCCGATGGCATCGGCCAGGCCCAGGTCGCCCGCGGCCAGCAGCGACCCCAATCCCGACGCGGATCCCGCCGCGGACTCCGCCGCCGGGCCGATTCCGGCAAGCGCGCCGCCTCCGGCCGCGGCGCTGCCCGCGCCGTCGACCGCGTACCCGCCCGTCACGGGCACCAGCTTCACGGTGTGGTCGGCCGGCGGATAGCACAGGCCCGCATCGGCGCAGCCCTGGCTGGTGATGGTCAGGGTGAAGGGCTGCTGTCCGGTCACCGGCACGGCTATCGATACCTGCCGGTGATAGACCTCCATGTTCTTCTCGAAGGTGGGATCGTATTTGACCTCGCCCTGCGGATACGCGGGCGCCCCCAGCGTGGCGGCGCCCTGGGGGCTGATCGACAGCCCGAAGCGCTCGCGGTACATGTAGTAGCCGGGCGCGATGCGATAGCGCAATTCGACCTGATCGGGCGCCGTCATGGCGGCGCTGAACACAAAGGCTTGCTCGGGCGGCAGGAAATCGGCTTCGGTCAACGCGGCGGCCGGCCGCCCGGCCAGCATGGCCCATGCCGCCAACAGGGCCAGACAGCCCGCCAACCACCCCCGCCAGGCGGGCCGCACACGAACCATGAACTGATGCATTGAATTCTCTTTGTTGCTACGTCTGGCCGGTATCGGCCCGGCCGCCACCTCTAGGGACACGCTAGTGCGCCGCTTCGCCGTTGGCCTGCGCCCGTACCCAGTCCAGGTACGGCGCGCTGCCGCCGATGACCGGCACGACAATGATTTCGGGGACGTCGTAGGGATGCAGCCTGGCCAGCGCCTGTATCAGCGCCTGCTGGCGGCCCGCCGTGGTTTTGATCCACATCGGGATTTCGTCCGCCCCTTCGATTTCGCCCTCCCAGCGATAGATGGACAACACAGGCGCGCCAAGGTTCACGCAGGCCGCCAGGCCGTCTTCGACCAGCACATGGGCGATGCGCTTGGCCAGCAGAAGATCGGGCGCATTGCTGATGACCAAAACAATATCGTCGTCGCGCGACATGGGGGCTCCTGGAAACGGCCGGCAACGCCGCCAATGAGGTATTTTATCGGGACCACCCGCGGCGCCGCGCGCCCACCCTAGCCGAGACCCTGCCGCCATGTCGGACACCTGCCTGTTCTGCCGTATCGCCCAGCACCGGATTCCCGCCCATGTCATCCACGAAGACGACGAAATCCTGGCGTTCCTGGATATCCAGCCGGTGCGCCCGGGCCATGTGCTGGTCATCCCTAAGCAGCATTATCCCTACTTCGAAGACATGCCGGCCGAGGTCGCGCATCGCATCCTGACGCTGGGCCAGCAGCTGGCCCGTGCCATGAAAGCCCTGTATCGGGTCGAACGCGTCGGGTTCGTATTCACGGGCATCCACGTGGCGCACGCCCATGCGCACCTGATACCCATGCACCATCCCCAAGACGTCACCTCGACGCAGTACATCGCGCAGCAAGACCTGCAATTCATCATGCCGCCCCAGTGCCCCGCCGAGCAGTTGGCCGACACGGCGGCGCAACTGCGCCAGGCACTGGCGGGTTGATCGGCCGCTGGCACAGGTGTCTGGGCGGGACCAGGTGTCTGACTCCCGCAGGGTGTCAGACACCGAAAAGCACGCGAACATCGCGGTATCTGACACCCTGCGGGAGTCAGACACCTGCCGCTCCGGCACCTGTTTCTCTACCACCGCCGCGGCCCAAAAAACAAGGGCGGGCCCATGGGCCCGCCCTTGCGCTTATCCACTGGCCGGATTATTCGGCAGCGTTGTCGGCCTCGGTTTCCTCGACTTCAGGACGATCAACCAGCTCCATGTAGGCCATGGGAGCATTGTCGCCTTGACGGAAACCCATCTTCAGCACGCGGGTGTAGCCGCCGTTGCGGGCCGCGTAGCGCGGACCGATTTCGGCAAACAGCTTGACCACGGCAGCGCGATCGCGCAGGCGGGCAAACGCCAGACGCTTGTTCGCCAGGGTGGGTTCCTTGCCCAGGGTGATCAGGGGTTCGACAACGCGGCGCAGTTCTTTCGCCTTGGGCAGCGTGGTCTTGATCGCTTCGTGGGTGATCAACGAAACGGCCATGTTGCGAAACATGGCAAGACGGTGGCTGCTAGTGCGGTTGAGCTTACGCAAACCATTACCGTGACGCATGATAAGTTCCTTTTGAATCTAAAGACGGCGCTTGCGCCGCCAGGTTATCCGGATCTTCTATCGGCCTGTTGCCAGGCCGCGGTCCGGTGGAAGACGGGGGTAAAAATTAAGGACGTTCCAGGCCCAGGGGCGGCCAGTTCTCCAGCTTCATGCCCAGGGTCAGGCCGCGCGCGGCCAGCACTTCCTTGATCTCGTTGAGCGACTTGCGGCCCAGGTTGGGGGTCTTGAGCAGCTCGTTTTCGGTGCGCTGGATCAGGTCGCCGATGTAGTAGATGTTTTCGGCCTTCAGGCAGTTGGCCGAACGCACGGTGAGCTCCAGATCGTCGACCGGACGCAGCAGCACGGGGTCGATCTGCGGCGTGCCGCGCACCGGGGCTTCGTACGAGTCGCCGGCGCCTTCCAGCGCGGCAAACACCGAGATCTGGTCCATCAGGATGCGGGCCGACTGGCGCACCGCTTCTTCGGGCGAGATCACGCCGTTGGTTTCGATATCCAGCACCAGCTTGTCCAGGTCGGTACGCTGCTCGACGCGAGCGCTTTCGACGGCATAGCTGACGCGGCGCACGGGGCTGAACGAAGCATCCAGCACGATGCGGCCGATGGTGTGGGTGCGGTCTTCCGACAGCGCGCGCACGTTGCCCGGCACGTAGCCGCGGCCCTTCTCGACCTTGATCTGCATTTCCACCTTGCCGGCTTCGGTCAGGTTGCAAATGGCATGGTCGGGATTGATGATTTCCACGTCGTGCGGCAGCTCGATGTCGCTGGCCAGCACCGTGCCGGCGCCGTTCTTGCGCAACACCAGGGTCACTTCGTCGCGGTTGTGCAGCTTGAACACCACGCCCTTCAGGTTCAGCAGGATGTCGACGACATCTTCGCGAACACCGGGAATGGTGGAGTATTCGTGCACCACGCCGGTCATCTGCACTTCGGTGGGCGCATAGCCCGTCATCGACGACAGCAGAATGCGGCGCAGGGCGTTGCCCAGCGTATGGCCGTAGCCGCGCTCGAACGGCTCCATCACGATCTTGGCGTGGTGGGTGCCGACCGGTTCGACTTCAATGGAACGCGGCTTCAGAAAACCTTGAGTGGACATGTACAGTATTCCTTTTCAATACCCTCGGCTCGTTACACCGATAAGGCTGATGGAAACAAGAAAAACACGGCAATGACGCCGTTCGATACTTACCGCAAAGCCCGCCCCGCGAAAATAGCGGAAGCGGGCTGTTGCGAGGCCTGCAATCAGGTATGCGGCGCAAACGGCGAGGCCGCGCGAAACGCGGGCCGCGCCGGCGTCGATTAACGCGAGTACAGTTCGACGACCATCGATTCGTTGATGTCGCGGGCGACGTCAGCGCGATCGGGCATCGACTTGAACGTGCCGGACATCTTGTTGGCGTCGACTTCCACCCATTGGGGGATGCCGATGCTGGAAGCCAGGTCGAGCGCTTCGCGGATACGGCCTTGCTTCTTGGCCTTTTCACGCACGGTGATCACGTCGCCGGCCTTCACGATCAGCGAAGCGATGTCGGCGGTGTGGCCGTTGACTTCGATGGCACGGTGGCTGACCAGCTGGCGAGCCTCGGCGCGCGTCGAGCCGAAGCCCATGCGGTACACCACGTTGTCCAGGCGCGATTCGAGCAGCTGGATCAGCATTTCGCCGGTGTTGCCGCGGCGGCGCTCGGCTTCAACGAAGTACTTGCGGAATTGCTTTTCCAGCACGCCGTACATGCGCTTGAGCTTTTGCTTTTCGCGCAGCTGCAGGCCGTAGTCGGAAGTGCGGGCACCCGAAGTGCGGCCATGCTGGCCAGGCTTGGAATCCAGCTTGCACTTGGAATCCAGCGAGCGGCGGGCGCTCTTCAGGAACAGATCGGTGCCCTCGCGGCGCGAGAGCTTGCATTTGGGTCCAGTATAACGAGCCATGTGGATTCCCTTTAGATACGACGACGCTTCGGCGGACGGCAGCCGTTGTGCGGCACGGGCGTGATGTCGGCAATGCTCGAGATCTTGATGCCCAGGGCATTCAGAGCACGCACCGACGATTCACGGCCGGGGCCGGGGCCCTTGATGCGCACTTCGAGGGTCTTGATGCCGTATTCCAGCGCGACGCGGCCGGCGGTTTCGGCGGCCACCTGCGCGGCGAACGGCGTCGACTTGCGCGAGCCCTTGAAGCCCGCGCCGCCCGAAGTCGCCCACGACAGGGCATTGCCCTGGCGGTCGGTGATGGTGATGATGGTGTTGTTGAACGACGCGTGAACGTGCGCAATGCCGTCCGAGACGTTCTTCTTGACCTTTTTGCGCACGCGCGAAGCGCCGCTGGTGGAAGCTTTCGCCATAATCCTGTTCCTCGATTATTTCTTCAGGGACGCAGCAGCACGACGCGGTCCCTTGCGGGTGCGGGCGTTGGTGCGAGTGCGCTGGCCGCGCACGGGCAAACCGCGCTTGTGACGCATGCCGCGGTACGTGCCCAGGTCGATCAAGCGCTTGATCGACAGTTGCACTTCGCGGCGCAGGTCACCCTCGACCGTGAACACGCCCACGTGTTCGCGGATGCGTTCCAGTTCAGCGTCGGTCAGGTCCTTGACCTTTTTGGAAAGGGGTACGTTTGCCGCTTCGCAAATCTTGCGAGCGCGCGTACGACCGATGCCAAAAATGGCGGTCAGGCCGATCTCGGCGTGCTGTTGCGGCGGAATGTTAATGCCAGCAATACGGGCCATGACTGTTCCTTGAATATATCCGTTGCGTGTCGCTAACCAGGGTTAGCCTTGACGCTGCTTGTGACGCGGGTCGGTGCAGATGACACGCACCACGCCGTGACGTTTGATAACTTTGCAGTTGCGGCAGATCCGCTTAACCGATGCCATTACTTTCATGGTTGACTCCTAATTTTCCGTAATCCGGTCCGTTCACTTCGAGCGGAAGACAATTCTTGCCCGCGTCAGGTCATAGGGCGTGAGCTCCACAGTGACCTTGTCGCCCGGCAAGATCCGGATGTAATGCATACGCATCTTGCCGGAAATATGGCCTAGCACCACGTGGCCGTTTTCGAGCTTGACGCGAAAAGTCGCGTTGGGGAGGTTCTCAAGAACCTCGCCTTGCATCTGGATGACGTCGTCCTTAGACATTTCTTCTGCTATCGCATCGGCAAACCCGAGGAACCCTTGAAGTTCGCCTTCTTCAGCAGCGAATCGTACTGGTGCGACATCATGTAGGCCTGAACCTGCGCCATGAAGTCCATCGTCACCACCACGATAATCAACAAGGACGTGCCACCAAAATAAAACGGTACATTCCAGCGCATCACCAGGAATTCGGGCAGCAGGCACACCAGCGTGATGTACAACGCCCCCACCAGCGTCAGGCGCATCAGGATCTTGTCGATGTAACGCGCCGTTTGCTCACCCGGACGAATACCCGGAACGAAAGCACCACTTTTCTTCAGGTTGTCTGCAGTTTCGCGGCTGTTGAACACCAGGGCCGTGTAGAAAAAGCAGAAGAAAATGATCGCGGCCGAGTACAGCGTGATATAGAGCGGCTGGCGCGGCTCGAGTGCCGCTGCCAGGTCGCGCAGCCACAGCATGCTGTTGCCCGTCGAGAACCAGCTCGTGATCGTGGCCGGGAACAGAATGATCGACGATGCGAAGATCGGTGGGATCACCCCGGACATGTTCAGCTTCAGCGGCAGGTGCGAACTCTGGCCGCCGTAGATCTTGTTGCCCACCTGGCGCTTGGCATAGTTGACCGTGATCTTGCGCTGTCCGCGTTCGACGAACACCACGAAGGCGGTAACCAGCACCACCAGCGCCACGATGAACAGCGCCGAAGGCACCGACATCGCATTGGTGCGCACCAGGTCAAGCAGCCCGGCCAGAGCCGACGGCAAGCCCGCCACGATGCCCGCGAAGATCAGGATGGAAATGCCATTGCCCAGGCCACGCTCGGTGATCTGTTCGCCCAGCCACATGATGAACATGGTGCCGGTCAGCAGGGTCACGACAGTCGTGAAACGGAACAACATGCCAGGATCGATCACCAGGCCCGGCTGGGATTCCAGCGCCACCGAAATGCCCACCGCCTGCACCAGCGCCAGCACGACCGTGCCGTAGCGGGTGTATTGGGTGATCTTGCGGCGGCCGGCCTCGCCCTCTTTCTTGAGGGCTTCCAGCGAAGGCACCACCACCGACATCAGCTGCATGATGATCGATGCAGAGATGTACGGCATGATGCCCAGGGCGAAGATCGAAAAGCGCGACAAGGCGCCGCCCGAGAACATGTTGAACAGGCCCAGGATCCCGCCCTGGTTCTGGCGGAACAGGTCCGCCAGCGCGTCCGGGTTGATGCCCGGAACAGGGATGTGCGTACCCAAGCGGTAAACCATCAGGGCGAGCACCAGGAACACGAGACGGCGCTTCAAGTCGCCGTATCGCGATCCGGTCTTGCCCAGTGCCTGTGCGTTAGCCACGTGTTACCTCGCAATCAAGCAAGCGAGCCGCCTGCGGCTTCGATGGCGGCGCGCGCGCCGGCCGTCGCCGTGATGCCCTTGAGCGTCACTTTGCGCGAGAGTTCACCCGACTTGATGACCTTGGCGTAGCGCACGGCCTGGCCCACCACACCGGCGGCCTTCAGCACTTGCACGTCGATTTCGTCGACGGGCAGGGCTTGCAGTTCCGACAGGCGAACCTCGGCGTACAGGTGCTGACCCAGCGGCGTGAAGCCGCGCTTGGGCAGGCGACGCTGCAGCGGCATCTGGCCGCCTTCGAAGCCAACCTTGTGGAAGCCGCCCGAACGCGACTTCTGGCCTTTGTGGCCACGGCCGGCGGTCTTGCCCAGACCCGAACCGATGCCACGGCCGACGCGGCGCTTGGCGTGCTTGGCGCCCTCGGCGGGCTTCAGCGTATTGAGTTGAATATCCGACATCGTGATTCCTTAGGCTTCCGAGACGGACACGAGATAATCCACCTTGCGGATCATCCCACGCACCTCGGGAGTGTCGACCAGAATGCGGCTGCTGTTGATACGGCGCAGACCCAGGCCGCGCACGGTGTCGCGATGGGACTGCTTGGTGCCGATCACCGAGCGCACGAGGGTAACTTTGATCTGCTTCTGAGCCATGATTTACCCCAGGATCTCTTCGACGGTCTTGCCGCGCTTGGCAGCGACTTCCGACGGAGTCAGGGAAGCGCGCAGGCCATTCAGCGTGGCACGGACCAGATTGTAGGGATTGCTCGAGCCGAGGCTCTTGGCAACCACGTTGCGCACACCCATCACTTCGAAGATGGCGCGCATCGGGCCGCCGGCAATCACGCCGGTACCTTCGGCCGCGGGCGAGATCAGCACGGTGGAAGCGCCATGCTTGCCGACCACGGTGTGGTGCAGCGTGCCGTTCTTCAGCGCAACCTTGAACATGCCGCGACGGGCTTGTTCCATGGCTTTCTGGACGGACACCGGCACTTCACGCGCCTTGCCCTTGCCCATGCCGATGCGGCCGTCGCCGTCGCCCACCACGCTCAGCGCGGCGAAGCTCATGGTGCGACCACCCTTGACCACCTTGCTGACGCGGTTGACCGCGATCATTTTTTCGCGCAGGCCGTCGTCGTTCTCTTTTTCCGCGGCGCCTTTGCCTTGTACTTTAGCCATTTGACAGATCCTCGCTTAGAACTTCAGGCCGGCTTCACGCGCGGCATCGGCCAGCGCCTTGACGCGGCCATGGTAACGAAAGCCCGAGCGATCGAAAGCCACCAGTTCGATACCGGCTGCCTTGGCCTTTTCGGCAACGCGCTTGCCCACCAGCGTGGCAGCGGCGGTGTTGCCGCCCTGGCCGGTTTGGCCGGCCAGCTGCGCACGCACTTCGGGTTCCAGCGTCGAAGCGCTGACCAGCACGCGATCGCCTTCCGGCGAAATGATGTTGGCGTAAATGTGCAGGTTCGAGCGGAAAATCGAGAGGCGATGAACGCGCAGCTCGGAGATCTTCCGGCGGGTCGGAACCGCACGACGCAAACGGGAAACTTTTTTGTCCATGATTCGTCCTTGCGTGCGCCGTTATTTCTTCTTGGTTTCTTTGATGACGACGCGCTCGTCCGCGTAGCGCACGCCCTTGCCCTTGTAGGGTTCGGGTTCGCGATAGGCGCGGATTTCAGCGGCCACCTGACCGACGACTTGCTTGTTGGAGCCCTTGATGACGATTTCCGTCTGGGTGGGGCATTCGGCCTTCACGCCGGCGGGCAGCTTGTGCACGATGTCGTGCGAAAAGCCCAGCTGCAGCTTCACGGCGTCGCCTTGAACCTGGGCGCGAAAACCCACGCCGACCAGGTTCAGCTTGCGCTCGAAGCCCTTGCTCACGCCGGTGACCATGTTGGCCACCAGGGCGCGCACGGTACCCGACATGGCGCCGGCATGGCGCGATTCGTTGGCGGCGACAAACGTCAGCTTGCCGTTGTCCAGGGCGACGGTAACGTCGCCGGTCAACGCCTGGCTCAGGGTGCCCAGCGGGCCCTTGACGGTGATCTGATCCTGCTGGATGTCAGCTTCGACACCCTTGGGCAGCTCGACCGGATATTTAGCGATACGTGACATTAGAGTCTCTCCTTAGGCCACGTAGCACAGCACTTCGCCGCCGACGCCGTTGGCACGGGCCTTGCGGTCGGTCATGACGCCGCGCGAGGTCGAAACGATGGCCACGCCCAGGCCGTTCATGACCTGAGGGATGTTGCTGCGGCCCTTGTAGATACGCAGGCCGGGGCGCGAGACGCGTTCGATGCGCTCGATGACCGGGCGGCCGGCGTAGTACTTCAGGGTGATTTCCAGTTCAGGCTTGGCCTGGGAACCCTTGACTTCAAAGCCGTCGATATAGCCTTCGTCCTGCAGCACGGCGGCAATGGCCGCCTTCAGCTTCGAGGAGGGCATGCTCACCGTAACTTTGTCAACTTGCTGCGCATTGCGAATGCGAGTCAGCATATCGGCGATGGGATCGCTCATGCTCATGTTTTTTCTCCTACCAGCTGGCCTTGGTGATGCCGGGGATTTCACCCTTCATCGCCATTTCACGCAGTTTGTGGCGGGTCAGCCCAAACTTGCGGAAGACGCCGCGCGGACGACCCGTGACGACGCAGCGATTGCGCTGGCGCGTCGGGTTGGCATTGCGCGGCAGTTGTTGCAGCTTCAGCCGAGCTTGGTAACGTTCTTCGTCGGACTTCGACTGGTCGTCGATGATCGCCTTCAGTTCGGCGCGCTTGGCGGCATACTTGTCGGCCAGCTTGGCGCGCTTGATGTCGCGATTGATGAGGGAAAGTTTTGCCACGTCATCAGCCTCTTAGTTACGGAACGGGAAGCTGAAGGCGGTCAGCAGCGCCTTGGCTTCGTCGTCGGTCTTGGCGGTAGTGGTGATGCTGATGTTCAGCCCACGCAGCGCGTCGATCTTGTCGTACTCGATCTCGGGGAAAATGATCTGCTCTTTCACACCGATGTTGTAGTTGCCACGGCCGTCGAACGCACGACCCGAGATGCCGCGGAAGTCGCGCACGCGAGGCAGCGCCACCGCCACCAGGCGATCCAGGAATTCGTACATGCGCTGACCACGCAGCGTGACCATGCAGCCGATCGGGTAGTTTTCGCGGATCTTGAAGCCGGCGATAGCCTTGCGGGTCTTGGTCACGACGGGCTTCTGGCCGGCGATCTTGGTCAGGTCGGACACGGCGTGTTCGATGACCTTCTTGTCGGCGACGGCTTCCGAGACACCCATGTTCAGGGTGACCTTGGTGATGCGCGGCACTTCCATCTGGCTTTTGTAGCCAAACTTGGCCTGCAGGTCGGGAGCGACCTTGCTCTTGTAGAAATCTTGCAAACGAGACATGTCTGTCGCCCCTTACGCCTTGGCGCCGACAACGGCACCATTGGAACGGAACACACGGACCTTGCGTCCGTCGACTTCTTTGACGCCGACGCGATCGCCCTTGCCCGTGGCCGGATTGAACAGCGCCACGTTGGAGATATGGATCGGCAGGGTCTTTTCGACGATACCGCCCGGGTTATTGGCCATGGGATTGGCCTTGACGTGCTTCTTGACGACGTTGACGCCCTCGACCAGAACGTGGTCGGCATCGACGCGAGCCAGCACGGTGCCGCGCCGCTTCTTGTCGCGGCCGGTCAGGACGATGACTTCGTCGCCTTTACGGATGTTGTTCATCGAGGGCTCCTTACAGCACTTCGGGGGCCAGCGACACGATCTTCATGAACCGCTCGGTACGCAGTTCACGCGTAACGGGTCCGAAGATGCGGGTGCCGATGGGCTCCAGCTTGGCGTTGAGCAACACGGCGGCATTGCCACCGAAACGAATCAGCGAACCGTCTTTGCGGCGCACGCCCTTGGCGGTGCGAACCACCACGGCATTGTAGATTTCGCCTTTCTTGACGCGCCCACGGGGGGCCGCATCCTTGACGCTCACCTTGATGATGTCGCCGATACCGGCATAACGGCGCTTGGAGCCACCGAGCACCTTGATGCACATGACAGCGCGCGCACCGGTGTTGTCGGCCACGTCCAGCGTGGTCTGCATTTGGATCATGATTTTTCCTGTTCCAACTTAACCGGAATTACGGTTTTCCACCCTGGAAACACCGCGCCTCCCGCCAGTTTTGGTCCCGTCAGGTTCGCCGCCCGCTTCGAAGACGATCTTCAAAGGCAATGCCGCGACCCTGGGTTGAAATCCTGCGGATACTTTTCCCAAACACCCTTGTCGAACTCTTGCCGGCACCAACACCCGGGACCAGCCCACGGTTGTTGCGCGAAGATTATTGCGCGAATTCAATAACGGCAATTCGGGAAAGCTGTCAATTCTACCCCGCCTTGCAAAAGTATGCAAGCCTGATGTGGCATGGCGTATTCAGGCAGCCACATCGGCCAGCGCAACCGGGCCGGCCGGAGCCCGGCAGCCCCCGGAGGCCGATGTGTCACTGTTTATTGGCATAGTAGCGGGCTTCCCAGGCCTGGTGGTTGGCCTTGCCCCGCCGCACTTCGTCGGTAAGGGGCGCGGCTTTCAATACCAGGCGGTTCAGCCAGCGCACCGGAGCCCGGCAGGGGCGTTCGAAGTCGACGAACAATACCGCCCGCAGACCCTGGGTGTCATTGTGGACCTGGTGCGGATACAGGTCGTCGAACACCACGGCCCGTCCTTCTTGCCAGACGTAGCGCTGGCCGCCCACTTCTATCCAGCACTGTTCGCGCGGCTCGGGCACCACCAGGCCCAGGTGCAGGCGCAGCACGCCGTTATACGGACCGCGGTGCTCGGGGATGCGCTTGCCCGGCTCGAGAATGGAAAAGAATGCCGTGCGCAGGTCGGGAATGCCGGCCAGCGCGCGGGCGGTGGCGGGGCACCGGGCCAGATTGCGGTCGGAGCGCACCCCATAGGCCAGGAACAGGAAGGTCTTCCATTGGTCATCCGACGTGATCATGCCCACGTCGGGGGAAATTTCGTGGAAGGCCGGCAGGCGCTCGCGCTGTTGCAGCAGGGCCCGCAGCTCTTCGCGGATGGCGGGGGTCTGCGCCTCGAGCGCGCCGATCCAGGGAAAACTGGCATTGTCGAAAATAGGCCGGTCGCCCACCAGCGACGCCCGCACGATGCGGCGCTGCAGCCAGTCGAGGAATCGGAAAAAAAGGCGCGAGAAAAGGCTGCGGCTTATAACGGTATCCTGGCTGGGCATGGACGGCGGCTCGGTATGGCATGGGCAACGGCAGCCCGGCGCTATATTTTGGTCAGCGCGTCCGCCCGGCGCAAGCCCGGCACGAAATTGGCTCCGGCCTCGCGCGGCCCAGTGGCCCAAGCACGGGCGTCCAAGCTGGTTTAGACTGATAGACACTCTTACCGCACCCCCCTCTTTCGCAAGGAAATCTGGCATGTATGAACAGTTGGCGCTGTATATCGACGGCGAATTCCTGACGGGCGAAGGCCGCCGCACCCAAGACGTCATCAACCCCGCCTCGCTGGAAGTATTGGGCCAGTTGCCGCACGCCACCGAGGCCGACCTCGACCGCGCGCTGGCGGCCGCGCAGCGGGCATTCGAATCCTGGAAGCACAGCTCGCCCATGGAGCGCTCGGCCATCTTGCGCAAGGTGGCCACGCTGTCGCGCGAACGCGCCAAGGAAATCGGCCGCAACATGACGCTGGACCAGGGCAAGCCCCTGGCGGAATCGGTAGGCGAAATCGCGTCGTGCGCCGAGCACGCCGACTGGCACGCCGAAGAATGCCGCCGCATCTACGGCCGCGTCGTCCCGCCGCGCAATCCCAATGTGCGGCAATTCGTGGTGCGCGAGCCCATCGGCGTGTGCGCCGCCTTCACCCCCTGGAACTTCCCGTACAACCAGGCCATCCGCAAGATCGCCGCAGCCCTGGGCGCCGGTTGCACGGTCATTCTCAAGGGCCCGGAAGACTCGCCCAGCGCGGTCATGGCCATCGCCCGCATGTTCCACGAAGCCGGGCTGCCCAAGGGCTGCCTGAACATCGTCTGGGGCGAGCCCGCCAAGATCTCCGACTACCTGATCCGCTCGCCTATCGTGCGCAAGGTGTCGTTCACCGGCTCGGTGCCGGTGGGCAAGCAACTGGCGGCCCTGGCCGGCGCGCACATGAAGCGCGTCACCATGGAACTGGGCGGCCATTCGCCCGTGCTGGTGTTCGACGACGCCGACGTGGGCCGCGCCGCCGAAATGCTGGCCAAGTTCAAAGTCCGCAACGCGGGCCAGGTGTGCGTGTCGCCTACCCGTTTCTACGTACAAGAGGGCGCCTACGAACAATTCCTGGCGCGCTTTACCGAAGTGCTCAAGGGCGTCAAGGTGGGCGACGGCCTGGAAGACGGCACCCAGATGGGCCCGCTGGCGCACGAGCGCCGCGTTCCCACCATGACCAAGTTCGTGGAAGACGCCAAGAAGCATGGCGGCAAGATCGCCCTGGGTGGCGAGCCCCTGGACCGCAAGGGCTTCTTCTTTTCGCCCACCGTGGTCACCGACCTGCCCGACGATTCCATGCTGATGACCGAAGAACCCTTCGGCCCGCTGGCCCCGGTGGTGCGCTTCAAAGACACCGACGAAGTGCTGCGCCGTGCCAACAGCCTGCCTTTCGGCCTGTCGTCGTATGTGTTCACCAATTCGCTGCAGACCGCCACCAAGGTCAGCAACGGCCTCGAAGCCGGCATGGTCAACATCAACCATTTCGGCAGCGCGCTGGCCGAGACCCCGTTCGGCGGCATCAAAGACAGCGGCATCGGCAGCGAAGGCGGCCTGGAAACCTTCGATGGCTACCTGGTCACCAAGTTCATCACGCATGTGTAAGCGGCTCTAGCTCCAGGTGTCAGGCTCCCGCAGGGTGCCTGACACCGAAGTGTGCGCAGGCCGTCTCAACAGAACGGTGTCAGGCACCTGCGGAGCCTGACACCTGGCAAGGCAAAAAAAAAACGGCAAGGAGTAATCCTTGCCGTTTTCACGACAGGGCGGCGCGCCGCCCTGCTTGCATCATTAGATGATGCGCACCGCTTCGATCAGGCGCACCACGTTCCAGGACTTGGAACGCGAGATGGGGCGGCCTTCCGCGATTTCGACAGTGTCGCCTTCGTTGTACTGGTTCGATTCGTCGTGCGCTTTGTACTTCGCCGAACGCATGACGATCTTGCCGTAGATGGGGTGCTTGACGCGGCGTTCGACCAGAACGACGACCGTCTTGTCCATCTTGTTGCTGACGACCTTGCCGACCAGCGTACGCTGGCGCTTGGTTTGAGTGTTTTGAGTTTCGCTCATGATTATTTCCCTGCCTTCTCGGTCAGCAAGGTACGCACGCGCGCGATGTCACGACGCACGTTGCGCAGCTGGCTGGTGTTGGCAAGCTGCTGCGTGGCCTTCTGCATGCGCAGACCGAATTGTGCCTTCAGCAGGCTCTCGAGCTCTTTGCCGAGCTCGGCGGCGTCTTTCGAACGGAGTTCGCTGGCTTTCATTGTGTACTCCTTAAGCACCGATGTGACGCGCGACGAACGTGGTCGAGATCGGCAGCTTGGCGGCAGCCAGGCGGAACGCCTCGCGCGCGAGCTCTTCGCTGACGCCTTCCATTTCGTAGAGCACCTTGCCGGGCTGGATCTCGGCGACCCAGTATTCCGGGTTGCCCTTACCGTTACCCATCCGGACTTCGGCCGGCTTTTGCGAGATCGGCTTATCGGGGAAGATGCGGATCCAGATGCGGCCGCCACGCTTGATGTGACGGTTGATGGCACGACGCGCCGCTTCGATCTGGCGTGCGGTCAGGCGGCCACGGCCGGTGGCCTTCAGGCCGAACTCGCCGAACGACACGTGGGTGCCACGCGTCGCCAGACCGGTGTTGCGGCCCTTTTGCTCTTTGCGATATTTTCTGCGAGAGGGTTGCAGCATGGTTATTCTCCTTCAGGCGCCGGAGCTGCGTCCGCCTTGCGGGGACCACGGCCACGACCACCCGGACGACCGGGACGGCCGCCATCGGGGCGGTCGCCACGCGGCGCGCGACGCGGACGGCGTTCTTCTTCACGCGGGGTAGCGGCTTCCGGCGGCAATTCGCCGTTGGCCAGCATGTCGCCCTTGTAGACCCAGACCTTGATGCCGATCACACCATAGGTGGTGTGGGCTTCGGAGGTGCCGTAGTCGATATTGGCTTTCAGCGTGTGAAGCGGCACACGGCCTTCGCGATACCACTCGGTACGTGCGATTTCGATACCGTTCAGACGGCCCGAGCTCATGATCTTGATGCCCTGGGCGCCCAGGCGCATCGCGTTCTGCATGGCGCGCTTCATGGCGCGGCGGAACATGATGCGCTTTTCGAGCTGCTGCGAGATCGAATCGGCGATCAGTTGAGCGTCGGTTTCCGGCTTGCGGATTTCTTCGATGTTGACGTGCACGGGCACGCCCATCAGGCGCTGCAGGTCGGCCTTCAGGTTTTCGATGTCTTCGCCGCGCTTGCCGATCACCACGCCCGGACGAGCCGAGTAGACGGTGATGCGGGCATTCTTGGCGGGACGCTCGATGATGACTCGGCCAACCGAGGCGCTCTTGAGCTTCTTCTTCAGGTACTCGCGAACGCGGATGTCTTCGGCCAGCATGCTGCCGAAAGCTTTGTCATCGGCGAACCAGCGCGAGGACCAATTACGGGTGACCGCGAGACGGAACCCAGTGGGGTGAATTTTCTGACCCATCGTGACTCCTTAGGCTCCGACCTTGACCGTGATGTGGCAGGTCTGCTTCTCGATGCGGTTACCGCGGCCCTTGGCGCGAGCCGAGAAACGCTTCATCGATTGGGCCTTGTCGACGAAGATCGTGGTGACCTTCAGTTCGTCGATGTCGGCGCCATCGTTGTGTTCGGCGTTGGCGATGGCGGACTCGACAGCCTTTTTCAGGATGCCGGCGGCCTTCTTCGGGGAAAAGTTGAGGATGTTCAGCGCCTGAGCAACCGACTTGCCGCGGATCAGGTCCGCGACCAGACGGGTTTTCTGGGCCGAGATGTGAACCCCACGGATAATGGCAGTAGTTTCCATCGCTTACCTCTTCGCCTTCTTGTCCGCGGCGTGGCCCTTGAACGTACGGGTCAGCGCGAACTCGCCGAGCTTGTGACCGACCATGTTCTCGTTGATGTACACGGGAACGTGCTGGCGGCCGTTGTGCACAGCGATCGTCAGACCGATGAACTCGGGCAGGATCGTGGAACGGCGCGACCAGGTCTTGATCGGCTTCTTGTCTTTGCCCGCGACGGCCGTGTCCACCTTCTTGATGAGGTGGGCATCGACAAACGGGCCTTTCTTGATCGAACGTGACATAGTGTTCGCCTCTTACTTGCGCTTGCGCCGTTGGACGATCATGTTGTTCGTCCGCTTGTTGCGACGGGTCTTGAAACCCTTCGAGGGCGTGCCCCACGGGCTGACCGGTTCGCGTGCTTCGCCGGTGCGGCCTTCGCCGCCGCCGTGCGGGTGGTCGACCGGGTTCATGGCCACGCCACGAACCGTCGGACGCACACCGCGCCAACGCATTGCACCGGCCTTGCCGATTTGGCGCAGGCTGTGTTCTTCGTTACCGACTTCACCGATGGTGGCACGGCACTCGATGTGCACGCGGCGGACTTCGCCCGAACGCAGACGCACTTGAGCGTAGGTGCCTTCACGGGCCAGCAGCACCGCCGACGCGCCGGCCGAACGCGCCATCTGGGCGCCCTTGCCGGGGATCATTTCGATGCAGTGGATCGTGGTACCCACCGGGATGTTGCGGATGGGCAGCGTGTTGCCGGCGCGGATCGGGGCTTCGATGCCCGAGACCAGCGTGGCGCCCACTTCCAGGCCGCGCGGCGCGATGATGTAGCGACGTTCGCCGTCGGCGTAGCACAGCAGAGCGATGTGCGCCGTACGGTTGGGGTCGTACTCGAGGCGTTCCACCTTGGCCGGGATGCCGTCCTTGTTGCGACGGAAATCGACGACGCGGTAGTGCTGCTTGTGGCCGCCGCCACGGTGACGGATCGTGATGTGGCCGTTGTTGTTACGGCCCGAGCCACGGGTCTTCTTTTCGAGCAGGGCAGCATGCGGCGCGCCTTTGTGCAGGTTCGGGCTTACCACCTTCACCATGCCGCGGCGGCCAGCCGAGGTCGGTTTTACTTTGACGAGGGCCATTTACTTCACCTCCGCAAAGTCGATTTCCTGGCCTTCCTTGAGCGCCACATAGGCCTTGCGCTCGTTGCGGCGGCGACCCATGAAGCGGCCAAAGCGCTTGACTTTGCCCTTACGGTTGAGGACCTGCACGGACTCGACCTGCACTTTGAACAGCAGTTCGACGGCAGCCTTGATTTCCGGCTTGGTGGCATCAGCCACGACACGGAAAGCGATTTGCTGATTTTTCTCGGCGACGAAGGTGGCCTTTTCGGTCACCACCGGAGCCAGAATGACTTGCATCAAGCGTTCGGCGTTCATCCCAGCATCTCCTCGAGTTGAGCGATGGCCGGCTTGGTGATCAGCACTTTCTTGTAGTGGATCAGCGACAACGGATCGGCATAACGGGGCTCGACCACGGCAACATGCGGCAGGTTGCGGGTGGCGAGGTAGATATTTTCGTCGACGGCGTCGGTGATGATCAGCACCGAATCCAGGCCCAGGCTCTTCAGCTTGGCCACGGCCAGCTTGGTCTTGGGCGATTCGAGGCCAAACGTCTCGACGACGGCGATGCGGTCTTCGCGGGCCAACTGCGACAGGATCGAACGGATGCCTGCGCGGTACATCTTCTTGTTGACCTTCTGGCTGAAGTTTTCTTCAGGCGAATTGGGGAACGCACGGCCACCCCCACGCCACAGCGGCGACGAGGTCATACCGGCGCGAGCGCGGCCGGTACCCTTTTGGCGCCAGGGCTTCTTGGTGGAGTGCTTGACTTCGGCACGGTCTTTCTGGGCACGGTTACCGCTGCGCGCGTTGGCCTGGTAGGCCACCACGATCTGGTGAACCAGCGCTTCGTTGAAGTCGCGACCGAAGATGGTGTCGGGCGCGCTGAACGTAGCGGCCTGACCTTGGTCGTTCAGGAGCTTGAGATCCATGTTGCTTACGCCCCCTTCTTGGCCGGCGCCTTGATGGCCGGACGCACGACGACATCGCCGCCGGCGTGGCCGGGGACAGCGCCCTTGACCATCAGCAGGCCGCGTTCGGCGTCAACACGCACGACGTCGAGGTTTTGAACGGTACGGGTCACATCGCCCAGATGGCCAGCCATGCGCTTGCCGGGGAAGATGCGGCCCGGGTCTTGCGCCTGGCCGATCGAGCCGGGCACGCGGTGCGAACGCGAGTTACCGTGCGAAGCGCGCTGCGAACCGAAGTTGTGGCGCTTGATCGTGCCGGCGAAACCCTTACCGATGCTGGTGCCCGTGACGTCGACCTGTTGGCCGGCTTCGAACACGGATTCCACGGCAATGACGGCGCCAGGCGTGAATTCGGCCAGACGGGCCGGATCCAGGCGGAATTCTTTCAGGATGCTGCCGGCTTCGGTGCCGGCTTTGGCGTAGTGGCCGGTTTGCGGCTGGGCCACGCGCGAGGCACGACGAGTGCCATAAGCCACTTGAACGGCGGCGTAGCCGTCGGCTTCCAGCGACTTGATCTGGGTCACGCGGTTGTTCGACACGTCCAGCACGGTCACCGGGATGGATTCACCTTCCTCGGTAAAAATGCGGGTCATGCCGACCTTGCGACCCACCAGACCCAGCCGATGCGCGGCGGGCGTGGACGTCGAATTCGACATTGTTTTCTCCATTCCCGACTGCGATTGGTCGGGGCTAATCGGGCAAAAGGTAAAGGCTTTCACCCTACGGGACTAAGTAACC
This sequence comes from Bordetella petrii, assembly GCA_017745595.1. Classification (GTDB taxonomy): domain Bacteria; phylum Pseudomonadota; class Gammaproteobacteria; order Burkholderiales; family Burkholderiaceae_B; genus Bordetella_A; species Bordetella_A petrii_C. Next base: position 368,740 of record WMBV01000002.1, read on the forward strand.
AGGGCCGCCTGCGCCAAGCTTGCTGCAGGCCACGCGGCCAGGGTTGCTCTTGCCACAAAATGGCAAGCTTCGCATATTAGCACGTTTTTTCCAGCTAACACAAGCAGTTAGCCGCGGGTCGCCCAAGCAAAATGGCCGCATTCACAAGGAATGCGGCCATTTCTTGCCAGCCCCACGGGGCTGGGCAGCTTATTGCAGCGCGATCTCGACGTCGACACCGGCCGGCAGATCCAGGCGCATCAGAGCGTCCACGGTCTTGTCGGTGGGGTCCACGATATCCATCAGGCGTTGATGGGTGCGGATTTCGAACTGGTCGCGCGACGACTTGTTCACGTGAGGCGAACGCAGCACGTCGTAGCGGCGGATACGCGTGGGCAGCGGCACCGGACCACGCACCACGGCGCCCGTGCGCTTGGCGGTGTCGACGATCTCGGCCGCGGACTGATCGATCAGCTTGTAGTCGAAGGCTTTCAAGCGGATGCGGATCTTCTGGTTTTTCATGGTGTTTCCTAAAGAACGAAAAGCGAAGGCGGTAGAAGAGGACCCGCCGCCTTCGCTGGTTGGTTTGCGCCTTAGGCGATGATCTTGGCGACGACGCCGGCGCCGACGGTACGGCCGCCTTCACGGATGGCGAAGCGCAGGCCTTCTTCCATGGCGATCGGCGCCAGCAGCTTGACCGTCATCGACACGTTGTCGCCCGGCAACACCATTTCCTTGTCCTTGGGCAGATCGATCGAGCCCGTCACGTCCGTCGTACGGAAGTAGAACTGCGGGCGATAGCCGTTGAAGAACGGCGTATGACGGCCCCCTTCTTCCTTGGACAGGATGTACACCTCGGCGGTGAACTCGGTGTGCGGCGTGATCGAACCCGGCTTGGCCAGCACCTGGCCACGCTCGACGTCTTCACGCTTGGTGCCGCGCAGCAAAATGCCCACGTTGTCGCCCGCCTGACCTTGGTCGAGCAGCTTGCGGAACATTTCCACGCCCGTGCACGTCGTCTTGACCGTCGGCTTGATGCCCACGATTTCGATTTCTTCGCCAACCTTCACAATGCCGCGCTCGACGCGACCCGTCACCACCGTGCCGCGACCCGAGATCGAGAACACGTCTTCGACCGGCATCAGGAACGCACCGTCGACCGCGCGCTCCGGCGTCGGGATGTACGTGTCCAGCGCTTCGGCCAGCTTCAGAATCGCCTGCTCGCCCAGCTCGCCCTTGTCGCCTTCGAGCGCCAGCTTGGCCGAACCCTTGATGATCGGCGTGTCGTCGCCCGGGAAGTCGTACTTCGACAGCAGTTCGCGCACTTCCATTTCCACCAGCTCGAGCAGCTCGGCGTCATCGACCATGTCGGCCTTGTTCAGGAACACGATGATGTACGGCACGCCAACCTGGCGCGACAGCAGAATGTGTTCGCGCGTCTGCGGCATCGGGCCGTCAGCGGCCGAGCACACCAGGATCGCGCCGTCCATTTGCGCCGCGCCCGTGATCATGTTCTTCACGTAGTCCGCGTGGCCCGGGCAGTCAACGTGCGCGTAGTGACGCGACTCCGTCTCGTATTCCACGTGCGACGTGTTGATCGTGATGCCGCGCGCCTTCTCTTCAGGAGCCGCATCGATCTGGTCGTAGCCGCGGGCTTCCCCGCCGAACTTATTCGACAGCACCGTCGTGATCGCCGCCGTCAACGTCGTTTTGCCGTGGTCAACGTGACCAATCGTACCCACGTTCACGTGCGGCTTGGTACGTTCAAACTTGCCTTTTGCCATGATCTCTGTCCTTTGACTTTCAAGGAAACTGGGATGATTGCCGCGCCCCCGGATACGGAGACGCGGCGATGGTTATTTACTTGGCCCGAGCGGCGATGACTTCGTCAGCGACGTTCTTGGGAGCCTCGGAGTAATGCTTGAATTCCATCGTGTACGTGGCACGACCTTGCGTCAGCGAGCGCAGGTTGGTGGCGTACCCGAACATCTCGGCCAGGGGAACCTCGGCCTTGATGGTCTTGCCGCCGCCGACCATGTCTTCCATGCCCTGCACCATGCCGCGCCGCGAGGACAGGTCGCCCATGACGGTACCAGCGTAGTCTTCCGGCGTTTCGACTTCAACCGCCATCATGGGCTCGAGCAGCACAGGGCTGGCCTTGCGCATGCCGTCCTTGAAGGCCATCGAGGCGGCCATCTTGAACGCGTTTTCGTTCGAGTCGACGTCGTGGTACGAACCGAAGAACAGCGTGGCCTTGACGTCCACGACCGGGTAACCGGCCAGGATGCCGGCAGGCAGCGTTTCCTGGATGCCCTTGTCGACCGCGGGGATGTATTCGCGCGGCACCACGCCGCCCTTGATGGCATCCACGAATTCGTAGCCGCCGCCCGGTTCGAGGGGTTCGAGCTTGAGGACCACGTGGCCGTACTGGCCGCGGCCGCCCGACTGCTTGACGAACTTGCCTTCGACTTCTTCGCAGGTCTTGCGGATGGTTTCGCGGTAAGCCACCTGCGGCTTGCCGACGTTGGCTTCGACGCCGAATTCGCGACGCATGCGATCGACCAGGATTTCCAGGTGCAGTTCGCCCATGCCGGAAATGATGGTCTGGCCGGATTCTTCGTCGCTGCGCACGCGGAACGACGGGTCTTCCTGGGCCAGGCGCGACAGGGCCAGGCCCATCTTTTCCTGGTCGGCCTTGGACTTGGGTTCGACCGCCTGCGAAATCACGGGCTCGGGGAACTCCATGCGCTCGAGCAGGATGTGGGAATCCACGTCGCACAGCGTTTCGCCGGTGGTGACGTCTTTCAGGCCCACCACGGCGGCGATGTCGCCCGCCAGAACTTCCTTGATTTCTTCGCGGTTGTTGGCGTGCATCTGCAGCAGGCGGCCAACGCGTTCTTTCTTGCCCTTGATGGGGTTGTAGACGGTTTCACCGGAGCGCAGCACGCCCGAGTACACGCGCACGAACGTGAGCTGGCCCACGAAGGGGTCGCTCATGAGCTTGAACGCCAGCGCCGACAGCTTCTCGCTGTCGTCGGCCTTGCGCGAAACGGCATTGCCGTCGTCGTCCTGGCCGGCGACCGGCGGGATGTCGATGGGCGAAGGCAGGTAGTCGATGACCGCGTCGAGCATGCGCTGCACGCCCTTGTTCTTGAAGGCGGTGCCGCACAGCATCGGCTGGATTTCGCCGGCGATGGTGCGCTGGCGGATCGCGGTGTTGATCTCGGCTTCGTCGAGCGCGCCCGTTTCGAGGTACTTGTTCATCAGTTCCTCGGTGGACTCGGCGGCGGCCTCGACCAGCTTTTCACGCCATTCGTTGGCAACGCCTTCGAGTTCGGCCGGGATGTCGGCGTAGTCGAACTTGGTGCCCTGGCTGGCTTCGTCCCAGATGATGGCTTTCATCTTGACCAGGTCGATGACGCCCTTGAAGGCATCTTCGGCGCCGATGGGAATCACCACGGGCACGGGGTTGGCGCGCAGGCGCGTCTTCAGCTGGTCGTAGACCTTGAAGAAGTTGGCGCCGGTGCGGTCCATTTTGTTGACGAAAGCCAGGCGCGGCACGCCGTACTTGTTGGCTTGGCGCCATACCGTTTCAGACTGCGGCTGCACGCCGCCCACCGCGCAGTACACCATGCACGCGCCATCGAGCACGCGCATGGAGCGTTCCACCTCGATGGTGAAGTCCACGTGTCCCGGGGTGTCGATGATGTTGATGCGGTGTTCGGGATAGTTGCCGGCCATGCCACGCCAAAACGCCGTCGTAGCAGCCGACGTAATGGTGATGCCACGTTCCTGCTCTTGTTCCATCCAGTCCATGGTGGCTGCGCCATCATGCACTTCGCCAATTTTGTGATTGACGCCGGTATAGAACAGGATGCGTTCGGTCGTGGTGGTTTTCCCTGCATCGATGTGCGCAGAGATGCCAATGTTGCGATAGCGCTCGATCGGGGTTTTGCGGGCCATGGTAGGGGTGTCCTTAACCTTAAATTACCAGCGGAAATGGCTGAAGGCCTTGTTGGCCTCGGCCATCTTGTGCGTGTCTTCGCGTTTCTTCATCGCGGCGCCACGACCTTCGGATGCATCGATCAGTTCGCCAGCCAGGCGCATATCCATCGACTTTTCGCCGCGCTTCTTGGCGGCTTCGCGCAGCCAACGCATGGCCAAGGCCAGGCGGCGCACGGGGCGCACTTCAACCGGCACTTGGTAGTTGGCACCGCCCACGCGGCGGCTTTTCACTTCGACGATCGGCTTGATGTTGTTGATCGCCAGGCTGAAGACTTCGATCGGCTCTTTGCCGGTCTTGGCCTGCACTTGCTCGAGCGCGCCATAGACGATGCGCTCGGCGACGGCCTTCTTGCCGTCCAGCATGACGACGTTCATGAACTTGGCGAGCTCGACGCTGCCGAACTTGGGATCGGGCAGGATCTCGCGCTTGGGTACTTCGCGACGACGGGGCATGTTGCTTCCTTGTGTCTGTTCAGTTGAACCGTGTCGTGTGACACGGCCATGGCCGCCCAACGGGACGGCCCCTTACGTGCCGCGCACCGTCCCGGCTAGGGGCTGGCGCGGTTGCACTGTGGCGGCGCTTGCGCGCTACCGGGGTACTGCCAAAACTTGCTGCTGAAACGTATCAGGCCTTCTTCGGGCGCTTGGCGCCGTACTTCGAACGAGCCTGCTTACGGTCTTTGACGCCTTGCAGGTCGAGCGAACCACGCACGATGTGGTAGCGCACACCCGGAAGGTCTTTGACACGGCCGCCGCGCACCAGAACCACCGAGTGTTCTTGCAGGTTGTGGCCTTCGCCGCCGATGTACGAAATGACTTCGTAGCCATTGGTGAGGCGCACCTTCGCGACCTTACGCAGGGCGGAGTTCGGCTTCTTGGGGGTGGTGGTGTACACGCGGGTGCACACGCCGCGACGCTGCGGGCAGTTTTCGAGCGCGGGGCTCTTGCTCTTGATGATGCTGACTTCGCGCGGCTTGCGCACGAGCTGGCTAATGGTAGGCATGACCTTTTAAATCCCTTTTACGTACCACTGGTAAGTACTTTGTGTACTCGTGTCGCCGGTGGATTGCCCTGGCGGGGCCGGTACACCAGCGAGAGGCAGTTCACGCAAAACCGCCTCAAACGTTCCGTACGTAAAAGAGCGGGTCTTGCAGACAAAACGCACGAAGAACTGGCTACGCCCCTGGGTCCAACACCCAGATTCAGCCAGGCCCGACAGGGTTGCTTTGAACCCGGCCAGGCCCTGTTCGGCCGGCTTTCTTCATGCGCGAATAAAGCAGTAAGCCCGTCAGCATAACCCAGAACCCCGGGGATGTCAAAGCACAATACACGGGTCCCGCCTAGGGATTGGCGAACAGGTAGCCGCTGCCGTACACGGTGCGGATGGGCAGGATGACGCCCGCCAGTTCGGCCTTGCGCCGCAGGCGGCTGACGATGACGTCGATGCTGCGCGCCCCGCCGGTGCGCCCGACGTGGCTGTCGGCTTCCAGCCGCTGGTTCAGTTCGGCCCGGCCCACCGCGCGGCCGGTTACATCGAGCAGCGCCTGGACGACCAGGCGTTCGTTGGCCGATAGCGAAATCGCCACGCCCGCCGGCGACATCAGCGTCCAGTTCTGGTCGCGCAATTCCCAGCGCGCCGTGGGCCCGTCGGGAATCTCGGTTTCTTCGACGGCGGCGCTGGTGCGCCCCGGCAGGCGCCTTGCCAGCGCCAGCAAGACACAGGCGAGTTCGCGGCTGTCTACCGGGTCGGGCAGGCAGATGTCGGCGCCGCTTTGCAGGCAGCGCAGGCGGGTGTCCACGCCCATCGAGGCGCCGATCACGATGATGCCCAGCGCCGGCGACGCGCGCAGGCGCGACAGCAGCGCATAGCCGATCTCGCCGAGTTCGCCGATATCGAGCACCACGGCATCGTATTGGCCCGCGCCCAGCTGCTTGAACAGCTCTAGCGGCGTGCCGCAGCCTTCGGCGGCAATGCCCGCCTGCAACATCGTCATGACCGAGTGTCCGCGGATTGTTGCGTCGGGCACCATGATGAGTACTTGTAGTTGCTTCATAACTTGTCCCTGAAGCCGTCATTCTTGCCAGCCGCCCCGGTGGGGAGCGCTGCGCAAAGCGACATATCTGAGACAGTGTGGCTCTATCTTGCATGAAAACGTAGTCAATCTTTGTCAACTTGACATTGTTTGACGCTCACAATGTTGCAGGATTCAAGAAACCGCAACGGCGCGTTATCATCGCAGTGCGAAATCGCGTTGTAAGCCGCGGGCCAGCTAAAAATAGGCCCGAAGCGCATTACTGGAACAAGAACTCAACATGCAAATTGCTTCGCTGGAGGACGACCTCGACCAGGCGCGGTATATACAGCAGGTAGTGGAGTCTGCCGGCTATACCTGCCATAGCTTCCAGCGCAGCCGCGACCTGCTGGCGGCGCTGCGCGACCAGTCATTCGACCTGATCATGCTCGACTGGCAGGTGCCCGACATGGACGGCGATGAAGTCCTGCGGCGGCTGCGCGTTACGCTGGGCATGCAAGTTCCCATCATCTTCCTTACCAGCCGTACTCAAGAGGCCGACCTGGTGCAAGGCTTGCAGGCCGGTGCCGACGACTATGTCGTCAAGCCGCTGCGGCCGGCCGAATTGCTGGCGCGCCTGGGAGCCCTGCTACGGCGCAGCCGTACCACGGCGCCCGATCAGGCCCCGTTTTCGGTGGCGGCATATTGCATCGACCCGGCCGCGCGCGTCATTACGCTGCGTGGCGCCGCCGTTACGCTGGCGCCGAAAGAATTCGAGCTTGCGCAATTGTTTTTCCGCAATACCGGTCGCCTGCTTTCGCGCGATGTGCTTGCCGAAAGCGTATGGAACCGCGAAATTCCCGCTACATCGCGCACGTTGGACACGCATTTGTCCAATATCCGCCAGAAGTTGCGGTTGCGTCCGGAAAATGGCGTACGACTGGCTTCGTCCTATGCCTTGGGCTATCGCCTTGAAATGGTGAACGATGGCGCCGCCCAGACGCCGGACCAGGCTTGACCACGCCCGCGCCCCACCGTCCACGGAGACCCCGTAATGATTTCGCGTTTTACGCGTTTGTTCGTCGCCTTGTGCATGGCCGCCGCGTGCGGCCTGGTATCGGCCCAGCCCGCCGGCGCCCTGGGAGACGATTTCATCTATCGCATCCGCCCGGGCGATACCCTGATTCAGCTGGCGGGCACCTACACCCGCGATGAAGCCAACTGGAGCGTCCTGCAGCGTCTGAACTCGGTAACGGACCCCTATCGCCTGATGATAGGCAAGGAACTGCACATTCCGCTGGCCATGATTCCCGAAGTGCCGGCCGCCACCAGTGTCGTGCACGTCAGCGGGTCCGCCAATATGAACGGGGTGCCGCTGCGGCCGGGCATGCCGGTGGCCGAAGGGTCGACCATCACCACGTCGGACAACGGCTTCGTCACGCTGCAGCTGGCCGACGGCACCAAAGTGCGATTGCCGCAGCAGGGCACGACCCATCTGGAACGCCTGCGGCAATTCGAAGGCACGGCGCTGACGGATTCGATCTTGCGTGTCCAGAGCGGCGTGGTGGATTCCCATGTGGCGCCGGCCGGGCAAGGCGTGGGCCGCTTCGAAGTCCGCACGCCGGTGGCCGTGACGGGCGTGCGCGGCACGCGCTTCCGCGTCCAGGCCGGTGCGCGGGGCGCGCGCAGCGAAGTCGTGGAAGGCAGCGTGCGCCTGCGGCCGCATGCGCCCAACAGCGCCCCCGAACGGACCCTGGCCGTCGCCACGGGCTATGGCGCCGCCATTGGCGCCGATGGCGTGCTGGCCGGCGTGCACCCGCTGCTGCCCGCGCCCGAACTCGGCGCGCCGCAACGCGCGGGCGGAGGACAATGGACATCGACGGTCACGCCGGTGCCCGGCGCCGTGGCCTACCACGTCCAGGTCTCGCGCGATGCCGAAGGCCTGGAGCTCACGTCGTCCCGGCAGTTCGACAGTACCGACATCCGCTACGCGGCACCGGGCGGCGGCACTCACTATGTGACGGTACGGGCCATCGATGCCCTCGGCCTGGAAGGCCGGGACGCCCGCCTGGCATTCGAGGGCGCCAACGTACTGACGACAGCGTCGGGCCTGCCCGTGTCGCTGTATGACGGCGGCGTCGTCACGCTGGCCGACTACTGAGCCCCCGCGGCCGCGCCACCATGCCCGCCCCGGCCGACGGCCGCCGCACCAGCCCGCGCTTGCGGGTGGTGCTGAGCATCGTGCTGGCAGGCCTGACGGCCTTGCTGGGATGGGTCAACGGCCTGGGCCGCCTCGATCAAATCGCCTATGACCGCGCTCTTTCGCTGCTGAGCCGGCCAGTGCCCGACGATGTGCTCATCGTCACCATCGACGACGAAGCAATGGCCGTCCTGGGCCGCTGGCCCTGGCCGCGCGCCACTCACGCGGCGCTGCTCGATCGCCTGCATGGCGCGCGCGCCGTGGGGCTGGACGTCATATTCGCCGAACCCGATCAGCACAATCCCGACAGCGACCGCGTATTGGCCGATGCCATCCGCCGGCATGGCCATGTGGTGCTGCCCGTCGTACTGGATCAGCTCGGGCAGCCCACGCGCGCCGAGCTGCCGCTGGCGCCGCTGGCGCAGGCAGCGGCGGGCCTGGGGTATATCAATATCGATGTGGACAACGATGGCGTGGCGCGGCACGTGGCCTGGGCCCGAGAGGTGGCGGGCAAGCCGTGGCGGCATTTCGCGCTGGCCATGCTGCAAGTCGCCGGCCAGGACGCACAGGTGCGCGAGTTCCTGCGGCGGGCGCCCGCCGACACGACGCTCATTCCGTACGCCGGACCGCCCGGGCACTTTCCGATGGTGTCCTATCTGTCGGTGCTGCGGGGCGACCTGCCGGCCGATTTCTTCAAGAATAAGTACGTCTTGGTGGGCACCTGGGCCACCGGCATGGGCGACGTATTTCCCGCCCCCGTATCGCACAGTGCCAGTGGCATGGCGGGCGTAGAGATCATGGCGAACCTGCTGCAATCGGCCCGCGACGAGCGGCTGGTGCGCAACGCCCGGCCTTGGGAAACGGCCCTGGTCAGCGCCATTCCCGTGCTGCTGCTGTGCCTGGCGCTCGCCCGGCTGTCGCCGCGCCAGGCGGTGCTGTGCAGCATAGTGTTGCTGGCGCTCATCCTGGCCGCGGCGCTGGGGGCCCTGTACTGGACCGGGACCTGGATACCGCCGGCCGCGGCGCTGCTGGGCGTGGCGGTCTGCTACCCGTTGTGGAGCTGGCGCAGCCAGGAAGCGGCGCTGCGCTACATGGCCGGCGAGATGAACCGCCTGCGCAGCGAGTACCCACCCGTACTGAACGAAGCCGGGCCCCAGCCCGGCCGCGTCAGCCGCTCGCTCGACGAACACATCGACGAACTCGACCGCACGCTCACCCGGGTGCGCAACCTGCGCCGCTTCCTGATCGATGGACTGGACGGCATGCCCGACGCGACGCTGGTCATCGACCAAGCCGGCGGGCTGCAATTCCGCAATCGCCCGGCCGTGTCGTATTTCCGGAAGCTGAGCATCCGGGGGCCGCGCATCGGACAAACGCTGGCGCCGGCACTGGAACAGGCGTTCGACGAACCGTCGACGCGTCAATTGGTGCGCGAAGCACTGCGTACATCGGGCCATGAAGGCGACGGCTCCGACGCGGCCGGGCCGCATGCGGGCCTTGAAGTGCGCGACCGCGCCGGGCAAGATCTGCTGCTGCGATGCGCGCCGATCCGCACCGCCCAGGGTACGCATGCCGGGCTGGTGGTCATTTTGAGCGACATCACCGCCATACGCCAGGCCGAACGGCGCCGCGAAGAAACCCTGCGCTTCATTTCGCACGACATGCGAGCGCCGCAAAATTCAATACTGGCGCTGGTTGCCTTGAACCAGGCCGAACGTCCCGACGCGGCTACGCCAGACGAAGCGCTGGCGCGTATCGCGCAACTGGCCAACCGCACATTGCGGCTGGTCGACGATTTCATCCAGCTCACGCGCGCCGAGTCGATGGACATCGCGCACACCAAGCTCGATCTTGCCGATCTCGCGCGCGAGGTGAGCGACGAATTCTGGGCCGCGGCCCAGGCCAAGGAAATCCTGATCGACGTGCAAACGCCTGCGACGGCGGCACTGATCTACGGCGACCCGACGCTGATCATGCGCGCCGTCTGCAACCTGGTGGACAACGCCATTAAGTACAGCCCGCCTGCCGGCCGGGTAGCGCTGCGAGTCCGATCCGCCGCGGACAGCACTTGGGATGTCGAAGTGGAAAATACCGGGCCGGGGATCGCGGCGGCGGAACAGGCGGGCCTGTTCCAGGCATTTTTCCGTACCGGAGACGCGCATCGCTCCAACGTCGGGGGTTCGGGACTGGGATTGGCGTTCGTGCGCACGGTGGCGTTGCGCCATGGCGGCCGCGTGTCCGTACACAGCGAAGCGGGCGCAGGCGCGCGCTTTACCCTGAACCTGCCGATGGCGCTGGACGACACGGCCGGCGAAGGCTAAGTCCCGAGGGCCGGGCCGGCCCGCGTCAGCGGAACACGTGCGTGATCACGGCAGGCTTGCCGGCCTTGACTTCCAGGGTAGTGCGATAGGGAGCCTGCGCCGAATTACGTACGGTCACGGAGTACTTGCCCGGCACCAGTCGCAGGGTCTTCAGGGGCGGCGTGACGCCGCGCGACACGCCGTTGACCACGATTTCGCCCCAAGGCCGCACGTTGATGCTGACCCGCACCGGCGCAGGCGCGGGCGGGGGCGGGGGC
>WMBV01000030.1 GCA_017745595.1 Bordetella petrii
AGGTGGCCTTGGTCGCCTGCGCCCACAAACTCATCCGCATCATCAATGCCATGAGCCGTACCGGACAACCCTGGAACGAACAATTGCATACCCCAGCAACTTGACTCCAAACACAGTTGCTGCGGGGGTCAGACACCCAAGCGACTACGCTGCGCAACTCCCGCCGGCTCGCTCAGCCCTGGGCGGCCTCGTAGCGGCGCGCGACTTCGGCCCAGTCGATCACGTTGAAAAAGGCGCCGATATATTCCGGGCGGCGATTCTGGTACTTCAGATAGTACGCGTGTTCCCACACGTCCAGGCCCAGCACGGGCGTATTGCCCTGCATCAGCGGACTGTCCTGGTTGGCCGTGCTTTCCACCGCCAGCTTGCCCTGCGGCGTGACGCTCAGCCAGGCCCAGCCGCTGCCGAAGCGGGTCAGGGCCGCCTTGGTAAAGGCATCGCGAAAAGCTTCCATGCCGCCCAGTTCGGCATCGATGGCGGCGGCCACCTTGCCTTCCGGCTGGCCGCCTCCCTTGGGCGACATCACCGTCCAGAACAGGCTGTGGTTGGCGTGGCCGCCGCCGTTATTGCGCACCGGCCCGCGCACCGCTTCGGGCAGCGTGTCGATGCGCCGCATCAGCTCATCGATCGGCTGGTCGGACGGCAGGCCGGCGCCGTCCAGCGCGGCGTTCAGGTTGTTGATGTAGGTCTGGTGGTGCTTCGTGTAGTGGATTTCCATCGTCTGCGCATCGATGTGCGGTTCCAGCGCATCGTAGGCGTAGGGCAGGTCGGGCAAGGTATAGGGCATGCAAACCTCCTGTTCGGGCTCGGTCGAGCGGTGGGGGCGCCGGCTTGGCGCCTGTCAGTGTTGCGGCTCGGCGCCGTCGCGCCAGACCAGCGCGGCGGCGCGGCGCGCGCGATCATGGTTGGGATGCCTGCGCAAGAATTGCAGCAGCTCGGCATAAGTGGCGCGGCCATGGCGCCAGGCGGCGGCATGCCAGCACCGTTCCAGCGCGGCGTCGGCAAGCATCTCATGCAGCAACTCGTGTGCCCGGCAGACATGCGCGCCGGCCTGTTCGTCGCGCCCGGCGCGCCGATGCAGTTCGGCCAGGTTGTGATGCGACACCACCACCGCCGCCACGGCGGTATCGGCGTCGGCCGCGCGGCCGGACAAGGCATCGGCCAGGCTGAGCGCGGCGCGGTACTGCGTCAGTGCCGCGGCCGCGTCGCCGCGCTCCAGCGCGCGATTGCCGCGCAGTGTGGCCCGTTGCCACGCGCCCAGGCAGGGCTCGAGGGCGGGCGGCACGGCGGCGGCGGATAGAGGCTGCATCTGGACCATTGCGGTTCCCTAAGAGATTCGGCGATACAGACGGCGAAAAACATTAAAGATAATTTAAATGATAGTCATTTTTATTCAATATAACAACGACACATCGCCCCTCACGGAAGAGGCCTCGCCGGTTTCGCAACCGCCAGACGGCGCGGCGTTCCAGGCCGGCATGCGGCGCATCCATAAGGTTTCCTAATCCGTCCATAGGGTCACTTGCATTGTTCCCGCGTGGTCCGGGCCGTAGATTGTCGTCGGTACGCAATAACGGCAAATACCGCCACACACGAGACAACCCAGGAGACCTCATGCTGCGTTTCGATCCCAACCTGCGCTGGATGTTCACTGAGCTGCCCATGCTGCAGCGGTACGGCGCGGCCGCGCGTGCCGGCTTCAAGGGTGTGGAGGTGGCCTTTCCTTACGAGTATCCGGCCCGCCAGATCGCGGATTTGCTGGGCGAACACGGCCTGACCTTAGTGCAGGTGCTCACCCCTTGCGACTGGGCGGCCGGCGAGCGCGGCATCGCCGCCCTGCCGGGACGCGAAGCCGATTTCCGGCGCAGCGTGGACAACGCCGTGCAGTACGCCGCCCAGGTGGGCGGCCCCATGGTGCACGCCATGGCGGGCAACATTCCCGCCGGCACCGACCGGGCCCGGTGCCGCGACGTGTTCCTGGAAAACATTGCCTACGCCGCCGACGCGGCCGGCGGCGAGGGACTGACATTGATCCTCGAACCATGCTGCCGGGCGCGCTTTCCCGACTACTTCTACAGCCGCATCGACGAAGGGTTGTCGTGCATCGCGGCGATCGGCAAACCCAACGTGAAGCTGTGTTTCGACACCTATCACGTGCAGATGGAAGAAGGCAACCTCACCGAGACGCTGCGCCGCGCCTACCCGCACGTGGGACACGTGCAGATCGGCAATGTGCCGGGCCGGCACGAGCCCGGCCCCGGCGAAATCCATTTCCCGTGGTTCTTCGAACAGCTCGAGGCGCTGGGATGGGACCGTTGGATCGGCTGCGAATATGAGCCTTCCGGGCCCACCCCCGAGACGCTGCAATGGGGCGCCCCCTACGGCATCCGCGCACCGCGCTGACCCACAAAAAGCTACTGCAAGGATACAAGCATGCTAAGCGCTGCTGACAACGAACTCTTGACCCGCACCGATGCGGACCAGCCCATGGGGCAATATTTCCGGTGTTTCTGGCAGCCCGTGGCCCTATCGGCCCAATTGCCGGAACCCGACTGTACCCCGCTGCGGGTGCAGGTGCTGGGCGAAAAGCTGCTGGCTTTCCGCGATTCTCAAGGACGCGTGGGGCTGGTCGACCCGGTGTGCCCGCATCGCGGCGCCGATCTCTATTACGGCCGCAACGAAGACTGCGGCCTACGCTGTGTATTCCATGGCTGGAAGTTCGGCGTGGACGGCCGGGCCATGGATCTGCCGAACGTGCCTCCCGACTCCAATTATCACCGGGACATGAGCATCAAGGCCTATCCCACGCGCGAGTATGGCGGCATCGTATGGGCCTATATGGGGCCCCGGGTCGAAGGCCGCGAACTGCCCGAAGTGCCTCGGCTGGAATTCGGCGAGCTGCCCGACACCCATTGCTACGTGACCAAGAAGCGCCAGGAATGCAACTGGGCACAGGCGATCGAGGGAGCCCTCGACACCTCGCATTTCTCGTTTCTGCACATGCCGGCGCCGTCTGTGCCGTCCAACGACAATCCCGATGCGCCGGCCGACGAACAACGCTTGGCGTGGATCCGCCGCGATCCGATGCCGCGCTTCTCGATCCTGGCGCACGACGTGGGCTTCGTGGTGGGAGGCGCGCGGCGGGCCGGCGGCAACAGCATCTATTGGCGCATGGCGCACTTCGCGCTGCCCTCGCACAGCACCACCCCATCGACCCTGCCCGGCGAAAATTATTTCGGCTATACCTTCGTGCCCATTACCGATACGGCATGCTGGATATACACCTATGTCTGGAACCCCGACCGCCCGCTTTCCGACCAGGAGCGGAAACAACTGCAGGGAGGCCACGGCGTGGTGGCCGAGGTCGGGCCGGACTATCTGCCCCTGCGCAACCGGTCCAACGAGTACCTGCTTAACCGCATGGATCAAAAGCACAAGACTTTCACGGGCGTACATGGCGTGGCCGAGCAGGACGCGATGATCCAGGAAAGCCAGGGCGCGATTGCCGACCGTACGCGGGAACACCTGACCGCGACCGACGCCGCGATCGTGCGGTTTCGACGCACCGTGCTGGCCGGCGCCAAGGCCCTGGCCAACGGCAACCCGCCGCAGGCACCATGGCAGCACGACAGCTACAGGCTGCGGTCGGGCAGCTGGGTCGCCGGCGAAGGCACGCCCTTCGAAGAAATCATGAAAGAACGCTTCGGCGATCCGATAGGTCGGGTGCAGGCTGCCAAGACCTGATCCACCGGGCTGGCGCTATCCGTCGGGACAGACGGGGCCGCCCCAAACAACCAAAGGAGAGAGCATGAACACCCCCCTACGCAAATTTTGCGCCGCCGTTTCGCTGCTGTTCTTTGCCTGTGGCGGCGCGGCCGCGGCCGGCTACCCCACCAAGCCGGTTCGCCTGATCGTTCCGTATGCGGCGGGAGGATCGACCGACAGCACTGCCCGCCTGGTCGCCAAGGCGCTGGCGGAAAGGCTGGGCCAACCCTTCGTCGTAGAGAACCGCGCCGGCGCGGGCGGCATGATCGGGCAGGACGTGATCGCCAAGGCACCCGCCGACGGCTATATGCTGCTGTTCAGCGCCGCGGGCCCTCTGACCGTCACCCCTCATGCCTACCCCAAGCTGCCCTACGACGCCATCGGCTCGTTCACGCCCATCAAGCTGGTTGCCCAATCGCCCCTGGTGCTGGTGGCCAATCCCAAGACGGGCCTGAAGACCGTGCAGGATCTGGTCAAGGCCGCGCGCGCGCAGCCGGGAACGCTGACATACGCGTCGTTCGGCAACGGCAGCGCGGCCCACCTGGCAGGCGAACTGTTCAAATCGATAGAGCACGTCGACATCGTGCACGTTCCATACAAAGGCAGCGCACCGGGCCTGGTGGACGTCATCAGCGGACAGGTCGACGTCATGTTCGACGTATTGGTGTCGGCCCTGCCCCATGTGCAGAACGGCTCGCTCGTGCCGCTGGCCATCACGCTGGGCAGTCGTTCGCCCTTGATGCCGGAGGTGCCCACCATGCAGGAAGCCGGCGTGCATGGCTTCGAGGCGGGTACGTGGTTCGCTCTGCTCGGCCCCCGGGGGCTGCCCGACGAGGTCGTGGCGCGCCTGTCCGCGGCGCTGGACGAAACGCTGAAAACACCCGAGTTCCAGCAGGCAATGATCGCGCAAGGCGCCGAAGTCGCCAGCGGGACCCCGCAATCGTTCGCCCGTTTCTTTCAGGCCCAATACGACAAATGGGGCAAGGTCGCCCAAATGGCCGGCATCAAGGCCCAATGACCGTCTCTTGTCGCCAGCCACCGCCAAATCTGCCGTCGCATTATGAGCAATGAGTCTCTGCTTTCGTTGCGGGTTCGCTCCATTTCCGAAGAAGCGCTTGGCATTCATGCTTACGAGCTCGTCTCGAACGATGAGCGTCCATTGCCGGCTTTTAGCGCCGGGGCGCATGTATCGCTGGTGCTGCCGGACGGTATGCAGCGCAGCTACTCGCTGACGAACTCGCAACGCGAGCGGCATCGCTATGTGGTTGCGGTCAATCTCGATCCGCGCAGCCGCGGCGGCTCGCGCTACCTGCACCAGCGCGTCCGCGTCGGCGACGTCCTGCCGGCGGTCGCGCCGCGGAATGCATTCGAACTGGCCGAGGATGCGCGGCAGTCGGTATTCATTGCCGGAGGCATCGGGATCACGCCGATATACGCGATGATCAGGCGCCTGAACGACCTGGGCAAGCGTTGGGCGCTGCACTATTGTGCCAGGACGCCTCGCGCGGCGGCCTTCACGGCGGAACTCGCCGGCGACGAGCGGGTGCGCTTCTATTTCGACGAGACCGAGCCGGCGGACCGGCTGGATATAGCAAACCTGGTCGGCGGCCTGCCGCCGCACGCGCATGTCTATTGCTGCGGCCCGGCCTCTATGCTGGACGCGTTTCTGGCGGCCACCTCGCGGCTGTCGACCGAGCGCGTGCATTACGAACGCTTCGCCGCCGCCCCGGCGCCGGCGCGTAACGGCAGCTATACGGTGACGCTGGCCCGCAGCGGCCGTACCGTGCCGGTGCGGGCCGGCCAGACGATCCTGCAAGTGCTGCAGGAAGCCGGCCTGGAGCCGGCGTTTTCGTGCGGCCAGGGGGTGTGCGGCAGTTGCGAGACGGCCGTGCTGGCCGGCCGTCCCGACCATCGCGACCAGGTGCTCAGCGAAGACGAACGGGCCAGCGGAAGCAGCATGATGATCTGCTGCTCGGGCTGCCTGGACGACAACCTGGTGCTCGACCTGTGACGGCCGGCGTGGGCGCGGCGGTATGCCGGCGCATGCGCGCGCGGGGAAAACCCGCGGCATCAGCCCCGGTCGGCCATGAACTCGGACAGAAATTCTTTCAGGCTTTGCGCCGCCGGCGACAGGCTGCGCCCTTTTCTGGTGAAGATCGATACCTGGCGATGGATGACCGGATCCTGTACCGGGATGCCGGTTACGCCATACGACGACAGCAAGGGCGTCGAATACGACGGCAGTGCGGTCAACCCGTGCCCCCACTTCACCATGCCGATGGCGGTGGTCAGGTAGGACACGGTATGCGCGGGCTCGAGCACCAGCGATTCGGACCACGCGCGCAGATCGGCCTGCAGGCGCACCGTGAAATCCAGCGGCAGGCTGATGAACGGATAGTCGAGCACCTGCTTCCAGGCGACCCTTTTCTTGCGCACGAGCGGATGCGTACGCGGGCAGATGAGCTGGATGCGGTCCTGGAACAAGCGTTCCTGCCACAAGCCGGCAGGCGTGGCGCGTTGCGGCGCGATGCCGAAATCGGCCTCGTCGTTCGACACGCGCGCCAGGACCTGTTCGTTGGGCATGTCCAACATGTGCACGCTGATGCCCGGGTAGCGCTGGCCGAACATCGCCAGTATCTCGGGCATGAGCGCCTGGCTATAGAGCAGCGTACAGGCCACACGCACGCTGCCACGCTGGCGCTCATGCAGTTGCAGCGTGTTGCGCACCGCGTTGTCGAGATCGTCGAGGACCTTGACCGCCAGGGGATAGAACTCGGCGCCCGTGACCGAGAGCTGGGTATTGCGGCTGTTGCGATCAAGCAGCCGAAAGCCCAGCTCGCTTTCCAGTTCGCGCAGCAGCAGGCTCAAGGCCGACTGAGTCACATGCATGCGCTTGGCCGCCTCGGTGAAACTTCCCGCATTGGTCACGTTCACGAAAGCGCGCAACTGCTTGATGGTGATGTTCATGGCGAAACCGGTTCGGGCATCGGTTCGCCATTCTAAGGGAATAGCGCTTTTTTAATCATCTGGCCAGACAAAGGAGATCATCGTGAAATTGCTCAGTTTTGAACGGCAGGGCCAGGCATCCTGGGGCCTGCTTTCGGCGGACGGGCGCGTCATCGACGGGCCGCCGCTGACACAGGGCCACCACCACTCGTTGCGAGCCGTGCTGCAGGCGCGGGCGCTACCCGATGTCGCGCGCGCCGCGCAGGGCCGCGCCGCCGACTTCGGCCTGGAAGACGTGCGGCTGCTTCCCGTGATACCCGATCCGGGAAAGATCCTGTGCGTGGGATTGAATTACGAGGAACACCGTCTTGAAACCCGCCGCGAACCCACCGGCGAGCCGACGCTGTTCCTGCGGGTGGCGACCTCGCAAGTGGGGCACGGCCAGGCCATCCTGCTCCCGGCCGAATCGCCCAATCTGGACTATGAAGGCGAGATCGCCATCGTGATCGGCAAGCGGGGACGCCGTATCAGCCAGGCCGACGCGTACGGGCATATCGCCGGCTATGCCCCCTATAACGACGCCTCGGTGCGCGACTGGCAACAGCACACGACGCAATGGACGCCGGGCAAGAATTTCGATGCCACCGGCGCGTTCGGCCCCTGGATGGCGACCCGCGACGACATCCCGGACGGCGCCGATCTGTCACTGACCACGCGGCTGAACGGCGAGGTGATGCAGCATGCCACGACTGCGCAGCTGATTTTCGGCATCCCGCGGCTGATTCAATACATTTCCCGCTTCGCCACGCTGGAACCCGGAGACGTGATCGTGACGGGCACGCCCGGAGGCGTGGGATTCAAGCGCAATCCTCCTCTGTTCATGAAGGAAGGCGACGTCGTCGAGGTGGAAGTGGAAGGCGTCGGCTGCCTGTCGAACCGCGTGCGGGCCGGCTAGCAAGCGCCTACAGTGCGCGGCCGCAGGCCACGCCCGAGGCCCAGGCCCACTGAAAGTTGTAGCCGCCCAGCCAGCCCGTGACGTCGACGGCTTCGCCGATGAAATACAGGCCCGGCACCGCGCGCGCCTGCATCGATTTCTGGTCCAGCCCGCGCGTGTCTACCCCGCCGCGCATGACCTCGGCCTTTTTGTAGCCAGCCGTGCCGCTGGGCACCAGGCGCCATCGATGAATGCCCTGCCCCAGCGCGCGCAAGGTCTTGTCGGGCGCGTCGGCCAGACGCAAGGTGGCCAGGCCCGGCTGCCCGCCCCGCTCGGCCGCCTGCAGCCATTGGTCGGCCAGGCGGCGCGGCCACAGCCCCGCCAGCACGGTATGCAGTTGTTGCCGGTTGCCCGGCTTGGCGGCGATCAATTCGGCGGCCAGGTCGCGTCCGGCGGCCAGGTCGATCTCGATGGCCTCGCCGGGTTGCCAATAGCTGGAAATCTGCAAGATGGCCGGGCCGGACAGGCCCCGGTGCGTGAACAACAGGTCTTCCAGGAATTCACCGCGCGCGCGGCCGGCGCCGGTGGCCAGCATCACTTCCAGCGCCACGCCCGACAGTTCGGCGAAGGGGCGCCAGAGCGCCGGGTCGAAGGTCAGCGGCACCAGGGCGGGCCGCGGCTCGATGATCTTCAGGCCGAACTGGCGCGCCAGCCGCAGGCCGAAGTCGGTGGCGCCCAACTGGGGAATGGCCATGCCGCCGGTCGCCACGACCAGCTTGGCGGCGTGGATGTCGCCCTGGCTGGTGCGCAGCACGTAGCCCGCATCGCTGCGGGCCACTTCGGCCACCCGGCAGGGCATGCGCCATTGCACTCGGCCGGCGTGGCATTCGGCCCGCAGCATCTCGATGATGGACTCGCTGCTGTCGTCGCAGAACAACTGGCCGCGATGCTTTTCGTGCCAAGCGATGCGATGGCTGCGCACCAGCGCCAGGAAGTCTTGCGGCGTGTAGGCGGCCAGCGCCGAACGGCAGAAATGGGGGTTGTCGGACAGGAAATTGGCCGGCCCCGCCCCCACGTTGGTGAAGTTGCAGCGCCCGCCCCCCGAGATGCGGATTTTCTCGGCCAGCCGCTCGGCATGGTCGATCAGCACGACCCGCAGGCCGCGCTGGCCGGCCACGGCGGCGCACATCATGCCGGCGGCGCCGGCGCCGATGACGGCTACGTCGAACATCGAGTCCCGGATCTGCGCCCGCGCACGCGTCAGTCTTCGATCAGGCAGTCGACGTAATACCGCTTGGTGCCGTCGGGCGCGGTTTCTTCGGCCAGGCCATGGATGTACGTTTCGAAGCCGGGGAAGCGCTCGTTGAATTCGCGGGCGAACTGCAGGTACTGCACGATGGTGCGATTGAACCGCTCGCCCGGGATCAGCAGGGGAATGCCCGGCGGATACGGCGTGAGCAGCACCCCCGTGACGCGGCCTTCGAGCTGGTCGACGTCGACTCGCTCGACCTCGCGGTGCGCCATGCGCGCGAAGGCATCCGACGGCTTCAGCGCCGGCACCATGTCGCTCAGGTACATCTCGGTGGTCAGGCGGGCCACGTCTTTGGTGCGATAGGCCTCGTGGATCTGCTGGCACAGGTCGCGCAGGCCCATGCGCTCGTAGCGGCGGTGGCCGCGGCAGAATTCGGGCAGGATGCGCCACAGCGGCTGGTTGCGGTCGTAGTCGTCCTTGAACTGCTGCAGGGCGGTCAGCAGCGTGTTCCAGCGGCCCTTGGTGATGCCGATGGTGAACAGGATGAAGAACGAATACAGGCCGGTTTTTTCCACCACCACGCCGTGCTCGGCCAGGTATTTCGAGACCAGCGCGGCCGGGATCCCGGTGTCGCCGAAGCTGCCCGACATGTCCAGCCCCGGGGTGATCACGGTGGCCTTGATGGGATCGAGCATGTTGAAGCCGTCGGCCAGCTCGCCGAAGCCGTGCCAGTGATCGTTGGCTTCGAGCACCCAATCGTCGCGGTTGCCGATGCCCTCGGACACCAGGCGGTTGGGGCCCCACACCTTGAACCACCAGTCGTTCTTGCCGAACTCGGATTCCACTTTGCGCATGGCGCGCCGGAAATCCAGAGCCTCGCGGATGCTTTCTTCGACCAGCGCGGTGCCGCCCGGCGGCTCCATCATTGCGGCGGCCACGTCGCACGACGCAATGATGGCGTACTGCGGCGAGGTCGAGGTGTGCATCAGGTACGCCTCGTTGAACACGTTGCGGTCGAGTTTGCGCGTCTCGGATTCCTGCACGATGATCTGCGAAGCCTGAGAAATGCCGGCCAGCAGCTTGTGGGTGGAGTGCGTGGCGAACACCATGGGTTCTTGCGGACGCGGGCGGCCCTGGCCGATGGCGTGCATGTCTTGATAGAACTCGTGGAACGACGCATGCGGCAGCCAGGCTTCGTCGAAATGCAGGGTATCGACGTAATTGCCCAGCTGCTTTTTGATCATCTCGACGTTGTAGATGACGCCGTCGTAGGTGCTTTGGGTCAGCGTCAGGATGCGCGGCTTCTTGTTCGCGGCTTCGCGCGCGAACGGATTGGCCTCGATCTTTTTCTTGATGTTCTCGGGGTCGAATTCTTCGAGCGGAATCGGCCCGATGATGCCCAGGTGGTTGCGGGTGGGCCGCAAGAATACCGGGATCGCGCCCGTCATGGTGATGGCGTGCAGGATCGACTTGTGGCAGTTGCGGTCGACCACCACCACGTCGTCGGCGGCGACGTTGGCATGCCACACCACCTTGTTCGAGGTCGAGGTGCCGTTGGTGACGAAGAAGCAGTGGTCGGCATGGAAGATGCGCGCGGCGTTGAGCTCGGACTCGGCCACCGGCCCGGTGTGGTCCAGCAATTGGCCCAGTTCGTCCACCGCATTGCAGACGTCGGCGCGCAGCATGTTTTCGCCGAAGAACTGGTGGAACATCTGGCCCACCGGGCTCTTCAGGAACGCCACGCCGCCCGAATGGCCCGGGCAGTGCCACGAGTACGATCCATCTTGCGCGTAGTTGACCAGCTCGCGGAAAAACGGCGGCGGCAGGCTGTCGACGTAGCTGCGGGCTTCGCGGATGATGTGGCGCGCCACGAATTCGGGGGTGTCCTCGAACATGTGGATGAAGCCGTGCAGTTCGCGCAGGATGTCGTTGGGTATGTGTTCGGACGTGCGCGTCTCGCCATACAAATAGATGGGGATGTCGGCGTTGCGAAAGCGCAGTTCGCCGATGAAGGCGCGCAGGTTCTTGATGGCGCTGGCCACGTCTTCGGGCGAATCCACGTCGAACTCTTCATCGTCGATCGACAGGATGAAAGCGCTGGCGCGGCTTTGCTGCTGGGCGAACGAACTCAGGTCGCCATAGCTGGTGACGCCGATGACCTCGACGCCCTCGGCCTGGATGGCCGTGGCCAACGCACGAATCCCCAGGCCCGAGGCGTTCTCGGAACGATAGTCTTCGTCGATGATGAAAATGGGGAAGCGGAATTTCATGCGGGCGCTCCAGGGGGCAAGGCAAAACGGAGGCGAGTGTACTGCGAGTCTGGGACCGCAGCTTGACAAAGCGGCGACACCCCCGCGCGGGGGTGTCGCCTGGAGGGGAATTGTAGGCCGCTTTGCCCGGCCGCGCTGATCGTGGCGTTGCCTCGGCGGGGGCGGGGCTTGGCGGGCGCGCCCAGGGGTCTGACTCCGGAGGGTGTGACTGCTCAGGGGTCTGACTCCCGCAGGGTGTCAGACACCGAAGCTTGACCGAGATTTTCCGCACACAGCGGCGTCCGGCACTACGGAGCCTGACACCGGTCCGACTTTCACTTCGGGCAACCTTCGGGGCCAGCTCCCTGCCGGCGCGGCCATGCCCCTACCGGATCGTGTCCGAGCTGCGGGCCGAGACGGCGCGCACGTAGTGCTGGAAGAATTCGGGCAGGGCGTCGGCCACGCCGTTGCGCAGGCGCCGCTCTACCTTCGAGATGGCGCACAGGCACACTTCGAACTCGGGCTCGCCCGTGACGAGCACCACCGGATCGTCGTCGTCGCACACCTCGTACAGGCCGCCATAACGGCGGCGCCCGATTTCGTACAGGTACGCGGCGGCGCCGACCGCCTGCATGGGCGTGAGCGTCAGGCGGCCCTTGTGGGCTTCGTCGAGCACGGCATCCAGGGCCGCGACGCTTTCGACGGAGTAATCCAGGGCGGGGTTGTCAGGCACCGCCGCCAGAAACTCGGCGGCAGCGCTGTTGACGCGCTCGACAAACTCGTCCTGCACCTCTTCGTCTACTTCTTGCTGGGTATGTTTCAGGAAACCGAACATCGTTGGCTCCAGCGCCGGCAATTGCGCGATAAGGTAAGTCCATTATATTTGCCGGCGGCGGCCCGCCATACCACCTTGCCCCTTGCCGTACGAGCCTGGTTACGAACGCGTACGCCGTGTCACGCGCGCCCCGCGGCCGCCCGCAAGGCGCGGTTTCCGTCGGGAATGCGCCCTTGTACGGCCCGCGTCGCGGCGCCATACTGACACTTCACGACACGCCTTTTTTGTTGCAGGCACGCAACGCCACGCCGACTCCGGAGGCCGTATGCAAGTGCTGATCAATATCGATGTCGACGACCTGGACCGGGCCATCCAGTT
The DNA here is from genome assembly GCA_017745595.1 of Bordetella petrii. Classification (GTDB taxonomy): domain Bacteria; phylum Pseudomonadota; class Gammaproteobacteria; order Burkholderiales; family Burkholderiaceae_B; genus Bordetella_A; species Bordetella_A petrii_C. Next base: position 12,300 of record WMBV01000030.1, read on the forward strand.
TTACCGCGATGCGTTCGGCCTGGAAGTCACGCGCCGCTTCGGCGACAACGGCGCCGAACTGCTGGGTGCCGGCGCCCCCATTTATCTGCTGCGCAAGGCGCAGGGATCGCGTCCCGCGGGCACGGTGGCGGGCGGACGCGACTACGCGCGCCACTGGACGCCGGTGCACCTGGACTTCGTCGTCGACGACGTGGACGCGGCCACCAGCGCGGCGGTCGCCGCGGGCGCCGTGCTGGAAGATCCGCCGCACACCCACGCCTGGGGCCGCATCGCCCATTTGTGCGACCCCTTCGGGCATGGCGTTTGCATTCTGCAGTTTCTGGGGCAGGGCTATGATGCGGTGTCCACGCCAGAGAACAATCCGCCATGACGCCCGCCAGCCTGGCCTATCCGCCCGTAACCGAAGAAGATTTCGATGCATTGGCCGACCTGCGGGCGGCCGCCATGCGCCCCAGCCTGGAACGCCTGGGGCGCTACGACCCCCAGCGTTCGCGCGAGCGGCTGCGCGCCACCTATGCCCCCGCCTGTACGCATGGCATCGAACTGGCGGGGCGGCGCATCGGCTTCTATGCGCTGCGCCCGGTCGGGAACGCGTTGCGGCTGGACCACCTGTACCTGTTGCCGGCCGAATGCGGCCGCGGCGTGGGCAGCCGCGTCATGGGGCACATCATCGGGCAGGCCCGGGCGGCCGGCCTGGCGCTGCAGGTGGGCGCGCTGCGCGGCAGCGACGCCAACCGCTTCTACCTGCGCCACGGTTTCGCGCCGGTGGGCGAAACCGAATGGGACATCGAATACCGGCGCGATTGCGACCGCCCCGCGCCGGGCGCGTGATCAGGTGCGCGGCAGCGTGACGCCGCGCTGGCCCTGGTACTTGCCGCCGCGGTCGCGGTACGAGGTTTCGCAGACTTCGTCGCTTTCCAGGAACAGCATTTGCGCGCAGCCTTCGCCGGCGTAGATCTTGGCGGGCAGCGGCGTGGTGTTGGAAAACTCGAGCGTGACGTGCCCTTCCCATTCGGGTTCGAGCGGCGTGACGTTGACGATGATGCCGCAGCGCGCATAGGTGCTTTTGCCGAGGCAGATGGTCAACACGCTGCGCGGAATGCGGAAGTATTCCACCGTGCGCGCCAGCGCGAACGAATTGGGCGGAATAATGCAGACGTCGCCCTTGAAGTCGACAAAGGACTTCTCGTCGAACTGCTTGGGGTCGACGATGGTGGAATTGATGTTGGTGAAGATCTTGAATTCGTCGGCGCAGCGCACGTCGTAGCCATAGCTGCTGGTGCCATAGCTGACGATACGGCCGCCATTGGCGGTGCGGACCTGGCCGGGCTCGAAGGGTTCGATCATGCCGGCCTCGGCCGCGCGGCGGATCCAGCGGTCGCTTTTGATGCTCATGGTGATATGCCCAGGTTGATTGCCGGCTATTTTATCGTCTTGTGCCGCCGGGCCGCCCTTGCCGGCCGTCAAGGCGCCCGGGCGGGGGGCATTCGGGTGTCACGGCTCCGCAGGTGCCTGACACCGTTGTTGTGTGCGGCAATGCCTGCGGCTGGCTTCGGTGTCTGACACCCTGCGGGAGTCAGACACCTGTCGACCTGCCGCCCGCCGGTCAATCGTCGAAGAAAGTGCGGTAGACCAGCGCGATGCCGTTGACGGTGCCGCCCTTCAGGTCCAGCGACAGGCCGCGCGCCAGCCGGTAGCTGGCGCGGCCCACGGTTTCCGAGCCGGACATGGCCTGCTCGACGCTCAGCGTGATGCCGTTGGCGAAATGCTTGCTGGCCACCACGAATTGCGTGGCCAGGTTGCTGTTGCTGTCCATGTTGATCTGGCTGGCCACCGTGCGGTCGGGCAGCAGGCTGCCCGAACTGCCGATGGTGCCCGACCGGATACTGAGTTCGTCCAGGCCGAACTGCCGGAAGAACGGCTGCCCGCCGCCCAGCAGCGCGGTGCCCACCGACAGCAGCAGGGCCGCGTCGCTGCCGCCTTCGTCGGGGCCGCGGCCCAGGATCAGCCACGATAGTTTTTCAACGTCGCTGACTTCCGGGTACGACACCAGGTCGATGCGCGGACGCTGCGCCGTGCCGCTGACCCGCACGCCGGCCTCGACCTGGTCGCCGGTGCGCAGGGCTTCGATGTCGAGCAGCGGATTGTCGAGCCGGCCCTGGAAGGTCAGCATGCCCCGCCGCAGCCGCAGGTTCTGCCCATAGGCCTCGATGCCGCCGCCGCGGGTGCGCAGCGCGCCCAGGCCGGTCAGCCGTCCGTCGGCCAGGTGGATTTCGATCGAACCCAGCAGGCCGGCGTCCAGCCCCATGCCGGTAATGTAGAAGCGCGGCCCCATGTCGAACTTCAGGTTCATGGCGATCTGCATGGGCGAGGCGCGGGCCTGTTCGTCTTCGCCGGCGCGGATCACGCGCACGTCGTCGTCCAGGCTGGGCACGCCCTGCAGGATTTCCAGGCTGAACCAGCCGGCGTCGGCTTGCAGGTCGCCGGTGATCGAGATGCGCGGCAGCTGGGCGTCGATATCGACCGTGCCCGACACCATGGCATAGCGGTCGGCGCGCTGCAGCGCGGGAAAGCGATGCAGCTTGACGTGCACGGCGCCCTGCGCCTGCAGCAGGTCCCATTGGCCGGTGGCCTCGACATAGCCGTCCTTGGCATCGGGATTGCGGGTGATCCATTCGCGCGTGCGCCATTCGTCGGGCATGACGCGCAGCGAGGCCGGGAAGCGCAGGGAATCCAGCACCAGGCGCGTGTCTTGCAGGTGCGCCTCCAGCGTGCCGTCGATCAGGCGCACGCCATCGTCGATGCGCACGACCCGCAGCGACTGGCCCCGCAAGGTGCCCGAGCTGCTCCATTTTCCGCCGGGCGTGCCTTGCGCCGTCAGGTTGGCCTGCAGCTTGCCGCGCACTTCCATGGTGTCGCCCACGAACAGGTCGATCCATGCCAGGTCGGCAAGATCGGCATTCACACTGACATTCATGGGCCGGGCGTTGTCCAGCGCCAGCGCGCCGCCGGCCCGCGCCACCACGGCGGCCGACGCCGTGGCCGACATCGAGCCCATCTGTTTGGTGCGCACGTCCAGCGTCGCGTCGACGCGGCTGGCCCCGCCGCCCGTGGGCTTGGCCGTCAGGTTCAGCACCAGGCCGGTCAGCCCCAGCGGAATGGGCGGATCGCCGGGAATGCGCAAGTCGCCATCGCGGTGCGCCACCCGGGCGCGGCCCGCCAGGGCGCCGTCGAACTGCAGGTCCCAGGACGCATCGAGGGCGATGCGGCGCTGGCCGTCGGGCAGCCGCGCGTTGACACGATCGTTGCGGCGCTCGGCGCGCGCGGCCGCCTGCGGATCGAGGGCGCGCATGATCTGGCGCAGCATCGAGCCGTTGATGACCAGGTTGTCGGCGCGGCCCTCGGTTTGCCAGCGGCCCGGCCCGCCACGCGAGCCTTGGTGCGCGATCAGCACGCGCTGCTTGTCGGGCAGGCGCAGGGTCAGCTGCGTGGCGCCCACTTGCCATTGCCAGCGCGGCTCGGCCGCGTCCGGCACGAACGACACCGCGGTGGGCTGCAGCCCCACGGAAAAGTCCATCGAACTGGCGGTCAGGCGCTCGATGCGGCCGCGCCAGCCGGGCAGTCCGCCTTCGGCCTCGTTGTCCTGGCCCGGCCCCCAGCCGCCGGCAAACGCCAGTTCGGCCTGCATGGGCGCGCGGCCCAGCGTGTCGGCGCGCGCATCGGCCGGTGTATAGCGCGCATTGAACTGGCCCCGATGCTGCTCCAGGCGGCCCTCGAGCCTGCCTCGCAGGGTGGCGCCGCCGGGCAGGCCCGGCCAGAAGGCATCCAGCCGCGGCGTGTTCGCATCCAGGGTCAGCGCGCCGTCGCCCTGGCTGAGCTGGCCCTGGGCACGCACCCGGTTGGCCCCCAGTGTCAGGTCGAGTTGCAGGTCGCGCAGCTCGTAGCCCGCCAGGGGGTCGGCCGGCGCGGCGGAGGCCGTCGCGGAGGCCGCCGCGGCAGCCGGTAAGGCGGACAGGCGTCCCGCCAGGGTGCCGGCCAGGGCTTGCCGGTTCCAGCGGCTGCCTTGCGCGATCGCGGCGTGGACCTCGGCCTGCCGCAGTTCGTAGGTACCCGCCACCTGGGCGTCCACGGCCATGCGCGCGCTCAGCAAGGCGGGCGGAAGCACATCGCCCACCAGTTTTTCCAGGTCGAGGCGTTCGGCCTCGAGCGTGGCCACCACGCGGTCGACGCCGGGCTGGGCGGGCTGCGGCTGGCGGTCCAGGGTGACCACCAGGCGCGACTTGTCGGCCAGGCGCAGATTCAGATTGGCGGTCTGCACCGGAAAGGGCCGGTCGAATGCCAGGCCGGCCTGCGCCAGCAGCGTCAAGGCGCCGTCGGCGGTGGCGCCCTCGAGATGGACATCCATTTGCTGTAGCGAACCGTCGGCATCGACGCTTACCGTGGCGGCGCAGGCGGCGCCGGCATCGGCGGGCGCCGCCTGCGCCTCGGGCCGGGCTTTTGCGCCGGCCTTGCCGTTCGCCTTGCCCGGCCCGGCCTTGCCGGCCGGAGAAGCCAGCCTCTGGCTGGCGCACAAGGGCGAGTCGGGCCCTGTGCCCCGCGCCGCGATGTCGAGGCGGGCGCGCAGCGGCCAGGGCTCGGCCAGTTGCAGCAGGTCGGCCTGGCCGCTCAGGTCGGCCTGCGCCATGGCATGGCCCAGGCGCAGGCTGCCCAGCCGCAGGCGCGCGCCCTGGGCATCCACCTGCAGCGCGGCCGCCAGGTCGCTGATGGCCACGGGCAGCGGGGCGCCGTCGATGCGCAAGTCCAGCGAGCCCAATGCCAGGCGGTCCAGCGCCACATCCACCGGCAGCGCCGGCAGGACCAGCGGCTCGTCGGAAGGCGGAGTGTCGTCGTCGGCGGGCTTCAGGGCCACCGACACGCTGGCGGCCGACAGGTCGCGCACATGCAGCAGGCGCTGGCCCAGCGCGCGCCAATGGACGTCTACGTGCAGGTCGGCGATGTCGATATCGGCGGCGGGCAAAGACAACTGCAGCCGCCCCACGCGCAGGTCGCCCAGCACGCTGCCGCGCACCTGTTCGGCGCGGCCGTCGAGTTGCTGCGCCACGACCTCGAGCAGCATGCGCGTGCCCGCCTGGGTGCCCGTCAGCCACAAGGCGAAGCCGCACAGCAGCACGGCCAGCATGATGGGCAAGGGCAGCCACCAGACCAGCAGGTGGCGCAGCACGGCGCTCAGGCGGTTCAAAAGGCGATCCCCAGCGAAAAGTGCAAGCGCAGGTCGTGCTCGCGCTGGCCGTACGCCAGGTCCAGGAACAGCGGGCCGGCCGGCGTGCGCAGGCGCGCGCCCATGCCGTAGCCGACGTTCATGCGCATTTCGTTGAACGATTCGGCGGCGTCGCCGGCATCCACGAACACCGCCATGCCCCAGCGTTCGTTGAAATAGTGGTTGTATTCAATGCTGGCCACCGCCAGCGTGGGCGCCCCGACCACCGCGTCGTTCTGGTCCAGCCCGATACTCTGGTAGCGATAGCCCCGTATGGAACGCGCCCCGCCGGTACGAAAACCGAAGTCGTCGGGCACGCGGGTTTTCGAGTCGGACCACACCCGGCCCACTTCGCCGCGCACCGTCACCAGATCGCGCTCGCCCACCGGCCACCATTTCTGGCCGCGCAGGCGCGCCCGGAAATAGGGCTGGCCGGTGTCGAGCACCACCCCGACGCCGCCGCCCACCGCGATCAGGTTGCCTTCGCGCGGATCGTATTTGTTGTCGACATCGCGGCGCAGCCATTCGGAAGTCAGGGTGGCGGTAGGCAGATCGTATTCATCGCCGCCGTCGATCTTGACGTGGTCGTGCGCCAGCAGCACGCCCCAGCGGTTTTCGTATTCGACCCGGCTGTCGCCCGCGCCGCGGCGCGTGCGCAGCCGGGTGGCGCCCAGGGCGAAGCGCCGCACGTCCAGCCCCTGGATATCGGAATGATCGGCCAGCAGGCCGAAGGAATCGCGCTGGCCTTTTGCATCGGGCGGCAGGTGGAAATCGAGAAAGGCGCGCTGGCGCAGCCGGTCGACGCCGATGCCGCTTTCGAGGGTGACGGGCGCGCCGAACACCACGTTCTGGCGGTACGTGACCTCGGCGCGCACGCCGGCATCGCTATCGACCCCCAGGGACGTCGCCACGCGCCGCGCCGGCGCCTCGACCACGCGCACGTCGACGGGCAGCGTGATCTCGCCGTAAGAGTCGTGCGCCGCCGCCGGCTGGGCCACCGGCCCGCCCGCCACCAGCGGGTCGCCTTCGGGGGTGGCGGCGGCCACGCCCGACGAGCCCGGCGCGCGGGCGCGCTCGGATTGCGCGGCCGCGGGCTGCTCGTTCGGCGGGGTGGGCGCCGACGGTTCGGCGGGCGCCGTGTTCAAGGTCACGAACGCGCCCCGGAAAAACGCGGTGGATTGCAGGTCTTGCTGCCAGCCGTCGAGCCTGTCCTGGCGGAAGGGGTCGCCCGGCGTATAGCGCACATAGCGCTCAATCAGCGTATCGGGCACGCGCCGCAGGCCCTGCGTATTCAGGGGCCCCATGCGCACCAGCGGGCCGCTGTCGATGGTGACCGACAGGTGCACCTCGGCCGTATCGGCATGCACCGCCGCGTCGGAATCGGTCATGTGCGCCAGCATGAAATCGCGCGCGGCCACGGCGTCGAGCAGCGCCGACTTGGCGCGGTTCCAGTCGCTGTTGATAAAGGGCCGGCCGACCGGCAGGGACCAGTCCTGGCGCAGCTGGGCCACGCGCTCGGCGTATTCCGGCAGCGAGACGCGCCCGCTGAACTTCAGCTCGACCGAGGCCACGTGGGCGCGTTCGCCGGGCTGGATGGCGATGTCCCAGGTTTCGCCGCCGATGTCGGTACCGGTTTCCAGCGTGACCTTGGCCGAGAAATAACCCTGGGTGGCCAGCGCGGCCAGCGTGGCGTCGCGCGCCCGGCGGCGCAGGCGGTTGATTTCGCCGCCGTCCTGGTCTTCGGCCAGGCGCGTGATGGCGGCCACCGCCTGGGTAATGGCCTGCAGGGCGGCCGGCGTGACGCCGCCGGGGTCGATGATGACTTCGGGCGCCCTGGCGTACGCGCCGGTCGCCACCCCCCACAGGGCGGCCAGCAGCAGGGTGGCCCCTAACCGCATAGATCAGGTGGGCGACTGGACGACGACAGGCGGCAAGCGGCCGGCCATATCGCGTGGCAATGCCGCCACGCCGGCGGCAAGCTTGCGAGCGATGTCGCGGTAGCGGCGCGCGGCCTCGCCATCGGGATCGGCCACCACGCTGGGCCGCCCCGCGTCGGTCTGCGCGCGGATGTCCATGGCCAGCGGCAGGCTGCCCAGCCACGGCGCCTGGTATTGCTCGGCCATGCGGCGCCCCCCGCCCTCGCCGAAAATGTGTTCGGCATGGCCGCACTGGCTGCAAATGTGCACGGCCATGTTCTCGACGATGCCCAGGATCGGCACATCGACCTTCTGGAACATGCGCAGTCCCTTGCGGGCGTCTTGCAGCGCCAGGTCTTGCGGGGTGGTGACGATGACCGCGCCCACCACGGGCACCTTCTGGGCCAGCGTCAGGGCCAGGTCGCCCGTGCCGGGCGGCATGTCGATGACCAGGTAGTCGAGATCGCGCCAGTTGGTCTGGCGCAGCAATTGTTCGAACGCCTGCGTCACCATCGGGCCGCGCCAGATGGCCGGCGCGTCGGCGTCGATGAGAAAGCCGATGGAATTGGCCTGCAGGCCATGGCCCTCGAGGGGTTCCATGGTCTTGTTGTCGTGGCTGGCCGGCCGGCCCGCGATGCCCAGCATGGTAGGCACGCTGGGGCCGTAAATATCGGCGTCCAGGATGCCGGCCCGCGCGCCGTCGGCCGCCAGCGCCAGCGCCAGATTGACCGCCGTGGTGCTTTTGCCCACGCCGCCCTTGCCCGAGGCCACCGCAATAATGTTGCGCACGGTGGGCAGCGGCTTCAGGCCGCGCTGCACGGCGTGGGTGGCCACCGACCACGTCACGGTAACGGCGGCGCCGGGCATGCCGGCGGCCCCCAGGGCCTGGACGGCGGCATGCTCGAGCCCGGCGGCCGCATGCGCGGCCGGATAACCCAGCGTGACCACGGCCGAGACGGCGGCGCCATCCAGCCGGATGTCACTGTCTTTTACAAATGCGGCCAGATCCCGGCCCGAAAAAGGCTCTGTTACGGTCCGCAACGCCGCACGCACTTGCGCTGTAGTTATACTCATTACTCTGATTCCATAGGCAGGACGGCTTTGCGCCGCCCGCTACCCCCAAGGATAGCGGATACGCGGGAACCTTTTGTCCTGTTTTGCATCCGACCATCATGATCGACACTTTCTCCCGATTCCTCCGCGCTGTCGCGTTCGCCGTGCTGGCCTTGTTCGGCATGGCCATGGCCCTGGTGTTCATGATCTCGACCGCCATCGCGGTCGGCATCCTGTACGTCGTGGCCAAGGTGCGCGGCAAGCCGTTCGGCGTGCGCGCCTACTGGAGCCAGCGCCAGGGCGCGCGCCCCGGCGCCTTCCGTCCCGGCGCGGGCGCCCCCTTCCCGTCCGCCCGCGACGACGTCATCGACGTCGAGGTCCGCGAAGTCCGCTAAGCGGCGCGCATCCGGCTTTCTGACCGCCCCCGCACCGGCCCGGCCGGCGCGGGGGCGCGTGCTTTTGCCTGGCCGCCGCGCCCCCCGCGCCGGGCCGCCGCCAGGGCCGCTAAAATAGCCGGCTACCCTTTTCTTCCACCGCCCTACACGATATGTCCCGTACCCTGTTCGTCACGACCGCGCTGCCCTACGCCAACGGATCCTTCCATATCGGCCACATCATGGAATACATCCAGGCCGACATCTGGGTTCGCTCGATGCGCATGGCGGGCCACACGGTACATTTCGTCGGAGCCGATGACGCGCACGGCGCGCCCATCATGCTCAAGGCCGAAAAAGAAGGCATCTCGCCGCAGGCTCTGGTGGCCCGCTATGCGGAAGAACGGCCACGCTACCTGAACGGCTTCCACATCCGCTTCGACCACTGGCATTCCACCGACTCGGCCGAGAACGTCGCGCTGTCGCACGATATCTACCGCGCCCTGAAGGCCGCCGACCTGATCGAAACGCGCGCCATCGAGCAGTTCTACGACCCGGTCAAGGGCATGTTCCTGGCCGACCGCTACATCAAGGGCGAATGCCCCAAGTGCCATGCCAAAGACCAGTACGGCGATTCCTGCGAAGTCTGCGGCGCGGTCTACGCGCCCACCGAACTCATCAACCCGTATTCGGCCCTGACCGGCGCCACGCCGGTGCTGAAGTCATCCGAGCACTTCTTCTTCAAGCTGTCCGACCCGCGCTGCGTCGAATTCCTGCAGCACTGGACCACCGGCGCCAACGCCGCGGGCAACAAGCACCTGCAGGCCGAAGTGCAGGCCAAGACGCGCGAATGGCTGGGCGGCGGCGACGGCGAGGCCAAGCTGGGCGACTGGGACATCTCGCGCGATGCGCCGTATTTCGGCATTGAAATCCCGGATGCGCCGGGCAAGTATTTCTACGTGTGGCTGGACGCCCCGGTGGGTTATCTGGCCTCGCTGAAGTCGTATTGCGCGCTGCAGGGCCTGGATTTCGACGCCCTGCTCGACCCCCAGGGCACTACCGAACAGGTGCATTTCATCGGCAAAGACATCATCTATTTCCACGCCCTGTTCTGGCCCGCCATGCTGAAGTTCGCCGGCCGCAAGACGCCGGACGCGCTCAATGTGCATGGCTTCATCACGGTCAGCGGCGAAAAAATGTCCAAGAGCCGCGGCACCGGCATTTCGCCGCTGCGCTACCTGGAACTGGGCATGAACGCCGAATGGCTGCGGTATTACATCGCCGCCAAGCTGAACGCCCGGGTCGAAGACATCGATTTCAATCCCGACGACTTCGTCGCCCGCGTCAACAGCGACCTGGTGGGCAAGTACGTCAATATCGCCAGCCGGGCCGCCAATTTCATCACCAAGCATTTCGACGGCGCGCTGGCCTATGACGGCGATACCGCGGCGCTGTCGGCCGAGTTCGCCGCCCAGGCCGAATCCATCCGCGCGGCCTTCGAGGCGCGCGAGTACAACCGCGCCATCCGCGAAATCATGGCCTACGCCGACGGCATCAACCAGGCGTTCGACACGGCCCAGCCGTGGGTGCTGGCCAAAGGCATAGGCAACGCCGACGCGGCGCAAAAAGCCCGCCTGCAAGACATCTGCTCGCGTGCGCTGGCCGGCTTCAAGGCCCTGTCGGTCATGCTGGCCCCCGTGTTGCCGGCGCTGTCCGACCGCGTGGCGCGCGAACTGTTCGGTGCCCCGCAATCGTTCACCTGGGCCGACGCTGCCGTGCTGCCGCAGCGCGTGGCGCCCTTCAAGCACCTGATGCAGCGGGTCGATCCGGCCATGCTCGACCAGTTGTTCGAGCCGCCGGCGGCGCCCGCGCCGGCCGCCCCCATGCCGGGCGGCGAAGCCATCGCCGACACCATCACCATCGACGATTTCGCCAAGATCGACCTGCGCATCGCCAAGATCGTCGATTGCCAGCACGTCGAAGGCTCGACCAAGCTGCTGCAACTGACGCTCGACGTGGGCGAAGGCCGGCACCGCAACGTGTTCTCGGGCATCAAGTCCGCCTACCGGCCTGAAGACCTGGTGGGCAAGCTCACCGTCATGGTAGCCAACCTGGCGCCGCGCAAAATGAAGTTCGGCGTCTCCGAAGGCATGGTGCTGGCCGCCAGCCACGCCGACGACGCCGTCGATACCGGCATCTACGTGCTGGAACCCTGGCCGGGCGCCCAGCCCGGCATGCGCGTGCGCTGAACACAGGAGGGTCCCACCTCCGAAGCGCTGCGCGCCCTCTGACCAGGTGCCTGACTCCCGCAGGGTGTCAGGCACCGATGTATACCCAGGGCGCTCCACTATTACGGTGTCTGACACCCTTCGGGAGTCAGACACCTGCTCCTGGCCCCACCTGCCCCCTGCTTCTACAGCATCGACTCGATGGGCAGCAGCGACAGCAGCCAGATCAGCAGCCGCTGCCACCAGTGGGTTCCGGGCTCGGTCTCGTAGCTCTGCTGGACCCCGTTGTCGTCGGCCAGCCAGTACAGGCTGTCGTCCGGGGCCAGGCCGACCCGGTAGGCTCGGCTGGCGATGTCGCGTTCGAATAGGTCGGCCATCTGGGTGGCCAGGGCCGCGCTATCGACGACGAAGCCCAGTTCGGTATTCAGATGCATCGAGCGCGGGTCGAAATTCAACGAACCCACGAACACGCGCCGGCGGTCCACCGAGAACGTCTTGGCGTGCAGGCTGGACCCCGAACTGCCGAACGGACCCAGGCCCGGCGGCCGCCCGTCTGACTGGCTGCGCATCTCGTACAGTTGCACGCCGCCGCGCAGCAATTCTTTGCGGTGCCGGGTATAGCCCGAATGCACCACCGCCACGTCGGTGGCCTCGTAGGCGTTGGTCAGTACCTGCACCCGCACGCCGCGCCGCACCATTTGCACCAGGGCGTCGGTGCCGGCCTCGGTGGGCACGAAATACGGCGACACCAGCTCCAGCTCGCTGGCCGGCTCGCCCAGGACCTGCCGCAGTTGGTCCACCAGCGAGACGCCCTCGGGCGCCTGGTCCAGCACCTTGGCCGGATCGTCGCTCACCATGCGGGTCGGCGCCCATTCGAACGGCAGCTGGCGCGCCAGCAGCTGGCCGATGAACGGCAGGTCGCGCAGCGCTTCCATATAGGCCACGGCCGCCGGATTCTGCTCGATCTGCAGCGCCGAACGGTGCAGCGCCCGCAATGGCCCGGCGTCGGGGGCGTCCATCAGCGCCGCGATCGGATAGGCCGAGGGGCTGGCCCAATAGCGGTCGAAATCGTCCGACACGTCGCCCACCACCTTGCCCACCGCCAGCAAATCCAGATCGGCGAACAGCACGTCGTCGGCGGCGCCGAAGTATTCGTCGCCGATATTGCGCCCGCCGATGATGGTCGCGGTATTGTCGGCGGTGAACGACTTGTTGTGCATGCGGCGGTTGACCCGCGCGAAATCCGTCAGGTAGCCCAGCATCTTGGGCTTGCGCACAGTGAACGGGTTGAACAGGCGCACTTCGATGTTGGGGTGCGTGTCCAGCGCGGCCAGCACGTCGTCCAGGCCCGCCGTGCCGTTGTCGTCGAGCAGCAGGCGGACCCGCACGCCGCGCTCGGCGGCGTCGTGCAGGGCCTCGAGCAACAAAGTGCCCGTCATGTCGCCGCGCCAGATGTAGTACTGCACGTCCAGCGTCTTCTGGGCGGCCTTGACCAGCAGGGCGCGCGCCGCAAAAGCGTCGTGAGCGTCGATCAGGGCATGGATGCCGGACAGCCCCGGATGAGCATCGGCCAGGGGCGCGACAGCCTGGCCCAGCGTCGTGGCCCGCGCCTGGGCGGCCGGCAGCGCGCTCGAGACGGTACGGTTTTCTTGCGGCGGCAGCGTACACCCGGCCAGCAGGGCCGTGCCCAGCAACAGGGCCGCCAGGCGCCGCGCCGCATTGCCGGCCGCGCGCTTATTGTGCGGTGTTGGGCGCGGCGCCCACCGGCGCCAGGGCCGGATCCAGTGCGACGCGCTCGTCGAAGACGAAGCAATGACCGTTGAATCCCTTGCCACCGGTTTCCTCGAAATATTTCAAGATGCCGCCGTCGAGCTGATACACGTGCTCGATGCCCGATTCCGCCATATACAGGGCGGCTTTCTCGCAGCGGATGCCGCCCGTGCAGAAGCTGACTACCGTCTTGCCCAGCAGGCTGTCGCGATGCGCCTGCACCGCGGCCGGGAACTGCGTGAAGCGCTCGATGCGCCAGTCCACCGCCCCCTGGAAGGTACCGGCATCCACCTCGAAGGCATTGCGCGTGTCCAGCATCACCACCGGCCGGCCCTGGTCGTCGGCGCCTTGCTCCAGCCAGCGCGCCAACGTGGCCGACGACACGGCCGGCGCCCGCCCCGACTGCGGCTGGATGGCGGGATGGTCCATGCGGATGATTTCGCGCTTGATCTTCACGCGCAAGCGCCGGAATGGCACGCGGTCGGACAGGCTGAACTTCACTTCGAGGCCGGCGAACCGGGGGTCGGCGCGCAGCCAACGCAAGAATGCATCAATACCGGCTTCGGCGCCCGCCAGGAACAGATTGATGCCCTCTTCGGCCAGCAAGACGGTGCCTTTCAGGCCGCCGGCGGCGGCGCGCTCGAGCATGTCGGCGCGCAGCGTAGGCAGGTCGGCCAGGGAAACGAACTTGTAGGCGGCAATATTGGTAACGACAGGCATGGTGGCGTAGCGCGAACAGGCGCACAATTCAAGAAGCAAGTACTTACGATCAAAAAGTATCGCGTTATTGAGGGGTCGGCGGGTCCTGGCGGCGGGTAAATTCGAGGACATCGCCGCCGCGGACATTGAAGGTCAGGTGACGCGGGGCGCTGCCGCTATCCAGGGTGAACGTCTGAATTTTGCCCAGCGCCGCCAGGTAATCGGCCTCGAGCCGGCCGAGTTCGGGCGCCGCGCAGGCCTTGCGGGTGGTGGCGGGCGCCGCGATGATCAGCTTGCCGTCCCGCAACTGGTAGGTGCCCGCGTACTGGTTGCACCCCGCATAGCCGTTTACGCGGTATTGCTTGTCGTGGGCCAGAAAAGTCAGCTGTATCGGTTCGCCATTATCGCCGTGGGGAATGGCGCGCAGCGAGCCGTCGGGGGCCGTCCAGCGTGTCAGTTCCCAACGCGTCTGGGCCAGCGAATCGGCGCTGGTGGCTGCCTGGGCCGCGCCCGGGCCTTCGGCGGCGGCCTGGCCGGTGGTCTGGGCGCAACCGGCCGCCGCAACCGCCACGATGGCAAGCAGCAGGCCGCGGGCAAGCGGGTAAATCGGCATGTCGGGGCTCCGCAAGTCAGTACAGGCCTTCTACTGTACCGCGCGCCGGCAGGCGCCGGGGCGGCAGGCGCAGGATCGCGACAGAGGGCGGACGCAGTGGATCGGTTCGCTCATATTCACATCAGTGCTCAATTGAGGTTAAATGACACACATTTTCATCCATCAGCCCCGCCTACCGTATCGTCCGGCTCGTTACGCCGATTCACCCCCCACCGCCACGAACCGGGTGCTGGCCGTACCCGGCCATGGCACGGCCCGCATCCCGGCTTCCGCTTCACACCCAAGCAATCCGCGTGCCGCAGCATCCCAGGGGGCGGCATGCCCGCCGCATTTTGTTCCTTCATCCGCAAGGGAATCATGAACAAATCGTTGGATGTCCTCTTTCTTGCCGGGGACGACTCCGCCCAGCCACCGCAGATCGCCGACCTGATACAGCTGGGATACAAGGTTCATCGCTATACCGAACTGGCCGAACTCTATACGCACGTGTCCCGCCACGCCGTGTCGCTGATCGCCCTGACCGGCGCGCTACCCAAAATCCATATCGCCACCGCGCAGTTGCGCGCCATGCGAAACGCGCTGGGCATCATCGTGCTGGCAACCTACACCGACAGCGAGGCGCGCGTGCGCACCCTGCTGTGCGGCGCGGATGCCTGCCTGGACCTGGGCGCCAGCGGCCTCGAACTGGCCGCGGTATTCCAGTCGCTGCTGCGCCGCGTCGCCGAGATTCTCCCCGCATGCGATGCCGCGGCCCCCGTGGCGGCGCCCTCCGAAGGCGGCCCGGCCGAGCCCGAGCCGCCCACGCCCGCCGCGTGGCGGCTGGCCAGCAAAGGCTGGACCCTGATCGCGCCCGCCGGCCAGGAACTGGCCCTGACCACCGCGGAACGCAGCTTCCTGCAACGCCTGGTGCGCGCGCCCGATAAAAAAGTCAGCCGCGACACGCTCATTCTCGATGGCGTCCAGTCGGGCGAGGTCGCCGACAACGAACGGCGCGGCCGCTTCATCGACGTCATGATCAGCCGCATGCGCCGCAAGGCGGCCGGCCATCATATGCGACTGCCCATCAAGGCCGTGCACGGCTGGGGCTACATGTTCACCGCCGACGTCGCCGAAGAAGCCAGCGCGCTCGACGATGGCAGCGCTACCAAACCGTGAATGCCAGGGGCCGCCGGAGCCCGGCGGCCCTATTCGAAAACGTGCGAGATCGAGGCCGAGCCGCCGGCGCTGACATTCACCGTGGTATGGAAATCGGGCGCGGCGGGGTTGCGGATGGTGACCCGGTGGCGCCCCGGCGATAGCGTCAGCTGGCTCAATGGCGGGCTGATGCCGCGCGAGCGGTCGTCGACGAACACCTCGCCCCAGGGGCGCACATGGACACGCACCGCCACCGCCGCGGGCGGCGCTTCGGCCGCGGGCTCGGTGGCCTGCGCCTCGGGCGGCGCGGCAGCCGCCGGCGCATCGCCCGCCGCGGCCGGATCGCCGGCCGTCGCCGCTACGCCCGCGGCCTGGCCGTCCGTCGCGGCATCGGCGGGCGCGGCATCGGCCGCAGCGCCCGGTCCGGCGGCGGCGCCCGCCTCGGCCGGCGCTCCGGCCGCGGCATCCGGGCCGTCCGGCGGCGTCGCGCCGCCTTCTGGTGCTGGAGCCGGCTCGGCCGGCGGCACGGCGGGCACCGGCGCCGCGCCGTTCGATAGATCCGGCGCCGTCGGCGCGGCGGGCGCGGCGGGTGTGGGTGCGGCTTCGCCCACCGCCCCGCCGTCCGGCGCTTGCGGCCCGGCCGGCGCCGGGCTGGCCGGGCTGGCGGCGCGCGGCGCGCCCAGTTCCGACAGCGCGGGCGGAGTGGGCACCGGGGCCTGCGGTTGCGCCGCCGGGGGCGGCGCGGGCGGCGGAGGCTCGGGACGCGTCGCCTGCGAACCCGGCGCGCCGGGCCGCAGCCACAAATACACCGCGAACGCCACGGCCGCCAACACGCCCAGCAGCACCAGCAGCGGCACGCGCGGACCCGGTGCCGGCTTGGCGGCCGGCGCCACGGGCGGCAGCTCGGGCTGGGGAGCCGCCGCGGCGGGCACCGGCTCGGCGGCCGGCGGCGTGGCGGCGGCCAAGCCGAAAACCTGCGCGAACGCAGCCATGTCCGCCGGACGCGCGGTATGCGTCATCGACAGACCGCGATCCACCGCCTGCAAAAATTCGGGGTCATAGGCCCCCAGGTCGCGCCCGGCCAGCGGCGCATAGGTATCTTTCACGCAGCGGGCCAGCGCGCCCGGCGGCGCGGCGCCCACCACCAGGGCATGGGCGACCGCGCTCAAGGCATAGGCATCGGTCCAGGGCCCGCAGGGCTTGTCGGGGTCGTCGGTATATTGCTCGAATGCCGCGTAGCCCTCGAACCGCGCCGCGCCCTCGGCGTCGGCGGCCGGCATCAGCGGCGGCACCAGCAGATGCGCCTGCCCCGTGGAATCCAGCCCGACGGTGCTCAGGGCCACGGCGCCGTGCGCGCGGCCCTGCGCGTGCACCTCGGCCAGTTGCCCGGCCACGTCCGCCAGCACGCGGCGGATCCGTGCCTGCGGCACGCCGCCGCTGGCGGCCGCCGCGATCGCGCTCAGCGGCCGATGGGCGGGCCCGGCGCCGGCGGCCCCATCGCGGTTCGGCAAGGTAACGGAAGATGCACTCATACTAGGAACTCCGGGCACATAAGAAAGGCTGGACCGGCGGGGCGCGGCGCTAGCGCCACGCCGGCAGCGACACGAACAAGCGGGTGAACAGCGCGGCGTTCAAAGAGCCGCCGTGCACATAAGTTTGCAGCGCCGCGCCATCGACCTGATTGGTCCACCAGTAGCTGGTGTGCGAACTGGGGTTGAAGCAGAACGGCAGGTCGGGCCAGGCCGCCAGGCGGCGCGCTGCCACCGGCTCGGCGCTGCTTTCCAGCCCGGCGTTCAGAATGTCCATGATGTCGCTGCCGCTGGAACGCTCGACCGGCGGCAGCGCGCTCGGCACGCGGATATCTTGCAGTTCGCGGTCGAACTGTTCGGCCGCGCAGCCGTGGCGCACCGCCGCCAGCATGCTGGCGCCGATCCGCCGGTAGTAGTCGGTGGCGCCGTCGAGCATGCTGCTGTCATAGGCGTCGGGCTCGATAGCCATGACCACGCACAGCGGATAACCGCGCCCCACCCGGTCGCGGCTGGGCGCGATGCAGCCCAGCTGCGCCCCCTTGCCGCTGGGCCCGGCCGGAATGGCGAAGTTCCAGATCGGCGCGTGGGCAAAACTGCGCGCGGCGCTGTCGTCGGGCGCCTGCTTCAGCGCCGCCAGCCCGTACTGCAGCCAGCGGTCCCACCAGGCGATCAACTCGCGCGGCAGACGGCGATGCACGAAATCCCCCGCGGCGGGAATCTTGCCGTACCACCCCAACTTCTCCGTTGCATCGTCCATGACGTATCCTGTCTGGGCTCGGGGCCAGGGGCCCTAGCGGCCGGGGCAGGAAAAACCCTGCATCTCGGCAAGATGGAAAGGACTTTTCACGCTGCTGGCGGTAATTTCCAGCACCACTTTGCGGCCGTTGATATCGAAGGTCGCGATCGTGATCTCGGGCGACGCGCCGCGCCGCAACTGCGCCTTGTCCAGCAGACGATTCAGCGCCCAGGGCCCCGACGCCGACAGCCCCGCCGGCCCGGTCTGCGGCGTAAGTTCGATACGCGCCTGGTTGGTGCCGCGCGGCCCCGGCCACTGCACGTTGGTGGCGACCTGCGGGCCATGCGCGTAGCGCACGGTCTGGCCGTCCACGTCCAGCACGAACTGAGTGATGCGGGCATCCATTTCCAGCGGCCGGATCGCCACGCGATATGACGGCAGGGCCTCGCCCGCGGTGAAATACACATCGCGGATGACGCCGGCGCGCTGGAACGAGTCCAGGTAGGCGGCCTTGTCGCCCTGCTGCCCGTCGATACCCGGCTTGAAGCGCCAGCGCGACCCGGACACGTCGATCTGGGTGGCCAGGTGTTTCTGGAAAAAATCATCCATCATGCCGTTGGGCCCGAACAAGCGCGCCATGTCGTTGGGCGCCACGTCGCGCGACGAGCTGCTGGAAAACGGATAGCGGCCCGCGATCGACTGGCGGCAGAACACGCCTATCGTGGCCGTCACGGTGTCGCCCATGCGCTCGCGCGTGGCTTCGGATATTTCGCCCGAGGCCTTCACCGACAAGGTATTGAGCAGCTCGCGCAGCGGCTCGGGCAGGCGCCCCGCCTCGGCGCGCAGCTTGGTCACCACATCCGAGCCCGGCGCCGGGCTGGCGCTGCGCAGCGCCGCGTCGGCGGCGGTCAGGTACGTATACAGCTCGTTGATCAAGCCCGTGGTGGCCGCGATGGCGGGCGGCGTGCCCTGCCCCTCGCTTTGCGCCAGGCGCCGGTAGGGTTCGAAATGCAGGTCGACGATGCGCTCCAGCTTTTCGTCCGACGCATCCGCGCGTACCGCCGCGCTGGGCCCGGTGGGCCCGAACATCTGCTCCAGCGCTTCGCGCGTGCTGCTGACGCGGTTGCGCGCCTGGTCCATCAGCGACTGTCCGTCGCCGGTATCGCGCAGCAGCGACGTTTCGCGCGCCACGCCCTGCACCAGCTTCACCAGCGGCGACTCGGGCGCCGACAGGGTGCGCGCCATCTGTATGTTCTGCAGCAGCGACGTGGTGGGCGCCAATTGCAGGTCGTTCAGGTAGCCGTCCCACTGCGCGACATAGTCGTTCATGTACAGCCGCTTGATATCTACGATCAGCTGCTGCTGGGCCCGCTGATCCAGGACGCCCGGCGCCTCGATGTTGAGTACCCACGCATCGTCCTGCCGCAGCAGGTCGGCCACGCGGGTGACGCGCTGGTTGAACACCTTCCAGTAGCCATCGTAGCTGTACAGCGACGGAATGCCCTGCGTCAGGGGCTTGCCGCTCTTGCGCACGAACACCGCGCTGGCCTGCGGCCCGCCCAGCGTGATGGCGGTCTGCTCGGGGCCCTGCTCGGTATTGGCCAGCATGCGGCGCAAGCGGCTGTAGGCGCGCTGCGCCAGCGTGTAGCGGGCCAGCCGGTCGCGCGCCTCTTGGACCAGGTCGTCGTCGCGCGGGAACGGCGACGACAGCACGCGGCCCTGCACCAGGTTGCGCAGATGCAGCGACATCAGGTCGTACTGGCGGCGCGTATAGCCTTCGGGCAGGGTCTTCTGCATGTCGGACAGCAGCCAGGCATGCATGAACTCGGCGTCGTAGTGGTCGGCCTCGTACAGCATCAAATAAGCGCGCAGCGATTCGTACGAGAACTCCAGGTCGTCGGGCGCGGCGGTACGCAGCGCCGTCTCGATCCGCCGCGCGATCTGCGGCAGCAGCACTTGTTCCAGGGTGTCGCGGTACACGCCCTGCGCGGCCGCCTGCATCTTCTGCCCCTGGTACAGGCCGAACTGGTAGTTCAGGGGCGGCTCGTCCAGTTCGAAATTGGCGTGCCGCGGCAAATACCACAGGCTGTCCAGGAACGGCATCAGGCCCAGCACGTCGCCGGCGCGCGTAATCTTGATGTCGCGGCCCAGCTTTTCCACGGTGGGCACGCGGCGCGATACCTCGGCCACGTAGGTCTTGTTGTTGCGATAACTGACCACCCAGCCCACCACCATGGCCACCAGCAGCGCGGCGATCAGGCCGTAGCCGGCCCAGTGCAGGCGCCGGTAGCGGCGTTCCCAGCGCAGGTTGCGCCCCGCCAGGCCGGCCTCGCGGAAAATCACATCCTGCAGCAGGCCCTTCAAGAAATAGCTGCGCCCCTCGCTCTCGCCCGGCGTGCTGGCCGCCGGCGCGGGCCCGCCATCGATGCGCAGGTAGCGCTTCAGGTGGCCCGTGACCTGGTCGAAGGTTTCACCGCCCTGCGTGCCGCTGGTGAAGTACACGCCGCGCGGCACCAGGCGCGCCTCGTACTTCGACGTGGCGAACACATCGCTCAGGAAGTGGCCCAGCACCGCCTGCAGGCCGGCGAACTGCTGCGGCAGCATGTAAGCCAGCGCGCGGCGCGAGGGGTCGGTTTCGGCCGCCAGCACTTCGGGCAGCGCGTCGTCCAGGCGGCGCTGCAGCAGGCGGTATTCGGCATGGAAGGCCTCGTACAGGTCGAAGTCGGCTTCCTGCGTGCGCGTATAGGGCAAGGTAAAGCCCCATACCTGCGACAGGTCTTCGCGGTTGAACGACGCAAAATACTCTTCGAACCCCGACAGCAGGTCGGCCTTGGTCACCAGCACATACACGGGGAACTGGATGCCCAGCTGTTCGCGCAGCTCCTGCAGCCGGCGCCGCAATACCGCCGCATGCTGCACGCGCTCGGCATCCGAAGACGCCAGCAGGTCTTCCACGCTGACCGTCAGCATGGCGCCATTGATGGGCTGGCGTCCGCGGTACTTCGACAGCAGCCGCAAGAAGCCCTTCCATTCTTCTTCGTCGCCCGTGGCGTCGCTTTCGTGCGTGGTGTAGCGGCCGGCCGTGTCCAGCAGCACCGCGTCGTCGGTAAACCACCAGTCGCAATTGCGCGTGCCGCCCACGCCGCGCAGGGCCACCTTGCCGAAACGGTCCGCCAGCGGGAAATTCAGCCCGGAATTCACCAGCGCCGTGGTCTTGCCCGCCCCCGGCGCGCCGATGATCACGTACCAGGGCAGCTGGTACAGGTACTGCTTCGAGAAGCGGTCCAGCGACAGGCGCCGCTTGCTGCCTTCGAAGCGCGTCTTGCGCAGCAGCTCCACGGCTTCGTTGAAGCGCTCTTCGAGCTGGCGGATCTCGGGGTTGCCGGGCTCGGGCTCGACCTTCTTCTTGGCCGCGGGCTTGCGCAGCTGGCCCAGCAACTGCGCGTTCAGGCGGCCTTCGCGCCATTTGCGCCACAGCACCCGCAGCAGCCACAGGCCGAACAGCACGGCGATGACGATGATGCGCGTCGTCTCGCTTTCCAGCGGCCGGGTCGAGCCGATGGCCAGCAGCGGCCCCGCGATCCAGATCAACAGCGCCAGGGCCACCAGGCCCAGGAAATTCCACAGCCCCCGGCTGAACAAGAAACCGAATACGTTATGGATCATTGGCGCGCACCTTCGACCGTCTCTTCCCGAGGCACCGGCGGCACCATCAGCGTGATTTCGACGCGGCGGTTGCGCGACCGCCCCGCCGCCGTATCGTTCGGCGCCACCGGATCGGCATCGCCGCGCCCTTCGGCGCGCACCCGCTGCGGGTTATCCAGGCGCCCTTCCAGCAATTCCTTGACGGCATCGGCGCGCGCTTGCGACAAGTGCCAGTTCGACGGATAGCGCGCGCCGCGCATCGGGATGTTGTCGGTATAACCGCGCACCAGAATGTTGCCCTGGGTCTCGCGCAAGGCATCGGCCACGCGCGACAGCACCGGCAGGTATTGTTCGCGCACCCCAGCCGAGCCGGACTCGAACAGGCCGTCTCCGCGCAGCACCACCACGCTGCGGTCGACCTCGTCGCGCACCGTGACCAGGTCGTCGCGGATCTCGGGCGCCAGGAACACCGCCAGGCGCGGCGCCGGCGCCGGCCGGCGCACGGGCGCAATCTGCACCGTGGGCGGCTTCAGCGCGCTGACCGCGGCGAACACCTCGTCGGACTGGCGGCTCAGGCTCCAGGCCAGCGCCCAGTAAATGGCCAGCGCCAGTACGGCGGCCAGCGCGCCGAACACCCACAGCGGCACCGGCAGGCGCCGCAACTGCGTCTGGGCCGGCACGTCCTGCCAGTGCGGCGACAGGGCGCGCGGATACTCGCCGCGCGCGCCGCGCAGAATGCGCAGCAGGCGCTGGCGCAGCGTCTCGAGCTGCGAACGGCCGTTGTCCGCCACGCGGTAGCGGCCCTCGAATCCCAGCACCAGGCAGTAATACAGCAGCTCCAGCAGGTCCAGGTGCTGGCCGGGATTCTGCGACAGCTTGGCCAGCAACTGGAAGAACTTCTCGCCGCCCCAGGTTTCGTTGTGGAAGGTCACCAGCAGGCTGTGGGCCGACCACACGCCGTTGCCGCCCCACGGCGTGAGCGCGGCCGCCTCGTCCAGCGCCGTGCACAGGCAGTAGCGCGCCCCCAGAATGGTTTCGTTGGGAATCCCCGCCTGCTGGGCGCGCAATTCGAACTGCCGGATT
Organism: Bordetella petrii; assembly: GCA_017745595.1. GTDB lineage: Bacteria > Pseudomonadota > Gammaproteobacteria > Burkholderiales > Burkholderiaceae_B > Bordetella_A > Bordetella_A petrii_C. Next base: position 34,337 of record WMBV01000030.1, read on the forward strand.
TCGTCCAGCAAGTGTTCGCGCAGCATGGCGGGCGACGGATGCGTGGTGGTGGCGCGAATCTGCGGGATCAGGTCCAGCAGCGGATTGGCCGCCGCCACCAGCGGGTTCGAGCCGCTGATCACATATTCGTGCGGCCGCAGCCGGCTGGAAGCCGACGCGGCCCCTTCGGGTATGCCTCCGCCCAGGGGGCCGGGCAAGGCGGTATCGGAAGCGTGCATGATCTCTCCGGCCCGGGCCTAGTCGCGCAAGGCCCAGAACTCCATGGACAAGCCAGGGAATTCGCCCGCCAGGTGCAGGGCCAGCGCGCCGGTGCGCTCGAGCTGTTTCCAGAAGTCCCCGTCCTTGTCCAGTTCAAAGTACACGTGGCCCGCGCTGTATGGAATCTGGCGCGGCGCCACGGGCAGCGCCCGCACGGTCACGCCGGGCAGCTGCAGGTGCACCAGGTCGCGGATGCGCTCGACCGGGCCGATCTTGACCTGCGCGGGAAAGCGCGCGCGCACCGTGTCCGACGGCATGTCGGCGTGCACGGCCAGCACGAAACCCGCGCTGCGCAGCAGTTCCAGGTCGGGAATCTGCGCCACGCGCACGCCCTGCCCGCGGTCTTGCAGCGGGATCTGCAGCGCATGCTGCTCCAGCACTGCCGACAGGGAGCGGCGCAACTCGTTCATCAGGGCGCCGAAGGTAGCCTGCAAATCGTCGTGCTGGTATTCGGGCAGCACTTCGGGGCGGCGCGACGCCGCCGTATAGGTGGCCAGGTCGCAGGCCAGCATCAGCCAGTCGTGGAACAGGCGTTCGGGGTGCAGCCATTCGGCCTGGCGCGCATGCCACAGCGCGCCAATATAGCGGTTGACGGTTTCCAGCAGCATGAAATCCGACACTTCGGACACGCCGCCGCGCCCGGGCTGCGACAGGCGCATGGCCAGGGCTTCGCTGCGCGCGTTCAGCAGGCCGTGCAATTCCTGCACGAAGCCCAGCAGCAGCGGATGCGCCCCGGCCGCCAGCCACGGCGCGATATAACGGTCGTCCAGCACCACGCGATTGTCGGCGCGGCGTTCTACCACCCGCGCCACGCCCAGGCCCAGCCATTCGTCGCCCAGGTCGGTCTCGAGCATCAGCCGCAGCCGCAGCTTGCCCAGTTGCAGCAGCGCGGCCTCAAGCCCCATCGAACCGGAATCTTCCACCTCGGCCTCTTGCACCAGGTAGCGAGCCAGCGAATCGGCTTCATCTTCATACTGCACGTCGGTGGCGCCCGGCCGCAGGCGCGGCAGCGCCAGCATGACGCGCACGTCCTGCGCCTGCTCGGGCACCTCGAGCGCCGCGGGCGCGTCGTCGGGATGGGCAAACTCGAAGGGCGTGCCATCGGGCATCACGCCGCGCGCCTGTGTCAGCACCAGCTTGCCCACCGCCAGCGCGTCGCGGTCCAGGGCCAGATGGCTGAAACCCCAGAAAAACCCCTGCAGCGCGGCGGCCCGTTGCTGCAGCAAGCCCTCAAGGTAGCGCTCGAATTGCTGGAAATGCTGGGGACGCAAGAACATCCCCTCTGACCATACAACCTTATTCTTCTCTGACATGGCTATGCTTGCGATGAAGTTGCGGTGGGCGCTGCCGGCCGGCACGCCGGCCCCTGCCTAGAAAGGCCACCAGGAACGCTCCCGGTCGGTGACGGCCAGTTCGTTGTCCTTGACCGACACCTTGATCGTCTCTTCGTTGGGCGAGAACTGCCATATCTTGTAGATGTTGGTGTTCTGGGCTTCGGGCAGCGGCACGACCAGCCGCCAATGGCTTTTTTCCAGGTCGCGGTAGGCGGCCACGATGCCCACCATGCGCGCGTCGGCGCTGCCGGTGTATTGCAGGGTCTTGGTTTCGCCCGGACGCAGAATGGCCTGGTCGGTATTGAGCAGCTCTTTGCCCAGCGCGGCCTGCGGGTCGGCTTGCAGCGAGAAGAAGTCGCGCGACTCGAAGGCGCTGGAAGAACTGAGTTCGTAGACCGTGATCTGGATGGGCGACGGTCGCCCGTGCACGTCCGGATTCACCTTCGGATCGGCGCTCAGTTCGATGGCATACGGCACGGGAACGCGTCGCGCGGTGGAGGAACACCCCACCAGGACCAGGGCGGCAAGGCCCGCGCCCAGCGCTCTGAAGTAAAAACCCCACCCCCGAAGCGCTGCGCGCTTCCCCCTCGAGGGGGCGACGCTGGCGGACCGGCAAAGCCGGCTCCGCGGCGTCCCCGATCCCGCCGCATCCGCTTCATTCCGGGCGGGACCCACAACGCGCGGTGAAGCTCCGACAACAAATAGACTGGTCTTGCGGAACGCCATAATTCGCGGAATGCCTCCTGGATTATGGAGAAAGCGTGTATCACAAGGGAAAAAGAAGAACCTGTCGTGTAAATACAAGAATAGTTACCACTGTTACGGTAACCATGGGGAATTCTCGCGCTTGGATATATTTTCCTAACGCGCCGACATTCTTTCTGTCGGCAACGGTGGCTATCATCGGGACGTTCGCTGCCGCATTCATGCGGGCGATGCACCGGAGATTTTCTGCATGAGACTCACCGTTCAGCCCCGCCACGACGATCCCGGCATGCCCGCTGTGTCGGCGGTCTTCCAGGCCCCCGGCGGCACGCTGGGGCGCTCGCCCGACAATCAACTGGCCCTGCCCGACAGCCAGCGCGGCATTTGTCGCGTGCAGGCGGCGGTACGCATCAGCGACGGCGCGTGCTACCTGGTGAATCTCAGCGGCATGGGCAGCGTCAGCATCAATGGCCGCGCCATTACGCGCGACCAGGAAGTGCCGTTGGCGCCGGGCGACGAAATCTCCATCGGCCCGTACACGCTCACGGCCGAAGACCCCGCCGCGCCCGTGGCGGCAGCCGCGGCCGGCGCCGGCGCGGTCGCCGCGGCCACCTTGCAGGCCGCACCGGCCGAACCCGACCCGCTGCTCGAAAGCCCGCTGCTCGAAGGCGCCGATCTCGCGCCCCCCGACACGCACACCGTTCATCACACTCCCTCTCCAGAATATCCAGTATCGGGCACCGCCGCCGACGCGCGCGCCGATCGGCCCGGCCCTGCGCAACATCCGGTGCCGGACACCTCGAGCGCCGAACGAAGCGCCTTCGCATCGCAACCGGTGTCAGACACCACAAGGGTGTCAGACACCTCAAGCCAGACCAGCCCGTCAAACCAGGTGTCTGACTCCCGCAGGGTGTCAGACACCGCCAGCGCGCCGGAAACCCTTCCCGATACCCCCCTCGAGGCTTCCGAGCCCGCCCCGCAGGCCCCGGACACCGACACCACCGACGTATTCAGCGACCTGTTCGGTCCCGGCACCCTGCCGGTGGGCAGCGTGCCCGATGTCTCGGCCCATCCGTTCGACATGGAATCCGCCCAGGCGCGCAACCCCGAAGACCCGCTGCGCCAATTGCCGCGCGGCGACGCCAATGTGCACGGCCCCGCGCGCGATCCGCTCGACCTGCTGGGCAGCGCCGACACCGACGCGGCCCATGACATTTTTTCCGACCCCAGCCCGTCGACGCTGCCCTCGCACGACCCGCTGGCCCCGCATCGCGCCGACCCGGTCACCGACACCCTTGCCCCACCCCGGCAGGCCGACGATGCGCGCGCCGCGCGCGATCATCTGCGCGAGTACGGCGGCTACCTGCGGCCCGCGCGGGTCCAGCCGCAAGACGAACCCGACCGTGCGCCCGACACCGGCAAGCCGCGCCGCGGCTAGCCGCACGGCCTGCCCCGCTACTCGTACCGATAGCGGAAGTCGCCCTCGGCGGCTTCCAGCGTCACGGCCCGCACCGCGCGTCCTTCCATCGAAGCCGTCAACAACTCGCGGCTGATCTGCGGCAGCACCGTGTTCGTCAAGATGGCATCGACCATGCGGCCGCCCGATTCGACTTCCGTGCAGCGCGCCACCACCAGCGCCGTCGCCTCGGGGGCCACCGTCAGCGTAATGCCATGGTGGTCGCGCAGCCGCTGCCGCACCCGCTCGAATTGCAGGTCCACGATGCGCGCCAGCATTTCATCCGACAGCGGCAGGTAAGGCACCGCCACCAGCCGCCCCAGCAGCGCCGCCGGAAAGGCCTTCAGCAATGGTTCGCGCAGCGCCGCCGCCAGGCCGTCGGGATCGGGCATCAAGGCCGGATCGCGGCACAGGCTGGCGATCAGCTCGGTACCCACGTTCGAGGTCAGAATGATGATGGTGTTGCGGAAATCGATATAGCGGCCTTCGCCGTCTTCCATCCAGCCCTTGTCGAACACCTGGAAGAAAATCTCGTGCACGTCGGCGTGGGCCTTCTCGACTTCGTCGAGCAGCACCACGCTGTACGGGCGCCGCCGCACCGCCTCGGTCAGCACGCCGCCTTCGCCGTAGCCCACGTAGCCGGGCGGCGCGCCCTTCAGGGTGGATACGGTATGCGATTCCTGGAACTCGCTCATGTTGATAGAGATCAGGTTCTGCTCGCCGCCATACAGCGCCTCGGCCAGCGCCAGCGCGGTTTCCGTCTTGCCCACGCCGCTGGGGCCGCACAGCAGGAACACGCCCACCGGCTTGCCGGGGTCGGTCAGGCGGGCCCGCGACGTCTGGATGCGCCGCGCGATGGCCTCCAGGCCGTGCCGCTGGCCGATGACGCGCTGCTCCAGCGTGTCGGCCAGCCGCAGCACCGACTGCGCCTCGTCGCGCACCATGCGTCCCACCGGAATACCCGTCCAGTCGGCCACCACCGAGGCCACCGCGGCCGCATCCACCGCCGGGTAAATCAGCGCCGCTTCGCCCTGCCGCTGCGCCAGGTCCTGCTGGGCCTGCGCCAGTTCGGCGCGCAGCCGGGCCGCATCGGGTAGGGGCTGTGATTCGGGCTGTGATTCGGGCGCGGCCTCGGCCGCGGCAGCGTCCGGGTCCAGCGCGCGGCGCAGCTCGAACACCCGCGCCGCCAGCGCGGCCTCGGCGTCCCAGCGCGCGGCCAGCTCGGCCTCGTGCGTGCGCGCCAACGTCAGCGCCTGGGCCACCTGCGCCACGCGCGCGTCGTCGCCCGCACCCAGATGGGTCTCGCGCGCGGCGATGCGCTGTTCAATCTCCAGGGCCTCGATGCGGCGCCGCGCGTCTTCCAGCGCCGCCGGCACCGCATGCTGGCTGACCGCCACGCGCGCGCAGGCGGTATCCAGCAGCGCCACGGCCTTGTCGGGCAATTGCCGCGCGGGAATGTAGCGGTGCGACAGCGACACGGCCGCCTCGATCGCCTCATCCAGCAGCAGCACCTGGTGATGCGCCTCGAGCGTGCCCGCCAGGCCGCGCAGCATGCCCAGCGCGCGCGGCTCGGAAGGCTCGTGGATCTGCACCACCTGGAAGCGCCGCGTCAGCGCGGGGTCTTTCTCGATGTATTTCTTGTATTCGGACCAGGTCGTGGCGCCGATGGTGCGCAATTGCCCGCGCGCCAGCGCGGGCTTGAGCAAATTGGCCGCGTCGCCGGTGCCCGCCGCGCCGCCCGCCCCCACCAGGGTATGGATTTCGTCGATGAACAGCACGATGGGACTGGGGCTGGCCTGCACCTCGTCGATGATGCCGCGCAGGCGCTGCTCGAATTCGCCCTTCACGCCGGCGCCGGCCTGCAGCAGCCCGATGTCCAGCAGATACAGCGATACCTCGCGCAGCGGCGGCGGCACATCGCCGCTGGCCAGGCGCAGCGCCAGGCCCTCTACTACCGCGGTCTTGCCCACCCCGGCCTCGCCGGCCAGCAAGGGGTTGTTCTGGCGGCGCCGCATCAGAATGTCGACGATCTGGCGGATTTCCTCATCGCGGCCCGACACCGGATCGATCTCGCCGGCACGGGCCCGCGCGGTCAGGTCCACCGCATACCTGGCCAGCGCCGAGCCGCCCTGCGCGGGCGCGCCATCCGGCTGCTCGCCGGCCGCCTGCGCCGTCGCGTCCTCGGGCGAACCCTGCACAATGCCTTCCAGCTGCTCTAGCAGCACATCGGGCACGATGCGCGAAAACTGGTCGGACATGCCCAGCAGCACATTGCGCAGCGCATAGGTCTTGACCAGGCCGGCCATCAAGTGGCCGCCACGGATGCGCCCCGCGCCGTAGCGCAGCGACCCCAGCACCCACGCGCGCTCGACGGCGTGGTCGATGTGTTCCGACAGGTCGGACACCGAACCCGCGCCGCGCGGCAGCTGGTCCAGCGCCTGGGTCAGGTCCGCCTGCAGCACGCCCATGTCCAGATCGAAGCGGCGCGCAATACGATGCAGGTCGCTGTCTTGCGTGCGCACGATCTGGTGGATCCAGTGCACCAGCTCGACATAAGGGTTGCCGCGCAGCTTGCAGAACGACGTGGCGCCGTCCAGCGCCTGGTACAGCAGCGGATCGAGTTTGCCGAAAAGATCAAGGCGGCCGATATCGGACATATTGTTGTGGGCTCAGCGTCAAGAAAAAAAAATCAATCGGGCCGGGCGCAGCCCAGGGACAACACCATGCTGCGATCGCCCACCAGTTTTTCGTCGCTGGCCAGGGTCAGCGTGCGCGTGCCCGATTGCTTGACGTGCAACGAGCCGCTTTGCAGGAAACCGCGCTGCCCACCGTCGAGCTCGACCTGCGACGTGTAGGTGGCGATGGCCGACTTGCAGCCGCAACGCCCGATGGACTGCTTGACGTCCAGGCCGGCCTGCAGCAACACTTGCCCGTCGGTGGTGGCGCGCATCCCCGGGCGCACGTCCACGCAGGCGGCCAGCGCATTCTCGACCTCGACCGACCCGGACGCCCGCGCGGCCAGGCCGCACAGCGCGGCCGCCAGCACGGCGGCCAGGCGCAGGAACTTATTCGACAAGCGTGCCTCCGTCGGCGGCGCGGTCGTTCACATACTCGACCTTGATGATCATCGTAGCGCTGCGGCTACCCCGCGCATAAGTCCGCAGCAAGGGGAAAATCCGGCCTTCGACTCCGATGCAGCCGTGGCTGTAGCCCTTGGTGGAATCATGCAGATAAAAACCGCCGCGCGCCGGCGCGCAGCGGTTGCGCGTGGCGGCATCGGCCGGTTCCAGGCGCGCGCGCTTGCTGCCCCAATCCTGGTCGGCCAGGTACAGCTGGTACAACCCCGGCGGCACCGGCCCGCTTTCCGCCCGGCACGACTCACCGGGCGCCTGGAAGCCGGGCAGCCCGCTGCTGGCGCGAAAACTGCCGTGGCCCGTCCACCGCAGCACCTGGCCGTCATAGATCATGTCGTGGGTCACGCGCTCACCTCCTGAGGTTGCCTATGGGTTGACGTGCGCCGCGCGGCGCGCTCGCGGCCTTCGTAGTCCAGCAGCAGATCGCGGGCGTCGCCCTGCTCGGGCCGGCGGCTACCCAGCCACGACGACAGGCCCAGCGGCTGCGGCGCGCCCAGTTCGATGCCGCGTACATCCTGGCGCTTGAGCACCGGCCGCACGTCCCAGGCCAGTTCGACGCCGACGTAGTCGCGCACCCAGTGCGTCAGTTGGCGCGCGCGCCGGCCGCCGGGCAGGAAGCTGGCGTAGTCGGCGCGGCCCAGCGGACCCAGCTCGATGCGGAACTTGTGCTGGGCATCGCGCACCGCCGCGCCCAGAATCGTGTCCTGGCCCAGCCCCTGGGTACCGCCCAGTCCCAGGCGCTGCGAGGGCTCCAGCCGTATCCATTGCGGCACGAACTCCGCGATGCGCACCGGTATCGAGAAAAACGTCTGAAGAATGTGTTTCAGGCCTTCCGGATTGCGGGTCTGCCGGATCAGGTGCCCGGCCATGTAGAACTTGGCGTGGTCCATCACCGCGTCGCGCCGCAGCATCGACGGCACGCCCATGTGCAGCAGGCTGGCCACGTAGCGCGTAAAGCGCTCTTCCTTGCGGTCCAGGCTGACCGTGCTTTGCGCATCGGCCCAGGCGCGGTAGAACAGCAGGATCAGGCGATGGTGGAACACATCGGCGAACCCGGACAAGGTCTGGTCGCCGTAATGATGCATGCGCTCGCGCGCGTATTCGGTCAGGTGCAGGGGCAGCGGGCCGTTGGGGCCGAACAGCCCGAAGCTGTAGATGGACAGTTCCGGCGGCCTGCCGGCCTGCCCCGGCCGCGCCGATGCCAGGGTCGACGGCGCGAAAGCCATCGATGGTTCCTGGCGCATGCGCACCGGTTCGTTGCGCGGCACCGTGTCCCGGCCCAGCGGCGCGCGCGCCCCGGCCCGCGCGTCGATCCAGCGCAGCGTATTGAACAGGTCGTAGGCATAGGGCGCCTGTTCCAGCGCGCGCCAGAAGCCGGGCGGCAAGCCCGGCAGGCCGGCCCCCGGCGCGAACGCGGGCGCGGCGGCCTGCGGCCGCGCCGGCCCGGTGTCGGGCGCGGTTTCTGCCGGCTCGGTCGCTAGGCTGGCCAACACTACCCCATGTGGATCTGCTTGGCGTCGACCTTCACCAGGTTCTCGCCGGTAATCATCGTGTACGACGCGTGCACGCGCGCGCTCTTGTCGGCCCGGTAATCCAGCGATCCGGCGCGCACGTGCTCCACTTCTTCGGCCGCGCGGAATGTCACGCGCGACAAGAACGACAGGCGGTCCATCACCGCCTCGTACACCTTGCCCACCAGGCGCGTGGTGCCGACGGTGGCCGTCACCTCGGCGCCCAGGTATTTCATTTTCTCGGTCACGCAGTGCGCGTCCTGCGCCTGCAACCGCAGCGATGCCGTCTCGACATGCACCGCGTCCCGGCCGGCCAGGCGCACGCTTTGCGCCCCTTCCAGCGACACGCTGCCCGAACGCGAATGCAGCACCATGTCGCCGGCGGTCTCCAGCCGCGCGCTGCGCGGGTCGGCCTGTTCGATCACGGCGATCAGATAAACACGCGTGGGATCGGGGCCGCTGATCAGCACCTGGTCGCCGGACTGCGGCGTCAACAGGCAACTGGCGGCTTGCCGGGCATGCCAGACACGGCCGTCGCACTCGACGGCATAACTGCCGTCCTCGGCGCGGCGCGTGACGGCGCCGATCAGGTGGACCGGATCGTAGGCGGGATACGGGTAATTGGCTGCGGCGCTTTTCATGGCAGGGTTTCCTTTCGATCTCGGCCCTAAACGACGGGCCGCGCCCCCATGCGGGGCTTCCAGCGGGCGATCTCGCCGCGCTGCAAGGTAGATAACGTCAATTCCGACATCATGTTGATAGAAACGTGGCGCGCGAAAAATTGCTCGAGCACCGCGCCGAACAGATAGGGGCTGATGCCCGAAAACGCCGTTTCGTCGACCTGCAGGCCGATGCGCACGCCCCGGCCGTACACGATGGGCCCCGGCACCGGCAGCCGATGGTGCATGGGTTCGGCCATCACGTGGCGCACGCCGGCGATGTGCTTGCGAACCACCGGGTCGGCCAGGTTGCCGTACACGTGCAGCATCTCGCGCAACGTCTGGGCGCCCTGCTCGGCGTCCAGGTCGATCAGGCTCAGGTAGTTCAGCCCCAGGTGGCTGATCAGGTGCCAGGTGGCGGCGTTCTCGGCCAGCGCGGTATGCGGCCGCGTCGGGCCGTGCAGCACCTTCACCGCCGCCACCGGCGCCGACACGCGCAGGGTCAGGTCGGTATCGGTACCCAGCGGCAGCAGCATGGCCAGGTCGCGGTTGGTGCACAGGGTTTCCAGGGTCAGGTGGCGCAGCTGGCCCGAAAACGGCGCCTCATGGCGGTCCACCAGCGACACGAAGGCCTCGCTGCCGGTGTAGCCGGTGCGGGTGCCGTTGCGCTGGGCCTGGTCCGACAGCAGGCGGGGCTCGCGGCGCAACGAATAATAGGCGCCGTAGTCGTCGGGATCGCTGCCCAGCGTGCCGTAGAACGGCCGGAACTCCTGCTCGGGCCGTTCGGCCGAAGCGTGGCCCAGCACGCGCGTCACGCCGAACACTTCATAGTCCAGCGGACGGGTGCGGTCCACCACTACATGATATTCATGGGTGCGCGGCGTCACCGCGATGCGGTCGGCGCGCTTCGGAAACAGGTTGATCACCGGCGCGCAATGCAGCGCCACGTGTTCGGCAGCAATCGCCCCTTCCAGCTCCGGCGCCGCGGCCGAAAACAGCATCGTCAAATCGAACGAGCGGGTCTCGCGGCGCGCCCCGCCCGCCAGCGGCGGCGTGCGCAGTCCGCGCTTCAGGTCGTTCAGGCTGAAGAACAGGTAGCGGCGCGGAAACGCGAAATACTCCTGCAGCAGGCGGTAGCCCTGGAACACGCGCGTGTCGGCCGGCAGCAGCGCCTGGTCGTCGGCGAATCCTTCGTGGCGCACGCTGGCGGGCGGCAGCTTGTTGATCCAGCCGACCGGCCGCGCGCTATCGTGGCCCAGCACGGCCACCGTGTGGCTCATGATGATTTCCAGCAGCCGCTGCATCTGCAGGTCCTGGCCCGCCAGGTGGAACACCAGCTGGTCCAGCTCCATGTCTTCGAGCCGCACGCCGCCGCACACTTCGATGCGCAGGCGCAGGGCGCTCAGCACGCGGCCGTTGCGCCCGCCCAGGCCCAGGCGCGCCAGGGGCAGATCGGGCGGCGTGCCGGTGAACTCGGCCTCGGTGACCCGCAAGGGCCATAGCTTCACCGCGTGGCCGGTCATGAACTCGCAGGGCGTCTGCTCGCCGCGCGGTACCTTGCCGCGCAGCAGCGTGCCGCGCGGCAGTTCGAAGCCGCGCGCCAGCGTGCCCTCGTTCATGCTGGGCGTGAACCGCACCACCGCCATGGCCGGCGTCGGCGCCAGGTAATTGGGGTACACCACTTCCAGCAGGCGCTGCGAAAAGCGGGGAAATTCCGCATCCATCTTCAAGTGGATGCGCGCCGTCAGGAAGCTGAATCCTTCCAGCAGGCGCTCGACGTACGGGTCGGCCACCTCGGTGCCGTGCATGCCCAGGCGCCCGGCCACCTTGGGGTACATCTGGGCGAACTCGGCGCCCAGCTCGCGCATGTACACCAGTTCGCGGTTGTAATAGTCGAGCAGGCGCGCATCCATCAGGCAGCCCCCCCGAGGTCGCGCAGATCCATGTGGCCGCTTTCCAGGTCGATATCGGTGCGGAACAGGAATTCCATGGGATGGGGCACGCACCACAGCATGCCCTTGATTTCCAGGCTGAGCACGTTGTGGTGCTCGAGCGTGCCCGTGTCGGTCACGCAACGCACTTCGACCGACGAGTCCAGGATGCGCGGCTCGAACGAAGCAATGGCGTTGCGGATGGAGTCTTCGACGTCGACCCAGTCGATTTCCGACATGCGCTTGCCCGCCATCGCCTGCACGCCGAAATTCAGCGTCGATTCGGGCACGTAGCGGTACGGCGACAGATCATCGGTGGTCTGCAGGTTGACCGTATTGAGCAGCCAGCGCAGGTCGCGCAGCACCGCCAGGCGCAGTTCGGCATGCGTCAGCATGGCCGACTCGCGGGCCTCTTGCTTCTTCGACGGATCGTTGTCCATCAACCGGTCGAGCAATGACGGCTGCAGGCGGTCCCGGGCCACGCGCTCGCTGCGCGGCAATTGCTCCCAGGGGCGCAGGCTGGCCGTCTCCGACTGCGCCATCAGCCCATCTCCAGCGCGCGCACGTCCAGCAGCGCGTATTCGCCCTGGTCGGTCATCCACATTTTCTGGCCCACCCCGGCGTAGGTGTCGCCATACAGCGGCTGCCAGTCTGTCATGCGGCCCAGCCTGGCCCCGTCGGGCAGATCGGCCATGGCCTTGCCCGCCGGCGCGGGATAGCGGGCCGGCACCAGGCCGTGCTGCGTGCGGCCGTCGTCCAGCGTGATCTCGGCCTGGGCCCACACCACATCGCACAGGCCCTCGGGCGCCAGCAGCCGCACGCCGCGCAGCGCGCTGAACGGCAGCCAGCCATAGCGGCCGCCGGAAATGAATTCGAACACCGGCCCCAGCCGGCTATCGCCGTCGCTGATCCATTCAAAGGCCGCCGGCGCCGCGTCGGCGGCCCCCTGCAACTGCCCGGGCCGCGCCTCGGCGGCCTGATAGGCGCGGGCGCGCAATTCGGCCGCCTGCTCGGGGTCGCTGGCGTCCAGGCGCAAGGCCTGCGCCAGGTCGGCGCACCATGCGGGCGGCGCGCCGAAATAGGCCGGCTCGGCCTGGCCGGCCAGCACGCTCTCGCGCTGGCGCTCGGCGGCGATGGCCTGTTCGTAGACCATAGCCATGGGTTGAGCCTGCGCATTCAACTGCGCGCACAGCTTCAATTGTTCCGCCGCGCGACTCCAGTCGCCTTGCACGGCCATCAGCTGGAACAGCTGGGCACGCAAGTCGGCATCGGCCGGCTGTCGGCGTATTTGCCCCTGGATCGTATCCAGGTGCTGGGACAAGCTGCTTTCGCGCAGCGCAACTGCGGGTTTGGTCATGGAAGCACCGCGCAAAGAAACGGAAAGCCGGCGAACGGCCCCGGGCCGCCCGCCGTCCGGAAGAGAAGGCCGGTAAACGCCTTAGCCCACTTCCTTGTTCTGCTTGATGTCCCAGGCGACCAGGCTTTCCGCGCCCTTGCCGCCCTGCTCGGTTTGCTCCCAGTATTGCTGCTTGACCTTGGCGGCCTGGAACGCGAAATTCACCACGACGGATTCCGAGTTCAGTTCGCCCGACAGCTGCACCGACGACACCAGCACATCTTCCAGCGTGATCTTGGAATACTCGACCTGCTGGCCGCCTGCCTTGCACACCGACAGCTCGATCTTGCCCAGGTGCTTGCCGCTGGCGCAGTGCTTCATGACGGCGGGGGCCGCCTTGTCAATGCGCGCAACGACGTGCAGGTCATTGAAGCTGGCTTTGCCGGCGCCCAGGCCGCCACCGCTGGCCATGTTGCCCGGCTGGGTGGCGCCCCACGAGAACGAAATGATGTCCGTCCAGTTCTTGTGGTTGGCATCTTTCGACTCGCCATTGGCTCCGTCGATCTTCATGAACATGTCAACAGCCACTTCTCTCTCCCTAAGTTGCAGTCACGGCACGACGTGCCCTGGAAAAAATGTCCCGTCAGCCGTCGTTCTTCTTCAACGACGGAAGCTTGGACACAAGGCGCAGCGACACCGTCAGCCCTTCGAGCTGATAATGCGGCCGCAGGAAAAACTTGGCGGAGTAATAGCCGGGGTTGTCTTCGATCTCCTGGACCTGGACCTCGGCGGCTGCCAGCGGCTTGCGGGCCTTGGTCTCTTGCGAAGAGTTCACCGGATCGCCATCCACGTAATTCATGATCCAGTCGTTCAGCCAGCGCTCCATGTCGTCGCGCTCGCGGAACGAACCGATCTTGTCCCGCACGATGCACTTCAGGTAGTGCGCAAAGCGGCAGCAGGCAAACAAGTAAGGCAGCCGGGCCGACAGCTTGGCGTTGGCCGAGGCATCCGCGTCGTAGTATTCGTGCGGTTTCTGCAGCGACTGCGCGCCGATGAACGCCGCGAAATCCGAATTCTTGCGATGCACCAGCGGCATGAAGCCGTTCTTGGCCAGTTCGGCCTCGCGCCGGTCGCTGATGGCGATCTCGGTGGGGCATTTCATGTCCACGCCGCCATCGTCGGTGGGGAAGGTATGGCAAGGCAGGTTTTCCACCGCCCCACCCGATTCCACCCCGCGGATCGACGTGCACCAGCCGTACAGCTTGAACGAACGGTTGATATTGGCCGCCATGGCATATGCCGAGTTGGCCCAGGCATAGCGGTCGTGATTGGCGCCGTCGGTATCCTCTTCGAAATCGAACTCATCGACCGGGTTGGTGCGCGCGCCATACGGCAGGCGCGCCAGGAAGCGCGGCATGGCCAGGCCGATATAGCGCGAATCTTCCGATTCGCGCAGGCTGCGCCAGGCGGCATATTCGGTATTGGTGAAGATCTTGGTCAGGTCGCGCGGGTTGGCGAGTTCCTGCCACGAATCCATCTGCATCACATTGGGCGACGCGCCGGCGATGAACGGGCAGTGCGCGGCCGCGGAAATGCGCGCGATCTCGGTCAGCAGTTCCACATCGGGCGGGCTGTGGTCGAAGTGGTAGTCGCCCACCAGGCAGCCGATCGGCTCGCCGCCGAACTGGCCGTATTCTTCTTCATATACGCGCTTGAAGATCGGGCTCTGGTCCCAGCCCACGCCCTTGTGGCGCTTGAGCGTGCGGCCCAGCTCTTTCTTCGAGATGCACATCACGCGGATCTTCAGCAGCTCGTCGGTCTCGGTGTTGGTCACCAGGTAATGCAGGCCGCGCCACGCGCCTTCCAGCTGCTGGAACTCGGCATGATGCATGACCAGATTGATCTGGTCGGACAGCTTGCGGTCGATCTCGGCAATGATGGCCTGGATGGTCCGGTAGGCATCGGCCGATACGGCCACGCCGCTGTTTTCCAGCGCCTGGTGCGCCAGCGTGCGCACGGCGTGCTCCACCGCCTCGCGCGCCTGCTCGGTCTTGGGCTTGAATTCTTTCTTCAGCAGGGCGGACAGGCCGTCCGCCTCCAGGGTTTCGTTGGTGCGGGCATCCGCGCGTTTGGCCACAGCAGTCATCGCGATCTCCGTTATGGTTTATTTCGCGGCCGGATCGGCTTCGGGCTCGTCCGCCTTGGGCGCGGCCGCATCCGGATTGGGCGCCGCCGCCAGCGCGTTCATCAGCGCCGGGTTTTTCAGTACCTTGCCGATCAATTCTTCGGCGCCGGTCTTGCCGTCCATATAGGTCAGCAGGTTCGCGAGCTGCGTGCGGGCATCCAGCAGTTCGTTCAACGCCCCGACCTTGCGCGCCACCGTCGCGGGCGAGAAGTCGTCGATGCTTTCGAAGGTGATGTCGACATTCAGATTGCCCTCGCCGGTCAGCGTATTGGGCACCTGGAAGGCGGCCCTGGGCTGGACCGACTTCATGCGCTCGTCGAAGTTGTCGATGTCGATGTCCAGGAACTTGCGCTCGGCCACGTCGGGCTGGGGCTCGACCGATTTGCCGGCCAGATCGGCCAGCACACCCATGACGAACGGCAGCTGGATCTTGCGTTCCGCGCCATAGATTTCCACGTCGTATTCGATCTGCACGCGGGGCGCGCGGTTGCGTGCGATGAATTTTTGTCCGCTGCCCTTCAGTGTCGTTGCCATGTGTGCTCTCCTATCCTGAAATCAGTGCGTATCCGCGAGCGTGCTACGCGCCGGGTCCGCCGTCGGCGTCCCGGGGCAGCCAGGTCTCGAACTGCTCGAGGCCCTGCGGCGCCAGGTTCTTCATAATGTCGTGGAAACTCATCGCAATCAGTTGCTGCGCGCGACGGATCAAATACGGTGCCGGATGACTGGGCTCGTGCACTTCGAAATACGCGCACACCTTGGCCAGCATGGCGGCCGCTTCTTCGCGCGACTGGATCTGCGCGTCCTGCCAGCGCAGCGCCGCCGCCGGGGCCGGCGTGGCCGCATCGGCCCGCGCGGGCGCCGCCGCGGCGGCACCGGCGGCCGCTGCGTCCCCGACTTTTTCCTCGGCGTGCGTGACGGTGCCGCTATCGCCCAGCACCTGCATCACCATATCCAGCGTACGCAGAATGCCCGCGTAATCCGGCACCCATTCCTGGCCCAGCTTGTCCGAGACCTGTTTCTGGATGCGGCGCAAGGCTTGGGTGGCTGTCGCCAGGCCGTTCAGATCGGCATCTTGCTGCAGCGATGCCTGGCGCAAATGCTCGACCAGGCGCGCCCGCCCGCCGGGATAAAAATCGGGATCGGAACGGCTGCCGTCCAGTACGGATTCGGCATCGCGCAGCGACAACTGCCCGTGTACGCCGTTGACCAGGCGGCTGGATCGGGCGCTGCGCGCGCAGCCCGCCAGGTCGCCCAGCGACGCCAGCGCATTGATACGCGGCATGGGGTCGTCGTCGTCCACGCTGTCCAGCCGCGGATGCACCGCGTCCCAATAGCGGTCCAATGTGTCGGCAACCAGCTTCAGCCCGTCCGCGTAGCCGGGCAACCCGCGCACCTCGGTCCAGGCCTGCGTCAGGTAACCCATGATGCGCACGTCGCGCGTGCGCTCGAGCAGGCCGCGCGCGAGTTTCTCGACTTCGCGCCAATCGGGGGGTTGGGCTGGAATGATGGTCGAGCCGAACTGCTGTTCGCTGCGTTCCACTGCCGCCTGCTGCAACTGCAGGAACTCGGCGTCATATTCCAGGTCTTCTCCACAAGGCAGACGAGGATCCAGCGCGGTCAGAATGTCGGCAAATTCCATGGTGATCAGTCATACCCGGGATTACCCGGAGCCCTAAAACAGCCTATCTTCGCGTAACTGCCGCAGAAGTCCGAATTCTAGGCAGAGCTTGTATTGATTCCAGTGACACCTAACAGCTACTGTTTTTTCTTACGTTTCATTAACAAATACGAATAAAAATGCACACTTCGTGCACTAGTAAATTCAGACTTTGAAACAATCCCACCCTGGCGTCAGGGCCTTACAGCGGGCGGATGCGGCATGGCATCAGGCGTCCGCCGGCTTATTGCCGGCTTATATATAAGGCCAGTAGACCGGGCGGTTACGCTATTGCTAGCATGCGGTTGACACCTACCTGGAAGCCTACGTGCCCGCTCAAGCCGGTTTTGTTCTAGTCGTGATCGCGGCGGCCGCCTGGGGCGCGCTGGCGTTGTGGGTCCGGCGGCCGGCGGGTGTCCCTCTTACTTGCGTCCTGATCCTCATTTGGGTACTGGTCGCGCTGGCGGCCTGCGTGCTGGTGGGCACGGGCCGCTGGCGCGGCGCGCTGGCGTTCTTGCCGCCGGCGGCGCTGCTGGCCGCATGGTGGCTGACGCTGCGGCCCGCGCAAGACCGCGACTGGGAACCCAGCGTAGCCCGCCTGCTGCACGGCCAGATCGAGGGCGATGTCGCCACTTTGCACAACGTGCGCAATTTCGCCTGGCGCGGCACGCAGGATTTCGACGCGCGCTGGGAAACGCGGCGCTACCGGCTGTCGGCCATCCGCTCGGTGGACATGGCGCTGTCATACTGGTCGCACACCGCCATTGCCCATACGCTGGTGTCGTTCGGGTTCGCCGACGGCGACTATCTGGTGTTCTCGGTGGAAATCCGCCGCAAGAAAAACGACCGGTTCTCTGAACTCGGCGGCTTCTTCCGCCAATATGAATTAAGCATCGTGGCCGCCGACGAGCGCGACATCCTGCAGGTGCGCACCAACGTGCGCGGCGAAGACGGCTATCTGTACCGCGTTCACATGGCGCCCGACGACATGCGCGCCCTGTTCGCCGAATACATCAGCCAGGCCAACAAACTCGTCCAGCGGCCGCGCTTCTACAACACCCTGACCGCCAACTGCACCACGCTGGTGTACCGCATGGTCAACCGCATCGTTACCGGCCTGCCGCTGGACTATCGCTTGATGGCCTCGGGCTACCTGCCCGAATACCTGTACGAACTGGGCGCCCTGCGCGGCGCCGACAGCATGCGGGAATACCGGCGGCGCGGCCGCTACACCGAGCGCGCCCGCGACACCGCTTCCCCCTTGCCCTATTCGCAACGCATCCGCGCCGGCGTGCCGGGGATCTGACCGTCCAGACCGTCCGGGTGTCTGACTCCGGTCATTCAGGTGTCTGACCCATGCCGTCCAGGTGTCTGACTCCCGCAGGGTGTCAGACACCGAAGCGTGCCCAGCTATCTCACCCCCACGGCATGCCGCTTGCTGCGCCTCTTGTTTTCCACCCTACCGGAGCCGCTTCCATGACACCCCGCTCTCCCCAGCTGCAAATCTGCATCGACGAATGCCTGCGGTGCTATCAGTCTTGCCTGGGCATGGCCATGAGCCATTGCCTGGAAGTCGGCGGCGCGCACGTCGACCCCGCGCACTTCCGCCTGATGATGGCCTGTTCGGAAAGCTGCCGCACGGCCGCGCATTTCATGCTGATCGGCGTGCCGCACCACCAGCATGTGTGCGCCGACTGCGCATCCCTCTGCCGCCAGTGCGCCGACAGCTGCGACGCACTGGACGGCATGGACGACTGCGCCACCCAGTGCCGGCGCTGCGCCGACGCGTGCGAACGGATCGCGCAGTAGCCGCCGCGCTTCAGGACGGCTTGACCGTCATGAGGTAGAAGATGGCCACGAATGCCAGGAAGGCCACCACGCCCAGGCCGAACCAGGCGCGAAAGTACCGCCAATAGTCGCCGGATAACGGCAGGCCGGCACCCGCGGCCTGCCGCGCCAGGTCGCGCAGGCGGATCTGCAGCCACACCACCGGCAGCCAGCAGGCGATGGCCAACCCGTACAAATACACCGAGGCGCGCAGCCAGGGCACGTCCATGCCCATGCCGGCCACGCGCATCATCCAGACCCCCGTCAAGGGTTGCGCCACCGCCGTGGTGGCGGTGAACAGCCAATCGGCCGCCACGACATAACCCGCCACCGTGGCGGCGGTGCGCGCATCGCGGCTGAGCGTGGCCGCCAGAAAATAATAGGCGCTGCCGATGCCGGTGCCGAACAGCACCGTGGACGACAGCACATGCAGCCATTTCGCTATCGCGTATTCCATGGACGATCCAGTTCATATAGCAGCCACAGCAGCGCCAGCAGCGGCAGGTTCTTCAATATGGGCCCATATGGGTGCAGCCAGAACTCCGGCAGCCGCCACGAGATGATGCCCGTGTAGGCCAATATCAATGCGGCCTGTATGGCCCACAGCCAGCGCATGCGGCGCGGGGCCAGGGCCAGCAGGCCCAGCGCGATATCCAGCCACGCCGCGCCGTACAAGGCCAGCGGTTGCAGCGCTTGCGGCACCCCCGCCCGCTGCAGCAGGGCGTAGCTGGACGCCAGCGGATAAATGCCCAGCGACACCAGGCCGGTCACGATCCATAGAGCCGCCAGGCTAAGCCGTGCCATCGGCAGCAGCCAGCGCAGCTGGGCCTGAGCGCGCTGTGCAGGCGCCTCGTCGGGCGCAACGAACTCGGTCACATCGCGCGGCAGCCGGCCCAGCAGCGCGCGCAACGGTTCCACGTCGGCGCTATTTCCCCGCCGCAACATGCGCCATGCCGCCGTATCCAGCAAGGCTCCGCGCCAACGGTCCCCCAGCCTGGCCATCGCGGCGGCCAGAGTGCCGGGCACCGGCATGAACCATCCGCGTCCCGGCATGCCCAGGGCCGTCCGCAAACCCTGCAGAAACTCGCGCCACGACAGCGCCCGCGGCCCCACCAGCGCGATGCGCGAAGCCGAAGGACGCGCGCCGCCGGCCAATGCCACCATCGCCGCGGCCACGTCATCGACGTGTATCGGCTGCAGCCGCGCCGCGCCCAGCGCGGGCGCCGGCATCAGCGGCAAGGTCGCCAGCATCCCGAACAGCGCCGCGCTGGCGCCCCCCGCGCCATACACCAGCGAGGGCTGCACCACCACGGCGTCCAGGGGCAGGGACAACAAGTATTCATCGGCGGCCCGCTTGCTCAGGTGATAGGCCGTCTGCGCCCCGGCATCGGCGCCTAGCGCCGACACCTGGATCACGCGCCGAACCCCAGCCTGGCCGCAGGCCTGGAACAGCGCCCGCGGCGCCTGCTCGTGCAGCTGGCGAAACTGCTTGCCGCGCGATTCGCGGAAAATCCCCACCGCGTTGATCACCACGTCGACATCGCGCAGCAAGGGCCGCCATGCATCCGCATCGCCCAGCCGATTGAAATCGACATGCCGGTACGTGACGTTCCGCGCCTCTTGCGCAGGCACCGCGCGCACGCCGGCCACCACGGCATGCCCCGCGTCCGCCAGCACCCGCACTACGTGCCGCCCCAGAAAGCCGCTGGCGCCCAGCACCAATACGTTCATGGCCGCCGCTCCCGAAGCAATCGCGCACCAACCGTTACACCCGCGTGCGCGCCCGCCATGCATGCTGGATACTGGCGACACACCGGGGGAACCGCATGAGTTTCATCGCGCAAACGGCCGCGCGGGCCGTCGTATCGGGCAGCACCGCCAGCGCCTTGTCCACCCTGGCCTTGGCCGGCTGCGGCACGCGCGACTGCCATAGCGCCTTTGCCCCCGTCAACGCCGTCAGCCACTGGCTGTGGCGCGACGCGGCCTTGCGCCAACGGCGGCCGTCGCTGCGCTACACCTTGACCGGATATGTCATTCATCATTCGATGTCTATCTTCTGGGGCGTCGCCTACGAAGCCCTGCTGTATGCGCGCCACCGCCGCCGCTCGCACTGGCATCCGTGGGCGGCCGGCCTGGGCGTGGCCGCGGCGGCCTGTGTGGTCGACCTGAACTTCACGCCGCGCCGCCTGACGCCGGGTTTCGAACGCCGCCTGTCCGGACCGTCGTTGGGCTTCGTCTATGCCGCCTTCGGCATCGGCCTGGCCCTGACGCGCTACGCGCGGCGGGCCTGACCGAGCCCGCCCGGCCGCCGCGCACGCCTAAGTGCCGGCCCCGCCTGCCCGCGGCGCGGCCGGTCCCACGCGAATCTGATTCTCGACCTGGGTCACGCCGCGCGTGTCGCTGGCGGCATCTTCCACGGCGTGCTTGATCCAGCGCGACGGCACATTGCCGCTCAGCACCACCTTGCCGCCGCTCACCTCCACCGACACATCGCCCACCTCGAGTCCGCTGCGGCTCAGGCGCTCGCACAGATCGTCCTGGATGTATTCATCCGAACGCACATAGCCCTTCGGGTAGACCGGGGTGCGCGGCTGACTTTGATACGGGAAACTCAGGCCCGACTTGCCGGGGAAGTCGCCCTGGCCCACGCCTTGCCGCCATTGGGGGTCGTCTTTCCAGCTATCCGGCCGCGCATAAGTGTCGCGGGTGGCGCGGCGGGCGTGCTGGCCGGCCACCGGGTCGTCGTAGCGGCGCCCATACGGGTCGCGCTCTTGGTTGTAGGTATCGCCGCCCGCGGGATAGCCGGAATTCGAGCCGCGGTCGCGATTGCGCCGCTGCGGCGGCGCTTGGGAATAGTCGTTCAGGCGATAGCGCATGGCGTGGCCTCATCGCAATAAACCAGAGACCTTGCGCCGACGCAATTGGCGTGCCCGGCTAAACCGCCGCCTGGCGCCGCAGCACCCGCCCCGGCCGCAACCCGCTGGCCTGGCCCCCGCGCCACACCACGGCGCCATTGACCAGCACCGTATCGATGCCGATCGAGGGCGCGATCGGCTTATCGAAGGTGGCGGCCTCGTTCACGGTCTCGGCGTTGAAAATCGCCAGGTCCGCGAACGCGCCCTCGCGCACCACGCCGCGGTCGGCCAGGCCGAAACGCGCGGCCGTCAGCCCGCTCATTTTGTGCACCGCTTTCTCTAGCGGAAACAGCCCCAGGCCGCGGCCGTAATGGCCCAGCACGCGCGGAAACGTGCCCCACAGGCGCGGATGAGGCAATTCGTCGTGCGGCAGGCCGTCCGAGCCGATCATGGTGTCGTCGAACTGCAGAATGCGTTGTACGTCGGCGTCGTCCATGCGGAAATAGATGGCGCCCGCCGGCTGCAGGCGCGCCACCGCCTCTTCCAGCGTGCATCCCCATTCGCGCGCCACCTCGTCCAGGTCGCGGCCCGCGTACTGCGGCAGGCTCTTGGACCAGGTCACGATGGTGCGCGACGAGCCGGCGGCCTGTTTGCCGGTCAAGATGGTCGACGAGGCCGAATACGGATAGCAGTCCAGGCAAACCGGCTGCCGCGCCATCGCCTCGCGGATGCGCTGCAGCGTTTCCACCGACCGCCCATGGTTGTTGATCCCGGCCAGCTTGTGGTGCGAAATCACCACCGGCACGCCCAGTTCCCGGCCGATGCGGAAAGTTTCTTCCAGCGACGCCATGATGTCGTCGCCCTCGTCGCGCATGTGCGTGCAATACAGCCCGCCATGCCCGGCCAGCGGGCGGCTGACCTCGATGACCTCTTCGGTGGTCGCCGCCGCGGCGGGCGCATAGGCCAGCCCCGTCGACACGCCGATCGCGCCCGCCGCCATGGCCTCTTCCACGTGGCCGCGCATGGCGGCGATCTCGCCCGCCGTGGCGGCGCGCGACAGGTCGTCCATGGTGATCACCCGCAGCGTCGAATGGCCGACCAGCATGGCGCAGTTGGTGGCGGCCGGCTGGTCGCGCAGCGCCTGCAGATAATCGCCGAAGCGCGCATAGCGGTACCAGCGGCCCGTGTTGTCCAGCAGATCCAGCGGCGGCGTCATGGTGGCGGGCGCGGGCTGCGGCATGGGGGCCAGCGAAATGCCGCAATTGCCGCCGATGACCGTGGTGACGCCCTGGCTGACCTTGGACACCATGTCGCCGGCCGACAGCATGACGCGGTCGTCGTGCGTATGGGCGTCGATGAAGCCCGGCGCGGCCACCAGCCCGCGCGCGTCGATTTCCTGGCGTCCGCGCGCGCCGCTCAAATCGCCTACGCGCGCGATGCGGTCGCCGTCGATGCCGATGTCGCCGTCGAAACGGGCCGCGCCGGTGCCATCGACGATTTCGGCATGGCGGATCACTACGTCGTAAGTGGGTTGCATGATGAACTCAAGTCCAAGAATCAGTGGGCGGGCATCCGGGCGCGGCTAGGCCGCGACGCCCTGCACCGGCCGGAAATGACGGAAATCCCAGTCGCGGCCGGGCGCGGCATCGAGCAGGGCGCGGGTGTACGGCTGGCGCGGCGCGGTCAGTACTTGCGCGGCCGGCCCCTGCTCTACCATGCGGCCGTGCTGCATGACCATGATCGAATCGCAGATCTGCGCCGCCACGCGCAGGTCGTGCGTAATGAACAATACTGCCACGCCGGTGCGGGCGCGAATGTCGTCCAGCAGGGCCAGCACCTGCGCCTGCACCGACACATCCAGCGCCGACACCGCCTCGTCGGCCACCAGAATATCGGGTTCCAGCGCCAGGGCCCGCGCGATGCAGATGCGCTGCCGCTGGCCGCCCGAAAACTGGTGCGGAAAGCGCTGCAGGGCGCTCGGGTCCAGGCCCACCAGGCCCGTCAGGGTGCGCGCGCGTTCCAGGGCCTGGTCGCGCGGCATGCCGTAATTGACCAGGCCTTCGATAATCGATTCGCCCACCTTGATACGCGGATTCAACGACCGGTACGGGTCCTGGAACACGATCTGCACGCGCTGGCGCAGCGGCCGCAGGCGCGTGCCGCCCGCCTGGGCGATGTCGTCGCCGTGGATGCGGATCTGGCCGGAATTGGGGTCTTGCAGCCGCACGATGCAGCGCGCCACGGTCGATTTGCCCGAGCCGGACTCGCCCACGATGCCCAGGATCTCGCCGCGCCGCAGCGTCAGTTCGATATCGACGGCGGCGGCCACCGCGCGCGAACGGCCGAACAGGCGGCGCTCGGCATAGGTCTTGTTCAGGCCCGACACCTGCAGCACGATGGCCTGCTCATTGGGCGCGCGCGCCTCGGGCACCAGGCTGGGCACCGACGACACCAGCGTGCGCGTGTAGTCTTGCGCGGGCTGGGCCAGTATCTGGCGGCAGGTACCCGTTTCCACCACCTGGCCGCGGTTCATCACCACCACCCGGTCGGCGATCTCGGCCACCACGCCGAAATCGTGCGTAATGAACAGCACCGCGGTGCGGTGCCTGCTTTGCAGTTCGCGGATCAGCGCCAGAATCTGCTTCTGCGTGGTCACATCCAGCGCCGTGGTGGGTTCGTCGGCGATCAGCAGCCTGGGCTCGAGAATCAGCGCGATGCAGATCACGACCCGCTGGCGCTGCCCGCCCGACAACTGATGCGGGTACGAGTCATAAATGCGCTCGGGGTCGGGCAGATGCACCGACGCCAGCATCTCCAGCACCCGGCGGCGCCGTTCGCGCTTGTCATAGTCGCGATGGATGCGCAGCACCTCGTCCACCTGCCGGCCCACGGTCTCGACCGGATTGAGCGCGGTCATGGGTTCTTGAAAGATCATGGCCATGCGGGTCGCGCGCAGTTCGCGCAGGCGCGCCGGGCTGGCCTGCAACACGTCCTCGCCGTCCAGCAAGATGCGGCCGGCGGTGCAGCGCAGGCTGTCCGGCGGCAGCAGGCCCATCACCGAGAACGCCGTCACCGATTTGCCCGAGCCCGATTCGCCCACCACGCAAACGGTCTCTCCGGGCCGCACGTCGAAGCCCACCCCGCTCACTACCGGCCGCCCGCCGCTTTCCGCCAGGCCGACCGACAACCCCTCGATGCGCAGCACCGGCGCGTCGGCGCCGTTTTTCTGCTCTTGCTCTCTGGTCATGATTTCTTCGCCATTTTCGGGTCCAGCACGTCGCGCAGCACGTCGCCCAGGATATTGACGCTGAGCAGCGTCAGGGCCAGCACCACGCCCGGATACAGCACCAGGCCGGGCTTGAGCTGGAAATACATGCGGCCGTCGGCCATCATGTTGCCCCATGACGGGATCTCGGTGGGCAGGCCGGCACCCAGGAAACTCAGGGTCGCCTCGGTCAGGATGGCCGAGGCGAAAATGAACGTGCCCTGCACGATCAGCGGCGCCACGGTGTTGGGCACCATGTGCCGGATCAGCAGGCGATGCAGCCGCGACCCCAGCGAGACGGCCGCCTCGACATAGGGTTCCGACCGCACGTTCAGGATCACCCCGCGCACCAGCCGCACCACGCGCGGAATCTCGGGCACCGTAATGGCCACCAGCACCGTCGCCAGCGTTCCGCCCGTCAGCGACACCAGCGCGATGGCCAGCAAGATGCTGGGTATGGCCATGATGCCGTCCATGATGCGCATGATAATGGCATCGGCCGCGCGAAAATAGCCGGCGACCACGCCGATGACCAGCCCCAGCGCGATGCTGGCCGCCATGGCGCCCAGGCCCACGATCAGCGACACGCGCGCGCCGTACAGCACTCGCGAATACGTATCGCGGCCGAACGCGTCGGTGCCCAGCCAGTGCGCGGCCGAAACGCCGGAAAAGCGCTGCGCGGGATCGATGGCGATCGGGTCCACCGTGCCCAGCACCGGCGCCAGCACCGACAGCACCACCACGACGGCGAAGATCGCAAAGGCAATGAAAACGGGCGGGCTCTTCAGCGCCAGCCGCAGCTGCGCCGCCAGCGTATCCTTGGCCGGCATCGGCAGGTCGGCCGGTTCGCCGGCCAGCAATCCGGCGCGGACAGGTTCGATATTCATGGGCGCCTCAGTATCGGATGCGGGGATCGAACACGGTGTAAAGCACGTCCACCACCAGGTTGATCAAGATATAGGTCAACGAAAACAGCAGGATCAGGCCCTGTATCACCGGATAGTCGCGCGCCAGCACGGCCTCGACCACCAGCCGCCCCAGCCCCGGCAGGTTGAACACCGATTCCGTCACCACTACCCCGGTAATCAGCGAGGCCACGCCGATGCCGATGATGGTGACGATGGGCACGGCGGCATTGCGCAGGGCATGGCGCAGCAGGATGGCGCTCTCTTTCGCGCCTTTGGCCCGCGCGGTGCGGATGAAGTCTTCGTTCATGACTTCGATGATGCTGCTGCGGGTAATGCGCGCCACCAAGGCAATATAGATGCCGCTGAGCGCCAGCGTCGGCAGCACCAGCCGGTGGGCAAACGGCCAGAAGCCGTCGGCCGCCGGCTTATAGCCCTGCACGGGAAACCACCCCAGCTTCAGCGCCAGCAGGTAGATCAGCAGATAGCCGATCACGAAGGTCGGCACCGAAAACCCGAACACCGACAGGCTCATCACCACGCGGTCCAGTACCTGCCCGCGCCGTCGCGCCGCGACGATACCCATGGGCACCGCCACGATCACGGTCACCACGATGGTGGCCAGCGCCAGCGCCACGGTGGGCCCGACCCGGTTGCCTATCATGTCCAGCACGGGCGTGCCCGACAACAGCGATACGCCCAGGTCGCCGCGCGCCAGCTTCCCCATCCATACGCCGAACTGGGTCAGGATGGGCTGATCCAGCCCCATGCTCTTGCGGATCTGCTCCAGCTGCGCCCCGGTGGCGTCATCGCCCGCCAGAATCGCCGCCGGATCGCCGGGGGTCAGCCGCAGCATGGCGAACACTACCACCGCCACCATTACCATGACGGGCAGCGTGGCCAGCAGCCGGCGCGCAATATAGGCAAACATGGCTTTCCCTTACTTGGCCGATTTCTCGATGTTCCAGAACACCGTCACCGGCGACTCCATCACACCGCTGAGCTTGCTGCTGTAGGCCGCCGGAATCGAAAACTGCCCCAGCGGCGCCACCACGCCCTCGTCGATGGCCAGCTTCTGGATCTGCGCCGTAATCTGCTTGCGCTCGGCCGCGTCCGTCGAACGCGCGAACTTCAGGCGCAGGGCCTCGATCTCGGGCACGTCGGGCCAGCCGGCCCACGATTTGCGGCCCGCCGCGGCCAGCGTGGTATTGCCGAACGGATCGCCGCTGGTGGCCAGGATGCTGTAGGTCGAAAAGATATTCCAGCCGCCTTCCGACGGCGGCTTCTGATTGCCCTGCTGGGTCACCACCGTCTGCCAGTCCATGGTTTTCATGTCGACCTTGAAGCCGGCCTTGCGCAGGGCGGCGCCGATCACGATGGGCTGGGCCGCCAGCATGGCGATATCGGTGGGCTGCAGAATGACCACCGGCGTGCCGTCGTAGTTGGCTTGCTTGAGCAGCGCCTTGGCCTTCTCGATGTCCGACGGAATCACCCAGTCCGCGCCGTACGAGTCGCCATTCGGGTTGCCGCAACCCATGACCGCCGCGCAGGTCTTGTAGTACTTGGGATTGCCCACCAGTGCCTTCAGCACGTCTTCCTGGCCCACCGCCGCGATGGCGGCCTGCCGCACCAATTTATTGTCGAACGGCGGGTACAGATGGTTGAAGCGGTAATAGGTCCAGGCCCCGAGCTTGTCCAGCACCTTCACCTGCAGGTCGTCGCGGTTTTCCACGATGGGCAGCAAATCGAAGGGCACTTGCTGGATGAAGTCGACCTCGGCATTCTGCAGCGCGTTCAGGGCCGTCATCTGGTCGGGCATGCTGACCCATTCCACCCGATCCACCTTCACCACCTTGCCGCCCGCCGTCCAGCTGGCCGGCTCGCTGCGCGGCACGTAGTCGGCGTTTTTCTCGTACACCACTTTCAGGCCGGGCTTGAATTCCGAGGCCACGAATTTGAACGGCCCCGAGCCCACGTATTCGGTGATCGGCGTCGAAGCCGGCGTATCGGCGATGCGCTTGGGCATCATGAAGGCCGGCCGGGAACTGAGCTTGGACAGGCCTTCCAGCAACAGCGTGGTGGGTTCCTTCAATTGCACTTCGAAAGTCTGGTCGCCCGTGACTTTGATGTGCTCGACCATCGGCATCAGCACCTGGCCGGTGGAATCCACCTGGGCCCAGCGGCGGATCGAGGCCACGCAATCCTCGGCCTTGACCGGCGTGCCGTCGTGCCACTTCAGGCCGTCGCGCAAAGTGAAGACATAGGTCTTGCCGTCCTCGGAGGCCTGCCATCCGGCCATCTGCGGCTGGATCTTGAAATTGGCGTCCACGCCCAGCAAAGTGTCGTAGATCATATAGCCGTGGTCGCGCGTCAGGAACGCCGTGCTCAGGATCGGGTCCATGACCCGCAGTCCCGACTGCATGACCGCCGTCACCGTGGTGGCATGCGCCGGCGCGCCGGCCGCCAGCGCGCCCAGTAGCGCCGCCGCCCCGCACAGGGTGCGCAGGCGTTGCGGCAGATTCGTCTTGGTCTTCATGATGTTTACCCCTGGTTCAGTCGTTGATGCGATGCCCGCCACACCGGCGCCGCGCGCCAGCCGGCCGGCGCCGTTACTACAAGGTGAAACTGTGTCGCCCCAGCGCCGCCACGCGCCCGGCGATGCGGTCGGCCAGCAGGCCGGCGCTGCCCGCCGCCAGGGTGAAACCCAGGGCGCCATGGCCCGCGTTGATCCACAGGTTCCGGTACGGCGTCGCGCCTATCACCGGCTTGCTGTCGGGCCGGGCGGGACGCAGGCCGGCCCAGGCCTGCGGCTCGCCGGCAGCCTCCAGGCGCGGCAGATAGCGCGCCACCTGGCTCTTCAGGCTGGCGATCCGCCGGGCGTCGATCGCCGCCGAACGGTCGCCGATATCCATCATGCCGGCCACGCGCAGGCGGTCGCCCAGGCGCGCGTACACCACTTTGTTGTGCACGTCGCTCAGGCTGGTCAGGGGCGCGCGGCTGCGCGCCGTCAGCCGGTACGTCAGGCTGTAGCCTTTCAATGGATAGATCAGCGGATTCATGCCGGCCTGGCGGGCCAGCCGCTGCGCGCCCACGCCGTTGGCAATGACGTAGCCGTCGGCCCGGATCGGGCCGCCCGGCGTATCCAGCGCCACCACGCGGCCTTGACGGGTATGCAGGCGACGCACTTCGGTATTGAAGTGGAAACGCACCGGCTCGCGGCGCTCTTCCAGCGTGCGCCGCAGTTCGGCGCACAGCTTCAGGCAATCCCCGGCATCTTCGGTGGGCGTGAAGATGCCACCCACCACGCGCGCCGAGATATCGGCCAGCGCGGGTTCCAGCGCCAGGCATTCGTCCACGTCCAGGGCCCGCTGCTCGCAGCCCAGTGTGGCCTGGTAGCGCATCTGCGCCAGCGCGTGCGCATAAGCCGCCGCATCCTGGTACACCAGCAGCTTGCCCGACGACGTGAAATCGAAGTCCAGCCGTTCGCGCGCCACCAGCTGATGCATCAAAGTGCGGCTGTACAGCCCCAGCTGCAGCAGTTCGGCGGTGGTGCGGCGGGTGGTGCCGCGCCGGCACGCCCCCAGAAAGCCCAGGCCCCAGCGCCATAGTGCCGGGTCGGCGCGCAGGCGCAGCCGCAAGGGACCGTCCTGGTCGGTCAGCCACGACGGCAGTTTGGGCAGCACCGCCGGATCGGCCAGCGGCGCCACGAAGCTGTAACTCAGCTGCGCGCCATTGGCCTGGCTGGTGGCCAGGCCGGGGGCCGGGCCGGATTCGACCACGCTGACGCCGTATCCCGCCTCGCGCAGAAAATAGGCGGTGGTCATGCCGATGATGCCCGCGCCGATCACGACAATATGCATGGCGGGCCTCAGGCTTGCGGCGCGGCCGCGCGGGCGCGCAGCTGTCCGATGGTGGCCGCCGCCGAAATGTGCTGCAGGCTGGTACGCACCGCGACAATTGCCGGGCGCCGGGCGGACAGCGCTTCGCGCAGGGCCGCCTCGATCTGCCCGCTGTGCGTTACCTCGAAACCCAGCGCCCCGTAAGTGCGCGCCATCGCGGCAAAATCGGGGTTGTGCAGCGCCGTCGCGCTGACGCGGGCCGGAAAATGCTTTTCCTGGTGCATGCGTATCGTGCCGTACGAGCCGTTATCCGCCACGATCAACACCGGATGGGCGCCGCACTGCATGGCGGTGGCCAGTTCGTTGCCCGTCATCAGAAAGCCGCCATCGCCCACGAAGCACGCCACCTGGCGTTCCGGGCAGCGCAAGCTGGCCGCCACCGCCGCCGGCACGCCGTAGCCCATCGCGCCGGACGACGGCGCCAGCATGGCGCGGCCGCCGCCAAAGCGCATCAGGCGCTGCACCCAGCCGCCGAAGTTGCCCGAGTCGATCGTCACAATCGCATCGGCGGCCAGAATGCGGTCGGCCGCCCGCGCCACGGCGCCGAATACGACGCCGTCGTCGGCATCGGCCGGCCCGCTCCAGTCGCGCAGGCTGGCCGCCACCCGGTGCAGCCGGGCGCTCCAGTCCAGGTGGCCTTCATGCGGCCGCGGCGGGGCGCAGGCCAGCAGGTCCCGCAAAAAGGCCGTGGGATCGGCCACCAGCCCCAGGGCCACGCGGCGCACGTGCCCCACCGCCGCGGCGTCCGGCCACACATGGATCACATCCTGGCCGGGCTGGGGCGCCGCCGGAAATACATAGCCCTGCGTGGTGACGTCGCCCAGGCGCGTGCCCACGCCCAGCACCAGGTCGGCCTCTTGCACGGCGCGCGCCAGTTCGGCCGGCGCGCCGTAGGCCAGGTGGCCGGCATACTGGGGATGGTCATTGGGCAGCAGGTCGGCGTGGCGCACGGCCGTGGCGACCGGCACGCCATAGGCCTCGGCCACGCGCAGCAGGGCGGCGCGCCCGGCATCGTGCTTCAGCAGCCCGCCGGCAATGATCAGCGGCCGTTGCGCGGCCGCGATCATGGCGGCCGCGCGTTGCAGGTCGCCCTGCCCGGCGCCGGCGCGCGGCAGCGCCAGGGGCGCGGCGGGCCCGCCCGCCACGCGGTCTTCCAGCATGTCTTCCGGCAGGGCCACCACCACCGGCCCGGGCGTGCCGCTTTGCGCGGCGTGCAGGGCCGTCGCCACCGTATCGGCCAGCCGGCCGGCGTCGCTCACTTCCACCACCCATTTGGCCATGGCGCCGAACACGCGCCCGTAATCGACTTCCTGAAACGCATCCATGTGGCGATGCGCGCGTTCCACCTGCCCCACGAACAACACGAGCGGCACGGCGTCCTGCTGCGACGAATGCACGGCGATCGCCGCGTTCATGGCGCCGGGGCCGCGGCTGACGAACGCCACGCCGGCCCGCCCGCTCAGGCGCGCGTCGGCCAGCGCCATGAAACCCGCGCCGCTTTCGTGGCGCGCGGTCACCGCCGCGATGTCCGCGCGGCCGGCCAGCCCGTCCAGCACGCTCAGGTAGCTTTCCCCGGGCACGCAAAACACGCGGTCCACGCCGTGCGCCACCAGGGTATCGACCAGCAGATCGGCCGCTCGTTTCATGCTTCAGTATCCTTGCGCGACGGCGAAACGGGCCGGCTCACGGCTTCCAGCGCGGCAAGCGGCTCGTTCCTCAGGTTCTCGGGCAGGCCCTGCACCAGGGTTTCCAATGCCGCGTACAGCCGCGTCCATCCTTCGTTGGTGCGCAGCGGCACGCCCATGAAATGGCTTTCGGTCTTGGCGCGCAGCATCAGGTACAGCACGCCGGCCAGCATGATGCTGACCACCGCGGGCACATCGGCCTCGTCGGTCAGGCCATCGACCCGGTCGATGAAGCCGCGCGCCGCGCGCTCGCGCCGGTCGGCCAGTTGCGCCGTCACATCGTTGCGCTCGATCAGTTCCCAGCGCCGCACTTCGCGCAGCGATTCGTTGCCCGCCAGCGCCTCGATCTGCGCGCGCAGCATCGCCAGGATCAAATCGGCCGGCGTGCGCTGGCTGGACTCGCCGTCTTTCAGCAAATCGGAGCGCCCGGTCCAGAAATCCTGCTCTTTCATCCACGCCAGCATCAGCCCCGGCATACCATCGAAATAGCGGTAGATCAGTTCTTTACTGACACCCGCGCGCTTGGCGATCGCATTGATGCCGACTCCGGCGACACCCGTTTCGCAAATCTGCGCTTCCAGCGCCTGCAGGATCTGGCGCTCGGTCTGTTCACGCCGCGACATGGTCGGCCCTCATCAATATCGTGCCTCCGGCCGGGCCGTCCAGCGGCCGCGCCAGGCCGCCGTCCAGGTCGGCACGCAGCTCGGTGGCGGCGTGCCCCAGCTTGCGCCCGTCGTGCCAGACCTCGGCCCCCAGGTAAACGGCCGTGCCGCGCTGCTGCATCGCGGGCACGTGCGGATCGGCCGTTTCCAGCGCCACGATGACGCCGGTGCCGTCGACCCACACGCGGTCGCGCGCGGCCGCGCGCACCGCCACCGGCGCGGGCAGATGCAAAAACCGCCAGGCAGCCGGCCGGCCTTGGGCCTGCGCCCAGGCCAGGTCGGCCAGCGTGTCGGCCAGATCGGGCAAGCCGCTGTGAATCGAGTTATGCAGTATCGCCAGGCCGCCCTCGGCATTGCGGCGCTGCGCGGCCCCCAGGTCGGCGCGGCGCGCCACCCGCGCGCTATTGGCCCAGCCCAGCGCGCCCGCGGCGCTGACCGCGATCAGGCCCGCGTCGGCCTCGGCATGGGCCGCCAGCACGGCATCCACCGCCTGCTGCGGTGCCTGCCCCCGGGCCAGCCTGGCCAGTACCGCCTGGTTCAGCGGCACACCCTCGGGGCCGGGCCGGTTCGGCAGGCGGTGGCCCGTCACCAGGCCCACCCCGTCGGCGCCGGGCAGGAACTGCACCAAAGGCTCGGGCCGGTCGGGTCCGCTGGAAATCGCCGCCGCCACCCGCGCATCCAGCCAGGCCTCGGGCAGGTCCAGCGCGCCGATACCGCCGCGCTGCGCGGCACAACACTGCAACCGGCCCTGGCCGTCCAGCACGGCATACACCGCGAAGCCGCCGATGGCGCCCCGGCCCAGCAATTCCGCGCCCAATACGGCGGCCCGCACGGCCGCGCCGGCCCGTGGCCCGCTGACGGCGATTCCAATGGTCATGCTGCAGTTCCCTTTGGCCCGCATCGCGGGCCGGCACGCAGATTCATCGCAATGTGACCATGTGGTCACATTCGGCAAATGCTACCGCGCCGGCTGCGCGCCGAACAAGAGTCTCTGTATAGGGACAAACCCGCCCCCGGGCCCTTGGCACGCGGCTTGCGTGCCCTGTCAGTTCCCATCCACTGCTGCACGGAGGCTACTCATGCCCGCGAAATCCCAAGCCCAGCAAAAGGCGGCCGGCGCCGCCCTGGCCGCCAAGCGCGGCGAACAAAAGAAAAGCGACCTGAAAGGCGCGTCCAGATCCATGTACGAATCCATGGACAAGAAAGAACTGGAAAAAATGGCTTCCACCTCCCGCCACGGCAAGCCCCAGCACAAGCACGACTCGTAGCGCGCCGGGGGACGGCGGGGCGGGACGGACATGCCGCGCCGTCCTGTGATAGGGTGGGCGGCACATCCCTACCCCACCCTTTCTTGACGAGGTATCGCCATGTCCCGCATCACCCGCGTTCCCGCCGCTACGCCCTTGCCCCTGTCGCGCGCCGTGCTGGCCGGCGGCTTCCTGTTCGCCTCGGGCCAGCTTCCCATCGACGCCCAGGGGCAAGTGGTGCGCGGCGACATCGCCGCGCAAACCGAAGCGGTGTTCGACCGCATCACCGAAACGCTGGCCCAGGCCGGCTGCCATCTGCACGACGTCGTGCGCGCCACGGTATGGCTGTCCGACCTGGCCCTGTTCGGCGAATTCAACAAGGTCTATGCCGCGCGGTTCGGCAATACCCTGCCGGCGCGGTCCACCGTGCAGGCGCGCCTGTCGCGCGACGTCGACATCGAAGTCGAAGTGCAGGCCTTGCTGCCGGAACGCCGCGTGCCCGGCCCCACCTCCGAAGCCTGAAGGCGGCAGCCCGGCGGTGGCCAGGTGTCTGACTCCCGCAGGGTGTCAGACACCGAAGTCCGCGAAAAGCTGCTCACACAGCGGTGTCAGGCACCTGCGGAGCCTGACACCTGTCCGGAATGATCAGGTGTCTGACTCCCGCGCAGCGGGTGTCAGACACCGGAGTTGCCCGCGCTTACGCGCTGCCCGCGCGGTTCAACTCAATCGACCCGCGCCCCCGACTTCTCTACCACGATCGCCCATTTCTTGATGTCGGCCGCCAGCATGTCGGCCAATTGCGAGGGCGTGGTCTTCAACACTTCCGCGCCCTGCCCGGCCAGGGCCTGCTGCATTTCCGGCTTGTCCAGCAGCTTGCCGACATCCGCGTTGATCTTGTCGACGATGTCCTGCGGCACGCCGGCCGGGCCGAAAATGGCAAACCAGGGCGCAACGTCGAAGCCCGCGTAGCCCGATTCCGCGATCGTCGCCAGGTTCGGAAAGCGCGACGAACGCGTCTTGCCCGTGATGGCCAGGGCCTGCACGCTGCCCGCCTCGACTTGCTGCGCGATCGACGGCACGCTGGTGAACACCACGTCGATGCGCCCGCCCAGCAAATCGGCCAGGGCCGGCGCCGCGCCCTTATACGGCACGTGCGTCAATTGCGTGCCGGCCACCTGGTTCACCATTTCGCCCAGCAGGTGGTTGACCGTGCCGCTGCCCGCCGACCCGAACGTCATGCCGGGATGCGCGCGCGCCCGCTCGACGAAGGCCTGGAACGACTCGGCCTTGATGTTGTTGTTCAAGGTGACGATGAACGGCACATTGGCCACCGCCGCGATGGGCGTGAAGTCTTGCACCGGATCGAACGGCAGCTTGCGCAGGCTGACATTGATGGCCTGCGTGCCTTCGTAGGTGAACAGCAGCGTGTAGCCATCGCCGGGCGCGCGGGCCACCGCTTCCAGGCCGATGTTGCCGCCCGCGCCGGCACGGTTTTCGACCACCACCGTCTGGCCCCAGGCTTCGGTCAGGCCTTGCGCCACCTGGCGCGCCAGGAAATCAGAGGCTCCTCCGGGAGCCTGCGGCACCACCAGCTTCACCGGCCGCTCCGGGTATCCCGCCGCCGCCTGCGCCATTCCGCCCAGCATCAACATTGCCGCGATGCATGCACGCACCTGCCTCATCCTTGTCTCCTCGCAAAAGACCCAGAGTGTGCAGGGTTCGCCCCGACACGACAATTCGGATGTGCCGGATCGACGCTTTGCCATTGGCAAAGTATGCGTGCCGATGCGCGGCGGACCCCGCACGCGGTAAAGTATCCGGCACCTTATTCTGTGAACGGCGGGCGCGATGCTCCGCCCCATTCCGCCCATGCCCACCGCCACGCCCCCGCAACGCCTGACCACCCAAGCCGCGGTCGATCTGCACGTGCGCCGGCTCGTCAAGCTGGATCCGCGCCTGCGCGCGGTGCATCGGGCAGTGGGCCAGGTGCCGCTGCGCGCGCGGCCCGGCGGCTTTGCCGGAATGGCCCGCATCGTCTGCGGCCAGCAGGTATCGGTGGCCTCGGCCGACGCCATATGGGGCCGCCTCCAGGCCCTGGCCGACGCCACCACGCCCGGCGGCTTCCTGGCGCTGGGCGAACGCGGGCTGCAGGGCGTGGGCCTGTCGCAAAGCAAGCAGCGTACCCTGACCCAGTTGGCGCGGGCGCTGGCCAGCGGCGAACTGGACCTGCCCGCCATCGAGGCCATGCCCACCGACGCGGCCATCGTCGAGCTCACCCGCCACAAAGGCATCGGCCCCTGGACCGCCGAAATCTACCTGATGTTCTGCGCCGGCCATGCCGACATCTTCCCGGCGGGCGACGTCGCGCTGCAAAAAGCGGTGGGCGCGGCCCTGACGCCGGGCGCGTTTCCCGACCGCGCGCGCCTGATCGACATCGCCGCCGCGTGGTCGCCCTATCGCGCCAGCGCCGCACTGCTATTCTGGCGCTACTACCGCACGCTGCGCCAGCGCGATGGCGTGGGCTTGTAGACACCAGGAACCGCGCAGCATGATAGTCGGCATCGATCTCGGCACTACCCATAGCCTGGCCGCCTACTGGCGCGACGGCCAGCCCCGCCTGATACCCAACGCGCTGGGCCGGGTCCTGACCCCGTCCTGCGTCAGCCTGGATGACGACGGCACCGTGCTGGTGGGCCAGGCCGCCCGCGACCGCCTGCAAACCCATCCCGACCGCACCGCCGCGCTGTTCAAGCGGCACATGGGCAGCGACAAGCGGTTCAGGCTGGGCGCGCGCGAGTTCCGCCCCGAAGAACTGTCGGCCCTGGTGCTGCGCGCACTGAAAGAAGACGCGCAGGCGGCCCTGGGCGCGGCCGTGACCGAAGCGGTGATCTCGGTGCCGGCGTACTTTTCCGACGGCCAGCGCAAGGCCACCCGCGCGGCGGCCCAGCTGGCCGGCCTGCGCGTCGAGCGGCTGATCAACGAACCCACCGCCGCCGCCCTGGCCCACGGCCTGCACCAGCGCGCCGCCGAATCGCAGTTCCTGGTGTTCGACCTGGGCGGCGGCACGTTCGACGTATCCATATTGGAACTGTTCGAAGGGGTCATGGAAGTGCGCGCCACCGCCGGCGACAACTTCCTGGGGGGCGAAGATTTCGTCAACGAGATCCTGCATTGGTTCTGCGAATCTGCCGGCGTACCCAGAGGGGCGCGCGACGATCCCGCGTTCATGCAGCATTTGCGCGCCCGCATCGAAACCGCCAAGCAGCAGCTCAGCGAGGCCGCCACGGTGGCCATCGAGGCGCACTGGAACGGCCGGCGCTACCGCCAGGAACTGACCGAACCGCACTATCGCGCGCTGGCCGAGCCCCTGCTGCGGCGCCTGCGCGCGCCGCTCGAACGCGCGCTGCGCGATGCCGGGCTGCGCAGCGGCGACATCCACGAAGTCGTCCTGGCCGGCGGCGCCACGCGGGCGCCCATGATACGCGGCCTGGTCACCCGCATGTTCGGCCGGTTTCCATCGGTGGCGCTCGACCCCGACGAAGTGGTGGCTATGGGAGCCGCGGTCATGGCCGGGCTGAAGGCGCGCGACGCGGACCTGCGCGAAGTCGTCATGACCGACGTCTGCCCCTACTCGCTGGGTATAGAAATCTCGCACGAACTGGGCGACGGCCGCCACGTCGCCGGCCAGTTTTCGCCCATCATCGAACGCAATACCGTCGTGCCGGTCAGCCGGGTGCGCGACTACGAACCCACGCAAGATGGCCAGGAAATACTTCAGCTATCCATCTACCAGGGCGAATCGCGCGCGGTACGCGACAATATCCGGATAGGCGAACTCCGGATTCCGCTCGACCGCGGCACCCGGGCCGAAAACGCCGTCGCGGTGCGCTTCACCTACGATGTCAACGGCATCCTCGAGGTCGAGGCCACCCGCATCGCCACCGGCGAAATGCACCGCATCGTCATCCGCAGCCACGCCAGCGAGCTTACCGACCAGCAGATCGCCGAACGCTTCGCCGCCCTGGCCGAACTGAAGGTCCACCCGCGCGACAAACTCGAAAACCGCAGCGTCATGGCCGAGGCCGAGCGCGTCTATGCGTTCCTGCGCGGACACGCGCGCGAAACCATGGGCAACGAAATCACGCATTTCGAGGCGGCGCTGAACGAACAGCAGCCGCGCGGCATCGAAAGCGCGCGCGCCCGCCTGCGGCGCGCCATCGACCATTTCGACCGCTACAACGTCTTCGACACCGATCCCGACCCGCTGTAGCGCCCCCGGCCGCGACACCCCGCACCCATGCAAGCGACCTTCACCGTACTCGGCATTGCCCCTACCCGCGATACCAAAGCGATCCGGCGGGCCTACGCACAACGCCTGAAAGTGCTGGACCAGCACACCCAGGCCGACGAATTCGAGGCCTTGCGCGCGGCCTACGAAACCGCCATGCGCTGGGCCGCGCACGCGGATGCGCCCGGCGAGCCGCCCGGCGCGGCTGGCCCCGCGCCATCGCCGGCCGCGACGCCCGGCTACGCCCTGCGGCAACCTCCGCAGGTCATGCGCCAGGCCGCACCGGACGCCACCTGGCGGGCCCTGCGCAAGCGCCAGAAAATCATCGACCAGGCCATCGCCGAGCTCATGCGCACCGGACCGCGGGATTTACCCGCCGCCTGGCAACGCCTGAACACCCATCCGGCCCTGGAGTCCCTGGATGCCAGCGCCGAACTGGGCGACCGCCTGCTGGACCGCATCGCCCAACATCCCGACGGCCAGCATGCGCTATATACATTGGGCCAGCAGCATTTCCACTGGGAACAGGCCAGCTATCGCCCGCGCACGCCGCGCGCGGCCCAGTGGCTGCAACGCTATATCGAAGAACGCGAGCTATGGGCGCGGCAGCCAGCCAAGCAGCGGCTGCGCCACGAACGCGCCATCGAACGCATGCGGCGCCACCCTTCGCCCACCTGGCGGCAGGCCCGGCGCGCCCACGCCACGATCCACCATGTATCGCGGCACATGCCCGCGTGGTGGAGCCTGCACGTGCCCGCCGCCCTGCACGAGCAGCATGCGCGCGTGCTGCAGTCGCCGCCCCGCTGGGTGCGCGGCATCCGCAGGCTGCGGGACATGCAGTCGCGCTGGCCCGTGTGGCTCGTCTGGATCTGCGTCGGCGTGCTCGCCCATGGCCTGTACCTGTGGCTGACACCCGCCACGCCCCCCACCGCCCCCCAGGCCAGCGC
>WMBV01000031.1 GCA_017745595.1 Bordetella petrii
CACAGGCCGTAGCGGTAAAAGGTCTAAGGATTCTATCGTCATGCTTGCGTCCGCAAAGTTCGTGGCGGACGCAAGCATCAAGCATTTTGCGCTAACTCGATAGGGCGTGGGTTATTGAGCGCTTACGCCGGAATCGAACCGGCACGCCTTGCGGCGGGGGGATTTTGAGTTGGCGTTTCAGGCTACTTTCCCAGGGAAGTGGGGCAATGCCGAGTGCATCTTAAACTACATAATAGTACTTATAAATCAATCGTTTATATTATTTTAGCGAAGTCCGTCAGAACTGACGGCTGTACCGCTACTGTACCGAAAAGCGAGACATCGGTACAGTTCGGTACAGTGACGGAACTCACTTTGGCGACTCGTTTGGCTAATGCATGCGAGCGTCGAAAACGGGAGTGTGCGGTGATTG
Organism: Bordetella petrii; assembly: GCA_017745595.1. Lineage (GTDB taxonomy): Bacteria > Pseudomonadota > Gammaproteobacteria > Burkholderiales > Burkholderiaceae_B > Bordetella_A > Bordetella_A petrii_C. The sequence goes on from WMBV01000031.1 coordinate 413, forward strand.
TCATCACTTATCGATGCAGTTTTTGCAGAGATTGGGTGCGTGTGCTGCTGTAAACAATGTGAGGCATAAGGGCTTAGGCACCGTCAATCAACTCGGCCACGTCGCTAGCTCGAAAGTAAACCCGTCTTCCCACTTTTCGCTTCGCGGAGTTCCACTGTCGGGCGAATTCGGATTGTCCGCAGAGAGCAAGCCGCAGGCCGTCGGGACTGCGCTTTAGCAATTCAGATAATTCGACTAATGACAATAATGGTCCGTACCGCTTGATCAATTGTTCTTCGGTGGTCACTGAACGACTCCAGGTTATGCCTCCCTGTTGCATGCTCGCCGGGAGTGATGGGTGGTGAGCAGCACTTCAGACGCTACTCTATCTGTATGCAAGGTGTGCTCATTGATGAGCTTTCGTTGTCATGCGTGTCAACGGGGTGCTCAGCAAGCAGCTGCTTTGTTTCGCTCAATGAGGGCATGCAAACTGGCCGCGGTAATACCACTGGATCGTTTGCCAATCTTGATCAAATCCAACTGCCCTTCATTGACGAGTCGGTAGATCGTGGATCGAGATACGCCGAGTTTGGCTTCGGCAGTGTGTATGCGATAAAGCAGTGCGTCGTCAGACGGGCGAGGGGCCTCGCTGCTGCCAAATGACACTTCAAAAGGTGATCGTTGAGATTGTCTCTCCATGTTCTCTCCTTTAAACCTTGGAAAGCACCCTAGGACGATCTCTAGGATGCTTTCCAAAGCGGGCGCAGCCAGCGCCCTGGTAGTTGGTTCGCCAAACAACCGCGATGGGAACCAATTGCTTTGATCATTTTCGGTAGAGCCCGTCGTTGTTTATCCACAAGCGTGGTTCGTCGGGATGCTGAAAACTGTGGCCTTTGCCGCTGTCATCGACGGATTACGCGCCATCCATCGAGGGTGGTCTGCCTTTGGCAGCACCGGCGTCCAGTAACAAGGATCGTCGTTGGTGCTCTCAGTTCATGCCAGTCACGACCGGCCCAAGAGCACAACGATTTTTCACCTGATTTGCTCCTACCCAGGTGCATGTCACCCCGCATAAGCATGCTGGTAACTCGGGTAGCCGCGCACTCACACCGCCCGCAATAGGGCAGGGCGCGGTGTTTATCGGTGTTGTGTTGTTAAAGAGCAGGGTTGCTGTAATCATTACGTACTTATTTTTTGACGTCAATAAGTAAATACTGAATCTGGGCCGAATAAAAGGTAAAAATTTTTGAACGAAGAAATCCTATAAGCCGGCTTAACCCAATAAGAAACGCCCTGATTCGTTACGAAATTCAGGGCGTTGGGAAGGGGAATGTTGTTTTTTGCGATGAGGAGCGTAGTTCGCAGGCTTATGTTTGATCTTTGTCGTGCCTGGCTTGTTGGTTGATTTTCATCTTGATGTAGTCGCCGATGTCTTCTAGGACGGGAGCCGGTAACTGTTCAACAACATACTGGGGCGTCTCTGGCCACGGCCAAGGCATTTCGAACATGTCTCCTTCCCCTGTGACTAGCCACTCGGCGCGAACTTTGAGGGCGGCTGCGATCCAAACAAGGTGGCGAGACGACTCAATGCGCCCGCTTTCGATATGGGCAATAGCGCCTTGACTCACAGGAGGGGTAAGAAGGCGGGCCAAGGCGTCTTGGGACAGGCCTCGCTTCTTGCGTGCGATGATCAAGCGCTCGCCGATGCTGCCTCTTGAGCTTGGTTGCATTTTTGCTGTCATTGTTTTCGTGCGCGATACTCGGAGTGTAAGTCTATATTTATTTAAAAGGCATTGCTTGTCCAATTTTTAAGATGGCCAATTTTATTAAATAAATACTTTATTTTGGACCGTCGTGACACTTAATGAGACGGTGTGGGAGATAAGAATTGTCAAGAGCGAGGGTTTTCGCCAATCGGTCTGGGTAGACGCCCCGCGGGATGTTAGGACGGTGTTGAATGACCGTTTAACCAAGACTGGATGAGACTCTGTATCCGCGTCAGCCCGACCGCTCCTGGTCGAATGTTGCTCACTGCGCCTACGTGTTGAGTTTGGATGAATGCGTCATCCTCAAGCTGGGCAACGCATGTCTGCCCGGGCAATAGCAGTATGCACCATTCAGGGGGAGTCATGCCGACGCGCAGCGCGTCATGGTAAATATGGGCTGACTCCATCGCGTCCAAGATATTTGACTTTCCGCTGCGCCATTTCGCGTCGAGTACGACGGCGCTGGTCTTTGAGGATCGACGTTGAGCGATGACAATATCGGGTCGACGCTCTCGCGATAGGCTCCAGCCCCGACAATTGGTGTTCGATTTCAATGACGGAAATGTCGCTTGAAATAGGACCTCGATCACATGATCGTGATCGAGTGTAAATTGGACGGCACGTTCGGCGAGGGCGGTCTTGGCCGAGCAGGGCGTTGGGGTGAGCCCGGTGATGTCGGCTATGCAGGTAACGGCGCATAGGAAACACCACAATTCGTAAATGCCCCATGACGGCGGGATATGGAGCTGATCTTCGGCTGCATTGCCATCAATCTGTGTGGCCAGTGCGCGGCAGCCTAGCCGGTAGGCTTTGTTGTAGTGCGGCTGTGCGGACACTTGTGTCAGCCCGGCTGCGGACGTGCCGCTGGTGGAAACGTCGCGAAAGAATGATCCAAATAGCAGTCGCCGAGTTCGCGTGATTAGTATGCTGAGTTCGTCTAATCGGCGTTTGGCGCGTAAAATTTGTTCATCTTGGGGGCTTTGTAATTGATAGTTCCGTATCACGTGGTCGAGCGATACGGTTGCCGCCATAAAACGTCGTAGCAATGCGAGCAAGGTCCGGTTCGCAGGCGTGTCAAAGGTCGGGGCAGAGGTTAAGCCGTTGACTTGGATAGCGTCGATGGATTCGGGCGGCGTGAGGTTGCCGTGAACGATGGAGACGAGTCTGCGTTCCTGTAGCGCTCGGTGATGCAATCGCCGCACACGCGATAGTGGCAAAACCTGCATGTCAGCAGCCAGGAAACGATGAGGCGACCGAGCAATGTGTTCGACGGCAGTCAGGAACGACGAACCGTATTGTCGAATTCGTGCCAAAAGTACGTTGAGTTCGTATCGACCGGTGCGGCCTTGGTGCCCGAAAGCCATGGTGGCGGACGATAGGCCGCTCAGTAAAGATCGATCGAATGCCTCGATCTCTGCGACCATGGCTGCAAACTCATCTAGACCGCTTTTGGCGCGGCTGGGGCTGATGTCTAGGAAGTAACGTAAGCGCGGGTGATGGCTCCGCATGATGTCGACAACAACACGCCCGGCGTAGAAGTATGGGCGCCAACGAAAGGTCGTGGCGTTTTCCCGTTCTAGTGGGACGTCATCGATGTAGGCGTCTGAGCTAGGGTGGCAGACATCGATGAGATAGTCGGTGTCCTCGTGTAGGCCGCCTAGTACGCCTTCCGGCTGCACGCTTTGCCAGGGGATGTCCTCGGCGAGATGGCAAGGTCGAATTCGCAGCATATGGGCATGTCGATCGTTTAGCGCCAGAATCGTGCCGAGCCTGTGAGGGCTAAGTCTTCTTTTAGGCTGATGACTTTTTTGAGACAGCGATCTAGATTGTTTTCAGAGAGTACCCGGATCGTATTTTCCAACGCGTGTTGGAATGTGGCGGAGGTATCGCCTCGTAGTTTGGGCAAGACCTTGGCATAGACAACGTTGTCTAATGCGTTGTCGTCTTGTGGCGCGAAGCTGCCGTGGAACTCCAGGTAACTGATAATGTCGTTGATCGTGCGCCACCCGAAATGAAGTCGAACAGGGGAGAGGGCGTTAACTAATTCGATCAGGACACGTTGGGTTTTTTCTTTGAGGGCTGGCGCGAGTGTGGTGGATGCCCACCCTGGGAACGCTTGCACCTCGATATTCCAAAATTCAAGCGTATACGCACGGTCCAAGACTTTGTCCGAGAGCCCATGTGTCGTCTCGTCCATATTCAGAGTGCCGATGATGGCAAGGTTTGAGGGGTAGCGTACTCGCCTCGGCACCAAGGTGCTGTCTTCGCTCAATTGGTGAAGATCGATCCAACCGTGGGTTTCCATAGCGGAAAGTATGGGCGCCAAGTATTGCTCTGGATGAGATAGATTCATCTCGTCGAGGATGGCGGTATACGGATGCCCAGGGTCAGATGCTGCTCGCAGCAACAGCTCCAGAAAAGGAGCGCTACGATAAGATGAGTCTTGGATCGGATTGACGTATCCGAGTAGGGGGCTGGGGTCGTACCAACCAGGTTGTACGGGAATGATGCGCACGTGATCGTGAGGTGCTTGCGATGGCTCGCACAGTGCCGAGGCATAGTGTTGGGCGAGTTGCGTTTTGCCTGAGCCCGATATTCCGGTCAAAATTGCGAAATGACGTATCGGGTGAAACCAGATACCGGCGTGTAGTTGAGCGACCAGTGATTCTTCAAAGGTGAGTTTGCCTTCGACGTGATCGCTGATACGGCTCCAGAGGATTGGGAATGCCGGAATGTGTAATTCGTCGATCGTATCCACGCTAACAGTTTCGACCGTTTCTACCGGCTTGGGTAGGCCCTGTGGCGCCCAGCTTATCAGTTCTTCCCAACGTCCGCCGCGCTCGGTAAGGGCGAGTAGTTTTTTGTCTGTGACTTCTATCGTGTTGAGACTGATCAGCCAACTTAGTAACGCTGACGGCGCAAAGTCCGTGGTCCAGCCCGGATTGACCTGCTGCAACAGGGTGATCAGATTCGATTTGGATTGTGAAGAGTGCGCTAAGGCCTTGATGATATGGTCTACGCCTAGCACCTTGGTAAGGAGGTGGTCGGCAAGCTCGTCAGGGTCTTGGGAGTCCAGTAGGTTGGCCCCTCGCGCACTTAATATATAGGTGTCTCCGGTTCGTTTGCACAGATCAAATTCGCGTGAAACGACGTTGATACAAGTCATGAGGCTGGAAGGCGCCAGCTCCGGATTGCTTTGTCTAATGATGTCGGCAAACTCTTCCTTGGACACGCCCTCGTTGAGCTCCGGCAGGTAGCTGAGCAAGGTCTGAAAGCCTCCTTTTAGAGCAGTCAGCCCCTTGCGCCGCAAGGTTGCAGGAAGAGGGGATAACACCGTTACGCCTTCATCGGAAATCTCCGTTGTGTCGCCGGCGTCATTAGAGGCCATGTGTTTGTATAGCAGCCACGGGATGCAAATGCGTTGGGCGAGATCAATAGGAGGATCAGAGGGTACGGTGTCGAGAATGGCATCAATCCGCGCGCGAATGGCCTTATGTTTTCGGACAGGGTGGTCATGCTTGCTTCCACCCATTTCGATATACAGTTCGCGGAGCTTGCCACGGTCGCTGATGGTGGTGAAGTGCTCGGGGTATATAGAGCACAGCACCCGGTTGATTTTTAGGGTAGGGGTCCGCCCACACAAAGCCTTGAGCCGGTCGCAAAGGTCGTTGTACAGGGTAGTCAGCTGCAGTTCGGCTGCTGAGTCATTCGGAGGTAGAGGGTTACTAACCTCTGTGGTAAACCAAGCCCGGAAATCGGCGTTTTCCAGCGCTGGCGCCATTTTCACTGAGCCCATGCCCGTGGCTGACACGGGATTGTCGTCCCAGAGCTGTTTTAGGAAGTCGATATCTTGCAACTTGCTGGGAATGGCAGCTTTGACGGTGGCCAGGAACGATGCCAATCGGGCATGCCAGTTTTTAGCGCCTTTTTTGTTGATTTCCGATGTGAGAGCGACGTCGAGGAGAGCTTGTAGCGCGGTATCGTTCTCTAACTTTCCGTTCACGATGGATCCTTGGCGGTTTTACGGGACGATTGAGGATATCAAATAGTTACATTTAGCTCAATTGTGGTGGTGCATGAAGGCCCTGAAGAAACTGGATATGGAAAAAGTGGCAAAGGCCATCGAGGCCGACGCTGGTCAGGCACTTCCCGGTCTGCGCGATTCCTTGGCCGAGGCTAAGGCTGGAAAGTTTGCTGAGGTGCACACGCCGTAACGAAAGAAGCAGTCAAACTGCGCCTTGATGCCGATGTACTAGAAGCGCTCCGCGCTAGTGGGGGCCGTTGGCAGACTCACACGAAAGATATGTTGCGTGCACCTTTGGCATTGGTTGGAAAGATCAGTTCTGCTTGTTGACCTGGCTCGTGGATGCCGCACTTTCTTATCCAATAATTCACCGTTAAGCCCTGAATGTTAATTATTGGATTCACTTCCCAATGTTGAAAACCATCCAGGAGTTCATGCCACGTTTCCCCATGCCCTCATTAGCCCACGCAGCTCAACTCCTGGCGACGTCAAAATTCTAGCGCATGAATTATTCAGCCAAAGCCTTCAATAAGGCATCTCGGCCATCCTGATAAAACTCGATGTCGAGTTTGGTTGCCATGTCGTCAGACAGATCAAATAATTGTCGGCGACTGGAGACCGGTAGGAGCAAGGATTTGGCTCCTTTCTCGACCGCAATTTCTGCCAAGGTGACGGCATTGTGGATTGGCTCGATGGTTCCTCCAAGAGTAAGTTCGCCGACGACGACCAGCCCTCCGCGTACGGATTTCTTTAAAAGGGAACTGGACAATGCGATCAATGCCCCAACGCCTGTTTTAGCTCCGGACTTGGCTGCATCAAACCCGCGCAACTGTACAGAGAACTCATGGCTTCTAGGATCTCGGTCGCCTACGAGTTGTTGTGCTCGAGCGTATAGATTCTGTTCTGCGTAACGGACGGATTCTCTGAACGGAGCAGGCACAGGATTATTTAGCACTCGAACGCCGCTGCCAGGCCCTTCATTGACCTCCAGACGGAATAGGCCCGGGTGCTCATCCTCACCGCCAGGGCTCATGACCCAAATTTGGCCGCACTCTAGCGGTTCATCGCCAATACCGCTTTGGCTCTGCAGTTCTGGTGTGCTGACAAACTTCTCTACACCTTCAGTACCCATTGTGTAGCTGAAATGAGTATTGCGAAACTCGGCAGAACCGATCCGCTTTTGCTGCTCTTTCACGCGTCGGCGAACTTCCAAAGCTAGACGAACGGCCCATTCCAGATCCTCGTCGCTAACAGTGGTTTCTGGGTTCGGGTACAGCAGCTTCAAGAGGCCGCTAACGGTTTTATTGACTGCCGTGATGTCTCGGCCAGACAAAGCTCCACCCCAATGAACGCGATTTTGGAGCACGGATAGTCGGCTTTGGTTGCGCAGCTGGGTAAAGCATTCGGATAGGAAGTCGCTGACCAGACCAAAATGTTCGGTAAAGAGTCCTGGGTTCAGCTTTGGAACATCCCAGCCGGGCAAAAAGCAGTGGATTCGATCCATGAATGCGGTGTCGTTGCGCATTTCTGGAGGGAGTGGCCCAAACAGGTGGCCGACGCGTTGTTGGTGCTCTACGTCGACATCGAAGTTGCCTACAAGTACCATGGAACCATCAGCGCGGATGCTTTCTTTGCCACGCGAGAACTCTCCACTTTCCATGTAGCCTTTCATGATGTTGACGCCGTCTTTCTGATCGAACGACACGCCAGAAACTTCATCAAAGCACACTACGTCGTACTGGCACACTAAGCCTCGCTGGCCGTTCGCATTGTTCACAAACATACGAGCGACAGTTGCCTTGCCTCCTGAAATCAGGTGGGCGTATGGCGATACTTGTTGGAATAGGTGTGATTTACCTGTGCCGCGAGGTCCCAGCTCTACCATGTTGTAGTTGCGTTCGACGAAAGGCACCATGCGCAACATTACGGCATCTTTGGCCCGCTCTGAGAGGGTGTCGGGCTCAAAACCGATACTGCGAAACAGTAGATCACGCCATTGGCTGGTCGTGAATTGGACGCGGCCTTGGCTCATCACGTCCAGAACGTCACGCCGGGATAGCTGAATAGCGCGTAAACCATCCACACTGAAAGGACGCCCATTTTTTTCCTGGGCGATTGTGGCGTCATAGCCTAACGTCACTTCAGCGTAAAAGCCGCCCGTCAACATACGCTCGTTACTGCTCACCACATCAGGTGCCACGCGCACATCGTTGAGCCGCAGACTGGGCAAGGTGACCAAGTACGAGTCGGTCTTCGAGTCCAGGCGAGCTGTAATAATGTCGATGATCTTGACCGAGCCCTTTTCACGAGCATGCGCCTTGAAGAGCTCTTCGTCACCAGCCTTGACTGTCCGGTCAGACAATTGGCGTTGGACGATTTCCAGGCCTTCCTGAATTTCAGATTCATCCGTCGTGGCGCAATATCGACCCAAAAGGAATTCCACGACATAGGTGGGGACAGGGAACTGTCTGCTGAAGGTGCGGACAAGGTCTTTGCGCACCACATACCCTTCGAAGGCCTTGGTGGCGTTCTGGTCTAGATCATCTAGGTGCATTTCAGTTTTCTCCTACCGTCGTGGTGTGCTTTTGCACGACGCTTCCATCTGGGGCCAGCACGACGACGACGGCGGCGGCTCCTTCATGTTCATCATTGGCGACAGCGACGTTGGCTTTGCCGGACTCTAAGGGTTTCACGGTGGCCACAATGCTGGACTCTGCTTGCGCTGGCCGTGTACGGATATCTACTGTCAGACTATTGGCATCCGTTTCAACTTGTACAACGCAGCGCAGGCCTTTCCAGACAACAGACACGATTTTGGCCTGTACGGTATTGATCGGTGCTGAATGACTGCGAAGTTCAATTACGGGCACCAAGCATTCTTGTAGGCTCAGGCCGCCATGGGCGTATTCTGCGCCGGAGATGAAGGAGCTGACGCCCGGCGCATATGCGACTTGCACATCAGAACTCCAACTCCAGTCGAAAGTAAGAGAGGTGCCGTGAGCACTGTCTTTCAGCACAGCGCAGCGTCCCCAGCGGGTTTCCGCCTGATGACTGGGCAGCACACTTTTAGGCAGTCCTCCAGGCACGAGCAGCCAGCCGTGGTCGGTCACGATGCGGATGGTCTGCCAGCCTGCTTGGCATAAAGCCTCGATGCGCTCTACGATCTGCGCAAGTTGCCCATCCATATCACGTGCCAAGCGGATGCCGTGTTGGTGTCCGTAGTGATCCAGGTCTCCGGCTTCGGTCCAGGCCAAGCTCTGTGGGTCGCCTGTTTCACTCTTATCTAATGGTTGGATACCGTTTTCAGTCAACAGGCGCTTGAAGTGGTGTGCAGATAAAGGTTTGCCATCGGCAGCGACTCGTGGTTCAAACTCTGTGTCCTGCGCTTGGCCAACGACATAAGCTGCGACTGGAGAGCTCCAGGGTTTTCCTGAGGCCGTCACGGAGGGCATACTGCTCCAATGGCTGTCCAGCTGGACGGAGCCCAGGGTGCTTAACCGCTCTTTCAGGCGTTGTGCCGCGTCGTAACGTAGGCCGTCCACAAATACCGTGCAGATGCCGCTTGTGTTTGATAAGACAGCTGCCGGTGTGCGCGGCAGCCCTCCCGCGTTGCGAGCCGCTTCTTGTAGTCGCCGAGCGGCTTCCTGTAGCCAGGGTAGATATACCGCACGCAAAGCATCTGCGATGGCATCAGTATCAGCTTTACTTTGCGCTTGAGCCAAGGCTTGCATGGCCGCGTCATCCACCTGCCAGCCTGCCTGTTGATAGCTTTCGGCCAACTCGCTAGGTGTATTTCCTGACGGTAGTTGCTGACTGAGTTCAGCTACCGTGGCCAGGTAGTAAAGCGCTTGCGCAAGCGGCGCACGCCCCATGCGGCTCCATAACCAGTCGCGCCGTAGGCCGTGCTCCCTTTCTGCATTCAATATGGCTTGGCGGGCCTGTTCTGCATCTTGGGATGCGCAGGCCGATAAGGCGTAGCGGAGTACAGCCTCATTATTTTCATTGATTTGGGGATAAGCCGCCTGCTGGTGAGGATCGGGAAAGAGTCCAAAGTCTGGCGGCTGAACTTTGTTCAATAGCTCAAAAACATGCGGAAAGCTTAGATAGGAATCTGCGTAAAGCTCTGCTACTGCCGCCCATTTACCTTGGCGCTGTGCAAGTTTTTCTGCGGCTACCAGTTCCCCATCAGCGAGCGGGTCAAAGCGATAGTCGGTCTGACAGCGTTGTACGAATACACTCCATCGAACCCCAGCCCACTGCTTTTGCATATCAGCTGGAGCATTCATCCAGGCGAGAAGGTCACGGCTAGGGTTGGGGGCCATTAGGCTTAACAGCCATTCCGCGTTGATACTGCGACCCTCGAAATCTTCGATAGGTTTATTGAGCAGAACGCCTGCTTCCAGTGCCTGGCGCAGAGCTTCTAGTGTCGCCCGGTCTTGAGATACGGTGAAACCTAGCCCACCATTTTTTGATGAAAGGAAGGCCGCAATGGTCCAATCCTTGGCGTTGGCCTGGCTCCAGAAGGTGCCACGGTACTGTAGTTCGGCCAATGGCTGTAACTCGCGCGGGCAGTTTTCGATGGCGCGCAAGTCCGCACGGCTGACGCCCGGAAGATAGATGACAGGTACACCATCAAATGCAAGTTCGTTAAGCAGCCCAGCGATTGCGCACTTGAGCCAGATGGCAGGGCCACTACGCTGCTCAGGATTGTAGGCCCCAAATACAAGCAAAGTTGGCATCGCCTGCTGCAACTCAGGGATCGCACTTTGCCACATCTCCTCTTTATCGGGCCACAGCACGGCTGCAGCAGGAGCTGCAGTATGTGTATTGCCTTTAGCAACAGCTTGGATGGCGGCTATGACTTTGGCACTGATCTCTGTCATGCATCACTCCTTGCCGCCCGTTTCTCGGCCAATGTCAGGTGATGGTCATTGATGCGATCACCGCCAAAGGTGTGAAACCATGGCGCACTTTCTACATCTTTGCCACGGTCTTTTTGCCAAGTGATGTTGAGCTTCGGCTTTTTATTGTGGCGCAGCACTTCAGCGGTCATGAAAGGCCGGATGTTTAGGCGGACGCCATCGTTTAGGTCAGGGTTCCAGCCGATGGATTGTTGAGCTAGCGGCTTCCAACGGACAAAGATGTCGTAAGGAGCTTCGCCTTCCTGAATCAGAGACAAGCGATGCTTCAAGTCTTGTGCTGCTGCTAGGCGGATGTCAGCCCCATCAATGCCATTACGCACACCATCCTCTTGCCGGCGAATCCAATCGCCCAGGTAAGTGTGAATCAGACGCTCCAGTTTGCGGGAGTCAAACTGATGATAATTGACTAGAGCAGAAAAACCGTCTTTTAGCCCATCCCACACGTGCCAGATGAAGGGACGGTGGTGGAACAATTTTGCGTGCTGTTCAAAGAATTTCTCGCGCAGCCAAACGTCTAGTCCTTTGCCTGCACAATCAGCCTCAGCCAGCAAACGGTCCAGAATAGCTGGTTTCCAGCTGCCTGGAGTCACAGTTTCCCAGGCGGCGATCAGCAGTTTCAATAGGCGTTCGTGTGCAGGCAGTTCACCTCGTACCGAAGGGAGACAGACGATGCCGTCATCGTCCCTATGCGCAACCAGAGCCCTGCAGCGGTCAATCCAGGTATGGGCCTCGTCGGAGAGCTCCATCTCGGTGTCTGTTTCAGCGGGCCAGGAGTAGCCCAGCAGTCGAGCCACGGCAACTTGTAGCGGATCAGTGGCTGATTGCGGGTGGCCGTGGAACAGCCACTGCGTAGGGTCGTCGGAATAGGGTTTGGGCAAACCATTTGGATAGCGTTCCTTGGCGATTTTTTGCCAATAAGCCAAGTCGAAGGGTACTTTTAGTAACGAGTGATTTGAGACCTTTAGCCCTTGATGATGCTTGCGTAGAGCTCTATGGAATTCGTCAGTTGATAAGAAGCACCATATGGGAAGAAGTAAGTCAGGGGATTTTGGAATTACTGCGTGCGCAGTATTGTCGTACTTCTCGCCACTGTATATCGTGCAGGGCATGTCGCGCATTTCGGATATTGATATTCCGAACTTGCTCCAAGCTTCATAACCTGACTTCCATCCACCTAATCTTCCTTCTTTTTTGAGTGCCATCGCGTGTTGAAAGTATTTCCCGGCACCATCTTCCCAATAAAGAATGTTTTGCCTTCCTCCGTAGAGCGTTGTATCTTCAACTGCACCGATGATTTTCTCCCATCCCTTTATATTGGAAGTGATTTCCCAAAAGGCATGTATAAATGGAGGATTGTCGCTGGTGCCAAAGCCTTGAATAGCAGAGGCGTACTCAATTAACAATGGCACGCTAGCAGTTTCTTCAAAAGTGATTACTGCATCGGGATTTTCCAGTTGTCCCTTTTGGCTCACTCTTACCAACGGCCCTCCGCGGAGCAGAGAGGCTTTTTCCGGTGCTACCTTGGATCTGCTGGCGTCGATGCCGCGCAGCTCAAAATCCTTGGCTGCTGGGTGATGTGTCTGGGTTAGTAGAATGATGAAGGCTCCGGCAGCCTGGCTGCTCTCGAAGCCGCCTTCGCCCAGTCTTGCCAGTAAGTTCCATTCCACACGATTGAGCAGTGATTCTCGCTGTTTCTTGTAGCTGGTAAGGAATAACCAGTTTTGCGGCATGACAATTTGCACAACTCCGCCGCCGTGTTTTGGGGGGTGTGCGAGTTCTAGACAGCGTTCCAGAAATACATTGGCAAGATCGTTTTTGGCTTCTGGATAATGCTTGGCACAGTAGGTTTTCAGGTCTTGATGCTGCTTGCCGCGTGCAAGGTAGGGCACGTTGGTGACTACTAAGTGATAGGACTGTTCCAGCAATTGGGCGGCATTTAGTAGGCCTTGAGCGGCCTGAGCGGCCTCCCATTGTTCATGAAGATTTTCCCCAGTAGCTGTATCAAGGTATTGTTCTTGCCCTAGGGCCTGAGCCAGCAGGTCTTTTAAGGCTTCCACGCTGGTGCTCGCCAGATCATTATGCATGGCACGGGCGGGGTCTAGTAGACTGCCTAGCAGTGGCGCTTGTGCAAAACTGGCATGTAGAAGACGTAGCTCTTGGCGCAGATAGTCGGCGCGTGGTGCCTCATCGGGCACTAATGCTGTCCAATCGTTTGCACTGGCAGCGACTTCCAGGCCGCAGCAGGCGATTTTGGGGCTGGGCATATCCGCCCGAACGCCCAGTGGGCTTCCACTTTCATCAGGATAGCGCCAGGCCTCCAGGGCCAAGGCAAAGACAGCAATTTCCACGCAACGAGGGTCAATCTCTAAGCCATGTAGATTTTCTGCTAAGACGTAATCTACCGCGTTTAGAGCGCTTAGGCCTTCTGCGGCCATGCGTATGGGCACCAACATCAGGAAAGCCGCGACGAGGAAATGTCCCGATCCACAGCATGGGTCCAGCAGCGTGAAATCTTTCAGGGTGTCGGGCCAACCCTCGAAGCGACCCGCAGCCGGTGTGCCATCTTCCAACGTACGCAGATAGGTAAGCGGTACGGGGCACGGTGTATCGGGGTGTCGTGTTAGCCACCAGGCACCCAGAGAGTTGTGCAGCAAGAAGTCCACCATATAGGGCTCGGTGAACAGCTGTGTCACAGCAGGCAATTCATCTGCACCGATTTTGACCTCAGATGCGTTGACTGCATCCTTACGTTTGGCTTGCCAGAATTGATATACCCAGCCCAGGCTGTCGCTAGCTGAAAAGGTCTCAGTTGGCAGGCTGGCCAAGAGTTTTTCTAAAGCGCGTTGGTGCTCAGGAGCCAAGTTCAGCTCGAATACCGGGCTATGTGGTTTGAACACCTGTGGCAACATGCGAGCGGCTAGAATGCCAGCCAGTTCCCAGCGGGTCTTGGCACCCAGGTTCATCTCGGGATCGCTTTCTTGAACCAGCGCCTCACAATCGTCTAATGAGACGGCGGCACCCGGTTCCCACATCAGCAGGCCGTTTTCTGCTAGAAACCGGGCAAATAACATCCGGTGCCAGTGTTGATACGCGACTTCCCAAACCAGGTGTTGAATTTCCTGGGTGTCGTCATTGGCCTTCACATCGCCCAATGCTCGGCCATGCGCTCGCAGGCGACGGCGCAACACTTTTTGCTCTTCTTTTAGGTAATCGGGAACACGAGCTTCGGAAATAGCGAGTTGGCGTAGCGCAGCTTGAGCGCCTTGCTCGGCTTCGTCACGCGCCGCCTTAATGGTGTTTTCCAGCTGGCTGCGTAGCGGTTTGGGCAATGGGTGGTGATGAGTGTTCATAGAGCAACGGGCCCTTGCTTGATTTTTTCGCTAAGCAATGATTCGACCTCTGCAAGCCAATTCCTCAGCTCTGCCTCGTCATTGAGTGTGCGGCGCGGAAGGTTTACATAAACTACATTGGGTTTTAATAGCGCAATTGCAGCTTGGCGAGCTGCTTCAAAGCGTCCTGGCAAGGCTTGGGTTTTGGTCGCCCAATGGTCTAGGCCACAACTATCCAATGCGTCCTGCAATTGCTCAGGCGTCGAGAGCGTTGGCAGTTCGGGGGTATCGAGGTGATGCTCGGCTGACAATGACTGGCGCTGACTGTCGTCCAACTTGAGCCATTCAGTATCGTTGTTCAGTTGCGCCTGTTGCGCTTGAAATACCTCTTGATATTGTTGCAGCTTGGCGCTCAGTGCCTGACGCAGCAATTTCACGGTTTCATCAAGCAGCGGACGTACAGGGTCTGGCTCCGACAATAAGCTGCGCTGGGCAACAATAGCTCGCACCTCGGCATTCAGCGTCGCGTACGGTCCGAGGTCTTTTGCATAATGCAATAAATCAAGCAAATTACGCCAGGCAGGTAAGCGTTTTTGAATAGATGCTGCAGTGTCGACCCAGGTTTTAGAAAGGTCGGTTAGCAACTCCTGATGGGTGTGGAGTTCTAGTAACTGTGCATTGCCACTTTGCGCCTCAATGGACTCAATTGTCGAAAGGTCCGGGGTCTCAGGCGCAGGGGCTGGCCCACTAGCTTGCTGTGCTTGCTCGCGCAGTTTGGCCAGCACGACGGGCACTTTCTGTAATTCTTCCTTGGGCTGGCAGGATACACCAATGGCATTGAATAGCTTGCGAATTTTGATCAACTGCGGCGGCGTGATGGTGACACTTTCTCGCTGGAAGCTCGCTTGAGTAAGTTTGGCGCGATCCAAGCTTTTCACATCAACGGGGCGAGAGGATGCGTCAGTGGCCTTCAAGTGCCCCGTTGCTAGTAGCGCATACAAGGCACCGTCAATAGCATCACGTGGCCAGCCATAGGGTGCACTATCGAATTGGTCTCGGATTTCAGCACCACGTTTGCCAGGGCCGATATAGGCCAAGATTTTTTGGCATACAGGATGCTTGTCCGTCTCTTGGGTGTGGCCTACCGCTTTTAGTGCTTCCAAGTTCCCCTTACGGGCCTCGTCAAGAACTTTGTTCCAATTGGCATCGTCGGCGGCATCAAACTGGCTGTATAAGCGAATGACGGAGGACTTAGCGGCACGGTTGATGCGCTCTGCCAGGTCACTTCCATCAGTGGCTTCTTGACCGCTAGACTGAAAAACGCGCGCACCAATAAGTAACTGATCCAGCAGCTCGCCCAAATCCCTTTCGGCAGTATGTTGCCGACTTTCCATCGAGCGCTGTGCATCGCGCCCTTCTTCAGTCGTAGGGCTACCCTTTTTCTGTAGCGTTGCCTTGGCCGCTTCGAGCGCCACAATAGCGTTGGCTAGTTCCGTCTTGTTCTGTGCGGGCAGGAATACAAACAGCGTTGGGTCGGTGGCGTCTTGACGCCGCGCTTCGGCGACTACCGATTTTTCATCCGTCTGCCATCCATCCTGAATCCATAAGTACAGGTTCTGCGCGTGGTCACGAGGGAGGTTCTCGTCGTAGGTCGGGATTAGGCGGCGTTCGACGTTATCCTTGCCTTGGGTGACCCGTACCTTTTTGAGCACGTCACCCAGTCGAGTTTTCAATAGTTCAGCACGCTTTTGTTCAATGCGTTGTGGCGCGGCCTTCAGCTCGGTTTCCTGCGCTCGGTAGGTGTCATACCATGCGCTGGACTCACGAGTCTGTAGGCGATACTCCATGCCATGGCTACCGGCCAGTGCCATAATCAAGCGATCATCCGCTTGTAGCTCATGCAGAAGAGCAGGCAGGGCCTGACGCAACGGACCGCTGCCTTGAGCAAGGTCTGTCACTAAAAGATCGGCGAGCGTATCTTCCGTTGCTTTAAGTCCGATATCCAGGGCGGTATCGGCAGGTAATTTGTTAATAAGATAGATCAGTTTTAGCAGCTTGGCCTTGAGCTGTGCATGATCGTCTCCGGAGGCAAAACGCTGGACGTTTTCGTAGACCTCTTTGGGCAACTGAGCAGTGGAAACCAGATTGGCGGCGATTTGATCGTATAGAAAATCACCGGATACGACGTGCCCCAAGGGCGCGTTCGCTGTGGCCAGCACTGCTTCGTGAACCACACGGAGTTGGCTGCGCAGCTGCGAAACGGTGCCAGTGGCGTCAATAGAACGCAGAACGCGCTCCCAGAAGCGGCGTCGCACTGGCAGTAGTGGATAGTCCGACGTCATGAGTGTTTCGTCGGCAGTAACATGCTCCAACTTGGTGCCGCGTAGGTGGCGCGAGATTTCTCCTAAGTTATCGCGCCAGACCTTTTCGACCTGAAGTTGTGCGGAAGGCTTCTTCGCCAAAATAATTTGGCGCGTGACATTTTCTACGTCCCAGTCACCTAGCTGGATTGCAACAGGGAAGCGTCCCATCAGGCGCTGCAGGTTCGGCATGCCAGAGAGTGCGGATTGGCCCGTACCAACAAACAGCAGCTTGCCTTTGAAATGTTTGGTCAGCGTTTCAGTGACTTCCTGCACCTGAAACGCCCGTTCAGCGTCTGTCCCAATGTATTGCTGGACCTCGTCGAGCACGATTAGCGTCAGCGGAAATTTTCCGTCAACGGTCAGAGCGCTTTCAATTGCCAGCGTCATTTCGTCGCTGGAAACATCGGTTTTTTGAGGAAATTGCTCTTTGATGAGCCGACGCACTTCAGCCTCTGTTGCGGCCAAGTCTGGCCTTGCTGCGAGCAATGCCTTGGCTAAATGTCCCGAGACATACATATGAGGCAATTCTTGACCCAAGGTGCGACCTGCCATTTGGAGGCTCGTCTTAACCGTATGCAGGATGCCCTCTTGCTGTAACCAAAGCACGAATTGAGCTTGGTTATAAGCCTCTGGTAGCCCCTTGGACTTAAACAGGATGCCTAGCAAGGCAAGCCTTACCCTATCGCCCGCGCCCGCGCCAAGCTTTCCTGCGGCGGCATGCAGGCTACCAATGCGTTTGCCTTGAGTGCTGAGTTCCTTTAGCGCATCGCGTACGCTATCGGGCAAGGTCGCCAGGCTGCGTGCCGTTGCGCCATCATCGAATGTGTAATCTGTCCATAAGGTTCGCAGCATCTTGGCTAGGTGTGATTTACCGCTGCCATAGAAGCCCGAAATCCAGATACCAGGTTGCTCCGCTTGATTACCCAGATTACGTAGGAATTGCTCTAAGATGGTGGCCAACCCCTTTTCGTATTGGCCATCACAGACAAAGGTTTCCAACTCGTAGCGCAGGATCGCTTGCGAAGCGGCTGAGTGATCTTCCGAGACCTCGGCGACGCCGTGATTGGCCAGGTGCGTTTCCTGAGGCGCCTTCTGATAAATGTCTTTGTTTAGCATATTGTTTTCCGTTTTCTCAGTATGTCGCGTCAGGGCTTAGCCACTAGGGGTACCGCTAAATAATTCCAACCATCACGGGCGTCTAGTAGGCGGTAGCTATGCGTTTCGGGGTGGTGCTCTCCAGGGAAAAACACCAATAGCCGTCCAGGGATGGCATCTTTGATGTCTTCTACCAGGGTTGATACTCTAACTAGCCCAAATAGTGTGCCGACACCCAGCAGAGCGACCACAGTATCTGGCCCCGCTTCGGCCTGGATACGGGCCTTGAGTTGGGCGCTCAGATCGGCCATGAACTCACTCAGTTCGCCTGTTTGATAACCGGCCAGGTCTTCGGGAGATTCAAAATAGGCATCACGGTATTCCTGAGCCGCCATCCATGTCGGGAAAGCGTCTGTGATATCCAGCAGCAGCCATGCTTTGCCAGCCTGTGTGGTGGCAAGTTCGAACTCCCCAAGATTGGCTCGCAAGCGTAGTTCATCGGTCTTGTCATAGACAGCGAAGATTACGCGCTGAATGGCGGCCAAGCCAGACTGCCAGGGGACGGTCAGATGGTCGCGCCACGCTGTGACCAGCTTGGAAAGCTTAGAGGACATGAGCGATCTCCTGGCGAATATGTTCTTCTTCAGCGGTTAATGCATCCGGGAAGCGAATCTCTTGTACACCGCCAGCATTCATGAACAGCAGCAATCCCCGATTGGATGCTGCGAGCGTGAGGCGCTCTAGCTCGTCGGTGGGCAGTTGGAAACAACCTAACCAGTCGGAGGTGAACAGGCGAGGGCCGCTGCGTCCTTCCAAGAAGCCTAGAAACAGCCATAGGGTCAACGCTTCGGGAGTCAGGCTTGGTTGACTACGCGTTTTACGTACGTGACCTTGGAGAAAACCTGCCGCCGTCCAGGTGCCCGCCGTATTTTGTGCAAACGACTTGAGTGAAGCGGCACTGAATCGATCTGGATGTGTTTTAGTCAAGTATTCTTCTATCGCCGTTCGCTGGACGGTTGCCCCCATGGGCTGGGCTAATACGAATGCTTGGGTATCACGTAGCAAGGGATCGCGTGCTAGCGCTAGCCCTAGGGCCAATAACGGTTGGGCCGCTTCATTTAGCGTCCATAGTCTGCGCAGTAATCGGAAAATCGGATTACTGGGGGATAGGTCGTAAAGTGTGCTCAGATGGCGTAAGGACAACTGACGCGCTTTTTTACTGGCTTTACCGAGAATATTGTCATCTAGGACGGCCTGAGCATAGTCTGGCTTTTGGGCGGTGATCTCGGTGTGCGCCAACAAGCGGCGCAAATCATCCAGCATCATGGTCCGAGCAGCATGTGGTCCATTGGAACCAAAGCGAAACCCTAGTTTGGTCAGCAATGTTTCCCTGAGCTCTGAGGTGGGTAGGGAAGTTTTCATAAGGTCGCCTTGGTGAGGGTTGGGTCCTGGTAACCAGGTGCCACGATTGCATTTTCCACACCGTATAGTGCGAGTGAGTCTTTAAGCCATAGGCGGTATTCAGGGCCGCGCAGACTATGGTCTGGGGAACAGTCAACACTGTATTTACGTAACGCATAGCCAACAATGGCTGCACGCAGCTTGAGGCGCAGTACACCGTCCGTCATCCTGTAATCCATCTGTGTAATCTCGGGGTGAGGCTGATCAGGGTGTGGCACCAGCTCTAATTCCACGATGCGGGTCCACTGAATATCCTGCTCAAACAGTTCGTCGCGAGCCGGGGGCCGCTCTATGCAAACTGTGGGATTGTGGATGCGGGTAAGAACGAAGTCTCGGAATTGCAGGCTCTTGCGATCAAAGGCCCGAACATGCCAGCGCAGGCCTGTGTTTAGCAGCGCAAAAGGCACGATCTCACGTGTAGAGTGACCACTGCTGACTGCGTGATACTGAATACTCAGTGCCTGCTTGCAATGGATTGCCCGAGTAATCGACGACAACACGTCTTGGCTTGGTAGAGACAAGCTACCCGGTACTGCGCAGGGGAGCAGCGCTTCGGATGATGGCGCGCTCGTGTCACCTTGTTGTTCGACTAACCAACTGAGCACTTGGTCAGCTGGTATGGGAAAGAGAGGTTCGAAAGAAGCCCCAAGTAGATAACGCTTGGTCTTGTCGTCATAGACAATATTGTTAGGGGCGAGATCTTTATAGAGCGCGAGATCGCGCGAAGCGGCCGCTGAAGCGATACCGAACCGTTGCATCAGAGCAGGCCGTTGTATTTCGCCTAGGAAACGCAAGCGTAGCTCGACATGCTTGAGTCGATCTTTTTGAGCCTGCGAGAGATTAGCCAACGAGTCTGGATGCATGAAGCTGCCAAGAAAGGGACAATTTCGGCCAGTTTATCGGATTGGGTAGGTTGTGTCATCAAAATGATGTGGTCTTTATTTAAAACGTAACTTCATGTCTTGTTTTCTGGGTAAGTGCCTTTGGAGAGTTAGACCACCCTGTGGGTGGTAAGGGCGCTCGCCGCGCAGGCCAGCATTTACAGTCAATGCATATCGGGCCGTCCGTTCCCATTGCCCTGAGCTCGTCGCCCAAAACGCCGACAGTACCGCCGTCCGTGTCTGCTGCCCGGGCTTTCGCGGCATAAACGGCTTCCTCCCCGCTATGCGGGTCCCCTCCATATATTCCACGTTCCTGTTCATCCGCCTCGTCCAGCAGTTCAGCACGGCAAGGCGACGAACTCACGGCAACGGCGGCAACACCGCAGGGGTCGTATTACTGCGAACGCCGAAAACCTACAACCAGGCTCGGAATCTTCGGCCCCGGTCAGCAGGGAAATCAATCGGTTTTTGGAGGAACAGGAAAATGGAACGAGTGAACGATAGTGCGGCGTTGAGCTACATCAATATGGACGCCGGGAAAACCTTGTATGTGCGCAGTACATCGGGTCGGTACAAGGCTGCAACGGATTCGGATGTATTGGCGGCGGCGCGGGTGGCTGCTGAAACGCTGATCGGCGAGCAGGTGGACATGAGCAATCCCAGCGTCGTGAAACAGTTCTTTCAGGCCAAGCTATCCGGGATGGGGCATGAGGTGGCTGCGGTGCTGTATCTCAATAACCGATGCAAGGTTATCCGATATATGGAAATGAGCCATGGCACATTGACGCAGGCCAGCGTTTATCCGCGCGAAATCGTGAAAGCAGCGCTGCGCTTGGATGCCGGGGCAATCATCATGTCGCATAACCATCCTAGCGGAACCCTTGAGCCCAGTGAGGCCGATCTGGCCTTAACGCGACATTTAAAACATGCGTTGGCTTTGGTTGATGTCCGTGTGCTGGACCACATTATCGTGGCAGGCGCGAACGCCACATCGTTGGCCGAACGCGGTCAAGTGTAAAACCGGCACACAGTACGGTGGCACGGCCACCGTACTGTGTGCGGCAAAACCATCCAAAGAGTTGGGCCCACCCCGCCAAACGTTTGATCACGTTCGGCGGGGTGGGCTCAATACCATAGATATCGCCCGGCAGACTTCTTGGTCTGCCGGGCTTTTAGTTAGTGCCTTTGGCACGTATCTCTTGAAAGCCCACTTCAACCCCCAGTGAGAGCCGCGCCAAAGCGCGGCTAGGGGCGCTCGCCGGGCGGCCGCCGTGTGTGGGGTCATCGCTTCGGCTGGGCCGCTGTTCCGTCTTCCGTGAGTTCCGTCGCCTAAACCCCCGACGTGTATCACTGCGCTTCTCTCGACAAGGGGTGTGCTCCGCCTGGTACTCACCCGGTCCTTGCACTGCGTTTCAGGCTGCGGCTTCCGTGCCAGCCCCTTTCTGGTCGGCGCTACGTGATCCAGATCGGTACGGCGACGGAACTCACGGAAGACGGCGGCAAGACCGGGAAACCAACGTAGACCCTAACACGGCGGATTTACGTTCCGGCTCAAGAATCTTCGGATCCGGTCAGCCGAACAGGCATCAACCCTCAATTGGAGTCAGATCATGAACAGTTATGAAGCGAAGCAAGCGACACGCAAGGCACGTTATGAAACCCGCGCGGCACAGGCGCAACAGCAAGCTGACACCCGCCACGCGCAGGCTATCCCGTTCGGGCAGCCGATTCTGGTGGGCCATCACTTCGCGCGGGCCGACCGACGCTATCGGGAACGGGGCAATCAGGGATACCAAAAGTCGTACGCGCTGCAGAAGCAGGCAGAGCATTACGCCAGTAAGGCCGACGCGGTAGGCAAGGGCGGAATCTCCAGCGACGACCCGGATGCCATCGCGAAACTCAAGGCTCAGTTGGCGCAATTGCAGGCCAAGCAGGATGTCATGAAGAAGTTAAACGCCATTTTGCGCCGCCATGCCAAAGCCGATGCCGAAACGCGTGTATCGATGCTGGTGGCTTCGGGCCTGGTGGATAGCGAGCGCGCTGCCAAACTGATTACCCCTGACTTTGCGGGCCGTGTTGGGTTTGCCTCGTACCAGCTACAGAACAACAACGCCAACATGCGCCGCGTGGCAGATCGCATCAAACAACTGGAAGCGCTGGCCGAGCAGCCCGAGCGGCAGCGTAGCGGTAATGGCTATGTCTATCGCGAGGATCCGCAAGACAACCGTACCCTGTTTTTGTTTGAAGGCAAACCAGCCAAGGATATTCGCGACGTGCTCAAACGTCACGGCTTTCGGTGGAGTCCGACGCGCAATGCCTGGGCACGGCAGCTAACAGGTAACGCGCAATGGGCGGCCCGAGAAGTAATACGCGTGCTGGACAGCACCCCAACGCAGCATTAACCCACTCGCTCCGGATTGAACGCGTCTGGGGCAACTTCGACCTCAACCTAAAGGAGAATTACCCTGGCTTCATTGAATCGAGTCACATTAATCGGAAATCTGGGCA
This sequence comes from Bordetella petrii, assembly GCA_017745595.1. Classification (GTDB taxonomy): domain Bacteria; phylum Pseudomonadota; class Gammaproteobacteria; order Burkholderiales; family Burkholderiaceae_B; genus Bordetella_A; species Bordetella_A petrii_C. Next base: position 22,741 of record WMBV01000031.1, read on the forward strand.
AGGATCCCGAACTGCGCTATACCGCAGAGGGGGCCGCCGTATGCGCGGTATCTATTGCTACGAGCCACCATTGGAAGGATAAGTCTAGCGGCGAGCGCCGCGAAGAAACCGAATGGCACCGCGTGGTGTTTTATGGCCGATTGGCCGAGGTGGCCGGAGAGTATCTGCGCAAGGGCCGCACGGTCTTTGTGGAGGGTCGGCTGAAAACCCGCAAATGGCAGGATGCAGACAACGGCATCGACCGTTACAGCACGGAGATTGTCGCCGAGCAAATGCAGATGTTGGGCGGTCGTCCTGATGGCCAGGCGGGTGAGTCCAAGGCCGAGCCTGCTGCCCGAGCTAAGAGTCAGAGCGGTAAGGGCAAATCGGCTGCCGCTCCAGTAGAGGATGAGCCGTCAGATATTCCGTTCTGATTTATTGATAGGTTCCAGGTCGGGTATTCCGGCCTGGTTAGTTTTGAAGCCCGGCATCGTCCGGGCTTTGTTGCGTCTTGGCCTAGTGGATGTCTTCACTGGCTATGTGTGCATTGGTGGTTGATTCTGGCTGCGTATCGTTATCCAGCCGACCCTTCCCAGGCTGTGCCTGGGGCCCTGCTGCGTGACACTGCCTACCCGCTTTCGGGGTCAGGCAGGGACGTTTGTCCCCAAATTCGCTGCGCTCATTTGTGGCCTTAAACGTCCCACACATGACGCACCCCTGGCAGGGTACCGAAAGCGCTTTCCTTTCAAGAGTTTGCGTAGGATTGGAAAATATCGTGTCGTAGGTCAAATAGCGCTACAAATGCGCGCAGAGCGTTGATTTATGGGAAAAATATCCAGCTATATGTGTAGCCGTGTGGGATGTAGACGAGGTGACACTATCAGGATTGCAGCGGCTACAGATCTTTCCCTCTGCGGTCAGCCTGCAGCTTGGCCGCGTAAATCATACGCTGACGATACGAGTTGACTATATATAGTTAGCAATAGTCAAACATAATGAGGACAACTTGCCTTCTGAACATCGCACAGAGTGCGTGGCGTAAGTTGGGCCGTGAATTGATCTCTATAACCAACTCTGTTCTGATTTTAAGTCGGAGCTACATTCGAATGTCAATCAACGCCAGGCAGACTTACTCCACAATGGGGTAAAAAATCGCTGTTACTAGCGTGACGTTGGCGCGCCATTAAGCGATGTAGTCCGCGGGCTTGATGTATTTTCCTGTATAAAAAAACAGATGAAACGGGAGCGACATTTAGTTACAGTGAGGAACGATAACGATTAGAGCCAATGGTCGGCCAAAAATAATGTGAGCTCAAAGAAAGACGGAAAGTGGCAGTGGTGTATCGGTGAGCGGCCTCCTTCGGTCGAAGCTCATAGCCGAGTCAAACATCTCGTCATTAAAGATTATCTAAGTAGATACATTCGTGTCCTCATGACCAATCCACAAATACCGCGCTTGTCGCTAACTTTAGTGGATGGATTTGCTGGGGGTGGGGTATATCAAGACGAATGTGGCGAAAATGTATTGGGTTCGCCGCTGCTTTTGCTCCAGACTGTAGCGGAAGCAGAAGTGGAACTGAATGTCGATCGACATACGACGCCTCGGCACATTGATGCTAATTATCATTTTGTCGAGCCTCACTCTTCAACTTTCGATCATCTTGAGCATATGCTCGGCCAATATGGTCATCAAGCTGCAGTTGGGACAAAAATCCACCTGCATCGAGCGAAGTTTGGGGATATAGCGCCATCGATTATCAATGCAGCAGCATCTCGGACTGGGGAACGAGCCTTATTCTTGCTTGACCAGTACAACTATTCTGATGTGGATCTCAGACTGGTAAATCGAATTCTGACTACGTTGAAAGGTAGCGAAGTGCTCCTTACGTTCAATGTCGATTCGCTTATTAGTTTCCTATCGGACACGTCACAATCGAGAAAAATTACTGGAAAAATTGGCCTCGAATCGTACGTTGATTGGGCTAGCATCCGTTTGATGAAAGCTGTGGGTCGATATCGAGAAGCTATCCAGCGGCAATTGGCAGCTGGCATTTATAAGGCGTCCGGCGCTAAATTCATGACTCTGTTTTTCGTTACGCCACAAGGCTCCTCGCCATGGTCTTACTGGTTGGTGCATCTATCCAACGCGTATAAGGCCAATGATGTGATGAAAGAGGTGCATTGGCTGTACGGAAATTCGTTTGGACACAGCCTGGAACCTGGAGTTTTTCAGCTTGGTTATCAAGCATCTCGAGATTATTCTGTCACCGGTCAAAACTCTTTGGAATTCGATACGCCATCGGCCTTTGACGACATGCTTCATGCTAGTAGCGTAGAGAACTTACGAGAACACCTATGCGCGAGACTGTTTGAATTAGAAACGGGTCTTCGATTTAATGATATGGTGGTCAGCCTTGCGAACAGCACAAATGCCACTGCAAATATGATAAAAGAAGCTCTCCATATGCCTATTCGTACCGGCGATATTGTTGCTGTCACGAAAGATGGAGGGTATCGTCGTAAGGGCCTGTCTCTTGAGCCAGGCGATCAACTCCATTTCAAGCAAAAATCATTCCATCTGTTATAGATTAGACATGTTTTTGTGGCCTACAATGCCAATTGAAACCCTACGATATAGCAATGCAAGGCAGTAAAAATGGGAAAAGATTCTCGTATTGAATGGACGCACCATACATTTAACCCTTGGTGGGGCTGTGTCAAGGTGTCTGACGCTTGCGATAATTGCTACGCTGATGCCTGGGCTAAACGGCTTGGGGAACAGATTTGGGGGCCGCACGCCGAGCGACGTTTTTTCAGTGATGCTCACTGGAAAGAGCCGCTTCGATGGAATCGAGAAGCAGAGGATGAGGGGGTAAGACGTCGTGTCTTTTGCGCATCGATGGCTGATGTTTTTGAGAATCGACAAGATTTAGTCGAAGCCAGAAAGCGACTTTTTGATTTGATTGATGTCACTCCAAATTTGGACTGGTTATTGCTGACTAAGCGAATTCACTTGGTGAAAAAGCTTCTTCCAAAAGGTTATATCTTGCCGAAGAATGTATGGCTGGGAACCACTGTGGAGAATCAGAAGGTCGCGGACAAACATATCAAATTTTTGCTGGAATTCGATAGCCCTTCTGTGCGCTTTCTGTCGTGTGAACCTTTACTTGGGCCGCTTGATCTTAGCGCATTTCTCAAGAAAGGTAGCAATGGAACCCGAATAGATTGGGTAATCGCTGGTGGAGAGTCCGGTAGTAATGCCAGGCCAATGGACCCAGAATGGCCAGCGGCAATTCAACGCCAATGTCGAAAAGCCCGTGTTCCGTTTCATTTCAAACAATGGGGGCACTGGGCACCCTTAGAGATGATGCCAGATCTTGTAACGAAGAAGACTCCAATTCGAATTATGCAAGAGGGGCATCGAGATGTGTCTGTTGCTGCACTTGGAAAGACCAAAACAGGGAGACAGCTTGCCGGGCGCCTTTGGGATGAGTTTCCTCGCACGCGCATCTAAGAAATATGGCACCTATCAATATCGTTGACCGTGCAGACGGGCTAGGTGTGATGGAAGTAGGGGCTTGGGCGTTTGAAAAACATGACCTTATTCGACGTTACGTTAATGCATCTAGAGAAGCTCGACGAAAGTGGTCAGCTCGGGTTTTAGTGGACCTGTACTGTGGACCTGGTCGTGTAATTGATAGAGAGAGGCCAGACGATATTCGAGATGGCGGTGTGCTAGCCGCCTATACTCAGTCGAAACGTGATGGTGTTCCATTTACAAAAGTGATTATCGGCGACACTGACACAGTTGCACTTGCCGCCTGTAAATATCGTTTAGAAAAATTAGGCGCAAACGTAGTTGCGTTTGCCGAGCCCGCCCGTGTTTCTGCACAGCAGGCCATGCAACATCTTCCGGCTAACGGACTACATTTAGCATTGTTGGATCCTTTTAATATTGGGCATCTGCCTTTTTCTATTATCGAGACGTTGGCTAAACGCAAGCATTTAGACATGATCGTCCATTACAGTTTGATGGATGTTGCCCGAAATCTAGAGCTGAACTACATACGAGATGCACCATCTTTTGACGCATTCGCTCCTGGTTGGAAAGCCGAGGTCGCCGTATCGACGATGACAAAAGCAGATGCACGTAGGAAGTTTGGAGTCTACTGGCAATCTCTCGTCGAGCAAATTGGATATTCAGTGTCAGATATGCGCCCAGTCATCACCCGATCCGGAACCCAAAGCCAACTTTATCAAATGGTTTTGCTAGAGCGGCATCCGCTTGCTAAACATTTGTGGAGTGAGATTGCCCGATCCCCGCAGAGCGCATTTATATTTGATTAAACATTTCCGATATCGATTAAACTGAAATAGATCAAGAAAAGCACGAAGACGGTGCGTACTGTTGTTATTCTATTTCTAGTTCGGATTCAGTGGGGCTAGCCTCTAGTTGCAATTCGCTTCTGTCGCCATCGAGATACTGATTGGCTATCGGTTGCAGGTCGTGCGCCAGACCCTTGTACGAGAGTTGATCCACGCGCTCTGGTAGTTTTTCCGCATCGTCCGTAAACACAACGACCTCATGCCGCTCGCGGGAGATACTGACATAGTAGGTGTCCTGGGCCGTGGTACGACTGAAGCTTTCGGCGTTGTAAAGCACACGGTCACAAGTCAAACCCTGTGCGCTATGCGCCGTGGTGGTATAGGCATAATCCATATTGAAGGGCCGATCTGTGGGCAGTCGTACGTAGCGGCCTTGGGTTTCAATGGTGACATGAGCCGAATCAATGGCGACGACCGTTGCCAGTTGGCCATTGACCAGGTCGTTATGCGTGTCATTGCGCGTGATGCGGACGCGATCTCCCACCGATAATTCGGCTCGACTCTGGTGGTAGACCGACAGCTTGCTCATGGTTTTAGGGATAATTTCTATGGGTTGCGCAGACGATTGGCTGGCTGTCACTGGTTCGACGGTAATACGGTCATGGCGCGTGGTTCCCGTTACGCGGTAAGGCTCGCTACGTTTCAGTCCACACTGATAGTCCCGTTCGGGAATAACTATGTCGCCCTTTGTGTAGTACCGAGCCACACCGCGCTCTGCGCGAGTGGTATCGCTGCGCGTCAGGAGATCGCATTGCTGGCCTTTGTCTTGCAGGCCAAGTAGTCGGCGTATATGGGCATTGATGGCAATGCGAGAGTCGTTGGTGCCCGTGACCACGAGGGTATTCAATTGCTCTGTCGCCGAAAGTTTCGTATACGCCTGAGCAATGGCTTCATATCGTGCCGTACAGTCCCGGCTCTTGTGGCCATGCTCATCTGTCGTGAACTGATCGGTAATGGTGCGGATTTCGTTTAAGAGCGGGAGGGATCGGCTGGCCTGACCGTCGGCGGCCAACTGAACCGCCTGGCGTAATCGTTCTGAACGTTGACGTTGAATATCTCCCATCAGTACGGTGCGCATACCGTGTTCTTGCAGCATGGAAAATGCACGTCCGGCCTCAATGGCTTTGGTCTGGGCAGTGTCGCCCAGCAGAGCCACTTTTGCACCGGTGGGTTGAATCAGGGACAGTAGCTTGTCCAGCTGCCTGACGGGCACCACCCCAGCCTCATCGATGACGACCACGGTCTTAGCATCTAGGCCGTCGGTGAACGAGCGTTTGTCGGACGCGGCGAGCACGGAAGCAATCGTCTTGGCCGATATGTTGTCTTCACGCAGATTGCGCACCATATTCCCGTAAGGAGCCAGAGCAATCATCGTATGGCCGTGCTGGTGCAGTAGGGATTGTGCGTTTTGCAGCGCGAAGGATTTGCCTGTGCCTGCCAGTCCTTGGATACCGGCGACCTGATCCGATCCCGTTGCAATCAGCATGACCGCTTCGCGCTGGCCGGGAGTCAGGCGCGTGTCCAGATCGTTTGCGACATGAGGCTTGGCAATGGTGGTGGGCCAGGCATTGCGACCTGTGAGTTCCGCCGAAAGGACTCTGGCCTCGGCATCGAAAGCTTTCCGAGTCGCGTACCGTGGGGCCTCCATCAATAGACGTCCCGATGCGATGGCTTGATCGACCAGTCGTAGCGCGGCAGGCTGCGCCACGTTGGATAGGCGTGTCACTTCCGCCGCCCAGCCTTCCCGCGTCATGGGCGATGCGCGCTGGTCTTGGGCGTTGCGGTAGTGAGGGGTCTCTCGGATCAATATGCCGGACTCGACACGCTGCTGAATTGCGTCCTGTATGTTTGCGACGTTCGCATGCCCGCCTGTGTGGCGTACCGCGTGACGTAAAAGGTCTGCCAAGGGCATGACGGACTCTCTTTCGGCCAGATGCCGGATTGCCCAGTCTAATGAAGCCTCCGCGACGAGGTTGGCCGGTGCCTGAGGGAGAGTGGTTTTCTGTTCTTGAAATGATGGCGTTGAGTGGTCAAACTGCATACCGATTGCAGTGGCGGCGTCGCGCCATTGTTGTTGCAATGCAGTGCGATCGACGTTTTCTGTTTTGGCCTGGCGACGGGCCAAGGTAATCCCTTGACGCAGGGAGTGAGGGGCTTCGTCTCGGCTGGTCCCCCGCGCAGAGAGCTCTGCCGTGATGTCGGCGCTTCGTTTGCTGAAGAACTCGATTTGTTCGCGGCTGATGTGCGCCAACTCAATATGGTGCTTTTCATGTCGCACGTCGTAACCCAGCGTACGGATGTTGCGCTCCAATTCTGCCTGGTAGATCGAGTCCGTTACACGCAAAAGCTTGAAAATTTCTTCATTGGACAGGGCTACCCAACTACCGTCGGCCCGTTGGGTCAGGTTCATGAGCAGGGCGTGAACGTGCAGATGAGGATCTGGCGCAGTATCCTCGGTCGGTCGGGCGGTTTCGTGGCGGAATTTGGCGATGATGAGATTGCCCGTGTGCTCGACGCGCGATTCGCCTTTCTCCTTGCGGCGACCCATAGCCAAGTGTTGCTCAACATAGTCCAGGGCCACTGCGATCGCTTTGTCGTTGGCTTGGATCAGACGCTCGTCACCACCGATCAGGGCTTGTAGGGTGATGCTTTTTGGGGCCCCGAACGTGAGATCCAGGGCTGCCCGGGCTTTGGCGTCTTTACGAATGGATTCGCCAGCCGCAACGCCATGGCCAAACTCGCCTTGCAGCATGGCTTTGAAACGTGCCGGATCGATCTCACCGACTGCACCGAGTCGCCGAGCGCCTTCGCCTTGCCAAGTGGCAGCCTCACCATCTCGGCTGTAGTAATCGTCTGCCTGGTCTGCGTAGTAGTGGGTAGCAACGGACGCGCGAGCGCGATAGATCTGGCTGTGCGAGATCATAGAAACTCCAGAAACGAGCGAGTTGGGGGGGGAGCTACCTCGACGGCTGAGCGTGTGGTGGCCTTACTCAAGGGTGTGAATTTGCCGTTTCAACTGTGACAGCGGGGACATCGAGATGAGGTTCATCTCGGGGCTTGTGGGTAATCCCTATGCATAGCAGCTTTAACAATCGGGCAATATGGCTAAAATCAGTCACATTTAGATAAATTGTGTTCTGCTTAGCATGAAAACCTATCCGATTCCCGAATCCATGTGCGATATGCATGATGGCGATGAGTGGGCGCTGGCAGCCATTCTTGGCGAACGCGTTGTGGCGCTCAGGTATCTTGCCGACATCGCACCGCGCGCCATTGTCGATCAGCTCAATGAGGTTACCGCAGAGTTTTCGATCCGACAGTGGCTGCGCAAAAAACCGATGGAATTGCACGAACTTCAGGCGCTTGGTGAGGTGAGCGTGGGAATTGTGTCTAGCGATGGTTTTGGTGAAGCATGGGGAGTCCAGCACTAAGTAGCCGGTAGAGTATCTTAATTACAGGGGGCAATCTGGCCAAGTGTTTTATCGATGGTTTGGCAACGACTGCTTTCAGCCCAAAAGCGGTTATTTATGGCACTTTGCCTCGTAGTCAATCAGGTGGCTATGTACGATCGTCATATGGCAAGATAGTCCATTCTCCGTCAGACATCCCCTGATCGCCAGCGTTTACGCCTTATCAAATCCTCCTCCATGGACTACCAGATCTCATGACCACAACTTGGAAGTTGCTCGAAGACCACGTTCAAGGCATCGCGAATCTTCGTTGGGCGGCCGTTTGCAAGCCGGAACACATTGACGGCGTCGATTTTGACTGCGTGTGCCGCGTGTCCGCTGATGAACTTATAATCATCGAGATCACCAAGGAAAGAACTCTGCAGAAGGTACGGGATGATTTAAACAAGATCATTCCAACCAAGATCCGCCTTGCCACTCAAGGTCTTATTTGCAGGGGATTCGTGGTTCTTGAATTGGAGCCAACGGATAGCATGGTAGAAGCCGGCCGGAATAGCCATATCACCGTCTGTTCGGTAGCAGAGTTCGAGCGTGCATTTTTCGACTTCAAGAGCTACGACGCTTTGCGGAGCTCACTGCCTTTTGGCAGCGCTGTTGACTCAAAAACTGGCGCCAACGACACGCGTACATTTATTCCAGTGAAGTACATTGACATTGAACGAGAGAAGGCCTTCACGATTGGCGAAATTACCACGTTGCTGCAACGCGGCGCGCATATTGTTTTGTCAGGTGATTACGGTACTGGAAAGAGCCGTTGCGTCAGAGAGGTTTATGCCAAGCTCAGCGCGGATGTGAAGGCCGCTGGCGCCTTTCCTTTGGCGATAAATCTCAGAGACCATTGGAGCAGTTCCAGCGCGCTAGAAATTATTGCAGGACACCTGGGGAATGTTGGCTTAGGAAATTCGGTCGATAACGTAATGAGATTACTCAACTCAGGGCATCTCATCCTTCTTCTTGACGGATTCGACGAAATAGGTACACAAATTCATGATACTCGAATTGAGGATCGAAAGGCATTGCGTAAACGCGCTGTTCAAGGTGTTAGAGATCTAATTCAAAAGAGCAAGGCTGGTATCCTAATTACCGGGCGGTCACATTTCTTTGACGGAAATGTGGAGATGGTCGAGAGTCTTGGGCTTTCGCAGTCACATGATCTTGCCTGCATAGAGGTACCTGAAACATTCTCCGCGGCGGAGGCTGGGCAGTATCTGACGGCGCTAGGAATAACCGCCGCACTGCCCGAGTGGCTGCCGCGTAAGCCTCTCGTTTTTCAAATGCTGGTAGAACTTGAGATAGAAGACATCGAGTCTTTGCTGCAGCGAGAGTACGGTCAATTCCAGTTTTGGTCAGCCTTCATCTATGCAGTCTGCCGCCGCGAATCAAAGGGTGTTGGAGGCTCCATTGCCCCGCAAACGATCCAGATCATTCTCCAATATTTGGCTGCAAAAACTAGATATTCAAGCACTTTTACTGGGCGGCTCACACCGTCCGACATTGATTCAGCTTACCAGTCAGTTGTTGGTTCCGTACCGGATCAAAGTGGCCGACAGCTCCTCTCGCGGATGTGCACACTCGGGCGAATTGAACCTGAATCTCCTGACCGTCAGTTCATCGATCCAAACGTACTCGATGTCCTGCGGGCCGACGCATTGATTTCCGATATTGTCTCCATGTCCGAGAGCTCAGGCTCAATTCAATGGATTCAGTCGTTAAGGCTATTGGGTACGGTACACGTGGCGCAGATGATTCGGACGTACGATCTCGATCAGCTTAGTTTCTCCTATCTACATAAGTTTGGAACGAGTCAAAATACGAAGCGGTTGGGCGAAATCGTATCGGCTCTATGTCTGCATGGAGATGAGCCGCTCGATTTCCGATTGTTGACAATTAGAGGTTCAACACTACCTATATTGGCGTTAAGTGGTCGAACGGTATCCAATTTGACAATTCGGCAATCAGAGATTGATGTTCTGATTCTTGATCGCACACCTATTAATGCCTCCAACAATTTTACTCTTGAAGACTGCATCATCTCGTCGGTTGCTGGAGTATCAGCTCAAAACGGACTTCCAGTCTGGATAAGTGGCGCAGAAGTCATAACGTTCGAACGTCTTTCCAATTCCGCGCGTATCAAAGAGAGTCCGCTCACTCCTGCGCAGAAGCTGTTTCTGGCAATGATTCACAAGATTTTCTTTCAACCCGGTGCCGGTCGTGAGGAAGCCGCGTTACTCAAAGGGGGATACGGACAGAAGTACAGCCCCAAACTTGCTGACTCAATTCTAAAAATCCTTCTCAAACACGGAGTTGTCGAACGATTCAAGGGTGATGATGGGTGGGTTTATAAGCCTGTACGCCGATTTACGGAAAGAATGAATAATATTCGATCCGAGCTCACGCTTTCAGAAGATCAGTTATGGGAAGAGATTTCTTTACTATCAACCCCTCGCTAGTGAATTTTGATTTCTATATTCAACCCGCCGCTTCGGCGCGCTCCTCTATACAGCAGCACGAGGCACTCTTCCAGTTTCTTGAAACGCCATTGCAGCAGGTCCAAATTTCTTAACCGGCAACGTTACCTTTGCGATTGGAAAATCCCCCGCCAACGCCACATATCCTCCCAGTGACGGCAACGCTTGTATCTGCGCCGCCGTCACCACATCTTCCGTCGTCCGTTCCATGTTGTCCGACGTATTCCGGTTATCAACACTGCGGCTGACGCTGTACTTGGGCCGTTCGACCTCATGTTTCCCCAGGCTTTCGCTCATGTCTTTGGCCGTCTGCGGATCTGTACGGGAGCCGCCCAGCACCGCCAGGTTGCGGAAGCTGGCCCGAATGGTGGTGGCCATGGTTTTGCCATAGATGTGCTCCAGCTGCGATGTGCTTTGGAGCCCAGCCACGATGCGCAGGCCATTTTTCCGGCCCTTGGTCAGGCCTGCCTCCAGCGATGGAAGGGCTTCCAGGCTGGCCAACTCGTCGATAAATAGCCACCAGCGCCGATGAGAACTCTCTGGCATGGACAGGATGGACGTGATGAATACGTCGGCCCATGAGGACACGAGCGGCTTCATGGAGCTCATCATGTCTTCACGCCAGTTGATGTACAGGTTGCCACCGTCAGGTCGAGACAGCCATTCACGGATGGAGAATTTTCCAGGCTTCATGCCAGTGTGCTCGGACAGTTTGTTCGACAGTACGAAGCGGGCAGAGGACAGGGCTTTGCTGGCTTCGCTGGAGCCCACGAACAGGGATTCGGCCAGCGTGCCTTCCAGAAATTGCTTTAAGACCTTGGGATCCTCAATGGTGCACAGGCGAAACAAATCCATGACGCTGGCTTGTTCGCCCTGCATCTGATGCAGCTTCTTGGCCGTTTCGCGTAGAAGCAGTCGCCCAAAGTCGTTCCACTCTTCCGCATTCTTATCCTGACTCATCGGCACCATCGAGTGCGCCAATCGCTTCCAGTCGTAGTCGGCGCGTACTTCGTTGAAGAACGACCATCCTTGGCTGCGAGCATCGTAGGGGTTGAGAATCATGTCGTTCGGTTGCCAGAACTTGCAGAGCAGGTCTCCGTTGGGATCGATCACAATCATGCGGTCGTTGCGTTCCGGGGCTGGCCTGGCTAGTCGGGCGTGCATCTCGTGCTTTGATCGGCGCAGTACGGATGCGGCCATGTTGCGCAGCAGTACCGATTTGCCTGAGCCCGTAGCACCGCTGATGAGCAGGTGAAGGTTTTCATTGGCCGTGGGCATCGGAATGCCGCCGATGTCGATCTGTTCTTTACCGCTTTCTTCGCACTGGCTTGCCAAACTCTTGGCCGAAGTCGTGCGCGTGCCCCGTACGAAGCGTTTGTAGCCCGCCCCTTCAAACCCTTCTGTGCGCGCCGTGCGTCCGACAAACAAGACGAAGATGAGGGAGAGCACCAGCCCGACACCGAGTGCGCCATAGAGCAAGGGGTATTGCGGCGTTATCACCATGAAGTGCCAAAGGGCCCTGGCATTCCAGTCGCGCCAGTGCATGTGGCTGCCCCAGGTGGCGATGGCCATCCAGGCCCCTGCGGGAAAGAGCACCAGAGAAAACGCGGCAATGCGTCGCCGAGTGATGGGGGAAATCAACGTGGACATAGGTGCCCGTCCTCATGAAATCAGCATCTGACCGAGAGATAGACCCGCCAGCAAACCGCCCAGAGCGCCTGCTGCACCGCCGACAAGCAGGGCAATCCAGGTCATGCGCCGCGCCGATCGGTGTGCTGTGTGGGCGTACTGTGCGGCTTCGTGGGCCAAGCGATCCAGTTGCTGGTGGGTGTCTTGCAGCATGGCCTGAGTGGCCTGCTGTGCTTCCTGGTGGATCGGCCTGATGCGCGATTCGATGGTGCTCGTCAGGTGGTGACTGAATTGCTGGGGCAGGGTTTCCTGTGTGTCAGCCATTGCCTGCATGCTTTTTTGCACGGTATGCAGGTGCTGCGTGGTGCGCTCCAGTCGGTCCACCAGGTTGGACACTTCGCCCAGCACCTCGTGATACAGCAAGTCCAGTTTGGTACGAGCGCCATTGGGAGCCAGGTTGGGTTCCATGATGACGCTCAGGCAAACAGTGCGTTGAAGGCCGCGTTCATTTGCCGATCCACAGGCTTGGCTAAAGCGCGCAGTGCGTGGCGGCTGCTCAGCTGGGAGATTCGGACATGGTCGTCTGGATCGGTGGCACGAAGCAGCGCGCGGTAATCGGTTTGGTCGGCCAGCACGTCGGCAATGGTGGTGCGTTGTTCGGCCAGTAGCTCGAAGACTTCGTTTTCGTAGATGACCGCGTGCGGGTTGGCTTGCACCTCGCCGGTCTTGGCGGCATAGGCTAGGATCGATGGGAATTCATCGGCCACGCTGCTATCGACCCGATTGAACAGGATGCGTACCCGCTCGGGATCCACACCGAGCTCGGCCAGCGCCGCGACGGTTTTGATGGTTTCGCGCTGGGCTTTGCCGGTATTGATGACGGGCAACACGAAGTAGCCGATTTCTTCATGTGCATCTTCGTAGCGCATCATGTGCGTCAGAAAATCCTCGATGTTGCTGGCACCGACATCGACAATGGCGTCGTCTCGAGTGAGCAGCTCGCGGAACAGTCGGCCAAAGTGCTCACCGCGTAGCTGATCGACATCGAGGCCCAGGTCTGCGCCTGTTTCGTTGGTGGATTCGACGGCGAAAATTTGCGCGCTGTTCATGCGAGGGGCAAGCAGGTGCGAGGCAGCGACCGTTTTGCCAACAGAACCGGTGTAGTTGAGCACGGCGACTTTCATGGTTTGTTCCTTTTGGTAGGTGGGTTGTCAGTGGTGGGCGTACGGTTGGCCTGGCCTTCACGGCGCAGTGCTTCCAGGTCAATACGCATGTCGCGAATCTTTCGCAGATCCCCAGGCGTTTGGATGTCGCGGGGTCGTCCCTGAATGGCATCCAGTGCGGGTGGTGACGAGGTGGGGGTTGAGGGTGGCGACGGTTGCTTGGCGGCTTTCCTCTGCGCTTTGCGCCAGCGGTACAGCGTGATGGCATAGGTGCCGAACTGAACCTGCAGACCAGCTGCTGCCAAATCGTCCAGCACGGCAGCGTGTGGGACACCAGTTGCCAGCTCCGCTTCGATCAGCGGGAACAAGGCGCGCAGTTGTGCGGCGGTGCTGATGCGAGGATCCAAGGTCGCGAGGGTGGCGCGATAGCGCGCTACGGGTCGGGATTCATTCATAGGCTTCCATGGTTGAGTTGAAGACGGGGTGGGGTCGCGACTTGCCACAGGCTGACTTATCCACAAGCCTGTCTGGTAGTAATAAGGTAGAAATAAGGTAGAAGGCGTCGAGATGGCTGGAGAGCCCTTATTCATGCGGGTTTCCAAAACCGGTGCGCGATGCTATGCCGATAAAGCGCGATGCTGTGCCGATAACCCGCGATGCTATGCCGATGCAGGCGCGCTGCTATGCCGACGCTGAAGGTCACTTATCCACAAGCGATTTTTGGTCAAATATTGATCAATAAATGGGGTGTGAAAAGGCGAGTTTGGTGCGTTGGATGAGACGTTATGGCACGCTGGTTTAGCGATCTAATCGCGTCCAAACCGCCTGTTCGTGTCCCTTGATGGCCGCCTCGATTCGGGGTTCGGCGATCACCTCCAGCGCCTCCAGTTCAGTCAAACTACGCTCCAAACTGACCCGAAAATCCCGCATGCGACCGGTAGACTGTGCACGTTCCTTCAGGATTTCCAGGCTGTATTTCTGCTGGATGTCGGACGAGGTGCCGATGAGTCGTTGCAGGCTTTTGGACAGATCCATGCGCATCTGCAAACGCTTGGACCAGTCCACCAGGGCGTATTCGCGATTGCCAAATATCTGTGCCCAGCGCGGATCGGCATAAATGGTGTAGCAGCCGCTGTGCGCGTCGTAATCAAAGCCCCCGATCATGGCGAGCACCCGGGTTGAGGGATGATTGCCATAGCTGTACTTGATGGAGCCGTCCTTGCGGCGGGCCTCAATGCACAGCGTGAACCGGGCCAGATCCTTCATGCCTTCATGCAGCCACTCGTATTGGCTGCCGCCGGTCGGTCGACCCATACCTCGCAGAAAATCGGCACGGTTGATGATGGGCGCTTCGCCGAGCAAGGCCGTGGTTTGCAGATACATGGCATGCATCCAGATGTCCGCGTGGTCTTCGCTTAACTGTTTGCCGGATCCCTTGAGCAGGATGTTGCTGCCTTCGAGGAACACCGTCTCGTCATGCAGGGTGCGCCAGCCTCGACGCACGGGTGCAAAAATGGCGCTCCGGGCAATGTAGTTTGGAATGGCGCGTGCCGTTTCCTTGATGCCGGGCAGGATAAAGGGGGTTGGGGTACGGGCCTGTTTTTCTGCTGCTGCCGCCAAGGCTTGTTGGGCCTTTTGGTGTGCCCGTTGCATGGCGGCAGACAGGTGCAGTAAGTTGCCGTCCTGGTGAAAGGGCTGGCGTGTGGATGAAATCATCGGTCAAGCTCCAGGCGAGCCGGTATAAGGCCTGCCTGGCGCGTGTGCAGTGCCTCACACGGGTTCAGGGGATGGGGTAATCGGCGTCTGGACATGCCAGGCCGAAAACGCAATAACAGGTGTTTGCCCTGATGGGCGGTGTCGCGGGCTAACTGCCGACCGGTGTTTTCGGCTCGAACCAGAGTTCTTTGAGCCGAAAGCGTTCGAAATGCAGCACGATATCGACGGTCTGGCGCAAGAAGGCCTGTATGGTCGGCAAATCTAGGTTGCCGCCGGTTGGCGATTGCTTGATGAGAATGGCCAGACGGTCAAAGGCGTCGGCGGCGCTGTTGGCATGTGTGGTGGTGACCGATCCCGGATGGCCGGTATTCAATGCCGCCAGATAGTCCCAGGTTTCAGGGCCGCGCAACTCGGCCAGAAAGATCCGGTCGGGCGACAGTCGCATGCAGGCGGCCAAGCTGTCGGTGGCAGATACTCGGCCGCGTGTACCGCCATACATCATATGAATCCGGTTTCTGTGCCGTGGCAGGATCAGTTCATGGACATCTTCAATCGTGATCAGCCGTTCATCGACGGGAACGCGATCAATCAACGAGCGGGCAAAGGTGGTTTTGCCGGATCCGGTCGCGCCTGAGATGACGATGTTCTTGCGTGCCAGGATGGCTTCGTGCAGAAAGCGGGGAACATCGCCTGCCGCTTGAAGCGCCATGAGCGCTTGGTCTGATGTCGAGATGTCGCTTGCCGTGTTTGTGGCTGTGGTTGAAAAAGCGCCTTGTGCCTGCAGTTCTTCCAGGGAAAATGCGGCCTGTGTGTGCTTGCGGACGTTGATGGCTAACGTCTCGTCAATGCAGGCGGGCGGCATCACGATTTGGCCACGCTCCCCGTCCGGCAGGATGACGGACTGGATCGGGGTACGTGCCATGTGGTTGTACGCGGCCAACGCGGTGGCCAGGGCCTCCAGGTGCGGATAGGTGAGCGAGGGGCACGTCTGTAATTCCCATGCCCCACGCGTACGGGTGTAAAACTCCCCGGCCCGTACGATGGCAATTTCCGTCACGCTCGGGTTCTCCAAGTGGTTGGTTAAGGGTCGTAGAAAGGTGCGAACCGAGATGGAGCGATCAAATGGAATCGGTTCAGGGGATGGGTTCAAGCTCATAGACGTGGCTGAAGTCCAAGTCACGGGCGACCATGATGCCGATACGCTCGCCCTGGTTCTTATAAAGCGTTGGAGGTATGTCCAGCGACTTCTCCAGTATCTTGGCAATGGCTTCCTGACCGCCTTGGGTTGTATTGTCAAAACGGATGTTGTCGTTGCCAGACTGGCCTTGGTTGGATGCCCAGTTGCCAAAATCGCCGACCAGAGACAGCAAAATGGCGTTGCCAAAGCGCTCACCGAAGTGATTGTCGATATCGCCATCGACCCCGGCTTCTCCAAGCGGGCCAGTGCCGGGTGAGCTCAGATTCACGATGACGCCGGTACGGGTTTCCAACCGGTTCCAGGTCACAAACGCGCGGGCCTGTCCTTGTTGGATGCCGCCAGACTGATAGCCCGTGAATTTGGTACCGGCGTCGATGAGTGTGACCTGGCCGTTGGCGCTCTTGACATCGTGTGTTGCTAAGCAAGTTAGAAATCCGGACTGCGCGCTGACGAGTTTCGTTTGCAGCGTGCAATCGATCATGGTGCCCTGTGTCAGCAGGAAGTTGCGATCACCAAGTTGACCGGCCACGGACGGGGATAACTCCAGCGGGCGTAACTTGTCGGCCAAGGGGCCCGCATCGTTATACGGGCCTTGTGCCGCATCTGTCTGGCTCGTGGTATCGCCGTATCCGTCCCCGCCATCCCCTTGCAATGGGCTGGCCAGTCGACGTTGTGTCAGTTCGTCGGCAGGCGGTGGGGTCTCGGGTGCGGGTGGCGGTACGTTATAGCTCGGTTCGGGTGCGGGATCGGCAACCGGCGGTGGAGGGGCGGGCGATGGCGCAGGGCGCTCGACCTTGGGTGTCTTCAAGCGATTGGTGATGCCGCTTTGGTCTGCCTCCAGGCCGTTGTTGTTGGCGTCCTCCTTCTGCTCATGACTCCAGGCCTTGAGGAGCACACCCACGGCGACAGCAAGCGCGACCAGGATGGTGAGCCAGAGAAAAGCCCGTGCGCCACGCGGTGCGGTGCGTCCAGCGGTCTCCAGGTTCAGCGGTTCCCGCTCCAGGTCAGGAGCAGCATGGTCGTCGGATTGTTGGGAGTCTAACTGCAGAGTGCCTTGCTCGTTTTCCGTCATGGGGCATTCCTTTGTTGCATGTCGTCACTGTGCTGCGCGACCGGTACGGGCATGGCCGTGGACGGTTGCGGTGCAGGTGCGCCTTTGATGTTGCGCTTGACTGCAGGTGAGGTCGTTCCGGTATGCGTCGGTACCGGCGTGACACCGTAAGCCTCGTTATGAATGGCCAGCACTTGATTGCCCAGGCGTAGATGCCATAAGGATGAGGTGCGATGCAGCACCATGGTCCGTTCATCGGCCATGTGATAGTTGGTAATGACTTCTTGGCCGTCTGGGGTGACGCGATAGACGGTCGGGATGTCGGCCTCAGCGGCAAACTGCAGCCAGGTCTGACGGCCATCATCCCAGGCATGTACGGGCGCGATGCCTGCATCTCCGTTGCGGGTGTAGGCCTGCCAGTTAATTGGCGTGCTTGTCGTGCGTAGGGATTGCTCGATCGCCGCTTTCTGCGATGCCTGGATGCGTTGCTTGGCTTCGGTGTCGGGATAGCGGACGACCAGTTTGTACAGTGCCGGTGAGTGGCGGTTGTCGCTGTACGTGAGCCTGAAGCTGTAATCGCGCCGGTTGGTGACGACAAGCAGGTTGGTGTTGGCGTTTTCCGCTGTCGGTTTGAAGAACAGGTGATTATCTTTGTACGTAAGCGCGTAGGCCTGACTGTCACCGAAGACGTGGTAGACGTAGTGCTCGCCAGGCTCCAGGACAATATGGGTTGCCACGCCAATGATCGCATTGAGCTGGATTACGTCCGCCGCATCGTAGTTGACGTAGCGCACGCGATGATCTGATTTTGAGGATCGTGGTGTGTCCAGCGCCAGCGCGCTTGCAGGCAGCGCCAGGCAAAGCACGAGTGCCAACGCTTGCCGTCTGGGGAAGTGTTCAAACATGAGAGTTCCTTCGGGGCGATATGGGAGTTAGCGCGACAAGTCGGCAGCCAGGTCATAGCGTGTGATCTGGAAACCCAACGGATTCAGTCGTGCGACCTCTTCGGTGAGCGGCACATCGGTGTATTGATAGGCCATGGTGGCAATCAGGTGCTGGACCTTGGTGATGTTGCCCGACGTCACTTCTCGCTCTGTCTTGGTAAAGCGGACGATGGCCGCCTGGTTGGCTCCGAGGGTGATGGAGTGAACCTGTACATCGACCGTGCCCTCGGTGCCCAAACGTGTTGTAACGGCATCCTCTCCTTCAAAGCGTTTGCCATATCGCGTCTGAATGGGTGCGGAGGACAGCAGGGCGCACGTATCGAATTGCTCCTGAATGGTTTGCCAGCTGTAACCTTCGCAGTTCAGTACATAGGTATTCAGGAAATGCTTGGCGATGCGTTCGCCATAGTCTTCCAGCGGTTGCCCGAGTTGGCTGACGTGCTCGACCGTGCCGGTGGCTTCATCGACACGCACCACGTACATTTCGGGCGGCGCTTTGAGCGGTGTCAGAACGACGACGGCAGCGATGGCGACGGAGGCAATGAATGCCGAGCCAATGGCAACTTGCCAGGCTCGCTTTCGGCTGCGGAAAATTTCGCCGAGATAATCACGCTCCAGGCCGCGAGACTGTTCCAGATAGGCAGCTATATCTTCGGATTTGAGGGCTTCGGGCACGAATCAAACTCCTTGAATAAGCGGTGGTGTGGCATTGACCGGCACACGGGGCGAGTCGGCGGGTTGGGGTGGCTCTGGTGCGTGAAAGGCGCAACCGGCCAGCAGCCCGGCCAATGCCAGGGCGGCGGCGATGTTTTTCATGGGAACTCCCGCTCTGTCTGCGGACAGAACAATTAGGAAGGAATGAAGGGGTGCGGCAGGCCGCTGGATTACTTGGCGCGTGGGCGTATCATGCTGCGCAAGCGCATGATGGAAAACACGCCTTTAGCGGTAGCACCAATACCGAGTTGAGCGCCGAAGCCGTTGGAGAGGCCTGCAGCGAGGCCGGGGATCATGATCATGATGACCAAGCTTGCTACGCCTACTAGAACTTGTGCTCCGAACAGCGAGAACACATCAGCAACGCCTGTTTCGATCTGGTCGGCAATCATGCGGATCAATTGGATGTTCAGTTGCAAAATGAGGCCAAAGACCAGTCCGGTGAGCAGCGCTAAAAACACAAAGTTCAAAGCCTGGGATACCCAGCTATTGAAAAGTTGCTTGGTTGGCTCAAAGAGTGTGGCGGCAATGAAGATCGGACCAGCAGCGACCACCAACGCCATGCCAACTTTGCAGACTACGACGATCACCATGATGATGCTGCCCACTATGGCGGCATTCCCTTTCAGCAGCGTTGCCAAGATGCTGACTAATACTTCCTTGGTCGAGGGCATGAAGTTGTACCAGGGGCGCTCGCTTGCACCGAGCATGGCATTGGATGCTTCACTGGTTTCATTCTGCAGTTTATCGACCTCTTGAGCTACGTTGCCGGTCCCGATTGCCAACTCCGTGACATCGTCTGGTAGGGCGATCATCGTTTTTGCGATATCGCTCTGATACAGCCCTCCAGCACCGAATACCATCGAAGTAATAGCAACGAGAATGGCTTTGCGAAAGAATTCTGTCACGGTCATATTGCTTTGTCCGTGCATAAGGGCAAATGCATACACGACAAATTGAAGGGTGAGACCGACAACAATGACAGGCATCAGTGCTTGAAATAATGCTTGTATCGGGCCGTTGACGGCGTTGCTTAGGGTGTGTTCGGTTTGAGACGTAACCCATTGAGCGATGCTGCTAGGGGCTGACGGAGGAGCAACGGATGGATGCAGACTGTCCATAATTGCGGCCTATTTTTCAGTGTTAGTGTTGCTGCCCGACTCCGAGTGTTTTCCAAACCAGCCGCCATAGACTCGCTTTGCTCTTGCCTGGATAAGGTTTCGCTCTGCCTCTAACTGTTGCGAAGCCAGTTGTATACGTGTTTGCTCTGCGCTGATATTGGCTTGCTCAATCTGGATCCGAGCTTGTAGTTCGGCGATTTCTTTTGGGTTGCTTGTTTGATTGATCTTTCCTTGTAGTGCGTCCACATTTTTTAGACGTTGGGTCATGGAGTCATACGCACGCTCTGACATTGCCTTTGCCGTAGCTTCAATATTTAATGCGCGCTTGGAGAGTTGTTGTCGATCTTGCTCAAAATTCACCGGAGCCATCACATCATCGGTAATACGGGAGACATCCCCGTTAAGGCTTGAACTGCCTGAGCGATCGAGAATGCTGTGAGCGTTGGACGGCAAGGCGGAGCGTAGTCGGTTACGAATGTTCGCGTCATCAGTAATATTTCCATAGCCCCTTGATTCCGTGAATGCCGCTAATTGGCTTTTTGCCGTTTGCAGTTGGTCGGTCAGGTTTTTTAATTGATCACGCGCTGTCAGTAGTTGTTGTTGCAGTTGGGCGATAGTCGCGGCATCGACCGTAGGAATTCCGCTAGCGTTTGCCGAATTGAAAAAAGTGGCGGACAGGGCTATGCCCACCGCAATTAGTTTGCAGTGTTTCATGGAAACTCCAATGGGGAATAATGGCAGCGAGTGATGTCGCCGCCTTCTTGTGTTTTCCCGGCTGCGCCTCCGTGGCTTATTTGCGGGAAATGGCGGCTTGGTATTCGGCTTCGGTGATGCGACGAGCCTTTAGATGGTCGGAGACAATCTCGTCACTGGTTTCTTTGTAGGCGACTTGGGTAGTGCCTGCCACTACAAGAATATTGTCTGAATCTTTAAGCGTAGCTGGTGCAGTATTGGACTTGTACCCGACCTTGCCCAGATTGTTCCACGCTGTTTCTGTGAATAAAAAGCTGTCGTCGTTGCGTTCAATGTGAATTAACGTCGGCGGATAACGACCATTATCTGAGAACCAATAGCCGATGAGCTTTTCTCCAGCAGGCTTGCTGTCGCAGCCAGCAAGAATGGCCAATACGCTAATACTGGTGGCAGCGATAAAACTCCTTCGATTCATTCGGTTCTCCTATAGTCAACGGTTGTTGAGGGGCGGCCTGGTTACCTATAACAGGTGTCCAGGGGTTGCATACGCAACAGGCGTATTCAATCTTTGTAGTGCAGGCTGCCTGATTGCAAAGTTTCAGGATGTTCCATTAGGCCGTGCTTTTTCGGTGTGCTCGGATGCAGACATCAACACGTTGATAAAGGGGTTAGAAGTCTGGCCCCTCCATTTCGTGAGTGGCTTCATGCCGCTCTAGCGGATGATCGAAGCGTGCGCCGATGAGGTCGGAAACGCGCTGGTAGTCGGCAGCTTGCGGAGGATGGCCGTTCACTTCATGGATATGCAGGCTGTAGTACTTGTGCACACCTTGTTCAAAATAGGCACGATCTTCGCGTGGCGTACTCGATGAAAACCAGAGTGTGGGCGATTGCCGTGGATCGGATGCGGAGGGTGAATCCAGGCCGTGGTCTTGGGCCAGTCGCTGTAGCGTTTCGGCATCGACCGCTTCACGCTCTACCTCGGTATCCGTCCAACTGGATTGACCCGCATCCAGGTCTTCCGGCTCCCAGTACTCGCAGTCGATGGAAACCACGAACGTGTCTTCGGGGCCTTCTTGCTCCGGCTCAGGGGCTTCCAGTCCCAACCGACGATAAAAATCTCGATGCTGTTCGTACTCCCTGGCCGTCTGCATGTCGGAAATGAAGTTTTCGGTCTCACGGATCAGCGCGCGTCCCGCCTCAAAGTCAGCATCCGGGATATCCATGCCCTCGATGTCCCGGGCGATATGCAGACCCGTCATGTGGTCCTTGAGTCCTTTGAGATACTCCTGGGAAAGGATCAGGTGTTCCTTCGCCGCGTCTGGCATCGGTTGGGCCCGTTGGCCCGCGCTGAATGCGTCCTCCACACGATCCTCCAGTTCTTCGGGGGTTGAGAAGGGATTGTTCTGCAGATTCATGGTGTCTCCTGCCTGGCGTTAACGTGTCTGCCGGATGGCCGCCAGATATACCGGCAGCCAGTCGACTGGGTCGTGACCGGCCTGGGCAACCGCCTCTTGGGCGATCGTGGCCATGTCGGGGCTGCCCGAGAACACGAGCAGTTCATCCTCGCAGCCTGACAGGTCAAGTTGGGCGACGGTGACGCTTGAGCCTTGCTTGACCAAGAATTTGCGGCTCGCTTCGCCAAGGCGGCGCAGTAGCTCGAATTCGGCCTCGGTAAGCCCAAAGCCCTCGATATAGTCGCGCGCCTTGGCCTTGGGGTTTGGCAGCAGAATGAGTGTGGCGGTCTGTTGTACCAGGGACGGCCCGACCGGGTTTTCGATGATGGCTCCCGGCTCCTGCGTGGCGAAGGCCAGCACGCCGTTCTTCTTACGAATCGTGCGGCTGGCATCCTGCATGGACTCCTGAAAATGCGCGTCCTTCAATGGATGCTGGCACTCGTCGTACAGGTTGATGATGCGGCGGCCATCGTGCAGGGCATCGACGCGATGCTTCAGGTATAGCGTGGCAGCGCCCCGGGCGGCGTCATCGTCCAGCAGCTCGGTCAGGTCAAAGCCGAAGATGGCAGGCTGGCCGGTATCTGTGCTCAAACTCAGTTCATCGACTGGGTTGTCGAATACCCAACCGTATTCGCCGCCTTGGCACCACGGTGCCAGCCGTGCATGAATGGTGCTGGCGGTGTCATCTTCGCTATAGGGATTGGGCAGCAGGGTGTTGAGCGTCGATAACGTGCGGGCTTCCCAATCGATGAGCCTGGTCAGCTGTTGTACGGCCTTGGTAATGTCGGCTTGCTGGCGGGTGGTGACCGTTTCGCCTCGGCGTTCCGCCAGAAACACCACCAGGCGCACCATGAAGGCGACGTTGCCTTTGGTGGGTTCCATTTGGAAGGGATTCCAGCCCGTGGTTTCGCCCAACCGAATGTTGAAGTAACGGCCTCCCAGCGCCATGATCAGCACCTGCATCCCCTGATCCTTGTCCCACACAACACACGTTGCCCCGAACTTTTGAGCTTGGGTGAGCAATATGCCCTGCAGCACGGTTTTTCCGGTGCCCGTCATGCCGATAATCATTGTGTTGCCGGGACGACGTTTCCCGGTTTCGTCCACGTCGTCGGTGGAGGCGTGGAAGTTGAAGAAGTACGGACTGCCAGTTTGGGTTTTGAGCAGAGTGACCGCAGGGCCCCAGGGGTTGCCGACCGGTTTGCCGGTCAACTGGTTATGCAGGCTGGAAAAGCACAGGAAATTCAGCGACGTGATGGGAACCGGTCGGGGTCGCCAGTGCCAGTTGCCAGGTAGTTGTGCCCAAAATCCCGCCTCCAATGCCCGGTCCAAGGGTCTGAAGCCAATGGCGTCTTCGGCTAAGGCGGTGGCCGTCTGCGCCAGCGCCTGGCGTACGCTTTCTGCCGTGTCGTCATAGATCAATAGCGTGGCGTGATGGTCTCCCAGACCCAAGCGGGCCGAGGTCAGGTCATCCATGGCGTCCTTGAGTTGGGCCACTTGGCTGGTGGAGTCATCGCCGGAATCGACCAGCAATTTGTGGTGCTTCTTGACCAGCTTCTTGGCCGCAGCGCCCGTATGGCTACCCCACGACTGCGTGAGCACGAATTCGTGGGGCAAGGCCAGCAAGCGATTCATGTGCCCCGGTTTTGTCGCTTCCGGGTAATCGCGTAACTCCATCATGCCGAAGACACGGGCGTTGGCGACGGTACGCAGTTCGCCGAGTTCGCCATGTCGGCCGAAGATCGGTCTGGCCTGTGGCAGAGTATCTCGCAGCCGTTCTCGGCTGATCGGTACCTGTTGTGGCATGCCGGATAGTAGAAAGCCCAGAAACTCAGCCGCTTCACTGAAGGCGAAGCCGTTGCGGTCTACGATGCCGAGCGTTTCGGGATCGTAGCGGTATAGGCCTGCCATCAAGGCACGAACAATACCGTTGAGTCGTTCGATTGATTCGGCCTGCCAGAGCGCAAGGCGTTTGGCGTCGGCTTTCTCCAGGCTGGCAAATGTGCCCAAGATGGGATCTTGGACTGGGTGAACCAGGACGGTCAGGTATAGGTCATTGACCATCAGGCCTGACGTATCGAACGTGGCACGGTACGCCGCATCGAATTGGGCGGCAAAGGGTTGCTCGAACGTACTGTCGGGATATTCGGTGACGCGGCGGCGAACGATATGGGAGTAGAGCCCAAACGCGCCCATCGGCAGGCCGCGCAACACGTTATGCAGGGCTTCGATCCAGTCCTTTAGTTCGTCTTGCGCATACGCATCGGGCGCACGCCCCGTGACTTTGATGACGGTCATGTACTCATGGTTGTCGCAGGCAATGATTTGGTCTGTGACATGATGGGAGTAGGGCAAGTAGCGCGCGATGCGCCGCTCGTCTATCGCCAAGGAGGCTGCAGCAGTCATGGAGACATCCTTTACTTGATGAGAGATCGCCACGGGCGGCGTCGGTGATAGCCGTGCACGGCATAGCTGGAGCCTTGCCAAAAGCGCTGATTGGGATTGCTACGCCGGGTTTTGATTTCCAACCAGAGTACGTCCAGCGCCTTGTCGTCGTCCCGCGTGAGAATGGCCAAGGTGGGCATGACCACAAAGAGCAGCCCCCACCAGGTTAGGCCTGCCGTCATGGCGATGATGGCGACTCCAGCAAATGCGCCCAGCAGTAACGTGGTGGGAATTCCCATGAACGTGGCCTTGCGGCCCAGGCCCTTGAAGACCGGATAGGTATTGGGTGTCATGGCTTACTTCCAGAGTAGAACGACCAATTCTGCCGTCGAACCCGCCAGCAGCACGCCGATCCCCCAACGGATGGCATCGTCTTTGCGCATAACCTCTGCTGCATACAGCACAAAAATGATCACGCCGATGATGACGGCGGCAATGGGCAAGATGATGTCCAGATTGTCACTGAGCGTTTGCAACGTTGTTCTGGCGCGGGAGAGTCCGCCGATGGACTGTGCAATTGCTGCGTGGTGGCCGCTAAATAGCAGTGACGTTGCTATCAGCTTGTACAAAATGCGCAGGGCCGATGTTGCGTTCATGATGTGCTTGAGTACAGACATAAAAAGACTCCTGTCCCACACGCTTGGTGGCGTCGGGGTGGTGGGGATGAAAAGTGGAGGAAGACGCTAGGTCTAGTGAGACGGCGCAGCGTCAGGTGTCGGTAGCGGGATCCGCTGTGGGCTGGTGCTGGGCTTTTTCAGAGAAGCCATCAATAGCCGGATTGGTCGTGAAGCCATCCTGGGTGCCCGGGGTATGAGGCTCGGCAGCGGGCGGCTCTTGTTCTGGTGCTGCATTGCTGTCGGGCGTCGATGTGGCCTCGTCGCTGGCTTGAGGCGTTAACGCTGGCACTTTGATATTGGCCTGGGCCAATACCTTGCCGACATAGCCGTTGCGAAGACCGCCAGTGAAGTTGCCCGTGTTGTAGCAAGACAGGGCGGCACGTAACGCCTGTTGCGGATCTTGATGCTGGGGCAACGCTCGGGCATAGCAATCGGCTAGAACCGTTTGGGCTGCGGCCAAGTTACGGCAAGGATCAAAGACCGTCTTGCTGTTCAGGTTAAGAGCGGCCCAATTGCGCACATTGATTTGTCCCAGCCCAGCATCGAAGTCGATTCCCTGTTTGATCAGGCGATCGGCTGCGGCCGTGGCGGTAGCCAATGTTTGCGGTTGCTGCGGTAGATGCCGGCGCTTTTGGTTGACACCAATCGCATATGGGCTACCTCGGGACTCATGGCGGATCAAGGCCGACAGCGTATCGGGGTGGATATTTGGCGCGCAGGTCAGGGCCAGCGCAGCAAATGCAGCAATCATGGTGCATCCTCATCGGCTATTGGCGCCTGGCCTTGGGGTTTTTGAGGGAGAAATTCCAGCCGCTGGCCCAGCGTCCTCGATGGTCAGCATCCCATTTGGCTTGCGCGGCGGTGTACGCCTGCGCATTGACCCAGTGTCCGCCCATCGCGGGCACGCCGACATAGCGCACCGATCGGTCATAGGTCCAGGCATGATCGTTGTACGTCACGCAGTAGGAAGGCAGTTTGTCCAGCGATACGGTGGGGATCTCATGTACGTCGTAGATGATGTCCCCGCTGTCACCGCCCAGGCTACGTTTGCGCCATCGGTATGCCGTTGCTGCATACGTGTGATTGAGATAGTCGGGATCGCATTTGCCTGCGCCGCGTGAGATGGCGTCAATCCGTTCTGGCATGCCCTGATCGCTTGAGGCTGGGCACTGCGACAGGAAGGCGCGTCGTGCTGAGACAGTGGCCGACCAGTCCAGGCTGCCGTGACTGTATTTCTTGATGTTGAAGTAATGATTCAGGGAGGGACTGCATTCACTGGGTTGTGCGCCGGTGGATAGGCACAGTGTTGCTTCGCAGGCCAAGCGGGTATTGCCAGTGAGCAGATCCGTGCTGGTCGCATGGGCGGCGGGCACCAGCGCGCAGGCGAGCGCCATCGCCCCTGCCTGCATTGCAGGTAAGGATTGCATGAAGGTCTCCGGGGAATAGGTACGGCAGGCAGTCGAGGAATCGACCGAAGGCGGATCAGCGCGAACGCTGCAGATGTTGTTGAGCGATGGCGATTTGTTCGGGCTTGGCCATGGCGCGCACAAGATACGCGGTTTCAATGGCAACCAGGCGGGTGTCTTGCAAATTTCCCAGGCTGGCCACGATCTGGCGTAGCAGCATGAGTTCTTCCTGCAGCGTGTCGTCGGCGGACAGACGGCGTCGGATGTAGTTAGACAGAGATAGTCCTGCGACGGCAGCAGCTTCGCCCAGACGCGCAGCATGAGACGGGGTCATCCGAATACGGACGACCTCGGAGAGAGGTTCATTCATAAATAAACATCCTGTGAAAAAAAGAAAATTGTGTATATCATTGTTGCAAAACAGGCTAGGTGCGTTATGCAGATCAAGTTAATACCGGCAGCTCTCTTATTTATCGCGTCGTATTTTCCGCTCGCGCTGATTCTTGCTGTGCAAGACATCAAGGAAGAATATTGGCAACGCCCGTTTTGCTTAGATGCAAAGTTCTGGTTGAAGTGTGAGTTACCTGAATTTGGCAACCCAGGCCTCGTATATGCCTTGGTATTGGTGTGTTTTTGTAGCTTGGTTTTTTTTCTGTGGGTATTGAAGCATTTGAATGGCTCCACGGAAATGATTATTGAGGAATGCAAGGCTGTTCCTAACGACCTTATTAACTATGTATTTCCATATATCGTTTCTTTTATGGGAGTCGAGCTTGGCAGCACAGGGAAGGTGCTTGGGTTTGGGCTCTTCTTGCTATGGCTGTTTCTTATCAGCTATCGATCAGGCCAGATTTTGATGAATCCATTGTTATTGGCTGCAGGATGGCAGTTGTACGAAGTCCAAGCTGATATTGAAGGCAAGAAGCGCAGCCTTAGGGCACTGTCGAGAAACCGTGTTGTGCCAGGCAAAACGCTCAAATCCTGCTTAGTGCAGGGAATTTACGTTTTATCCGAGACAAAGAATCATGACTAAAGAACAAGCGCTAGCTGACTGTAGAGTATTTGACGTCGCTAATGGAGTGCTGTCTCTCTGGGTTTTCAAGAAACGTCAGCAGGGAGGCTACACTGCGAATTCAATTGATATTACGAATGAATTGGCTGCCGAGTTGAGAGCTATCATCTCAGCGGCGCTACAAGCTCGCACAGAAGTAGAAGACTACACGTTGATTGCGCAGAATAATGAGGTCAGTTGCCTACATGTGGGCGTTGATGAGACTTCGTTCTTGGATTTGAAAGCGTTGTTGGATGAACCACCGGAAGAACATCGAATTTCAGGTGAGCGTGCTTTTAAAAATATTGCGGGCTATGTGATCCGAGTGCGTTCCGCAGAGCGAGTCTTATATTGTGTGAGACGCGTTACTGATGCTTGGAAGACAAAAAAAGCGCGGACGGTAATCAATGTCGTAATGCGAGCAAATCAAATGGATTTGGTCGAAGACCGTAGTTTCACCATTGCAAAGAGTATCGACTTCTTTGTTCTCGATAACGATCTACTGATTATCGATAAGGGCGCGTTTGAGAGGCTACTTAACTATAGAGTCGGGTATGCCAATTCGTTCGCAGAATTACAGGCTGATCCGACATTCCTGAATAGCTTTACTAGCATGGAGCCGTTAATTGAGCACGTGGGCGCCAATGTCATGCACCTGCGAAGAATGGCTGTCATCCAACAGAAGGCCAATTATGCTAATCCTGACTATATGCGGCATCTCCGCGAAGTAAACGATCAGGAAAATTGGGGGATCACATTTGATGGCGCTGGCCGCATCGTAGCTACGGCTGACACCATGAGAGTAATCATGCAAGTTTTACTTAACCACCGTCTTTACTCGAAGTTATCACAGTCAACGTTTGACGTGCCGTCTGCTGTAGCGGCGGCGTAATACAGTGTCGCCTTAGGCGTGCGTCAGTAGCAAATGGCCGATAGGTTCCGGCGTTTTGCGGACACAAATTTCAATGTCGTAGCCCAGACGGTTGAGGCAATCCATGAGCTTGCGCTCGGAGAAATTCGAGAACTCTCCGCGCAGCAGGCTTGATACCTTGGGTTGCGTCAGGCACATGCGTTTGGCGGCTTCGGCCTGTGTCAGGCCTCGCTCGCGAATCGCCTTGGCTATTTCGACCGTCAGCCCTGATTT
Source organism: Bordetella petrii (assembly GCA_017745595.1). Taxonomy (GTDB): domain Bacteria; phylum Pseudomonadota; class Gammaproteobacteria; order Burkholderiales; family Burkholderiaceae_B; genus Bordetella_A; species Bordetella_A petrii_C. Next base: position 51,390 of record WMBV01000031.1, read on the forward strand.
GATCTGCAGTTTGTCGGCATCGGGCAATTCAAGGTCGGCAAAGACATTGCCGGAACTGACTTCGACCTCGATGCCGTCAATGATGCGTTTATTCATTTCGCAACTCCTGCGCGATTGCCGCAGCGGTTTTCAAACGCTGACGGATGATGTCCATGTCAGGTTTGGGTGTTTCGATACCGCGTTTGCTCTTCTTCTGAAAGACATGCAAGACAAAGACGGCTTGGGCGAAACGGACGGTGTAGACGGTCCGATACGTGCCGCCGGAGTCATCCTCGACAATCTCCAAGATGCCTGCGCTGCCAAACCCTTTCATGACTTTGGCGGCTTCGTGCTGCTCGCCGCGCTGGGCGGTGTCCAGCGCATGGCCGAAGAATTTTCGTACGTCTACCGGTAGCGCCAGCAGATCTTTCTTACTGCTGCCGAGCCAAAAAAGAGGTTTCAGATCGGAAGGTTTCACGTAAATATACCATTTCTGGGATGAATGGGGCTATTGTTGCCGCCCGCATGTGTTTTCGCGGGATCAGGCCGTTCGCCTGCCCATTGGAATTTGGACCGGATGTGTGAGCTATTGGTCCAGCTGATCTAGCTTGTTGACCAGATCCTCGGCGCGTAAATGTGTATAACGCTTGAGCATCTGCATGGATTTGTGGCCGCTGATCGCCGACACTTCCTGGTCAGACAGGCCTGCTTCGACCAGTCGGCTCACGGCCTCATGGCGCAGGTCATGGAAGCGGAAGTCTGTCAGGTTGGCGGCTTTCTTAGCGTCATTCCAGGCCTTATCGAACAGATATGGCCGTCGTACACCATCGCGACCAGGTTCACCAAAGAACACGAGATCCGTCTCCGGTGGCCGCAGTGGGTTATCGATAGCTGCCTGAAATGCGGAGGTAGCCTTCTTCGTCAGCGGTACAGTGCGTGGCGACGAGTTCTTGGTGATATCCAGTCGTACGACCCGCCTCGGTAAATCCACCTGGCCGAGACGCAATCCGCTGATTTCCGACAGCCGCATCCCGGTTTCCAGGGCAATCCGCACGATCCAGCTGAACATGGGGTTGGAGTAGGCATCTACCTCGGTCAGCAGTCGCTGCGTCTCTGCCGAGGTGAGCCGACGATTTCGCCCGGCGCCGGGAGAGGGGCGACGGATCTGAGCGACAGGGTTAAACGGCAGTCCCAGGCCCCATTCCTTGATGGCCACCGTAAATAAATGGCTCAATAGGGCCAGCTCCAACCGAACGGTGTTGTTGGTCCGTGGCACCGGTTTGCCATTTTCGTCGGGGTCGCCCGCCAAGCGCATGTCTCGGTATTGTGCGACGACATCGGCGCTGAGGGCGGCCAATGAATATTTGCCAAGCTGCTGCAGCAATGGCCGCGCTTTCTTGTATTCAGATATGCGAGTGGAATCCCGCTTGGTGGGGGTGACTTCCTGTAGATACCGTTTCAGCGCCGCCTCAACCGTCATCCTCTCGCTGAGCGTGCGCTGGATGTAAACACCTCGTACCATTTCATCTTCGGTACGTCTGGCCCAGTCTTCGGCGTCCCGCTTGGTACGAAAGGTTTTGGACGAAGTGGGCCAACCCGTCTTTCGGATGAGGGCTTTCCAGGTTCCAGAGGGTGTCTTAACGATAGTAGCCATGCGAGTAAGAGCTCCGAAAGTACACTCGGCGCTTCACCACTGTACCGAAACTGTACCTGGCTCGCAATTTTTGAAAATCCCCCAGAGACGGGGTAAGGCTTTGAATCCAGCTAAATACCTGTAAATACGAGGAAATTTAGACTGGTGCCCGGGGCCGGAATCGAACCGGCACGCCTTGCGGCGGGGGATTTTGAGAATGGCAGAATTTGAGATGATAAAACCCGCTGGAACCCGCTAAGCCGCGCCAGGCTTGGTTTTCCGGAGGGTCGGATCAATTTAGCATTACGCTGTAATTGGACGATTTTGGGTGAGTTTCGCTCTCCCTTGGCTCCTATTTGGTTCCTAGAAATCGTCATTTAACAGGAGGCGTTATGGCTATTTTGAAGCTAACCAAAACCGTTGTGGAAACCGCCGCAGCTGCGGCCAAGGACTACGAACTGCGTGACACGCTCGTTCCTGGTTTCGTTTGCAAAGTCACCACCAAGGGCAAGAAGATATTTGCCCTTCAGTATCGCACAAATGCGGGTGAGCGTCGCAAGCCGACCGTCGGCCGCTTTGGGGAATTGACCGTTGACCAAGCACGAGAGATTGCTCGAGACTGGCTTGCTGATATTCGTAGGGGGCACGACCCTAGTGCGGAGAAGGCTGCGGCCCGTCGAGCTTTGACTGTCAAGGAGTTGTGCAAACAATTCATTGAGGAGTACTCGACGCCGCGCAACAAGCCCAGCACGGTTCAAACATACCAAGAGCATATCGACCGCTACATCATTCCGGCCTTGGGCCGCATCAAGGTGCCAGATCTGACACGTGCCGATGTGAGTGAAATGATGCGTGCCTTTTCGCGCATTCCTTCCACGATCAATCGGGCGTTCGCATGCCTGCGCAAGATGCTGAACATGGCAGAGGTGTGGGGGTATCGTCCGGATGGCTCGAATCCTTGCCGTCATGTACCGATGTACCCGGAGAAGGGGAAAACCCGCTTCATCACTGACGATGAGCTTGTGCGCATCTACGAGTACCTGGATCATGCGGATGCGGAGGGCTTGGAACATCCACTATTGACTCTGGGTATACGTCTGCAGTTTTCTTTCGCAGCACGTATGTCTGAGATCAGGCTGTTGGAATGGGCGTGGGTGGATTTTGAGAATCGCCGCATCGAGTGGCCGGACAGCAAGACGGGGAAAATATCCAAACCTATGAGCGAAGATGCGTATCAGCTTCTGACCTCGGCGCCCCGCATTGACGGGTCGCCTTACGTCTGCCCAAGTGTATTTCGTGCCGATCAGCCGATGTCCGAGGGAACCTATAAGAACGGTTGGACGCGTATTCTGGAGCGTGCCAAGGTGCCTCACGTCGGCACCCATGGTATTCGTCATCGGTCAGCTACTGATATTGCCAATTCAGGGGTATCGGTCAAGATTGGCATGGCGCTGACAGCGCATAAAACGGCAACAATGTTTATGCGGTACGTCCATGCAGAAGATCATCCTGTTCGGGAGGCGGCCGAACGCGTGGCGAATTTGCGTAAGGGGCTGGTCGGAGCAAGTCTAGAGGGGAGTGCGCCACAGGTTGCTCTAGGCCCAACCGATCAGGAAAAAGGGCACACCAGCTTGGGGAAGTACCGACCGTATCGACATCGTCGAGTGCTGGATCGCGCTATTCCGCCCGGGACCAAACACGCAGGTTCGTTGAAGGTGGAGCAGTCATGACAACTGAAAGATCTAAGACGGAAGAACAGCTCATTGAGCGCTACGGTATCCTCTTATCGCTGGATGAATTGTCAGAGGTTCTTAAACGCAGTCGGGATGGCGTGCGCGTAGCGATGTTGGGTGACTCGGAGTTTGCTCGGACATGGGAGCCGCTAAAGAGAAAGATAGGACGGCGTGTATATTTTCGAACGAGCGATGTCGCACGAGTGATTGATGATAGTCATTGATGTTGAGCTAGAACCGTAGCTTATGTGGTTGGTGACCAAGGGGTTTCGGAGTTCCTTGGCTGGCTGGTCTTGCGTGCATAGTCCTCGATCAAGGCCTTGGCTTTTACTGAATCAATTAGAGGTGGGGAGTAGGCGCGCGCTGTCATGATGCTGCGTAACTGATCTGGAGTAATGCTGTCGAAGGTGGCTTCCACTATGAGGCCCATGCCTTTTTTCAGTTCCCATGTCATGCTTTTGACGACTGCGCAGCAGTCCATGCAAATTCTTGGAATATGACGCCATGCAGAGCTACTACGAGTGGGCGTGTGAGTTTGAAATCCCACCTTTCCATTCTGAAACTTCACAGTTTGATGCTTAGGACGTGCGCAGGTGGGGCAGTGCCAACCGTCCTCTAATTCCTTCCACATTCGGGCCGAGCCCTCCTGAGATAAGAGAATCGCTTTGTAGTTCTTAGGCGGGGTACAGCGTGGCTTTCTGTGCACTGTCCGCCAACGACTCCAGTCTGATTGGTGGGAGATAGTTTTTTCTTTAAAGGCGCGTTGCAGCGCATCGGCTGATAGCCATTCAAAGCCAGACTGCGTTCCACGGTTATAGGGGTTTCCCAGCGTAGGCACTGGTACGAAACCCAGGGGGTATCTTTCGTACCAGTGGTCTTGCGTGACGGCGGCCTTGGCCACCTCAAGGATCAGCTTCATTCGCGCGCGATAAGTGGGGCGAACGTCGCTCCAGAGGAGGCGTAACTCGTTCTCGTCGATCTGATGGGGCGTGTGAGGCTGCGACCGGATGAACTGTTGGATTTGGCCGATCGAAAATGATTGATGCGTGAAGTTTATCTTGTCGTGTTGCGATAGCAGAGCTTTGGCGTGTGCATCTGCATTATTGCAGTCCTCGCACACCAGCACCGGATCATATGCAGCGAAGGTGGTGGCCATGCGTTCCACTAGAGCCAGGCCGGTACTAGTATGCCGGCTTGTCTGAGTATCTATGAACACCTTCCTGAACGCCGCTTTGAGTGCATCGCTCATGTGATCATGATGGATAACGAGTTTTGCCAAAATTTGTTCTTTATTGCCCGCTCTGGAGATTTCGAACTTGTTCCGGTCGCAGCACGGACATTGCCAGTCTTGCGAGGAGCCGATCCAGTTGCCATTCATTTCGAACGTACCCAGACCGTGATGCGATTTGATCTGACGAGACAATGGCGAGTCAGGACCATCCAGTAATGTCAGAGTCCCATCGTTGATGCACTGAATGGCTAATTCCACTGCATGTGCGCGGCGAGCGACCATTTCTTCGTAGTCTCCCCGATACTGCTGCGCCCATTGTTCCAGTGCATTGAACGTGACGCCTGGTGTATTAGGCGTAGTGTTTCTGACGTTTATCACGATCGCTTCTCCTCGTTGCGCATTCTGTATATCGACTCTTTTCTGGCATTGAATTTAGGCCATATTGTGTGTTTGTTGTTATTTTGTAACAACAGGGGTGTGGAGGAAGTAAAGAAGTGTCTATGGATGCCAGTACCGCAAGCCGAGTGTCTTATTTACTTCTACTGCTAGCGCTGCTAATCCCTTAACTGGTTGAGTTTTATAAATTTTTTCAAGAGTACAAACGCCGATGACACATCTAACATAATGTGATACGGTTATTCGTAATGTAAATTTCCTACACAGTATGCCGAGGTTGCTTCTTGTCTAATAGCATTCCAGTCATGGTCGCTGCGGAGTTTGCAACTGTCTTCGCGCTACGGCCCCACCTGTTTTCATGGCTCCTGGGTGCCGGTGCTTCGGCGGCTTCGGGGATCCCGACCGGCTATGCCATGATTGGCGATTTTAAAAAGCGCATATTTTGCAGGGAGACGGGCTATTCCTTGCGCGAGGTCGATGCAGGAGATCAGCTTTGGGTCGAACGCGTCGAAGACTTCTTTCGTAGAACCGCGCTACTTCCGCCTGGCGGTGACCCCCGCGAATACTCAGCGGCCTTCGAAGCGATATACCCCAACGAAAAACAACGACGCCAGTACATTGATGATGCCATTCGCAAAGGCACGCCGTGCTTTGGACATCGAGTGCTCGCGGCTTTAATGGCAAGCAGGCAGGCAACCTGTATTTTTACAACCAATTTCGATGCATTAGTCGAGGAATCAGCAACAGAGATCAATGCTCTATTGCCGGCAGAAGTTAGAACAAAGCCCGTTGTGGCAGCACTGGATTCCGCCGATCGGGCACAGCGCTGCTTGGACGAGTCAGACTGGCCGCTCATTGCCAAGCTGCACGGCGACTATCAGTCGCTCCAGATCAAAAACACCGATAGTGAACTAGAACAGCAAGACGAGAGAATGCGTCATGTGCTGACGCAGTCCTGTAAACGCTTTGGTCTGGTAGTTGTTGGCTACAGTGGACGCGACGCCTCGGTAATGGAAGCACTTGAATCCGTGTTAAAGGATCCAAATCCCTTTCCTAATGGACTGTACTGGGTGGCTTCCTCTGCCAATAAATTACTGCCCGCAGTGCGAACGCTATTGGAGAATGCGTTGCTTGCGGGCGTGGATGTCGCCATCGTGCAAGCCAAGACCTTCGATGAGCTGGCTGCGGATTTGCTGGCGCAGATTCAACTGTCAGACGTGCTAGCGGAGCATGTGTTGCAGTATCGGGCATCGCCGCGGATTGAAGCCGTCAAGCTCCCTGCGAAGGACGCGCGGTCCTTTCCTGTGTTGCGTTATTCCGCATTATTGGTCAATGAGTTGCCCCGTGTAGCAAGGCGAATGGTTCTGAAAAAGGCAACCACTACGGCGGATGTGCGGCAACAGCTAAGGGAGAAACAATGCCGTGCCGTAGTGGCCGCGATGGGCCGGGAATTAGCCGTGTTCGGCAATGATGCACGAGTTATCGAGGCTCTGGAGGAGTTTGAGGCGCAGCCGGCCGGCACGATTGACTTGAATCCGGAGCGGGATAGCTGGGCGCTGGGCTTACTGTACGAAGCCATGGTTAGGGCGCTGTCTCGGCATAGGCCGTTGCTGCCACGCTATAAGCGGTCAGGCCATTCCCTGGTAGTGGCGGCACCCCACGCCGACGAGGCTCCTGAAAGGACGCAGGAGCGTAGGGCGCAGCTTGCTGCGCTTCGTACGGCCTATGAGTCGGAGCTTACGGGGAAGGTTCCTAAGCTTGGCTATCCATACCAGGAAGGGATTTTTCTGAAGTTAGAACGGGTCGAAGATCGCTGGTGGTGTGGTTTTGAACCCTATACCTTTGTGAATATCCCGCGTACGGAGCCGTCTAAGGCTGACTTACAGGATGGCGATGGGGTGGGGTTGCCTTCGGCTGTTCGAGGTGGTGATCCTGCTGGTGACTGGCGACGTGAGCGATGGGTTCAGAAATACAACCGGCAATGGGCAGGCATCATCAATGCCTGGGCTGCGTTGCTCGCTGCAAAGGATAAAGATCTTTCAGCATTTGGTCTTTCCAGTGGCGAGGGTATTGATGCGGTGTTTGTGTTTTCGTCGGTGACTGGCTGGAGTAGGCCAGCTCATCATCACAATTACTTTGATAGGACAAAGTAATGCAGCTTCCCGCATCCGCCTCCAAGCTTCCACCATTTACCTTGGTCGATGAACCGCTGCTGGCTTTCTCGCCTGAGCAAGCCTGTGACGTGGATGTCCATCCGCTTCGAGGTCTGAGTCGATACGGTCCTTTTTCCAAAGGTTCCTTCGGTGCATTTACAGCGAATGTGAGGGTGGCCACGGTCGGCCCTGATAGCGCGTTCAAGCAACGAGGCGTATTGCTCGCATCATTGAAAAATGAGTTTCAACCCTCAGATCGGTCCGAATATGTTCCTACCTATCCCGGGTTCGAGGCTCTTCTCAATGTGGGGCTCGTGTCGGCACCTCCAGCAACACATATCCGTTGGCCCGATTCGCTCAGTCAGCTGACAGGGCACGGAACGGTGGAACAACGGCTTTACGTGGCTATGGATGCGGCAATGCGTAGGCTCGAGGCGATGCGCAACGAATTCGATGTGGTTGTGGTGCATTTTCCAGATACATGGGGGCCAGCGACCCGAACCGTAGCGTTTGATGCTCATGACGCCTTGAAGGCTCTAGGTGCAAAGTACAACATTCCCACGCAGGTTATCAACGACAGAGCCTTTAATTTCAGACACCGGGCGTCGCTCGCTTGGCGGCTAGCGATCGCGCTGTATGTCAAGGCGGGCGGTATTCCTTGGAAGCTGGCTCGTGTTCCCGGCGTGCCAGATGAAACTGCCTATATCGGTTTGGCGTATGCGTTACGAGGAGATCAAGGTGACACGCACTTTGTGACGTGTTGCTCGCAAGTGTTCGATATGGACGGTGGTGGTATGCAGTTCGTGGCCTTTGAGGCGCGTGATCCGGTGGTAGACCTTGAAGATGCCAGGCGAAATCCGTACCTGAGTCGCGACGACATGCGTGCGGTGTTGGCGCGTAGCTTAAAGCTCTACCAAGACCGAAATGGTGGAAGCCTGCCCAAACGGTTGGTCATACACAAGACCACTGCTTTTAAAAAAGAGGAGCTGGATGGCGCCTTTGATTCGTTGGCAGGCATTCCGGAGGTTGAGTGCATAGAAATTGGCGCGCGTGCTAACTGGCGTGGCGTCTGGTTAATTGACTCCGGAAAGCAAGTACCGCCCAGCAGGCCATCAGCATATCCGGTGCCGCGTGGCACCGTTGTGGTGCGATCAGGTGCATCGGCGTTGCTTTGGGTTGCAGGAAATGCCCCCGATGCGTCTACAACTGGCAACTATTACCAAGGTAAGAAAAGCATTCCCCGTCCGCTTTTGCTTACCCGTCATGCTGGCCGAGGTCCGCTAGAGGTGGTGGCTATAGAGGCGTTGGCTCTGACAAAAATGGATTGGAACAACGATGCGCTGTACGATCCGGTGCCAGTCAGCATCCGGTACTCCCAGAGGCTAGCCAGAACAATTGCCAATGTACCGGATCTGCCCGGGAAAACTTACCCTTACCGATTATTTATGTAGAAAAGCCAAGGTAGGCAGAGTACATATGACAAAGGAGTGAGTTTGCATGTTTGATCTTTGCCTATTTGACCTAGATGACACGCTTGTTCGTACGACGGATCTAAAAGAGATACGGGAGGCTTGTAAACACAACAGCGACCCGCAGCGCTTACACGCGTTGCTAGACCAGCTGGGGAGGGAGGATGGCCGCCATATATACAGCGTTGAGCTCTTGCGGCAGATACGTGCTGAGTTTCCTCAACTGAAGCTGGGGGTGTTTACCCGGTCTCCACAAAGCTATACCCAGACGGTACTCAACTGGGCTTATCCCGGCTTCCAGTGGGACATCGTGGTGGCATATGAGAGTGTGCGGCGAACCAAGCCCTATGGCGATGGGATCGACCTAGCGATGAACACTTTGGGTGTGGAGTACATCGATCGGGTGATCATGGTTGGAGACAGCGATGTGGATGTGCGCGCAAGCTATCATTGTGGATGCCTGGTGGCGCTTGATACTGGGGCTTGGCCATACTCCTGGGATCCAACGCATTGGAAAGCAGTGGGGCTGGTTCCGGATGCGATCATCGATACCCCCGACGACCTTTTGAGGGTTCTGCATACGCCAGGATGCTATTTGCCCGAACTGGAGCGTTTATTGGCCGGAATCGAGCTGGCGCCGCAGACGCCGCGTTTCGATAAAATTAACCATTTCATTGTAGAGGCAGCCGGTGGCGATCGCACGCCGTATCCAATTTATGTGGCCGGCAGATCCTTTGCGAACTACGAATCGGTGCAGTACCGAAAACAGTGGCATGCACTGACGGTTTCCATTGGGGAGCATAAGGATGCGGATGTATTTCCCGATGATTGGATTAATACAATCAGGCGTTTCATTGAGGATCAGTACTTCGCATTGTTTGGCACATTGCGCGTCGTTGTGTGTGTGGTGCCGCATCGCCCGGGACGAAAGGCACGTTTGGAGAAACTGCTTGAACAGTTTGAGCAGTCTGTGCATGAGAGGTCGATCGATGGCTTTGAAGTTATTTGCCTGACGGACCTGTTAGCCTTCAAACAAGGCGTGAAATCACAACATAATGATTATCTAAACCGGGAAGAGCGGTTTATCAATGTTCGGGATCACTTGTTTGTTCAGAATCCCGATCGAATTTCATCGGACACAGCGTATTTGGTTGTCGATGATGTGACGACAACAGGTGCCTCGCTGATTTATGCAGGGAAATATCTAAAGATGGCCGGTGCGAGGGATGTAAAATGTCTGTCCATGGCTAAAAACATAGGCAATATTTTATGAACCCAGTTTCGCCGAGTACGCTCGCGCTACTGACCTTGTCAATGTTGAAAGGAGTTGGACCGGCCGCACTTAAAAAGGTGGCGGCTCTTCCTGGTTTTGGCGATAAGCCCATAGAAGAATTGGCGATGTCCATTCCTGCCATCGAAAAGGTGGTGTTGGAGTCTGGGGCGTGGGCTCATGCGCAGGAGGCCGCCGCCCAACAAGTCGATGAAGCACAGCGGCACCAGACGCGCATTCTGTCTGCTTTAGACGCTGAGTATCCTCAGTTGCTGGCAGCCACCAAGGATGATCCGTTCATACTGTATGTCAAGGGTACGCTTGCGGAACCGGTGGAGCAGTCGGTGGCTGTCATAGGCACACGTGAACCCACCATGCATGGACAACGGATCGCTGCGCGTATAGCACAGTTCTTTGTTGAGCAAGGATGGAGTATTGTCAGCGGATTGGCAGTAGGGTGTGATGCTGTGGCGCATCAGGCGGCGCTGGATGCCGGTGGCCATACGGTGGCTGTTTTGGCGCATGGGCTGCAGATGATTGCACCGACCAAGAACAAGAAATTAGCAGAAGACATTCTTAGTGCCGGCGGTGCTCTGGTTAGTGAGTATCCTTTTGGGCAAACTGTACGCAGCCAACAGTATGTAAAGCGGGATCGCACCCAGGCGGGCCTAGCCCAAGGGGTCGTGATGATTCAATCCGATGTCAAGGGGGGGAGTCTCTATGCCTCTCGCGCGTCCCTTAATTACGGTCGCTGGCTTGCCGTTCCATATCCCACGGAGAAGGACCGAGACAGAGGGGAACCCAAGGTACAAGCCAATCTATTAATCGCCGATGGTCGCGATGACCAACTAATGAGTTTGTTGCGGTGCTCCACGAGCCAACTCGAAAAAATCATCGTATTACATAGTCGCGAAGATTATTTTCAGTTGGTCAGACCTCCGGGGGAGGTCGGGCACAACGCGTTGCTGGAACAGCCGGGCGATAGTCAACTTATGTCGAGCGAATCCGCTGGGCAGACATCTAGCGATGCAAACGTTAATCACGCGAGCGAGGCGAGCGAGGTAGATACGGCGGACTCTTTACAGGAGAGCGGGTCGAAGGCCATTATGCCGGAGGCATCAGCGTCTTTGAGAGAACCTACACCGCGCCGGATCGTACTCGACAAAAACGGGTTGTCCGGCTTGACCATTAAGCAGGTGCCCTCGGCGGGTTCACATGCCTTTAGGAAGTTGGCATCTCAGGTGCAGGATGCTGGTTCACTCGTAGCTTTATCAGCACGGCTGAGATATATCCAAGCGCAGTTGGATATGTTGGGTGGAGTATATGCTGATTGCCGGGATTTTATAGATAAAGAGCATCGGTTAACGATCCAGTTCATCGTTGAAGATACTCTCATGCAAATGAAGCGGGCAATGGGTTTGTTAATTAGATTGAAAGGTGATAGTCAGGCGGTGCTGGACGATCCATTGACTTTGACAAGCATGGGAATGTCACATGCCTCACAGCAGTTTGAGCTTGGATACACCGCGACGCCAGAACCACAAGCTGATTTTTTGCGCGGCATACTGGATGAATTTATGGGTGAATTGCTCCAACCGTTGGGATTCTCCGAAGAGGGAGACAATCTGTACAGCGAGTTAGGCGATGCTGACTTGCGTTTCGACAACCTGGTGGACGCGTTTAATACTTTGATCACAAAGATCTTGCATGTATAGCGTGCGATATTAGTTGTATTTGGAGCGCAGGTTTGTAAATTTCTGGACGGAGATCAACAAGAATAAAGGGTGTTTAGATGCTAATCATAATGACTTCTCCTGATGCAGTGCTGCGACAAGGGGCGCCAGACCCTCATCTTGTCAATGTGCTGATCGAGACTAGGCGCGCGGGCAATCCTGTAGCATTGATTTCTAATCATGCAGAGCCTAGCTGGTTTCAAGGTGTTTTTGGTGGTAGCGACGTACAGTTTTTGCGTGAACGAGGACGTCAATCTGGTGCAATAGTCTCGCAAAACGCCGAGAAGTTTAAGTTAAAACCATTCGATGTCATTGTTCTGGCCGCTAAGGATGAGGATGTCCAGATGGGCAAGAATGGTCGGGCGTTGCTGGTGGCTGCTGGTGGGTCGGCTTCGAGACAGGTTCAATCGCTTGGCATACGCGTTGGTGATGCGGATCAGTTTGCGCAGGTGATTCAGCTGACAACTGGTTGGTCGGGCCATTGGTGGTTTACAGGAGATGCTTCTAATTACTGTGTACGGGCCCTGTCCGATTTGTCTGGCTATGGCAGATCGGTTACGCAGCAAGAGTTTGCGCGCAGGCTGACGAATACCGTAAAAAATGGTGGCGCTCGCCTTAACGCCTTGCTGGCGGTTACCGCTCGTTCGCTACTCATTGATGGTGCGGATACGGTTAAAAACCTAGTTTGGGGTGTGTACCCGTCTTCCAGTAGTGCAAATGATGACAGCGACATCTTGTGTGATTTTTCCCATCGGCTACGCACTACGGTTTCGCGGGTTCGCTATGCTGAGCGGGGTGAACCACTGTTTATTCGGCATACGCCATCGGCCAAACGATCTGCCGGAGGCGGAGGTCGGCGTCTGTCAAGGCAGTTGGAACCTGATTCATGCGGCCTCTAATACTGGATCGGTGTCTTGCTCATGTTGATCCGGCTCGGGGTTGAGCCAGACGCTGCCGATGGGCTGCCAGTTGCGTAGTTTT
>WMBV01000032.1 GCA_017745595.1 Bordetella petrii
ACCGCCCCCGCCGCGCCGTCCGGGTCGGCCGGCGCCGAATCGCCATCGGCCCCGGCCGCCGAGCCGCCGCCCTGGGAAGACCTGCCCGCCAGCCCGGCGGCGGCCGCCAAACCGCCCGCGGCCGCGCTGGCCGTCACGCCGCCGGCCACGCTGACCAAGACTCCCCCGCCGGATGCCGACCCCGCCGGCCCGCCGGCCTGGGTCGATGAAGACATTCCCGACGACGCCCAGGGCGGCTATGCCCCCGCGTCCGAATTCACCGCCGACCCCGACGACGAATTCGAAACGCTGGCCACCGGCGTGCCGGCCGCCGAACTGGCGCCCGCGCCCCGGCCGCGCCCGGCGCCGCGCCGCGCCGGGCAGGCCGTCGCGCGGCTCGACCGCATGTCGGCCGCCGACTGGCCGGACCTGGCCGCGCGCCTGCCCGTCACCGGCCTGGCCTCCGAACTGGCGCGCCAGAGCGAATGGGCCGGCGTGCAGGGCGATGCCGTGCTGCTGCGCGTGGCGGTCAAGACCCTGGCCGAAAGCGAAAGCCGCGTGCGCCTGCAAACCGTACTGTGCGAACATTTCGGACAAGGCCTGCGCCTGGAAATCGAAGTCGGCGCCACGGGCGACGGCACCGCGCACGCGGTGGCCCAGATCGAGCGCGCCGCGCGCCAGCGGGCCGCCGAAGAAGCGGTGGCGGTCGATCCCTTCGTGCAGGCCCTGCAGGCCGATTTCGGCGGGCGGGTGGTGCCGGGGTCGGTGCGCGCCGTCGAATCCTCTGCCTGAACGGCCCACGGCCACTATTGCGATCTTCGCGAAAATTTTTCCCTATCCAAGGAAGCTCCCATCATGATGAAAGGACAACTTGCCGGTCTGATGCGCCAGGCGCAGCAGATGCAGGAAAACATGAAAAAGGCCCAGGACGCCCTGGCCGAAATCATCGTCGAGGGCGAATCCGGCGGCGGCCTGGTCAAGGTCTCCATGAGCTGCCGCCACGACGTCAAGCGCGTGGCCATCGATCCCAGCCTGCTGGCCGACGACAAAGACATGCTCGAAGACCTGGTCGCGGCCGCCTTCAACGATGCGCTGCGCAAGGCCGAGGCCACCGCGCAAGAAAAAATGGCTGGCGTCACCGCGGGCATGCCGATTCCCCCCGGCATGAAGCTGCCGTTCTGACCCGCCGGCTGGCGTCGCGATGGACCCTCAACTGCCCGAACCCGAACCGCTGGTTTCGCTGATCGAGGCCCTGCGCCGCCTGCCCGGCGTGGGCGTGCGTTCGGCCCGGCGCATGGCCTATCACCTGATGCAGCACGACCTGCAGGGCGCCGACATGCTGGGCCGCGCCTTGGCGGGCGCGGTGCAGAACCTGCGCCATTGCGCGCGCTGCAACAGCTTTACCGAAGACGAAGTCTGCGCCACCTGTGCCAATCCCAAGCGCGATCCGTCATTGTTGTGCATCGTCGAAACGCCGGCCGACCAGAACATGATCGAGGCCAGCCACGGTTATCGGGGCCTGTATTACGTGCTGATGGGCCGGGTGGCCCCGCTCGAGGGCATCGGCCCGCGCGAGCTCGATTTCCAGCGCCTGCTCGAACGCGCCTCTGATGGCGTGGTGCAGGAAGTCATCCTGGCCACCAATTTCACCGCCGAAGGCGAAACCACCGCGCACTTCCTGGGCGAGGTGCTGGCCGGCAAGGGCCTGAAAATCACCCGGCTGGCGCGCGGCGTGCCGGCCGGCGGCGAACTCGAATACGTCGATGCGGGCACCATCGCCTGGGCCCTGATGGAACGCAAGTCCGCCTAGCCCGACCAAAGGAGACTCCCCCATGTCAGCGCTCAAGGGCGTGAAAGTCCTGGAATTGGGCACGCTGATCGCCGGCCCGTTCGCCGCCCGCATGCTGGGCGAATTCGGCGCCGATGTCATCAAGGTGGAAACCCCGCACGGCCCGGACGGCACCGGCGGCGGCGACCCCATCCGCGGCTGGCGCCACCTGCACGAAGGCAATTCGCTGTGGTGGACGGTGCAGGCGCGCAACAAGCAATCCATCGCGCTCAATCTCAAAGATCCACGCGGCCGCGACATCGCGCGCCGGCTGGCGCTGGATGCCGACATCGTGATCGAAAACTACCGCCCCGGGGTGCTCGAAAAATGGGGCCTGGGATACGAGCAACTGCGCGCGGCCAACCCGGCGCTGATCATGGTGCGCCTGTCCGGCTATGGGCAGACGGGCCCCATGCGCGATGCGCCCGGCTTCGGCGCCATTGCCGAATCCATGGGCGGGCTGCGCTATGTGTCGGGCCACCCCGACCGGCCCCCGGTGCGCGTCGGCATTTCGGTGGGCGACTCCATCGCCGCGCTGCACGCGGTGATCGGGGCCATGATGGCGCTGCGCCATCGCGACGCCACGGGCGGCCGCTGGAACGGCAAGCCGGGCGCCGATTGCGTGGCCGGGCAGGGTCAGATGGTCGACGTGGCGCTGTACGAATCGGTGTTCAACCTGATGGAAAGCCTGGTACCCGAGTACGACGTGGCGGGGGTGGTGCGCGAACGCACCGGCGGGGCGCTGCCCGGCATCGTCCCGTCGAACACCTACACCACCCGCGACGGGCAGAACGTGGTCATCGCCGGCAACGGCGATGCCATTTTCAACCGCCTGATGCGCGCCATCGGCCGCGACGACCTGGCCGGCGACCCGCAATTGGCGCGCAACGAGGGGCGGGCCCGGCGCGCCGACGAAATCGACGGCGCCATCCAGGCGTGGTGCGACACACAAACCATCGACCAGGCCCTGCAGGCCCTGCGCCGCGCCGACGTGCCGGTGGGCAAGATCTACAGCGTGGCCGACATGTTCGCCGACCCCCAGTTCATTGCCCGCGGCATGATCGAGCAGCACCGCTTTCCGGATGGCAGCCCGGTCAAGCTGCCGGCGGTGGTGCCGCGCCTGTCCGAGACCCCCGGCGGCACCCGCTGGCTGGGTCCGCGCCTAGGGGAACATACCGAAGAAGTCCTGAAAACGCTGGGGTATGATGCTGCGGCGATCGCCGAACTGTCCGAGACCGGCGCCATCGGCGTTCCGCCGCCGCCGCCCGCCTGACCCGCCAGCCAGCGCTGTATAAAGCCAAGACGGCCTGCCGGGCCGCGATGCACACACAGGCCGCATAGCGGCAAAGGAGACCTCAATGTCAGTCACTCGTCGTGATTTGCTCAAGCTGGCCGGCGCGGCCGGTGCAATGGGCATGGCCCCCGCCATCGTGCGGGCGCAGAAACTCGAAAAGAAGAACGTGCAGATCGCGGTGGGCGGCAAGGCACTGATCTACTATTTGCCGCTGACCATCGCCGAGGTCAAGGGCTTCTTCAAGGACGAAGGCCTGGATCTCACCATCGCCGACTTCGCCGGCGGCTCCAAGGCGCTGCAGGCCGTGGTGGGCGGCAGCGCCGACGTGGTGTCGGGTGCCTTCGAACACACTCTGCACATGCAGTCCAAGGGCCAGTTCTACCGCGCCTTCGTGCTGCAGGGCCGCGCACCCATGATCGGCGTGGGCGTGTCCAAGAAGAACATGCCCGACTACAAGGGCCCGGCCGACCTGAAAGGCAAGAAAATCGGCGTGACCGCGCCGGGCTCGTCCACCAACATGGTGGTCAGCTTCTTCCTGGCCAAGCATGGCCTGAGCGACAGCGACGTCTCCATCATCGGCGTGGGCGCCGGCGCCGGCGCGGTCACCGCGCTGCGCAGCGGCCAGATCGACGCCATTTCCAACACCGACCCGGTGGTCTCGATGCTGGCCATGCCCGGAGACATCGAAGTCATCGTCGATACGCGCACCCTGAAAGACACCCAGGAAATCTTCGGCGGCAACATGCCCGCCGGCAGCCTGTACGCGCCCCAGGCCTTCATCGACGCCAATCCCAACACCGTGCAGGCGCTCACCAACGCGATCGTGCGCGCCAACAAATGGATCCAGCAGGCCGGCGCCGAAGAAATCGCCAAGACCGTGCCCACCCAGTATCTGCTGGGCGATCCGGCCGTCTACAAGGCCGCCATCGATAAAAGCATGGAAGGCCTGTCGCCCGACGGCATCATCCCCGAAGACGGGGCGGCCACCGCCACCAAGGCGCTGGCGGCCTTCGTGAAGGGCTTCGACGCCTCCAAGATCGATCCCGCCAAGACCTGGACCAACCAGTTCACCAAGATCGCCAACCAGAAGTACCCCAATGGCTGACGCTGCACTTTCGCTCGACCGCATCACCTGCACCTTCGTTTCCCGCGAAGGCGGCGGCAAGCGCTATACCGCCGTCCAGGACACCAGCCTGTCGATCGCGCCGGGCGAGTTCGTGTCGGTGGTGGGCCCCACGGGCTGCGGCAAGTCCACGCTGCTGAACGTGGGCGCGGGCCTGCTGTCGCCCTCGTCGGGGCAGGTCACGGTATTCGGCCAGCCGCTCTCGGGCATCAACACGCGGGCCGGCTACATGTTCCAGGGCGAGGCGCTGCTGCCGTGGCGCAGCGCCCTGGAAAACGTCATCGCCGGCCTGGAGTTCGCCGGCGTGCCGCGCGCCGAATCCCTCGAGCGCGGCCGCGACTGGCTGCGGCGCGTGGGGCTGGGCGGCTTCGAAGAGCGCTATCCGCACCAGATGTCGGGCGGCATGCGCAAGCGCGCCATGCTGGCGCAGACGCTCATCCGCGACCCCGACATCATTCTCATGGACGAGCCGTTCTCGGCGCTCGACATCCAGACGCGCCAGCTGATGGAAAACGAAGTGCTCGAGCTCTGGATGGCCAAGCGCAAGGCCGTGCTGTTCATCACGCACGATCTCGACGAAGCCATCGCCATGAGCGACCGCGTGGTGGTGCTGTCGGCCGGCCCCGGCACGCATCCCATCGGCGAATTCGCCATCGACCTGCCGCGTCCGCGCGACGTGGCCGAAGTCCGCACGCATCCGCGTTTTGTCGAGCTGCACGCCGCCATCTGGGCCGTGCTGCGCGAAGAAGTACTCAAGGGCTATGCCCAGCAAAAGCGCGCCTGAAATGAAACCCGCCCCTTCGCACATTACCAGATGTCAGGCTCCGCAGGTGCCTGACACCGATGTGGGCGGGGGCGTCTGGCCGCAACGGTGTCTGACACCCTGCGGGAGTCAGACGCCCGGCGTAGCGCCCGGCTTGTTGCGCGCGGCGCGCAGTGCAATGGAAAACTGATATGAAGATCAAACCCGGTTCGGCCAGCCTGCGTTTCTGGCAGTTGTTGTTGCTGGTGGCCATTCTGCTTGCCTGGTATGTGGTGTCCCTGGATCCCAAAGTGGCCTTTTTCTTTGGCCAGCCGCTCGAGGTCTGGGGCCGCATCTGGGCGTGGTTCATCACCAATGGCGACATCTACCGCCACCTGTGGGTCACCCTGGCCGAAACGGTGCTGGCTTTTTTCATCGGCACCGTGTCGGGCCTGGGCTTCGGCCTGTGGCTGGGCCTGTCCAGCACCGCCAGCGCCATTCTCGACCCGTACATCAAGGCGGCCAACTCCATGCCGCGCGTCATCCTGGCGCCCATTTTCGGCATGTGGTTCGGCCTGGGCATCTGGTCCAAAGTGGCGCTGGCCGTGACGCTGGTGTTCTTCATCGTGTTTTTCAACGTGTACCAGGGGGTGCGCGAGGTCAGCCCCACGCTGCTCGACAATGCCCGCATGCTGGGCGCCGGGCGGCGCCAGCTGCTGCGCCACGTGTACCTGCCCTCGGCCACCAGCTGGGTGTTCTCGAGCCTGCACACGTCGGTGGGCCTGGCCTTCGTGGGGGCCGTGGTGGGCGAATACCTGGGCTCGGCCAGCGGCGTCGGCTACCTGATCCTGCAGGCCGAGGGCACCTTCGACGTCAATACGGTGTTCGCCGGCATCGTGGTGCTGACCGCGTTCGCGCTGGTGCTCGACTACCTGGTCGGACTGGGCGAACAGCGCCTGATGAAATGGCAGCCCAAGTCGGGCGAAACCGAAAAAATCTGAACCCGCGCGGCCCGGCCCGGGCCGCCGCCTTTCCGGAGTCTGCCGCATGGCGCGCCTGTCTTATGCCGATCTGAACCACCCCGAAGCCAAGCCCCTGGTCGACCGCATCGTCGCCGAGCGCGGCAGCGTGCTGCACCTGTACCAGATGCTGCTGCACAGCCCGGCCGTGGCCGGCGGCTGGCTGAACTACCTGACGTCCATCCGCCAGCTCAGCACCCTGCCGGGCGACCTGCGCGAACTGGTGATCATGCGGGTGGCCGTGGTCAACGGCGCGCCCTATGAGGCCGACCAGCACGCGCCCATCGCCTTGCGCGAAGGCATCACGCAAGCGCAGCTCGACGCGCTGAACCAATGGGAAGGCTCGGACCAGTTCAACGAGCGCGAGCGCGCCGTGCTGGCCTATACCGATGCCATGACGCGCCAGGTCCAGGTGCCGCAGCCGGTGTTCGACGCCGCGCGCCAGGCCATGGGCAGCGACAAGCTGATGGTCGAGCTGACCGCCACCGTGGCGGCCTACAACATGGTGTCGCGCTTCCTGGAAGCGCTGCAGGTGCATTCGCACGACGAACGATAGGGCGGTAGGCTGGTCGGTGTCAGGCTCCGCAGGTGCCTGACACCGTTGCAGATGCTGCAGGTGTCTGACTCCCGCAGGGTGTCAGACACCGAATCGGTCGGGCATTCTCACTCAAAACGGTGTCAGGCACCTGCGGAGCCTGACACCCACGTCACGCCGCCATCACTGCCCCGGCGCCGCGCCCAGCAGGGCGTCCAGCTTGACCGCGTCGGCGGCGAACAGCCGGATGCCTTCGGCCAGTTTTTCGGTGGCCATCGCGTGGGCGTTGAGTTCGGTGCGAAACCACACTTCGTCGGCCAGGCGGTGGGGCGGCACGCCGCCGGTGTCCGCGTCGCGCGTCAGGCACACCGGCACGTCGCCGGGCGTGCCGTCGAGTTCGGCCAGCAGTTCGGGGCTGATGGTCAGCAGGTCGCAACCCGCCAGGGCGCGGATCTGGCCGGCATTGCGGAAGCTGGCGCCCATGATCTCGGTGGTGATGCCGTGATGCTTGTAGTAGCGGTAGATGTCGGTCACCGACTGCACGCCCGGGTCGTTCTTTCCGGCTCGTTCGGCCTCGACCCAGTCGGCGCCGGCCGCCTTTTTGTACCAATCGTAGATGCGGCCCACGAACGGCGAAATCAGCTGTACGCCCGCGTCGGCGCAGGCCATGGCCTGCGGCAGCGAAAACAGCAGGGTCAGGTTGCAGCGGATGCCGTCGGCCTGCAGCGTGCGGGCGGCCTGGATGCCTTCCCAGGTCGAGGCAACCTTGATCAGGACCCGCTCGCGCGGCACGCCGGCGGCTTCGTACAGCGCGATCAGGCCGCGGCCGCGCTCGATCGTGGCGCGCGTGTCGAACGACAGGCGCGCATCGACCTCGGTCGAGACCCGTCCCGGCACGATATCCAGGATTTCACGGCCGAACGCCACCAGCAGGCGGTCGGTCAGTTCGGCCAGGGGGGTGCCGCGATGGTCGCGCACCACCTGGTCGAGCAGCGGCCGGTAGGCATCTTTCTGCACCGCCTTGAGAATCAGCGAGGGATTGGTGGTGGCGTCGGTGGGGCGCAACGCCCGCATGGCCGCGAAATCGCCGGTATCGGCGACGACGGTGGTGTGGCGGCGCAAAGCTTCAAGCTGGCTGGACATGGGGACAGATCAATGGAACCTGAAGTGGACGATAGGGTAGGGTATCACTACGCAGGGCCGGTTTTCGAGACAGAAACCTCGGCGCCCAGCCTTATTCGGCGCGGTTCCCCGGGAAAAATGCTCTTCCAGGGTATAATTCCAAGGTTTGATCATCGATTCTGAAACCGGGGTTTACTGTGCTGCCGCAACTTTTTCCCGAGGGTGCCAATCGCTTCCCTCCAGCAATTCTGGCTTTGGCGGACGGTACCATTTTCCGGGGCGTGTCCATCGGCGCGCCAGGCCACACGGTCGCCGAGGTGGTGTTCAACACCGCCATGACCGGCTACCAGGAAATCCTGACCGATCCCAGCTACAACGGCCAGATCGTAACGCTTACCTATCCGCACATCGGCAACACCGGTGTCAATACCGAAGACGTTGAAACCTCGCGTGTCCTGGCCTCGGGCCTGGTCGTGCGCGATTGCCCGTCGCGCGTATCGAATTTCCGCGCCACGCAATCGCTGCCTGAATACCTGGCCGCGCAGGGCGTGGTGGCCATTGCCGACGTCGACACCCGCAAGCTCACCCGCATCCTGCGCGACGGCGGCGCCCAGGGCGCCTGCATCCTGGTGGGCGACGACGCCGAACGCGCCGTCGAACTGGCGCGCGGCTACGCCGGCATGTCGGGCATCGACCTGGCCAAGGTCGTGTCCGTCAAGGCCGCGCAAGACTGGACCCAAGGCACCTGGCAACTGGGCCAGGGTTTCGGCGAGCCCGCCCAAGACCGCTATCACGTGGTCGCCTACGACTTCGGCGTGAAGTACAACATCCTGCGCCTGATGGCCGACCGCGGTTGCCGCATCACGCTGGTGCCGGCGCAAACCTCGGCCGAAGACGTGCTCAAGCTCAATCCCGACGGCGTCTTCCTGGCCAACGGCCCCGGCGACCCCGAGCCCTGCGACTACGCCATCGCCGCCACGCGCGTCTTCCTCGAGCGCAAGCTGCCCACCTTCGGCATCTGCCTGGGCCACCAGATCATGGGCCTGGCCCTGGGCGGCAAGACGGTCAAGATGAAAACCGGCCATCACGGCGCCAACCATCCGGTGCAAGACCTGCAGTCCAAGCGCGTGTTCATCACCAGCCAGAACCACGGCTTCGGTGTCGACGCCAAGACGCTGCCGGCCAATGCGCGCGTCACGCACGTGTCGCTGTTCGACGGCACGCTGCAGGGCTTCGAGCTCACCGACCGCCCCGCCTTCTGCTTCCAGGGCCACCCCGAGGCCAGCCCGGGCCCGCACGACATCATCGTGCTGTTCGACAAATTCATCAGCCTGATGGCCGGCCAGAAATAAATATCGCATCATGCCCAAGCGTACAGACCTAAAAAGCATACTCATCATCGGCGCCGGCCCCATCATCATCGGGCAGGCCTGCGAATTCGACTATTCCGGCGCGCAGGCGTGCAAGGCGCTCAAGGCCGAGGGCTACCGCACCATCCTGGTCAACAGCAACCCGGCCACCATCATGACCGACCCGGAAACGGCCGATGTCACGTACATCGAGCCCATCACCTGGCAAGCGGTCGAAAAAATCATCGAGCGCGAAAAACCCGACGCGCTGCTGCCCACCATGGGCGGGCAAACCGCGCTGAACTGCGCGCTCGACCTCGCCCACCAGGGCGTGCTGGCCAAGCACAACGTCGAACTCATCGGCGCCAACGAACACGCCATCGAAAAGGCCGAAGACCGCCAGAAGTTCAAGCAGGCCATGACCGACATCGGCCTCGAATCGGCCAAGTCGGGCGTGGCGCACAGCATGGACGAAGCCTGGGACGTGCAGCGCCGCATCGCGGCCGAAACCGGCACCTCGGGCTTTCCGGCCGTCATCCGCCCCAGCTTCACCATGGGCGGCTCGGGCGGCGGCATCGCCTACAACGCCGAAGAATTCGAAACCATCTGCCGGCGCGGCCTCGAAGCCTCGCCCACCAGCGAGCTGCTCATCGAAGAGTCGTTGCTGGGCTGGAAAGAATTCGAAATGGAAGTCGTGCGCGACAAGGCCGACAACTGCATCATCGTCTGCTCGATCGAAAACCTCGATCCCATGGGCGTGCATACCGGCGATTCCATCACCGTCGCGCCAGCCCAGACGCTGACCGACAAGGAATACCAGATCATGCGCAACGCGTCCATCGCGGTGCTGCGCGAGATCGGCGTCGATACGGGCGGTTCCAACGTGCAGTTCGCGGTCAACCCCGACAACGGCCGCATGATCGTCATCGAAATGAACCCGCGCGTGTCGCGTTCGTCGGCGCTGGCCTCCAAGGCCACCGGCTTTCCCATCGCCAAGGTCGCCGCGCGCCTGGCCGTGGGCTACACGCTCGACGAACTGCGCAACGAAATCACTGGCGGCGCCACGCCGGCCTCGTTCGAGCCGTCTATCGACTACGTGGTCACCAAGGTGCCGCGCTTCGCGTTCGAGAAATTCCCGCAGGCCGATGCCCGCCTCACCACGCAGATGAAATCGGTGGGCGAAGTCATGGCCATCGGCCGCACCTTCAAAGAATCGTTCCAGAAGGCCCTGCGCGGCCTCGAAGTCGGCGTCGACGGCCTGAACCAGAAAACCACCGACCGCGAAAAGCTGCAGGTCGAACTGGGCGAACCCGGCCCCGAGCGCATCTGGTACGTGGGCGATGCCTTCGCGCAGGGCTTCACGCTCGACGAAGTGCACAACATCACCCGCATCGACCCCTGGTTCCTGGCGCAAATCAAGGAAATCGTCGACATCGAGCTGGCGCTCGAACAGAAAACCCTGGCCGACCTCGACTACGCCACGCTGTGGCAGTTGAAGCGCATGGGCTTTTCCGACCGCCGCCTGGCCTTCCTGCTCGATTCGTCCGAATCCGAAATCCGCAAGCTGCGCCACCAGCTCAATGTGCGCCCGGTGTACAAGCGCGTCGACACCTGCGCCGCCGAGTTCGCCACCCGCACCGCCTACATGTACTCCACGTACGAAGACGAGTGTGAGGCCCAGCCTTCCGACCGCAAGAAAATCATCGTGCTGGGCGGCGGGCCCAACCGCATCGGACAGGGCATCGAGTTCGACTACTGCTGCGTGCACGCGGCGCTGGCGCTGCGCGAAGACGGCTACGAGACCATCATGGTCAACTGCAACCCGGAAACCGTCTCCACCGACTACGACACGTCCGACCGCCTGTACTTCGAGCCGCTGACTCTCGAAGACGTGCTCGAGATCGTCCACAAAGAAAACCCGGTGGGCATGATCGTGCAGTATGGCGGCCAGACGCCGCTGAAGCTGGCGCGCGCGCTCGAGGCCAACGGCGTGCCCATCATCGGCACCAGCCCCGAATCCATCGACGTGGCCGAAGACCGCGAGCGCTTCCAGAAGCTGCTCAACAAGCTGGGCCTGCGCCAGCCGCCCAACCGCACCGCGCGCACCGAAGGCGAGGCCCTGGCGCACGCCGCCGACATCGGCTACCCGCTGGTGGTGCGTCCCAGCTATGTGCTGGGCGGCCGCGCCATGGAAATCGTGCACGAACAGCAAGACCTCGAACGCTACATGCGCGAGGCCGTCAAGGTCAGCAACGATTCCCCCGTGCTGCTCGACCGCTTCCTGAACAATGCCACCGAAGTCGACGTCGATTGCCTGTCCGACGGCGAAACCGTGTTCATCGGCGGCGTCATGGAACACATCGAACAGGCCGGCGTGCACTCGGGCGACTCGGCCTGCAGCCTGCCGCCGTACTCGCTGTCGGCCGAAGTCATCGCCGAGATCAAGCGCCAGACCACCATGATGGCCCGCGCGCTGAACGTCAACGGCCTGATGAACGTGCAGTTCGCCATCCAGGGCGGCGACGTCTACGTGCTGGAAGTGAACCCGCGCGCCTCGCGCACGGTGCCGTACGTGTCCAAGGCCACCGGGCTGCAGCTGGCCAAGATCGCCGCGCGCGCCATGGCCGGCCGCACGCTGGCCGACCAGAGCGTCACCCGCGAAGTGGTGCCGCCGTACTTCTCGGTGAAAGAAGCCGTGTTCCCGTTCGTGAAGTTCCCGGGCGTCGACACGATTCTGGGCCCCGAAATGAAGTCCACCGGCGAAGTCATGGGCGTGGGCACCAGCTTCGGCGAAGCCTTCGTCAAGTCGCAGCTGGCCGCCGGCGTGCGCCTGCCCGAAAACGGCACCGCCTTCATCAGCGTGAAAGACCAGGACAAGCCCCGCGCCGTCGAAGTGGCGCGCGGCCTGCACAACCTGGGCTTCAAGCTGGTGGCCACGCGCGGCACCGCCGCGCAGATCGAGGCCTCGGGCATTCCGGTGCAGGTGGTCAACAAGGTCACCGAAGGCCGGCCGCACATCGTCGACATGGTCAAGAACGGCGAAATTTCGCTGGTGATCAACACGGTCGAAGAACGCCGCAACGCCATCGCCGATTCGCGCACCATCCGCACGCAGGCGCTGGCCGCCCGGGTCACGTTCTTTACCACCATCGCCGGCGCGCGCGCCGCGGTGGAAGGCATGCAGTACCTGCGCCAGGGCCTGGGCCTGCAGGTGTATCCGCTGCAAGAACTGCACGCCAGCCTGGCGCCGCAGCAGTAACGCCTGCCGCCTTCGTGCACAATACAGGCCCTGCGGGGCCTGTATTTTTTTTGCGCGCGGCATGCGGCCGCGGCCCTATCATCGAAGCCGGCCCGGCCTTGTCCACGGGCATTTCTGCGAACCGCCATGACGACAGTCTTCATTACCGGTGCATCCAGCGGCCTGGGCCGCGCCCTGGCCTGGCGCTATGCCCGCGCGGGGGCCACCCTGGGCCTGGTGGCGCGGCGCGGCGAAACCCTGCGCGCCCTGGCCGACGAACTGCCCGGCACGCATCGATGCTATGCGCTCGATGTGCGCGACCGCGCCGCCCTGCATGCGGCGGCCGGCGATTTCCTGGCGTGCTGCCAGGGCCGGGTCGACGTCGTGGTCGCCAGCGCCGGCATCAGCGCCGGCACCCTGACCGAACATACCGAAGACTTCCAGGTGTTCCAGGCCATCGTCCATACCAACCTGCTTTCCACCGTGGCGACGTTCGAGCCCTTCATCGAGCCCATGCGGCGGGCCGGGGCAGGGCGCCTGGTGGGCGTCGCCAGCGTGGCCGGCATCCGCGGGCTGCCCGGCGCCGGCGCCTACAGCGCCTCGAAGGCGGCGGTCATCAGTTATTGCGAAAGCCTGAGGGTGGAACTGGCCGGCAGCGGGGTCAGGGTGGTGACGATTGCGCCGGGCTACATCAAGACCGCCATGACGGCGCACAACCCCTACGCCATGCCGTTCCTGATGGAAGCGGATGCCTTCGCCGCCCGCGCCCAGGCCGCCATTGCGCGGGGCGCTTCGTACACTGTCATTCCGTGGCAAATGGGCATCGTGGCCAAGCTGCTGCGCCTGCTGCCCAATACCCTGTACGACCGGGCCTTCCGCAACGCGCCGCGCAAGCCGCGCCGCTAGGCCCGGTGCACAGACGCGTCGTCGCCGGCGTCGGCGGCGATATGCGCCACGTCGCCCCAGCCCAGCACCTGCCACTGGCGCCGTTCGGCCGCCACCCGGTTGATGCTGGCATTCAGCAGCGCGGCCTGCCGCGGCAGTTCCAGGCCCACGCCCGACGCATGCCGCCAGACGATGTCCAGCACCCCGCCGTGCGTCACCGCCAGCACGCGTTCGCCCGCGTGGCGCTCGGCCAGGTCTTCGATGGTGGCGACCACGCGCGCATGGAATTGCCCCAGCGCTTCTCCGCCTTCTATCGGCCGCAGCGGATCGCGGCTTTTCCAGGCCGCCGCCGCTTCGGGGGCGAGCTCGTCGACGCGATCCAGGGCCAGGCCTTCCAGCACGCCGAAGCCGCGTTCGCGGATGCCGGGCTCGACCCGCACGCGCAGCCCCAACTGCTCGGAAATGGGCGTGGCGGTGTGGTGCGCCCGTTGCAGATCGCTGGTGTACAGCGCGGCAAAAGGCCGCTCGGCCGCTTCGTCGCGCAGGCGCGCCGCCAGCAGGGCGGCCTGCGAGCGGCCCGTGTCGTTCAGGGCGGTGTCTTGCCAGCCCTGCAGGCGGCGGTCGAAGTTCCAGGCCGTTTCGCCATGGCGGATAAACCAGATTTCAGTCATGCAAGTATTCGGTGAGGATGTGGGTAAGAAGCGCCAGGCCGAAGATTAACGCGACCGGCGCCATCTTGCCGGCCGGGGCGCTCGCCCCTACACTTGCGCCCGCCATCCAATAATTCCTGTCCTACTCCGGGGATCCCATGTCCAACTCTTATTTTCCACGCTGGAAACTGGCCGACGATACGGTGCCCGGCGCCATTATCGCGCCCGACGAGCGCCTGTCCTGGCCCAAGAACGTCGCCATGGGCGCCCAGCACGTGGTCGCCATGTTCGGCTCCACGGTGCTGGCGCCGCTGATCATGGGCTTCGATCCCAACGTCGCGATCCTGATGTCGGGCATCGGCACCCTGATCTTTTTCTTGTTCGTGGGGGGGCGCGTGCCCAGCTACCTGGGTTCCAGCTTCGCCTTCATCGGCGGGGTGGTGGCGGTAACCGGCTATGCGGGCGCCGGGCCCAACGCCAACATCGGCGTGGCCCTGGGGGCCATCATCGCATGCGGACTGGCCTACGCGCTGATCGGCGTGGTGGTGTGGCTGGCCAATGCGCGCGCCGGCGGCGGCGCCAACTGGATCGAAGCCCT
Organism: Bordetella petrii; assembly: GCA_017745595.1. GTDB lineage: Bacteria > Pseudomonadota > Gammaproteobacteria > Burkholderiales > Burkholderiaceae_B > Bordetella_A > Bordetella_A petrii_C. The sequence goes on from WMBV01000032.1 coordinate 14,363, forward strand.
GATGCCGCCGGTGGTTACCGGCGCGGTGGTGGCGGTCATCGGCCTGAACCTGGCGCCCATCGCGGCCAAGGGCGCCATGGGCGCCTCGGGCTTCGACGCCACGATGGCCATCGTCACCATCCTGTGCGTGGGCGGCATCGCGGTATACACCCGCGGCACGGTGCAGCGGCTGCTGATCCTGGTGGGCCTGCTGCTGGCCTGTGTGGTCTATGCCATTTGCGCCAACGGCCTGGGGCTGGGCAAGCCCATCGATTTTTCGGGGGTGGCCGCGGCGTCGTGGATCGGCATGCCGCAGTTCACGGCGCCAGTATTCCAGACCCAGGCCATGGGCCTGATCGTGCCGGTGGCCATCATCCTCGTGGCCGAGAACCTGGGCCACATCAAGGCCGTCAGCGCCATGACCGGCCAGAACCTCGACCGCTACCTGGGCCGGGCCTTCGTGGGCGACGGCGTGGCCACCATGGTGTCGGGGGCCGTGGGCGGCACGGGCGTCACCACCTACGCCGAAAACATCGGCGTCATGGCCGTCACCCGCATCTATTCCACCCTGGTCTTCGTGCTGGCGGCCGTCATCGCCATCGTGCTGGGCTTTTCGCCCAAATTCGGCGCCCTGATCCAGACCATCCCGGGCCCGGTGCTGGGCGGCATGTCGGTGGTGGTGTTCGGGCTGATCGCCGTCGCGGGCGCGCGCATCTGGGTGGTAAACCAGGTCGACTTCAGCGACAACCGCAACCTGATCGTGGCCGCCGTCACGCTGGTGCTGGGCGCGGGCGACTTCACCGTCGCCCTGGGCAGCTTCACCCTGGGCGGCATCGGCACCGCCACCTTCGGGGCCATCATTCTGTACGCGCTGCTCCAGCGCAGCGGCCGCCGCGTCATCTGAGCGTCTTGGAGCCGGGTGGGGCCAGGTGTCTGACTCCCGCAGGGTGTCAGACACCGCAAGGTAGCCTGGCCGGCCGCGCGCTTCGGTGTCTGACACCCTGCGGGAGTCAGACACCTTGTATTCGTGGCGGCACCTTGTATCGTGGCGGCTGACTCGTCAACAGCCCGGTACTGCGCTTAACTGCAATCAAATGACGGTTTCCTGAACGGCTTGCAATTCCTGCGGATTTTGACCACAATGGGGTCTTGCTTGCCCCGGTTCCGACCCGAGCCGGGGTTTTGTTTTGGTCGCAGCCTAGCCGGTGTCCCGGACGCAGGCCGATCAGAGCGGATGGTCGGGAACCACTGAAATTCGGGTCCGGCTTCGTTCCCGCCTGTTCGACCCTACGCCCGTTACACCGGCCTGCTTCCGCCACGGCGGCGCAGGCCGCACGCCTGACTGCGACCTTTTACCGAAACGCTCCATTCGGGGCGTTTTCTACTTTTTGTTTGGGAAACGACATGTCTGCCATTCCTTTGACCGCGCGCGGGGCCGAGCGCTTGCAGGCCGAGCTGCATCGCCTGAAAACCATCGAGCGCCCGGCCGTGATCAACGCCATCGCCGAGGCCCGTGCCCAGGGCGATCTGTCGGAAAATGCCGAATACGATGCCGCCCGTGAACGCCAGGGCTTCATCGAAGGCCGCATTTCCGAACTCGAGGGCACGCTTTCCAACGCCCACATCATCGATCCCACCGCGCTCGACGCCGAGGGCCGCGCCGTCTTCGGCGCCACCGTCGAAATCGAAGACCTGAATTCTGGCGACCGCCTGTCGTACCAGATCGTCGGCGACGTCGAAGCCGACATCAAGTCGAACCTGATCTCGGTGTCCAGCCCCGTGGCGCGTGCCCTGATCGGCAAGTCCGAGGGCGATGTGGTCGAAGTGAAGGCGCCGTCGGGCGTGCGCGAGTACGAAGTCCTGGGCGTCCGTTACATCTGAACCGACGCCGCCGCCCCCCGGGAACACTAACGATGCCCGACTTTGCCCGTATCCTGGTCCGCCTGATCGCGGCGCTATGGTGCGGTGCGCTCTGGAGCATCGGCGCGCTCGTCGCGCCGGCCTTGTTTTCCTTGCTGGATGCCGCCGACGCGGCCAAGGTTGTTGCCCTGCTGTTCCGGGTGCTCGCCATGGGCGGGCTGGGGGGCGCGGTATTTATGCTGATTCTCGACCGCCTGGCGCATGGCCAGGCGTTGCAAGGGCCCGGGCGCCGCACCGTCTTGCTGATGACGGTGGGCACAGGCATCGGGTATTTCGGGCTGAAGCCCCTGATGGACTACGGCCGGGCGCTGGCCGCGGCCGGGCAGGCCGTGCCGGGCTGGGCCGACCCGGGCCTGCTGCACAACGTGTCCGGCGGTATTTACTTCTTGGTGGCCTTGGCGGCCCTGCGGCTGGTGGCCGCGGTGCGCTGAAGGCCGCCCCGCGCGCCCGCGCGCAGGCTCAGCGCGCTGCCGGCGCGGCGCGGAATGCCATGCGGCGTCGCGGCGGTTTTCTTGTTGGTGGGGCGTGCCGGGCGGCCGGCCTGGTTCAGGCTGCCGCGGGCCGGTTTGGCCGGTTCGGCGGCGGCTTTGCGGGGCGCCGAGCGCGGCTTGGCCAGGGTCTTGCCCTCGGCGGCCATTTTCTTGGGCGTATGGGGTTCGGACGGCTTGCGGCGGACGGGCGCGCCCTCGGCGGTCGGCGGGGCCACATTGCCCGGCAGCGGCCGGAATAGAATGAAAATCTTGCCCAGGTGGTGCACCGGCGCGCACGACAGGGTATCGCAAATGGCTGCCAGCATGGCCTCGCGCTCGTCGCGGTCGTTGCCGCCGGCGCGGACCTTGATCAACCCATGAGAAGCCAGGGCGCGGTCGATTTCTTTCAGGACCGCGTCGGTCAGCCCGTTGTCGCCGATGAGGACAACCGGGCGCAACGGGTGGGCGGCCGAGCGCAAATCGCTGCGCTCGCGTGAGGTGAGTTCTAATATAGGCATGCGTGGAATTGTACGGTAATGGCCAAAAAGAAATTCTCTAAAGACTGGATTCACCAGCACATCAACGATCCCTATGTGAAGCTGGCGCAACAAAAGGGCTACCGGGCCCGCGCCGCCTTCAAATTGCTCGAGATCCTCGATACCGAAAAACTGCTGCGCCGCGGCGATGTCGTGGTCGACCTGGGCTCGGCCCCGGGCAGCTGGTCGCAGGTGGCGCGCGAGCGCCTGGCCGGCCCCGGCGGGGCGGTCGACGGCCGCATCATTGCCCTGGACCTGCTGCCCATGGAACCCGTCGCCGGGGTCGAGTTCATCCAGGGCGATTTCCGCGACGACGCGGTTTTGCAACAGTTGCAAGAAATGGTGGGCGACCAGGCGGTAGATCTTGTAATTTCCGACATGGCCCCCAACTTGTCCGGGGTCGGTGTCGCCGATTCGGCCCGCATCCAGCACGTATGCGAGCTGGCCCTGGACTTCGCCTGCAATCATCTCAAGCCCGACGGGGCGCTGATCGTCAAGGCTTTTCACGGCAGCGGGTTTTCGCAGATCGTGCAAGCCTTCAAGCAGCGCTTCAAGCGGGTGGTCGAACGCAAGCCGAAGGCCTCGCGAGACAAGTCTTCCGAAACCTTCCTGGTGGCGCGCGACCTGAAATAAAAACCCGGTGCCTGGCACCGCCGGATCTTCAACCTCTTCCTGTCGAGGCCCAGCACTTCCCAGTTCGAATATGTATCAGGCGCCCTTGCCGGCGCTCAGACGGAATCTGCCCCGACAGGGTAGAATGAACTATTGACATACTTGTGACTGTGCCATATGCGCGGGGCGGTCGCCGGTCGGAATCGAAAGCAGGAGATCGACCTTGAACAATTCATTTTCTAAAGTCGCGGTCTGGATGGTGATCGCGCTGGTCCTGTTCACGGTATTTAAACAATTTGACGGGCGGGCCCAGACGCAAGACGGCGTCAGCTATACCCAGTTCATGGAAGATGCCAAGGCGGGCCGCATCCGCAAGGTCGACGTGCAGGGCGACGTGCTGTATGTCACGCCCGACACCGGCCGTGCCTACACGCTGACCTCGCCGGGCGACCTCTGGATGGTGTCCGACCTGCTCAAGTATGGCGTCGACGTCTCGGGCAAGGCCCGCGAAGAGCCCTCGCTGCTCATGAGCATCTTCGTATCGTGGTTCCCCATGCTGCTGCTGATCGGCGTGTGGGTGTTCTTCATGCGCCAGATGCAGGGCGGCGGAAGGGGGGGCGCCTTCAGCTTCGGCAAGTCGCGCGCGCGCATGCTCGACGAAAACACCAACCAGATCACCTTTGCCGACGTGGCCGGCTGCGACGAAGCCAAGGAAGACGTCCAGGAACTGGTCGATTTCCTGCGCGACCCGAGCAAGTTCCAGAAGCTGGGCGGGCGCATTCCGCGCGGCGTGCTGATGGTGGGTTCGCCCGGTACCGGCAAGACGCTGCTGGCCAAGGCCATCGCCGGCGAAGCCAAGGTGCCGTTCTTCAGCATTTCGGGTTCCGACTTCGTCGAAATGTTCGTCGGCGTGGGCGCGGCCCGCGTGCGCGACATGTTCGAAAACGCCAAGAAGCACGCGCCGTGCATCATCTTCATCGATGAAATCGACGCGGTCGGCCGCCAGCGCGGCGCCGGCCTGGGCGGCGGCAACGACGAACGCGAACAGACCCTGAACCAGATGCTGGTCGAAATGGACGGCTTCGAATCCGGCCAGGGCGTCATCGTCATCGCCGCCACCAACCGTCCCGACGTGCTCGACCCGGCGCTGCTGCGTCCCGGCCGCTTCGACCGCCAGGTCGTGGTGCCGCTGCCCGACATCCGCGGCCGCGAACAGATCCTGCGCGTGCACATGCGCAAGGTGCCGCTGTCGCCCAACGTCGATGCCACCATCCTGGCGCGCGGCTGCCCCGGTTTCTCGGGCGCCGACCTGGCCAACCTGGTCAACGAGGCCGCGCTCTTCGCGGCGCGCCGCAACGGCCGCACCGTCGACATGTCCGACTTCGAAAAGGCCAAAGACAAGATCATCATGGGCGCCGAACGCCGCTCGATCGTCATGCCCGAAGAAGAGCGCAAGAACACGGCTTACCACGAGTCGGGCCATGCCATCGTGGCCAAGATGCTGCCCAAGACCGATCCGGTGCACAAGGTCACTATCATCCCGCGCGGCCGCGCGCTGGGCGTGACCATGCAACTGCCCGAAAACGACCGCTACAGCATGGACAAGGAACGCCTGCTGAACACCATCGCGGTGCTGTTCGGCGGCCGCATCGCCGAAGAAGTCTTCATGAACCAGATGACCACCGGCGCCTCGAACGACTTCGAACGCGCCACGGCCATCGCGCGCGACATCGTCACCCGCTACGGCATGACCAGCGAGCTGGGCCCCATGGTGTACGCCGAGAACGAAGGCGAGGTCTTCCTGGGCCGCAGCGTCACCAAGACCACGCACATGTCCGAAGCCACCATGCAAAAGGTGGACGCCGAAATCCGCCGCATCATCGACGAGCAATACGGCGTGGCGCGCAAGATCCTGGAAGACAACCGCGACATGGTCGAAGCCATGACCAAGGCCCTGCTCGAATGGGAAACCATCGACGCCGACCAGATCCACGACATCACTTCGGGCCGTCCGCCGCGTCCGCCCAAGACGCCCGAAGGGCCGTCCGACAGCGCCGACACCCCGCCCACGGGGCTGGCCACGGGCGGCAGCACGCCAGCGGCGGTCTGAAGTGAAAGTCTCACCCCCGATGCGCTACGCGCCTCCCCCTCAAGGGGGCGACGCTGGCGGACCGGCAAAGCCGGCTCCGCAGCGTCCCCGACCTGTCTGCACCGCCTTCATCCCTGGGCGGGTCGCGCGGCGCTCGGTGAAACACTGACACCAGTCTTCCTACATGGCCAACACCTTTTTGTGCGGGCGCTTCGAGTTCGATCTCGAGCGCCCGCTCGTCATGGGCATCGTCAACATCACGCCCGACTCGTTTTCCGACGGCGGGCAGCATGCCGACACCGATGCGGCCGTGCGGCATGCGCGCCGCCTGGTCGACGAGGGCGCGCACATTCTCGACCTGGGCGGCGAATCCACCCGGCCGGGCGCCGCGCCGGTGTCCGCGCAAGACGAACTGGCGCGCCTGCTGCCCGTCATCGAGGCCCTGCGCGATTGCGGCGTGCCGCTGTCCATCGACACCTTCAAGCCCGACGTCATGCGCGCGGTGCTGGATGCGGGCGCCGACATGATCAACGACATCTACGGATTCCGCCAGCCCGGGGCCATCGAGGCCGTGGCGCCGTCGCGCTGCGGGGTGTGCGTGATGCACATGAAAGGCGAGCCGGGCACCATGCAGCAGGCCCCCGAATACGCCGACCTGCTGGGCGAGATCAGCGTCTTCCTGGGCGCGCGCGCCCAGCGCCTGCGCGCCGCCTGGGTCGACCCGCGCCGCATCGTGCTCGATCCCGGTTTCGGCTTCGGCAAGACGGCCGACCACAATTACCAGCTGCTGCGCAGGCTGGCCAGCCTGCGGGTGTCCAGCTACCCGCTGCTGACCGGGCTGTCGCGCAAATCCATGATCGGCGATGCCACCGGCAAGCCGGTTTCCGAACGCCTGGCCGGCAGCATCGCCGGCGCGCTGGCTTGCGTGGCGCGGGGGGCCTCGATCGTGCGCGTGCACGACGTGGCGGCCACCATCGACGCCTTGAAGGTCTGGCAGGCTGCAGAACAAGGAGCCCTACGAACATGACCCAACGCAAATATTTCGGAACCGACGGCGTGCGCGGCGAGGTCGGCGGCGAAGTCATCAACGCCGAGTTTGCCCTGCGCCTGGGCTACGCCGCCGGCCGCGTGCTGGCGCGCCAGCACGCCGGGCGCGGCGGCAGCCGCCCGCAGGTGGTCATCGGCAAAGACACGCGCATTTCGGGCTATATGCTCGAATCCGCCCTGGAAGCCGGCCTGTCGGCGGCGGGCATCGACGTGCTGCTGGCCGGCCCGGTGCCCACCCCGGCCGTGGCCTACCTGACCCGCGCGCTGCGCCTGGTGGCCGGCATCGTCATCAGCGCGTCGCACAATCCCTACCAAGACAACGGCATCAAGTTCTTTTCGGCCCAGGGCATGAAGCTGCCCGACGAAACCGAGGCCGCGATCGAGGCCGCCCTGCACGAGCCCCTGGGCTGCGTGGGCTCCGAGGCGCTGGGGCGCGCGCGCCGCATGCAAGACTCGCAGGGCCGCTATATCGAATTCTGCAAAAGCACCTTCCCCAACGATCTCGACCTGAACGGCGTCAAGATCGTGGTCGACGCCGCCCATGGCGCCGCCTACAACGTGGCGCCGCACGTCTTCCGCGAACTGGGGGCCGAGGTGCGCGCCATCGGGGTATCGCCCGACGGTTTCAACATCAACAAGGGGGTGGGCGCGCTATACCCCGAATCCCTGGCGCGGGCCGTCCGCGAGCACGGCGCCCACCTGGGCATCGCCCTGGACGGCGATGCCGATCGCCTGCAGATGGTCGACGCCTCGGGCCGCATCTACAACGGCGACGAACTGCTCTATGCCATCGTGCGCGAGCGCATGACCCGCGGCCCGGTGGCCGGCGTGGTCGGCACCCTGATGACCAACTACGGCTTCGAATTGCAGATGCAGCGCCTGGGGGTGGGATTCGAGCGCGCCAAGGTGGGCGACCGCTACGTGCTCGAGCAGATGCAGGCGCGCGGCTGGCTGTATGGCGGCGAAAGCTCGGGCCACCTGATCTGCCTCGACTGCCACACCACCGGCGACGGCATCATCGCCGCGCTGCAGGTCCTGACGGCGCTGCGCCACAACGATACGTCGCTGGCCGACTGGCTGGGCGACCTGCGCATGTACCCGCAAAAAATGATCAACGTGCCGCTGGCGGCGGGTACCGACTGGAAGTCCCACGCCGGCCTGACCGCCGCCACGCAGGCGGTCGAGGCCGAATTGGCCGGGCGGGGCCGGGTGCTCATCCGCGCCTCGGGCACCGAACCCAAGCTGCGCCTGATGGTCGAAGCCGAAGAGGCCGGCCTGGCCGCCGCCTGCGCCGAAAAGCTGGCCGCCAGCCTGGCCTGAGGTGAACGTCCAGCCCCGAAAGCGTTGCACGCTTCTTCCGGATTCCGCCCGGGATCAGGTGTCTGACTCCCGCAGGGTGTCAGACACCGCCGCGTGGATATAGCCGCAGCTCACAGCGATGTCAGGCACCCTGGCGGGAGCCAGACACCTGACGCGCAGCGCAACAGATATCAGACACCGTAGCGGCCCACCCATCCGACATGGCAATTCCCCTGTCTGCCTCACTTTGAATCAATTAGAAGCAAATTGAAGTGTTTGGGTTGGGCGTAAACTTCATGGTCATGTCACATTTTCGTCAGATATCTGACACATCCGGTCTCCACACTGTCGGCATACTCTAGGAGTTCCGCGTAATGCTCGAATTAGCACGCATCGATTCCCGCCGTAAGGGCGCCGAGCCGTGGGTCGGGTCCGCGCCGCAGATTCTGGTGGTAGGGTTGGCGCGCACGGTCGACGAGATCGAAGAAGTCCAGCGGTTGCGTTACAACGTGTTTACCGAGGACCTGGGCGTGGTCTTTCCCGATGCGCACGACGGCATCGAACAAGACCGCTACGACCCCTGGTGCGAACACCTGATGGTGCGCGAGCTCGACACCGGCCGCGTGGTCGGCACCTACCGCATCATGACCCCCGAAAAGGCGCGCGAGGCGGGCGGCTACTATTCCGAGTCCGAATTCGACCTTTCCGGCCTGGACAGCCTGCGCGGCCAGATGGTCGAGGTCGGGCGCTCGTGCACCCATGCCGACCAGCGCGGGGGTTCGGCCATCATGCTGCTGTGGTCCGGCCTGGCCGAATTCATGCGGCGCGGCGGCTACCGCTACATGCTGGGCTGCGCCAGCGTCAGCCTGCGCGACGACGGCGTCACGGCCGCCGAGGTCTGGCGCAATGTCGCCAGCCACCTGCAAGATCCCGGCCTGCCGAAAATCACGCCCCTGCATCGCTATCCGGTCGAACGCCTCGACAGCACATTGCCGGCGCGCGTCCCGCCGCTTATCAAGGGCTATTTGAAGCTGGGGGCGCGCATCTGCGGCGAACCCGCCTGGGACCCGGATTTCAATACCGCCGACTTCCCGGTGCTGCTCGACATGGAACGCATGGATGAACGCTACCGGCGCCATTTCGGGCTGGATGTCGCGGCGCCCGAGGTCGCCTGACCATGCGCCGGATGCTCAAGCGCTGGCGCATCCGGCTGGTCCGCCGGGCCACCCGGCCGTTGCGGCTAGAACTCAAGCAACTCGAAAGAGAAACCGACTTTTCGCCATTCTGATTCGGCGGCGCGCAGGTTGAAATCGCTGAGCGGGTGCTTGGCCAGCCATTCGCGGTTGACGCGCACCACGATCGAATGGCCGCGCACCGATACGGTCAGCGGCAACTGCGCAATGTCGGTGCGGCGGCGCAGCAGCAGCACCGCCAGCCGCAGGCACAGAATGGCCACCCACTGGCTGCGGTTTTCGACCAGCGGCTCTACCTTGCCCAGCTTGCCCTGGTGGCCCAGCGCCAGCAAGGCCAGCAGTTCCTGGTCGACTTGCGAAAAGCCGGGCATGTCGGCATTGCCCAGCACGTAGGCCGTGTGCTTGTGATAGCCGTTGTGGGCGATGGACAGGCCCACTTCGTGCAGGTCGGCCGCCCAGCCCAGGGCGTTGCGCAGCTCGGTGCGGTCTGCGTCGTCGGGATAGATGGAATCGAAAAACGCCAGCGCCGCCTTGCGCACCCGCTGGGCCTGGTTGACGTCGACATGGTAGCGCTTCATGAACTGCTGCACCGATTCGTCGCGCTTGTCGTGCGCGGCGTCGCGGCCCAGCAGGTCGTACAGCACCCCCAGGCGCAGGGCGCCGTCGCCCGTATGCATGACCTCGATGCCCAGTTCGTCGAACAGCGCGCTCATGATGGCCAGCCCCCCGGGCAGCACGTCGGCGCGTTCGAGCTTGATGCCGGGCAGTTCTTCGGGGATGACGCGGCCCGACCGGATGATGCGGTCTTTCAGGCGGTTCAGGCCCACCCGCGTGATGCCCCGGTCGGAAAACCCGCATTCGGTCAGGATGGCGTACAGCGCCTTGGCGGTGCCCGACGAGCCGTAGGCCTCTTTCCAGCCCGTCTTGCGGTATTGCTTGGAGATGACTTCGATTTCGAGCCGGGCCGCCAGTTCGGCCTGCTTCATCTGGTGCGCATCGACCGAGCCGTCGGGGAAGAACTGCCGGCTGTAGCTGACGCACCCCATGTACAGCGACGACATCAGGCCCGGTTCGAAGCCCTTGCCGATGATGACTTCGGTGGACCCGCCGCCGATGTCGATGACCAGGCGCCGGTTCGGCGACAGCGGCAGGGTATGCACGACCCCGGAAAAAATAAGCCGGGCCTCTTCGCGCCCGGCAATCACTTCAATGGGGAAGCCCAGCGCCGCCTCGGCCCGGGGCAGGAACTCGGGCGTATTGCGGGCCACCCGGAACGTGTTGGTGGCCACCGCCCGCACCCGGCTGGGGTGAAAGCTCTGCAGGCGCTCGCCGAATCGTTCGAGCACCGCCACGGCGCGCCCGACGGCCGGCTCGTCGAGCCGCTTGTCTTGATCCAGCCCGGCGGCCAGCCGCACGGTTTCTTTCAGCCGGTCGATCTGGTAGATCTGGGGCCCGCCTTCCTGCTGGACGACCCGCCCGATCGAGAGGCGAAAACTGTTTGAGCCGAGGTCCACGGCGGCCAGAAGTTGATCCATGCGTTGTTTGGGTGGGGCTGTGTCGGTGCGCCGATTATAAAGAACCGATATGACAGCGCCCGGCGGCCTGCCGCAAGCCCCGGTTTTGGCGTAGGCTTACGGGTTGCGCCGCGCTGTCATGGAACCGTCACGCAATTGCAGTAAAACCAGACCTTTGTTCTTCTGCATGGAACCCGGTATGTCGACTCGTCCGCCTGTTGAGCCTCCGTTTTTGAATCGCGAGCTTTCCTTGCTGAAGTTCAACGAGCGGGTCCTGGCGATGGCGGAAAACGCCAAGGTGCCGCTGCTCGAACGCCTGCGCTACGTCTGTATCGTCAGTTCGAACCTCGACGAGTTCTTCGAAATCCGCATTTCCAGCCTGAAAGAACAGCAGCGGCAAAACCCGGCGCTGGTGGGGCCCGACGGCCGCACGCCGGCCGAGACCTTCGTGCGCGTGCAGCAAAAGGTGCATGCCCTGGTCGGCCGCCAGTACGACTTGCTGAACAACGACATCCTGCCGCGCCTGGACGCCGAAGGCATCGCGCTGCATCACGCGTCCGAATGGAACGCCGAACAACAGCAGTGGGCCCACGATACGTTCAACCGCGACGTCAGCCCGCTGCTGACGCCCATCGGCCTCGATCCGGCCCATCCGTTTCCGCGCGTCTACAACAAAAGCCTGAACTTCATCGTGGCGCTGTCGGGCGCCGACGCCTTCGGCCGCCAGGCCTCGATCGCCGTGGTGCAGGCGCCCCGGGCCTTGCCGCGCTTGATCAAGATGCCGCCCGAAATCTCGGGCAAGCCCGACGGCTACGTCTTGCTGACCTCGCTGATGCGGGCCTTCGTGGGCGAACTGTTCCCGGGCCTGGAAATGCTGGGCTGCTACCAATGGCGGGTTACGCGCAACAGCGACCTGTTCGTGGACGAAGAAGAAGTCACCAACCTGCGCCACGCGCTGCAGGGCGAGCTGTCGCAGCGCAATTTCGGCGCGGCCGTGCGGCTGGAAATCGACCGCCTGACCCCGCCCGATCTCGAAGCCTACCTGCAACGCGAATTCTCCCTGACCGCCGAAGACACCTATCGCGTCAACGGCCCGGTGAACCTGTCGCGCCTGATGCAGCTGTGCAACGCCGACACGCGTCCCGACCTGCTGTTTCCGCCGCACCATGGCACCGTGCCGGCCCCGTTCGACAGCCTGGCCGGCAAGCCGGCCGAAATGTTCGCGGCCGTGGCCCAGGCCGACCGCCTGCTGCACCATCCGTACCAGTCGTTCCAGCCCGTCATCGATTTCCTGACCGCGGCGGCGCTGGACCCCGACGTGATGGCCATCAAGCAGACCATCTACCGCACCGGCGAAGACTCCGAACTGATGCAGATCCTGCTGGCCGCGGCCCGCGCCGGCAAAGAGGTGACGGTGGTGGTCGAACTGATGGCCCGCTTCGACGAGCAAACCAACATCAACTGGGCGGCTCGCCTGGAAGAAGTGGGGGCGCACGTGGTGTACGGCGTGGTGGCCCACAAGACGCACGCCAAAATGGCCCTGGTGCTGCGCCGCGAAAAGGGTCGCCTGCGCCGCTATGCCCACCTGGGCACCGGCAACTATCATCCGCGCACCGCGCGCCTGTACACCGATTTCGGCCTGCTTACCGCCGACCCGCGGCTGTGCGAAGACATGGACAAGGTCTTTACCCAGCTTACCGGCCTGGGTGCCCGCCGCGGCCTGAAGGCCCTGCTGCAGTCGCCCTTTACCCTGCACGAAAGCATGATGGCGCGCATCCGCGCCGAGATCCGGGCCGCCAAGGCCGGCCGCAAGGCGCGCATCATGGCCAAGATGAACTCGCTGCTCGAAGAGCAGATCATCGCCGAACTGTACAAGGCCAGCCAGGCCGGGGTGAAAATCGACCTGGTCGTGCGCGGGGTGTGCGCCCTGCGGGCCGGGGTGCCGGGGCTGTCGGACAACATCCGGGTGCGCTCCATCGTGGGGCGCTTTCTCGAACATTCGCGGGTGTTCTATTTCCACGCCGACGGCGAAGATGTCGTGTATTTGTCGTCGGCCGACTGGATGGACCGCAATTTCTTCCGGCGGGTCGAAGTGGCTTTCCCGGTGTACGACAAGGCGCTCAAGAAGCGGGTCATCGACGAGGCCTTCACCTTTGCGCTGCGCGACAACCAACTGGCCTGGCAACAGCAGCCCGACGGCACCTACAGCCGGGTGCGCAGCCGCCGCGCGCCCTTCAATTTGCACGAATTCCTGATGGAACGCCTAGGCTAGGCCGCCCCGGGCCCGGGCGGCGTTGCGCGTATGTGACTGTCACGGTCTTGTCATGTTGGGCTTCTAACATTCGTTACGTCGATGATCAGACGGGCGCAGCCAGCCCGCCACGACTTCCTCAACGAGCACAGAAGGAACCCGAATGTTCAACCGTGTTTTCAAGCAAATTTCTATCGGCGTCGCGCTCAGCGGCGCCGTTTTCGCCGTGCAGGCCGCCAACATCACCGGCGCCGGCGCTTCGTTCCCGTACCCCGTCTACGCCAAGTGGGCGTCCGACTACAAGGCGGCCACCGACAACGCGGTCAACTACCAGTCCATCGGTTCGGGCGGCGGCCAGCAGCAGATCAAGGCCAAGACGGTCGATTTCGGCGCCTCGGACGATCCCCTGAAGGCCGACGACCTGGAAAAGAGCGGCCTGCTGCAGTTCCCCGCCGTGATCGGCGGCACCGTGCCGGTGATCAACGTCGAGGGCATCCAGCCGGGCCAGCTGAAGCTGTCCGGCCCCGTGCTGGCCGACATTTTCCTGGGCAAGGTCAAGAAGTGGGACGACGCCGCGATCAAGGCGCTGAACCCCGACGTGAAGCTGCCCGCGGCCGACATCATCGTGGTGCATCGTTCCGACGGCTCGGGCACGACCTTCGGCTGGACCAACTACCTGTCGAAAGTCTCGCCGGAATGGAAAGAAAAAGTGGGCGAGGGCAAGGCCGTGAAGTGGCCCACCGGCCAGGGCGGCAAGGGTAACGAAGGCGTGGCCGCCTACGTCGGCCAGCTGAAGAACTCGATCGGCTACGTCGAATATGCCTATGCCAAGCAGAACAAGCTGGCCTGGACCCAACTGCAGAACAAGGACGGCAAGTTCGTGCAGCCCGAGCAATCGGCCTTCGCCGCCGCCGCCGCCAACGCCGACTGGAAAAGCGCGCCCGGCATGGGCGTGGTGCTGACCAACGAGCCCGGCGCCGAGTCGTGGCCCGTTACCGCCGCCACCTTCATCCTGGTGCACAAGGTGCAGGACAAGCCCGAACAAGGCCGCGCTGTGCTCGAGTTCTTCGACTGGGCCTTCAAGAATGGCAACAAGTCGGCCGAAGCGCTGGACTACGTGCCGCTGCCGGACAACGTGACGGCCGAAATTCGCGCCGCCTGGGGCGAAATCAAGAGCGCCGACGGCAAGGCGGTCTGGAAGTAACGCAGCCGCGCAATACCCGGCGCGCGGGCCCCGCGGGGCTTGCGCGCCGCGCCGCGCGGCCCCGCGCGCACCCCTCCAGCGTCTTCCAAGGAAAGTTCATCCATGAGCGCGGTAATGGATAATACGGTGTTGCTACCGTCCCGCGAGACGGATCCCGTCACCACCGGCAAGCCTTCGCCTATGAAGCAAAGCAAAAACGCGCTAATGGATGCGCTGTTCAAAAACCTGACCCGGCTGTTCGCCTTTTTGGTGTTCATCTTGCTGGCGGCGATCATGGTGTCGCTGATCTACGGCAGCCGCGAAACCCTGGCCAAATATGGCCTGTCGTTCCTGTGGACCAACGACTGGGATCCGGTCCAGCAGAATTTCGGCGCGGTGGTGCCCATCGTGGGCACGCTGCTCACCTCGGCCATCGCGCTGGTCATCGCGGTGCCGGTGTCGTTCGGCATCGCCATCTTCCTGACCGAACTGTCGCCCGCCTGGTTGCGCCGCCCGCTGGGCACCGCCATCGAGATGCTGGCCGCCATCCCGTCCATCATCTACGGTATGTGGGGCCTGTTCGTCTTCGTGCCCATCTTCCAGGAATACGTGCAGCCCGGCCTGATCGCCACGCTGGGCAGCCTGCCGTTCATCGGCGGCCTGTTCGCCGGCCCGCCGTTCGGCATCGGCATTTTCACCGCGGGCCTCATTCTTTCCATCATGATCATCCCGTTCATCGCCGCCGTGATGCGCGACGTATTCGAACTGGTGCCCCCCATGCTGAAAGAGTCCGCCTACGGACTGGGCGGCACTACCTGGGAAGTCATGTGGCGCGTGGTGCTGCCGTTTACCAAATCGGGGGTCATCGGCGGCATCATGCTGGGCCTGGGCCGCGCCCTGGGCGAAACCATGGCGGTCACCTTCGTCATCGGCAACGCCTTCCGTTGGCCCGACTCGCTGTTCTCGCCGGGCAACTCCATCGCCTCGGCGCTGGCCAACGAATTCAACGAAGCTGGCGGCCTGCAGAAATCGGCGCTGCTCGAACTGGGCCTGATCCTGTTCCTGATCACCACGGTGGTGCTGGCGCTTTCCAAGGTACTGCTGCTGCGCCTGTCGGCGGCGGAAGGCAAGAAGACCTGAACCGGGAATCCCCATGGCTGAATCTGTACTCAACATGAATAACGGCGTCTACCGCCGGCGCCACCTGCTCAACAAGGTGATGCTGACGGTCTCGCTGGCCGCGCTGCTGTTCGGTTTGTTCTGGCTGTTCTGGATCATCCTGACGCTGTTGCTGAAGGGCGCGCCGGCGCTGTCGCTGACGCTGTTCACCGAGATCACCCCGCCGCCGGGCCAGCAGGGCGGCCTGATCAACGCCATCGTCGGCAGCCTGCTGATGGCCGGGGTGGGCACCCTGGTGGGCACCCCGGTGGGCATCCTGGCCGGCACCTACCTGGCCGAATACGGCCAGCGCGGCTGGCTGGCGCCGGCCACGCGCTTTCTGAACGACGTGCTGCTGTCGGCGCCGTCCATCATCATCGGCCTGTTCATCTATGCCGTCTATGTGGCGCAGGTGGGCCATTACTCCGGCTGGGCCGGCTCGCTGGCGCTGGCCATTCTGGTGATACCGGTGGTGGTGCGCACGACCGACAACATGCTGCTGCTGGTGCCCAACAGCCTGCGCGAGGCCACCGCGGCGCTGGGCTGCCCCAAGTGGCGCATGATCACCCTGGTGTGCTACCGGGCCGCCAAAACGGGCATCATCACCGGCATCCTGCTGGCCATCGCCCGCATTTCGGGCGAGACCGCGCCGCTGCTGTTCACCGCGCTGTCGAACCAGTTCATGTCGTGGAACATGAACCAGCCCATGGCCAACCTGCCGGTGGTCATCTACCAGTACGCGGCCAGCCCGTTCCAGGACTGGAACAACCTGGCCTGGGCCGGCGCCACCCTGATCACCCTGCTGGTGCTGGGCATCAATATCGTGGCCCGCAACCTGTTCCGCAAATCGTGATTGCATGCCGGCGCCCGCGCGCGCCGGCTCTGGAAAATTAATGGAAAACACCGCCACCGCCGCCAAAGCCAAGCTGGAAGTCAAGGACCTGAACTTCTACTACGGCAAGTTCCATGCGATTCGCAACGTGAACATGTCGATCCGCGAGAACAAGGTCACGGCCTTCATCGGGCCGTCGGGTTGCGGCAAATCGACGCTGCTGCGCACTTTCAACCGCATGTTCGAACTGTACCCGGGCCAGCGCGCCGAGGGCGAGATCATGCTCGACGGCGAAAACCTGCTGACGTCCAAGACCGATATTTCGCTCATCCGCGCCAAGATCGGCATGGTGTTCCAGAAGCCGACGCCGTTTCCCATGAGCATCTACGACAACATCGCGTTCGGCGTGCGCCTGTTCGAACGCCTGTCGAAGGGCGAAATGGACGAGCGCGTGGAATGGGCGCTGTCGAAGGCGGCGCTGTGGGGCGAAGTGAAAGACAAGCTGCACCAAAGCGGCAACAGCCTGTCGGGCGGGCAGCAGCAGCGCCTGTGCATCGCGCGCGGCGTGGCCATCAAGCCCGAAGTACTGCTGCTGGACGAACCCTGCTCGGCGCTGGACCCGATCTCGACCGCCAAGATCGAAGAACTGATCGCCGAACTGAAGAACGACTACACGGTCGTCATCGTGACGCACAACATGCAGCAGGCGGCGCGCTGCTCCGACTACACCGCCTACATGTACCTGGGCGAGCTCATGGAATTCGGCGCCACCGACCAGATCTTCGTCAAGCCCAGCCGCAAAGAAACCGAAGACTACATTACCGGCCGCTTCGGCTAGCCAGCGCTCTGCCGCGAGCCTGATAGGTGTCTGACTCCCGCAGGGTGTCAGACACCGAATGTCGGCCCGGACCCTCCATTGACAGCGGTGTCTGACACCCTGCGGGAGTCAGACACCTGGCCCGAGCCGGCCACCTTGGCCGCCACCTCAAGGCATGGCGGCGATGCGCGCGGCTTCGCGGGCCGAGGCGGGCAGCATGGGGCCGTGGCCCAGGCCGGGAAAACTGCGAAAGCGCACGCTCAGGCCCGGCTTGTCCGCCAGTTCGCCGGCCAGCGCGCGCGCGTTGCCGCCGCTTTCCGCCACGGGGCGGCGCGGCGCCGCGCGCTGCGTCCGCGAACGTTCCGAATCGCCCACCCACAGATACAGTTGCCGCGGCGCGGCCGCGCAGCAGCCGGCGGTATCCAGCGCGCGCAAGCGGTCGGCCATGTACGGCGCATGCCACCACAGCGACGGGCTGGCCGCCACGTAGCGCTGGAAGGCGCGTGGACGCGTGCTGAGCGCATGCAGCACGAACAGTCCGCCGTACGAATGCCCGTACAGGGTCTGGCGCGACAGGTCGAGGGGGGCGGCCGCCTGCGCCAGCGGCTTGACGCGCTGCTCGATCAGGTCCAGCCAGGCATCGGCGCCGCCGTTGCGTCGCCCCGCCTGGCGCGGATCGGTATCGCCGTGGCTGCCCGGGGGCGGCGTGGGCGTGTAGTCCCACGCGCGCGCCGCCACGTCGAAGCGGGCATCGACGTCGTAGCCGATGCCGACCAGCACCGCCGCGGGGGCCGTGCCCGTATCGGCCAAGGCTTGCAGCGCGGCATTGCCGTCCAGCAGATACAGCACCGGCCAGCCGGCGGCGGGCGCCGGGCCGGCGGGCACGATGATGTGCAGGCGCACGGCGCGCAAGCCGTCGGCGCGCGGCAGCACCACCTGCTGGGCCAGGCCCAGCAGGCCCAGCCGGGCGCGCGCCCGGGCCGGCGTCATGCCGTCGTCCAGCACCGGCTGCCCGTAGGCATTCGGCGTGGCCGCCAGCAGGGCGCCGCACAGCGCCGCCAGGGCGGGAAGGGCGCAGCGCCCCATCAGTAAGACACCGTCATGGTGGCGTAGTAGGCGCGCCCCGGCTCGTTATAGGTGGCGGCGCCGGCCGAGCTGGAATTGCCTTCGCGGTACAACTGCTTGTCGAACAGATTGCTGACCCCGACGCGAAAGCGCAGGTGCCGGTTGGGCTCGTAGCCTACGCTCAGCCCCACCAGCGCGTACGGGCTGAGGGTCTGCAGGGCGTTGCCTTCCAGTTCTTCGCCGGTGCGCGCGTTGAGCGCCGGGCCTTCTTGCTTGCCGTAGTACGTGACGTTGGCCTGGAACGACCATTGCGGTGTGTAGTACCAGTCCAGCGTGCTGTTGATGGTGTATTCGGGAATCACGCTCAGCGGGTCGCCCGTGCTCTTGTCCTTGGACTGGATCATGTAGGTGAAGTTGGTGTTCCAGTCGAGCGCGGGGGTCAGCGGAATGAACAGATTGCCTTCCAGGCCTTCCACCACCGCCTTGCCGCTGTTGGTCCATTGCAGCACGCGCGCGCCGTTGGGCAGGCGGTAAAGGTAATCGTTGCTGGCGATGATCTTGTTTTTGTAGTCGTTGCGGAAGTACGCCGCGCTGGTGCGCCAGGTGCCCGGGTCGTACTCGAAGCCGATTTCCTTGTTGACGCTGGTTTCCGGTTCCAGGTTTTCGTTGCCCACCAGATAGCAGCCGCCCGAGTTGGTCTGCGATTGCAGGCAGCCGTTGCCGCGGCTGTACAACAGGTAGTTGGGATTGGACTGGTACAGGTTGGGCGCCTTGTAGGCGCGCGCGATGCCGCCCTTGATGCGGAAATAGTCGGTGGCCGCGTACGACGCGTTCAGGCTGGGGCTCCAGTTGTTGCCGAATTCGCTGTTGTGGTCGAAGCGTACGCCCGGCGTCAGCGTGGTGCGCAGTCCGGCCTCGATGTTGTCTTCGACGAACAGCGCGTAGCTGGTCTGGCTGGTGCGGGTCGCGCGGTCGCTGCCCGCCGTGCCGCCGATGGTGCCGCCCGTGCCCGAGTATTCCTGGCGCATGGCCGACGGGTCGTCCAGCGACTCGCGCAGGGCTTCTACCCCGACGGTGGCCACTTGCTGCCAGCCCAGGGTAAACGGTACGTTGACCTCGCCGGCGGCGCGCAGGTTGCGCAGGCGCGCGGTCTCGCGGCCCAGGTCTTGCGGAGCGCCTTCGGGGCCGCCGGCCAGGCCTTCCTGCTGGCGCGAATTGCGGGTGTAGTCATACGACAGCGAGGCGCGCGACGTGCCCCAATCATAAGTGCCGCGGTGCGTCAGCCCGACGTTCTGCCGGTACATCGCATTGGTTTCCGAACCGTACAGGCTGTCGCTGAAATCGCTGTTGTTGTTGTTCATGGTGTCGCCGGCGAACAGGTTGCCCTGGCGGCTGAAGCCCATGTCCAGCTCCACCGTGTTGCGGGTGTCGGGCCGCCACGAGAACAGTGCATTCAGGTCCTGGTTGATGACGCCCTCGCGGCCCGAGGTATCCGGAATGCCGTTGGCGCCGGTTTCGGCGTGGCCGGCGTTGATGTCGCGCGCATCGGGGTTGGTCTTGTTGTAGTTGCCGTAGATCCGCATGCTCAAGGCGTCGGTAATGGGCGTGGACAAGCGCACATTGACCCGGTTGGTGTTGCCTTCCCTGCTGTCTTCGGGCTGGTTCAAGTAATACGTGGCCGACGCGCTGACCTGGTCGGTCGGCTGCTTGGTGATGATGTTCACCACCCCGCCCATGGCGCCCGAGCCATAGCGGGCGGCGGCCGGGCCGCGGATCACTTCGATGCGTTCCACCTGCTCGGCCGGCACCCAGTTGGTGTCGCCGCGGGTGTCGCGGTCGCCGTTCCAGCCGTAGCGCACGGCGGTGCGCGAATTGACCGGCTTGCCGTCGATCAGGATCAGGGTGTTTTCGGGCCCCATGCCCCGGATATCGACCTGGCGGCTGTTGCCGCGCGCGCCGCTGGCGCTGTTGCCGGTAAGGTTCACGCCCGGCTCGCGGCGGATGACGTCCGCCAGGTCGTTGGCGGGCGGGCGGCGCCGGATTTCCTCGGCGGTGATCACCGATACGCCCAGCGATTCCTTGATTTCTTCTTCGGCCGTGCCCAGCACCTGCACGGCGGACATTTCCTGCACGACCGCGGGGTCGTGCGGCAGGGGAGCATCCTGGGCCAGGGCTGCGCCTGACAGGGCAAAACTGATGGCCGCGCCCAGATACGGGCGCGCGAAAGAGGGCGTAGACATGCCGGATTCTCCGAGTGCGCAGTAAATGGCGCACCCCTGGGAGCCGGTGGCGCGCCTATTATGATTTAATAAGAATGATTTCCAATATCATTTTCTGGTCAGGATTATGTCAGCCTCTCTTTCGCTTGGGATTTGCCCTGCCACCAGAAAGCTTTGCCGGATCCTCATTTGTCCATGAGTTCGACATCGTCCAATGCCGGCGCGCCGTTTCGCCGGGTTCCCAGGCTGATCGACGAGCCGGCGCTGCGGCGCCAGGCCCGTCACGGCACGGCGCAGTACGCGGTGGCGGCGCCCAGCGCCGGCCAGTCCATGTTCGAGGGCCTGATCGACACCGTGGTGCTGGCCGAAGGCCTGATCCTGCACCGCGTGGACGCGCGCGACCTGCAGGGCGTGGCCGTGCGCGCCATGCTGCGGCCCGGCCTGCGCGTGGCGCTGACCGTGGGGGGCAAGGCCGACGTGAGCTTCGGCGGACGGCGCGTGCTGCTGGGGCCGTGCCCCGGCGGCGGGGCGCGCGGCGCCGTCGTGGCGGTGGCCGAGCCGGCTGAATTCGTGCGCCAGTCGCGGCGCGGCGACCTGGAACGCACGGTCAGCCTGACCTTCGGCCATGATTGGCTGTGGCGCCGCTTCGGCGAAGAGACGCAGTGCTGCCTGGCCTATGCGCGCCAGCACCTGGCGGTGCACGAATGGCGCGCTTCCGTGCAGGCGGTGGCGCTGGCCGAACAGATGCTGGCGCCGCCAGACCTGGAGGGCGTCCTGTGGGGCATGTATCTGGAGTCGCGCGCGCTGGACCTGGCGGTCGAGGCCTTCGCCAGCCTGCGCGGCACGGTGGCCGCCGCGGTACCGCTGGGCTTGCGCCACCGCGAGCGCGCGCGCATGGAGCAGGTGCGCGACCTGCTCGACAGCGGCCAGGCCGATTCCATGACCCTGGAGCAGATCGCGGCCTACGCCTGCGTCAGCGCCAACACCCTGCAGCGCCACTTTCGCGCGGTATGGGGCAAGACGGTGTTTGCCTATCTGCGCGACGCGCGGCTGGCGCGGGCCCGGCTGGCGCTGGAGCGCGATGCGGTCAGCGTGGCGCAGGCGGCCTGGATCGCCGGCTATTCCAGCCCCGCCAACTTCGCCACGGCGTTCCGCCAGCAGTACGGCATTCCGCCGGGGCAGGTGGGGCGGCGGGCGTGAGTCCGGGCAGGTGTCTGGCTCCCGTCAGGGTGCCTGACACCGCTGTGTGCAAACGATCTACGAGGCGGTGTCTGACACCCTGCGGGAGTCAGACACCTGGCAATAGAACCGCCGCCCGCAACACCGCCATGCCGCTCAGGGCCGCGCCATGAGCGCGACCAGTTCGGGGTCCTGCCGCGCGTAGGCGCCCGCGCGGCTGATCTGCACGTTGCAGTCGGTGCGCAGGCGCACCATCATGATGGCCGATCGCCAGGCGATGGCCAGGACGTCGACGACCGAGGCGCCGCAAACCTGTGTCAGCTTATGTTGGATCAACAGCGACGCCAGCACGCTCTCGGCGGGAACGATGACGTCGGCGCCGTGCCGGGCCACGGCCTGCGAGGCCGCGTTCGTGAAGGCCTGCAATACGAGTTGCGGGTCTTGGGCCGCCGCTTCGAGCAGCTCGGCCTCGTGCATAGGAGGATCCATCGGTGCGCAGGGCAGCACGCGCGAGGTCAGTCCGTGTTTCTTGACCGTCGACTGTACGATGGCGGATATCTCGGGGGCATTCGCGATGGGAGCGATGCTTTGCCCGAGCGAGCACGACACCAGCATCGACGATTCCAGTATGCCGATCACCGGGATGTCCACCGCCGAGCGCATTTCGCGCAGCATCGGCTCGCTGAACGAGCCGACCACGAATGCGTCGAAGCCGTCGCGCTCGGCCTGGATCGCATAGTCGATGATCTGGTCGACCGCCCGGTGGTACACAAAGGCGTTGCCCAGGGCCGACGTGGGCGTGCGGCCATGATAGGTGCCTGCCCGCAAGCCATGGACATGCACCGTGGCCTCGCCGTGCAGCACCTGGCCGGCATGCTTGTTCAGGAAGTCGCGGTAGCTGCCCAGGCCGTCGAGCTCCGTCATCGATTGATGCCAGAGCCGCAATGGTTTGCGTTGGCTTGCCTGCATGGAAGTGCCCTCCGGTTCTTTGGTCGATGCAAATGCGCTGCCCGGCATGGCCTTGCGGCCGATGCCGGGTACCGGTTTACTGCGGCTTGATATTGAGGTCGGCCAGGTTTTTCTGCCAGTGCGCGATGTCGTCGCGCACCATCGATGCAAACGCTTTCTGGCTGAGCGACAGCGGAATGCTGCCTGTCTTGACGAACCGCTCTTTCATCTGGGGTTCTTCCAGTACTTTCGTGAATGCCGCATGCAAGCGTTCGACGACGTCCATCGGCGTATTGGGCGGGGCCAGGATGCCCTGCCAGATCACGACATCGGTGGGAACCCCCTGGCTGGTCAGGCTGGGCAGGCCCTCGAATGGCGTGTTGGACGCGACGCCCAGCGTTACCACGCGGTCGCGGAAAGACAGCCACAACGGGCCGGGCATGAACATCAGGTCCACCTGTCCCGCCAGCACCGATTGCGCGGCCGGGGCCGCGCCCTGGTAGGGCACATTGAGCAGATCAATGCCGGAGGCGGCGCGGAAGGTTTCGGCGCTGACGTGTCCCAGGCTGCCGTTGCCCCACGATGCGTACGAAAGCTGCCTGGTCTTGGCCAGTTCCAGCAGTTCCGCGGTGGTCTTGATCCCCAGGTCCGAGCGGGTCACCAAGACAGTCGTGAGCAGATTGACCGGCGCGACGGCGACGAACGCTTCGGGCTTGTAGCGTGTCAGGCCCGGCTGCAAGTGGGGCGCGATGGACACCGCGTCAGAGGCGCCCAGCAATAGCGTATAGCCATCCGGCTCGGCGCGGAACACCAGGTCCGTGCCCACGATGCCGCCGGCGCCGGGGCGGTTTTCCACGACCACGGGCTGGCCCAGTTCCTGGCCGAGGCGGTCGCTCATCGAGCGGGCCGCGACATCCGATGCGCCTCCGGGCGGGTAGGGCACCACGACCCTGATGGGATGGGTGGGATTCCATTCTGCCTGCGCCGGGGCAATAAAGCCGGTGCATAAGATGGCAGCCGTCACTAACGCGCGCCCGAATTTCATGAACATGTCTCCTGTTTGAGCAATATGCTTTGTCTGGTTATTCCGATATAGGAATAACATACCCAAATAGGAATTCTATAGGGATTCTCGGCGACAATCGGGTAGGGGTTACCCGTAGCCGTGGGGAAGGGAGGCGGGGTGTCTGGCCCCCGCCAGGGTGCCTGACCCCGTGTGCGCAAACGATCTACGAGGCGGTGTCTGACACCCTGCGGGAGTCAGGCACCTGGCAATGCGGGATGAAACGGCTGCGGCCGATCGGGGACGCCGCGGATCCGGCTTGGCCGGTCCGCCGGCGTCGCCCCTTTGAGGGGGAAGCGCGCAGCGCTTCGGGGGTGGGACTTTCTCTTCAGTATCCCGCCGGGATATGGCGGTGCTTGAAGGGCAGCTTGGATAAGTCCAGGCAGGCCGGCCCGGGCGCATCGCAATCGATGATTTCGGCGCAGCGCTGCGCGAACGCGGCGCGGAAATGGTTTTTTGCCTTGACGCACAGCAGCCGCAGGTCGGCCGGCTCGATACCGTGCAACGTATAGAAGGCGGGGTCGTCGGCCGCCACCACGCGTTCGGTCACGATCACGCGCAGCGACGGCAAGCCCTGCACGCGCAGCACCGCGCTCGGACCGCAGCGCCGTTCCACGCCGGTTTGCATGGGGCCTGCATTGACAAACACGCCGTCGGTCAGGCGTTCCACGACGGCGCGCACCGGAACGCCCGCGCCAAAGTGCGGGCCATTGCGGCCACCCAGCGTGACTTGTACGGGCTGGCCCACGCCGGCCCGATGCGCGGCCTGCACGGTATCCGGGTCGGCAAAGCTGGCGAACAGGGCGGGCACCCGCGGCTGGGCGTCGATCAGGGCCTGGAACAATCCCGGCGTGTCGCCGCCGCCGCCCGACAGCGGGTTGTCGCCCGAATCCGTGACCGCGATCAGGCCGGGTTCGGTGCTGGCCAGCGCCGCGGCCAGGGCCTCGCCGGCCGACGGCAGTCGCATGCGAAATGCCTCGGCCAGTTCGTGGATGCGGTTCATTACCTGGCGGGCGGCCGCCTGCGCCGCCCGGCCATCGGGGTCGGCCCCGGCATCGCTGACCGCGAATACCGACGCGCCGGTGGCCGCGGTATCCGAATACGGAAAACCGCCGAACACCGATACGTCGATCACCGGCCCCACTGTGGCGTCGCGGGCGGCCTGCTCCAGCACATGCATGGGGCCGCCGGGGGCGGTGCGCATATTGATGCTGGGCAGGACCACGCCTTCATTGAGCAGCACGCGCCGCGTGCGCAAGCCCCGGGTTGCGCAGCGCACCAGGCCGTCGAGCACGCGATCGGCCACTTCGTCCATGTCTATATGCGGGTGGGTGCGATACACGGAAGCGATGTCGAGCACGTCGGCCCAGGCCGGGGGCATGTTGCCGTGCAGGTCGAAGCTGGCGCCCAGCGGCACATCGGGCAGCAGTTCGCGCACCATGCGGGCGATGTCCAGTTCGGGCGTTTCGCGCTTGCCGGTGATGGCGGCGCCATGCAGCGACAGATAGACCGCGTCCCAGCCGCCCTGCGCCATGCCAGCCTGCAGGCCGGCCCGTACTTCTTGCGTGTAGCGCTGCATCACGGCTTCGTCGATGGGGCCGGCCGGCAGCGCGGCCGCGCAGCGCAGCACCACGACTTCCCATTCGGGATGCGTATCGGCGAACCGGGCCACGGCGCCCAGTTCGGTGGCGGTGCCGCGCATGGCATCGAGTACGGCGGGGCCGGCATGCCATTCGTATTGCTCGAATTGCGGCATGCCCGCGGGCACCGGCCCGAACGCATTGCCCTCGAACCACAGGCGCGCAACGGCCAGGCGCTTGCGCGTCATTTGGAGGTTCCCTGGATGTTCTTCAGCACGTCGCCGTAGCGTGCCTGCTCGGCCTTCAGGTGCTTGGCCAGGCGTTCGGCGGGGCCGCCTACCGGCACGGCGCCCAGTGCGCGGAATTTCTCGATGGTGGCGGGTTCTTTCTCGAAGGCGTCGATCACGCCGCTGATCTTGTCGACGACGGGTTGCGGGGTACCCGCCGGCGCCACGATGACGAACCACGAGGGCAGCAGATAGCCCGGCACGGCTTCGCGCACCGGCCGCACGCCGGGCAGCACTTCCAGTTCGTCGTTGCTGGCCACGCCCAGGGCCACCAGCTTGCCGGCGCGGATGTTCGCCAGGGCGGTGGGCACGTTGTCGCCCGCCAGTTCGATGTGGCCGGCGATCAGGTCGGCCGACGCCTGCGAGGCGCCCTTGTACGGCACGTGGGCGATGTCTACGCCCGCCAGCTGCTTGAGCAGTTCCAGCTGGATGTGGCCGGTGCTGCCCACGCCGGGCGAGCCCCAGTTCAGCTGGCCGGGCTTTTCCTTGGCCCGGGCCAGCAAGTCGGGGATGTTTTTCAGGCCCGTCGCCGGATTGGCCAGGATGACGTTGGGCACATCGGCCACATACGATACGGCCGCGAAGTCTTTGGCTGGATCGAACGGCATCTGCGAATACACGTACGGGTTGATGGCCAGCGGGCCGGGCGTGCCCATCAGCAGCGTATAGCCGTCGGGCGCGGCGCGCGCCACTTCGGCCGCGCCGATGTTGGCGCCCGCGCCGGGCTTGTTCTCGACGATGACGTTCTGCTTCAGGCCCTTGGACAGGCCGTCGGCCACCAGCCGGGCCAGCAGGTCGGTGGTGCCGCCGGCGGCGAAAGGCACGATCAGCACGATGGGCTTGGTGGGCCAGTTGTCGGCCGCGAAGGCAGGCTGCGCGCCCAGCGCCAGCGCGGCCACGGCGGCGGCTGGCCAGGCCAGGAATTTCAGGGCCTGGCGGCGCGCGGTGCCGCGGCCAGAACGGATTTGCTTCTGCATGGTGGTCAACCCCTTGTCTATGAATGTCGCTTGAAAAAGGCGTCGGAAAACGCCTGGATGTCTGTTGTTATAGGTCCGCATCCGCTTCCCGCACCAGCGCGCCGTAAAGATCGGGCCGCCGGTCGCGCCGCGACGGATAGGCGATGCGGGCCTGCTCGACCTGGGCCCGGTCGATATCGGCCACCAGCAAGGCATCTTCGGTGGTGCCGGCGCTTTGCAGTACCGTGCCGTCGGGCGCCGCGATCAGGCTGCCGCCGCCCATGTGCCAGTCGCCTTCGCGCCCGACCTTGTTGGCGGCAGCCAGGAAGCAGCCGTTTTCGAAGGCGCGGGTGCGCAGTACTTCCTGGAACATGTGCGTGCGCGACGTGGCGTACGGGGCGATCAGCAGTTCGGCGCCATTGGCCGCCAGGCAGCGGGCGGTTTCGGGAAAGCCCATGTCATAGCAGATACCGATGCCCACGCGCCAGCCGCCCAGGCGGTAAGTGTCGAAGCGCGTGCCATAGCGGAAGTAGATTTTTTCCAGGCTGTGGACGGCGGCGGGATGGACCTTGCGGTACTTGAAGATGATTTCGCCGGCGGGGTCGATGTGCATGGCGGTATCGAAGTACAGCCCCGCCTCGACCTGTTCGTAAAGCGTGGCCACGACCGCGATGCCGTGCCGCTGCGCGGCCTCGCGCATGGCGGTAATGCTGGGGCCGTCATCGCGTTCGGCCAGCGCGTGGTATTTGGAATCTTGGTACTGGGCGAAGAATATCGTATTGAAGAATTCCGGTAGTACCACCAGTTCGGCGCCCTGGCCGGCGGCCTGCGCGACATAGGCGCTAGCCCTGGCCAGGTTTTCCTGCAGGTTTTCGGTGCTGCGCATCTGCACGCATGCGATTTTCATGGCCATGCTCCTGTAGCGGGTCCGCGCACTGGCCGGCCGCGACGGGGCGCGGCCGGCCAGTGAACATATGATCTATTTTCTGATAGTATGAATCATATGATCCACTTTTCGGACGTTCGAGTCAACCGGTCCGGCCACCTCTCACCATGACGCATATCTTTCACCGCACCCCCCGCAAACCCCCGGCCACCGCCCTGCGGGGCGAGGGCAGCTTCCTGGTCGACCCGGCCGGCCGGCGCTATTACGACGGCTCGGGCGGGGCGGCGGTGTCGTGCCTGGGGCACGGCCATCCCGAAGTGATCGAGGCGGTGGTCGATCAGATCCGCCAGCTGGAATACGCGCATACCAGCTTTTTTACCTCCGAGCCCGCCGAGCAGCTGGCCGAGGTGCTGGCGCGGCGCTCGCCCGCCGGCCTTGAGCACGTCTACTTCCTGTCCAGCGGGTCCGAGGCCGTGGAAACCGCGTTGAAGATGGCGCGGCAATACCATGTCGAGCGCGGCGAACCGGGCCGGCGCCACAACATCGCCCGCATGCAGAGCTATCACGGCAATACGCTGGGGGCGCTGGCCATCGGCGGCCACCGCGGACGGCGCGCGCTGTACCAGCCCCTGCTGCCCGACAGCCACCATGTCGCGCCTTGCTTTGCGCGCCACTATCGGCACCCCGGCGAGTCCGACGAGGCCTATGGCACGCGGCTGGCCGACGAACTGGAACAGAAGATCCTGGCGCTGGGGCCGCACACCGTCAGTGCTTTCATCGCGGAAACCGTGGTGGGGGCCACGGCCGGCGCGGTATGCGCGGTGCCTGGGTATTTCCGCAAGATCCGCGCCGTGTGCGACCGCTACGGCGTGCTGCTGATCCTGGACGAAGTCATGTCGGGGCTGGGCCGCACCGGGGTCTATCATGCGTTCGAGCGCGAAGAGGTGGTACCCGACCTGCTATGCCTGGCCAAGGGACTGGGCGGAGGCTATCAGCCCATCGCGGCCGTGATGGCGCACGACCGGCTGGTCGACACCATCGTCGCGGGGTCGGGCGCCTTCCAGCACGGCCATACGTATGTGGGGCACCCGGTGGCGTGTGCCGCCGCGTTGGCCGTGCAGCGCATCGTGGCGCGCGATGGGCTGGTGCGGCAGTCGGACCAGCTGGGCGCTTATTTGCAGGCCCAATTGCGCGCGCGCTTCGCCGACCATCCCCACGTGGGCGACATCCGCGGGCGCGGCCTGTTCCAGGCCGTCGAGCTGGTGGCCCGGCGCGAGCCCGACACGCCGTTCGATGCCGCGCTGCAATTGCACGCGC
Source organism: Bordetella petrii (assembly GCA_017745595.1). Classification (GTDB taxonomy): domain Bacteria; phylum Pseudomonadota; class Gammaproteobacteria; order Burkholderiales; family Burkholderiaceae_B; genus Bordetella_A; species Bordetella_A petrii_C. The sequence continues at coordinate 42,763 of WMBV01000032.1, forward strand.
GCATCAAGCAAGAGGCCTTGGCGCGGGGGCTGTTGTGCTATCCCGGCGGCGGCACGATAGACGGCGAACGCGGCGACCACGTGCTGCTGGCGCCGCCCTACGTGACCAACAGGGCCGAACTGGACGCCGCGGTCGAACTGCTGGGCGTATCGATCGACGCCGCGATCGCCGCCACGGCAACCGTAAAATAGGTGCCCGGCATCAATACAGGAACATCGATGAACAAGAGCGCGGTCGATAAACTCATCGAAGAACAATATCCCGCGTTGCCGCCCACTCTGCAGCGCGCCGCCCGCTACGCCATCGACAATCCCCAGGCCATCGCGCTGCATTCCATGCGCGCGGTGGCCGCCGAGGCCGGCCTGCAATCCAGCGCCATGCACCGCCTGGCGCGGCACCTGGGGTTCGATGGCTACGAAGCGCTGCGCACGGTGTACCGCGACTGGCTGGCCAAGGGGGCTGGCTCGTTCGCGCAGCGCGCCACCGCGCTGCAGCAGCGCGGCGCCCGCGACAAAACCGAAAGCCTGGTGCGCGAACTGGTGCATGCCGACAGCGGCAATCTGCAATCGGTGCTGGAGCCGGCCGGACTGGACGCCATCCGGGCGGCGGCCGACGTTCTGGCCGGGGCGCGGCACATCTATGTGGCGGGCTTGCGCAGCCTGTTTCCGGCCGCGTTCTATTTCAACTATGCCTGCGGCATGTTCAAGCACAACACGACGCTGTTGTCCGGCATCGCGGGCACGTTCGCCGACGACCTGCGCCGCGCCGGCCCCGACGATGCGCTGCTGGTGTTCAGCTACGAGCCCTATGCGCGCGACGCGGTGTCGGCGGTGCGGTTCGCGCGCGGACGCGGCTTGCGCGTGGTCAGCGTCACCGACAGCGTCGTGTCGCCGATCGCGGCCCGGGCCGCCGCGCTGATCGTGGTGGCCAACGCGACGCCGTCGTTGTTCCCGTCGGTGGTGCCCGCGCTGTCGGTGGCGCAAACGCTGGTCGCCCTGCTGGTCGCCCGGGGCGGGCGCGCCAGCTTGCAGGAAATCGAAGAAAGCGAAGCCCAGCTGGGCAAATTCGCCGTGTACCTGAAAGACCAGGCCTAAGCGCTCGCGGGCCGGTGCCCGCTTGCCCTTCGGCCGCCGTCAGGCTGTACCTTCCATGAAGAAGCGTCGTGCTGCATGAAGGCGGCATGCCTGGCTATTGATCCTGTCAATATCGCCATTATCAAACGGTATTAGTCAACGTCGTCGCACGCTCCGTATAGTTGCCTGCGACGACGGCGCTTGCCATACAAACAAGAATCCCGCCGCCTTTCCGTGTTTCAGCCTCCTTCAAGAAGGTGAGGGCAATCCATGAAAAATCTTCTGAGTTCCTTGCTGGCTGGTCTGCTGTGCGGCGTTTCCTGCGTCGCCCAAGCGGCATGGCCGGAAAAACCCATCTCACTCGTGGTGCCCTTTCCGCCCGGCGGGGCCACCGACCTTGTCGGCCGCCTGATCGGCAAGGAACTCAGCGAGCGCCTGAAGGTGAGCGTGGTCATTGAGAATCGCGCCGGGGCCGCCGGCAATGTGGGGTCCCGCTATGTGGCCAGGTCCAACGCCGACGGCTATACGCTCCTGATCGGCACAACCGCCCAGACCATCGGCGCGGCGGTCTATAAAGAGCCCGGCTACGACATCGTGAACGACTTCGAGGCCATCAGCACCATTAACGAGGGGCCGCTCATATTGATCAGCCGCCCCGGCCTGGGGGCGTCCAACGTAGAGGAATTGATCCGGGTGGCCAAGAGCCGGCCGCAGGAATTGACGTACGCAAGCCCGGGCTACGGCACTTCATCGCACATGGCCATGGAGGTATTCAGCCTGGCGACGGGCCTGAAGATGGTTCATGTTCCCTTTCAGGGCGCCGGGCCGGCGATGAATGCTCTTATTGGCGAGCAGGTCGATATTGCCTTCGATGAAATGTCCAGTGGCCGGCAGCATGTAGAAGCGCAACGAGTCCAGGGGATTGGCATTGCAACTCGCGAGCGCTCGCCATTGGCCCCCGACTGGGTCACTTTGGCAGAGCAAAGTCCGCAAATGCTGTCCGGATTTCATGAAACCGCCTGGACCGTGCTGTTGGCTCCCAAGGGCACCCCGCGTGCGATCGTCGACACCTTGAACGCGGAAATGAAGGCCATCCTCGAAAGCGAGCAGATCCGTGCAAGGTTTACGGGACTCGGCAACTTGACCCTGTGGCGAAGCGCCGAGGACACCCAGGCGTTCATTGCGCAAGATGTCGAAAAGTGGAAGCGCGTCGTGCACGACGCCGATATCGAGCAATTGTGAGGCTCTCCATGTCCGTGGCATCCGTTTCCGCTGGCAGCGACATGCAGGAGTTGCTCGAGATACTCTCCCGGAACCGGATCAGGGTTCCCGATGACCGGCTTGACCTGATCTTGGCAGAGTACCGTCTATTGCGCGACCAAATGAACTTGCTGGAACGGCAGCTCGATTCGGGCGCACGTGCTCACATCATGACGGCCATGGCGCCGGCGGAGCGGCCATGAGCACCGATACCTCCATCCGCCGGCAAGCCGAGCACCTGAGTAGCGGGCTCGACACATCGGCGGCATTGACCCAAGCGCTGCTGGACCGCATCGCAGCCACCAATGCGCGCACTTGCGCCTTCATACGCGTGGATTCGGCCGGCGCGCTGGCGGCCGCCCGCCAGGCCGATGCCGAGCTCGCCAACGGCCGAGTCCGTTCGCCGTTGCACGGCATTCCGGTAGCGGTCAAAGACATATACGATGTCGCTGGCCAGCCCACGACCTGTCATTCCAAACTGCGCCTCGACCACGTTGCCGAAGACGATTCGGGTCCGGTGCAACGGCTGCGCGACGCGGGCGCCGTCTTGCTTGGAAAGCTCGCCACCCACGAATTTGCATTGGGCGGGCCGAGCTTTGACCTGCCTTTTCCGCCGGCGCGCAACCCCTGGGACCTGGACCGCATTCCCGGGGGATCATCGTCCGGTTCGGGGGCCGCGATCGCGGCCGGCTATACCCGGATTGCGCTGGGAAGCTGCACCGGGGGGTCGATCGGGGTTCCCGCTGCCTGGTGCGGCGCCGTCGGCTTGAAACCCACTTATGGCCGCGTCTCTAAATATGGCGTGTTCCCGCTGTCCTGGACGCTTGATCATTGCGGCCCCCTCACGCGCAGCGTCGAGGATGCCGCCCTGACGCTGCAAGTGCTGGCAGGCCATGATGCGCGCGACCCCTCTAGCGCGGCCGTGCCGGTAGCCGACTACACGGCAGACCTGGAGCGGGGAGTCGGGAATCTTCGAGTCGGCGTGCCCAGGCATACTTTTCAGAATTCCCCCCTTGCCTCTGCCGCTTTTCTCGAAGCCATGTCCAATACGGAAGCCCAGCTCGAAGAGGCCGGCGCCGTATTGAGCGAGGTCACTTTGCCGGATCCCGACGTATTTCTGGCCTGCGGGCGCGTGATCAACAGTGCCGAAATCTTTTCTGTGCATCGGGACTGGGTTCGCGAGCGTCCGCAGGACTACGGTGAACTCACCTTGCCTCGCTTCCTGCTCGGGGCGGCAATCGGTTCCGAAGATTACTTGACTGCCATGCGAGTGAGGCGGCAGTTGGCCGCCGACGTGAACGGCGTCTTGGAACACGTCGACGTGCTGCTTACCGCCGTGACGCTCGATGTGGCGCCGCCCTTCGAGCCGACGCCGCATTTTCGGTTCTGGCCCGTGCAAACCTATGTCTTCAATGTGACCGGGCATCCGACGGTCACCGTGCCTGTCGGGTTGTCTGCGCAAGGATTGCCTTTGGCGGTGCAGGTGGTCGGCCGCTATTTTGACGAGGCGACGGTGCTGCGGGTGGCGCGTGCCATCGAGCGTCTGAGCGGCTGGGAGCGGCAGGCCTTACCGGACTTGCAGGGTTGACGTCTTCCAGTCCATGGCGGCGGTATAAAACAACTCGCAAGCCGGGCTGGAAGACGTGGCCGGCATGATCAAGCCCAAGCTTGTTTTGGGCGCATGGTCGCCCGCGAGCGGCCGCAGGACCAGGGAGTCGGGCAGCCGGGAAGCCAGGGAATTGGGCACGATGCCCAGGCCCAGCCCGGCGTCCACGAGACCCACGACCGACTGGACCTGCACCGCTTTGTGAGTCACGTTGGGCATGTGGCCTTCAGCCTGGAAGAGGCCCTCGATGATGTGGGAAAGGCCGCCATGCACTTCGCCCGTATATTGAATGAAGGGATATCCCGCGACCTCGCACAGGGTTACCTGCTGCCGCGACGCCAGGGGATGATTGCGGGGCATGACCACCTCTAGCCAATCGTCCTGCAAATGAGCGATGCTCAGGTCGGGGTGGTCGCCGATGGGCAGCCGGACCACGCCGATATCGACGTCTCCGCTCTTGACGTGTTCCACTATCGCGGAATTCGTGTATTCCAGCGGCTCAAGGCGGATTTGAGGGTGTCGCAGGCAAAACCAGGCTAATAGCCTGGGCAATATGGTGCTCATCGCCGAGCCGATGAACCCCAATTTGAGCGTACCCGCCTGGCCGGTGGCCACCAGCCGGGCCTTGTCGCGAGCCTGGTGAGCATGCATGAGGGCTCGCCGGGCATCTTCCAGCGCCGCCGAGCCCGCCATGGTAAGCCGCATGCCGCGCGGCGTGCGCTCGAATAATTGGCAGCCCCATTCTTCTTCGAGTTTTCGGAGCGACACCGACAGCGCTGGCTGCCCTAGAAAGAGCTTCTGGGCGGCCAGGCTGATGTTGAGGGTTTCACTGAGAACAACGAACTGGCGCAGCTGTTTCAGGTCCATCTGGATGGGCGGAAGCACGCAGAGACTGCCATGCTATCCGGATTTCGATGGATCGTACAGCTGCAGTCCATACCGCCTTATCGCACGTCGTGCCTAGCCCGCTACGCGGAAGCGCTCGGCATCGTCCATGAACGCCTTTTCACCGAAGCCGGCTTCGTTCGAGCCGAACGGCATTTGCGCGCGCAGCTTCCACCATGCGGGGATATTCCATTCGCGCGCCACGGCGGCGTCGATCAGCGGGTTGTAGTGCTGCAGGCTGGCGCCCACGCCGGCATTGGCCAGGGCGGCCCACACCGACATCTGCGCCATGCCGCTGGCCTGTTCGGACCACACCGGGAAGTTGTCGGCGTACGGGGCGAATTTTTCCTGCAGGCTGCGCACCACGTCCTGGTCTTCGAAAAACAGCACGGTGCCCACGCCGGCGGCGAAGCTGCCGAGCTTGGCCTCGGTTTTCTCGAAACCTTCGGCCGGCGCCACCTTGCGCACTTCATCCACGGCGATGCGCCAGAGCTTTTCGCTTTCGGCGCCGAACAGGACCAGCGCGCGCGAACTCTGCGAGTTGAACGACGAGGGGCTGTGCTTGATGGCTTCGTGGATCAGCGACTGCAGCACTTCTTTGGGGGCCGAGACGTTGCGGCCCAGGGCGTATTGCGTGCGGCGCTGTTTCAGCGCGTCGAGAAAGGCGTTGTTCATGAGGATCTTCCAACCAGTAGGTAGATGGTGAGAAGAATTCTAACTGCGGCGCGCCGCTATGAACATGGTTTTGCACCTAATGGAACGAATTGTTCCGTTTATAGAACAAAACGGCCCCGCGCGTGGCCGACAAACGTTTTCCGCTCGATCAATAGGTTTGGGCCGCCCCGCAAAAGCGCGGGCGCGGTGCGCTACCCATACTTGCCGCACGTTCGCCTTCCAAATCCACCGCAATCGCGCAAAGAAAACAAATATGGCAACACAATGGGCGGGTTCCCACTTTCAGTGCGCGCGTTCGCATTGGGCCTGGTTTGCTTGCGCGGCCGCCTGCACGCTGGTGGCCTCGCCCTGCCACGCGCGGGGCGCGGACAAGAGATACGATGCGCTGATCATCCAGGCCCGCGAGGGAAACTACGAGCCGGCCCTGGCCATGCTGCGCCAGCGCGTCGGCATGAACCCGCGCGACTTGCGCGCCATCATCGATTTGATCGTCATCGCGGGCCGCGCCGGACGCTCCGCGGAAGTCATCGCCGTCTACGAATCGCTGGGCGCCTCGGCGCCGCTGTCGGCCGAGGCCCTGGCCGTCGTGGCCCGCGCGTACCGCGACGAACAGCGCTGGGACCAGGCGCTGGCCGTGTATGGCAAGGGCCGGCGCATCTATCCGCGGGACGACACGTTCATGCAGGGCGAGACCATGGTGCTGGCCGACGCGGGAAAGACGGCCGAGGCCATCAGGGTGGGGCGCGAGCTGGTCGAGCGCGCGCCGAACAACCCGGACCGCTTGCTGGCGCTCGGCTACGCCTATGAACGCGACCAGCAGCATTTCGCCGCCCTGGAGCAAGCGGACCGGGCCTATCAATTGGCGCCCGGCCGCGCCTATGTGAAGCGGGCTTATGTCGTCGCCCTGCAGCAGGCCCGCCTGGCCGAGGCCGCGCTGCGGGTGGCGCGCGGCTCGCCCGACCTGTTCACGGCCGAGCAGATGCGCCGGCTGGAGGGCGACGCGGCGGCAGAGCTGGTGCGCATGGCGGACCTACCGGCGCGCAACGAAGGCGAGCGGTACGTCGTGGCCGACAAGGCGCTGGCCCGCCTGGACACGCAGATTGCGGCATGGGGCCAAGGCGCGGATGTGCGCGAAGACGTAGAGCGCGCGCGCGTCGACCGCTTGAGCGCGCTGTACAGCCGCGGACGCATGGACGAAGTGATCCGGGAATACGAGCAATTGCGCGCCGAGCACGTGCATGTGCCGAGCTATGTGATCAACGACGTGGCCAATGCCTATCTGTATATGCGGCAACCGAAGACGGCGGCGGCGCTGCTGAGCGAGATGACGGCCGGCCCGCCCGCCGCGGGCAAAAGCTCGGCCGACAGGCTGGCCGATCGCACCGGCCTGTTTTATGCCTTGGCCGAAAGCGAAGAAATCGTGCAGGCCCAGGCCGTACTCGATGAGGTGCAGAATGACCAGGAACCTTGGATCTACTACAAGGGGCAAGCGCGGCGCGTGCCCAATGACCGGCACCTGGAAGCCCTGCGCGTGGGTGCCCAGGGCACATTGCTGGCCGGCGACACGCCCGAGGCGCAGGCGCGCTACGACATGCTGGTCCGGCAGGCGCCCAACAATTCCGGCCTGCGGGTCGGGCGGGCCGACGTGCTGCTGGCCAGCCAGCGGCCCCGGGCGGCGGAGCAAGAATTGAAGATGGCCGAGACGCTGACGCCCCGCAGCCTGGCGGTGGAAGTCGGGCAGGGCGCCACCGCGCTCGAGCTGCAGGAATGGCGCCAGGCCGATCTGCTCAGCCGCGACGTCATCGAGCGTTATCCCGAAGACCAGACCGCGCGGCGGCTGGCGCGCGCGGTCGCCGTGCACCGCAAGGCGCACCTGCAGATCTCGGGAACCCGCGGGATCGCGTCCGATAGCGCGGTGGCGGGCGACGGCGAGACCGGCATCGAAGCCGTGCTGTATTCGCCGCCGGTGTCCGAAAACTGGCGGGTGTTCGTGGGCGCGGGGTACGCCACCGGCAAGTTCCAGGAAGGCACGGCCCGCTACCGGTGGGCGCGCAGCGGCCTGGAGTGGCGCGCGCGCGATGTGACGATCGAGGGCGAGGCGTCGGCCAACAATTACGGAGACGGCGTCAAGCCGGGGCTGCGCCTGGCCGGCGCCCTGGACCTGAGCGATGCGTGGCAACTGGGCGGCAGCCTGGATTGGCGCTCGCGCGCCACGCCCTTGCGCGCCTTGAACGACGGCGTGTCTTCGAACAGCGTGGGTGCCTTCGCGCGCTGGCGCGATGGCGACCAGCGCGAATGGACGGTGTCGACCTCGGCCGCGCATTTCAGCGACGGCAACGACCGGCTGACCGCCGGCGTGCTGGGCCGCGAGCGGCTGTACACCACGGCCACCTTGAACGCCGATCTGGGCATGGATGTGTCGGTGTCGAGGAATTCCCGCCAGGGCACGCTGTACTTCAATCCCCGCGCGGACTTGACCGTGCTGCCGACGCTGCAGCTGACACAGCTGCTGAGCCGGCGCTACGAGTCGGTCTGGAGCCACACGGCGATGCTGGGCGCGGGGCTTTACTCGCAACGCCAGTACGGCACCGGCAGCATTCTGCTCATCAGTTATGGACAACGCTGGCAGGCCAGCGACGTGCTGAGCCTGGGCGCCACCGCCACGGCGACGAGCCGTCCGTACGACGGCGACCGCGAACGCGAAGTCATCCTGGTGTTCGACCTTTCCGTTCGATTCTAGACCTGCGACCATGGCCCCGTCCCTTTCGCGCCTGCTTGCCCTGTGTGCCATTGCCGGCCTGCTGGCCGCGTGCGCGCACGATGCGCCGGTGTTCGTGCCGCCGGCCGAACGCCCCGTGTCGCGGGCCACCCAGCCGTGGCCGGCCAACCAGTTCGTCGTGGTGGCCTACCATGACATCGAAGACGATGATCCCGACCAGCGGTTTCTCAGCGTGGGCACGGACCACCTGGTGCAGCAGTTCACCTGGCTGCGAGAACACGGCTACCAGCCGGTCTCGATCGACCAGATCCTGGCCGCCCATCGCGGCGAGGCCACCTTGCCGAAGCGGGCGGTGGTGCTGACGTTCGACGACGGCTATCGCAGCACCTTGACGCGGGCGCTGCCCATCTTGCGCGCCTTCGACTGGCCGGCCGTGGTGGCGCCCGTGGGCAAATGGATGGACACGCCAGCCGGCCAGCCGGTGAACTTCGGCGGGATCATGGTCGAGCGCGACCGCTTCCTCGACTGGCGTGACGTACGCGAATTGTCGCGTTCCGGATTGATAGAAATCGCGGCGCATACCGACAACCTGCATTTCGGCGCGCCGGCCAATCCGCAGGGCAACAGCGAGCCGGCCGCCGCCGTCCGCTTTTATGATGCAAACCGCGGCACTTACGAGAACGATGGCGCGTACCGGACGCGGATCGCCCGCGACACGATGGCGATCTCGGGCAAAATCCGCCGCGCCACGGGCAAGCCGCCGCGCGTGTGGGTATGGCCGTACGGGGCCGAAAGCGGTACGGCGCTGGGCATCGTGGGCGAGCATGGCTACCAGATGGGCATGACCCTGGCCGATGGCCCGGCGCAGGCCCGGGCCTTGATGTCTACGCCCCGCATCCTGGTGTCCAATGATCCCACCGCCACCGCATTCGCCAATGCGGTGGTCGGCACCGAGTCGGATCCGTTCATGCGGGTGGCGCACGTGGACATCGACTACATCTACGATCCGGATCCCGAACAGACCGACCGGAACCTGGGCGCGCTGGTGCAGCGTATCCAGGATATGCAGATCAACACGGTATTCCTGCAGGCGTTCGCCGATCCGCGAGGCGACGGCCTGGCGCGGGAACTGTATTTTCCCAATCGCTGGCTACCGGTACGCGCCGACCTGTTCAACCGGGTGGCGTGGCAGCTGGGCAACCGCGCCAACGTGCGGGTCTATGCCTGGCTGCCCGTGCTGAGTTTCGATCTCGACCCGTCGATCGCGCGCGTGATGCGCTGGAATCCGGACAGCGGCGCCATAGACCAGGACCCCAAGCAGTATCCGCGCCTTTCCCCCTTCGATCCGGTGGCCCGCCAGCGCATCATTGAAATCTATCAAGACCTGTCCCGCCATGCCGTCTTCGACGGCGTGCTGTTCCACGACGATGCCCTGCTGACCGATTTCGAAGACGCCAGCCCCGCGGCGCTGGCGGCCTACCAGCAGGCGGGATTGCCGGGCAGTATCCAAGAGATCCGCGCCGATCCGGACGCGATGGCGCGCTGGACCCGCTACAAAAGCCGCTACCTGGTGGACTTCACGCTGACGCTCGCCGATGCCGTCAAGGCGATCCGCGGCCCCGGCATCAAGACCGCGCGCAACATCTACGCCAGCCCGATCATGATGCCCGAGAGCGAGACCTGGTTTGCCCAGAACCTGGACGATTTTCTGGAGGCCTACGACTGGACCGCGCCCATGGCAATGCCCTACATGGAACACGTGCCGGCGGGCGAAGAAAACGCCTGGCTGGACCGCATGGTCGATACGGTGGCGCACCGGCCCGGCGCTTTGCGCCGGACCGTGTTCGAGCTGCAGGCGCGCGACTGGCGCGAACAGCCCGGCGAACAGGCCGGGCAACCGGTCGACACCGAGGTGCTGGCCGGCTGGATGAAACGCCTGCAACTGCGCGGCGCCCGCAACTTCGGCTACTACCCGGACGATTTCCTGAAGAACTCTCCCGTGCTGGAAGAGATCCGTCCGGCCATCTCAAATTCCTGGTACCCCGTGCGATGATAGAACGCCTGATCGCTTTCCTGACCCTGTGCCTGGTCACCGGCCTGCCGCTCGGCCTGGCGCTGATGCTGACCGGCGAGGCGCTGCTCGAGTTCGTATTTTTCTACCCGCTGTTCATGTCCATTTTGTGGATGACGGGGGGCGTCTATTTCTGGCTGCACTGGGAACGGCACTGGCGCTGGGGGCCGGACCGGCCCGCGCCCGTGCTGCCGGGCGGGCCGCTGGTGTCGATTCTGGTGCCTTGCTTCAACGAAGGCGAACATGGCCGGCAGACGCTGCTCGCCGCGTTGGCGCAGCGCTATCTCAATATCGAGGTGATCGCCGTCAACGATGGGTCCAGCGACGATACGGCGGCCATGCTCGACACCATGGCGCAAGAGCACGACCGCCTGCGCGTCATCCATCTGGCCGCCAACCAGGGCAAGGCAATGGCGCTGCGGGTGGGGGCGCTGGCCGCGCATGGCGAATATCTGGTGTGCGTCGATGGCGATGCCTTGCTCGACCCCGACGCGGCCGCCTATCTGGTCGCGCCGCTGATCTCGCATCCCCGGGTCGGGGCGGTGACAGGCAATCCGCGGGTGCGCACGCGCTCGACGCTGGTGGGACGCATCCAGGTCGGCGAGTTTTCGTCGATCATCGGCCTGATCAAGCGCACCCAGCGCGTCTACGGCCAGGTGTTCACGGTGTCGGGCGTGGTCACGGCGTTCCGGCGCGCGGCCCTGGAACGCGTGGGCTACTGGAGCCTGGACATGATCACCGAAGACATCGACGTCAGCTGGAAGCTGCAGCGCGACCACTGGACGGTGTTCTACGAGCCCCGGGGACTGTGCTGGATCCTGATGCCCGAGACCCTGGCCGGCCTGTGGAAGCAGCGCCTGCGCTGGGCGCAGGGGGGCGCCGAGGTGTTCCTGAAAAACATGACCGGCATCTGGCGTTGGGAAAACCGCCGCATGTGGGTGATGATGGCCGAATTCTGCCTGTCTACCGTCTGGGCGTTCGCCTTCACGATTTTCGCGGTGCTGGGCGTGGCCGGCCTGGTCGTGCCCTTGCCCGATGCGTTTCGCGTGGCCAGTTTCGTGCCGCCCGCCTTTACCGGCATGGTGCTGGCGGTGGTATGCCTGATGCAGTTCTGCATCAGCATCATGGTCGACCGGCGTTACGAGCCGGGACTGGCCCGCGAGTTGTTCTGGGTCATCTGGTACCCGTTCGTCTACTGGATGATCAGCCTGTTCACCACCCTGGTCAGCTTTCCGAAGGTCATGCTGATGATCCGCCGTCGCCGCGCGCGCTGGGTCAGTCCCGATCGCGGCATCAAGGCGCCTACACCATGATTCTACGTACCCGACGTTCGCCCATCGCCCTCGCTGTCGACACCACCTTGACCTGGCTTGCCTGGGCCGGCTTCTTCTATTTGATCGGCAGCGGCATTCTGTCGGTGCTGCACGACACGGCCGCCGCGGCGGCATCGCCCGAGTCCGAGCTGCTGGCCACCATCCATACCTTGCTGATCTATGCGGCCGCGGCGCTGCTGACCAGCGCGGTGCTACTGGCGTGGGCACGCTATAACCGCACGCGCTACGGCGGGCTGCGGCGCCGCAAGCCCTGCCAGCCGCTGCCCGATCCGCGTCACGCGCTGGTATTCTGCGATTCGCCGGCAAACCTGATGCAGTTGTGGAATTGCCGCGTCGGCATCGTGCACCACGACCTCGACGGCATGGTCGTGGCGGTCGACACGCCGGCCTATCGGTCACCCGACCGGCTCGTCGCCGCGCGCCTCCCAGTGCAGCAGCCCGCGCTCATCGATGGTACCGGGCTCGCCGGTGCGATAAGCACGCTTGCCCTTGTGCCAGAACAGGCGGTTGCGGTTCAGTTCCGCGCCGTTGATATAGCCGCGCATGATGTGATTGCCGCTGACGCAGACCTCGCCATTGCGGATCAGCACTTCGGCATAGCAGCGGGCCTGCCCCCGGATACGGTGGCCGGACCCTGAATCCGGCGCGGCCCCGTCGAGTTCGTTCCAGGTGGCCGCGCCGGCCGCCTCGATGCAACCGTACGTGCTGACGATATGCACCGACGGAAAACGCAGGCGCAAGCCGGCAAGCTGGGGCGAGGCGAGGGGTGGCGCGCTCAATACCAGTGTGCGCAGGTCGCGCAGTTCGCGGCCATTGAAGTGCGGATCCGCCAGGTGCCGGCTCAGCAGTGCGCGCGTCATGATCAGCGTGGTCACGCGATACCGGGCAAGTTGCTGCGTACAGGCCGGCGCCGGCGCGCCGGCGGTGCCCGCGGGCGATACGCGGGTGCCGCCCAGCGCCAGCGCGCCCACGATGCCCGGCAGGGAAAATCCGCAGACGACAGGCCGGTGGTCCATGCACACCGGCGCCGGCCCCAGCGTGCCGGGGCGGCGCAGCCAGTCGGCCAGGTGGGCAATGCTCTCCCGGCCGATCTGGGCGCCCAGCGGTTCACCCTGGGCACAGCGCGGAAACAGGATGCACGCCAGGCCACTTTCCGCAAGCGGCTGTGTGCCGACAGGGCCGGGCATGAACCGGTCCGCCGCGGTGTCGTAGATCAGCGAGGCCTGGGCGACATCCACCATGCGCCTTATCCGGTAGACGCCGTCGTGGCTGTCCAGGGGAACGTACGGCACATCGAGCGACAGGCAGCCCAGCATCGCCGTCACGAACGACGCCTCGTCGTGCCCGAGTATGCCCAGCGACGTGTCGGCGCGGGCGCCGGCGGCGGTCGCGCGCTGCATCCAGGTGCGCGTGGCCGCATGCAGGTCCTGCCAGCACATCGAGCCCCCCGCGTGCACCAGGGCGGTGGCGGCCGGCGCGTGCCTGAGATGATTGAACGTGCCGTTCCTGAAATCGAAGTGCATGGACGGAAATCTTGCCTAGCCGGGCCTCCGGCCGGTGCTTTCCGACGGGGCGCCCTGGGCCGCCGCTTCGGGCATGGCCCGCATCAGGATGCGGTTCCTGCCGCCTTGCTTGGCGGCATATAGGGTGTCGTCGGCGGCCGAATACAGTTGCTTGGGGTGGAGTCCGTCGCGGGCGGGGGCCGGATGCCACGCAATGCCGAAGCTGGCGCTCAGCGTGGCGCCGGCGCGCAGGGGATGCGTCAGCTGCAGCTTGCCGATCGCCACCTGGAACCGGGTGACCAGTTCCATGGCCTGATCCGGCGTTTCGGCAAGCAACAGGCTGCCGAACTCGTCCCCGCCGAAGCGGAACAGGCGGTCGGATTCGCGCCGCAACGCGGCGCGCACGGCCATGCTGACGGCCCGCAATGCGGCGTCGCCCGTGGGGTGGCCGAACGCGTCGTTATAGGCCTTGAAGTGGTCTATGTCGAACAGGCATAGCGCGATGGCGGTCGTGCGCGGCAAAGGGGCCGTGGGCTTGTGTATCAGGGTGGCGAAGCTGCCGGAAAAGTGCCGGTGGTTGTACGCGCCGGTGAGTTCGTCGGTGATGCTCAGGCGGCGCAGCCGGCGGTTCTGGGATTCCAGCTGCCTGATCCTGGCAAGCAGGGCGGCCGTGGCGGCGCCGTCCTGAAGGGCAGGCTCGCCGGGGCCGCCGGCGCATCCGAACCGGCCCGCCGCCGTCCTGGGCCGCGCCGGCAAGGCGTTTCGGGAAGTCGATACTGGCGGCTGAATCCGCAAAGAGATTTCATTCATGGCTACTCTGCAGGCTGGAAGGGCAAGTCAAAGGCGCACGCTACGGACGTGGCAGTTTGCCTTTCAACGCTGGCCGCGGCTTTTGGAGGCAAGGAAAAAACCTTTGCGGGCGCGGACATTTTTTGGCGGCGATGCCCGGGCCCGGCCGGCCGGGCCTTTTATTCAGGCCGGGGCTGCTGCAGCGCCAGGGCCTCCAGCCGCATCAGGTCCAGGGCCAGCAGCGCTTGGCGGACCTCGGCGTAATAGGCGTCGAAACCCGGATGGAAGTTCACGATCCGCGCCAGCCAGTCTTCAATGTCGGTCAGCCTGCCGTCGCGGGCCAGGATGGCGAGTTCCAGCCGCGCCGGCGTGGGCGGCACGCGCATGGCCGGTGCCGGCTCGGCCGCGGCGGCCTGGCCGGCATCGGCGGATGCGCGGGGCGCCGGGACCAGCGCACCGTCCAGTTCCGGCACCGCGATTTCGAAGTGGAAGGCGCTGCCTTCGGCCGGCGCGCTGCGGACCCCGAGTTTGCCGCCCATGCCCGCCACGACGCGTTCGGCGATGAACAGGCCCAGCCCGACGCCGCCGCTGGCGCGCTCGAGCTGGGTGAACGCGTCGAAGATACTGGCCTGGCTGCCCAGCTCTATGCCTATGCCGTCGTCCTCGACGCAAAAATGGATGTGCCAGCGGGATGCCTGGCTGTCGCGCCGTGCCCGCACGACGAGCCTGATGGTGCCGTTCTGCGTGAATTTCGCCGCGTTCGACAACAGATTCAGCAACACCTGCCGCAGGCGCCGGCTGTCGATCTCGACTTGGGCAGGCAGGAAGGCCGCCGGCGCGTACACGAACTTGTTGTGGCTCGACCGGCCCAGCATGCTGGCATAGGCCACGACTTCGCCCAGCAAGTCCGTCAGCGACGTGGAAGAGGGCGCCAGATGCAGCGGCTGCAGTTCGGCCTTGGCGTAGTCCAGTACATCGTCGATCAACATCAGCTGAAAAGCGACGGACCTTTCGATAGCGTCCAGGTGCTCGGCCTTGGGCGGCCGGGAACTGTCGCGCAGCAGCCGCACGTATCCCCGGATGGTGGCCAGCGGCGCGCGCAAATCGTGGCCCACATAGCTCAGCGTCTGGATCTTCTGCACGTTCTTTTCCTGGGCGCAGGCCAGCGCCTGGTTCAGCGCCGACGTCTGCCGGTTGACTTCAAGGCTGACCCGCAGGTGTTCCTTGGCCTGCATCCTGGGCTTCGCCAGGCGCGGCACCTGGCACTGCTGGTTGGTCTGCCACAGCCACAATGCCAGAATGGCCAGATTGAGCAGGGCGGTCGCCAGATAGGCCGGCGCCGACGGGCTGGCCAACCCATGGGCGGCCGGCAGCGGTGCGCCGGGCGTGCCGATGGCGGCCAGGCGCTGGATCAGGTTGAGCAGGATGATCAGGCTGGTGGTGCCCAGCAGGCCGGCCATCGAGACGACGCCACGCAATTTCAGGAAATGCGCCGCAAAGAAAACGCACAGCACGATGGCCGGCACCGGCTGCAGCTCGGCGAGCGCGGGCGGCAGCCAGGGGGCCAGCAGGCTCAGGCCGGCCAGCGCGGCCGTTCCCCAGACGGCTTGCGGCAACAGGGGAACGGACATCGATTCGCGGCAGGCCAGGCTACTGACGAAACTGACGAAGCACAATGCCATGGCGGGCCCGGCCCAGAGTTCCATCCAGGAAGCCCAGGCGTGCAGCCCCGGCGCCAGGTCGCCCACGCTGTGCGGGCCCAGCATGAAATGAAAAACTGCCGCGGCCAGGGCGGTCAGGCCCAGCCAGGCGTAGGGCCAGGCCCGCGAGATGGCGAAGCTGATGGCCGCGCTGCAGGCCAGCGCGATGAAGGCCCCGGTCAGCAGGCCCTGGGCCAGCAACGGCAGCGCGTCGTACAGGTGGGCGTCTTGCGGAATAGCGTGCAGGGCGACCGCTTTCATCGCATGCACCGCGCCAGTCTTGAGAGTCCAGGCCAGTGCCATGCTCGAACCTCAATGTAGGGCCGATGGGGGCGGCGGCGCGAATCGGCCATCTGCCGGCTCGCCGCTCTTGGCCGATTCGACTCGGTATTCGGAGGGAGTGAGCCCCGTCTTCTTGCGGAAAGCGGTTGCAAAATTGGCCGCGCTGGAAAAGCCCAGTTCGGCGGCAATGTCGGTCACCGTCAGGTCGGTTTCGTGCAGCAATTGCCGTGCCACGCGGACCCGCTCTTCGCGCAGATACTCGAATACGGTTCTGCCCAATTGCCTGCGGAAAGCTCGGGACAGCTTTTTTTCGTAGGTGCCCACTTTGCGGGCCAGTTCCTGCAGGCTGGGGGGTGAAGCCAGGCAGCGCGACAAATAACTGGCGGCCGCGTTGACCAGGACCTGCTCGGCGCTCGGCTTCGAGTGGGGCGGCGGCGGGGGCGGGTTGTCTTTGTGGCGCGCCGCCCGTTTCAGGTGGATATGGATGCGCGCCAGGACTTCCGAGGGCTCGAACGGCTTTTGCACGAAGTCCACGCCGGCGTTCTGCAGGCCGCTCAGGCGTTCTTCCAGGCTGCGGGTCACCGACAGAAAAATGATAGGGATGTCGGCCGTGGCGGGGTTATGTTGCAGAAGGCGGCAGGCGGTGAACCCGTCGGCGGTGGGCATGCGCAGATCCATCAGGATCAGGTCGGGCACATTGGCCACCGCCCGCTTGTACGCCTGCAGCCCATCGAAGGCCAGCGTGATGTGGAAATTGGCGCTGCGCAGCATTTCAACCAAGAGCCGCAGCTCGTCGGGGTTGTCGTCGACGATCAGAATGTGCCTGCGATGGATGTCGGAACGCGTCATTGCGGGTATCCCCGTCTGGGCAGGTTTTGGGTACCGTTGCCATGGATGTAAGGCCGGAGCTTGTGCGGCCTGTCTATCTATCGCACGTTTTTTCCCGAGGGCTTTGGCAGAATGTGCGTTCTGATGGCGGCAAACAACGCTCGCGCACGGCGGAAGGGGGGGCGGCACGGCCAGGTGTTTGCCAGGTGTCTGACTCCCCGCAGGGGTGTCTGAGCTATCCCGGGTTTTCCGGACAACCTTAAAAGTAGACAATACTTTCAGGAGGTGTCCCATGGATAAATCCAAAGCTGGCAATGGTGGCAATCGGCGGCAGCATAGCCGCGAGTTCAAG
>WMBV01000033.1 GCA_017745595.1 Bordetella petrii
CTCCCCCTCCGCCCGAGCCTGAACAGCCGCCCGAGCCCGAGGAGCCTAAAGAGGAAGAAGTGGTCGAGCCCGAGCCGGAACCCGAACCGACGCCGATCGAGGAACCCCAGCCCGAAGAGGAGGCGCCGCCGTCGCCGGCTGACGATCTGGCCGACCCCATGCAAATCGACGGCGAGGCTCAGGCAGGTTCGGACGCGTTCAATATTGGCGCCGGCAGCGGTGGCGGCATGTCGGGTGGGGGAGGCGGGCGCGCGGGCAATGCCACCTATAGCCAATACCTTGCCTACATGTTCCAACGCATTCTGCGCGAGGACGATCGCACCCGCAATCTGGTGTTCCGCCTGAACGCGGACATATGGCTGACCGCCAGCGGGCAGATCACCCAGGTCAAGCTGACCAAGTCCAGCGGAGATTCCGAGATCGATGAGTTGGTCATCGCTGCTGTGCGCGCGGCCGGCCAGCTCGATGAACGTCCACCAGCTTCGCTGACCATGCCAGTGAGTGTGGCCTTCCAGGGTCGGCGCCCCAATTAACCGTAGACACACTATTGACTTTTTGCTAGCAGGAGCAAGTTTCAATCATGAATCAGCACACTACCTTGACGTTTCGCCCGAGCCGGCTCGCCGCCGCGCTGGCGCTGGCGTTGACGTTTGCAACCGGCCCGGTCACGGCACAACCGGCGGCGCCTACCGACAACGCCACCATCAACCTGATACGTCTGCTGGTTGAGCAAGGTGTGCTCAAGCAGGATCAGGCCGATGCGCTGGTCAAGCAGGCCACCGCCGAAGCCGCGCAGGCTAAGTCCGCGGCCACCTCGGGCGGCGCGGCGCTGGCCCAGCCCGGTGATGTGCGGGTCCCGTATATTCCCGAGACGGTGCGCGACCAGATCCGCGACGAGGTCAAGACCGAGGTCATGGCCCAGGCCCAGGCCGAGAACTGGGCCCAGCCCAATACCTTCCCGGACTGGGTGTCGCGCATCACCGTGGAGGGCGACGTGCGCGTGCGTGGCGAATCGCGCGGATTCAATAGCGGCAATAGCAACGAAGTCATTGATTTTGCCGAACTGAACGCCAGCGGCCCTTACGATGTCAATACCGATACCAATGCCGGATATCCGCCGCTGCTAAACACCCGCCGCGACCGCCGAAACCTGGCGCGGGTGCGTGCGCGCCTGGGCGTGCGCGCCGAAATTTCCGAGCAATGGACCGCGGGCATTCGCCTGGCCACGGGCAGCGACGACAGCCCGGTATCGACCACGCAAACGCTCGGCGGCGGCATGAGCAAGAAGGATATATGGCTGGATCAGGCCTACCTCTCGTACCGCCCAGCGACATGGGCTACGGTGACGGCGGGCCGCTTCAGCAACCCTTTCTTGTCGACTGATCTGCTGTATTCGGGCGACCTGAACTTTGACGGGGCCGCGGCGATATTCAAGCATCCTTTGCCAGGGCGCAATGTCACCCTGTTCGGCACCTTGGGCGGCTTTGCCACCGAGTACGCCCATAGCCCCTGGACCTCGGCCGAGTTCAGCGAGGGCGAGAGCGAAAACAAGTGGTTGCTGGGCGGTCAGTTCGGCGCCGAATGGAAAATCAACGAAAGGAACAGCCTGCGCGGAGCGCTGGCGTACTACCACTTCGACAATATCGCGGGCCAACGATCCAGCCAGTGCGACGGGCCCTGGTATGGCGAGGGCTGCGATACAGACTGGTCACGTCCGGCGTTCATGCAAAAGGGCAACACGGTGTTTCTGTTGCGCGACATCGCGCTCAATCCCAATGCCCAGGGGCCGGGCGGCACGGTGGGCCCGCAATACACCGCACTGCCGCAATACGTCGGTCTGGCCTCCAAATTCAACCTGCTGGACCTGAATCTGCGTTGGGATACGCGCGTCATGAGCGGCCTGGGCCTGCGCCTGAGCGGCAACTATATCCGCAATCTGGCCTATGACGAGGACAAGATGTGGAGCCGCTCGGCCGGGCAGATCGTCAACAACCTGGATAACGATGGCGAGCTCGAAAGCGGCCCCAATGCCTGGATGCTTCACGCCGCCTTGGGCAACGGATTCGATATGCGCAACAAGGGTGATTGGCAGGTATTCGCCGGCTACAAGTACATCGAGCCCGACTCCATGCCCGACGGCTACAACGATTCGTCCTTTCATCTGGGGGGCACCAACGCCCGCGGCTACTACCTGGGCGGCAGCTATGCGTTCGATAAGAATGTGTACGGTGCCTTGCGCTGGAGCAGTTCCAAGGAAATCTACGGGCCGCCGATGTCCATCGACGTGCTGCAGTTGGAAGTCAACGCGCGTTTCTAGATGCCATTTACTCACGCAGCAAGCACGCCGGGGCGTAGCCGCGATGAGCGGCACGGCCCGGCGCCGTTTGGATAATAAATGGACCGACATCTGGCGAGCACCGGGCAATCAGGCGATGAAATCGATCTGATGCAACTGTTCAAACAATTATGGAGGGGGCGCGCCTGGGTAATGGGGGTGGCCGCGGTCGCATCGGCCCTAGCTGCGGTGTACGTTTTTGGTTTCGCGCCGGTCGTCTACGAGACGCGCGTCGTACTCTTGCCGCCAAGTCCGTCGGACCTGGCGGCATACACCCATGCTTACTTGAATAGTGAGGCGGCGTATCGGCATTCGACGCAAGAGGCTACGCCTGCCGACACGAATCCAGCCATTTCTCCATTGACGTCCGAGCAAGCCTACCGTGGGTTCTTGACGCACTTGGCCTCCGCACAGTTGCGCGAGCGGTTCTTCGACGAGGTCTACCTGCAAGCAGGGTCCTCAGTGCAATCGAACGCCAAGGTATTTGCCCACATGTTCAAGGCGATTGATTTGAGGCTGCCGTCGCCCGGTTCGCAAGAGACCGTCTTGACCTGGCGTGGCGAGGAACCCGAAAAAATCGCGACATGGGCCAATCAGTTCGTCGCAATGGCCATCTCTGCGGCACAACGACAGCTGAAAGACGATCTGGTCAGTGAGCTGGCTACCCGCTTGCGCAGCGTGCGTGCGCAGATGGACACGGAGCGTCAAGTGGGCCACACTGAACGGCGAGCGCAAATCGTGCGAACACAGGAGGCATTGCGGATGGCCCAAGCGCTGGGCCTGGACAATGGATTTGAGGCTCAAGGTGTGCTGATCGTCGACGATGGGAACGCATTGCCGTATTCACAGGGCAGCAAAGCGCTGCAAGCGAAACTGGCGGCGTTGCGAACCCGGCAGGACGATGATCCCTGGCTCGACGCGCTGGCACCTTTGCGCCGGACCGAATCACTGCTCAGAGACGTTGTGATCAGCGTCGATGCGATAGGCGTGGCCCATGTTGATGCTGCGGCAGCTGTGCCTCACGTTCCGGTAGCCCCAAGGCACGCGCTGATCATGTCGGCGGCCTGTGTGCTGGGTCTGCTCTTGGGCTGCGGTGTGGCGCTGGTGCGCGCGTCGATCGAACAGACGCGAATAGCGCGCGCCCATGCCGCTTCGGATTGGCCGGCGATGGGCGGCAGCAAGCGCCAGACTTGATGTTATGCGTCTTCGCGCATAAGACAAACAACCGTTTACATGAATTTTTTGTGACACTGAGCGAGATGGCTTTGTCTTATCCGTCTAATACAGTAATGGACGGCAGCGCACTGTTGTCACTATTCATCCGAGAAAGGAAGCCTTACCGTGGCCAGTAGCAAGCTAGGCATCATCAAACCGACCTTTATCCTCACGACCGCGGCACGCTGGGTCGCCGAATGGTTGGGCCGGAAGCCGCCGCCGTTGTTTACTCGGATCCGGCTCGGCGCCATGGGCGTGAGCCTTGCGCTGGCCGTGCCGGCCTTGGCTCACGCACAAAGCCAGAGCATGGAGGAGCGGCTGCGCACGCAGTTGCGAAGCACGACCCAGCAATTGCAGAGCTTGCAAAGCCAGCAAGCGCAAGTCAATGCTGCCAAGGTGGCGGCTGAAGCCCAGCGCGATGCGGCGCAAAAAGAGGTGGAACGGTTGCGCGGTCAACTGGAAAAGGTGACGGGGCAGGCCCAGAAGTTGGCCGAGCAGCAGGATGCGGTCGAGCAGGCGGCACGTGCACAGGTGGCGGCCAGCTACGCGCAGCGCGACCAGTTCAAGAATGCTTACGATGAATTGCTGACGATGGCTCGCGCTACCGAAGCCAACAGGGTGAGCCTGCAGAAGACGCTCGCCCAGCGCGACGGCGAATTGACGCTGTGCGCGGCCAAAAATCGTGAGCTTTACGATGCGGGCAAGGAGATCTTGGCTGCGTACGAAAATTTCAGCACTGGCGATTTGTTGAAAATCCGCCAACCTTTTGCCGCGGGCGCCCGTGTCAAGTTCGAAGAGCAAGCTCAAGAGTATGGCGACAAGCTCTACGGCGGGCAGTTCGACCCCCGCCAGGCTGTCCAATCGCCGGCTGTGGCGGCCGACGCACAGTCCTAGGCGGACCGGATCTGTCGCCGCGCTTGCGCTGCGGCCGGCTGCGCCGTGTAGAGCCATTCCCATTTTGCATCTATTTATCGACTACAGGATTTCCCCATGAGCACCGATAACACCGCACTCGTTCAATCGATCAGCGTCGAGCACTTGACAGAATTGCTGCAAGGAGCCGGTTACCGTGTCACGTCGTCCGAGCAAAACGGCCAGACGCAGTTGTTGAGCGCCACCCAGGGCATCGGCTTTGCGCTGCGCTTTGGCAACCCCGCAGCAGAGGCCGACCGCTACCTGGATTACACGCTCAGCTGCGCCTTGCGGGTACAAGGCGAGCTGCCCGAAGGCCTTGTACCGCAGTGGAACCGCACCAAGCGGTTTGCTCGGCTGGCCCGCCAGGCCGATTTTCTGGTATTGGAGATGGATGTCATCGTAGCGGGCGGGGTATCCGACGCCTACGTGCGCGCCAACGTGGAGCTTTGGGATCATCTGCTGCAGCAGTTCCTGCTTTTCCTGCGCACGTTCGCCACGCAGGCCGATGAGTCCTTCGCGGCGCAGCCCAATGGCGAAGAGAACGCGTCCGATACCGGTTCGGTAGATACCGAGGATGCGGCAACGCGCGCCGCGTAAGGGTGTATGGCTATGAAGTTCAAGCGAACGCAAGTGGCTCTTGCCGTGGGTGGTCTCGCGTTGATCGGAGCGGGGTTCGCCATCGGCACGTGGAGTAGCGGTTCGCCGTCGGCGCTGCCTGAGGCTCAAGCGGTCACCCACGAGGCGCCTGGCAAGGCCGTTGCCACTTCGGACGCCGAGAAGGCGGGTGACCCCGAGGTGGCGGCCTCAGCCAACAGCCCGGCCGTCGCACGCCTGGGCAACCTGGCCGTGGGTCAGGAAGAGGTGACGCGTTTATTGCGCAATTTGCCGCAAGCCACCCGTGCTCAACTGAAAGAGGACCGCTCGGCCTTGGATCAATGGCTGCGTACGCGCCTGGCCGAAGAGGCATTGCTGGCTGAGGCGCAGCGGCAGGGCTGGAAGGAGCGTCCCGAGGTCAAGGAGCTTGCCCAGGCCGCCGAACGACAAGTGGTCCTGCAAACCTACCTGGATGAAGTCAGCCAGGTGGCAGCCGACTATCCTTCGGACAAGGAATTGCAGGCGGCTTACGATGCCAACAAAGTGCAATGGACGTCGCCTGCGCAGTATCGCGTCAGCCAGATTTTTCTGGCGGCCCCCTATCAAGATGCCGAAGCTGTGGCCAAGGTGCGTAAACATGCTGCCGACATTGCTAAGAAGG
Organism: Bordetella petrii; assembly: GCA_017745595.1. GTDB lineage: Bacteria > Pseudomonadota > Gammaproteobacteria > Burkholderiales > Burkholderiaceae_B > Bordetella_A > Bordetella_A petrii_C. The sequence continues at coordinate 5,721 of WMBV01000033.1, forward strand.
CACGCGCTAAGGGAGCCGATTTTACCGCGCTGGTCAAGGAGTACTCACAGGATGAGGCCACGGCCGCTCAAGAGGGCGACACAGGCTGGGCCCCGCTACAGCAATTGGTTCCCGAGATTCGGGCGACTGTGGCGGCACTGGACAAGGGTGCCGTGTCGGAGCCCGTGCAGTCCCAGGCCGGTTTTCATGTCCTGAAGCTGGCTGATTTCCGGGAGCAGACAACGCCAGAACTTGGTGCTGTACGGGAGCAATTGCGCCAGGCTCTTCGGCGCCAGCGCAAGGCGGCGGTGGCACAGGCGTACCTGAAAGGTTTGGTAGATGCGGGCACGTTGAGTATCGACGGGGCGTCCTTGCGCGCTGCGTTCGACGCAGCCCAATAATGCCATGTCTTCTGAATACTGGAACGTGCTTCAGGGGCATTTGACCGAGCGATTGAGCGCCATACTAGGCACGGACGACTCAATCATAGGTCCCCTGGGCCATGAGCGGGCGGAGTTGCGTCTTCTGGCTGCCTGGCGAGCGCTGAGGGCAAGCGGTTATCTTCCCATTCCCGTAGCACCCGTATCACCGAATCGGACGTTGAGCCGTGGTGATATTGCCGCATTGCATGGGGTGCTGCGCACGGTTTACTTGGCCGAGTTGGTCTTTGGCGACGCTCATCGTGCCCGCCAATGGCTGTGCGCACCCAAGACCAAGCTGCAGGGCCGTGTGCCTTTGATGCTCTCGGCCTATGCCGGGCATGCGCAAGGTCTGGAACTATGGCTAAAAGAAATAAATGAAGGTTGTTACCGATGATCGCGCTTTGGCGCCTGTGCAACGGCAAAGATTTCTGGGACCACTCCGGCGTAGGGGGGCGATGGCACCCCGCCGAACAGGCGGTACTTGTTCTTGAGGCGTCATCCGTGGCTGCTGTATGCGCCGCGCTGGCGTGTGCCGAGGTGGGCCATCCTCGCGAATTGCCCGTCACCTATCATCTCTATCAGGTATGGATACCGAAACGGTCGATCGTGCTGGCTGACGTGCCGCGTAGGTGGCAAAAGAACCATAGAGCCACGCGCGCGGTGGGCCAAGCCTGGCTGGACAAAGAGGAATCGCTAGCGCTCTGCGTGCCTTCGATGAGTGGTGGGCGCCAGTATCTGCTCAACACCCGACACGCTGATGTGCGTGTTTGTCGCGTCGACGGGCGATGGCCTCATCCCTTTGAGCCGGCTGTCGTGCAGGTGGCACCCATGCTGAGAAGAGACGCTGAGTGGCTGGCGCTATTCGCGCCTTTCGATGTATCTGACTAGCCCGAGTGGCCAGCTGTCCGCAGGGCGGACCGCAAGCCTAAGGCGTGACATGTTTTGGGGAGTATTTGGATGAGCCGTGTCTCTTTTCTTTATGCGTTGATCGGCTTATTGGGCGGTGTGATTGCATTGTTGACGCTTGGCATACTGGAGCTGGGTGGGCCCATTGATTTGGCCTTGAGTGGCTATTGAGCATCACGTGGGCCTGTGTCGCGCCATGCTCCACACTTGGCTCAGCCTGATCGGGGCCGCGGACTGTCTCTCGCGCTGGATAAAACGACCGTTGCACGCAGGCTTGATGTTCTTGGGCTGGCTGGTGTTTGGTATGAGCGCTGCGGTCGCTGATCGTTTGCCCCATTCGGTTGGTATCGGCGTTCACGCCAGCGGGGTATTTCTCAATGCAAGTGGCGATGTGTTGACGGCACGGCATGCCGTTGCCGATTGCCGCAACGTATATGTCGTCAAGGATGCCCGGGTCGTGGCCGGGCGTATCCGCGCCACCAGCAAGAGCCACGATTTAGCGGTAGTCAGCACCGAATTGAAGCCCTACTTGAGTGCGACGTTTGCCACTTCCCCTTCGGCGCAGGCACCCGGTACGGGAGTGTTCGCTGAAAGTTATTCGGTAGTGCAGCGCATGCCCAATCGGGCCAATGTGGTGTTCAACGCCTTCTCTGATCCCCGAACCGGTGAATTATCGCTGTTGTCGCCCGTGCAACCGGGTGCCAGTGGCAGCCCTGTGCTTCACGCCGGTTTGGTTCTGGGTGTGGTGGTCGAACGGCTTGCACCGGCCCATGGGGCCCGCGGAAGCATTACGCTCAGCCAAGCGGGCAAGGGGACGCAGGTGCTTGGTCCCAGCCGCGTCAAGGCCGTGTTGACCGAGCACATCAAGGCGTTCCTGCGTGAAAACGCCATCGAATTTGCCGAGAGCGATACGCCGCAATTGGGACGGATGCAGGCCCAGGCGCCGCGCGCGGCCACGTTGTCGGTAGGGGTGATATGCGGCTGACACCCAGTGGGCGTGGTGCCGAATTATCTTGATTTCATATCTCGTTTGAACGTCATTGTGAAGGACACATCCATGTCGACACCCAAACTGCTCTCGAGGCGGGCTTCAGTCTCGCTGTCAACTCTCGCATCGGGCCAGCGCGCGTCGTGGCTGCGCCGCGTCCGTAACTGGCTGGCGGGCTGGGCAGGCGTCGGGCTGGTCACCGCGGCGTCCACCGCCGCCGCGCAAAGCCCTGTGCCGCAGCATTGGATTGCTTACGCGCAACTGGCCGGCGGACAGTTGCAAAGCTGGCTGAGCGACGAGACCAGCGAGGCTGCGTTGCGCCTGCAGGAATGGGGTCGACAGCGTATGAGCGGGTCGGGCGGGGCGGCCATCGAAAACGCCGTCGTGCTACAGCTCTGGGTGGCGGCCGATGGTGCGGTCGAACGCGTCGAGTTCGCCTCGTTGGGCGATGCCCAGGCCGATGCCGATCTGCGCCAGGTCCTAACCGCGCAATCCATATCCGAGCCACCCCCTAAGGATATGCAGCAGCCCATGATGCTGGGAGTGACCCTGGCCATGCCGGCCGAAACCCCTGCTGCGCAGGAATAGGCGGTGTTGACTGACTGCGCCTTGTCAATGGGCCATGCGGGCATTATTGCAGCGGTCACGATTACTTCAGTGGGTCGAAGGACTACGGCGTTCCGGTGGGCTCATGTACAGGCGGAAAGTCATAGTGTTGTCATGTTTGTTTCCTAACATGTCAGCCTCTACTTTCGGCTGCCTCGCTGGCCTATTGCCCAGCGTTCATGCTTGGGCTTTGCGCATATGGCTGTTTTTCGTTTTCTTCCCTCGCCATGTTTTTCCGTCGGTGCCTGCGCTGGTCCGGCGGTTTGATTGTCGTTCTCGGAATGTGCGGGGCAGCGGTGGCCGTGGCCGAGCAGGCCGTTATCAGTTTCGATTTGCCACGCATCTCATTGCACGAAGCGCTTCAGCGCTACAGCAGGTTGACTGGGCGATCCGTCATTTATGATTCCGGCCAGATCCGCAGCCGTTATTCGGTTGAGTTGCAGGGGCGCTATACCCCCGACGATGCGCTGAAAAAGCTGATCGCAGGTTCGGGCATGGAGATCAACTACGCTACCGATCGTGCCGTTTCACTAAGAATGGCTTCGGCGCGCGAGCGAACCGGGCGATTTGCCGTAGCACCATCGACGGTTTCCATGCCGGTGCGCCGACGCTACTATGGTCGCTTACAGGCCAGGCTGCGGCAGCTGCTGTGCGCGGATCCGGCGCTTCGGGCTGGCCAGTACCGTCTGGTACTGCAGTTTCGCATCACGCCGGCGCCGCCGTCAGTCGATCTGTTGCACGTCATTGCAGCCGACCATCCCGAGCTCGAACCGAAGATTCATAGGGCGTTACAACGGCAGCCGCTAGATGCGCCGCCGAAGGGGTTTGGCCAGCCCGTGACGCTGCTCATCCCGGCCGGATCAGGGCGCCAGGACGACAGGTGTGCGCCGTGAGCGGCAGCGGCTTGGCCCAGCTGCGCCAGCTCTTCATTGAAAGCTATGACGCCCTGAGAGTCCGGGTGGCCCGCCGACTAGGCACCTCGGGCGAACTGGCCGGCGATGCCCTTCATGAAGCATACGTGCGCCTGGCAGACAAAGGCGGACTGGATGGCGTGCGGCACCCTCGCAGCTATCTGGTGAATACCGCGATGCACGTGGCGATCGACCAGATGCGCCGCGATGCAAGGATGCTGAGTGACACAGAAATAGAGAAATTTCTCGAAGTCGAGGACTCGGCCCCCGGGCCGGCTCACACCGCGGCTGTGCGCGAGGATCTGGAGACCATGCTCGAGATCCTTGAAGCCTTGCCGCTGCGCCAACGCGATATCTTGATTGCCATTCGCGCGCATGACTTGTCGCGCAACGAACTGGCCAAGCGCTGGGGGATTTCGGAGCGCCAAGTGGGGCGCGAGTTGCAGGCCGCCCATGAATTCTGTGCCAGGGCTCTTCAAGAGCGGGGGGAGGGTTGAGATGCCGCACCGCAGCCCTGGCCTCGCTGTTGCCTCGCGTGTCCGTTTCGCCCGCCGCCAAACGTCTATAAGAACAAGCGGCCTTCGTGGCCGAAATGTTGACCCGCAATGACTACCGACCCGGCCAAAGCGCCTCTTTCCAGTTTCACTGAACGCGAGCTCGAACGCCAGGCGCGCGACCTGCTGCGGGAGTTCGCCACCGGCCGGCCCACCACAGCCGACATGGAAGTCATCCGGCACTGGCGTGCGCAAAGCCTCGCGCACGAAAAAGCCTGGGTCGCAGCATGCTCGCAATGGCGCCGGATCGGCGCGGCCGCTCGCGCCTTCGATGCGCGTTTTCCCGCGCCGCCACGGCCACGCGCGGCTCGCGTTGGCCGACGGGCTTTCTTTGGGGCGGCCCTGTCGGCCGCAGGGGTGTTGGGCGCCGTGGCGCTTGTGCGCCCGCCCCTGGGGTTGTGGCCGTCCTGGTCCGAAATGGGGGCCGACTACCGCACCGCCACCGGCGAGCAGCGTGAGATCACCCTCGATGCCGATGCCCGTCTGTTGCTCAATACGCGTACAAGCGTCGCCCTGCACCAGCGAGGCGGCCAGCCTCGAATCGAGCTGATCGCGGGCGAGGCGGCGCTGTCGGTGTGGGGTGGCGGTGCGTGTGAACTGGCGGCTGCGAACGGATCGATCGACGTGGCTAGCGGAGACGTCGACGTCCATCGCCTGGATGTCGCGCGTGTGCGCGTGTACTGTGTCGCGGGCTCTGCGCGGGTCAAACACCCGGCGGGAGACCGAATTCTCCAGGCCGGGCAGCTGGTTTTCTACGATGACCGGACCTTGCAATCGGTAGCCCGTGCCGGCGTGCAGGCTCCCACCTGGCGTGAGGGCGTGGTGGTGTTCGAAGATTTACCGCTGGAAGATGTGGTGGAAGAAATCAACCGCTATCGGCCCGGCCGCGTAGTGTTGATGAATTCGGCCCTTGCCCGGCACCGGCTGAGCGCCCGGTTTTCCATTGCTTCGCTGGACGAAGCCATTACGCATATCGAGCGAATGTATCATGCGACCGTTCGGCGAGTGGGTGATGTGGTTTTCATTACCTAGTGCAACAGCTCGCCATGGTGGCGCGGCCTCTAAAGGAAACACATCTGCGATGCGCTGGGTGTCGTGTATGCGCGTAGCTCACAGATTCAGCGTGGACTTACTGGTCTGTGCGCTTGGGCCTGACCCAGTCCGGCGGCTCGCCGAATCCGCGGGTGATCTGCATGGCCGGCAAGCTGGTTGCACCCCCCAGCTTGCCTTGTTCTCGGTCTTCCAATCCCCCTCTTGCAGTCCTTTCGGCTGACTCTGGCCAACGGCGATGCGTTCGGCCGGTGTTGACGCAGACGGTGGGATGCGTGTCTTCGGTCGGGTCGGAGAGGTCGAGGAAATCGGCATCCATCGACTTCGGGCAGTATGGGCCACCGCATGCATGATAGGAAATCGTTGCGGCACTCGCCCGTGGACATGCAGTCATAAAAAATTCATGGCGTAGGGTGTCCGTTTGATGGGGCGCTAATCGACTAGGACAACAAGAGGCGTTCGTACCGGTCATGGTATGCGAGGCGCCGTCATTGCACAGACTAGGATTGGACCGCTCATGCTCTCCCACACTCCCGATCGCCGGAAGACCTTATCTTCGCTTGGCCGAGTTCACGCGGCTGGACAGGCTTCCAGCATGCAACTGCGTCTGACGCCGTTGGCTTCGGCGCTAGCGGCGCTGGCCCTGGCCGGCAGCCTGGTCGCGCCCGAGGCCCAGGCCAACCGGCCTTTCAGTGGAGGCTGGATGGCGGCCAAGGGGGCCACGCAGGCGCATGCGGCCCGTACCGGCCGGCTGCCCAACGGCATGCTGGCCGGGGCCGGGGCGGCGAACCGGCAGCAGCATGCGGCCCGCCAGCAGGTGAACCGCTCGGTCTCGAACATGAGCCGTGCGGCCGCCTCCATCGCGGCCAATCAGGCGGCGCAATTGAAAGCGCGCGAAGCGGCCTTGAAGGCGGCTTCGAACATTCCGGACGGCGTGGCCCCCGGCGGCCTGGAGCAGGACCTGGATGCCGGCTGGGAAGGGGCCGAGCGGGCGCTGGGCACGGCCCGGGCGCAGGGCCGCACCGAAGTGACGGTCAGGCAGACGGACAAGAAGGCGATTTTGAACTGGAAGACGTTCAACGTCAGCCGCAACACGACGGTCAACTTCGACCAGAGCGGCGGCACGGACGCCAAGACGGGGGGCAACGACTGGTCGGTGCTCAACCGCATCAACGACCCCAGCGGCAAGCCCAGCGAGATTGCGGGCCGCATCAAGGCGCAGGGGTCGGTGTACCTGATCAACCGCAACGGGGTGGTCTTTAGCGGTAGCAGCCAGGTCAACGTGCGCAACCTGGTGGCTGCCAGCCTGAAGCTGTCCGATGAGCAATTCCACGCCGGCCTGAACAAGAAGCTGGGCACGACGCAGGGGGAGGTCGGCTGGGTCAACGGCGGTGGCCACCACGGCATCCCCACGTTCGGCGAGAACCCGGCCGAGACGTCCGGCTACTACGGCATCGACGACGACAAGCAGGTGGACCGCTTCGACCCCGGCCCTGCGCCGGGCGAGGTCCAGGTCGAGGCCGGCGCGCGCCTGACGGCCGAGGGCGGGCGGGTGATGCTGTTCGCGCCCAAGGTCGGCAACGCGGGCGAAATCTCCACGCCCGGGGGCCAGACGCTGATGGCCGCAGGCGAGAACGTCTGGCTGGAAGCCAAGAGCGACAACCCGGTGGTGCGCGGCTTCGACGCGGTGGTGTCGGCGGTGCGCCCGTGGACCTTCCACTACGGTCCCGTGATCGGCGACCGCACGTTTTCCCCTTTCCAACGAGACATTGTGCCCAAGATCGCGCCGATGATGGAAAAGCGCGCCGGGCAAGTCGGCTACGCCGTCAGCAATACCGGCCTGATCCAGGCTGACCGAGGCGACATCACGATGGTCTCGCGCGACGTCCGGCAGGACGGCGTGCTGCAGGCCAGCACGGCCCTGAACAACCAGGAGGGCTCGATCCGGCTGCGTGCCTGGGGCCAGGGCATGGTGGCCCACTACGCCAGCAGCTATTCCGGCGACGAGCAAGCGTTCGGCCGACTGCTGGCCTGGTCGGCGGGCACGCTCACGCTGGGCGAGAACAGCGTCACGCAGGTCGTCAACGAGTGGCGCGACCCCACGCAGGTCGAGATCGGCGCGCTGGCCAACCGCTACCGGCCCGGGCGCGTCGAGCTTTACGGCAAGACGGTGGAGGTGCGGCCGGATGCCTACGTGAGCGCGGCGGCGGGCCGGATCGACGTGCGGGCGGCGGCCCATCCCTGGCACCTCATCAACGGCGCCAGGCGCGATGACAGCGCCGGCGACGGCAGCCGCATCCTCATCCACGGCGGCGCCACGCTCGATACCGCCGGCCTGCTGGAGATGCCGGTGGACATGGCCCGCAACTTCATCGAGGCCGAGCTGCGCATCAACGAATTGCGCGACTCGCCGCTGCAGGCCGGCACCTGGCTCTACGGACGCAAGGTGGTGGTGGACCGGCGCATGGCGGGGCGTTTCGCCGACGGTCCGATGGCCGGCGTGCAATGGGTCAGCGACGACGACGGCCAGCCCGTGCCGGGCGCCTGGATCGGCACGCCGCTGGCCGACGTGACTGGTTGGGTGGGAGCCGGGCTGGTCGATCTGGCGGAACTGGCCGCCCGGGGCGGCGCCATCAGCCTGCAGTCCGGCGGCGCCATTATCGCGCGTCCTGGTTCCATGCTGGACGTGTCGGGCGGGTCGATCCGGTACGAGGAGGGCCTGAACACGGCGACCCGGCTGCGCGGTGCGGATGGCCGTATTTACAACATTTCCTCGGCGCCGACGGACATGACATACGTAGGGATCGCGGGCCAGGAAACGATCCATCACGAGCGCTGGGGCGTGACGCGCACCTTCACCAATCCGATTATCGGAGGTAGACGCTACGAGCCGGGCTATCTGGAAGGCGCTGATGCCGGCGCCATCGACGTTAAGGCCGCCGGCGCGATCGTGCTGGAGGGCGATTTCAGAGGCGCGATACAGCCGGGCGACCGCGCACAGGGGATCACGGATCTGGCCCCGGGCGGACGCCTGACGATCGGCGGCCCCGGCAAGGAGGACCGTCCGTGGTCGCTGGGCCGCGTCATCATCAGCGCCGCGCCGCAGCGCCTGCCCGACGATTTCGGTTTGGACGGCGTCATTGGCGACGCTTTTCTTGACGTGCCCGAGGCCGAACAGGGCGCCGCCAGCACGGGACGCCGCACCTGGCTGTCGGAAACGGCGCTGAACGAATCGGGGCTGGGCGCCGTGAGCCTGTATGTCACCGGCGGCTTCGTCCTCGAAGAGGGTGTGGGCCTGGACCTGATGCCCGGCACGGCGTTCAGCGTCACGCTCAACAGCGGCGATGCCGAGGCGGGCGAGTTCGATGTTCAAGGGCGGATCCACGCTCCGGGTGGGCGCATCGACCTGGCGGCCGGCGCGGCTCTGCGCCTGGGTGCGGGCAGCGTGCTGGACGTCGGTGGCCAGTGGATCAACGACCGGGCCGGACGGACGACGACGCTGGGCCGCGCCATCGACGCCGGCAGCATCACCCTGGCCACGGGCCTGGCCGATGCGTCGTTCGGCAGCCTGGAGGTCGGGCAGGGTGCGCGGCTGGATGTCTCCGGCGGCGGCTGGCTGCCCTGGGACAGCGCTGGCCGCGGCGCGCCCGAGGCGGGCGACGCCGGCGCGATCTCGCTGGCGGGCATCGATGGGAAGGGCCTGGCGGCGCTGGACATGCGGGCCTGGTCGGGAGCCGCCGCCGGGCGGCTGTCGCTGAGGGCGGACGGCGACGTGCAGATCGGCGGTGCGCCGCCGGCGACCTCCGGCGGCGATGCCGGCGCCGGAACCGGTGCCGATGCCGGCCATGACGACGCCGGCGGCGCCGGCGCGCCCGCCGCCCTGCGCCTGCCGGCCGGCCTGTATGGCGATCGGGGCTTCGGCGATGTCGAGATCGCCGCCACGGGCTCCATCGCCGTGCCGGAAGGTGCGCGGGCCGATCTGCGGCCGCTGCGCTGGCGCTGGGAGCAGGACAGCTACGCGCTGGCCGGCCTGGCGAGCGGCGCCGAGCTGGCCGGCGCGCTCGTCCCCGGGCAACTGTCCAACCGCTATCTGGCCCGGCACGCCCCGGGCCGCCTGGCGCTGGCGACGCTCAAAGGCGGCAGCATCCGCGTGGAGCGCGATGCACAGCTTGCCGTCGAGCCCGGCGGCACGGTTTCCCTGTCGGTCCGGGAGGTCGCCGACAGCGGCGCCGCCGGCGACGGTTCCATCTGGCTGGGCGGGCGCATCGCCGCGCCCGGCGGCCGGCTGGACGTGACGGCCGCCGGCGACCTGACGCTGGACGACGGCGCGGCATTGCTGCTGCCGGGTGCAGCGCAGATATTCCGCGACGAACGCACCGGGCTCAGGCAGGGCCGGGTGCTCGACGGCGGTTTCGTCTCGCTGGAGGCCGGCGGCAATCTGCTGGCGCATGCGGGCGCGCGCATCGACGTTTCGGGCGCCAGCGGCGTGGTGGATCACTGGTCGCCCGCCGGCATCGGCCGTCCGCGCGTGGCCAGCCTGGAAGTGGGCAGCGGCGGCGGCCGCCTGGCGATCCGCGCGCCTTCGGGCCTGGTCGCCAGCCGGCTGGACGCCGGCGGCGGCACCCGCACGGCGCGCGACGGCGAGATGGATATCGCCATGGTCCAGGGCGGGTCCGGCGGCGGGGGTATCAAGCAGGCCCTGCAGAACTTCGATCCTCGATGGTACGACTTGACGCCGGCATGCGGAACCCAATGCGACGGCCTGGAGGGCTGGGAACTGGCCGTCGACTTCGATTGGAACCAGGTGCTCGAGCAGTGGGGCTTGGGTGTCGGGGAGCCGATGATTCTTCCGCGCTCGCTGGTGGAAAGCCTGAGCGCGCCATCGTTCTTCACCGTATCCGATTCCGCCGCGGGCGGCACGCAGACGCCCGTCATCACGGTGGACTACAGCGACGCAGTATTCGACGGGTTCGCCATGCTGGGACTGGACCTGCGTCCGCTGCTGGCGAATCCCCCCCCCATCCTACGTCCTGGCGCTGCGCCCGGACGTGGTCAACGACGGGCGGGTCGGCGCGCTGAGCCTGCAGGCCGGCGCGATACGGCTCGACGACGCCCGCCTGGCCGCGACGCAGTCGCTGCGCCTGCAGGGGCCGCTCGTGCAGGCCGGCGCCGGCCGCTCGGAACTGCGCGCGCCCTACATCCTCATGAACGGGCTGGCTGCCGGCCAGGCCGGCGGCGAGCCGGCGGGCACGCTGGCGATGACCGCCCGCCAGGCGATCGAAGTCACCCAGGGCTACGTGCGCGGCTTCGCGCGCACCGAACTGCGCACCGGCGACCTGCGCTTCGCGGCCGTCGATGAAGCGCGCAACGACGGCCTGTCGGCCCTGCTGCAGGCCGACGGCACGCTGGACATCGCCGCGGCCCAGGTCTACCCCGGCACTGCGGTCCGGGCTCGCATCGCCGCGGCCGATGCCATCATCGTCCGCGGCAACGGCAACGCCGGCGCGCCCCTGTCGGCCGGCGGCAGCCTGACCCTGGCGGCGCCGCGCATCGAGCACAACGGCGTGCTGCGCGCGCCGTTCGGCGAGATCGTGCTGGAAGCCGGCGAACGCCTGGCGCTGGGCCGGGGCAGCCTGACCTCGGTGTCCGGGGCGGGGCTGATCGTGCCCTACGGCACGCTGTCCAACGGCGAATACTGGCTCGATCCGGCCAACCCGGAGAACATCAACCTCGACGACCCTGACGACTCGTCGACCACCCTGTCCCACCGCTACCTGTCGGCGCTGCCGGAGAAGCGCGTCGCCCTGCGCGCGCCGGACGTGGCCTTGGCCGGCGGTGCGGTGGTGGACGTCTCGGGCGGCGGCGACGTGTATGCCTGGGAGCATGTGCCCGGGCCTGGCGGTTCGCACGATGTGCTGTCGCTGCCCGGCATGTACGCGGTGCTGCCCGGCTATCGCGGTTTGTCGCCGCAGGCCGGGGCAGAGTCGGGCGGCCGGGTCTGGCTGGCGGGGGGCGGCGGGCTGGAGGGCGGCTGGCACACCCTGCTGCCGGCGCGCTACGCTTTGCTGCCCGGCGCTTACGCGGTCCAGGCCACCGGCAATACCTGGCAGTTCGACGCTCCGGGGCAGGGCGGGGCGGTGGCGCTGCGCGATGGGGCCTTTCTGATGCGGGGCCGCTCCGGCGACCGCTACGGCGGCAGCAGCCAGCCCGTGAACTCGGCCTGGCGTGTGATGGCGGGCGGCCAGGTGCGCCGGCACAGCGAGTACAACGAAGCGCTGGGCAATGCCTTTTTCTCGTCGGAGGCGTTCAAGCTGTCGCAGTACCGCCAGAGCGGGCTGGATGTCATTACGCCTCGGTTGGCCCGCGACGGCGGCGCGGTGGTATTTGAGGCCACGGACAGCCTGCTGCTCGATGGCAGGCTTGCCTCGCAGCCCGACGCGGGCGGGCGCGGCGGCCTGGTCGATATTGCCGCACGGAAAATAGCCATCATCGGGGCGGGCCGGGACGCCGACGGCCTGCGCGCCGACGGCTACCTGATCGTGGATGCAGCGGGGCTGTCCGGCTTCGGCGCCGGCAGCCTGCTCGTCGGAGGTGCACGCACGGGCACGGCTCTGGGCCTGGCCCTGGACATCAGCGCGAGCGACGTGCTGTTGCGCAACGATGCGGACTCGGCGTTGACCAGCCCCGAGGTCATTCTGGCGGCCACGGAACGGGTGGACGTGGACGACGGCAGCGTGCTGCGCTCGCGGGGCGATTTTGCGGGGACGGCCTCAGACCTGGTGATGACGCCGCAGGAAGCCGCCGTCTGGGACGACAACGGCACGGGCAATGACCCTTCCGACGACTTCATCTCGACACCCGCGCGCGACTGGGGCGCGCTGGTGCGCGTGTCCAGCGGCCCGGCGGTGCAGGTGCTGCGCGAAGGCGTGGACACCAGCCGCGGCCGCATGCGGATTGGGGCGGGCGCACTCCTCGACGGCGCGGGCGCCCTGCTGGTCGATGCCACCGATACCACCGCCATGGCGGCCGGAGCCCGCTTGTCCGGCGCGGCGATGTCAGTGTCCTCCGGCCGCATCGGCATCGGCGGCGGCCAAGGCCTGGTGCTGGACGAAGCGGCCGTGGCGCAGCTTTCGCGCACGCAGGTCCTGACGTTGCGCAGCTACGGCAGCCTGGATTTCCATCGTTCCCTGGACCTGGGCGCGGCCGGCCTGGCCAGCGTGGTGCTCGACGCCACGGCGCTGCAGGGCCATGGCGCCAAAGACGTGCGCGTCACGGCCGAGCGGCTCGTGCTGCAGAATACCGGCGCGGCGGCCGACACCGACGGCGGCGGCCGTGGCCGCCTGACGCTGCAGGCCGGGGAACTGGTGCTGGGCGAGGGCAGCAAGCGGATCGCCGGCTTCGGCAGCGTGACGCTGGCCGCTGCGCAGCACATCCTGGGCCAGGGCAGTGGTCGGCTCGATGCCGGGCAAGCGGCGCTCACGCTCGCCGCGCCGGTGCTCTCGGGCATGGACGGCGCCAGCCAGGACCTGCGCACCGAAGGCCGCCTGGCGCTGCGCCAGGCCGGCGCGGCGCCGGACGAGGCCGCCCTGCTGGCCTACGGCCAGGGTAGCCTGGGGGTGCGCCTGCAGCTGTCCGGCCAGGGCGTGGACCTGGCCATGCCGGTACTCGCGCTGGGCGGCAGCATCAGTGTGGACGCCGGCACTGGAAATCTGCATATGGGTCCGCAAGGCCGTCTGATGGCGGGCGGGCTCGCCCTGCCGTTCTACGACGTTACGGAATATGCCGACGCCGGCTCCGTCAGCCTGGCCACACGAGGCGGCACCGTGGACCTGCGCGCCGGCAGCGTCGTCGACGTGGCCGCCCATCCCGGCGGCGGCCAGGGCGGCAGCCTGTCGCTGTCGGCCACCGAAGGCGGGCGGGTGCGGCTCGACGGCCGGTTGCTGGCCGTCGGCGGCGAGGCGGGCCGGGGCGGCGACTTCGCCCTGGACATCGACCGCCTGGACGATTTCGGTGCGCTGGCGGCCACGCTCAACCAGGCCGGCTTCGGCGGCGCTCGGCGCTTCCAGATCCGCGAGGGCGACGTCGTGCTGGCCGGCGCCACCCGGGTGGAGTCGCTGGAGGTGGTGGCCGACCGCGGCGCCGTCACGGTGGCCGGCGACGCGCGCATCGACGCCCGCGCCCGCTACGGCGGCAGCATCCGCCTGGTGGGCGGGCAGGGGCTGGCGATGCGCGACGGCGCCCGGCTGCTGGCCGGGGCCACGGACACGGCCGACGGCCTGGGCAGCGGCCGCATCGTGCTGGAAGCGGCCGGCGGGCGGATCGACCTGGCCGGCGGCGTGCTGGACGTGGCCGGCGGCGAAGGCGGCAAGGTCCGGGTGCGCGCGCGGCGCAATGCCGCCAACGACGGCGTGGCGGTGACGGCGCTGAACGCCCGCGTGGTCGGCGCACGCTCGGCGGTGCTCGAAGGCGTGCGCCGCTACGACGCCGGCGCCGCCGGCACGGTCGAGTCGGTCAGGGACCTGGCCGTGGCCGAGGCCAACGCCTTCGCCTCCGAGACCGGGCTGCTGGCGGCGCTGGGCGGGCGGGCCGGCGCCTATGCGCTGGCCGCCGGCATCGAAATCGCCAGCGACGCGGACCTGACGCTGGACAGCGACTGGAATCTGGCCGAAACCTTCGGCGCAGCGCACCGCGAAGGCACGCTGACGCTGCTGGCCGGCGGCGACCTGCGCATCGCCGGGCACCTGAGCGACGGCTTCGACGCCGCCAGCCGCACCGCCGCCGGCGGCCAGGCCGCCCGGCTGCTCGACGCGCCGTCCTGGGACCTGCGCCTGGTATCCGGGGCGGACCTGGGCTCGGCCGATGCGCTGGCGCTGCAGACGCCGGGCGCGCTGGCCGACGGCCGGGGCACGATCCGGCTGGGCACGGCCGACAGCAGCCCGGACGCGGGCGACGGCGCGGGCCGGCTGGTGCGCACCGGCACCGGCGACCTGACGGTGCGCGCCGGCCGCGACCTGGTGCTGGCGCACAAGGACTCGGCCTTCTACACCGCGGGCCGGCGCGCGGCCGACCCGACGCTGGGCGGCCTGTTCGATACCGCCAGCGTGGACGCCCAGTACGGGGAGGCGGGCGGCCACGTGGCGGTCCTGGCCCAGGGCGACGTGCGCGCGCCCACCGAGCCGGGCGCGCGCTCGGAGCAGATCCTGACCGAATGGCTGTTCCGGCAGGGCCGGGTGGGCGGGCCGGAGGACGCGCCGTCGGGCTATTTCGACCCCTACGAGATCGATCGGAAGTACAGCGGCGGCGGCTACGTCTACGAATTCTCCGACCGGGGCCAGCAGCCGAGCTGGTGGGTCAACTACGCCACCTTCGAGCAGGGGCTGGGGGCGCTGGGCGGCGGCAACGTCAGCCTGCAGGCCGGCGGCGACCTGGTCAACCTGGTGGTGGCCCTGCCCAGCCACATGCGCCTGGCCGGCGGCCGTTCGGCCGCCGACGCAGCGCCGGCCGCGCACCAGCGCAACGGCGGGCAGATGCGGGTGCGCGCCGACGGCGCCATCCGCGCCGGGCAGTACTACGTGGGCCGCGGCCACGGCGACCTGCGCGCCAGCGAGACGGGCGGAGGCTATCGCCTGCAGACGGCGATCGGGGGCGTCGACTACGCCTTCGACATCGCGCCCGTGCTGGCCCTGGGCGATGCCACGCTGGCGCTGAGGACGGCGGGCGATCTGCAGCTGCAGACCGTGGTCGACCCCATGCTGATCCGGCGCGCCTTCGTCGACGCGGCCGATCAGGCCCTGAAGAGCAGTTACCGGCACGACTCGGCCATGAGCAGCTACACCGGCCGCTCGGCCGTCTCGCTCGTTTCCCTGGGCGGCAGCCTCAGGCTGATCAACCAGAGCCGCTACGTGACCGCCGACACGTACGGCATACCCGGCATGCCTTTCAGCACGGACCGCGTGGGCATGTACCCGGCGCGCCTGAAGGCCGCCGCGCTGGGCGGATCGATGTACCTGGAAAGCGAACTGGCCATGATGCCGGGCGACCGCACGGACCTGCGCCTGCTGGCCGCCGGCGACCTCGCCTTCGTGCTGCCGTCGGCCCCCTATCGCGGCGGCAGGCGGGGCAGTATCGTGATGACGCTCAGCACCATGGCCGGTGGGCCCCGCATCGCCGCGCCGGCCAGACGGTCCTTCCTCTATACGCACGGCGCGGGGGAGTGGACCCAATTCGTCTACAACAACTACGGCGGCCGCTTCGCCACCAACCGGATCGAGGACAACCCGGACGTTCTGCCCATGCAGGTGCATGACTTCGAGCCCAGCCGCATCTACGCCCGGGACGGCTCGATCACGGACATGAACCTGACCATGTCCGAGTCCACGCACGTGCGCGCGGGCACCGACATCCGCAACTTCGACCTGAAGCTGCGCAACCTGCGCGCCTCGGACACCACCTTGCTGCAGGCCGGCAACGACATCCTGGCCATGCAGGAAATCCGCCGCAGGGTGCCCAGCATGGCCTCCATCCAGGGGCCCGGCCAGCTGCTGCTGAGCGCCGGGCGGGACATCCAGGCCGCCGAGCTGGAGCTGTCGTCCAACGGCAACGTCAACTGGAACGCCGAGATCGAAGGCCCCTGGGTCATCGACGGCGAGGTTCAGCGCTTCGCGGCCCTGCCCGGGCAGGGCGCCGGCATCACGCTGATGGCCGGCATCGGCCAGGCGCCCGACTATGCGTCGTTCGAGCGGGCCTACCTGGACCCGGCCGGCGTGGGCGCTATGCCCGGCCATCTGACCACCCGCACGGCCGGTGGGGAAATGCTGCCGCTCTATCTGGCCGACGCCGTCGAGCGACGCGACGGCCAGGACAAGCTGGTGCGCCGCGGCCTGGTGTCCTACATGCAGCAGATGACCGGCCAGGAGCTCAGCCCGCTGCAAGCCTGGGAGCAGTACCAGAGCCTGCCGCTGGCGGCGCGCCAGCACTTCCTGCGCCAGGTCTTCATGTATGAACTGCGCGACGCCGGACGCGACCAGAACGCGCCGGACGTCCGCGGCCAGCCCGCCAACGGCGGCTACGAGCGCGGCTACCGCGCCATCGAAACCCTGTTCCCGGGCGGTGGATGGCGCGGCGACGTGGCGGCCACCAATCTTTCGGTGCGCACCAATCGGGGCGGCGACATCAACGTCTTCACCCCCGGCGGTGGCCTGCAGGTGGCCGCGCTGGGCGCGCCGGCGCCCGACGGCTACGGGCTGGTGACGCTGGCCCCGCCGGGCCAGGTCAACGTGTTCGCCGATCAGGACATCGTGGTCAACCGCTCGCGCATCCTGTCCTTCGTGTCGAAGACGGACTCGCTGGGCAGTGACCAAGTGCTGTGGTCGACGCTGGGCGACATCGACGCCGGCCGCGGCGCCAAGACGGTGCGGGTGGCGCAGCCGCCGGAGATCACGGCCGACGACGACGGCGAGGTGACGGTGCAGGAAAACTTGGACATGAGCGGCAGCGGCATCGGCACGGTGGGCGAAGGCGACGTCGACCTGATCGCGCCCAAGGGCACGGTCAACGCGGGCGACGCGGGCATCCGCGTGGCGGGTAACTTCAACGTTGCCGCGCTGCAGGTGCTCAACGCGGCCAACATCCAGGTGCAGGGCGAGTCCAAAGGCTTGCCGCCGATGGTGGCGGTGAATATCGGCGCGCTGACCAGCGCCAGCTCGGCCGCGTCCGCAGCGGCCTCCGCCGCCGAGGAAACCGTCTCGCGCGCCCGCAACGAGGCGCGCCAGAATCAGCCGTCCATCTTCACGGTGCGCATCCTGGGCTTCGGAGGTGCCGGCGCAGGCGGTGGCCGAGCAGCGCCCGGCGGTTCGGCGGGAAGCGGCCCGCCCGCAGATGCTCGGGAAGTTGGATACCGGCCTGACGGCA
Organism: Bordetella petrii; assembly: GCA_017745595.1. Taxonomy (GTDB): domain Bacteria; phylum Pseudomonadota; class Gammaproteobacteria; order Burkholderiales; family Burkholderiaceae_B; genus Bordetella_A; species Bordetella_A petrii_C. Next base: position 23,047 of record WMBV01000033.1, read on the forward strand.
TGGTGCAGGTGTTGGGGGACGGTGAGCTGGCCGGGCGGCAGCTAAGCCGGCTGACTGGCGAGGAACGCGGACGTCTGGGCCTGTAGCCGAGGGTCTGCCTACCCGGCGGCAGGCCTGCGACGTATAGCGCCGCATGGCTGACAGTTTAGCCAAGCCAATTGCCCGCTTTTGACAGTGCGGGCAATTGGCTTGGCCTTCTTTTCTAGCTCAGCAACAAATAAAACTGCTGGCCGTTGCGGCTGAAGGTCAGCAGCAGTTGTCTACCCGCCGGTGCGTTTTCCAGCAGGGTGCGCACGTCGCTGACGCGGTTGACGGGCGTATGGTTGATGCTCAGCAGGATATCGCCCTGGCGCAGCTGCGCCGCGGCGCGGCTGCGTTGGCGATACAGGTCGGTGACTGTGACGCCGCCCTGGAGGCTCGTGGGGTCGCTCAGCCCGATACCGTTCAGGCGCTTGTCCAGCCCGCCGGCGTGCAGCCGCTGGCGTTCCACGGCCGTCACGCGTAGGGAAAGTGTCTCTTCGCTTCCGTTGCGCTGAACGGTCAGTCGCGCGGTCGAGCCCAAGGGCAGCAGGCCTTCCAGGTTGCGCAGTTCGTCGACCGTGCGCACCGGCTTGCCGTTGACGGCGACGATAATGTCGCCGGCCCGTACCCCGGCCTTATGCGCCGGCGAGTGCGGCTTCACGCCGGTGACCGCGATGCGGCTGCCGCCGTTGGGTAGACCCATGGTGCGGGCCTGCCTGGGGTCGATGTCGAAGGTGTCCAGGCCCAAATTGCCGCGGTGTACCTTGCCGTGGCGGCGCAGGTCCCGCATGACCGAGGCGGCGACGTCCGACGGCACCGCAAAACCTATGCCCACGTTGCCGCCCGATGGGGTGTAGATCATCGTGTTGATGCCCACCAGTTCGCCGCGTAGGTTGACCAGCGCACCACCCGAACTGCCAGGGTTGATCGAGGCATCGGTCTGGATAAAGCTCTGGTAGCCGCTTTTTTGCAGGCCCGAACGCTCGATGGCCGACACAATGCCCGAGGTGGCCGCCTGACCCAGACCGAAAGGGTTGCCTACCGCGACCACGTAATCGCCGACCCGCAACTCGGACGAACTAGCCAGGGGCAGGGCCTGCAGGCCAGAAGCGTTGACATGCAGCAAGGCTAGATCGGTGTCCGGGTCGCTGCCCACGACGCGGGCCTCCAGGTCGCGGCCGTCCTGCAGCGTTACGGTAATGGTGCGGCCGTGACGCACCACATGGTGATTGGTCAGCACATAGCCGTTTTCCGCATCCACGACGACGCCCGAGCCCAGGCTGTGCGCCATGCGATCGGGCGGAGCAAAGGGACGGCCTGGCGTGGCGTAGCCCCAGTTCGGTCGGGATATGGGTTGTTCACTGGAAATATTGACCACCGCCGGGGTGACGCGCTCGAGCATGGGCGCCAGAGACGGCGTGGGCGCTTGGCCGCCTTGGGGCCAGTGGCCGGCCAAGGCCGGAAGCGTCACGGCTGTGAGATGCAGGGCAGTCAGCACCGCGGACAACGCGGTGTGGCGGGGATGAAAGTGCTTTCTGCGTGGCTTGATATCGGACATCAGAGCAGCGTTAACGCATCAAACGGGTTCATACTCACCATACTGATTAACTTGCTTTTTCGTGTCCGTGGCCCACCAGATGATGAGCAAAATGACGCCGATGACCGTCAGTACCAACAACTGCCACCATCCGCTTCGCCCGACGTCATGTAAACGCCGGCTTCCCGCCGCGAGCGAGGGGATCAGGAAAACGAGGGCGACGATATTGCCGAGCCAGCCCTGGCTGTCTCCCATCGCCGCACCCACCAGGGTGGCACCCCAGCACATCGAGACGGTGAACAGATAAAACCACCAAAATTCGCTGCGGCTGGCGCGGCCGCTGAACGTGGCGTATTTGGACATGCAGATGGCGATGGCCGTGCTGAAGTTCATGATTCTTAGTCCCTAAGCGCGAAAATATAACAATGGAAATCTATTCTATACAAATTGTTTAAACAAGAGACGATGTTGAGACGCGCGGTTGGGCTGTATTCATAAAAGATTCATTGTGGTCATTCATTTCATCGGCTTAGGGTTCTAGCCGACTATCCCGAAACCTGATCTCTACGATCCCAACGAAGCTGAAGGCGCTGCGGGCGTATTCGAATCACGTTCTGGCGCGGAGCGGTTCAGGATGGCTCGCATGCTGCAAGCACGGGGTTCGTTCCATGAGCGCCTATACGATGACGACCATGAGTCATCGCATGGGGTCATAGCCATGAGTCGCACGTTTCGGGTCGCCAACTGCCGACCCGTTTGCCTAGCCCGACGTTCCTTTTATTAGGTATCCAGCTTGGATTCGTTTGACGGTGTTTCTTGCCGCGCAAGAGGCAAGCAGCGCAAAGGCGCGGACGACGCGCGTGGCGCACACGCCTGGCAAGAGGCGTAACTGCACGCAGACTTGGCCCGTCCAGAGGCAAGCGCTGATAACGTCTCATATTCGGTGTGAGCCGATGCGGTGCTGACCTGTGGCTTGTGTTGGGCGAGCGTTTTCGTCGTTTCCGGATTGCGGCCCGACAGGAGCTCGAACCGCGAGTCGAGCGCGGCGTGCTAGAAACCGCACATTGGCCGTTCGGATGAACAGCCAGCTCATCACACCGTAAAGAGGGGTCTGTAGCGCTATGAACCCTTGTATAACGTTCAGAGGCAATGGCGGGTCGAGCCAACCGCCGCCGCTGGGCGTGAACAGCGTGGTCATCGTCAGATTGATCGCAAGAATGATAGCCGTCAGGCCAACCACAGCCGGGAATTGTTCGTCGTGTGAAAACGGACGCTGCTGCGTTGCAGGAAAGCGGCTCACCACCAGTGGCAGTGCGATGAGCAGCAAGCTGTAGGTCACGAGCGTGTCGGACAGGTTGTACCACGCGGCGGCGAACAGCCCTGCGGGAAACACAAACGTCCAGAGCGCCAGGAACTGGAGCAGCATTTTGAGCAGCGGCATATCCATCTCCCATGATTGAAGCCGTCATGAATATAGACGCATGGCGAAGCCGGGATTCGCCGCTTGTCATGAATAATTCATGATGTTGCGGTAGTCGAAGGGTAGCGAATGGAGTCCCCCTGCTACCCCGAAATTTGGCCGTCATGCGATGTCGTCCCATCGTTATCTCAGATCTATCGAAAGATCTATTGGTTCAAGAGTTTTTGGGTGTTCACCATGTCCGAGCATGCGCTTGTGGCTTACCCATCATTCAGCCGGTCAAGGCTATGGGCGACAGGGTGCCCAGACTCGCGCTCTGCGTCGGCGCTAGGGACTGCGCATGACGTCCAAACCGCCAAACTGGAACGGGCTTGTCGTGGCCGATATCGTCCGTGATGCGCAGACGAGCCTCGTGCCTCCTACCGCATCGGCCGCACGGGTGTCGTTGTTCTGATAGGCTTGCGCTGCGTCCACGCCTTCCCAGGCCTGGGCCTAGTCAGGACCAGGCTATCTGGCGCCGTTCAGGCACGATCAAGCCATTGCTTGATCGATCGGGGCAGGCGGCTTGCTCTGGGGCGCCCGGCGCGCGCGACGGTGTCGACCCAAGCACGCCGTCCAGGAGAATGACGTTCGGCATCGATTCATGCCAAATTCAAGTAAGCCCGCAAAGGAGCTGAACTTTACCGCCGCGCCGGATGCTGCTGGAATATCTGCCGTAGGCCCGCAATATCGCCAGCGCTCAGCATTTGCCAGAACAGCAGCGCATCGTCAAAGCGGATGTTCTCGCAATGGTGCGCTGGCGCAATGGTTTGCTCAAGGTCCTGGTTTGCCCATTGTTCGAAAGTCATGCGCCGCTGGCGAGTGACTATCAATACGAATAAAGGCCCTGCGCCTTGGGCCCAGCGAAGGCGAGCGTCAGGATGGGTTTCATAGGCCGACCGAGAGATATTGGAGTCGCTTTCATCAAAGAGTTGCTCGAGCGCGTAACGCAGGTCAGCTTCGCAGGGATTGCGCACATCCGATCCAAAGCGTCCGGTCAGCAAGGTCCAGGCTGTATTCATACTTGTCATAATGGCATCAGAGCTTGTCGAGAAATTGACGCATGCGGGCCTAGACGGCGGTTCACTGTCATGATGCTGCCTTATACATAGGTCAACGTGTAGTATGCATGACGATGATTTCATGGTTCTGTCATAAGCGGACGCTACCATCCGGGAGTTTCCGACTGTCCAGACGGTCGCCTGAATTCCTAGCCGGATCATGTATGGCCGTTGCCCGATTGACTGCTTCCTTATGTTCGCCGTTCATGGTTTGTGTACGGCGGGCAGGTTGATTGCGGTGCTGGGCCTGAGTGGTGCGGCCCTGGCGATGGAGCCGAGCCTTGCGGCGCAACCCCGCCTACCGCACGCCGGTCAGGCCGGCACCCTGCTTGAAGCGGATTTGATTTTGTTTGATATGCCGCGCATGCCCTTGCATGACGCGCTTCAGCGATACAGCAGTCTGACCGGGCGTTCTGTGCTGTATGACTCCGGCCAAGTGACGGACCGCTGGTCGTCGCCGCTTAAAGGGCGGTATACGGCCGATGCAGCCTTGCGAGCGCTGATCAACGCCAGCGGTATGCAGGCGCGTTTTGCCTCTGACCGGGCTTTCATGTTGACGCCAATCTCGTCCGGCCGTCCGGCTTTAGGCCAAGCCACGCACGTCGATCCCGCCGCCCATCCTCAATTCTATGGTCAATTGCAGGCGCGTGTTAAACGCGCTTTGTGTGCCGACGCTACATTGGAGTCCGGCGCTTATCGCCTGGCGCTGCGTTTCCGCGTGGATGCCGCCCAGACCATCGAGCAACTGCAGGTGCATGCGACCGGCCGGGCCGATCTGGAGCCGCGCATTCAGGCCCGCCTGCAAGGCCTGCCCTTGGGCGTCACACCGCCAAGCGGCGTGCCGCAGCCCATTTTGCTGCTCATTGCGCCTCGGAAGAGCCATGTTCGCGAGGAGTGCGCCCCGTGACCACCAAAGGGCTGGCGGCGCTGCAGCGCTTGTTCAAGGACCGCTACGATACGCTCAAGACGCAGTTGACCCGACGCCTGGGTTCGGCCGAACTGGCCAGCGACGCCTTGCACGATGCCTACCTGCGACTTACCAGCAGAAACGACCTGGACCAGATCCTGCATACCCAAAGCTATGTGCTCAATACGGCGGTAAACGGCGCGATCGACAGGATGCGCCGGGATGCGCGCTTGCTGAGCGAGAGCGAGATAGACGCCCTGTACGACTATGCCGATCCGGCCGCCGGACCGGCCGAGCAGGCCCAGGCACGCTTGGACCTGGAGCATATGATGCAGGCCCTGGACGCGTTGCCGTCCCGGCAATGCGATATTCTCTATTCGGCGCGCATAGAAGGCGCCACGCTGGAGGAGTTGGCCAAACGCTGGGGAATTTCCACGCGCATGGTCAGTCGAGAGCTGCAGGCCGCCCATGAGTTTTGCGCCGAATGCATGAAACGCTGAACGCATCCTTATGCTCCTTATTATCAAGAACCTGTTCCTGAATCCGTTCGCTCAAACGTCTATATATATGAAGAGGCGTACCTGCCTGATCCAAGGCAGGGCGCTGCATGGCAATGACGATGCGTGCCAGGTGGGCCACCGGGTCGCGTGCCTGCAATGACCGACTCCATCATGCCCAACCCTTTTTTTTCCGATGCTGATAACGACTCGAAATCGGCTTTATTGACCGAGGCGCGGGCCTGGGCGCGCAAGTTTGCGGTGGGTCAACCCACCACGCAGGATGCCCAGGCGCTCAAGCAATGGTGCGCGCAAAGCGCCGAGCATGCGCGCGCCTGGCGCGAGGCCAGCGTCGAGTGGAAGGCGTTGGGCGAAGTGATGCACACCTACCGCGCCCGAAATCCGGCGCCCTGCATGCCGTCGCACCGGCCTGCGCGCCGCTGGTTTCTGGGCGCGGCCGTTGGGTCTGCTGCCACCGCTGTGGCGGCCGTGGCGGTGCTGCGTCCGCCGCTGGGACTGTGGCCGTCCTGGTCCGAGCTGGGCGCCGATTACCGCACCGCCACCGGCGAGCAGCGTGATGTTCAAATCGGCACACACATCCGCGTGGCTTTGAACACGCAAACCAGTATCTCCGTGCAAGAACAGGCGGTTCGCCCTCGGATTGAGCTGATCGCGGGTGAAGCGGCCGTCGTGAGCGACGGCGCTCAGGCCCTGGAGGTGCTGGCAGGCGCAGGAAGTGTCCAGTTGGCCCGCGGTTGCGTGGAGGTGCGTCGATTCGCAGGTGATCAGGTGCGCTTGGTGTGTGTCGATGGTCAGGCCCAATTGCAGCATGCCGCAGGGGCCTTGGACTTGCAGGCCGGCCAGCAGGTGAGCTATGACGCGCACGCCGTGAGCAGCGTGGCGCGCCGTGCTGACACCACGACCTCGGCTTGGCGCGACGGCATCGTCGATTTCGACAACACTCCGTTAGCGCAGGCTGTGGCCGAAATCAATCGCTATCGGCCGGGCCGCGTGATGTTGATGAGTGACGCCCTGGCCAAGCGGCGCATCAGCGGACGGTTCAAAGTCGATGCGCTCGACCAAGCCGTGACGTTGATCGAGCAACTGTACCAGGCCAAGGTCAGGCGGTTGGGGGATGTGGTGCTGCTTAGCTGAGCTGCTTGCCGGCGTCGGCTTGCCTTTCGGACTCTACATTGTCTCTGCCGCCGGCCACTGCTGCGAGGAATGCAGCACGTTCAGAATTACCACGTCCGTGCCTGTTAATTCGTATACCACGATGAAATTCGGCCGTACGACCATTTCCCGTGTACCCGGCGCCCGGCCCGCCTTGTAGAGTTTCGGATGTAAGAGCAGGTTATTGGCTTTGTCCTCGATCTCATCGTCCAGGTCGATGGCAGCCAACGGGTTGTCCTGGGCAATGTACTCCATGATCGCGATACGGTCGGCCCGAGCTTCGGGGCGCCAAACAATCCGTGCCAGCTTGCCCCCACCGCTCATTGCGCGGCCTTGGCCCTCAAGGCGGCGCGACGCTGGGCAAACTCGGCTTTCATTTCATCGTTCGAGATCGAGGGCCGAGGGTCGTTGCGGCTGGCCTCGACCCTCCCGCGGAACCACTTGTCGTAGGCCGCCGCCTCATGGGTCTTCTTCAGCGCCTCGGCACGGTCGGGTCGCTTGACGGTCGTCACGGCGTCCTGGTCATAGTTGGCCGCGTCCACGTCGAACTGCGTCAGCCCCATGCCCTTCAGGTAGGTCGCCAGGGTTTCAAACCGCCGCCACACCCGCACGGACCGCGAGTTCTTCGCGGCCAAGGACTGCTCATGCGTGCCGTACTTGACCATCACCGCCCAGCCACCGGGCTGGCCGACGACATGCGCGCCGCGCACCACGCCCGCCTCGACTAGACGCGACAGAGTGCTATGGTCGATCGTGTCGGTTGCCATGTCTTTACCTCGCTTCGTCGACAGGTTCCGGGGGAAATCTAATTGTAATCAGTATCCCTATTTATTGTAAATCAGGATCTGGATTTTTATTGACTAGGACGGTGGCTGGGGGATATGGTGCTGCTTAGCTGAGCTGCTTGCCGGCGATTCGAGGGCTAACGAGTGAAAGGGTCGGGAAATAATTGCGATACCGCCTGATGTCGCGCGTGAGCAAAGGAATACCCAGCACCGCGGCATGTGCGCCGATGAAGAAGTCGGGCAATATACCCGCTTTGCTTCCCGCGTTGCCGCGGTAGGCGCGAAAGGCCTTGCCCGCTAGGAAAAGGGCGCTGGCCGGTACGCGTTCAACGGTCAAGTCCATTCTTTGTATTGCGTCGTCCAGCGCCTCGATGCGGTCATAGCCAATGGACCACTCGGCGTATATCACATCATTGATCAGCAACGGGCCGCGCAGGCTGGCCGACTCCAGTTGCCGGATGGACCATTCGGCCCAGGCAGGGTCGTCCGTCACGACGTCTAGCAAGACATTGGTATCGACGAGGGTCGTCATGGTGCTTTGTCTGAGCGGGTCAGCGCCATGATCTGGTCGGTTGACATGACGCCTTGGGCTGAACCCCTGAGCTGCCTGAAGCGGCTTTTGATCTCTGTGGTCTTAGCCTTGGGCTGCAGGTAGACGCGGCCGTCATCCGTGATGTCAAAACTGATTTCGGCGCCAGGCCGCAGTCCAAGAAGATCGCGCACCGATTTGGGAATAGTGACCTGCCCCTTGCTGGTGAGTGTCGTCATTTCATTGTCCTGTCGAAAGGTAATACTTGAATTTTATCAAGTATTACCACGCGAGAGTCCATCACGGCGTACTTCATCTGGCGACGATTCCGTGTCCCGCGGCAGCGTTCACAGTAGGGCTCGACAAAATAGCCGATCTTCCTCGTGCTGTAAGAAAAACTTCATACGATCTGCGGTTCTGGAATGGTTTTGCCCCAGCGTCTATAGGGATAGAGGTCCGAGCCCGCGCATGCCTGCGTTCGACCCGTTCCGACTGTCTTATCCAGGATGCTACCCGCCATGTCTTTTGCCTCGCCTTCTCCCCGACCTTCAGGTTCCACGCTGGCGTTTGCCCAAGGCCGGGGGGGCCTGCTATCGCGGCACGTGCGTCGCCTGCCGCGCCTGACGCCGTTGGCTTCGGCGCTTGCGGTGCTGGCTGTTGTGGGCAGCGTTGCGGGTCCGTATGCGCATGCCCAGCCGCGCCCGTTCAGCGGCGGCTGGATGGCGGCCAAGGGGGCTACGCAAAGTCACACGGCGGCCACGGGCCGGCTGCCCAACGGCATGCTGGCCGGGGCCGGCTCGGCGGCGCGCCAACAGCAGCAGGCGCGCGCCACGCTGAACCGCTCGGTGCAGAACCTGGGCAGCGCGGCGGCGGCCATCGCCGCCCAGCAGGCCGCGCAGGCGGCGGCCCGGGCCGCTGCGGCCCATGAGCCTTCGGTGCCCGACGGCTTGGCCGAAGGCGGCCTGAAGGTCGATGTGGATCCGCTGACGGCCGGCTGGCTCAATGCCAAGGCGCCAGTGCAGACACGGGCCGGCGGTCGCACCACGGTGGCCATCGAGCAGACAGCGGACAAGGCGATCCTGAATTGGGAAACCTTCAACGTGGGCCGAAACACCACGGTGGATTTCCGGCAGCAGTCGGACTGGGCGGTGCTCAACCGCGTCAACGATCCGCAGGCGCGTCCGAGCCAGATCCAGGGCCAGATCAAGGCCGATGGCACGGTGATGATCGCCAACCGCAATGGCGTGGTGTTCACCGGCAGCAGCCAGGTCAATGTGCGCAACCTGGTGGCGGCGGCAGCGAAGATCACTGACGCGCAGTTCCGCGAGCGAGGCATTTTCGGGGCCGACGACAATACGGCAACGTTTGTCGGGGCTCTGGGCAAGGTCACAGTCGAGCAGGGCGCGCAGCTGCAGACTCATGAGCCTGCCAGCGTCACCCAGGGCGGCGGGTACGTGATGCTGTTGGGCCAGGAGGTACGCAACGATGGCCACATCGTGACGCGTAAGGGACAGGCGCAGCTTGCGGCCGGCGACAGCTTCGTCATCCGCAAGGGATTGGTCACCAACAGCTCGGCCGGCGGCACGACGTACTCCACCACGCGGGGCAATGAGGTGGCGCCCAAGGCCGATCCGGGTCTGGACGCTTCGCTGATCGACCCGTCCCTGCACCGCGGCCGGGTGACCAATGCCGGGCTGATCCAGGCCCGCGAGGGTGACGTCACCCTGGCCGGGCACGACGTGCGCCAGCAAGGTGTGGCGATGGCCACCACCACCGTCAATACCCGCGGCACCATTCATTTGCTCAACAGCGCCAGTGACACGCAAGGCACGATTGCGCTGGGCAAGGGCGCGATCACGGCCATCATTTTGGAAGATGACGGCCAGACCGCGTTCGATAGCCAGCGCCAGGCGCTGATCGAGGAATCGGCCGCGCTCGACGCCCTGCGCCGGGGCGCAGGCAGTGGCGCGTTCGACAACCTGTCCACGCAGGCCGACCGGCGCGACCAGTCGCGTATCGAGATCGTTTCGGGTCGGCAGGTCGATTTCGCCGAGGGCAGCCTGACGCTGGCCACGGGCGGGCAGGTAGCCGTCAGCGCGGGCGGCAAGGCTGTGGTGCGCGAGGGCGCCACGCTGGACGTATCCGGCGCCGTGGGCGTGCAGGTGGCGATGGCATCCAACAATGTGCAGATCAACATCCAGGGCAACGAGCAGCGCGACGCGCCGGGCAACCGCGACAGCACCAACTTGAACAACAGCAATGTATGGGTGGATCGGCGCAGTCTGGTTCTGGTGCCGGCCGGCACGGGCGGATATGAGACCGATCGTTGGTATACCGCCGGCGGCCTGCTGGAAGTAGGGGGCTACCTGGGCACCACGGGCCATTCGGTGGGCGAATGGATGGCCCAGGGCGGCACCGTGGACTTCACGGGCGGGGAGGTAGCCACGGGCGCCGGTTCGAGCATCAACCTGTCGGGCGGCACACTGGACGTGCAAAGCGGCTATATCCGCCGCAGTTGGCTGCGTGGCAGCGACGGGCGCCTGTACACCGTGGACCGGGCCCCCGGCGACCTGCTTTACCAGGAAGGACTGTATCAAGGCTACGAGCGCCAGAGCGTGCGCTGGGGCCGCACGGACACCTGGATCAATCCGCTGGTGGCGCCGGGCCGCCGGTGGGAAGAGGGCTATACGGTGGGCCGCGACGCGGGCCGACTGATCATCGGCACGCAACGCGCGGTGCTTGAAGGCGATCTCGAAACCGATACCTTCCAGGGTGGACGCCAGCACACGGCGCCCGCGGCGGGGTTGGATGGCTACCGGCAGGTGCAGGACGCCGTCGCACGCCGGGGCGCGTTGATCATCGGCACCTTGGCATCGGTGTACGACGAGCCCACGCGCAATCTGCGCTACAGCCCGGTGGCGGTGGTTGACGAAATCGTCATCGGCATGCCGTCGCGTGCCGATGAAGCGACGCAGGAAGCGGCGGCCGACACCGGACCGACGCGAATTGTGCTCGATTCAGCCTGGCTGAACGGCCTGGAGCTGGGTTCTCTGCAGGCCTATGCCAAGGGCAGCGCCCAGGTCAGCCAGACGATCGAGATCGCGCACGGCGGCGAGATTGCGTTGCATGCCGCGCAGGTGGACGTGAACGCCGACGTGGTCGCGCGCGGCGGGGCCATTACGCTGGGCAACATGGTCGAGCAGTACATCGATGCCGGCACGGGTTGGCAGGCGCGTCCCCTGACGACGTCGGTGCCGACCGGCTACGAGGCGCGCGTCGCGATAGGCGAGAACGTGACGCTGGATGCGCGCGGCCTGTGGAACAACTTGTGGCAGGACGGCGCCGATAGGGGCGACCTGCCATTTGTGGACGGCGGCATCGTCCGGGTGCGCAGCAGTGGCGACGTGCAGGTCGCCGCGGGCTCGCTGCTGGACGTGTCCTCGGGCGCGGCGCTGATGGCCGGCGGCGGCCTGCGAGGCGGCCAGGGCGGCGACATCACGCTAGCCGCAGACGCCTACTCGGGCGCCGGCGGCAACAAGGGCCGGTTGGAGCTTGCAGGAGAACTGCGCGGCCACGGCGTCGATGGCGGCGGCACGCTGCGCCTTCAGACCGGCAATGCGGTGGTCATCGGCGGCCAGGTGCCGGGCAGCGACGGCGTGCTGCAAGCCGGCGACACCCCGCTGGTAGACTTGATCGCCACTGAATCTTTTACCCTCGCCCAGGGCGCGGTCCTGCCGGTGGACTATCACTTCACCCGTACGCACGCCAACCCGGGCGAGGCCGTCGGCGGTGCGCCGCGGGTCGTGGCCGCCGATCCTGCGAGCTGGCTCACCCTGGGCGCCGCCTGGACGCTGCCCAAGGCGGCCGGCGAGTACGTTAACTACAGCGTAACGCTATCCAATGGCCAATACCTGAATGTGGATGGCTACAGTTGGAGCACGCCACCGACGCTGCCGGCCGGTACCGTGATCACATCGATCGTGAATCCGGCGAACTTCCCGGCGAACTATGTCGTGGATAGTGCCATCCTGCCCAACGGCATCCCGCTCGCGCCCACGCCCGGGGTCCTCAAGGCCGGCACCGTTGCGGCCAGCGATCTGACCTATGCCGCCGGCACCCTGATCCGCGCCGGTGCGGTCTTGCCGCAGGCGGTCGCGGTCGAGGCCTTGCTGCATCTGGATGCGGGGCGCTTCCAGCAGGGCTTCGCGCGATATGACGTGACCGGAGGCAATGGCCTGGCCGTGGCCAAGGACGCCGACTTGCGGGTGACGATGCCGGTGCTGCAAGCTGATTTGTCCGTGGCGCACACCGTGGCCACCGGCGCCGATCCGCGATCGGCGCTGGCGCCGTGGCTCTCGCCGCAGTTCGTTGAAAGTGCGCAAGGCAGCCGGATGACTCAGCGCGGCGGCGCCGATCTGGTGCTGACCGCCGGTACGGCGCGCAGCATGGTCGAAGCCGGCGAGACACCGACGCTGGCCATCGGCGAGGGCGCCCGCGTCGAAGTCGATCCGGGGCACGCCATTGTGCTGAACGGAAACGGCCAGATCAACATCGACGGCGAGCTTCGCGCGCCCGCCGGCCGCATCGGCGTGTATGGCCTGGGCTACGGCATCGAGGATGTCGGTCACTTGAAGGGCCACGACCGTTCGGTGTGGATAGGCGAGAAGAGCGTGCTCGATGTAGCGGGTGTTGCCGCGACGGCGGTGGACGCGCAAGGGCGCCGCTATGGCGTCGTTCTGGATGGCGGCCGTATTGAAATCGGCGGCCAATACCAGGCCTACGCCACCAAGGCCGAGGCCATCGACAATTTCATCGTCATGCGTCCCGGCGCGCGCCTGGATGCCTCGGGCGCCGCCGCGACGCTGGACCTTGCCGGCGAGGGTGCGACACGCGTGGCATCCGACGGCGGCGTGATCCACCTGGCCAGCTTTAACGGCCTGTATCTCGACGGCGATATGCAGGCAGCGGCAGGAGGGGCGGGCGCTGCCGGTGGTACGCTGTCCTTGGCGCTGGAGGCGCCCGCCTACCGCAACGCGGGTGGCCCGGCCGATCGCGTGTTGGCGCATCGCGAGCTGCAATTGGTTCAGCAGCAGAAGCCGGAAGGCCTGTCGGCGGATTTGCGTGCGGGCCAGGCCGACCCGGGCTTGGTCTATGGCCATGGTCGCATCGGCGTGGACCGCATCGAAGCGGGCGGCTTCGATAACCTGTCTCTGCTGGTCAACGGCGTCCTGGCGTTGGGCGATGGCGTAGACCTCTCGCTGGGCCAAAGCCTGCACCTAGCCTCGGGTGGCATCAGCTTGGCGGAAGGCGCGCCCGTCGGCGCCCGCGTGAAGCTGGCCGCGCCCTATGTACGGCTGGCGGGCCCTTCGCGCGTGGGCAAGGACAACTACACCACGCCGTCCCTGAAAGCCCCCAGTACCAATGAGGGCGGCATGGTGCAATTGCAGGACGACACGCAGCTGCGGGTCGAGGCCGGCATGCTCGATGTGCTCAACCAAGTGGCATTCGGTGCCTATGGTTTTTCGATCCAGGGCGACAAGGCCCTGGTTTCGCGCCCAGGTTTCGCGCAATTGGAATTGCGCAGCCGCAACGATCTGCGTTTGCTCAAGCACACGGTCAGCGACCGCACGTCGCTGACGACCGAAGGCGACCTGCTGCTGGCCGCCAGCCAAATCTATCCGGCCACCGGCGCGACGGCTGAGGTGCGGGCGGGACGCAAGGGCGCTTTCAATCAGTGGGGCGTCTATGAGGTCAGCTATGATCCCGAGCGCGTCCTGCGCCTCGAGCGCAGCGGCGATGGCGCTACGCCGCCCACGCCGTACTCGGCGTTCGGGGTCTTGCGGCTGCTGTCGGCCAACATTGACCAGGGCGGCGTGCTTCGCGCGCCGCTGGGTATCCTCGAAATCGGCGTCGCCGCAACGGACAGCCAGGAGCCCGGCGCGATTAGGCTGCGCCCGGGCAGCGTCACGTCGGTCAGCGCGGCCGGGCTGGTCATGCCCTATGGCGGCACAGTCGATGGACTGAGCTACAACTACGCCGGGGCAGAGGCCCGGTTCCATGGCCTGGGCGCCAGCCTGGGCAATGTGACGTTGACGGCCGACAACATCGAAGTCCAGGACGGCGCGCGGATCGACCTGTCCGGCGGCGGTGACCTGACCGGCGCGGGCTTCCTGACCGGTCGCGGCGGCTCCACCGATGCGCGCCTGAATCCTCTGATCCAGGCCGATCCACTTGGCCACGGCTTCACGCTGCCAGGACTGTCCACCAATCCCGTCTACGCTATCGTGCCCGGCGCGCAGCCTGTGGCCGCGCCGGTCGCGGCCGAGAACGGCGCGGGCGACCCGCTGATCGGACACCAGATCACGATAGCCGCCGGAGTGCCCGGCCTTGCCGCCGGCACCTATACCCTGATGCCCTCCACCTACGCTTTGCTGCCGGGCGCGTTCCGAGTCGAGCTCAACGGCTTGGCATCGGGCGGCGCCGCGTTTGGCGGGGCCGTCACTATGCGCAACGGCTCGTATGCCACGGCCGCCCGCCTGGGCATCACCGGTACCGGCATTGCCGATGTGCAGACCACGCAGGCTGTGTTGACGTCGGCCGACACCTTGCGCAGGTATTCGCAGTACAACGAAACCAGTTACGCCCAGTTTGGCCTGGACTGGGCGTTGCGCGACAGCGCGCCGCGGCCGCAACTGGAGCGCGATGCGCGTCAATTGGTTCTCGCACCGGGCAGCCGCCTCGACATCGCCGCCGGTTCGGCCGATTTCACCCCCGCCCAAGGCGGACGCGGCGGCACCGTGGTCCTGAACGGCGGCCGTATCGAGATCCTGGCCGACGGCGCGGCGCCGACCGAGGGTTTTGACGGTACATCGGTCCATGCCGGTACGCTCAACGGGCTGGGCGCCGCAGGCATCAGCATTGGCGGTTCGCCAGCGTCCGAGTTCGCGGTGCAGAACGACAGCGGCTCGTCGACCCAGAATGCCTGGCAGGTCAGCCTGGGCAATGGCTCGACCGCCGAACTCATCCTGCGCCAGGGCGCCGTGCTCGAGGCAGCGTCGGTCTTCCTGGTGGTCAACGACAACACGTCGGGCCTGACCATCGAGCAGGGCGCGGGGATCAATACCCTGGGCCAAGGCAAGGCGCCCTGGGACTGGACCGATGGTTATGTACTGCGGCCCGGGCAGACCGGGGTGCTGGCCGTGAGCAACGGTTGGCTGAACGTGACCTCGCCGACCGCCGACGACAGTTGGGGGCCGCGCGGCGCCGGCTATCTGAACATCGGCACCTGCGCTGCCGGTGCGACCTGCGCCGGCGAAACCGTGCTCTATTCGGAAGGCACCATCACCGCCGCCACCAACAAGTCGTTCGAACTGGGCGAGTCGGTGCGCTATGGCACCCGCAACCTGGTGCTGGCCATGGGTGGTATCAATGTCGGCAGCGCCGCCGCGCTGGCCCAAGCCGATGCCGCGGGCGTCCTGCCCGCGGGGCTGACATTGAACCAGACCGTGCTCGATCGGCTGCTGCGCGGCGACACCCGCAGCGGCGCGCCGGCATTGGAAAACCTGGTTTTGAACGCAAGCGATTCGGTCAACTTCTACGGCAGCGTGGACCTGAGCACCATCGATCCGGCAACGGGCAGATCGGCGCTGGAACGGCTGGTGCTGGGCACGCCGGCCATCTACGGCCATGGCGGCGCTGGCGACCTCGCCCGAATCGAGACCGACATCCTGGTCTGGAACGGCGCAACCACGCCGGCGGCCAGCGTCATCGCTGGGGGCGCTGGCACGGGCAGCGGCCGCTTTGTGGTCGACGCGAAGACCATCGAGTTCGGCTACGGCCCGCAGAGCCAGCCCGATACTGTGGCCACGCACAAACGTCTGGCGCTGGGCTTTGCCAATGTGGACCTGAATGCCGGCGAACGTATTACCGCCAACCACAAGGGCGACCTGGCGGTGTATCAGTCCCAAGGCGCCTGGGACGACACGGCCAAGGCATGGACCTATAGCGGCGGCAACCTCAACATCAACACGCCGATGCTTACCGGCCAGGCCGGCTCGGTCAATGCCATCAAGGCTGGCGGCGCCATCGCCATCGCCGCACCGGCGGGCGTGGTCGTGCCTCCGGCAGAGCCTGCCACGCTGGCCGAGGCGCTGGGCGCCGAGTTGGCGCTCGATGCCGGCACGCATCTCGTACTCGATACCGCCGTGCTGCTGCCCAGCGGCAAGCTCACGCTGTCGGCGCAAGACGATGTGCGCCTGGCAGCCGGAGCGCAACTGGACCTGGCCGGCCGCAAGATCGATTTCTTCGACGTGGGCAAATACAGCTGGGGCGGCGACGTGATGCTTTCAAGCCGCCACGGCAACGTTGTCCAGCATGCTGCCTCGACAATCGACCTTGGAGCCGAATACAACCGCGCCGGCAAGCTGACGGCACTGGCGCTTGAAGGCATGGCCGACCTGGCCGGCGCCATTGTGGGCGTCAGCACTGGCCACTATGACGCAGGCGGCACGCAGGTTCCATTTGCAGCCGGCTACCTCGACGTGCGCGCGCAGCGCATCGCCGACTTCGCCGGCCTGAACGAACGGCTCACGCAAGGCGGCGTGTTCGGTGGGCGCAGCTTCCAGCTCAAGCAGGGCGATCTGGTCATCGGCAACGAATTGAAGGCCCGAGAGATCAATGTCTCGGTGGACAACGGCAGCCTGAGAGTAACGGGACGGGTCGACGCCAGCGGCGAGCAGGCCGGCAGCATCCGCTTGGCTGCCAACAACGGTGTGACGATTGCCAGCAGTGCGGTACTCGACGCCAGCGCCAGCGTATTGCGCCGCGACAGCTACGGACAGGCCATCGAGGCGCCCAACCGCGCCGTCATCGAGATCGACTCGGGGGGCGGTCGCCTGGTGCTCGCCGACGGCGCGCGTATGGAGCTGGACGTGGCGGGTGCCAGCGCCGACTACGGCACGGTGGCGCTCAATGCGCCGCGCCTGGGTGGGGCCACCGGCAACGACGTCGACATCGATGCCAGCGGCAACATCGCGATTGCGGGCGCCAAGTCCATCGCGGTCAACGCCTTTTACACCTACGATGATGCCAGCCCCGGCACCGATACCTCGGTGGACGGGCGCAGCTACCAGCGCATCGACCAGGCCTACCTGGACGAGAAACACGGCGACAGTGTTGCGTTCATCGGCAACGCGCTGGCCAACGGCACGCTGATGAACCGCAAGCTCGCCGGCCTGCGCCGCTATACCGGGCAGTTCCACCTGCGTCCCGGTGTGGAGGTCGTGAGCAACGCGGCACTCAATCCCGACGGCGACCTGCACGTCGATGGCGACATTGACCTGTCGGGCCATCGCTACGCCAGCGTCAATCCGCACACGGCAAGGACGTCCATCTACGGCTCGGGCGAAGCCGGCGCGCTGGTGCTGCGCGCCGCCAGCAACCTGACGTTTTTCGGCAGCATCACCGACGGCTTCGACACCTCGAAGCTGGGCGTCACCGCCGACGACAATGGCTGGGTGCTGCCCGCCGGCCGGATGCCCTTTGGCGGCGACCTCGTCATTCCGCACGGCGCCATGGCGACGCTGGATGCCGGCACCAAGTTCGCCGCCGGCCGCACGCTGAACTACGACGTGCCGGTCGCCGGTGTCACGCTGCCGGCCGGCACGCTGCTGCCTGCCACCATGCCGCTGGCGCAGCCCCT
Organism: Bordetella petrii; assembly: GCA_017745595.1. Classification (GTDB taxonomy): domain Bacteria; phylum Pseudomonadota; class Gammaproteobacteria; order Burkholderiales; family Burkholderiaceae_B; genus Bordetella_A; species Bordetella_A petrii_C. The sequence goes on from WMBV01000033.1 coordinate 40,716, forward strand.
GGCCCTGCCGGCCGGCACGGTACTGGGCGCGGCGGTGCTCGATGCCGACGGCAACGTGGCGCATGCGGCCGGCACGGTGCTGCAGGCGCCGCTGACACTGGACCCCGGCATGCAGCTGGCCGCGGGCTTTCGCCTGCCGGTCCAGGCGCACATCGCGGCCACGGTCTGGCCTAAGGGCGTGGCGCTGCCGGCGGTCATGACCCTGTCTCAGCCGCTGACGCTGGCCAAGGGCGCCGTCGTGCCATCGGAGACCGACGTGGTGCTGCCCGGCGGCGCCCAGATGGTGAACCTGCGTCCCACCGGCACCGACGGCACCCAGGGCCGCACCCTGGCGCTGGCGCCGATGCTGGCGCCGGGGTCGCAGTCGTGGGACATTCGCCTGGTGGCCGGCGCCGACCTACAAGCGGCGGATTCTCGCCTGACCCAGGTCAATACGACGGCTCGGCTGCGCTTGGCCGATCCCCACTTTGGCCTGGGCGCTGTGATCACCGAGGTTCCGGGTAGCGGTGGCGGACCCTCTTATGTGTGGGGTGATCTGAGCCAGTATCAGACCTTGATGGACATGATGGGACTCGGTGAGCTTCTCACCTTTACGCCTGTGTCGGGCGAGCCTGTCACGCAGGCGCAGATTGACGAGCTGATGAAGTGGGGGATGATTGGCTCGAGTCCCGATGAACTGAATGGCTTCGACATGGGGGAGATGGTCGGCGTGGTCCAGCCAGGTTTTGTGTGGGGCGACCTGAGCCAGTATCAGGCCTTTGCGGACATGATGGGGCTCACTGACCTGCTCACTTTTACGCCGGTGTCGGGCGAGCCCGTTACGCAGGTGCAGATCGACGAATTGATGATGTGGGGGCTGATCGGGTCGAGTCCTGATGAATTGAATGACTTCGGCATGGGGGAGATGGTCAGCGGGTCGGCCGGAGGGCCGCCCGAGACAGTCACGTCCTACCAGCCGGCGCGCCAGCAGTTGTTCAGCGTGCTGCGCACCGGCACCGGCGACCTGGACCTGATCTCCGGCGGCGACGTCGAGATGACCTCGCTCTACGGCGTCTATACCGCCGGCACGCCGTCGGCTTCCCTGGGCAGCACCTACAACCAGTCCCGTGGCCGTTTGACGGACGGCACCGTGCTGCGCCCCGAAGGCGCGCCGTTCGAGGGCCTGGTCGACGGCGGCCCCGACAGTTTGTACGCGGCCTGGTATCCGGAGCAGGGCGGCAACGTGCTGGTCCGCGCGCAAGGCGACCTGAAGGGTGATCTGGTCGGCAACAACGAGGGCAAGGGCGATGTCGGCTACACCTTTGCCAATACCCGCCAGCAGATCGCCAGCACGGCAGTGGGCAACTGGCTGTGGCGCCAGGGCATCGGCAGCGTCGAGGCGGGCGCGAACGCGCTGCCCACGGCGTGGTGGATCAACTTCGGCACCTATGTCGCCGGTGGGGCCAATGGCACTCGCGACGAATACGGCACATGGTTGTTCGGCAATGATCCCTTCCTAGTGGGCTTTACTGGCGTCGGCACCCTCGGCGGCGGCAACCTCACCGTGGAGGCCGGTGGCAACGCCGGCATGATCGATGCGCGTGGCATCCAGGCCACCTGGAACGAGACGCGCCACACTCCGCGCAGCCAGGGCCTGCATCTGGCCGTGGCTAGCACCGGGCGCATCACGCCGGACGGCGTGCTGATGCAGACCGGCGGCGGCGATCTGGCGCTGCGCCTGGGCGGCAGCTTGAACCCGGATCCGGCTCTGCGGGTCAACGAGCACGACCTCAACAGCACCTTCGTCAACCTGCGCGGCGCCACCGCCATCGACGCCGCGGCCATCGGCGGCGTGAAGCTGGGCTATGGCGGCATGGACCAGATGGATTCGCGCCTGGGCAACGTTTACGCGGCTGGTGGCGGGCAAGCCACCGGCGGGCCGATCCTGGTGCTGGGCGATTCCGCGGTCCGTATCGAGACCCGCGGCGATCTGGTGCTGGGCGGCACGGCCGATCCGGGCCGTACGCTGCTGCTCAACGCCACGCCCTTCTCCTACCAGGGCACGGCTCACGACGGCGACGGTTGGACCTGGTTCTCGCTGTGGACGCCGGCGACGGCCATCGATTTGTTCAGCGCGGGCGGCAACCTGACGCCGACCACGACCTGGGACGAACGGGATCTGAACGAGACCGTGCGCGGAGGCGGCAAGGGCCGCAACCAGTCGGCCAACGGCGACGGCTCTTTCTATCCATCCGTGCTGCGCGCGGCGGCCGCCAACGGCAGTCTGTACTACGGCGCCAGCGCCAGCAACGCGCGCCACGCCGGCGTCGGCATCATGCGTTACGCGCACGGCACCGTGCTGGCGCCTGCGCCGGTGGGCGCGCAGTTCGTCAATGCCACCGGACAAGGTGAACTGCAACTGTTGGCGCAAGATTCGATCCAGGGCGCGGGATACGTGTTCTCGACCTCCGCGGCCGACCCGCGGGGGATGACCAGTCCGTTCCGCCCCGGCTTCGTCGGCAAGTTGGCCGAAACCGGCGGCGGGCAGTACGGCACCGATCCGCTGCTGGTTCACAATGCCGCAGCCGACGCGGCGCAGTTCAACGACTGGCTGGCCAGCAACGGCACCTTGGGGCGCGGCAATACTGCTGCGTTGTTCACCTTCGGCGGCCCGGCAACCGTCGCGGATGCGGTCGTGGGCCGGGAGCCGTCGCGCTACTACGCGGTGCAAGGCGATATCGTCGGGTTGCGTGTCGGCCAGGAAGTGCTGCTGGGCTTTCCAGCGGGCGCAGCCGGTTCGCGCTACGAGGCATCGGGCCCGGTGGCCATACGCGCCGGCCGCGACATTGTGGGCTCCGGTACGCCGCTGGGCAAGAAGGATCCGACGGCCGGCCGCCTGAGCTCTACCGATACGACCCGTGGCAACCTGATCGCGCATGCCTATGCCGATGAGATCTCGGTGGTGCAGGCCGGCCGCGACCTGCGCGACAGCAGCTTCTACATCCTCGGTCCGGGCCTGCTCGACATTTCGGCCGGCCGCCACGTCTATCTGGCCAACAATGGCGAGTTCAAGAGCCTGGGCCCGGTGGGCAACGTGGCGGCGTCATCGGGCGATCGCAGCGGCGGCGCCAGCATCTCGGTGGCGGTCGGCGTGGGCGAGGGCGCATATTGGGACGCGTTTGCCCAGCGCTATCTGAACCCGGCCAATTTGGCCGATCCGGACTTGCCCCTGGCCGATCAGCCGGGCAAGGCGGTGATCTCCTACGGCGGCGAGTTGACGCTGGCGCAATGGCTGCGGCGCGAGTTCGGCTATGCCGGCGACGAGTCCGGCGCCCCGGCCTTCCTCGCGCACAAACAGGCGGAGCTCGACGCGGCACGGGCCACCACGCTGGCTGACGGTCGCACCGGGAGCGGTCGCTCGCTGGCGCGCGAGTTCCAGCAGGAAAGCCAGCTCTACCTGGTGAACTGGCTGAGCGGGCGCTTCGCAGGTCCCAACGGCCTGGGGCTGAGCTTCGACGCGGCGACCATGGACGCCCGCGCCTTCTTTGACGCCCTGCCACCCGAACAGCAGCGGGCCTACCTGCGCAATGTGTATTACGCCGAACTGCGCGAATCGGGCCGCGAGTACAACGACCCCGACGGCAAGCGCTTGGGCAGCTACCTGCGCGGCCGTGAAGCCATCGCCACCCTGTTCCCCGAGCAGGATGCGCAGGGCAGGGCGTTGACGTACGAGGGCGACTTGACCATGTTCAGCAGCGCGCTCTACTTCACCGCCGACTACGCCAACAACCCCGTCGGCCAAGCGCGGCCGAGGCCGGGCGTGACCTACGTTACCAAGGCGCAGTGGGAGGCGTTGGGCAGACCCGGCTACGGCGTGTCGTTCTACGATGTGCTGGACGCCGGCATTCACACCAAGGTCGGCGGCGACATCAGCATCATGACGCCGGGCGGGCGCACTCTGGTGGGCATCGACGGCGGTTTCAATCCGGGCCCGGGTTCGGGCGTGATCACCCAGGGTGACGGCAACATTAACCTCTATGCGCTGGACAGCATCCTGCTGGGCCAGAGCCGCATCTTCACGACCTTCGGCGGCAGCATCCTGGCCTGGTCGGCGCAAGGCGACATCAACGCCGGGCGCGGCAGCAAGACCACCATGGTGTATACGCCCCAGCGCCGGGAGTACGACATCATGGGCAACGTGGCGCTGTCGCCTTCGGCGCCCAGCACCGGCGCGGGCATTGCCACGCTCAATCCGATTCCCGAGGTCCCGCCGGGCGACATCGACCTGATCGCGCCCCTGGGCACGATCGACGCGGGCGAGGCGGGCATCCGGGTGTCGGGCAACGTTAACGTGGCCGCACTGCACGTGGTCAATGCCGACAACATCCAGGTGCAAGGCGAATCCACCGGCATTCCGGTCATGGCGGCGGTGAATGTGGGGGCATTGACCAGCGCCAGCGCGGCGGCCTCATCGGCGGCGACAGCGGCGCAGGAGTCCGTCTCGCGCGCCCGTGGACAAGCGCGCGACAACCAGCCTTCCGTCTTCACGGTACGGATTCTGGGCTTCGGGGGCCAGGGCGCGACCGGCGGGGCGGCTGGCGGTTCGGCGGCAGGCGGCTCGGTCGCTGGCAACCGTAGAGCGGGCTACCGGCCCGACGGCATGGTGCAGGTGGTGGGCGAAGCGGCGCTCACCGCCGCTGAGCGCCGGCGCTTCGGGCTGTAGCCGGTAAACGACTCAGCCCGCTTTGGCCCACCGGCACGCGCGCGAATCGCCGTGCATTGAAAGAGCAGTGCCCGCCGTCCAATGTACTCGGATGGCGGGCACTGTGCTTGCTTGACGTGTAGCCGTCATGTTTCTTTCATATTGATTTCGTAACATTCGCGTTCATTTGAGTGTTGCGCGCGCTCGTTGCACTTTCCCATAGTCCGATTTCCCATGAGTCCATTCTTGCTATCGCCGGAGACGTCTTGCCCGTTGCCCGTGTGTCGGTGGTGGCGGTTGTGATGCTGGCCGCGGGGCTGGGCGTGGTGTTTCCCAGCATGGCCTTGGCGTCGGACCCCGAGCCCCAAGCCCGATCCGAGCCGGAGCCCCGGCCTGGGACAAAGACATCGCGTCCCGGCGCCGAAGTGCGCTTGCAGTTCAATATCCCGGCGCAGGCGCTCGATACGGCGTTGCTACGCTATCAAGCACTGACCGGGCAGTCGGTGTTCTACGAAACCCGGCTGGCGTCCGGCAAGCAATCCACGGCTGTCAAAGGCCGGCATTCGGCGCGTCAGGCCCTGCGCCGGATGCTGGCCGGCACGGGGTTGACGGCGCAGATCGTCAACGGCCGATCCGTCATGCTCAAGCCCGAGGTGCGCCTCGAGCCTGAGGCTTCTTTGGTTGCGTCGGCCCAGGCCGTACGCCGCTACGATGGCCAGACGCAGTTGCGCTTGGGGCGGGCCTTGTGCGGTCTTCCTGGTCTATTGTCTGGCCGACACCGTGTAGCGCTGCGTTACTGGGTGGACTCGGCGGGCCGGATCGAGGCACTCAAAGTTCGCATCGCGGCCGCGCCCGAGCTTGAGCAGGGTGTCGAAGCGGCGCTGATGGGGCGATTCGTTGGGGCGCCGCCGCCTGGCGTGGCGCGCTCGGCGGTGGTGCTGATTCACGCCGGCGCCGAGCAGCGTGAGCTTTGCGCGCCGTGAACGATAGCGGATTGGGACGCCTGCGCAAACTGATCGCCGAGCGTTATGATCAGTTGCGCACCCAGGTGGCCAACCGCTTGGGCAGTTCCAGCGATATGGCCGGCGATGCCTTGCATGAAGCCTACTTGCGACTGGCCACACGCGAGGACCTGGACCAGATCAAGCACCCCCAGGCTTATCTGATCAATAGCGCAGTCAATGCCACGATCGACCGCATCCGCAGCGATGCGCGTCTGGTCGGCGAGGCTGAGGTCGATTCTCTATTCGAACTGGTGCAGGATGAGCCTGGGCCAGATCGCGTTGCGTCTGGACGCAACGACATGGAAAGGATGTTGGCCGTTCTGGAGCGCCTGCCGCCTCGCCAGTGCGCATTGCTGGTCGACTATCGTGTGCATGGCGTGGGCACCGATGAGCTGGCCAAGCGATGGGGCATTTCCCGAGTGCTGGTGCGCCGCGAAATACAGGCGGCGCATCGAACCTGTTTGCGTGAGCTGGCCTGGACCGGCGCAGCCGACGATTGACACAACAACAATGATGATTCTCGAACACGATACGCCTGTTTCGCTTTCGTCCGCTCAAACGTCTATGTCTAAGAAGGCATTGTCGTTTGAAAAGACCTGTCACACGCGATGAACGCTTACGACTCCACCTCGGATCCGGCCGGCAAGCCTGGCGCCGCCCATGCCGCTTTGCGCGAGCAGGCGCAGGCCTGGGCGCTTAAATTGAAGACCGGCCAGCCCGACGCCGACGACGTGGCGGCATTTCATCGTTGGCGCAACCAAAGCGCCGACCACGCCTGGGCCTGGAGCGAAACGTGCAAAGACTGGAAAGCCCTGGGTGAGTCGGCCAAGCTGTTCGAGCAGCGCTATCGGCACAAAATGCTCGAGCCGCGGCCCCGGCAGGCCGCCCGGCGCTGGTTCCTGGCCGGAGCGGCCTCGGCATGTGGCGCCGTGGCGGTCGCGGGCCTGCTTCGGCCCCCGCTGGACCTTTGGCCTTCGTGGTCGGAAATGGGGGCCGACTATCGCACGGATAAGGGTGAACAGCGCGCGCTGACGCTGGCCGGCCAGGTGCAGGTATCGCTCAATACCCAGACCAGCATCGCCGTGCAGACCCAAGATGGGGTGCCTCGGGTGTCATTGATCTCCGGCGAGGCGGCCATTGCCACGCGCGGGGCCGCATGCGACGTATTGGCGCAGGACGCTCGGCTGGCCATCGTCGACGGCGATTTCGAACTACGCACCTTGCCTGATGGGCGAGTGCGGGTGCGCTGCAATCGGGGCCAGGCTCAATTGCATCATACGAGGCGCACCGTGGCTTTGTCCGGGCATGAAGAGGTGCTTTACGATCGTGTCTCAGTCGGAAGCGTCACACCGCTGGCCGCGAACACCGGCGATTGGCGCCACGGAGTGGTGATGTTCGACAACCTGCCGCTGGATCAGGCCATCGACGAAATCAACCGCTATCGGCCAGGCAGGGTGGTGTTGATCAATGATGCCTTGGCTGCACGCCGGTTCACCGCGAAATTTCAGGTTCAGGCTCTGGATGATGCCATCGAGCTGATGGAGCAGGTACTCGGGGTTCGAGTACGACGCGTGGGCGACCTAGTCTTGCTGACGTGAGGTTCGCAGGCTGTCAGAAAACCTTCACATAGTTTCTGTTTCCCAAAACGTCGCTCAAACGTCCATAAGGTAGCGGGTCATCCCTTCCAGGGGGGAAGGTCCTTCCGATACTGCCTTTGTCCATGAGTTGAGTCGACCATGCCGCACGCCGCATTTTCTTCCACGTTCAAATCGTCGAATCGTCCCGCTTTACGACGGACGGCGCGGCGGGCGGCCAATCCGCTTCGCCTGACGCCTTTAGCCTCGGCGCTTGCGGCGCTGGCCTTGGCCGGCAGCCTGGCCGCGCCCGAGGCCCAGGCCAACCGGCCTTTCAGCGGGGGCTGGATGGCGGCCAAGGGGGCCACGCAGGCACACGCGGCCCGTACCGGCCGGCTACCCAACGGCATGCCGGCCGGGGCAACGAGCCGGCACCAGCAGACGGCCCGCCAGCAGGTGAACCGCTCGGTGTCGAACATGAGCCGGATGGCCGCCTCCATCGCGGCCAATCAGGTGGCGCAGTTGAAGGCGCGCGAAGCGGCCTTGAAGGCGGCCTCGAACATTCCGGACGGCGTGGCCGCGGGCGGCCTGGAGCAGGACCTGCAGGCTGGCTGGCAAGGGGCCGAGCGGGCGCTTGACACGGCCCGGGCGCAGGGCCGCACCGAGGTGACGGTCAGGCAGACGGACAAGAAGGCGATTTTGAACTGGAAGACGTTCAACGTCAGCCGCAACACGACGGTCAACTTCGACCAGAGCGGTGGCACGGATGCCAAGACGGGGGTCAATGACTGGGCGGTGCTCAACCGCATCAACGACCCCAGCGGCAAGCCCAGCCAGATCGCCGGGCGCATCAAGGCGCAAGGATCGGTCTACCTGATCAACCGCAACGGGGTGGTCTTTAGCGGCAGCAGCCAGGTGAACGTGCGCAACCTCGTGGCCGCCACGCTCAAGTTCACCGATGAGCAGTTCATGCGCGGGATCAACAACCCATCGCGTATCGAGATGGGCGCCGGCAACGACATCATCATCCCGCAGTTCGGCGAGTTTTCCGATTCCAACAACTTCTTCGTGGGAGACCCGGTGGATCCCGGCCCGGTGCCGGGCGACGTGACGGTGCAGGCCGGCGCGAAGATCGAAGCGCACGGCGCGGGCAAGGTCATGCTGTTCGGTCCCAAGGTCCGCAACGCGGGCACGATCTCCGCGCCCGACGGGCAAGTGATCCTGGCCGCCGGTGAGAACGTGTATCTCAAGTCGCCCAACGATGATGAGCCCAACGCGGTGCGCGGGCTGGACGTGGCGGTGTCGGCGCCTGCGCCGCGAGCGTTCGGTCATATCCACTTTAACGCCGCGATCTCCCGCGGCGGCAACGCCAACTTCAAGAAGAAGATGTTGGAGGAGATCTTTCCGGCCATGCACGAGCGGGCTGAGCTGGCCGGCTACGAGGTCGCCAACGACGGCGTGGTGACGGCCGAGCGCGGCAACATCACGCTGCAGTCGATGGACGTCGCGCAGCGCGGCGTGCTACTGGCCACGACGGCGCTGAATAACCGCAATGGTTCCATTACGCTGCGGGCCTGGGGGCAGGGCTTCTACGCCTATTCCACGGGCACGGATGTGCGCGACCTGCTCGGCTGGGAGGCGGGTACGCTGACGCTGGCCCCGGGTAGTGTGGCGCGTATCCTGCCCGATCCGGGCGATACCAGCGAGATCGAGCTGGCGGCGCTGGCCACGCGCTACGAGCCGGGCCGGGTGTCGCTGTACGGCAAGGTCGTGAACGTGCAGCGCGATGCCGGCGTCTGGGCGCCGGCCGGCGACATCGACGTGCGCTCGGCCAGTCTGCCCGTGGAGATACAGCAAGGCACCAAGTCCTATGTGCTTGCCGAGCCCGACGGCAACCGCATCTACCTGGATGGCGGCGCCCTCCTGAGCGTGGCCGGGCTGCAGGACGTGCTGGTGCCGACCGAGCGCAACTTTATCGAGGCCGAGTTCCGCATCAACGAGTTGCGCGACTCGCCCCTGAACCGTATCGGCTGGCTGCGCGGCCGGAAGGTGGTGGTGGACCGGCGCAAGTCCGGCGTCTTCACCGACGGGCCGATGGCCGGTGTCGAATGGGTGATGGACGAGCAGGGCAACGCTGTGCCGGGGGCCTGGGTAGGCACGCGCCTGGGCGATATGAGCGGCTGGGTGGGCGTGGGTAAAACCGACTTGCAGGAGCTGTCCACGCAGGGCGGCAGCATCTCGCTGGTGACCCAGAACGGCGACGTGATCACGCGTCCCGGCGCTTTTGTGGACGTCTCGGGCGGCTCGGTGCGCTACAGCGGTGGTTTCGACACGACGACACTGCTACGCGCGGCCAATGGACGCATGTACAACATCGGCGCGGCGCCCGCCGATGAAATCTATGTCGGCATTGTGGGCCAGTACGTGCGCGAGTCCCCGCGCTGGGGCGTGACCGATACGTGGAAATCGCCGCTGATCGGCGCGCCGCGCTACGAGCCTGGCTATACGGAGGGGCGCCAGGCGGGCGATATCGTGATCAAGGCCGGGCGCAACATCGTGCTCGAAGGCGACCTGTGGGGCGGGGTGGCCACGGGCGAGCGGCAGGCGGTGCAGGACGCGCCGCGCACAGGCGGCAGCCTGACCGTGGGAGGCGCCTCGACCTCGGACTTTACCTGGTCGATGGGCCGGCTGTTCATCGGCTCGTCGCCCCGTCTGCTGCCCGAAGACTTTACGGTCGATTCGGTCGAGGATCCGAACTGGTTCCAGTACCTGATGGCGGAGGAAACAGGAACCGGTGAGGACGGACGGCTGAAGCAGACCTGGCTGTCGGACGCGATGCTCAGCGCCTCGGGCCTGGGCGAGATCAATCTGTGGGTGACCGACGACTCGGCCATCGAGGCCGGTGCGAGGGTGGATCTCTCGCCCGGCGCCTCGCTGACGCTGGGGCGCGTGGAAAGCACTGAACCCGCCATCGAGGTGGCGGGCACGGTGCGCGCGCCGGGCGGAGCCATCGTACTGGAAAGCGGCAAGTCGCTGACGCTGGCGGCCACGGGCCGCCTGGATGTCGCGGGCGAGTGGCTCAACACCCATTATGATGGCTGGACGCCGTGGGCGCCGGCCATCAATGGCGGCAGGGTGCGGATCAATAGCGAATTGCCGCGAGGCCGGCTGCTGGTGGAGGAGGGCGCCGTCATCGACGTGTCCGGCGGCGGGCATGTCTACAGCCACGGCAAGCGGGCCGCGCTGCGCGCAGGCGATGCGGGCCGTATCCGGCTGGGCGGCGTGAACCACGAAAGCGGCCTGGAGAACCTGGACCTGCGCGCCTACGCGGCCGGTTCGGGCGGCGAACTGGATCTGGTGCTGGAGTCCGACGTGCAGATCGGCGGCGCGCGGGGCCCGGATGCGGACCAGGCGCTGCATCTGCCGGCCTCGCTTTACGCGGACCGGGGCTTCCGTTCGGTGACCGTGGATGCGCAGGACCATCGCATCACGGTGCCGCAGGACGTGACGGTGCGCCAGGAGGTGAATGTCGTCAATTTACTGCCGCAGGACTATGAGAACGCGCCCACGGGCACGCCGCTGGCGCACATGGGGCGTATCGGCCCGGCGCCGGCCCATGAGCGGCTGGCGCGCGATCCGGGCGGGGTGTGGCTGTACGGCGGGCAAGTGCGGGTCGAGGCGGGAGCGGCGCTGTCCACGGGCCTGGGCGGCACCGTGCGCCTGGCCGGAACGCCCAGCGGCGGCCAGAGCGGCGAATTCGATCTGCATGGCACGCTGCAAGCGCCGGCCGGGCGCATCGAGATCGAGGGCCAGTCGCTGACCCTGCATTCGGGGGCGCAATTGCTGGCGCGGGGCGTGTCGGTGATCGAACACGAGGGCGCGCAGGGCCGCCAGGGCAGCGTGCTGGCCGGGGGCCAGATCACGCTGCAGGCGACGAACCTGAACCTGGAGAAGGGCGCGCTGGTGGATGTCTCGGGCGCCAGCGGCTGGATCGACGTGCCGTCCGGCGGTTCGTTCACCCAGCGCGGCCGGCTGCAGGCGGTGCGGGTCGACAGTGATGGCGGACTTCTCGAAATCCAGGGCAACGGCGTCATCGAAAGCCGCCTGCTGGCCGCTGCAGGCGGGCCGAACGCCATGGGCGGAGCGCTAGTGTTGGGGTACGCCTCGTCAGCCACGGGGGGAGACGGTCCGGGTCCGGCGCACGATGTTTTGGAACTGCTCAAGATCCTGGACCGGGATTGTAACGGCGCCGGCGATGTTGCCTTGTGCACCGGGGACGATCCTTACAAGGCGACCGGCTGGGATGTCGGCGCGATATTCGGCATGGGAACGTCCTTCGAGGTCTCGCGCGAATTCGTCGACCTCGTCGTCGCTGCGGCGGAGGGAGGCAAGGCAGGATTCTTCCTTTCAGACAGCCGGCCTGCGTCGGGTGCCGGAACAGGTCCGCTCGATCCCGCTGACTACGGCGTGAACGATATCGTGATGGATTGGTTTCGCGACAACTACTGGGGTGGCCCGGACAATATGCGTGACGTGTTCAATAGCCCGCCGCGCGATGCCAGCTTGGTCGTTCGTCCCTCGGCGTTCGGACAGGGTGGTTTTGACGATCTCATTTTACGCACGATTGAGGCTGCGCCGATACAGATCGATCCCACCACGCTGGCGCTGGGTCGGTCGATATCACTGCAGGGACGGATCGCGTCCAACGGCCAAGGCGCCGTCACGTTGCGCGCGCCGGTCATTTCACTGTCCGACGGCAGTGCCGCCGAGCCGGTGTCCGAAGGGCTGGCAGGCAGCCTGGCGCTGGAAGCCGAACTGATCGACATCCAGGGGCTGAAGTTCAGTGCAGTCCAGGGAGCGCGCATCAGTGGCTACGCACATACGCTGATGCAGGCGCGCGACATCCGCCTGGGCAGCGCGACGGCCGAGCGCGTCAGCCTGGACGTGGACGGTGCGCTGACGCTGCGCGCGGGGCAGATCTACCCTGGAACGGCCGCGCGGGCCACCGTGCGCGCCGCCACGAAACTGGACATCGAGCGCAACGGCAAAGCCGCCACGCCGCTGTCGGCCGGCGGCACGCTGCGGCTTGAGGCGCCGGTGATCGAGCAGAACGGGGTGCTGCGCGCGCCGTTCGGCCAGATCACGCTGGCGGCGACCGAAAAGCTGAGCCTGGGCGCGGGCAGCCTGACCTCGGTGTCGGGCGATGGGCGCAACGTGCTGTACGGCATGCTCAGCAACAACGAATACTGGCTGGACCCCACGCAACAGATGGAGCAGGGCGTGCGTCCGAGCAAGTACCAACTCGCCGCGCCGCCGGACAAGCGCATTGCCATGCAAGCCCCGGAGGTGATCCTGAACGAGGGCTCGCAGGTGGACGTGTCGGGCGGGGGCGATCTGCACGCCTGGGAATTCGTGCCCGGCCCGGGCGGCTCGCACGACGTGCTGACCCGGCCCGGCATGTACGCGATCGTACCCGGCTACGAGGGCGCCTCGCCGGCGGCGGGCACGGACGCGGGCCGGCGGGTGTGGCTGGAGGGCGGGGCCGGCCTGGAGCCCGGCTGGTATACCTTGCTGCCGGCGCATCATGCGCTGCTGCCGGGCGCCTATGCCGTTCAGGCCCTGGGGCGGGGCGGCTGGTACGCGGGCGGGGCGGGCGGCCAGCGGATGAGCGACGGGGCGCTGATGATGCGCGGGCGCACGGCCAATCCCTGGGCCGGACAGCAGGATGCGCAGGACACGGCCTGGCGGGTGATGCCGGGCAGCGTGGTGCGCGACTATACCGAGTACTACGAGGCGCACGCCAATGACTTTTTCTCGTCCGACGCCTTCAAGCTGACGCAGTACCGGCATACCGGCCAGAACGTCGTGACGCCGCGCTTGCCGCGCGACGGCGGCACGCTGGTGCTCGAGGCCGGGCGCCGGCTCGAACTGGAAGGCAGCCTGGTCAACCGGGTGGGCCGGGACGGGCGCGGCAGCATGGTGGACATCGTGGCCGAGAAGATCGCCGTCGTATCCGGCGACAAGCCCTCGCAGGACCTGGCCGACGCCGGCTTCCTGGTGGTGGACGCGCAGCGGCTCTCCGGCTTCGGGGCCGGCAGCCTGCTGCTGGGCGGGACGCGCTCGGGCGACCCGCTGGGCCTGCGCCTGGACGTAACGGCCACCGATCTGGTGGTGCGCAACGATGCGCACTCGGCGCTCACCGGCCCGGAGATCCTGCTGGCCGCTTCGGACGGTCTGCACATTGAAGCCGGCAGCGTGGTCCGCGCCGAGGGCGAGATGGCGGCCGATGCGGCCGACCTGATCCTGAGCCCGCAGCAGGCCGCGCGGTACGATGACCGGGGCACGCCGCAGCCGGAGGACGACGTGCTGCTGGAGCCGGCCCGCGACTGGGGGGCGTTGCTGCGGGTGTCCAACGGTTCGGTCGTCGAAGTGGTGCGCACCAATGCCGATACTGCGCAGGGCGGCCAGGTGCGCATTGGTCGGGGCGCCTCCGTGTCGGCCGATGCGGCCTTGCTGATTGACGCCACGCAGGCCACGCGGATGGAGCCTTCGGCCCTGCTGTCGGCGGCCGACCTGTCGGTGGCCTCGGGCAATATCGGGTTCGGCGGCGGCGAAGGGCTGGTGCTGGACACGGCCGCGCTGTCGCAACTGGCGCGCAGCCGCCACCTCACGCTGCGCAGCTACGGGCGCTTCGACTTTCATCAGTCGATGGATTTCGGCGACGCGGGCCTGGCCTCGGTCACGCTGGACGGCGGCAATCTGGCCGGCCACGGCGATGCGCGGGTTATCCTGCGCGGCCAGACGATACGACTGGTCAATCGCACCGGCGGCCAGGGCGAGGCCGGCAGCGGCCACGGCAGCCTGACGCTGGCGGCCCAGACGCTGATACTGGGCGCGGGACAGAAGAACGTGCGCGGCTTCGCCGATGTGGCGCTGGCCGGCGACGGGCGGATCCTGGCCGAGGACAGCGGCGTGCTGGACGCGGGCCAGGCGGCATTGCAATTGAACACGCCGTTGCTGAGCGGGCGGGCGGGCGCGAGTGTGACGCTGCGCACGCAGGGCGATCTGCGGCTGGCGCCGGGCGCGGGGGCGCCGGCCGAGGCGCGGGACACCCGCGACAGCCGGGGCGCGCGCCTGACGCTGCAGGGGCGCAGCGCGCAGGTGGACGGCCACATCGCCGCCCTGGGCGGCGCGGTTACGGTCCAGGCCACCGGCGGCGACGTGGTCCTGGGCGAGGGGGCGCTGATCGACGTGGGCGGGTTCGGCAGCGCGTTCTTCGACCAGCAGGAATACGTGGATGCCGGCGACATCACGCTGTCGGCGGCCGGCGACGTGGCCATGCGGGCCGGCAGCCGGCTGAACCTGTCGGCGCCGGCCGGCGGCGGCGGGGCCGGCTCGCTGACCCTGGCGGCCAGCCAGGGCGGCGGCGTGTCGCTGCAAGGGCGGATCGACGCCCGCGCCGGCCGGCAGGGCCAGGCCGGGGCGTTCAGCCTCGACATCGACGCGCTGCCGGATTTTGCCGGGGTCAGCGCGCTGCTGGACGAGGCCGGCTTTACCCGCTCGCGCACGTTCCGCATCCGGCGCGGCGACGTGCTGCTCGATGGGCAGACCACGGCCGAGCAGTTTCTGTTGGTGGCGGACCAGGGCCGGGTGACGGTCGGCGGCGAAGTGGACGCGCGGGCGCGCTACGGCGGTTCGATTCGCATCGTGGGCGGCAATGGCGTGACGGTGCGCCAGGGCGCGCGCCTGGCCGCCGGCGCCACCGATACGGCCGATCGGCTGGGCAGCGGGCGCATCACGCTGGAGGCGGCCGGCGGCACGCTGGCCCTGCAGGGCGGGGTGCTGGACGTCTCCGGCGGCGAGCAGGGCGTGGTGCGCCTGCGCGCGCAGCGCAACGGCGCCAACGACGGGCTGGCGATCTCGGCGCTGGCCGGCGAGGTGCGCGGCGCCCGCCAGGCGATTCTAGAGGGCGTGCGCCGCCATGCCAGCACCGACGGCACGGTCGAATCGGTGCGCGGCCAGGCGGTCGCCCAGGCGCTGGCGTTCGCGGCGCAGGAAGACGCGATTCTGGCCGGGCTGGGCGCATCCGCCTCGGCCTGGCGCGTGGCGCCGGGCATCGAGATCGCCGGTGCCAGCGACCTGTCCCTGTCCAATGACTGGAACCTGGCCGAGGATTTGGCTGGCACGCGCCTGGGCAGCCTGGCGCTGCTGGCCGGCGGCGACCTGGTGATCGGCGCGCACCTGAGCGACGGCTTCAGCGCGGCCGACCGCAGCGGTGAACTGCTGGCCACCCCGTCGTGGGACCTGCGCCTGGTGGCCGGCGCCGACCTCGAGGCCGCCGATGCCCTGGCGCTGCAGGCGGCGGCCGGCCGGCCCGAGGGTGCGGGCACGATCCGGGTGGGCCTGGCCGATGCGGACCCCGACGACGGCGCCGACACCGGCGCCGGCAAGCTGGTGCGCACCGGCACGGGCGACCTGACCGTGCGTGCGGCCGGCGGCCTGGTGCTGGCCCACAAGGAGTCGGTGATCTACACGGCAGGCCGGCGCGATACCGATCCTACGCTGGGCGGCGCCTTTTCCACCGCGTTGCCCGGCGCGGTCTATGCGTTGCAGGGTGGGCACCTGGACCTGCGGGTCGGCGGCGACGTCAGCGCGCAGCCTTCCGGGCAGCGCATGGTGCAGTGGCTGAACCGGCAGGGCAAGGTCAAGCTGGAGCCGGGCGACGAGGCGGTATTTGCCGACTACGATACGGGCGAGACGAAGTGGGTCGATGGGCAGTATGTCCCCATCATCGGCCCGGCCGAGCAGCCCAGTTGGTGGGTCAATCATGGCCGTTTCCAGCAGGGCGTGGGCGCGCTGGGCGGCGGCAACGTATCGCTGCAGGCCGGCGGCGACCTGGTCAATCTGGTGGTGGCGCTGCCGACAAGCATGCGGGTCGGGGGCGGGCGCCGAGTGGGCGAGGCCAAGATGCCGCGCCAGGACAACGGCGGCATGCTGTCGGTGACGGCGGCCGGCGCCATCCTGGGCGGGCAGTACTACGTGGCGCGTGGGCAAGGGCAGATCCGCGCGGCCGAAACCGGCATCGGGCATCGGGTCACTATTACCACGGACGATACCTACAATCCGCAATCCCATACCTACGACCTGGCGCCGGTGCTGGCGCTGGGAGATGCCGCGGTGAGCCTGCGCACGGCGGGCGACCTGCGCCTGCAGACGGTGCTCGACCCGCTGCTGGTGCGCGAGGGCGACGAGGGCTCGGGCGAGTTCGCCTACGATGACCGAGGAACCTACATCAGCGGCTTCACCGATCGCACGGCCCTGCGCCTGAGCTCGGTGGGCGGCGACGTGACCCTGGTCAACCAGGGCGAGTACATCTGGCGGGACCTGACGGTGCGGACCCTGGGCCACAATGCCCGGGATAATCTGTCCGGAGTCGGCGAGAACGTCTACCCGGCCCGCACCCGGGTGGCGGCCATTGGCGGGGACCTGATTTTGCAAGGGCCGCTGCAGGTGCTGGCGCGCGAATTCAACGACCTGGCGCTGCTGTCGGGCGGTGACCTGCTGTTCCTGGCGCCGGACGCGCCCTCCAGCGGCAAGTTGGCCGTGCCGGGGCCGAGGGTGGCCATGTCCTACGCGGTGCCAGGCAGCCTGCCGACAGCGCTGCGACCATGGGGCGGCGAGATCCAAGGTAGAAATATGGCCTCGCTGGACGCGTTCCTGCGCAACGAGGCTCGCCGCGAGCCAGATCCGAACAACCCGCCGGTGCTGCCGCTGACCCAGGATTACGAGCCCAGCCGGCTCTACGCGCGGGGCTCGGTGGAGAACCTGACGCTGATGGCCAACGAGCAGACCTGGGTGCGGGCCGGGCACGACATCCGGGGCCTGGACGTGATGGCGCGCAACCTGCATCCCAGTGACGTCACCTGGCTGGATGCGGGCAACGACATCCTGGAGATGCGTCCGCCCGCCTTGGCGCTCTGGGCCGTGCGCCACGTGGAAGTCCGTGGTCCGGGCCAGTTGCTGATGACTGCAGGGCGCGACGTCCACGCCGATATCCTGAGCGTGGTCTCGCTGGGCAACCGCGAGGCCTTCGACGACAACAACCGGCCGATGCCGGACTCGCGCATTGCGGGCCTGCCGGGGCAGGGGCAGGGCGCGGGCATCACCATCATGGCCGGGCTCAACGGCGAGGTGGGCTATGCCGACTTTGCGCAGGCCTACCTGGACCCGGCCAATGTGGCGGCCATGCCCGGCTACCTGCGCACCACGCTGGCCGACGGCAGGCAGGTGCCACTGTACCTGACCGACGGGGTGGAGCCGCGCCCGGGCTTCATGAAAACCACGCGGCGCGGCCTGGTGTCCTTCATGCGGGAAATGACCGGCGAGACGCTGGACCCGCTGCAGGCCTGGGAGCGCTTCCAGCAACTGCCGGCGCTGGCGCAGCAGCGCTTCATCCGCCAGGTGTTCATGCTGGAGCTGCGCGATGCCGGGCGCGACCAGAATTATCTCGAGGCGGACGACATGCCGCGCAACGGCGGCTACAACCGCGGCTATGCGGCCATCGAGACGCTGTTCCCGGGCGACGGCTGGTACGGCAGCGTGGCGGCCAGCCAGATGAAGCTGATGACGATGTGGGGCGGCGACGTCAATGTACTCACGCCCGGCGGCGGCCTGCAGGTGGCGGCCCTGGGCGCCACGGTGGAGGACGGCTACGGCCTGGTGACGCTGGCCTCGGGCCACATCAACCTCTTTGCCGAGCAGGACGTGGTGGTGAACCGCTCGCGGGTGCTGTCCTTCGTGCCACAGGCCGCGCAGCAGGGCAGCGACCAGATCATCTGGGCCAGCCGGGGCGACATCGACGCCGGGCGCGGGGCCAAGACGGTGCGGGTGCCGGCTTCGCCCGAGATCCTGACGGACGAGGACGGCCACACGACGATCCGCGAACGCTCGGACATGAGCGGCAGCGGCATCGGCACGGTGGGCGAGGGCGACGTGGACCTGGCCGCGCCGGAAGGCACGGTGAACTTCGGCGACGCCGGGGTGAGGGTGGCGGGCAACTTCAACGTGGCTGCGCTGCAGGTGCTTAACGTGGACAACATCGAGGTGCAGGGCGAATCCAAGGGCCTGCCACCGATGGTGGCGGTGAATATCGGCGCGCTGACCGGCGCCAGCGCGGCCGCTTCGGCGGCGGCCTCCGCCGCTGAGGAAACCGTCTCGCGCGCCCGCAAGGACGCGCGCCAGAACCAGCCATCGATCTTCAGCGTGCGGATTCTGGGCTTTGGAGGCCAGCGGCAGCAGTCGGGCAGCGTCGGCTCGCGTCCTGGAGACCAGGCCGCTGTCCGCCGCCCGGGCAATCCGATTCAGGTCGTCGGAAGAGGAGAGCTGACCGCCACCCAGGCGAACAGCCTGACGGACGATGAGCGTGCGCATCTGGCATTGTAGAAAGACGAGGGCTGCGGCATGTGCCGGCAGCCCTCTTCAGCCTCATTTTCGTCATTCAGGGTGGCGTCGTGCGTAGCCCATTGGGGTTTCGAGGCACCTACGCGGGATGCTCATGAGCGTCGTAGACGCTGAAGCTGGAGCTTAGGGTGGCCTGACCCCATAGGGTGGTCCGGTTTCAATCTTAGTTCATGATCGGCCTTGGGGCTATTGCCTGGGCAGATGACGGTGCTGCTCCGCTTGCTGGCGCAGGCCAGATGATGGCCTCGGGTGCCGG
>WMBV01000034.1 GCA_017745595.1 Bordetella petrii
TGCTCACGCTCATGACGCGCCTGGGTTTCGCCAACGCCCCCGCCATCTACCCCTTCGATACCAGGTCCAGCCAGACCCGCCGCATGGTGGGGTCTTCGGGATCGGGGTCGTTGGTGAAACCCAGGCGCGTCATGAGCGTGAGCATGGGACGGTTGTTGGCCAGCACCAAGCCGTCGATGTATTCCAGCCCTTGTTCGCGCGCGGCGTCGATCAGCGCTTCCATCAGTTGCCCGCCCAGCCGGCGGCGCTGCCAGGCGTCGCCGATGACCAGGGCGTATTCGGCGCCGCGCCCGTCGGCATTGCGCAGATAGTGCGCGAAGCCGATGATGACTTCGCGCGGATGGCCGCGGTTTTCGGGGTTAGGCACTTGCGTGGTGGCCACCAGCGCCAGTTCGCGGTGGTAGTCGATTTGCGTATAGCGCGCCACCATGCGCGGCGTGAGTTCGCGCATCATGGACACGAAACGCATATAGCGCGATTGCTCGGACAGGCCGCGGATGAATTCTTGCAGCGTCTGGGCGTCTTCGGGCCGGATGGGGCGGATGACCCAGGCGGTGCCGTCGTCGAACTGGCGGGTGCGTACCAGGCGCGCCGGGTACGGGTGGATGGCCATGTGCGGATAGCCGCTGGCCTGCGGCGTGGGGCAGCCGGGCTCGGCACTCAGCCTGATGCGCACGTCGGCCGCGCGCAATTGCGCTTCGCCCGCGTATAGCGGGTCGAGGTCGAGCGATTCGATGTCGGGCAGTTCGGAGATCAGTTCGGAGACGTGCACCAGCGTCTGCTGCACGGCTTCGGTGGCCGCGCCGCTGACTTGCGGCGCCAGCACCCGGCGCCAGGCGCGGCTGCGCTCGATGAGCTGGCCGGCCAGGAAGCCATTGAGAGGCGGAAGATCCATGCCGCGATCGGTGCCGCTGGCCAGCAAGGCATCGGGGCCGCCGGCGCCGAACTGGATCACGGGCCCGAAACGCGGATCGCGCCGCACGCGGATGGCCATGGGGCGCGATTCGGGCTCGCCGGGCAGCACGCCGGGCGGCACGTCGCGCAGCGGCACGTAAAAGGCGTCGAGCACGCTGCGGCATTCGGCCGCCGACAAATCGAGCCGGCCCTGCGCGCGGGCGCCATCCAGCACGGCGCGGGCCCGGGCGATGTCGGGCAGGCGGTTGGGGGGCTCGGGCGGCAGGGTTTGCAGCAGCAATTGCTGGTTGTAGTAGTGCGTGGCCAGCACGCCGAAGGCGTCGGCGGCGGATTCGGGCGTGCGGAACGCCGACGTGCCGGCGTCGTCGAGCATGCGGCGCAGCGGCCGCATGCCGGCATCGCCCATGAAGCAGCTGACCACCGGCTTGGGTGCCTTGGGCGCGATCTGGGCCAGTTGGCGCGCCACGCCCGGCATATCGGCCAGGGCATCGGGGGCCAGCAGCACCAGCACGCCGTCGACGCCGCTGTCGTCGATGAGGTGGTCGAGCATGGCCTGGATGCGCTCGGGCGTAAGCGGCACATAGGTGATGACGGGGTTGGCGATGGCCGCGTCGGGCTCGAGCAGGCCGGCCAGCGCGCGCCGGGTGGCGGGCGCCAGTTCGGCCTTGAGCACGGCCGCGTCGGGGCCGATGAGATCGAGCGCCAGCTGGGGCGGGCCGCTGCCATTGGACAGCAGCGCCACGCGGCGGCCACGCGGCCGCCGCGTGTAGCCCAGCACCTTGACGGCCGAAAACAGCTGCACGAAATAACGCACCCGCACGGCGCCGGCGCGCCGCAGGGCGGCATCGAGCACGGCATCGCTGCCGGGCGGCCCGTCGTGGCCGGCCTTGAGCACGATGACCGGCTTGACGCTGGCCGCCGACCGCAGCGCGCTCATGAATTCGCGCGCCGTGCCGGCGTCTTCGAGGTACAGCACGATGCTGTCGGTGCGCGGGTCGCTGGCCAGGAAATCGAGCACCTGCGCCAACCCCACCACGGCTTCGTCGCCCAGCGACACCGCCGTGGAAAAGCCGATGTGGACGTCTTCGGCCCAATCCATGACGGCGGCGGTGATGGAACGCGACTGCGCCACCAGCGCCACGCGGCCGGCGCGCGCCAGCGTGGGGTGCTGGCTGAGGTTCAGGCCCGCATGGGGCCGCTGGACGCCAAAGGCGCGCGGGCCGAGCAGCGCGCAGCCGGTTTCCTGGGCCCAGGCGCGGCACAGCGCCAGGGTGCCGCCGGGATAGGGATCGGGCAATTCGTGCGGCAGCACGATGGCCGCGTGCGGCCGCAGCGGCGCCAGGCGGCGCAGGGTTTCGGGCAGCACGGCGGGCGATACGCACACCAGCGCCAGGTCGGGACGCTGGCCGTCGGCCAGGCCGGCACTGGCCGCCGGCAGTTCGGGGGCCTGGCCCGGCGCGGCATCGACGCGCGTGGTGCGCGCGCGCAGCGCGGCAGGCAGGGCATCGGCCACCGGCAAGGGCCGGTCGGCCACGATGAGCAGCGATCGGGGCTCGAACAGCGGGGCAAGAGCGTGTCGCAGCATGTCAAACGGGCGCTATTCTAAAATACAGCCATCGTAACAAGACCTGCACCCTATCGCCATGATCGCGCGCCGGGCTTTCCCGCATGCCCACGGCGTCCGCCACGCCGTTTTTTCCTGCTTCCTATGACCTCGACCCCTGCCCCTATCCGTACCCGCTTCGCGCCCTCGCCCACTGGTTTCCTGCACCTGGGCGGCGCGCGCACCGCGCTGTTTTCCTGGGCCTACGCGCGCCATCACCAGGGCGTGTTCGTGCTGCGCATCGAAGACACCGACCTGGAGCGCTCGACCCCCGAAGCGGTGCAGGCCATTCTGGACAGCATGGACTGGCTGGGCATGCAGCCCGACGAAGGGCCGTTCTATCAAATGCAGCGCATGGACCGCTACCGCGAAGTCATCGCGCAGATGCTGCGCGACGGCACCGCCTACCTTTGCTATAGCTCGCCCGAAGAAGTCGAGGCCATGCGCGAAGCGGCGCGCGCCCGGGGCCTGAAGCCGCGCTACGACGGCACCTGGCGCCCCGAGCCCGGCAAGACGCTGCCGCCGGTGCCGGCCGGACGCCAGCCGGTGGTGCGCTTCAAGAACCCGCAAGACGGCGCCACGGGCTGGAACGACATGGTCAAGGGCCCCATCAGTTTCGACAACACCGAGCTCGACGACCTGATCATCGCCCGCCCCGACGGCACCCCCACCTACAACTTCTGCGTGGTGGTCGACGACTGGGACATGGGCATCACCCACGTGCTGCGCGGCGACGACCACGTCAACAATACGCCGCGCCAGATCAATATCCTGCGCGCGCTGGGCGCCACCCTGCCCGAATACGGCCACGTGCCGATGATTCTGGGGCCCGACGGCGAAAAGCTGTCCAAGCGCCACGGCGCGGTCAATGTCATGGACTACGACGCGCAAGGCTACCTGCCCGAAGCCATGGTGAACTACCTGGCGCGGCTGGGCTGGAGCCACGGCGACGACGAACTGTTCACGCGCGAACAGCTGGTGCAATGGTTCGACACCCGGCATCTGTCGAAGTCGGCGTCGCAATGGGACCCGAAGAAGCTGAACTGGGTCAACGCCCACTACATCAAGCAGATGGACAACGCCGAACTGGCCGCGCGCGTGGCGCCGCGCATCGAAAAGCGCGGCGGCAATCCGGCGGCGGTGGACCTGGCCGCGGCCATGGGCTTGCTGAAAGACCGCGCCGAAACGCTGGAACAACTGGCCGACGCGGCACTGCTGTTCTGCAAGCCGTTCCAGCCGGCCGCCGCCGAATTGGCCGAACAGCACCTGACGCCGGCCGCGCGCGAGGCGCTGGCCGATTTCGCGCAACGCGCGGCAGGCACCGACTGGACCCGCGAGGCGATTTCCGCCCTGATCAAGGCCGTGCTGGCCGAACGCGGCCTGAAAATGCCGCAACTGGCCATTCCGCTGCGCGTGGCCGTGGTGGGCCAGACCCAGACGCCGGCGGTCGACGCCGTGCTGGCCCTGATCGGTAAAGAGGCGGTATTGCAGCGGCTGGGGGGCGGTGTCTGACACCCTGCAGACACCTGACGATGTGACGAGGACGTGGTCAAGGTGTCCGACTCCCGAAGGGTGTCGGACACCGCGGCGAGCACCCCTGCTACGCCGCCATCGCCCGCAGCCGGCAGCGCAGGGCCCAGGCGAAGCTGCCGCCCAGCAAGGGCAGCAATACCGCGGCCGCGCCGAACAGCGCCGCGGCGCCGGCCACGTCGACCACCAGCCCGGCCAGCGCCACCCCCACCGCCTGGCCCATGAACAGGCAGGACGCGAACCAGGCAACCGCGGTGCCGCGCGCGCCGGGCACCATTTGCGTGGCGTGGGTTTGCAGCGTGGCGTGCAGCAGGTAATAGCCGAAACCGGCCAGCATGCTGGCCGCCAGCCCCCAGGCCCAGACCGGGCCCAGCAGATAAGCCAGAAAGGCCGCGCACAGCACCAGCCCGCCCGCGGCGGCCAGGCCGCGCTCGCCCAGGCGCCGCAGCACGGGCCCCGCCACCAGGGTGTACAGCAACCCGCCCAGCGCATACACCGCCACCACGGCCCCCGCCGCGGTCAGCGACAGGCCGAAGCGCGCATGCAGGTAGGCCGGCACGAAGGCCAATGCGCCGAAGACCAGCAGGCCTTCCACGAAAACCGTGGCCAGCACGATGCGCGCCCAGGGCACGCTGAGCACCGTGCGCACCTGGGCGGCGAAACCCTGGCGCGGCGCGGCCTCGGCCGCCGGCCGGGCGGCCTGCCGGCCCACTTCGCGCCACAGCAGCGCGCCCACGATCAGATAGCCGACCACCAGCGCGCCGAACGCCCAGCGCCAGCCGACCGTATCGGTGAACCAGCCGCCGGCCAGCTGCCCCGCGGCCATGCCCAGGATCGTGCCGGTGAGAAAGCGCGCCAGCGTGGCCTGGCGCTGCTCATAGGGAACGTTGTCGCCGATCCAGGCCATCGACAGCGGCACGATGCCGGCCCCGGCCGCGCCGGACAGGGCGCGGCACACCACCAGCATGTCCAGCGACGAGGCCAGCACCGCGCCGGCGCTGCCGATCGCGCACGCGAAGGTCGCCACCGTCACCACGCGGAATTTGCCATAGCGGTCGCCCACCGGCCCGAAGAACATCTGCAGCAGCCCGTAGGCGACCGCGAACGCGGTCACGGTGGCCGCGGCCTGCCCGGTGGTGGTGCCGAAATCGGCCGCCAGCCGCGGCAGCATGGGATCGCAGATGCGGAAGGCGGTGGCGCTGACGAAAGCCGCCAGCGCCAGCAAGGCGATCGCGCGGCCGTGGGAACTGGCGGGCGGCATCGGGCTGCCGTCAGTAAGACAGGTGGTAGCCCGGCGGCATGCGGCGCGCCGTGATCGCCTGGCCGCCCGAACGCAGCTCGCGCAGGCTCAGGCGGGCGGACTCGACCTTTTCGATGCGGTAGCGGTTCTGGTAGATGGGATCGGCGGCATCGACGGGTTCGCCATTGGAGCGGGTCGTCTGCAGGGTGAGCACGCCATCGGCCTGTTGCCAGCAGCCCGCTTCGCGCAGGCCGGGCCGCACGCGCTTGCCGATCTTGAGCTGGGTCTCGTATGACATGGTGCCGTCGGCGGACAGCACGATCAGCGCGCGGAAGTCGCCCGCCACGCCCCGCGGGCGGGTGTTCGATTGCCAGGTGCCGACCAGGCGGCTGCCGGGCTCGGCGGGCGTGCAGGCCACCGGGGGCGGCGCGGCGGCGGGGGCGGCGGGCGCCGGAGCCTGCCCGGTCTTGCGGGCCGCGCAACCGGCCAGGATCAATGCGGCGCCCACGGCGCCGATACGGTGCAACCACAACACACTTTTCATGACGTCCTCGAAACCACGCGCGTCGCCGGACCGGATGAGCCGAGTCCGACACGCGCAGGTGGGACTCTAATGACGCCGCCCCCGCGATGCAATGACACCAGCTTGCAGATGGTGTGTAAGCGCAACAGTGGAGGCGAAGCCGGCCGCGGGTTTTGCAGGTGTCTGGCCTCCCGGAGAGGGTCGGACACCTGGCCACACGCCTATGCAGGTGTCTGACTCCCGAAGGGTGTCAGACACCGGAAGATCGTTTGCCCACTACGGTGTCAGGCACCCTGCGGGAGCCTGACACCTGACTCCTGACACACCTGAAGCCTGACACCAGGCCGGCTGGCCAGTTGGCCATTACGCCGCGTCGAGCGGCAGGCGCACTTCGTGCTTGATCTCGCGCAGCGCGACGATGGTGCGGGTCTGGCGGATGCCGGGCAGGTTGAACAGGAAGCGGTGCAGGAACCGGTCGTACGCCTCGGGGCTTTCGACCAGGATCTTCAGCAGGAAGTCGGAATCGCCCGTGACCGCGTAGCACTCGAGTATCTCGGGCGCGTCGCGCACCGAGCGTTCGAAATTTTCGACCGTGCTGGCCGAATGCCGCTCCAGGCTGATCTGCGCGAACATGCAGCCCTGCAATCCGACCTTGGCGCGATCGACCTGCGCGCTGTAGCCCGTGATGACGCCCGCCGCTTCGAGCGCCTTGACGCGTCGCCACACCGGCGCGGCCGACAAGCCTACCTGCTCGGACAACTGCTGCGCCGAGGCGCGGCCGTCGGCCTGCAGGGCGCGCAGGATGCCGATGTCGGTTTTGTCCATATCCACCCCATTTTTTGCCGAAACGAAATGTTCATTTCAAATTATAGGGATTACACGATCCAATAACGCAATAAATCGCTGGCCTCGCGCTCCTATCATGACTAGAACGAACAGGAGCATCCATCATGGACGGGACCCCGGCGGCCGAACCGGCCTTGGATCTGGATTACCAATTGCAGGACAACCTGACCCGCACGCGGGGCCGCGTGTTCCTGACCGGCACGCAGGCGCTGGTGCGGCTGCTGCTGGCGCAGCGGCGGCTGGACCGCGAACGCGGCCTGAATACCGCCGGTTTCGTGTCGGGCTATCGCGGCTCGCCGCTGGGCGGCGTGGACATGGCGCTGTGGAAGGCCCAGGCGCAGCTCGACGCCCACCAGATCACCTTCGTGCCCGGCATCAACGAAGACATGGCCGCCACCGCGATCATGGGCACGCAGCAGGCGGGCGTGCGCGACGACCGCCAGGTCGATGGCGTGTTCGCGCTGTGGTACGGCAAGGGGCCCGGGGTGGACCGGGCCGGCGATGCGCTGCATCATGGCAACGCGGCCGGCGCCTCGCGCCACGGCGGCGTGCTGGTGGTGGTGGGCGACGACCACACGGCGGTGTCCTCGTCGATTCCGCATGCCAGCGAAGCCTCGCTGATCGGCTGGCAGATGCCCGTGGTGCATCCCGCCTCGGTCGACGAATACGAGACCTTCGCGCTGTGGGGCTGGGCGCTGTCGCGCTATAGCGGCACGTGGGTGGCGTTCAAGGCCGTTTCCGAAACCGTCGAAAGCGGCCAGGCCTATCTGCCGGCGCCGGCCGCCCGCTACGACATGCCGGCCGATCCCGCCCTGCCGCCCGGCGCCCTGGAATACACCGCGCGCGACTTCCTGTCGCCGGCGGTCGAACTGCGCATGCAAAAGCGCCTGCAGGCCGTGCGCGCCTTCGCGCGGCGCCATTCGATCGACCGGCTGGTCTGCGCCGCGCCGCGCGCCGCCGTGGGGCTGGTGACGGTGGGCAAGGCGCACCTGGACACCCTGGAAGCCCTGGCCCGGCTGGGCATCGACCCGCACGCCGCCGACACGCCGGTGCGCATCTACAAGCCCGGCCTGACGTGGCCGCTGGATGCCGGGCGCCTGCACGATTTCGCGCGCGGCCTGTCGCACATTCTGGTGATCGAAGAAAAGGGCGCGGTGGTTGAAAGCCAGATCAAGGACCTGCTGTACAACCAGCCGCACCGGCCCACCGTGGCCGGCAAGACCGGGCTGGACGGCGCGCCGCTGGTGCCGTCGGCCGGACAGTTGCGGCCCTCGCTGCTGGCCGCGCCGCTGGCGGCCTGGCTGGCGCGCTGCGCCGGCCTGCGCGGCGCCGTCGACCCGGCCGCCTTCGCCTGCCCCGCGCCGCTGTCCAACGATGCCGACGGCATGCGCCGCCGGCCGTACTTCTGTTCGGGCTGCCCGCACAACAGCTCGACCAAAGTGCCCGAGGGCAGCCAGGCGCTGGCCGGCGTGGGCTGCCACTACATGGCCGCCTGGATGGACCGCGACACCGGCGGCCTGACCCAGATGGGCGGCGAAGGCGCCGACTGGATCGGCCTGGCGCGCTATATAAAAATGCCGCACGTGTTCCAGAACATGGGCGAAGGCACGTACTACCATTCGGGCTATCTGGCGATCCGGCAGGCGGTCGCGGCGGGCGCCCACATCACCTACAAGATACTGTTCAACGACGCGGTCGCCATGACGGGCGGCCAGCCGGTCGACGGGCCGATCTCGGTACCGCAGATCTGCCAGCAGCTGCGCGGCGAGAACGTGGCGCGCATCGTGGTCACCACCGACGAGCCCCAGAAATACCAGAGCGTCGAGCTGCCGGCCGGCGTTACCGTGCATCACCGGCGCGAGCTCGATGCCCTGCAGCGCGAACTGCGCGACACCGCCGGCGTGACCGTGCTGATCCACGACCAGACCTGCGCCGCCGAAAAACGGCGGCGCCGCAAAAAGCAGCAATTTCCCGATCCGCCGCGCCGCCTGCTGATCAACAGCGCGGTGTGCGAAGGCTGCGGCGATTGCGGCACGCAATCGAACTGCCTGTCGATCGTGCCCCTGGAAACGCCGTATGGCCGCAAGCGCGCCATCGACCAGTCCAGCTGCAATAAAGACTATTCGTGCGCCGACGGGTTTTGCCCCAGCTTCGTGTCGGTCATGGGCGGCCGGTTGCGCAAGCAGGCCGCGCCCGCCAGCGGCGCGCCGGCCTGGCGGCGGCACCTAAATGCCCTGCCGCTGCCCGCCGTCCAGGCGCCCGAACAGCCGTATCGCATGCTGGTGGCGGGCATGGGCGGCACCGGCGTCATCACCATCGGCGCCATCGTCTCGATGGCGGCGCACTTGCAAGGCCTGTCGGCGTCGGTGCTGGACCTGACCGGCCTGGCGCAGAAAGGCGGCACGGTGGTCAGCCACATCCGCCTGGCCCCGGCGCAGGCGCCCGACGGCCCGGTGCGGCTCGACTGGCAGCAGGCCGACGCCGCCATACTGTGCGACCCGGTGGCGGCCGTGGCGCCGGACTCTCTGGGGGCGCTGCGGCGCGGCCACACGCAAGTGACGGTCAACACCTACGTGGCGCCGATATCGGAATTCACCCGCGACCCCGACGCGGCGTTGCGGCCCGAGGCCCTACTGGCCAAGATCCGCCACGCCGCCGGCGAATCCCGCACCGCCGCGCTGGATGCGCACCACGCGGCGCAGGCCCTGTTCGGCGACAGCATCCTGTCGAACATGTTCATGCTGGGCCATGCCTGGCAACGCGGCGGCGTGCCGCTGTCGCACGCCGCGCTGGCGCGCGCCATCGAGCTGAATGGCGTGGCGGTGCAGGCCAACCGCGACGCCTTCGAGGCCGGGCGCCTGGCCGCCCACCAGCCGCAGGCATTGGAAGAGGCCCTGCGCCCGGCAGCGCAGGTGGTGCAGTTGCAGGTGCCGGAATCGTTCGAACGCGCCGTGGCGCGCCGCGTGCGCGACCTGACGGCCTACCAGAACGCCGCCTATGCGCGCCAATACCAACAACTGGTCGAACGCGTGGCGCGGCGCGAACGCGAGCTGGCCCCCGCCGCGCGCACGCCGCGGCTGGCCATGGCGGTGGCGCGCGGCCTGTTCAAGCTGATGGCCTACAAAGACGAATACGAGGTGGCCCGGCTGTACACCGACGGCGGCTTCCAGCAGCAGTTGCGCGAGCAATTCGAAGGCGATTACTCGCTGCGCTTTCATATGGCGCCGCCGCTGCTGGCGCGCAAAGATCCGCGCACCGGCATCCCGCGCAAGATCGCGCTGGGCCCCGCCGCCCTGCCGGCGTTGCGGGTGCTGGCGCGCCTGAAGGGTTTGCGCGGCACCTGGCTGGATCCGTTCGGCCACAGCGCCGAGCGCCGCCTGGAACGCCAGCTGATCGAGGAATACCGCGGCACCGTCCAGACGCTGCTGGACCACCTGACGCCGGCCAGCCTGGCGCAGGCCGTCCGCATCGCCGCCCTGGCCGAACAGGTGCGCGGCTACGGGCACGTCAAGGCGGCCAGCGTGGCACACTACCGCGAAACCGTGCGGCAGATGCTGCAACACTACGGCCCGCCTGCCTTTCCGGACGTTTCGTTGCGCAAACGCGCGTGAATCCGCCGCTGATAGCAACCACTACGCCGTACGCGCCTAGCCGGCGCGTACGTTACACTTAGACGCAATTAAGTGGGAACTCGGAGCATAGTTCTTCTTGTTCCCCTCCCCCCTCATCACTAGAATTAGTGTCATCCGAGGGGTGTTACACTATATGTAGTGGTCGTCAGAACAGTCGGATTCACTTCCGCCTGGCGCAGCCGGGCGTTCGCGCCGGCAAGCAGACCCCCTCTCCCGATACATCAGCACCGGCATGGGCACGCCCCATGCCGCTTACTTTACGTCTTTCCACAGGAGCTTCCATGCAGACTACGATCGCCTCTGTGACCCGGCCTTCCGCCGTGCCGCCCTCCCAAACCGATGCCCCCGCCGACGCCAACGGCGGACAATGGGCCAGTTACAACGTCATCCGGCGCAATGGCTCGGTGGTGGGTTTCGAACCCGGCAAGATCGCCATCGCCATGACCAAGGCCTTCCTGGCCGTCAACGGCGGCCAGGGCGCAGCCTCTGCGCGCGTGCGCGAACTGGTCGGCACCCTGACCACGCAAGCGGTCAACGCCCTGGTGCGCAACCGCCCGGCCGGCGGCACCTTCCATATTGAAGACATCCAGGACCAGGTCGAACTGGCCCTGATGCGCTCGGGCGAGCACGACGTGGCGCGCGCCTACGTGCTTTACCGCGAAAAACGCGCACAAGAACGCGCCGCCGCCGCGGAAGGGCAGGAAAAATCCGCCCCGGCCGCCGCCGCCCAGGAACACCAGCTGAATGTGGTCGACAACGGCGTGCGCCGCCCGCTCAACCTGGCCGAGCTGCGCGCCACCATCGAAGCGGCCGGCGAAGGCCTGCGCGAATTCGTCGACACCGAAGCCATCCTGAAGGAAACCGTCAAGAACCTGTACGACGGCGTGCCCGTCGACGAAGTGTTCAAGTCCGCCATCCTGTCGGCGCGCGCGCTGGTCGAAAAAGACCCGTCGTACAGCCAGGTCACGGCGCGCCTGCTGCTGCACACGATCCGCAAAGAAGTGCTGGGCGAAGAAGTGTCGCAGGCCGGCATGGCCACCCGCTACGCCGAATACTTCCCCCACTTCATCCAGCGCGGCATCGAAGGCGGCCTGCTCGATCCTCAACTGGCCGAATACGACCTGGCACGCGTGGCCGCGGCGCTGGACGCCCGGCGCGACCTGCAATTCAGCTATCTGGGCCTGCAGACGCTGTACGACCGCTACTTCCTGCACATCCGCGGCACCCGCATCGAACTGCCGCAGGTGTTCTTCATGCGCGTGGCCATGGGCCTGGCGCTGCGCGAAGCCGATCGCGAAGCCCGCGCCATCGAGTTCTACGAAATCCTGTCGTCGTTCGACTTCATGAGCTCGACCCCCACGCTGTTCAACTCGGGCACGCTGCATTCGCAACTGTCGTCGTGCTACCTGACCACCGTGTCCGACGACCTGGAAGGCATCTACGACGCCATCAAGGAAAACGCCCTGCTGGCCAAGTACGCCGGCGGCCTGGGCAACGACTGGACCCCGGTGCGCGCGCTGCGCAGCCACATCAAGGGCACCAATGGCGAAAGCCAGGGCGTGGTGCCGTTCCTGAAAGTCGTCAACGACACCGCCGTGGCGGTGAACCAGGGCGGCAAGCGCAAGGGCGCGGTGTGCACGTACCTGGAAACGTGGCACCTGGACATCGAAGAATTCCTCGAGCTGCGCAAGAACACCGGCGACGAACGCCGCCGCACCCACGACATGAACACGGCGAACTGGATTCCCGACCTGTTCATGAAGCGTGTCATGGAAAACGGCGAATGGACGCTGTTCTCGCCGTCGGACTGCCCCGACCTGCACGACAAGTACGGCAAGGCCTTCGAACAAGCCTACCTGGGCTACGAAGCCAAGGTCGCCAGCGGCGAGCTGAAGCTGTTCAAGAAAATGCCGGCCCTCTCGCTGTGGCGCAAGATGCTGTCGATGCTGTTCGAAACCGGCCATCCCTGGATCACGTTCAAGGACCCGTGCAACATCCGCTCGCCGCAGCAGCACGTGGGCGTGGTGCACAGCTCGAACCTGTGCACGGAAATCACGCTGAACACCAACGAGTCTGAAATCGCCGTTTGCAACCTGGGCTCGGTGAACCTGGTCGCGCACATGAAGCCGGCCGCCGCCGGCGGGTTCGAACTCGACCACGACAAGCTCAAGCACACGGTCGGCATCGCCATGCGCATGCTCGACAACGTGATCGACATCAATTACTACGCCGTCAAGAAGGCCAAAGATTCGAACGAACGCCATCGTCCGGTCGGCATGGGCATCATGGGCTTCCAGGATTGCCTGCAGATGATGCGCGTGTCGTATGCATCGCAAGCCGCCGTCGAATTCGCCGACCGCTCGATGGAAGCGGTGTGCTATCACGCTTATTGGGCATCGAGCGAACTGGCGAAAGAACGCGGCCGCTATCCTTCGTATGAAGGCTCGCTGTGGTCGCGCGGCATCTTGCCGCAAGACACGCTGGCGATGCTGCGCGACGAACGCGGTGGTCATGTCGAAGTCGATGAATCGAGCACGCTCGATTGGAATGCGTTGCGCGCGCGCATCAAAGAACATGGCATGCGCAACTCGAACTGCATCGCAATTGCCCCAACTGCGACAATTTCCAATATCATTGGCGTATCTGCGTGCATCGAACCCACTTTCCAGAACTTGTACGTCAAATCGAATCTCTCCGGCGAGTTCACGGTCGTAAACGATTACCTCGTGCGTGACCTGAAGAAACTCGGTCTCTGGGACGAAGTCATGGTCGCCGACCTCAAGTACTTCGACGGCAGCCTGTCCCGTATCGATCGCGTACCTTCCGAACTTCGCGAACTCTACGCCACCGCGTTCGAAGTCGAACCGCGCTGGCTGGTCGAGTGCGCGTCGCGTCGCCAAAAGTGGATCGACCAGGCCCAATCGCTCAACATCTACATGGCGGGCGCTTCGGGCAAGAAGCTCGACGACACCTACAAGCTGGCGTGGCAGCGTGGCCTGAAAACCACCTACTATCTGCGCACGCTGGGCGCCACCAGCGCTGAAAAATCCACGGGCCGCGGCGGCGAACTCAACGCCGTCAGCGCCGGCCAGGCCGCCACGGTGGCCGCGGCGGGCGCCCCTGTTTTGCCGGAACCCGAAGTCCTCGGGGCGGTTTGCACCATGCGGCCGGGCGATCCCGGCTTCGAAGAGTGCGAAGCCTGCCAGTAATCAAACCGCCTCCGGAGAATTCATTCATGCTTAATTGGGAAGAAGACAAACTCGCGACGCAACCGGTGCAATCGCCCGCCCCCGCGGCGGGCGGGCAGCCCGGTGCGCTCGCGGCCCAGCCCGCGCGCGCCGCCACCGGCGTGTTCGGCGACGAAGCGCTGCCCACCCCGGCCGCGCCGCAACATGCCGCCAACCTGCACGGCAGCGGCGACGCCGCCTCGCAGCGCGTCAAGGTCGCCGACAAGCGCATCATCAACGGCAAGACCGACGTCAACCAGCTGGTTCCGTTCAAATACAAGTGGGCTTGGGAAAAGTACCTGGCCACCTGCGCCAACCACTGGATGCCGCAGGAAATCAACATGTCGCGCGACATCGCTCTGTGGAAGAACCCCAACGGGCTCTCCGAAGACGAGCGTCGCATCGTCAAGCGCAACCTGGGTTTCTTCGTCACGGCCGACTCGCTGGCCGCGAACAACATCGTGCTGGGCACCTACCGCCACATCACGGCGCCCGAGTGCCGCCAGTTCCTGCTGCGCCAGGCGTTCGAAGAAGCCATCCACACGCACGCTTACCAATACATCGTCGAAAGCCTCGACCTGGACGAAGCCGAGATCTTCAACGCTTACAACGAAGTCCCGTCCATTCGTGCCAAAGACGAATTCCTGATCCCGTTCATCGACGCGATCGCCGACCCCAACTTCCAAACCGGCACCCCCGAAGCCGACCAGACCCTGCTGAAGTCTCTGATCGTGTTCGCATGCCTGATGGAAGGCCTGTTCTTCTACGTGGGGTTCACGCAGATCCTGGCGCTGGGCCGCCAGAACAAGATGACCGGCGCCGCCGAGCAATACATGTACATCCTGCGCGATGAATCCATGCATTGCAATTTCGGTATCGACCTGATCAACACTATCAAGCTGGAGAACCCCCATCTGTGGACGCCGGAATTCCGCGAGGAAATCCGCGGGCTGTTCCAGAAGGCGGTAGAACTCGAATACGCCTACGCCGAAGACACGATGCCGCGCGGCGTGCTGGGCTTGAACGCCCCCATGTTCAAGTCGTACCTGCGCTTCATCGCCAATCGCCGTTGCCAGCAAATTGGGATAGAACCGCTGTATCCGCAGGAAGAAAACCCCTTCCCCTGGATGGCGGAAATGATCGACCTTAAAAAGGAACGCAACTTTTTCGAAACACGCGTGATCGAATACCAAACCGGCGGAACGCTGAGCTGGGAATAACGCGCATCGTGCGCCGCGCGCAGTGGCTTGCGCGGCGATCCGATGCGGCTCCGTCGGCCTGGGTATTCGAATACGCAGTACCAAGCGGTAGGCGCCCCGATGCGCGCCTGCCGGCGCCATTTGAGATGGCTCGCGCAAGGCGCGGGGGCCATATCAAATGGCTGTGCCGAATTCATTAGCGCACACCGTAGTAGCTGTCGCCCGCATGGGGCAGCGGCATGCGCCGATGAATAGCCCGGGCGCGCTCCGTCATGCGACGGAACGTGGCACGGGTTTAAGTTCTGGGACCCCTGAACCTAAGGAGCATAACCATGGCAACAGCCAAGAAAGCCGCCAAGAAAGCGGTGAAGAAACCCGCCGCCAAGAAGGCCGCGGCCAAGAAAGCCCCGGCCAAGAAGGCCGTGAAGAAAGTCGCCGTGAAGAAGGTTGCGGCCAAGAAACCCGCCGTGAAGAAAACGGCGGCCAAGAAACCGGCAGTGAAGAAGACCGCCGCCAAGAAAACCGTCAAGAAAGCCGCCGCCAAAAAGGCAGTGAAGAAGACGGTTGCCAAGAAGGCAGTCAAGAAGGTCGCAGCCAAAAAGACCGTGAAAAAAGCGGTCAAGAAGGCACCGGCCAAGAAGGTCGCCAAGAAAGCGGTAGCCAAGAAGGCTGTTGCCAAAAAGGCCGTCGCCAAGAAAGCCGTAGCCAAGAAGGCCCCGGCCAAGAAGGCTGCCGCCAAGAAGGCACCCGCCAAGAAAGCGGCCAAGGCCCCTGCCAAGAAGGCCGCCAAGAAAGCGGTAGCCAAGAAGGCGCCGGCGAAGAAGGCTGCTGCCAAGAAGCCTGCCGCGAAAAAGCCTGCCGCCAAGAAGGCTGCTCCCAAGAAGCCCGCCACGCCGCCTTCCACGGCAGCTGCCCCGGGTGCGAAGACCGCGCTGAATCCGGCCGCCTCGTGGCCGTTCCCGACCGGTGGCCGTCCGTAATACGGGCGCGACCGTTCGCTAGCGGTACCCTTAGCCGCCTGGCTACGGCCAGGCGGCTTTTGATTTTCGGCGGCACGCGTTCTTCGCGCGCCGCCGCAAGGCCGTGCGACAATAAAAGTCGTTATTTTTTGGCAGACCGTCCCCTATGCTCGGCGATATCCTCCGCTTCCTGCTCGAGATCACCTTCACCCTGTTCGGCGCCGCCCTGATCGCGCGCGTCTGGATCCACGCGGTACGGCTGCATCCCTTCAATCCATTGGCGCGCGGCATCTTCCAGGCCACCAACTGGCTGGTGCTGCCCCTGCGCAAGCTGATTCCGGCGGGCAATTCGGTCGACTGGACCAGCCTGTTCGCCGCGTGGCTGACGGCGCTGGCCTACCTGATGCTGATCTGGCTGCTGGCCGTGGGCGCGCTGATCCCCGCCGCGCTGCTGCCGGCGGCGCTGGGGTCGTCGCTGCTGATGGTGGCGAAGTGGGCGCTGAACCTGATCGTGTGGCTGACGCTGCTGCAGGCGGTGCTGTCATGGATCAATCCCATGTCGCCGCTGATGGCGCTGCTGCAAACCCTGACCGCGCCGCTGCTCGAGCCTATCCGGCGCATCCTGCCCCGCACCGCGGCCATCGATTTCTCGCCCCTGGTGCTGCTGATCCTGGCGCAGGTCGTGCTGATGATGCTGGCCCGGCTGACGTACGGGTTGCTGGGCGTATAACTGGGGTTATCGGGCGGGGTGGCTGGGGGGAGTTTTTGCCCCGTCAGTTCTTGCCCCGCTATCCAGGTGCCTGACTCCCCGCGAGGGGTGTCGGACACCGATCCTGGAATCTCAGTTCTTGCCCCGTCCCGCGGTGTCCGGTCGGGCGGGAAGCCGCGCACGTACTTCGGGCTCGGGCGCATGCAGGCGCCCTCGGCCTGCTACGCAGGCTGCCCCGCCGCCCAACGCGCGGCTTCCCGCCCGACCGGACACCGCGGGACTGCGATCGATGACTTCCCGACCGCCGCACAGATCCTGGAATCTCTGCACACATCGGTGTCAGGCACCCTGGCGGGAGCCTGACACCTGTTCACGACGTTTCAATGAAACTGGTGTCGCTAGATCGGGGAAGCGCGGTAGCGCTTCGGGGGTGGGCCAGATTAATACGGCGCGACGCGGGTGGGGCCGGCGCCGCTGATGACTTGGACGCGCTGGCCCACACTGATGGGCACGTCGGCTTCCTGGGCCACGACCCGCGTTTCGCCGTTATCCAGGCGTACCGTGATTTCCAGGCCCGAGGCCCGGCCCGCGCGGTTTTCGACGGCGTTGCCGGCCAGCGCGCCCAGGATGGCGCCGCCTACCGTAGCCAGGGCCCGGCCCGTGCCGCCGCCCACCGCATTACCCGCCACGCCGCCCAGGGCGCCGCCGGCGATCATGCCCACGCCGCTGGACCGGTCTTGCTGAATGGTGATGGGACGCACGCCGGTCACGGTGCCGATGCGCACGATCTGTTCACGCTGGGCCTGGTCGAACGAATACACCCCGCTTGAGGCGCTGGGGTTGGCGCACCCGCCCAGCAGGGCCACCGAGGCCACGACTGCGGCCACGGCCACCCAGCGGCCGGCGCGCGGCGCGATAACGGAAGAGGACAAAGTCTGGGTCATGTGGACTCCTTGGGTCGGGAACCGCTATGTTATGTAAGGATGATACTCTGCCGCACATCAAAAAAAAGGGTACGAAACAGCATGCAACCTTTAAAACCGTTGTGGCGAGCCAGTGTAACCATGGCGTGACACTCGCTGTCGCCCGCGAACGGCACAGGGCTTCGACCGCCCTGGCCGCCGCGGGTTCCTAGGCCGGCAAGCCGATGCCATAGGCGGCTCGCAACTGGGCGTCGATGTCGGCGCGGCTAGGCACGTGGTTCTGCGGCCCCCGCGAGGCGATCTTGATCGACCCCATCAAATTGGCCAGGCGGCAGCTGTCCAGCCAGTTCCAGCCGTTGGTCAGCCCATAGAGCAGCCCCGCGCGGTGCGCGTCGCCGCAGCCGGTGGGATCGACCACCTGGGACGGGCGCACCGGCGGCACTTGCACCTCGGTTCCGCCGGTCAGCAAGGTGGCGCCTTCGGCGCCGCGCGTGATGACCACGGCCTGCAGTTGGCTGGCGATCTGCGCCAGGGCGCGGCCGGTGCGCTGCTCGACCACGCCGGCCTCGTAATCGTTGACGGTCAGCACCTGCGCCAGGCCCAGCATGCGGTCGAGGTCGGCGCCGTCGAAGAGCGGCATGGCCTGGCCCAGGTCGAACACAAACGGAATGCCGGCGGCGCGCAGCCGTTCGGCATGGGCGAACATGCCGGCCTTGGCATCCGGCGCGACGATGGCCCAGGCTGCCTGGGCGCCGCTCAGGTCGTTCTGCGCCGAAAGCTCCATGGCGCCGGGGTGGAACGCGGCGATCTGGTTGTCTTCGAGGTCGGTGGTGATGAAGCACTGGGCGGTGAAAGTGCCCGGCATGATGCGCAGGCGCGAGGTATCGATGCCCAGGCCGGCGAAGCGTTCCAGATAGTCGGCCGCGTCGTCGCCCACGGTGGCCACCGGCACCGGCTGGCCGCCCAGCAGCTTCAGGTTGTAGGCGATGTTGCCCGCGCATCCGCCGTACTCTTTGCGCATGGCGGGCACCAGGAACGATACGCTGAGCGACTGGATGCGATCGGGCAGGATGTGTTCTTTGAAACGGCCGTCGAACACCGCGATGGTGTCGAACGCCATCGATCCGCAAACCAGAACAGAAGCCGTCATGCTTGTCATCCTTCAGGGAAAGAACTTGTCGAGTTGGTAGCCGTTGACCTGCGCGCCGGCCACTTCGATAGGCACCTCGATGTTGAGTTCGGCACCGGCCTCGAACGGCCCGGCCGCCTGGCCGGGCGGCAAGTAGTCTTCGGGCCGCAGCACCTTGCGCACCACCACGGTATCGGACAGGTCGGTGAGATCGAGCCGCAGCGCGGGCCAGTGCTGCGGCTTGTCGTAGCGGTTGCGCAGCGACACGCGCAGCACCAGGCGGCTGCGGTCGTCTTGCTCGGGCGCGCCGGCCTGGCCGCGCGGCGGCTGCAGCGATGAAGAGGTAATGAAAATGCGCTCGATGCGGCGCGCATAGCCGACCTGGCAGCCCAGCGGCTGGCAGACGCTGGTGAGCAGCGGCCGCAGCGACGGCACGGCAATGGCGATGGCCGACCGGTACACGAACACCAATTGCAGCGCCAGCAGCAGCAGGCCCAGCACGCAGCCGTAGCCCCACAGGCTGCGCAGCAGGTAGCGGCGGTTCTGCCGGTCGGTATCGAGGAACTCGGGCGGCGTGCGGCCGACGTCGGTAGCGCCGTAATAGCGGGTGCGCGCTTCGCCCTGCACCACGGGCTCAGCCGCGGCCCGGGGCTCATCGTCGTAAAGCTCGGGGGCGTCGTCGCGCAGCTCGGGCGCGTCGTGGCGCAGGTCGGGCTGGTCGTTGCGAAATTCGGGTTCGTCGTCGCGCAGTTCGGGCTCGTCGTCATGCAGCCCGGGCTCGTCGTCGGCATCGGGCCGGCCCACATAGGGGTCATGGCGCCGGATGTCGGTGCGGCCGCGCAACACGGCCGGCGGCGCGGCCGGCGCGGCGCCCAGGCGGGGCTCGGGCCGCGCCGACAACGGCGGCGCGGGTACCGCGGACAGCACGGGCGGCGCGCTGGGCGGCGCGGACGCGGCAGGGGCAGCGGGTAGAACCGGAGCAGGCGGAACCGGAGCGGGAGGAACTGCCGGCGGCACCGGCGCGGCGGGGGTAGCGGGCGCCGGCGCGGGAACGGCAACAGGAGCCGGCGCCGCGGGCATGGCCGATGGAGGCGCCGGGGCGGCTTGGGGGATCTGCGCCACCAGGCAGGCCCGGCCGTCGAATACGGTGTCGCAGGCGCCGCAACGCACCAGGCCGTTGCGCACTCGCAGCTGGTCGGGCACCACCCTGAACGCGGTGCCGCACTGCGGGCAGCGGGTCGTCATGGCCATGGCGCTTTCCCCGTGCGGCGCGCTCAGGCCTTGCGCCCGTGCAGGCAGACCCAGCCGTCGCGGGCCTGCCAGACCGACATGGCCAGCCACGGCGCATAGGCGGCGGCGACTTCGTCGGCCTGGCGCTCGAGCACGCCCGACAGCACCAACTGGCCGCCCGGCGCCACGCGCCCGGCCAGCATGGGCGCCAGCACCTTCAACGGATTGGACAGGATATTGGCCACCACCACGTCATAAGCGCCGTCCGACAAGGCGTCGGGCAGCATGGCCCGCAGGTCGACCCGGTTGACGCGGGCATTGTCGCCCGTGGCCTGCACCGCCTGCGGATCGATGTCGACCGCATCGGTGGGGCCGGCGCCCAGTTTGCGGGCCGCGATGGCCAGGATGCCGGAGCCGCAGCCGTAATCGAGCACGGTGGCGCCGGCCGGCAATTCGGTTTCAAGCCAGGCCAGGCACAGATGGGTGGTGGGATGGCTGCCGGTACCGAAGGCCAGGCCCGGATCCAGTTCGATGTGGATGGCGTCGTCGGCCAGGCCGGCCGCCGCCGGCAAGGCCGGATCGTCGCGGTGCCAGCTGGGCACGATCCACAGGCGCTGGGCGATGTGGATGGGGCCGAACTGCGATTGCGTCAGCCGCACCCAATCGGCGTCGGGCACGTCGCGCAGCGTCCAGCCGCCGGCCAGGATGGGGTCGAGCCCGGCGCCGGCCATGGCCTGTTCGTAGACCTGGGCCGGATCGGCGCCGTCGGGCAGCAGCGCCACCACGCGGTTGCGTTCCCAGGCCTGCACGTCGGGCTCGGTGCCGGGCTCGCCGAACAGCGGGCGTTCGGCGTCGGTGCCCAGGTCGGCGTCTTCCACCGAGACCGACAGCACGCCGGCTTCGAGCAGCGCATCGGACAGCGCTTCGGCCTGCGCCTCGGGGCAATGAAGCACAAGTTCACGCATGGCGGTTCTTCCGGTGCGGCGGGCCGCTGGGCGGCCCGCCTTGGCATCAAGGGCGCTGGGCCAGCTTGTGCTCGAGATAGTGGATGCTGGTGCCGCCTTCGATGAAGCGCGCGTCTTGCAGCAGTTCGCGGTGCAGCGGGATGTTGGTGGAAATGCCTTCCACCACCATCTCGGACAGCGCGATGCGCATGCGGGCCAGCGCCTGGTCGCGCGTGTCGCCGTACGTGATGACCTTGGCGATCATCGAGTCGTAGTTGGGCGGCACGAAGTAGCCGTTGAAGGCGTGCGAGTCGATGCGCACCCCGGGGCCGCCTGGCGTGTGCCAGTTGGTGATGCGGCCGGGGCTGGGCACGAAGCGGAACGGATCTTCGGCGTTGATGCGGCATTCGATGGCATGGCCCTTCAGGGCGACGTCGCGCTGGCGCAGCGTGAATTTCTCGCCCGAGGCGATGAGGATCTGCTGCTGCACCAGGTCGATGCCGGTGATCAGTTCGGTGACCGGGTGCTCGACCTGGATACGGGTGTTCATTTCGATGAAATAGAACTCGCCGTTTTCGTACAGGAACTCGAACGTGCCGGCGCCCCGGTAGCCCATTTTGCGGCAGGCGTCGGCGCAGCGGTCGCCGATGCGTTCGATCAGGCGGCGGGCGATGCCCGGGGCCGGGGCTTCTTCGATGACCTTCTGGTGCCGGCGCTGCATGGAACAGTCGCGCTCGCCCAGCCAGACGGCGTTGCGCCCGCCATCGGCCAGCACCTGGATTTCCACATGGCGCGGGTTCTCGAGGAACTTCTCCATGTAGACTTCGGGATTGTTGAAGGCCGCGCCGGCCTCCGAGCGCGTCATGTTGACGGCATTGAGCAGCGCGGCCTCGGTGTACACCACGCGCATGCCGCGCCCGCCGCCGCCGCCGGCGGCCTTGATGATGACCGGGTAGCCCACTTCGCGGGCCACGCGGATGATTTCCTGGGAATCGTCGGGCAGCGCGCCTTCGGAGCCGGGCACCACCGGCACGCCGGCTTCGATCATGGCGCGCTTGGCGCTGACCTTGTCGCCCATCAGCCGGATGGTTTCGGGGCGCGGCCCGATGAACACGAAGCCGCTTTTTTCGACCCGCTCGGCAAAATCGGCGTTCTCGGACAAGAAACCGTAGCCGGGATGGATGGCCTCGGAATCGGTGACCTCGGCCGCCGAAATGATGGCCGGCATGTTCAGGTAGCTTTCGCGCGAGGGCGCCGGCCCGATGCACACGGACTCGTCGGCCAGGCGCACGTATTTGGCGTCGCGGTCGGCCTCGGAGTGCACGACCACCGTCTTGATGCCGAGTTCGCGGCAGGCGCGTTGGATGCGCAGCGCGATCTCGCCGCGGTTGGCGATCAGGATTTTTTCAAACATATGCGCAATCAGCCGATGACGAACAGCGGTTGGCCGTATTCGACGGGTTCGCCGTTTTCGACGAGGATCTCTTTGATGACGCCGGACTTGTCGGCCTCGATTTCATTGAGCAGCTTCATGGCTTCGATGATGCACAGCGGATCGCCTTCTTTGACCGTCTGGCCGACGTCGACGAAAGGCGCGGCGCCGGGATT
This sequence comes from Bordetella petrii, assembly GCA_017745595.1. GTDB lineage: Bacteria > Pseudomonadota > Gammaproteobacteria > Burkholderiales > Burkholderiaceae_B > Bordetella_A > Bordetella_A petrii_C. The sequence continues at coordinate 22,218 of WMBV01000034.1, forward strand.
GGGCGCGCGGTAGAACGTGCCGACCATGGGGGCCTTGACGACGTGGCCCTGCGGAACCGGCGCGGCTTCGGGCGCCGGGGCGGCCTGGGCAGCCGGCGCGGGCGCGGCGGCGGGTGCTTCGGGGACGTGATAGGCCACCGGCTGCAGGGTCTGCGAGAACTTGACGATGCGGACCTTGCCTTCGCCTTCGGTGATTTCAAGCTCGGCAATGCCCGATTCAGCCACCAGGTCGATCAAGGTCTTGAGTTTTCGGAGGTCCATAGAAGCTGCTTCCCGATTAGTGTTGGCGGCGCGTCTGCGTCAGGGCCGCGCCGTATCGTATGTGGAGGTAAAGGTGAATCCAGAGACTGGAATGCCGCACTAATGCCGTGCCGCATAACGCACGGCCGCCTCGTAGCCATCGGCACCCAGGCCGCAGACCAGGCCCACGGCCAGGTCGGACAGGTAAGAATGCTGCCGGAACGGTTCGCGTTTATACAGGTTCGACAAATGTACTTCAACAAAAGGGATCGCAACCGCCGCCAGGGCGTCGCGCACGGCCACGCTGGTATGCGTATAAGCGGCCGCGTTGATCACGATGAAATCGGTGCCGTCTTGGCGGGCGGCCTGGATGCGCTCGACCAGCGCGCCTTCGTGATTGCTTTGCCAGGCAGTCAGGCCGACCCCGAGTTGCGCTGCCAGCGCCTCGAGGCCCTGGTTGATCTGCGCCAGCGTCAGGCTGCCGTAGAGTTGCGGTTCGCGCGAACCCAGCAGGTTCAGGTTGGGGCCGTGCAAAACCAGGATGTGTTGCGCCATGAGGGTTGCGCCGGAAGGCCAGCCGCACAAAGTGTCGGCAAAACTATCGATAAACCGCCTTTTTACGCCTATTCACCCCTTTTGTCCAACACATACCTTGCATGCGCCCCACAGCGCGCGGCCGCGAAGGCGGGCGGAATCAGGCCGCCAACCCCTGCAAAGTGCGGTCGAGGTCGTCGGATTGGATTTGCCCGAGGATTTTACGGTTAATTCGGCCATTTGCGTCGAAAACCAGGGTAAACGGCAGGCCGCCCGCCGGATTACCCAGGGTGCGCAGGGTATCGATAGCCCCGCCCCCCATGACCAGCAGGGGGTACGAGACCGGCACTTTCTGCACGAATTGGCGCATGTTCTCGGCTTTATCGACACCGATGCCGACAAACTGGATATCGGGATACTTTTGATGCAAGGCTTGCAATTCGGGCATTTCTTTCACGCACGGCGCGCACCAGGTGGCCCAGAAATTCACCACCATGGGCCGCCCCTGCCAGTCGGCCAGGCGATGCGACTGGCCGTCGAGATCGGGCAGCGGCAGCGCTCGCAGGGCGGCGACGGGATCGCCGCCATCGGCCGCGGGGGACGGCGCGCCGCCGGGCCCGGCGGCGGGGCGACGGCGTTCGCGGTAAGCATAGCCGCCGGCGACGGCAACAGCGGCCGCGGCACCGGCATACAAGAAGAAGCGACGGTTCATGGGCCGATCATAACCGCAGGCGGCGGCCGCGGGCAGGCAAGCCTCTACAATGCGCCCAGGAGAACATCAATGCACCTGCACATTCTTGGCATTTGCGGCACTTTCATGGGTGGCCTGGCGCTGATCGCGCGGGCGGCCGGCCACCGGGTCACGGGCTGCGATACCGCCGTGTATCCGCCCATGAGCACCCAGCTGGCCGAGCAAGGCATCGACCTGATCGAAGGCTACGGGGCCGACCAGCTGGCGCTGTCGCCCGACCTGTACGTGATCGGCAACGTGGTGACGCGCGGCAATCCGCTGATGGAAGCCATCTTGAATGCCGGGGCCCGCTACGTGTCAGGCCCGCAATGGCTGGGCGACAACGTGCTGCCCGGCGCGCATGTGCTGGCCGTGGCCGGCACGCATGGCAAGACCACCACCAGCTCGATGCTGGCCTGGATTCTCGAGGCCGCCGGCCTGCGCCCCAATTTCCTGATCGGCGGGGTGGCGCACGACCTGAAGGTCTCGGCGCGCTACGACCCGGCGGTGCGGCCGTTCGTGATCGAGGCCGACGAATACGACACCGCGTTCTTCGACAAGCGTTCGAAGTTCGTGCATTACCGGCCGCGCACGGCGATTTTGAACAATCTGGAATACGACCACGCCGACATCTTCCCCGATCTGGCGGCCATCGAGACCCAGTTCCACCATCTGGTGCGCACGATTCCCGGTAGCGGCCGCATCGTGCTGCCCACCGGCAGCGACGCGCTGCAGCGCGTGCTGGCGCGCGGCTGCTGGTCGGAAACCGTGAGCTTCGGCGCCGGCGGCATGTGGCAGGCCGGCCCGGCGGACGCCGACGGCGCCTTTGAAGTGCGCCAGGGCGAGCAGGCGGTGGGCACGGTGCGCTGGACGCTGGGCGGCAAGCACAATCGCCTGAACGCCCTGGCGGCGCTGGCCGCGGCCCAGCATGCCGGCGTGGCGGCCGCCGACGGCGTGGCCGCGCTGAGCCGCTTCGGCGGCGTCAAGCGCCGCATGGAATTGCGCGGCACCGCCGGCGGCGTAAAGGTATACGACGATTTCGCTCACCACCCGACCGCCATCGCCACCACGCTGGAAGGGCTGCGGCGCCAGGTGGGGCAGGCCCGCATCCTGGCGGTGCTCGAGCCGCGCTCGAACACCATGAAGCTGGGCGCCATGGCGGCCCGGCTGCCCGACGCGCTGCGGCTGGCCGACCGGGTCTTCTGCTTCGGCGCCCGCGACGGCAAGCACGCGCTGGGCTGGAACCCGGCCGCGGTCCTGGCCCCGCTGGGCGAACGCGCCGGCAGCTACGACGACCTGGACGCCCTGGTCGCCGCGGTGGCGCAGGCGGCCCGGCCCGGCGACCACGTGCTGGTCATGAGCAACGGCGGCTTCGGCGGCGTGCATGGCAAGCTGCTGCAGGCGCTGGCACCGCGGGAACCTTCATGATTCTTTACCTGCACGGCTTTCGCTCGTCGCCCGACTCGTTCAAGGCCCGCCTGATGGCGCAGGCCCTGGCCGCGCGCGGCCTGGCGGGCGAACGCGACTGGCAATGCCCGCAACTGCCGGCCAGCCCGCGCCAGGCGCTCGACCTGGCGCTGCGGCTGGCGCGCGGCCAGCTGGCACAGGCCGACAGCCCGCGCCGCCTGACCGTGATCGGCTCGTCGCTGGGCGGGTACTACGCCACCTGGCTGGCCGAACAGCTGGACTGCAAGGCGGTGCTGCTGAACCCGGCCGTCGAGGCCGCGCGCGACCTGGCCACGCAGGTGGGCACGCAACGCATGTATCATTCGGACGCGCCGTTCGAGTTCCGCGCCGAATATGTCGACGAACTGGCCGCGGCGCGCGTGGCGGCCGTTACCCGACCCGAACGTTATTTTCTGGTGGCCGCCACCGGCGACGAAGTCCTGGATTGGCGCGAGATGCAGGCCCGTTTCGCGGGCTGCCGCCAGCGCATCGTGCCGGGCAGCGATCACGGTTTGTCGGATTTCGACCGCTGGCTGCCCGAGGTACTGGATTTCGCCTTCGAGGCCCCCGGGCCCTGACCGCACCCGATATCGCCCCTCTATATAAGCAGGTGCCCGCCCCCGAGCGGGCCAGCGCGGATGCCGCGCCCCCGATGGACTGATTATGCACGTGTTTTACGAAGAAGACGGCGGTTTCAAGGCCGGCCACATCCTGTCCGAGACCGACGCCAGCCTGCAGGTGGAGTCGGAATCGGGCAAGCGCAGCAAGATCAAGCGCGCCAACACGCTGTTCACCTTCGCCGACCCGGCGCCGGCCGCCCTGCTGGCCCAGGCCGCCCAGGCGGCGGACGCGCTGGACCTGCAATTCTTGTGGGAATGCGCGCCGCAGGAAGAGTTCGACGCGTCGGCGCTGGCCGCCGACTATTTCGGGCATGCGCCCAGCGCCGTGGAGCACGCCGCGCTGTTGATGCGCCTGCATGGCGCGCCGGCGTATTTCCACCGGCGCGGCAAGGGCCGCTACCGGCCGGCGCCTCCCGATATCCTGGCCGCCGCCCTGGCGGCGCTGGAAAAGAAACAGAAGCAGGCCGAGCAGCAGCAGCAGTGGGTGGACGAGATGGCCGCGGGCCGGCTGCCCGCCGAAATCGCGCAGGCGGCCGAATCGCTGCTGATCCGCCCCGACAAGAACAGCCAGCCCTGGAAGGCCCTGGACGCCGCCTGCGCGCGGCTGCAGAAAAGCCCCGACCGCCTGCTGCTGGAACTGGGCGCCTGGCCGCACCCGCTGGCGCTGCACAAGCGCCGCTTCCTGGCCACGTATTTCCCGCGAGGCACCGGCTTTCCCGAGCTGGCGGTGCCGCCGCTGGCGCGCGACCTGCCGCTGGCCGACGCCGAGATCTATTCCGTCGACGACATCACCACCACCGAGATCGACGATGCGCTGTCGGTCACGGCCCTGCCCGGCGGCAAGGTGCGCGTCGGCATCCACGTCGCGGCGCCGGGGCTGGCCGTGACGCGCGGCAGCGAACACGACAAGCTGGCGCGCGCCCGCCTGTCGACGGTATATATGCCGGGCGAGAAGATTCCCATGCAGCCGGACAACGTCATCCAGGCGTTTTCGCTGGACGCGGGCCGCGAGGTGCCGGCGGTGTCGCTGTACGTGACGGCCGATCCGGCCACCGGCGAGATCAGCGCGTCCGAGACGCGCCTGGAGCGCATCGTGGTGCGCGAGAACCTGCGCCACAATGCGCTGGACACCCAGATCACCGAGGCGGCCCTGAACGATCCGCAGGCCCCGCTGCCTTACGGGCACTGGCTGCGGCCGCTGTGGCAACTGGCCAGCGCCCTGTCGGCGCAGCGCGACATCGTGCGCGGCAAGCCCGAGAACAATTCGCGGGTGGAATACAGCTTTTATCTGGACGGCGACCCCGACGACCCCGCCACGCCGGTGCGCCTGGTGCCGCGCCAGCGCAACGCGCCGCTGGACCGCATGGTGGCCGAATACATGATCCTGGCCAACAACATCTGGGGCGGCCTGCTGCAGCAGCACGGGGTGCCGGGCATCTACCGCTCGCAACAGGCGGGCCGGGTGCGCATGAGCACGCAGGCCTTGCCGCACGAGGCCATCGGCGTGCCGCAATATGCCTGGCACACGTCGCCGCTGCGCCGCTATGTCGACCTGGTGAACCAGTGGCAGCTGATCGCCGCGGTGGAACACGGGGTCTCGGCCCGCCTGGTGGCGCCTTTCAAGCCGCGCGACGCCGATCTGTTCGCCATTATTGGCGCGTTCGATGCGCAGTATGCCGCCTGGAACGAGTTCCAGGGCAACATGGAACGCTATTGGTGCCTGCGCTGGCTGCAGCAGCAGGGCATTACGCACACGGTGGCGCACGTGCTGCGCGACGACCTGGTGCGCCTGGGCAACGCGCCGCTGGTGACGCGGGTGGGCGGCATGCCCGAACTGGAACGCGGCACGGCGGTGCAGCTGGATATCCTGGGCGCGGATGAACTGGGGCTGGAGCTGGATGCCCGATATGCGGGGTTGGCGGACTCGGGAGGGTAGTCCGGGGACAGGCCGGCTGCTGGGTCTCGTGCTTAGGGCGTCGGGGCGGGGTGGCGCGCGCGCCTTGGCCAGGTGTCTGACTCCCGCAGGGTGTCAGACACCGTGAAGGGGCGGGCATCGCTTTGCCATGCTTCGGTGTCTGACACCCTGCGGGAGTCAGACACCTGGTTGACCTGGTTGCCAGACACCTGGTTGCCGTCGCCCTCGGCACCGGCCTGCCGGGCCATCGCCGGGGCCGGTCTCGCACCGAGGGGCGCAAGACGTCTAAAATCCCCCCGTGCAACGTTCTGCTGATTCTTCTTCGACGCCGGGCCGGTTGTTATTTTGGTTGAGCGCGCCCGCCCAGCACTACTTGCGGATCGGACTGGCGATCTCGCTGCTGCTGCACGCCGGCGCGCTGGCGTGGCGGTTCAGCGCGCCGGCGCCGGCGCGGTCGACCCAGGCGCCGCTGGAAATCGTGCTGGTCAACGCCCGCACCGAGTCGGCGCCCGCCCAGGCGCAGGTGGTGGCGCAGAACCAGGTCGACGGCGGCGGCAATGCCGAACAAGGGGTGGCCGCCACGCCCCTGCCGCGCACCGGCCAGTCCGCCGAAACCATCGTGCTGCAGGCCATGCGCAAGCGCCAGGCGCAGCTCGAAGCCGAACAGATGCGGCTGTTGAGCCAATTGCAGGCGCAGGCCAAGGCCGGCACCGAACGGCAGCCGGTGTACCCCTGGCCCGACGCCACGGCGCCCGGCGAAGACGTGCACGACCAGCCCGGCCTGGTGCAGAACGCCCAGATCGCCACCCTGGCCGCCCGCGTCCAGTCGTACAACGGCCAGCCCCGCAAGGCCTATGTGGCCCCCTCGGCGCAGGCGTCGCGCTATGCCGCCTATCTGGATGCCTGGCGCACGCGCATCGAGGCCGTGGGCACGCAGCACTACCCGGACGAAGCGCGCGGCCGCATCTACGGTTCGCTGCAGATCACGGTATCGGTGCGCGCCGACGGCAGCGTGGCCAACGTCGAAATCGACCAGCCGTCCGAACACGCCGTCCTGAACCAGGCGGCGCGCCGCATCGTGCAGATGGCCGCGCCCTTCCCGCCCTTTCCTGCGCAGATTGCACGCGAAGCCGATATGCTGGTCATTACCCGCACCTGGCACTTCGTCAACGACACTCTGGAAACCCAAGCCCCATGAGCCAGGACCCGACCCTGCCCCGCTACGCCGTCATCGGCAACCCCGTGGCGCACAGCCGCTCGCCGCAGATCCACGCCCAGTTCTCGGCGCAGACCGGCAAGCCGCTGCGGTACGAGCGGCTGCTGGCGCCGGTGGACGGCTTCGCGGCCACCGTGCAGGCATTCCGCGAACAGGGCGGGCTGGGCCTGAACGTGACCGTGCCGTTCAAGCAGGAAGCCCGCGAACTGGCGGGCGCGCACCTGAGCGACCGCGCCCGCCTGGCCGGCGCGGTCAATACGCTGTGGCTGCGCGACGGCGCCTGGCACGGCTGCAATACCGACGGCGTGGGCCTGGTGGCCGACCTGCTGCGGCTGGGCGTGGTGCTGGAAGGCGCCCGCGTGCTGCTGGTGGGTGCCGGCGGCGCGGCGCGCGGCGTGCTGCAGCCGCTGGCGGCGGCCGGTTGCGCCCATATCCATGTGGTCAACCGCGGCGCCCAGCGCGCCCGCGACCTGGCCGCCGACTGGGCTTCGGCCGGTGCCCTGCCGGGCACCCACGTCACGGCGGGCGCCCTGTCCGAAGCGGGCACCGCGGGCGGCTGGAACCTGGTGATCAACGCCACCGCCAGCAGCCTGCAGGGCGCCGCGCCCGACCTGCCCGGCGGGCTGTACGCGCCCGATGCCCTGGCCTACGACATGATGTATGCCGCCCATCCCACGGCCTTCATGCGCCAGGCCACCGCCGACGGCGCCGCCCGCACCGCCGACGGCCTGGGCATGCTGGTGGGCCAGGCCGCGGAAAGCTTCTTCATCTGGCACGGGGTGCGGCCCGATCCGTCGCCGGTGCTGGCGACGCTGCGCGCCGCGCTGCTGGCCCAGGGCTGAGCGCGCATGCCGTCGCGCCGCTCGACCATGGGCAGAATCCGCTGGGGCCGGGTCATCGGCGCCGGCATCATGGCCCTGCTGTGCCTGATCATCATGTACCAGCTGTGGATGTTCTCGCTGGTGGTCTGGTACGCCTATCGCGACCCGGGCAGCAGCGCCATCATGCGCCAGGAACTCTCGCGGCTGCGCGAAACCGATCCCGATGCCGAATTGCAGTACCAATGGGTGCCGTACGACCGCATCAGCGATTCGCTCAAGCGCGCGGTGGTGGCCTCGGAAGACGCCAATTTCACCGAGCACGACGGCGTCGAATGGGATGCGATCCGCAAGGCCTGGGAATACAACCAGCGCCAGGAAGAACGCGGCGGCCACAAAATGCGCGGCGGCTCGACCATTACCCAGCAGCTGGCCAAGAACCTGTTCCTGTCGGGCTCGCGCAGCTATTTGCGCAAGGGCCAGGAACTGGTGCTGACCTACATGATCGAGCACGTCATGCCCAAACGGCGCATTCTCGAGCTGTATCTGAATGTGGCCGAATGGGGCGTGGGCGTGTTCGGCGCCGAAGCGGCCGCCCGCCACTACTACAAGACCAGCGCCGCCAAGCTGGGCAGTTCGCAGGCGGCGCGCCTGGCGGCCATGTTGCCCAACCCGCGCTACTACGACAAGCACCGCCATACCAGCTATCTGAACTCGCGCACCGGCACCCTGACGCGCCGCATGCGCATGGTTGACATCCCCTGACACAGCCAAGGGGCCGGAACACCAGCCGATTTTGGTAAGCTTTCACGTTTACGCGCCCACCGACGCACCCTTTTCATGCGTACAGCCCGCCGCTACCTGGCCCGCGAAATCTATCGCTCTTGCACAGTGGTCCTACTGGCCCTGCTGGGGCTGTTCACATTCTTCGCGCTGGTCGACGACCTGGACAACGTCGGCGACAAGTTCAGCATGCTGGCTCTGCTGTACATGCAGGCCCTGGCGCTGCCCACCCGCCTGTACGACCTGCTGCCCATCGGCCTGCTGATCGGGGCCATCCTGGCGCTGGCCGGGCTGGCGCAGCGCAACGAACTGGTCATCCTGCGCGTCTCGGGCGTGAGCGGCATGCGGCTGCTGCGCATGCTGTGGCTGATCACCCTGCCCCTGATGATCGGCGCCACCCTGCTGTCCGAATTCGTGACCCCGGTCGCCGAGATCAAAAGCGGCGAAGCCAGCCTGCTGTTCCGCGGCAAGGCCAGCGGCACCCGCATGGACAGCGGCTACTGGTTCAAAGAGCCCACGCGCGACGGCGGCACCCGCATCATCAATATCGCCAGGCTGCTGGCCGACGGCAACGTCGAAGGCGTGACCCTGTACGAATTCAAGCCCGGCCTGCAGCTGACCACGCTTTCCAAGGCCGCCACCGGCACGTTCACCCGCGACAAGCTGGTGCTGCAAGACGTGGTCGAAACCCACATCGACGCCCGCGCGGCGCAGGCGCTGGCCGACGCCAAGCCGCCCCGCACCCCTCCCGCGCGCGTCGCCAAGGTGCCGCAGCGCGAACTGGACACCACCCTCAGCCCCGAACGCCTGCTGGCCCGCGTGCTGACGCCCGAGCGCATGTCGCTGGGCACCCTGCTCGACTACATCGATTACCTGCACCACAACCAGCTCGATGCCAGCCGCCAGGTGGTGGCGCTGTGGCGCAAGGTCTCTTATCCGTTCACGCTGCTGGTCATGATCACCATCGCGGCGCCCATCGGCTTCATGCAGACGCGCCGCGGCGGCGTGGGCGCCAAGGTGTTCATCGGCATTCTGCTGGGCGTGGGCTTCTTCATGCTGAACCAGCTGGCCCTGAATGTCGGCATGCTCAGCCGCTGGCCGCCCTGGCTGACGGCGCTGGGCCCCAACGTGGGGGCCGTGCTGGCGGCGCTGGGCGCGCTCAGCCTGATGGAATACCGCCATGCCACCGCGCGTTTCGCGCAGGCGCGCTGGCCCTGGAGACGAAGCCCCGCATGAAAGAAGGCAGCAGTATCTGGATGATCGGCGACGTGCAGGGGTGCTGCGCGCCGCTGGAGCAGCTTCTGGCCCACCCCGACCTAGCCGGCGAACCCGATGCCCGCTTCTGGTTCGCCGGCGACCTGGTCAACCGCGGCCCGCAATCGCTGGCCAGCCTGCGCCGCATCATCGGCCTGGGCGACCGGGCCGTATCGGTGCTGGGCAACCACGACCTGCACCTGCTGGCGGCCGCCGCCGGGGTGCGCAAGCCGTCCAAATCGGACACCATCGACGAAATCCTGCAGGCCCCCGACGCCGCCGACCTGATCGACTGGCTGCGCCACCGGCCGCTGGCCCATTTCGAGCGAGGCCATCTGCTGGTGCACGCCGGCGTGCTGGCCAAATGGGACGTGGCCAAGACCCTGGCGCTGGCCGGCGAAGTCCAGGACGCGCTGCGCGGCCCGAACTGGCAGAAGGCCCTGCAGAAGATGTACGGCAACGAGCCCACCCAATGGAAAGACCGCCACAAGGGCGGCAAGCGGCTGCGCGTGATCATCAACGCCCTGACCCGCATCCGCCTGTGCACGCCGGCGGGCCACATGGAATTCGCGACCAAGGTGGCGCCGGGCGCCTGGCCGGCCGGCCTGCTGCCGTGGTTCGACGTGCCGGGCCGCGCCACGCGCGACATCACCATCGTGTTCGGCCACTGGTCCACCCTGGGCCTGCTGGTGCGCCAGGACGTGATCTGCCTGGATACCGGCTGCGTCTGGGGCGGCTCGCTGACGGCTCTGCGCCTGCAAGACCGCAAGCTGGTGCAGATCAAGTGCGCGCAGTTCCAGGATCCGCAGGCGGAATAGCGGCGCGCGGGTACGCGGGCCGGCTCATTCCGCCATGCGGCTACCCACCCACTGGCCATTGCCGACCAGTTCGCGGCATAGCGCCAGGCAGATGTCCTTGACCTTCTGCGCAGCCTGCGTGAATGGCAGGCTGCTCGAGGTACAGATGGACAGCTCGCGAAAGAAGGTAGGCGGCGGCAGCCGCACCACCCGCAGCGTGCCGGCGCGTACATCTTCGTTCACGGCCGACCAGGGCAGCAGAGTAGCCGCCATGCCCGCCTTGACCGCGGGAATCAGGATCGCCGAGGTGCTGGCCTCGCCCGCCAGCTTGTATTCGAGCCGCGCCTGCTGGAACACGTGCTCGACGCGCGTACGCAGCGTGTTGGGCAGACTGGGCAATATCAGCGGGATCTGCGCCAGCTCTGCCAGCGGCATGGGGTCGGCCGATACCGCCATGGCGGGGTGCAAAATCACATAGATCTCTTCCAGCAGCACCGGCAGCACCTGCAGCCCTCGCTTGGGCAGCTGGTCGGGCGTGATCGACATGTCGACCCGGCCCTGGGCAGCCAGCCCGGTCAAGTCGGCACTGGGTACGTCGACGACCTCAACCAGGATGCCTGGATAAACCTCGCGCACACGCTGAAACAGGGGCAGCGCCAGCACCCGGCCCGTGCTCGACGGCATGCCGATCGACACCTTGCCGGTGACGTCCTCGTCTTTCTGCATCAGCAGCGCGCGGGTATTGTCGATCTGCCGCAAGATGGTGCGCGCGTGCCGGTACAGCACCTCGCCTTCGGCGGTGGGCATCACGCCGTGGACGTGGCGGTCGAGCAGTCTCACGCCCAGCTCGGCCTCCAGGTGGGCGATCTGCTGGCTCAGGGCCGGCTGCGCCACAAACAACGTCTGGGCAGCACGCGTCATGCCGCCCAGTTCGACAATCTTGACGAAATACTTGAGCTGCCTGAAGTTCATGTCCCCCGTCCCATGTGGCCTGAGCCATCGTTTTTTTGCATTGCAACACGGTCGCCATAAGATTTTCTTATCCCGTAATCAGCAAACCGTATTTTTCTCCAGCGCCGCTCCTTCCTAAGATTGCCTCCACACAAGGCCGGGCCTGTACCGGCTCGTGCAGAAAATGCAGCCAACAGGAAGAGGAGCGGAGTATGGCGTTGCCCTTGAGCGGTGTGCGAATCCTGGATCTGACGCGGGCGCTGTCGGGCCCTTTTTGTACCATGATCCTGGCCGACCTCGGCGCCGAAGTCGTGAAGGTTGAGCCGGGCCCCAGCGGCGACATGATCCGCCAGTGGGGGCCGTTCGATCGCGGCGTCAGCGCCTACTATCTGAGCAGCAACCGCAACAAGCTGGGCCTGGGGCTGGACTTCCGCCATCCGGAGGGGCTGGCCCTGCTGCGCGAGCTGGCGCTCGAGTCCGACATCGTGGTCGAGAATTTCAAGCCCGGCACGATGCGCCGCATGGGGCTGGATTACGACACCCTGGCCGCCAGCCGGCCCGGCCTGGTCTACGCCTCGATCACGGGCTTCGGCAGCAGCGGCCCGGCCGGCGGCTGGCCGGGCTTCGACCAGATCGCCCAGGGTTATTCGGGCCTGATGAGCTTCACCGGCATGCCCGAGGCCGGCCCGACCCGCGTCGGCGTCGCCATCGGCGACCTGACCGCCGGGATGTGGGCGGCGATGGGCGTGCTGGCCGCCTGGATCGAGCGGCAGCGCGACGGCCGCGGCCAGCGGATCGAGACCTCGCTGCTGGCCAGCCTGGTCGGCCTGCTGAGCGTGCAGGGCCAGCGCTATCTCAGTCTGGGAGAAGTTCCGCAGCCCACCGGCAATGTGCATCCGGTGATTGCCCCTTATGGCGTGTTCGAGACCGCCGACGGCCCGCTGAACCTGGCGCCCGCCACGCAGGACATGTGGCTGCGCCTGTGCGAGCTGCTGGAGCTGCCGGAGGCGCCCGGCGATGCGCGCTACCGGACCAATGCCGACCGCATGCAGCATCGCGACGAATTGAAGGCCCTGATCGAGTCGCGGCTGCGCCGCCACGACCGCATGCACTGGACCCGCGAGATGATCGCGCGCGGCATTCCCGCCGGCCCCATCAACAACCTGGCCGACGTGTTTGCCGATCCCCAGGTGCAGCATTGCCGCATGGTCGAAACGGCGCAGCATCCCGAGCTGGGCGAGATCCGCCAGCTGGCGCTGCCGATCTCGATGCGCGCGCTGGCGGCCGGCAGCGTGCGCAGCGCGCCGCCGGCGTTCGGCCAGCATACTCAGCAGATACTGCGCTCCTACGGCCTGCCGCAGGAGCGCATCGACGCGCTGCGCGCCGCCAAGGTGGTTTTCCAGCACGAGGCCGCCGCGGCAGCAAGGCCCTGACAACGACCAACCAGAGGAGACACAAGATGAACAGAACACTATCGGGATTGGCGGCGTGCCTGCTGGCCCTGGCCTGCGCCGCCGGGGCGCAGGCCCAGCAGTTCAAGCTGTCGCACCAATGGCCTCGCGGCGACGGCCGCGACGATGGCGCGCGCGCCTTCGCCGCCGAAGCCACCCGCCTCGATCCGACACTGAAGTTCCGCATCTATCCGGGCGCCTCGCTGATCAGCAACCCCATCAAGCAGATCGACGCCCTGCAGGACGGCACGGTCGACCTGGCCATCTTCCCGCTGATCTATGGCGTGGGCAAGGTGCCGGAGCTGTCCATCACCATCCTGCCCGGCGCGGTGAACAGCGTGGAAGATGCCATGACGCTGAAGGATTCGCCCTTTGCGCGCAAGCTGCAAGAGCTGTGCGAAGCCAACGGCTTTCATTTCCTGACCTGGTGGTGGACCGAGGGCGGCATCGCCAACCGCACCCGTGAAGTGGGCGGCCCGGCATCGGTCAAGGGCCTGAAAATGCGCGGCGCCGACCGCAGCATCGACACCATGCTCAAGAGCGCCGGCGCGTCGGTGTTCTCGATGCCATCCACCGAGCTCTACAACGCCCTGCAGACCGGCGTGCTGGACGGCCTGATGACCTCGTACGAAACCTTCGTCAGCATGCGCCTGTACGAACAGACCAAGTACGCGACGCTGGGCGGCGATTACACCATTTTCGTCGTGTTCCAGCCGCTGCTCATCTCGATGAAGGCCTGGAACAAGCTGACGCCGGCGCAGCAGAAAACCCTGGAGCAGGCCGCCGCCAGCACGCAGGAAAAATTCAATGCCGAACAGGTCAAGGTCAAGCAGGAAACCCTGGCCGCCTTCACCAAGGCAGGCGCGCAGATCCACGCCATGACCAAGCCGGAGTTCGACGAATGGCTGGCGCTGTCGCGCCGCGTGTCGTGGCCCGAGTTCGCGCGCATCAGCCCCACCGCCCAGGCGCTGGTCGATGCGCTGGAGCAGTCGCGCCGGCAGTGATCCGGGACACGGATGGACAACGGCAGTCGCACAGGCAAAGGAGACCGGGGTGACGACGTTTGGCAAATGGGTAACGAGGTGCAGCACGCTGTGCGCCATGGCGGCGGCCGTGCTGCTGCTGGCGGCGATCGGCGTGCTGACCTGGATGGTGCTGGTGCGCAGCCTGGGCTACCAGAATTCCTGGGAGCTGGAGACCAGCATCGAAATGATGGTGATCGCGATCTTCCTGGGCGCGCCCTACACGCTGCATACCGGCGGGCACGTCAAGATGGAGATCCTGGAGGCCGTGCTGCCGGAATCGGCGCGCCGGGCCGTGCGCTTCGCCGCGCAGGCGACGGGCCTGGCCGTGTGCGTGTACCTGGCCTGGTCGGGCTTCCTGATGGCGCTGGACGCGTACCGGTCGGGCGAGCGCGCGCTGGGCGTCTGGCAGCCGCTGGTCTGGCCCAAGTATGCCTCGGTACCGCTGGGCATGGGCCTGACGGCCCTGCAATACCTGGTGGAAATGCGCTGGCCGCGGCTGCATCGGCCGGCCCCCGCTACCGCGCGGCCCGCGCCGACCCTGGAGAAACTGCATGACTGAGCTGCAAATCGGCGCGCTGTTGTTCGTGGTCACCTTCGCGGTGCTGTTTTCCGGCATTCCCATCGCCTTCGGCCTGACCGCCGTGTCCATCGCTTTCCTGGCCTGCTTCGGCGAGCCGGGCGCGCTGGAGGCCGTGGCCAAGACCTTCATCGGCGAGCTGTCCAACTTCGCCCTGCTGACCCTGCCGATGTTCGTCGTGCTGGGCGCGGCCATCGGCATGTCGCGCGCAGGCCGCGACTTGTACGAGTCGCTGCACCGCTGGCTGTGCCGGGTGCCCGGCGGCCTGGTCATCGCCAATATCGTCGGGTGCGGACTGTTCTCGGCGATGTGCGGCTCCAGCCCGGCCACCGCCGCCGCCATCGGCAAGGTCGGCATCCCCGAGATGCTCAAGCGCGGCGTGCCGGCCCGGCTGGCCACCGGCGCGATCGCCGCCGGCGGAACCCTGGGTATCCTGATCCCGCCGTCGATCACGTTCATCGTCTACGGGATCGTCACGCACACCTCGATCGCGCGGCTGTTCCTGGCCGGCGTGGTGCCGGGCCTGGCGCTGGTCGTGGTGTTCGCGGTGTACTCGTGGGTGGCCAGCCGTGCCGGCCTGCGCCGCGCGGGCGCCGGGGCGACGATGCAAGAGACCTACACCCTGGCCGAGAAACTCTCGGGCCTGCTGCGCACCCTGCCGTTCCTGGCGATCATCGTCGCGGTCACCGTATTCATGTACGGCGGCTTCGCCACGCCGTCCGAGGTCGCGGCCATCGCGGCCTTCCTGGCGCTGGTGCTGGTCGCGGTGGTGTACCGCGGGCTGCGCCTGGCCGACCTGTGGGCCATCATGCGCGATGCCACGCGCGAGTCCAGCATGATCCTGCTCATCATCGCCGCGGCGGCCCTGTATGCGTACATGATGTCCTATCTATACGTCACGCAGAGCGTGGCCGACTGGATGTTCGGCTGGCAGCTGAGCAATTGGCAGCTCATCCTGGTGCTCAACCTGTTCCTGCTGCTGGCGGGCTTCTTCATGCCGGCGGTCTCGGTCATCTTGATGAGCATGCCCATCATGCTGCCGGTGCTGCAGCAGGGCCAGATAGACCTGGTGTGGTTCGCGGTGATCCTGACCATCAACCTCGAGATCGGCCTGATCCATCCTCCGCTGGGCTTGAATCTGTTCGTGATCCGCGGCGTTGCGCCCGACGTGCCGCTGCGCGAAGTGATGTGGGGCACGCTGCCCTTCGTCGTCATCATGGTGCTCTTCATCGTGCTGCTGACGTTCTTTCCCGGCATCGCCACGTGGCTGCCCGACCGCCTGATGGGCCCCGGCCATTAGTGGGATCCACCCCCGAAGCGCTGCGCGCACCCGCCTCAAGGGGGCGACGCTGGCGGACCGGCAAAGCCGGCTCCGCGGCGTCCCCGATCGAGTTGCATCTATTTCTTGCCAGGTGTCTGGCTCCCGCCAGGGTGCCAGACACCGCTGTGTGCAGAGGATTTCGTCACACCTCGGTGTCTGACACCTTCGGAGTCAGACACCTGCAGTATCCCGGCCCATACGCTTAAAGAAGTGCCATGGGACACTAACCCTGCGACAGGAGCCCCGCATGAACCACGATACCGACGGCGCGCCGGTGCTTGAGATCGATGGGCCGCTCGCCCGGCTGCGGCTGTGCCGCCCCCGCCAGCACAACCGGCTGGACCCCGCCGACCTGCCGGTCATGCTGGACCACCTGGAACGTGTCGCGCGGGATCCCGCGCTGCGCGTGCTGGTGCTGACCGGCAGCGGCCGGCAGACGTTCAGCTCGGGCTATACGCTGGCCGCCATCCGCAACGAGCTCGACGACCGCTTCGAGCGCGTGCTGGATACGCTGGAGCAGTTGCCGCTGCCCGTCGTCTGCGCCCTGAACGGCAGCGTCTACGGCGGCGCCACCGACCTGGCGTTGTGCTGCGACTTTCGGATCGGCGTGCGCGGCAGCCGCATGTTCATGCCCGCCGCCAAATTCGGCCTGCACTACTACCCCGGCGGCCTGCGACGCTATGTGGCCAACCTGGGCCTGCCGGCGGCCAAGAAACTGTTCCTGAGCGCGCGCACCATCTATGCCGAGGAAATGCTGCGTATCGGCTTCCTGACCGACCTGGTCGAAGCCACCGAACTCGATGCCGCGGTGGACAGCCAGGTGCGGAGCCTGCTGGACTGCGCGCCGGGCGTCGTGGCATCGATGAAGGCGGCATTGAACCAGATCGCGGCGGGCGAGGCCGACGCGGGGCAGTTGCGGGCCGCCTACGAGGCGTCGCTGCGTTCGGAAGAACTGGCGCGGCGCGTGGGATAGGGCCGGGTGCCGGCTGTCGGACTTTCATTTTCCAGGGGTCAGACACCTGGCGACCTGGCGACAGCGCTACAGACGCGCCGCGATAGCCGTGCGGGCCTGGCGCGACAGTTCCAGACGCGAGACTGGCTGGCCGTCCGAGGTATGGCCGGGCAGCGGCGGCAGGAACTCGACTTCGACGCTCAGGCCGGTGGCCCCCAGCACGCGCCACAAGTTGGCCGCCAGGGTTTCTTCGCCCACGAACGCGGCCAGCGGGCTGCGCCGGCCGTGCTGCAGAAAGCGCAGCACCACGGGCTGGATGGGCACGCCGGCGGCGCGGGCCGGCTCGAACAGGCTGGCATGGAACGGCCGCACGATGTCGCCTTCGCTGGTGGTGCCTTCCGGGAACAGCCCGACCGCCACGCCTTGCCGGAAGCGGTCTTGTACCGACTCGCCCACCGCGTGCACGGCGTGGCGCTGGCCGCGCTCGATGAACAACGTGCCGGCGCCGGCGGCCAGCCAGCCGATCAGCGGCCACTTGCGGATTTCGCTCTTGGCCACGAACGCGGTGGCCCGCACCGAGTTCACCACGAAAATGTCGATCCAGGACACGTGGTTGGCTACCCACAGCACCGGGCCGGCCAGCAAGGGATCGCCGGCGCGGGCGACGCGGATGCCGCACATGGCCATCAGCCGGCGCGACCAATAGCGGTTCAGGCCGGCGCGCGCCGGCAGGCTCATGAACGGATACAGCAGGCCCACGCACAGCAGGCCGAAAATGATCCACGGCGCCACCATGGCAAGGCGCAGGACGACACGCGGCAACTTCAGCAAATCGGGGGCCTCCGGACCGCCGCGGCGCCCACCCCTGTGGCGCGCCGCCGGCCGGCCAGCATCATACCCGCGATCGGCCGCGGCACGGCACGGCGGGGGGTCATGGCAGGGCGTCGAGATAGCGTTGCAGGATCACGGCCGCGGCCACGGCGTCGTCGGGCGCGTGGGTGCCCAGCAGGCGCTGGGCTTCCATGCTGGAGCCCCGTTCGTCGACCAGCTCGACCGCCAGGCCGTAGCGGCCGTGCAGCTGGTTGGCGAAGCGCCGGCAGCGCGCGGTGGCGGGCTGCTCGCCGCCGTCGGCGGCCAGGGCCAGGCCCACGATGACGCGCTGCGGCCGCCATTCTTGCAGCAGCTGCGCGATACGGGCGAAGCGCGCTTCGCGCACTTCGGAAAAAATGATTTCCAGGGGCCGCGCCTGGCGCGTCAGGGTGTTGCCGATGGCGATGCCGATTTTCTTTTCCCCGAAATCGAACGCCAGCAGGGTTTCTTCAGGCATGCCCCGCACCGCCGGACAGCATCACCGGGTCGATGCCCAGCAGCTTCAGCGCGGCCGGGTAGCGGTCTTCGGGCGGCACGTCGAAAATGATGTCGGCGTCGGCGCCCACGCTCAGCCAGGCGTTCTGCGCCATTTCGCTTTCGAGCTGGCCGGCGCCCCAGCCCGCATAGCCCAGGGTTACCAGCATGCGCGCCGGGCCGTTGCCGTCGGCCACGGCCTGCAGCACGTCGCGCGACGTGGTAAGCGCCAGGTCGCCCAGCTTGATGCTGGAACTGTAGTCGCCCGCGGGCGCGTGCAGCACGAAGCCCCGGTCGGTTTGCACCGGCCCGCCGAAAAACACGGGCGAGTCTTTCACGGGCCGGATCTCGAGCTTGAGGTCGATACGCTCGAACAGGCTGGCCAGGGTCAGGTCGGTGGGCCGGTTGATGACCAGCCCCAAGGCGCCGCGCACGGTGTGTTCGCAGACGTAGATGACGGACCCGGCCAGGCTGCCCTCGACCATCTGGGGCATGGCAATCAGGAACTGATTGGAAAAATCGGTGGCCGGCGCGTCGGTGGCGTCGTCGTCGGCGGGCGTGTCGTGATTTTCGTCGGTCATGGCAACCCCTGGGCGCTGTACGCGGACGGGCGGCCGGGCCGCGGACGGCCGGGACACCCGCGCGGTCAGATTTCCATTAATTCGAAGTCTTCCTTGCGGGCACCACATTCGGGACACACCCAGTTGGGCGGCACGTCTTCCCAGCGGGTGCCGGGCGCGATGCCTTCATCGGGCAAGCCAGCCTCTTCATCGTAAACCCAACCGCAGATCAGGCACATCCAAGTACGCATATATTCTCTTTTCTCTGTTACATCAACTGGCGCCCGCCCCCGGAGGCGGGCAACGCGCAGGGCGCATCCATTAGAATGGGGCAATCTTACCGAAACCCAATAGGGGTTGCCCGATTTGCCGCCGCGCAATCCGGGCCTTCCCCCTTATTCCGCAGCTTGTGGCCCTTGTGACTCCCCCTCTTATCCTGATTTTCGGGCCCGTCGACCCGTCTGGCGCCGACGGCCTGCCCGCCGACGCCGTTACTTGCGCGCGCCTGGGGTGCCATGGCCTGGCCGCGGCCACCGCCCTGACCGTGCAGGATACCGCCGGCATCGAAGAAATCCATCCCGTTACCCCCGAGCTGCTCGACGACCAGGCCCGCTGCCTGCTCGAAGACATGCCGGTGCAGGCCATCAAGGTGGGCGGGCTGTACAGCGCCGAAGCGGCCAGCGTGGCCGCCCAGGTCGCGGCCGACTACAGCCAGGTACCGCTGGTGCTGCACCTGGGCCAGCGCGGCCTGCCGGCGCACGACGCGGCCTCGCAGGACGACGCCGACGACCTGCTGGCCGCCACGCTGGAGCTGGTGCTGCCCCAGACCGACCTGGTGGTGGTCGAACACCTGCGGCTGGCGCAGTGGCATGCCGACGGCGACATCGACATCGGCGACGCCCCCAGCCCCATGCACGCCATGGTGGCGGGCGGCGCGCAATGGGTGCTGGTGCTGGGGTCGCCGGTGCGGCCCGGGCACCACGCCAACGTGCTGCTGGGCCCGGGCGGGCAGACGGTCACCTGGCCCTGGCAGGCGCCGCCCGAGCGCAACGCCGACACCGGCGGAGTCGCCGCCACCGCCGCGGCCGCCATGCTGGCCCAGGGGCTCGACATGCCCAAGGCCGTCGAGCAGGCGCTGCGCCACGCCGACGAAACCGTGGGCGCCGCCTTCCTGGCCGGCATGGGCCGCCGCATTCCCAACCGCCTAGGTACGCCATGAGCTCGCCGCGTTTTCCGGCCGGCCTGTATGGCGTCACCCCCGAATGGGACGACACCGACCGCCTGATGGACGCCGTCCGCCAGGCGGCCGCGGGCGGCATGACCGCCCTGCAACTGCGCCGCAAGCTCGCCACCGTGCCGCAGCGCGTCGCCCAGGCCCGCGCGCTGGCGCCGCTGTGCCGCGAACTGGGCGTGGTGTTCCTGGTCAACGATCACTGGCAGCTGGCGCTGGAAGTCGGCGCCGACGGCGCCCACCTGGGCCGCGACGACGGCGACCTGGCGCAGGCGCGCGCGCAGGCCGGCCCCGGCCTGATCCTGGGCGCCTCTTGCTACGATGACCTGACCCGCGCGCGCCAGCTGCTCGATGCCGGCGCCGACTACATCGCCTTCGGCGCGGTATTTTCCTCTTCGACCAAGCCGCAGGCGGTGCGCGCGCCCCTGGCGCTGCTGGGGCAGGCGCGCGAACTCGCCGCCGGCCGCGCCGCGCCGCGGCCCGCCGTGGTGGCCATCGGCGGCATCACCCCCGCCAATGCGCCCCAGGTGGCCCAGGCCGGCGCCGACAGCATCGCCGTCATTACCGGGCTGTTCGAAGCGCCCGACATCCGGCAGGCCGCCGCGGCCTGCTCGGCGCCCTTTATCGCTTCCACTGACTCTTAGCCGTTACACCATGTCCAGCAACGCCCAACTGTTCGATCGTGCCTGCCGCAGCATTCCCGGCGGCGTCAATTCGCCCGTGCGCGCCTTCCGCTCGGTAGGCGGCACGCCGCGCTTCATCAAGCGCGCGCAAGGCCCCTATGTGTGGGACGAAGAAGATACCCGCTACATCGACTACGTCGGCTCGTGGGGCCCGGCCATCCTGGGCCACGCCCACCCCGACGTGGTGCAGGCGGTGCGCGAGGCCGCGCTCGACGGCCTGTCGTTCGGCGCGCCCACCCAGGCCGAAATCGAACTGGCCGAAGTCCTGATCGAGCGCCTGCCCTCGCTGGAACAGGTGCGGCTGGTCAGTTCGGGCACCGAGGCCACCATGACGGCCATCCGCCTGGCGCGCGGCGCCACCGGCCGCGCCAAGATCGTCAAGTTCGAAGGCTGCTATCACGGGCATTCCGACAGCCTGCTGGTCAAGGCCGGCTCGGGCCTGCTGACCCTCGGCAATCCCAGCTCGGCCGGCGTGCCGCCCGAGTTCGTGGCGCATACGCTCACGCTGGAATACAACAACCTGGACGCGGTGCAGGCCGCCTTCGCGCAGCATGGCACCGACATCGCCTGCGTGATCGTCGAGCCGGTGGCCGGCAACATGAACCTGATCAAGCCGGTGGACGGCTTCCTGCAAGGCTTGCGCGACGTCTGCACGCAGCACGGCGCGGTGCTGATTTTCGACGAAGTCATGACCGGCTTTCGCGTCGGCCCGCAGGGCGTGCAGGGCCTGTCGGGCATCAAGCCCGACCTGACCACCCTGGCCAAAGTCATCGGCGGCGGCATGCCGGTGGGCGCGCTGGGCGGCCGGGCCGACCTGATGGCGCACCTGGCGCCGCTGGGCGGCGTGTACCAGGCCGGCACGCTGTCGGGCAACCCGGTGGCGGTGGCCGCGGGGCTGGCCACGCTGCGCCTGATCGCGCAGCCCGGCTTCTACGAGCAACTGGCCCGCCAGACCCAGCGCCTGACCGACGGGCTGCGCCAGCGCGCCCACGCCGCCGGCATCCCGTTCGCGGCCGACGCCATCGGCGGCATGTTCGGCATTTATTTCCGCGACACGGTGCCCGCCTCGTTCGCCGAGGTCTCGGCCGGCGACACCGGCACCTTCAAACGCTTCTTCCACGCCATGCTGGACCGCGGCGTGCATTTCGCGCCCTCGGCGTTCGAAGCCGGCTTCGTGTCGGCCACCCACGACGACGCCGTCATCGACGCCACCCTGGACGCGGCCGAGGCGGTGTTCGCGGAAATGAAGGGCTGACGGGGAGCTGCCAGGTGTCTGACTCCCGTGGTCAGGTGTCAGGCTCCGCAGGTGCCTGACACCGCTGTATAAGCGGCGCCCTGCCCGCTTCGGTGTCTGACACCCTACGGGAGTCAGACACCTGACCATACTTGACCGTGCCTAGCCCGGAATGACGGCGGTGACCTCGATTTCGACCTTGGCGCGGTCCTCGATCAGGCCGGCCACCTGGAACGCCGTCATGGGCGGGAAGTGGCGGCCGATGACTTCGCGGTAGTGCTTGCCGATCTCGGGATACGCGGCCACATACTCTTGCTTGTCGGTCACGTACCAGGTCATGCGCACAATGTGCTCGGGCCGGCCGCCGCCTTCGGCCAGGATGGCCACGATGTTTTCCAGGGTCTGCCGCACCTGGCCGGCGAAATCGTCGGTCTGGAATTGCTGCTGGCCGTCCCAGCCGACCTGCCCGCCCACGAACACCAGCCGGTCGCCCACCGCGACCTGCGTCATCACACCGTTCGAATATCCCCGCGGCGGCATCCAGTCCGGCGGTTGCAGAATCTTCATGGAATCATCCTGTCATTAAAAACGCCTGCATGCGCTGGCGCAGATCATCGGGAATGGCGGTCGAGCGCAACGTGCGCAGGTCCACCGTCACAATCGTCAATGCCGCCTTCAGGCGGGTACCGCCGTCCGGGCCCATGAACTGCACGTCGGCGGCGAACGACGCGCCGCCGATGCGCCGCACGGCGAGTTCCTGGCGCAGCTTTTCGTGCCAGCGGCTGGGCGCGGTGAAATCGCACTGCACCGATGCCAGCGGCGTGCCGATCTGGCGCTCGACGTGCAGGGCGTGAAACGGCAGGCCCATGCCCTTGTCGAACCACTCTTCGACAAAATCGTTGATCATCTCGAAATAGCGCGGGTAGAACACGATGCCGGCCGGATCGCAGTGCCGGAAGCGCACCTCGACCTCGCTGACGAAGGGTGTGGCCATGAATGTTTCCTTAAGCCAGCTTGCGCAGCGCGAAGCGCTGCAGCTTGCCGGTCTCGGTGCGCGGCAGGGCATCCAGGAACACGATGGCGCGCGGATACTTATACGGGGCGATGCTGGCCTTTACATAGGCCTGCAGCGCCGCCGCCAGTTCCGGGCCGGCCGTGTAGCCCGGCTTGAGCACCACGAACGCCTTCACCAATTGGCCGCGCTCGTCGTCGGGCGCCCCCACCACGCCGCATTCGGCCACGGCCTCGTGGCGCAGCAAGGCGTCTTCGACCTCGGGGCCGGCGATGTTATAGCCCGCCGACACGATCATGTCGTCATTGCGCGCCTGGTAGAAAAAATACCCGTCGGCATCCTGCACGAAGGTGTCGCCCGGCAGGTTCCAGCCCTGCTGCACGAAACGGCGCTGGCGCTCGTCGGCCAGGTAGCGGCAGCCGGTGGGGCCCTTCAGCGCCAGCCGGCCCGCCGTGCCGTGGGGCACGGGGCGCATGTTTTCGTCGACCACGCAGGCCACATAGCCGGGCACCACCTTGCCGATGGCACCGGGGCGCACCTGCTCGGGCGGGCTGGACACGAACACGTGGATCATTTCGGTGCCGCCGATGCCGTCGATCATCTCGATGCCGGTGGCCTGCTTCCACAACTGGCGCGTGGCGTCGGGCAGGGCCTCGCCCGCCGACACGCTTTTGCGCAGCGACGCGATGTCGTACTTGCCGGCAAGCGCCGCCATCTGCCGGTAAAAAGTGGGCGCCGTGAACACGATGGTGGCGCGAAAATCCTGGATCAGTTCCAGCAGCCCGTCGGGCGTGAGCTTCTCGGCCAGCACGGTGCTGGCGCCCACCCGCAGCGGAAAACACAATAGCCCGCCCAGGCCGAACGTGAAGGCCAGCGGCGGCGTGCCGCAAAAAATATCGTCGGGGCCGGGCTTGATGACATGGCGCGGAAACAGGTCGCACATGGCCAGCACATCGCGGTGGAAATGCATGCAGCCCTTGGGCATGCCGGTGGTGCCGCTGGTGAAGGCGATCAGGCAGACGTCGTCGACCGCCGTATCGCACGCGGCGAAATCGTCGGGCTTGGCGGCCGCGCGCGCGTCCAGCGCGTCGGGCGCCGGGTCGTTGAACAGCATGACCTGGCGCAGCCCTTCGCAGTAGTACTCGTGGCCGGCCTGCATGCAGGTTTGAGCCTCGGCGCGCAGCTGCGCATCGCACAGCATGGCCGACACCTGGGCCTTGTCGATGATCTGCTTCAGTTCCTTGGCGCGCAGCAGCGGCATGGTGGGCACGGTCACCAGCCCCGCCTTGATGGCGGCCAGCCAGGCGGCCGCCATCATGGGGTTGTTGGGGCCGCGCAGCACGATCCGGTTGCCGGGCACCAGCCGCATGTCTTCGACCAGCACGCGCGCGATGCGGTTGGTCAGGGCCTGCAATTCGGCGTAGGACATCGTGGCAGGCGCACCGTCGCGGCGCCAGCGCAGCGCCGGGCGCGGGCCGTGGCCGCGCGCCACCATGGCGTCGACCAGCTCTACCGCGCAATTCACGCGCGCGGGGTAGGCGACGTCGGGACTGTCGAGCAGGAACTCGGGCCATTCGTCGGCGGGCGGCAGGTGGTCCCGGGCGTAAGTATCCAGGTGGGCGGAGCGTTCCATGAATTTTCCCTTGGCAATGCGATAAGCGGCTGTCTGGCGGACACGGCACTAGTCTTTCAACAGCTCTCGGGCAATGATCAATTTCTGGACTTCGGTAGCGCCTTCGTAAATGCGCAGCGCGCGGATCTCGCGATAAAGTTTTTCCACGGGCATGCCCGCCACGACGCCCGCGCCGCCGAACATCTGCAGGGCCCGGTCGATGACCGACTGCGCCGATTCCGTGGCGGCCATCTTGGCCATGGCCGCCTCGCGCGTGGTGCGCACGCCGCGCACGTCGCGCAGCCAGGCGGCGCGGTAGGTCAGCAGCGCGGCCGCGTCGATGGCGGTGGCCATATCGCCCAGCGCCGCCTGGGTCAGCTGCAGGTCGGCCAGGGCCTGGCCGAACATGCGGCGCCCGCGGGCGCGCGTCACGGCCTCGTCCAGCGCGCGCCGGGCAAAACCCAGGGCCGCCGCCGCCACCGATGCCCGGAAGATATCCAGCGTCATCATGGCCAGCTTGAACCCCTGCCCCGGTTCGCCCAGCCGGTGGCTGGCGGGAACGCGGCAACCGTCGAACGACAGCGTGGCCAGCGGGTGCGGCGCCATCACCTCGATGCGTTCGGCGATGTCGAAGCCCGGCGTGCCGGCCTCGACCACGAACGCGCTGATGCCGCGCGCGCCCGGCGCTTCGCCGGTGCGGGCGAATACGCAGTAGAAATCGGCGATGCCGCCGTTCGAGATCCAGGTCTTGGCGCCGTCGAGCACGTAGTGGTCGCCGTCGGCGCGCGCGCTGCACGCCAGGGCCGCGACATCGGACCCCGCGTCGGGTTCGGACAGCGCGAAAGCGGCGATGGCCTGGCCGCTGGCCACGCGCGGCAGGTATTGCCGGCGCAGCGCCTCGGAGCCCATCAGCGCAATGGCCCCGCTGCCCAGGCCCTGCATGGCCAGCGCGAAATCGGCCAGCCCGTCGTGGCGCGCCAGGGTCTCGCGCAAGATGCAGACCATGCGCGAGTCGATCTGCGGCAGCGCCCCGCCCCAGGCGCCATCGGGGCCGGCGGGCACGCAATAGCGCAGCCAGCCGGCCTGGCCCAGCGCCGCCACCAGCTTGCGGCAGGCCGCGTCGGTGTCGTGATGGTCGATGTCGGCCAGCGCGTCCACGCACCAGGCCTCGAGCTCGCCCGCCAGGGCCCGATGGTGTTCATCGAAAAACGGCCAGTCCAGCCATGTAGTGTCTGCCATGTCAGTGTCTCGCCGCGCGCAGCGCTTGGGGGGTGGGTCTCATGGTCAATCTCCTTCGAATACCGGTTTGCGCTTGGCCACGAAGGCCTCGTAGGCGCGCCGGAAATCGCGCGTCTGCATGCAGATGGCCTGCGCTTCGGCCTCGGCCTCGATGGCCTCGTCGACGCCCATGTTCCATTCCTGGTGCAGCAGCTTCTTGGTGATGCCATGCGCGAAGGTGGGGCCGGCCGCCAATTGCGCCGCCAGCGACTGGGCCGCTTCCAGCAGCCCGGCGCCCTGGTGCAGGCTGTTGAAGAACCCCCATTGCGCGCCCTCATCGGCGCTCATGGCGCGGCCCGTATACAGCAACTCCGACGCCCGGCCCTGCCCGATCACGCGCGGCAGCAGGGTGCAGGCCCCCATGTCGGCGCCGGCCAGGCCCACCCGGGTGAACAGGAAGGCAGTGCGCGCGGCCGGGGTGCCCAGCCTGAGGTCGGAGGCCAGCGCCATCATGGCCCCGGCGCCGGCGCACACGCCATCGACCGCGGCCACGATGGGCTGCGGGCAGGCGCGCATGGCCTTGACCAGGTCGCCCGTCATGCGCGTGAAGTCCAGCAATTCGGGCATGCTCATGCGCGTGAGCGGGCCGATGATCTCATGCACGTCGCCGCCCGAGCAGAAATTGCCGCCCGCGCCGGTAATGACCACGGTCTTGATGTCGGTGGCATACACCAGGCCGCGGAACAGGTCGCGCAGTTCGGCGTACGAATCGAAGGTCAGCGGATTCTTGCGTTCGGGCCGGTTCAGCGTAATGGTGGCCACCTTGCCGTCGGCCGACACTTGCCACAGGAAAGTGCGGGCGGCGTAATCGGTGTAAGGGCGCCGGTGGTGCTTCATGGTGTGCTCGGGTGCAACGCTGTTCATGGGGTCTCCTGGGTGGCCTGGGGCCTGGGAATACGGAAAAGCCCTAGCCGGGCATGACTTCGCCGCCATCGATGGCGATGGCCTGGCCGTTGATGGATGCGCAGGCCGGCAAGGCCAGCCAGGCGACGGCCTCGGCCACTTCGCCGGGCTGCACCAGCCGGCCTTGCGGATTGCGCGCGGCCAGTTCGGCGCGCGCCTGCCCGGCCGTGCGGCCGGTTTTCCGCACGATGTTGTCGACGGCGTCGCGCACGATATCGGTCTCGGTAAAGCCGGGGCAGACCGCGTTGACGGTGACGCCCTTGCGCGCCACTTCCAGCGCCAGCGCCCGGGTCAGGCCCACCACGCCGTGCTTGGCCGCGCAGTAGGCGCTGACATACGGATAGCCGATCAGCCCGGCGGTGCTGGCCACATTGATGACGCGCCCCCAGCCGGCCGCCAGCATGCCCGGCAGCGCGGCCTGGATGCAATGGAAAGTGCCGGTAAGGTTGACGGCCAGCATCGCCTGCCACTGCGCCGCGTCGGTGCGCTCGAAGCGCTGGCTGGTCGCCTGGCCGGCATTGTTGACCAGGATGTCGATGGCGCCGGCGTCTTGCGCGGCCTGCTCGAACGCGGCGCGCACCGAGGCCTCGTCGGCGATGTCGGCCGCCACGGCGCGCACCGCCCCCTGCCGGCCAAGCGACGCCACGGCCGCGTCCAGCGCGGCGCGGTCGCGCCCCAGCAGGGTCAGGGTGGCGCCGCGCTGCTGCAGGGCCTGCGCGCAGGCCAGCCCGATGCCGCGGGCCCCGCCCGTGACCAGGGCATGGCGGCCTTCCAGGCCGCGTGCGGAAGCGTTCATTTGGCGTCCTGTTGCGCCAGCGTGGCGGCGCGTTCGAAGTTGGTTTCCAGCTGCCGCTTGCCCGCCGCGTATTGCGGCGGCCAGGCCGTGTCGCAATACCCCACGCGGGCCGCTTCGCGCAGCGTCCATGAGGCATCGGCCAGGTGCGGGCGCGCCAGCGCGCACAGGTCGGCGCGGCCCGAGGCGATGATGCCGTTGGCGTGGTCGGCCTCGAAAATGGCGCCCACCGCGATGGTGGCGATGCCGGCCTCGTTGCGCACCCGGTCGGCAAAGGGCGTCTGGTACATGCGGCCATACACCGGACGCTGCTCGGGGCTGACCTGCCCCGACGAGCAGTCGATCATGTCGGCGCCCGCGGCCTTGAAATGGCGCGCGATTTCGACCGCGTCGTCGGCCGTGATACCGCCCTCGACCCAGTCGTGCGCCGAGATGCGCACCGACATGGGCCGGTCTTGCGGCCAGGCCTCGCGCACCGCGCGGAACACTTCCAGCGGATAGCGCAGGCGGTTTTCCAGGCTGCCGCCATAGTCGTCGTCGCGCCGGTTCGTCAGCGGCGAGATGAAGCTGGACAGCAGATAGCCGTGGGCGCAGTGCAGTTCCAGCCAATCGAAGCCGGCCTGCGCCGCGCGCCGGGCCGCGGCCGCGAAGTCGTCGCGCACGCGGTCCATGTCGGCGCGGTCCATGGCGCGCGGCGTCTGGGAAATACCGGGCAGATAGGGCAAGGCCGAAGCCGACAGCAGCGGCCAGTTGCCCTCGGCCAGCGGGTGGTCCATTTGCTGCCAGCCCAGCTGGGTGGAGCCCTTGCGGCCCGCATGCCCGAGCTGCATGCCGATGCGCGCGTCGCTATGCGCGTGCACGAAATCGACGATGCGCGCGAAGGCCCGCGCCTGCTCGTCGTTCCACAAGCCCGGGCAGCCCGGGGTAATGCGCGCGTCGGGCGAAACGCAGGTCATTTCGACCATGACCAGGCCGGCGCCGCCCAGGGCGCGCGAGCCCAGGTGCACCAGGTGGAATTCGCCCGGCACCCCGTCCGCGCACGAATACATGGCCATCGGCGACACCACGATGCGGTTCTTCAGCTCGACGCCGCGCAAGCGGTAGGGGGTCAGCATGGGCAGCGGCGGGCGGGTGCCGGCGGCCCCGGGCTCGCCCGAACGCCCGGCCAGCCAGCGCTCGTAGCCTTCCAGCCAGGCCGGGTCGCGCACGCGCAGGTTTTCGTGCGAAATGCGCTGCGAACGGGTCAGCAGCGAATAGGCGAACTGTTCCGGATCGAGCCCGGCATAGCGCTGCACGTTCTCGAACCATTCGGTGGAGTTGCGCGCGGCGTTCTGGATTTTCAGGACCTCGACGCTGCGCACGTCTTGATAATGCCGCAGGCCCGGTTCCAGTCCGCCCTCGGCGCCGCCCAGGCAGCGCGCCAGTTCGATGGCGTCTTCCAGCGCCAGCTTGGTGCCCGAGCCCACCGAAAAATGCGCGGTGTGCGCCGCATCGCCCATCAGCACCACCGGCACGCGGCGCGGGCCGCGCGGCGTGTCCAGCGTGTTCCAGTGCACCCAGGTGTCGCAGATGACGCGCGGGAAGCGGATCCAGATGGCGGCGCCGCGCAGGTGCGAGGCGTTGCTGATGAGCTTGTGGCCGTCCAGCCAGGGCGCGAACAGTTTTTCGCAATAGGCGATGCCCTCTTCCTGGCTCAGGTCGCCGATGCCGGCGGCCTGCCAGGTTTCTTCGGGCGTTTCGACGATGAAGGTCGACAGGCCGTCCTGGAAGCGGTAGGCGTGGGCCTGGAACCAGCCGTGTTCGGTCTGCACGAAAGCGAAGGTGAAGGCATCGAACACCTTGGTGGTGCCCAGCCAGACGAAGCGGCAGCGCCGCGTGTCGATGTCTGGCTTGAAGGTGTCGGCATAGCGGGTGCGCGCCTGGCTGTTGATGCCGTCGGACGCGATGACCAGGTCGGCGTCGTACTGCAGCGCCACGGCCTGGTCGTCTTGCACGAAGGTTTCGAACACCAGCTTCACGCCCACTTCTTCGCAGCGCGCCTGCAGGATGTTCAGCAGTTTCTTGCGGCCGATGCCGATGAAGCCATGGCCATGGGTGCGTACGCTGCGGCCCTTGAAATGGATGTCGATGTCGTCCCAGTGATTGAAGGCGTCGCCGATGGTCTGGGCCGATACCGGGTCGGCCTGGCGCAGGTTTTCCATGGTGGCGTCCGAAAACACCACCCCCCAGCCGAAAGTGTCGTACGGCCGGTTGCGCTCGATGACGGTGACTTCGTTGGCGGGGTCCCGCAGCTTCATCAGCAGGCCGAAGTACAGGCCGGCGGGGCCACCGCCCAGGCAGACGATTTTCATTGCGCGACAGGCTCCGTGAAACCGGAGCGGGCCGATGGGTTCCGCCCGCTCCAATTAGTTTAGGTTTCAACTATATACCTCAAGCATGGGCCGCGCAAGAAATGCGGGTTTATACCGAGAGACGGTGATGCCAGGTGTCTGACTCCCGCAGGGTGTGATAGCAAGGTGTCTGACTCCCGCGCAGCGGGTGTCAGACACCTATGCAGTCGGCAGGGTCTGGCCATGCTTCGGTGTCTGACACCCGCTGCGCGGGAGTCAGACACCTGCTGGACCTGCTGGATCGACTGCCGCTCAGGCGATCTGCTTCAGCGCGTCGGCGATGTCTTGCGCGCTGTCGGGCTGCACCAGGCGGGCCACTTCGTGGCCGTCGCGCAGGAAGATCAGCGACGGCCACAGTTTGACGCGGAACGAGCGGCCCAGCGGGCGGCCGCTGCCGTCTTCGACCTTCACGTGTTCTATCTGCGGATGGGCGGCGAAGGCCTGCTCGATGAGCGGCTGCGCGGCCTGGCAAAAGCCGCACCAATTGGTGCCGAATTCCAGCACCAGCGCGCCCGGGCAGCGATCGACCTCATCGCGCTTCAGGGTTTCCGGCACATAGGTATGAGTCATGGGCATGAAGGGCTCCGTATCGAGGCGGCCGGCATGGGCACGCAAATGGCATGCCGGTGCCCCCGCCACCGCACCGCGGCACCGCCGACTATACGCCCAGGTAGCGTTCCCACAGGCCGCGGTCGCCGTCCAGCGCGGCCGAATCGCCCGTCCATACCACCTTGCCGCGTTCCAGGATGACGTGGCGATCGGCCAGCGACAGCAAGCGCTCGACGTATTTGTCGATGACCAGGATGGTCTGCCCGGCCGCGCGCAAGGTGGCCAGGCACGACCAGATTTCTTCGCGCACCAGCGGCGCCAGCCCTTCGGTGGCCTCGTCCAGCACCAGCAGGCGCGGGTTGGTGACCAGCGCGCGGCCGATGGCCAGCATCTGCTGCTCGCCGCCCGACAGCTGGTTGCCCATGTTGCGGGCGCGCTCGCCCAGGCGCGGAAACAGCTGCAGCACCCGTTCTACCGTCCAGGGCTGGGCGATGTCCGGATTGCGCGCGGCGGTAAAGGCGCTCAGGTGCTCGCGCACGGTCAGGTTGGGAAAGCATTGCCGCCCTTCGGGCACGATGGCCAGCCCGGCGCGGGCGATGCGGTCGGGCGCCCAGCCGCCGATATCGTGCCCGGCGAAGCGGATGGTGCCGCCGCGCAGCGGCAGCTGGCCGAACAGCGTGCGCAGCAGCGTGCTCTTGCCCATGCCATTGCGGCCCAGCAGCGTCACCACCTGGCCGGCGCCGACATCCAGGTCCACGCCGAACAGCACCTGGCTGGCGCCATATCCGCTTTGCACGGCCTGCATGCTCAACATGGTGCGCGCTCCGGAATGGCCGCGTCGTCTTCGCCCAGGTAGGCCTGCCGCACGGCCGGATGGGCGCGGATCTCGGCCGGCGTGCCGGTGGCGATGATGCGCCCGTACACCAGCACCGAGATGCGGTCGGCCAGGCGGAACACAGCCTGCATGTCGTGCTCGACCAGCAGCATGGCGGCCTGGCCGCGCAGCGATTCGATCAGGTCGGTCAGGCGCAGGGTTTCGTCCGGCCCCATGCCGGCCATGGGTTCGTCCAGCAGCAGCACGCCTGGCCGCGCGGCCAGGGCCAGGGCGAATTCCAGCTTGCGCTGTTCGCCGTGCGGCAGCGTGCCCGCCGGGTGGTCGAGCAGGCCGGCATCGATGGCGCACTGGCGCGCCAGCGCATGCGCCGCGTCGTGCAGCGCGGTGTCGGCCGCGCGGGGCTTCCACAGCCGGAAGCTGCTGCCGGCATGCGCCTGGGCGGCCAGCAGCAGGTTGTCGCGCACGCTGAACGATTTGAAAATGTTGGTGACCTGATACGAGCGCGACAGCCCCGCCGCCACGCGCTGGTGCGCGTTCAGGCGGGTGATGTCGGTGCCGCCCAGCGCCAGCCGGCCCTCGTCGGCGCCCAGGGTGCCCGACAACAGGTGGATCAGGGTGGACTTGCCCGCGCCGTTGGGGCCGATCAGCGCATGGATTTCGCCCGGCGCCAGGGTCAACGATACGTGGTCGGTGGCCAGCAGCGCCCCGAAGCGCCGCACCAGCCCGGTGGCCTGCAGCGCCGGCGTGCCGGCGGCGGAATGGGCGCCCGCCGTCATGGCCGTTCTCCGCGCGCGGCGCCGGCGAACCAGGGGCCCGCCAGGCCCGCCACGCCGCGCGGCGCGCCGAACACGACGCACAGCAACAGCACGCCCAGCGGCAAGTGCCAGTATTCGGTCCACATGCGCAGCACCTCTTCCAGTGTCAGCATCAGGGCCGCGCCCACCACCCCGCCGTACCGCAGCCCGATGCCGCCCACCAGCACCATGACCAGCAGGTTGGCCGATTGCGTCCAGTGCATCAGGCTGGGCGAGATGAACAGATTATGGTTGGCCAGCAGCGCGCCCGCCAGCCCGGCGGCCGCGCCGCTGAGCACGAAGGCGGCCAGCTTCAGCCGGTACACGGGGTAGCCCAGCGCTTCCATGCGCGCTTCGTTTTCGCGTATGCCCTGCAGCGCGGCGCCGAAGCGCGAATCGACCAGCCGCCCGAAGGCCCACATCAGCACCGCGAACAGGGCCAGCACCAGGTAATAGAACTGCGTGCTGTCGGCCAGGTCCAGCCCCGGCAGCAGCGAATACCCGGACAGGTTCAGGCCGTCTTCGCCGCCGTACTGCCGCAGCGAGATGAACAGGTAGTACACCATCTGTGCGAAAGCCAGGGTAATCATGATGAAGTACACGCCGCGCGTACGCAGCGACACGGCGCCGATCAACAGCGCCAGCAGCGCGGCCACGGCGGCGGCCGCCGGCCAGGCCAGCAGCGCGGCGTGGACGCCGGCCGCGTCCAGGATGCCCACCACGTAGGCGCCGGCGCCGAAAAACGCGGCGTGCCCCAGCGCCACCATGCCGCCATAGCCCAGGATCAGGTTCAGGCTGGTGGCGGCCAGGGCGTAGATCAGCATGCGGCGCACGACCGATACGTAGAAATCCAGGCCCAGGGCCGATGCGGCGTACGGAAACAGCGCCAATGCCAGCAGCAGGCCCAGGGTCCAGTAGGTGGATCTGTGCATCGTTCAACCACGCGCCGGAAACAGCCCGGCCGGGCGGAACACCAGCACGCCGGCCATGAGCAGGTAAATGGAAATGGCCGCCAGGGTCGCGGCCAGGCTGGACGCCATGGCCGGCGGCAGCACCTCGCGCAGCAGCATGGGCAGGAAGGCGCGGCCGGCGGTGTCGACCATGCCCACCAGCAAGGCGCCCACGAACGCCCCGCGTATCGAGCCGATGCCGCCGATGACGATGCACACGAGCACCAGGATCAGGATTTCTTCGCCCATGCCGACCTGCACGGCGGTGATCGGCCCCAGCAGCGCGCCGGCCAGCGCCGCCAGCATGGCGCCCAGCGTGAACACGCCCAGGAACAGCAGCGGCACGCGCACGCCCATCAGCGTGGCCATCTGCCGGTTCGACGCGCCGGCGCGCACCAGCACGCCGGCCCGCGTGCGCGTCACGAACCAGTACAGGCCCACCGCGGCCGCCAGGCCGCAGGCAATGATCATCAGGCGATAGGCGGGGTACATCAGGTCGGGCAGCAGGCGCACCGGTCCGGACAGCGATGCCGGCAGGTTCAGCATGACCGGTGCCGGCCCCCAGATCATCTTGACCAGATCGTTGGCGATCAGGATGATCGCGTAGGTGCCCAGCACTTGCGCCAGGTGGTCGCGCACCGCCAGCCGGCGCACCAGCACCAGTTCCAGCGCCACCCCCACCAGCCCGGTCGCCAGCGCGGCCACCAGCAGCGCCGCGGTGAACGAGCCGGTGCGCTGCATGGTTTCGGCCGCGACATAGGCGCCCGCCATGTACAGCGAACCGTGCGCCAGGTTCATGATGTCCATGATGCCGAACACCAGGGTCAGCCCGGCGGCGATCAGGAACAGCATCAGTCCGAACTGCAGACCGTTCAACAATTGCTCGACGACCAGCGTCATCTAGGGCCTATATTCACACTCGAAGAAATACACGCGAAGACCACTCGCCGCGGGCGCGCCGGGGCGGCGCGGGCTCCGCGGGCGGCGACATGGCTACAGCTTGCACTGCCCCACGTACACGTCTTGATAGTTGTCGAACACCTTGCCCACCAGCTTGTTGGTGATGCGGCCGTCGCCGTCTTTTTCGATGACGCGCAGGTAGTAGGCCTGGATGGGATAGTGGTTCTTGCCGTAAGTGAACTTGCCGCGCACCGAGGGGAAGTCGGCCTTGGCCAGCGCCTGCACGATGGCATCGCGGTCGGACACCTTGCCGCCGGCCTGCTTCACGGCCGCGTCCATGGCCATGATCACGTCGTAGGCCTGGGCGGCGTATACCGACGGATAGCGGCCGTTGTATTCCTTGCGGAAGGCCTCCACGAACCGCTTGTTCTGCGGCACGTCGAGATCGTGCGCCCACTGCGCGGTGTTGTACATGCCCAGCATGGGCTCGCCCACCGCCTGGATCACGTCTTCGTCGGCCGAAAAGCCCGGCCCGATGAGCTTGACGCTTTGCGCCAGGCCGGTGGACACGAATTGCTTGACGAAGTTGATGCCCATGCCGCCGGGCAGGAAGATGAACACGGCATCGGGCTTGGCGGCGCGGATCTGCGCCAGTTCGGCGGCGTAGTCGATCTGGCCGAGCTTGGTGTAGACCTCTTCGGCCACGTCGGCCTTGTAGCCGCGCTTGAAGCCGGTCAGGGCGTCTTTGCCGGCTGGATAATCGGGCGCCATGATCAGCACCTTCTTGAAGCCGCGGTCGGCGGCGACCTTGCCGGCCGCTTCATGGAAGGCGTCGTTCTGGTACGAAGTGCCGAACCAATAGCGGTTGCAGCGTTCGCCGGCATACTGGCTGGGGCCGGGATTGTTCGACAGGTACGGCACCTTGGCGGCGAACAGTGCCGGGCCTACCGCCAGCGCCACGTTCGAGCCGATGGGGCCGGTGAAGAAATCGACTTTGTCGCGCTGGATGTAGCGGGTGACCAGCTGGCGCGCCTGATCGGGGTTGCCGCCCATGTCGGCCTGCAGGAACTCGGCGGGCTGGCCGCCCAGCTGGCCGCCCAGCTGCTTGATGGCCAGGTTGAAGCCGTCGCGGGCCTCGGCGCCGAGCGCCGCGAACGGACCCGAGATATCATTGGCGATGCCGACCTTGATCGGGTCGGCCGACGACAGGGCGGGAGCCAGCGCGGCGGCCACTACCAGGGAAGTCAGGAAACGCATCTTGGTGCTCCTTGCGCATGCCGCGCGGCGGATGTTTTTATGGAATATTGCGAGTTCGGATGCTTCTGCCATCGGCTGCCCGGCATCGCCCGGACGACGCGGCAAGGGCTGGCGTGCCGCATAGTTTAGGTTTAAAGTATTCGGCAAGACAAGCCTAGGGTTTTTACCAGGGGCCTTCCCCGCGCCACGCCATGCCCGCCCTTTACCGCCAATACGATCGCGCCGCGCTCGACGTGCAATACAACGCCCGCGCCACGGTGCCCGACATTCAGCCGATTCTGGCGCAATACGCCGCGCAAAGCCAGGCCGCGCGCGCCGCGCTGCCCTGCGCGGCCGACGTGCCTTTCGGCGCGCACCCCGACGAACGGCTCGATATTTTCCCCGCGGCGCCCCAGGCGGCGCCGCCCGCCGCCGGCGCGCCGGTGTTCGTGTTCATCCATGGCGGCTACTGGCGGCTGTTGTCGAAAGACGATTCCTGCAGCATGGCGCCGGCTTTCACGCGGGCGGGCGCGGTGGTGGTAACGGTGAATTACTCGCTGGCGCCCGCAGTTACGCTGGACCATATCGTCGACCAGAACCGCCGCGCCCTGGCCTGGGTGTACCGGCATATCGCGCGCCACGGCGGCGATCCGGCCCGCATCCATGTGTGCGGCAGTTCGGCCGGCGGGCACCTGGTGGGCATGCTGCTGGCCGGCGGCTGGCACGACGCCTACGGCGTGCCGGCCGACGTGGTCGCCGGCGCCGCGCCGCTGTCGGGCCTGTACGATCTGCGGCCGCTGGTGCATACGCACATCAATGCCTGGATGCGCCTGAGCCCGGCCGATGCCGAACGCAACAGCCCGGCGCTGCTGCCGCCCGGCGCGGCCTGCCCTTTGCTGGCCAGTTACGGCGCCAATGAAACCGATGAGTTCAAGCGCCAGACCGACGATTACCTGGACGCCTGGCGCGCCCGCGGCCTGCCGGCCCGCCATGTGCCCATGCCCGGCACCAATCATTACGACATCGTGCTTACCCTGAACGATCCCGCCAGCCCGCTGACGCGCGCCATTTTCGAACAAATGGGCCTGGCCGGCGGCCAGCCCGCTTGCTGACGCTCTCATGATCGACGCTCCCGACCTGGAAACGCGCGCCGCGCCCGACGACCACCATGCATTGCGGCTGTGGCTGCGCATGCTGACATGCTGCAATCTGATCGAATCCGAGATCCGCGGCCGCCTGCGCACCGAATTCGACACCACCCTGCCTCGTTTCGACCTGATGGCGCAGCTGCAGCGCGCACCCAAGGGGATGAAAATGGGCGAGCTGTCGCGCCGCATGATGGTGACCAACGGCAATATCACGGGCATCACCGACCAGCTCGAAAAAGAGGGGCTGGTGACGCGCACCAAAATGGAAACCGACCGGCGCAGTTCGGTGCTGAAGCTCACGCCGCAGGGGCGCCGCATTTTTTCCCGCATGGCGCGCGCGCACGAAAACTGGGTGAAAAGCATGTTCATCGACCTGCCCGAAGCCAGCCGAGACGCGCTGTACCAGGCGCTGGGGGAATTGAAGTTGCAGGTGGTGGCAGTGCGGGGGCGGGGGTGACGGCGCGGGTTGGCTTGCGTGTTTCTGTCTGTTTTCAATGTGGTTGATGATCTGTCGGCGGGGGTGCAGGTTGCGTGCTTGCCCCCGTCCTGTGGCGTTGGGGCGGGC
>WMBV01000035.1 GCA_017745595.1 Bordetella petrii
GGCGGTGGCCGCAGCGGCGGCGGCGGGGCTTCGGGGCGCTGGTAGGCGGGTCAGGCGGCCGGCAGCAGCAGCGTGACGCGCAATCCCCCTAAAGGCGAGGTGCGCGCCCGCACGTCGCCGCCATAGGTGCAGGCCAGGTCCCGAACGATATCCAGGCCCAGGCCCGAACCGGGCCGCTGTTCGTCCATGCGTACCCCGCGCTTGAAAATGCGTTCGCGCTCGGTGTCGGCAATGCCGGCCCCGTCGTCGTCGACGTGGATGGCCAGTTGCGACCCGTCTTGCCCGGCGGTGATCAGCACCCGCCGTTGCGCCCATTTGCAGGCGTTGTCCAGCAAGTTGCCCAGCATTTCCTGGAAGTCGTGCTGTTCGCCGCGAAAGCAGAGGTCGGGGGGATGCGGGGCCAGCACGATATCGAGCTGGCGGTCGGCGTAAAGCTGCCGCATGGCGCGCACCAGGCCCTGCATCGGCTCGTGCAGCGGCGTGCGCAGGTCGGCGGCGCCCGATGAGGCGGCCGCGCGGGCGCGGGCCAGATGGTGATCGATCTGCCGGCGGGCCACCTCGACCTGTTCGCGCATCAGTTCCGCTAGCGGGCCGCGCTCGGTGGCCGCGGCATTGGCCAGGATGGCCAGGGGCGTCTTGACCGCGTGAGCCAGGTTGCCCGCCTGGGTGCGGGCGCGCTGGATGATTTCGTCGTTGACCGTCAGCATCCGGTTGAAGTCATCGACCAGCGGCTGCACTTCGCTGGGGTAGCGTCCTTCTATGCGCACACTGCCGCCGCGCGGCTGCTGGGCCAGTTGCCGGCGCAGGCGCGCGAGGGGGCGCAGCCCGATCACCACCTGCATCACCGCGGCCAGAACCAGGCCGCCGGCCAGGGCGCCCAGCGAAATGGCCAGCATGTGATTGAAGCGTTCCATGGGTTCGGCCAGCACGCCGCGGTCGGCGGCCACCACCAACCGCAGCCGGGGCGCGTCGGGCTCGGCCGGCGTGAGCAGGCGCGCCACGGCATACAGCTTGCGTCCTTCGGGGCCGTCGATCAGGTAGCCGTCTTGGGTGGTGGCCACGGCGGGGGGCAGGGTCTGGTCCCATAGCGAGCGGGACCGCGCGATGCCGGCCTGCGCGCCGGCCCCGTTGCCGACGCGGTCGATTTGCCAATACAGGCCCGACAGCGGCTGACCGAGCCGGGGGTCGCTGAGCGGCGGAAACACCTGTACTTCGCCGGCCGGCCCGATGTTGACCGCCGCCGTCAGCTGGTTCAGGTGCAGCATGAGTTCGGCGTGCAATTGCTGCGTGATGTGCTGGCGAAACAGGCTGGCCAATCCCCAGCCCGCGACGGCCACCGACAGGGATATCCATGCCAGCGTGCCGATCAACAGGCGCCAGCGCAGCGACCCGGCCCATCGCAGCCGGGCGGATGGCCGGGCGCCGCTCATGAGCCGCCCGCCAGCCGGTAGCCCAGCCCGCGCACGGTTTCGATGGTATTGGGCGGCAGCTTCTTGCGCAGCCGGCCGATGAACACGTCGATGGTATTGGAATCGCGGTCGAAGTCCTGGGCATAGAGATGCTCGACCAGTTGCTGGCGCGAGATGACCTCGCCGGCATGTTGCATCAGCATGGCCAGCACCTTGAATTCGTGGCTGGTCAGGGTGATGGCGGTGCCGTCCAGCGTGACCCTGGCCTGGCGGGTGTCGAGCATGAGAGGGCCGCAGCGCCATTGGGCGCTGGCGTGCACGCTGTTGCGCCGGATCAGCGCGCGCACGCGCGCCAGCAGTTCTTCCATGTGGAACGGCTTGGCCAGATAGTCATCGGCGCCGGCGTCGATGCCGGCCACCTTTTCGTGCCAGCTGTCGCGCGCGGTCAGGATCAGCACCGGCATGTTGCGCCCCGCCGCGCGCCAGCGCCGCAGAACGGTCAGGCCGTCGAGCACCGGCAGGCCCAGGTCCAGCACCACGGCGTCGAAGGCTTCCACGTCGCCCAGGTAGTGCGCGGTCTGGCCGTCGGCGGCGCAATCCACGGTATATCCGGCATCGCGCAGGGCGCGATCCAGTTGCGCGGACAGCGTGGGTTCGTCTTCGATCAGCAGGATGCGCATCAATGGCCGCCTTGGAACCGCATGTTCTTGCCCTTGACGCCCAGCACCCGGCCGTCGCGCGCGTCGATTTTCAGCTTGAGCAGGTTGCCGCCGTCTTGCAGCAGCCGGATTTCGTAGAGGTATTCGCCGTCGTCTTCTTCGAATTCCACTTTGACCACCTGGCCCGGATAGGATCGCTCGACGATATCGAGCACGCTGCGCAGCGGCAGCACCTTGCCTTCTTGCAGCGCCTCGCGCGCGCGGTCATGGTCGCGCTCGTCGGCCGACGCCGGCGGCCCGAGCAGCGTCGCGCACGACAGGAGGATCGCGGCGCAGCAGCGCAGCGGCAGGGTAGATCGGAAAACGGAATGGCTCATGGGAATGGCGCGCGAGGCGGCGCGGCGGCGCGGAAATCATGCTGTACAGGTTATACCGCCGCGTTCATGAATGCGAGGTGAACGGACGCTTCAGATCGAGTTCATGGCGGCCGGCCCACAATGCCGTCCATGGTCATGCAAGACCTGTCCCGATCGTCCCGATCTTCATCCGCAATGCAAAGGAATCCATCATGAGCACTCTCCGCATTCTTCTCGCCGGCGCCGCCCTGGGCGCCGCCGCGCTGGCCGCCCAGGCACAGACCCAGGCTCCGGCCGCCGCGCCCGTCCCGGCCGCCAGCGCCGCGCAGACTTCGGTATGGTCGATCCGCCAGGTCCATGACTCGCTCGAAGCGGCGGGCTACCGCGATATTACCGAGATCGAACTGGAGCGCGACCGCTACGAGGTCAAGGCGCGCGATGCGCAGGCGCGCCGCGTGAAGCTTTATGTAAACGCGCACAACGGCGCCATCGAGCGCACCAAGCTGGACGACTGACGTCCAGGCATCCCGGCGGCCCGCGCGCCGCCTTTTCGCTGGTTGCCGCGCCTTGTGCCCGCACGCGGGTGCCGGACAAGGCCGGCATTGCACGAGTTCATCATGCATACCCGTACCGTCATCGGTTTGTTCCTGGGCGCCCTCACCCTGGCCTGGGGGCTGGACGTGCTTGCCCTGCAAGCGCCCTTGCAGGGCGACTGGCCATGGCTGCTGCGCCAGCAGGGCCTGTACCTTACCGGCATCTGGTCCATGGGCCTGATGTCCCTGGTCATGATCCTGGCGCTGCGTCCGGGCCTGCTCGAACGCCCGCTGGGCGGCATGGACAAGGTTTATCGCCTGCACAAATGGGCGGGCATCCTGGCCGTAGGCGCCGGCCTGGCGCACTGGCTGGCCAAGCTGGCGAGCGGTCCGCTGAAAGCGTCGATCGGTGTCGCCGGCCGCGCGCCGCGCCCGGAATCGCTGGCATGGTTCGAAAATGCCCGCGATTACGCCAAGGACATGGGCGAATGGGCGTTGTACCTGTTGCTGGCCATGCTGGTCGTTACGTTATGGCGCCGTTTCCCCTACCACGCGTGGCGCTGGCTGCATCGCGCCATGCCGGTTCTGTACGTGGTTCTGGTGCTGCATTCCGCCGCGCTGCTGCCGCGCCTGCACTGGCTGGGCGCGACAGGCGCGCTGCTGGTTCCGCTGATGGCCGGCGGTATATGGGCGGCGTGGCGCGCATTGCGCGGCGGCATCGGCCGGCGCCGCCAGGTCGGCGGCAAGGTGGTCGCGCTGGACCGGCCCGCTGTGCGCGGCCAGTTCCCAGGCGTGCTGGAACTGGTCTGCGAGCTCGACCCGGAATGGCCGGGCCACCGCCCCGGCCAGTTCGCTTTCCTGACACTGGACCGCGCCGAAGGCGCCCATCCCTACACTATCGCCAGTGCGCCGGGGCCAGACCGCCGCATCACGTTCCAGATCAAAGAGCTGGGCGACTACACCCGCGACCTGGCCGCCCGGGTCCGCCCCGGGCAGCGCGTGACCGTCGAGGGGCCGTACGGCTGCTTCCGGCCGGCGCCCCGCAAGCCCGGCGCAATGCAGATCTGGGTGGCGGGCGGGATCGGCGTCACGCCGTTCCTGGCGTGGCTCGAAGCCATGCAGGCCGACCCGGATGCCGCGCCGCGGGCGCACCTGCACTACTGCGTGCGCGATGCCGGCGCCGATCCCTTCGTTGCCCGGCTGCGCGCCTTGTGCAGCACCCTGCCGTCCATCACGCTCACCGTGTACGACGGCCGGCGCGAACAAGTCTTGAACGCCGCGCAATTGGCCGCGCCCGACGTCGCCGCGCAAGCCGAGGGGGTCTGGTTCTGCGGCCCCGCCGGCCTGGCCGCGCTGGTGCGCCGCGAATTGCGCCGCGCCGGCCTGCCCGACCTGCGCGTGCATCAAGAAGCTTTCGAGATGCGTTAGGCCGGCGGCAGCGCGCCGGCCACCAGCGCGCCCTGCTTGAACACCGCGACGTGGTGCTGCGCGTCGGCGGCCTGGGCGATATCCTGCGTGGGGTTGCCGCGCACCAGCAGCAGGTCGGCCAGGGCGCCTTCGGCCACGATGCCCCGGTCGGGCAGGCCCAGCAGGTCGTGGGCGCGCGAGGTGCCCGCCACCAGCGCGTCGGCGGGCGTCATGCCGAATGCCACCATATAGGCCAGCTCTTCGGCATTGCGGCCGTGGCGGTTGAACGGCGTGCCCGCATCGGTGCCCATGGCGATGCGGCCGCCGGCGCGGTAGTACATCTGGAACGACTCGCGATGGCGCTGTTCGACGGCGCGCGCCTTGTCCACCACGTATGCCGGAATGCCGCGCTCGGCGTTGTCCAGAATATTGCGCAGCGCGGCGATGGTGGGCACCAGATAAGTCTGGCGTTCCAGCATTTCGTCCAGGCATTGCTGGTCCATGAAGATGCCGTGCTCGATCGAGTCGATGCCGGCGCGCACCGCGTTCAGAATGCCCTCGGTGCCCTGCGCATGGCTGGCGGTGCTCTTGCTGAAGCGCTTGGCCTCGTGCACGCCGGCGCACATCTCGTCGAAGCTGTAGTGGGCGTCCATGGGGTTGACACCTGGGGTCATGACGCCGCCGGTCGCCATGATCTTCACCAGGTCGCAGCCCGCGTGCACTTGTTCGCGCACCGCCTTGACGACTTCGTCGCGTCCGTCGGCCACGCGGCCGGTGCGATTGCCGTGGCCGCCCGTCATGCAGATCATGCGTCCGGCCGCCTTGATGGTGGGGCCGGCGAACACGCCGCGGGCGATAGCGTCGCGCACGCCGAATTCCAGATAGTCCTTGCCGCCGCAGTCGCGCACTGCGGTAATGCCGCCGCGCAACGCCGCCTGGGCGTTTTCCAGCGCGGTCAGCGTGATCTGCGCCGGGCCCTGGCGGGCCATCTGCGCGTGCGGATCGGCGCCGCCGGTGAACACCAGGTGCACGTGGCAGTCGGCCAGGCCCGGCATCAGCGTCATGCCGGCGGTATCGACCCGCCGGCCCGCATAGCCCTCGAACTGGCCGGCCGGCGCCACGCGGGCGATGCGCCCCGCTTCCACCAGCACCGCGTGGCCGGCCGTATAGGCGCCGCGGCCGTCGAATACGCCGCCCCCCGTGAACAGCAGCGTGTCGGGCTCGTTCATGTTTCCACCTCCAGCCCCTCGCGGGACATCACTTGCAGCCGCGGCATCAGGCCCAGCAGGTGCTGGGTGTACTCGTGCCGCGGCGCGCTGAACAGGGTTTCGGTCTCGGCCACTTCAAGCAGTTCGCCATGGCGCATCACGCCCACGCGGTCGCACATCTGGCGGATGACCGGCAGGTCGTGGCTGATGAACAGCATGGTCAGGCCCAGCTGTTCTTGCAGGTCTTTCAGCAGATTCAATATCTGCGCCTGGATCGATACATCGAGCGCCGAGGTCGGTTCGTCGCAGATCAGGAAGCGCGGCCGCGTGGCCAGCGCGCGCGCGATGCAGATGCGCTGGCGCTGGCCGCCCGAGAATTCGTGCGGGTAGCGGCGCGCGGCGGCCGCGCCCAATCCCACGATATCGAGCAGGTCGGACACCACCTGGCGGGTCTCGGCTTCGTTGTCGGCCAGCTTATGGAAGCGGATCGGCTCGGCCACGATGTCCAGCACCCGCATGCGCGGATTGAGCGACGAGAACGGGTCCTGGAACACCATCTGGATCTGGCGCCGGAAGGCGTTCAGCCGCTTCTCGTCTTTCAGTTCGGTGAGATTGGTGCCGTTGAAAATCACCGAGCCGCCGCTGGGCGTGTACAAACCCGAAATCAGGCGCGCCACGGTGGATTTGCCCGAGCCGGACTCGCCCACCAGGCCGAACAC
This sequence comes from Bordetella petrii, assembly GCA_017745595.1. Taxonomy (GTDB): domain Bacteria; phylum Pseudomonadota; class Gammaproteobacteria; order Burkholderiales; family Burkholderiaceae_B; genus Bordetella_A; species Bordetella_A petrii_C. The sequence continues at coordinate 6,292 of WMBV01000035.1, forward strand.
CTCGCCCTGGGCGATCGACAGGTCTACCTGCTTCACGGCGTCCAGCGTGCGGCGGTTGCGGGCCAGGAAGGCATTCTTCAGAACGAAGCGCATGCCCAGGCCCCGGGTCTGCACCAGCGGGCCGCCGGCATCCTGGCCGAAGTCGCGGCGCCGCCCCAGCCAGTGCGTGGCAATGTCCAGCGGCTTGGCCGGCGTCTTTACGTCTTCGATATAGGTGACCAGCGGAAACCGCCGCAGCTTCACGTCGGGACGCGGCACCGCCGAAATCAGGCTGCGCGTGTAGGGGTGGTCGGGGTCGCCCAGGATCTTGCGCGTGGGGCCCTGCTCGACCAGCTTGCCACGGTACAGCACCGCCACGCGGTCGGTCACGTCGGCGATCACCCCCATGTCGTGCGTGATGATGATCATGCCCACCTGCTTTTCTTTGCACAGCTTGCGCAGCAGGTCCAGGATCTGCGCCTGGATGGACACGTCCAGCGCGGTGGTGGGCTCGTCGGCAATGATGATCTCGGGTTCGCAGCACAGGGCCAGCGCGATCACCACGCGTTGCCGCATGCCGCCCGAGAACTGGTGCGGATACTGCTTGACGCGCAGCTCGGGCGCGTCGATGCCCACTTGCCGCAGCAGGTCTACGGCGCGCTGCTGCGCCTGCGCGGGGCTCAGGTCCAGGTGCACCAGCATGGTTTCCACCAGCTGGCTTTCCACGGTTTGCAGCGGGTCGAGCGAGGTCAGCGGGTCCTGGAAGATCATGCCGATGCGGCGCCCGCGCACCTTGCGCTTGTCGGATTCGGGCAAGGCGTCGATGCGCCGCCCTTCCAGGTGGACCTCGCCGCCGGCCAGGCGGCCGGGAAATTCCAGCAGGCCCATCACGGCGTTGCCGATGGTGGATTTGCCCGCGCCGGATTCCCCCACCACGCCCAGGATCTCGCCGCGGTCCAGCGTCAGCGTCACGCCGTCCACCGCCACCAGCGTGCCGCGGCGACTGGCGAACTCGATGCGCATGTTGTCGATGTCGAGCAATGCCATGACTGTCCTTCAGCGCAGCTTGGGGTTGAGCGCGTCGCGCAGCCAGTCGCCCAGCAGGTTCACCGACAGCACCAGGGCGACCAGGGCAATGCCCGGGAAAATCGAAATCCACCACATGCCCGAAAACAGGTAGCTGTTGCCGATGCGGATCAGCGTGCCCAGCGAGGGCGCGGTGGGCGGCACCCCCACGCCCAGGAACGACAGCGTGGCCTCGGTAATGATGGCGATGGCCAGGTGAATGGTGGCGATCACGAGCACCGGCCCCATGACGTTGGGCAGGATATGGCGGCGCAGGATGGTCAACGGGCCGATGCCGATCAGCTTGGCCGCCTGCACGTATTCTTTGTTGCGCTCGACCATGGTCGAGCCGCGCACGGTGCGCGCGTACTGCACCCAGCCCGAGATGCCGATGGCGAAGATCAGCACGTACAGGGCCAGGTCGTTGTGCATGTCGCGCGGCAGGATGCCGCGCGCCACGCCGTCGATCAGCAGCGCGATCAGAATGGCCGGAAACGACAGCTGCACATCGGCGATGCGCATGATGATGCTGTCGACGCGGCCGCCCACGTAGCCGCTGATCAGGCCCAGCGACACGCCAAGCACCATCGAGAACAGCACCGACGCGAAGCCCACGAACAGCGACACGCGCGAGCCGTACAGAATGGCCGAAAGAATGTCGCGGCCCTGGTCGTCGGTGCCCAGCAGGAAGTCGGCGCTGCCCTCGGGGTTCCAGGCCGGAGGCGTGTTGGCATCCATGATGTTCAGCGATGCCAGGTCGAAGGGATTATGCGGCGCCACGATCGGCGCGCACAGGGCCCCCGCCAGGATGGCCAGCGTGACGATGGCCGAGATCACCGCGCTGGGCGAGCGCCGGAAGCTGTACCAGAGGTCGCTGTCGGCCGCGCGCGCGAACCACGGAGCGATGCGGGCAGTCATGGGTTTTCCTTCATTTGCTCTGCACCCGCAGGCGCGGATCGACCACCACATACAGGATGTCGACGATGAGGTTGATGACCACGAAGAAGAACGCGACCAGCACCAGGTAGGCGGCCATGACCGGAATGTCGACGGTACTGATGGCCTGGATGAACAGCAGCCCCATGCCGGGCCACTGGAACACGGTTTCGGTGATGATGGCGAAGGCGATGATCGAGCCCAGTTGCAGGCCGGTGATGGTGATCACCGGCACCATGGTGTTCTTCAGCGCATGGCGGAAATTGATCAGGCGTTCCGGCAGGCCGCGCGCCCGCGCGAACTTGATGAAATCCGACCGCAAGATCTCCAGCATTTCCGCGCGTACCAGCCGCATGATCAGCGTCATCTGGAACAGCGCCAGCGTGATGGCCGGCAGGATCAGCGCCGCCAGCCCCGAGCGCGTGAGCAGTCCGGTGGTCCAGCCGCCGATGGCCAGCACCTCGCCGCGGCCGAAGCTGGGCAGCCAGCGCAACTGCACGCTGAACACCAGGATCAGCAAGATGCCGATCAGGAAGGTGGGCAGCGAGATGCCCGCCAGCGACAGGGCCATAAAGGCCCGCGACAGCACGCCGTGGCGGCGCAGCGCCGTGTAGATGCCCATGGGAATGCCGAAGGCCAGCGCCATCAGGGCCGACACGAAAGACAGTTCCAGCGTGGCGGGCAGGCGTTGTTCGATCAGGTCGCTGACCGGCTGGCGCTGGCGGTACGAGATGCCGAAATTGCCCTGCGCGGCATCGCGCACGAAGCGCGCGTACTGCACCACGAACGGGTCGTTCAAGCCCAGGCTTTCGCGCAGTTCGGCGCGCTGGGCCTCGGTGGTGTCTTGCCCCACCATGCTGACGATAGGGTCGCCCACGTAGCGGAACATGGCAAACGCGATCAGCGCCACGGTTAGCATGACCAGCAGCGATTGCAGCAGGCGTCGCCCGATGAATCCAAGCATGTATCAGTATCCTGATGGAAGGCCGGCCGTGGCGCCGGCCGGGAAATGCGTCAGTCGTTCGTGCCGGCCCCCAGCATTGCCAGGTGTCTGACTCCGCAGGTGTCAGACACCGTACTTTGGGGACAGCCTCTGCCCGCTTTGGTGTCTGACACCTGCGGAGTCAGACACCTACAAACGGGAAGCGCGCAGCGCTTCGGGGGTGGGTCACTCTACGGCATGACGACGTTGCGCAGGTCCAGTACGTCGTCGGCGCGCTGTACGACCTGCAGCTTGTCTTTGATGCCCCAAGACATGGGCTGCTGGTGCAGCGGCAGGTAGCCGTAGTCGTTGCGCACGATGTCGAAGGCTTCCTTGATCATGGCGTTGCGCTTGGCCTGGTCGGTTTCCACGCCGATCTTGTCGGTCAGCTCGTCGACCTTCGGGTTGCAGTAGCCGCCCAGGTTGAACTGCCCCGCCGCCGTCTTGCTGTTGCGGCACGCGGCCAGGTTCAGCAGTACGTTGTGCGCGTCGGTGGAACTCGGCGTCCAGCCCAGCATGTACATGCTGGTCTGGTTGCCGGCCTGCAGCAGGATCTTGCCGAAGTACTTCGACTTGGTCTGGGCCAGCAGGTTGATCTTGATGCCCACGCGCGCCAGCATGCCCGCCACGGCCTGGCAGATTTTCTCGTCGTTGACGTAGCGGTCGTTCGGGCAATCGAGCGTGACCTCGAAGCCGTCGGGGTAGCCGGCGTCGGCCAGCAGCTGCTTGGCCTTGGCAGGGTCGGGCTTGTAGGGCTTGCCGAACGAATCGTCGTAGCCGTTGATCGAGGTGGCCACCAGCGAGCCCAGCGGCTTGGCCGCGCCGCGCATGATTTTCTTGTTGATGGCTTCGATGTCGACGGCCAGCACCACGGCCTGGCGCACGCGCACGTCCTTGAACGGGTTCTTGCCCTTGATGTTCGAGAACAGCAGCTCGTCGCGGTGCTGGTCCATGCCGATGAAGATGGCGCGCGCTTCCGGCTCGGTCAGCGGCTTGACGCCGGGGGCGTCGTCCAGGCGTTGCCAGTCTTGCACCGGCACCGGTTGCACGATGTCCATTTCACCCGAAATCAGCGCCGCCACGCGGGTGGCTTCCTGGGTGATGGGCTGGAACACGACCTCGTCGATGTTGGTCTTGATGTTCTTGTCCCAATAGCCGTCGTAGCGCTTGAGCACGGTTTTCACGTCGGGCTGGCGCTCGACCAGCATGAACGGGCCGGTGCCGTTGGCGTGCAGGTTGGCGTAGTTGCCCTGGTTGTCGCCCTTGACGTTGGTGGCTTCGGTGGTCTTGTTTTTCTCGGACCACGACTTGCTCATGATGTACAGAAAGGTCCATTCGCGCGGCAGAATGGGGTTCGGCGTGGGCGTGGTGACCTCGATGGTGTAGTCGTCGATTTTCTTGATGTCGGACGCCTTGGCGCCGTAGCCCTTCATGTCGGAGCCGGGCGTTAGGCTGCGCTTCCACGAAAAGATCACGTCGTCGGCCGTGAAGGGCGAGCCGTCGTGGAACTTGACGCCCTTGCGCAGCTTGAACACCCATTTGGTGGGCTCGGTGTTTTCCCAGCTTTCGGCCAGCAGCGGCGTCAGCTTCATGTCGCCGTCGTAACCGGCCAGGGTCTCGTAGATGTTGCCCTGGAAGCCCAGCGTGAACGTTTCGTTCAGGGCCATCGGATCCATAGAGGTGGCATCGCCCTGATAGGCCCAGTGCAGGGTCTTGGCATGCGCGGTGCCCGCCAGCATGGCGCCGCAAACGGCGAGCGCCAGCGCCGATTTCTTGATGAATGGTGTGATACGCATAGCCCTTTTTGCTCCGTGTGGTGCGCGGATCGCGCGACAGAAGTGACAGGGCCCCCGCCCCATTTTTTGATTAGGCCGGGGGCACGGCGTGCTGCTTATGACGATGCGAGGTCTTGCGCCTGAAGGCGGGCGGCCGCGCGCGCAAGGGCGAACGGAACGATGGCGATCACTGCGTAGGACTTCGGACTCACGATAAACCTGACCTCGGTGATTCTTATTTGGCGTGAAAAATAGCCGCGCCAACGTAGGACGAATGTTATAGAGGCAATGATTTAAGCGTCAATCGTTTTGACTTGGGGTTAGTACTTGGTTGCGGGGGGTGGAAAACACTGCGCAGGTGTCTGACTCCCGCAGGGTGTCAGACACCGAAGTGTGGCGAGATCGTCGGTACACAGCGGTGTCAGGCACCCTGGCGGGAGCCTGACACCTGGCTATCGGCATCTTCCGCCAACGCCCTGGCCAGGTCGGCCACGACGCGTTTGCGGCGTTCGTCGTCTTCGTGGCCCTTGCCCAGGGCCGACCATTCCGGGCGGCTGCGGGCTTCTTTCAAGGCGTCGGGCAAGCGGCCGGCGCGCCACGCGCTGTCGGCGGGGAGGTCCAGGCGCAACGGGGCGCGCGCGGCGTGGCCGCGGCGTTCCAGGGCATGGATCAGTTGGCGCTGCCGCAAGGCCAGCAGGCGCAGCACGGTGTCGTCGACGCTCAGTTCGCGGTAGCCGCGCAACTTGCCCAGCACGCGCCCGCCGAAGCGTTCCACGCCTTGCCACAGGCCGCCCGCCGCCGCGCCGATGAGCATGCCGGTGCCCAGGCTCAGGCCCGCGCTGAACAGGTCGACGGCGGCGCCGGCCATGGCCCCGGCCGCCATGCCGGTACCCAGGTGGATACCCATGTCTTTCAGGGCCTGGGGATGGAACAGGTCCATTCCCCAGCGCGTGCCTTCCAGCGGCAGTTCGTCTTCGGCGTAGTCGCTGCGGCGGAAGTTATAGAGCGCCAGCAGCGCGTCCACGCAGGCCTGTTCGCGCCGGCGCACCTGGTCGCGCAGCGTCGCGGCATGGGCTTGCAGCGCGGCGTCGTCGGCCGGGCTGGCCACGCGCAGCGCGGCCACGTCCACCAGCAGGTCGGCGGCCAGCTGCCAGGCGGCCTGGCTGCGTTCATGGCGCTGCCGCGCCAGTTCATCCGACAGGCGGTTCAGCGTGGCGGCGTGGCGGTCCAGCAGTACGGCCAGCTTGGCGTACAGCTGCCGTTCGCCGTCGAGCGGCGGCGCCACGGTATCGAATTCCAGCGCCGCGTGCAGGCCCAGCCGGGCCATGGCGTCGCGCCATTGGTCGGCGCGATGGGCTGGGGCATTGACGAAGTTCAGCACCGGCAGCAAGGGGCGGCCGCAGGCCGCCAGCAGGGCCAGTTCGTCGCGATGCTTGCTCAGGACCGGATCGCGGGCGTCGATTACATACAGGGCGGCGTCGCAATCGAGCATCTTGGCCAGCACGCGCGCTTCTTGCTCGTAGCGCCGGTGTGCCTCGGGCGAGTCCAGGAAGCGGCGGATGCGCGCCGGCCCGTCGCTGCGCGTGCCGGGCTGGTCCAGGCGTTCCAGGTATTCGAGCAGCGCGATGCTGTCTTCCATGCCGGGGGTGTCGAACCATTCGAGCACCGGCCGGCCGTCCAGGCGCAGGCGCGCGCCCTCGACGTGGCGGGTCGTGCCGGGGCTGTCGGCCACGTCGCCGAATCGGCTGTCGCGCGTCAGCGTGCGCAGCAGCGAGGTCTTGCCGGTGTTGGTGTGGCCGACGACGGCGATTTTCAGCATGTCAGCGCCTCAACGGTGTCGGGCATTGCCAGGTGTCCGGCCCCGTCAGGATGCCGGACACCGCTGTGTGCCGAAGGTCTGGGCCGGGTTTCGGTGTCTGACACCCTTCGGGAGTCAGACACCTGGCCCGCCCAGGACGTAGCGGTGCGGCTTGATCGGGGACGCCGCGGATCCGGCTGTGCCGGTCCGCCAGCGTCGCCCCCTTGAGGGGAGAGCGCGCAGCGCTGCGGGGGTGGGCCTTATTCATCGCCGTTCTCCAGCCAGCGCAGCGGCTGGTCGGCGTCGCGCAGGATGTCGCGCGGCGCCATGCCGGCGGCGGCCAGGCGCTCGCGCCAGGCATCCAGGCGCGCCGGTTCGCCCGCGGCCGGCGCGGTGCCGGCCGTGGCCAGCCACACGCGCGTCTGGCCGGCCTTCTCGGCCAGCGCGGCGATCAGGTTCAGGGTGCCGCGATCGGGCGTCTGGCGGGCGTCGCAGGCAATCAGCAGGCGCCGCGCGCCGGCCCGGGCCAGCGCATCGAGCAGCCGGTTGCGCTGTTCGCGGCTATCCAGATTGCCGGCGTCCTGCACGGCCGCGGGCATGCCGGCCGGCGGCCAGGGCAGGTCGGCGGGCAGCTCCAGGCCGACCAGTACCGGCTGGTCGGCCAGGTCGGCCAGGCGCCCCGGGCCGACCTGCGGCTGGTGCAGCGGATCGGCGGGGCGGTCGATACCGGTGGATTGCACCGGCGGCAGCAGGCGGTCGCGCAAGGCCGCATAGCCGGGCAGCGCGGTATCGATGCGCAGCCGCCGCCGCGCCCGGCCGGCGCGGACCAGGCACAGGGCTCCGGCCAGCAGCCGCGGCAAGACGCCGTAGACGGCCACCACGCCGATCAGCCACACCGACCATTGGGCCTGGGCGGCGGCGGGCAGCAATTGCTGGTTGTCGCTGGCGCGCACCACGGCATCGGCCGGCGTGGCGAAGCCCAGCTGGGCCGGCAGCCAGCCCAGCGCGCGCGTCAGAAAGACGAAGGCGTCGGGCTGCAGCAGCGTGGTCGCCCACACAAAACGGTAGCTGGCGGTGGACAGCAATATCAGCAACGTGGCCAGCGCCGCGGCCAGCCCCGCCAGCCACAGGGCGTGGCTGATGGCGCCGAACAGCCAGCGCAGCGCGCCCGCGCGCGCCAGCAGGTTCATCAGGGCCTGCGGCACCAGCGCGGCATCGGGCCCGCGCGCCAGCTTGCGGGTGGCCCACAGCCACAGCCGGCCCAGGCCCGTGGCCGCGCCGGGGCGCAGCAGGAACGAGGCCAGCCACAGCAGGAAGGTCAGGGCATGCACGCCCAGCAGCGCGCCCACGGCCCACAACACGTTGACGGGCCGCGTGCCGTCGCCCAGCGCGCCGGCCGCCGAGGCCGCCCCGGCCACCACGGCCAGCAGCAGCAGGATGGCCAGGCTGAGCACGGCGCCCTGGCGCCAGCGCGCCACCAGGCTATCCAGCCCCTCGCGGCGCGCCAGCAGACGCGCGCGCAGCAAAATGCGGTCTTCCAGAACATCGGGCCCGGCGCGGGCCTGGCGGACGGCGTCGGCGTCTTCCAGCGGCCCCCAGTGTTCTTCCCGCAGCCGGATGGTTTCGGCCAGCCAGTGCGCCTGCCAGGCCCCGGGCGATTCGGGCACCGGCATGGCGCCGGGGGCGTGCGTGGCCATTCAGCCAGAGTGGCGCGGCGTGGCGGGGACGGCAGCGCCGAACCAGTCGTGCAGCTTGCTGCTGGCCTGGTGTTTGACGTCGTCGTTGATGTAGAACGCCACGGTGGCCAGCGCGGCCGTCATGACGCTGAGGTCGTCGGTATAGCCTACCAGGGGCGCCAGGTCGGGAATGGCGTCCAGCGGCAGCACGAAATAGCCCAGCGCGCCGTAGATGACCCGGCGTGCCCACTTGGGGGTGGACGGGTTCTGCACGGCGTAATACAGCCACAGGGCTTTTTCCAGGGCCTGCCGGCCCGCCGCGGACGCATGGCGCGTCGCCTTGCGCCAGAAGCGCTGGTCGGAATAGGCCTGTTCGTAGGTCGGATTGGCGATTGGCATGGCGGGTCGGGCCGCGGCCCGGTCATTCATGATCAATGGCCCATTGTAGACCCGCGGGCCGGCGCGCGCCCGGGCAATACCGGCCCGCCGCGCATGGCGGCCCGGTATTGCCCGGGCGTCGCCCCGGCGGCCTGCACGAATGCCCGGCTCAGATGGCTGGCATTGCCGAACCCGCAGGCCCGAGCCACGCCCGCCAGGTTGCCGCCGGCCCGGGCCAGCAGCGTGCGGGCATGGGCCAGCCGGCGGCCCAGCACCCACGAATGCGGCGGTTCGCCGAACGAGGCATGGAACATGCGCGCGAAATGATAGGTGGACAGCGCGGCCACGCCCGCCAGCACGTCCAGCGTCAAGGGCTCGGCCAGGTGGGCGTCGATGTAGTCGCGCACGCGGCGGCGTACCGCGGGCGCCAGCCCGCCCAGTGCCGCCGGGCGGCCCGCCTGCCGGCCGGTGTTGTGCGCCAGCAGGTGGTGCAGCACGGTTTCGGCGGCGCTGCTGGCCGCCAGGCGTTCGGCCGGCTGGTTCCAGTCGGTGGCCAGCAGTGCGCGGCATGCGCCGGCCAGGGACGGGTCCTGGATATACGTGCGGTCGAGCAGTTCCAGGTCGCGCGGCTCGCGGTCCAGCCGCATGACGGCCTCGCGGGCCAGCCGCTGGGGCGCGATGTACAGGTGCAGGAAATGCACCGCTTCGTTCATGCTCCAGCGCGAATGGTGCTGGTCGGGCAACACGCAGAATTTGCCGGCGCCGCCGCGCAGGTCGCGGTGGCCCAGGCGGAAACAGGTGTCGCCGCCCCGCAGGTACAGCGACAGGGTGTGATGGCCGGGGGTGTCGTAATCGATCAGCGCGCGGCCAGTGCGCTGGCCGCGGTTCCATTGGGCCACGGCCAGCCCGGTGCCCAGCGAGGCAGCGCGTTCGAGCTGGATGCGTTCGCCGCGCAGGGTGTGGAACAGCGAGAAATCGGCCGGCGCCGATGCGATCTTGTTCATGGCCCTTCCATCGTACGCCAGCGGCGCGCGCGCGGGCCGGGCGGACCGCAAAAAGCGCAAGAACCGGCAATCGCGCCGGCCGCGGCGCGCCTAGACTGCGTTGCAGCCGGGCACGCGCCCGGCGCGTGTCATCGTCCGCCCTGCCTTCTGTTCTATCGTGAACCTGTTCCTTTACCTGCTTACCGTCATGATCTGGGGTTGTACCTGGATCGCCATCAAGCTGCAGCTGGGCGTGGTCGCCATCCCGGTGTCGATCTTTTACCGGTTCGCGCTGGCGTCGGTGGCGCTGCTGGCCGGGCTGGCGCTGCTGGGCCGGCTGCAGCGGCTGGACCGCCGCGGGCACCTGCTGTGCCTGGGCCAGGGCCTGTGCCTGTTCTGCCTGAATTTCCTGTGCTTCTACAGCGCCACGCAGTGGATATCCAGTGGGCTGGTGTCGGTGGTGTTCTCGACCGCCACGCTGTGGAACGTGCTGATCGCCCGCTTGTGGCTCGGCACGCGCATCGCGCCGCGCGTCATGCTGGGCGGGGCGCTCGGCCTGGCGGGACTGGTGCTGCTGTTCTGGCCCGAGGTGGCCGGCCAGCGCGCCAGCCACCAGACGCTGCTGGGACTGGGCCTGGCGCTGCTGGGCACGCTGTGTTTTTCCGTCGGCAACATGTTGTCGGCGGTGCAGCAGCGCGCCGGCGTCGGGCCGCTGACGGGCAATGCCTACAGCATGCTGTATGGCGCGCTGGTGCTGCTGGCGGGCTGCCTGATCACGGCGCAACCCTTTGCCTTCGACGCCACGCCCGTCTACGTGGGCGCGCTGCTGTATTTGTCGTTCATGGGGTCGATCGTGGCCTTCACTGCCTACCTGACGCTGGTGGGCCGCATGGGGCCGGGGCGCGCGGCCTATTGCACGGTGCTGTTCCCGGTGGTCGCGCTCAGTATTTCGGCCGTGCTCGAGGGCTATCGCTGGACCCCGGCCGGCGTGGCCGGCCTGGGGCTGGTGATGCTGGGCAACGTGCTGGTGTTCGCCCGGCGCGGCCAGGCACGGGCGCGGCCGGGCCGCAACGCCCCGCCGGCCAGGGTCGGATAACGGCGCGGGGCGCCGCCCCTGCCGCCGGGGGTGCCGTCAGCGCGCCTCGATGCCCAGGTTGACCAGCGCCTCGCGCAGCCGGTCCCGGCCGTTGAGCGATTCGGGGCCGCGCACGCGGGTCGTGGCCGTGCGGGACCACGGCTTGTCGCCGCGGCCTTGCATCGTCTGGTAGGCCACGATACGCGCATCGTAGCCGTGTACGTCGTCGGCTTCGCTGGCGGTGCCGTAGCGCTCGGAATGCAGCACCGCCGATTGCGGCAGGCGCGGCTTGATATCGGCGGGCTGGGTGGGGTCGGGGTAGCCGACGCACATGCCGAACAGCGCCATGCAGCCGGGCGGCAGGCCGAGTTCCCGGGCGACGTCTTCGGGGCGGTTGCGCAGCCCGCCGATATAGACAATACCCAGGCCCAGCGATTCGAGCGCCGTCGCGGCGTTCTGCGCGGCCAGCGCGACATCGACCGCGCCCACCGTGTACAGCTCGAGATAGTCGGTGCCGCCGGCGGGGATGCCCACCGTCTCGCCGATGCGGCGCAGGCGCGAGAGGTCCAGCACCCAGGCCAGGAACAGCGGCGCATCGGAGATATGCTGCTGGCGCCCCGCCAGTTCGGCATAGCGGTCGCGCGCGGCCTGATCGCGTACCGCGACCACGCTCCAGACTTGCAGGTTCGACGAAGTAGAAGCCGATTGCGCGGCGGCCACCGCCAGCTTCAGGGCTTCGTCGCCGACCTGCCGCCGCGGGTCATAGGCCCGCACCGAGCAATGGTTCAGCAGATGTTCGACGATCGGGTTGACCGAAGAAGGCAGGGTGGCCGTATCGCCGTAGCGCGCGTTCCAGGCCGAGGACGCGGGAGTAGGAGTCATTCTGTACCTGTCTTGGATGGATGAGTGCGGCAACGGCAGAGCATGGCGCGGCATGGCGGTGACCGGATGCCGCGCGCCGCGGCCGCTGCTCAGCGCTCGGCGTAGCGCTTTTCCAGCTCATCGTACAAGGGTTTGTCGACCAGGCGCTGGCGTTCGTTGAAGGGCGCCAGCAGCGCGGGGTCTTCGTCCAGCTTGCCGTCGCGCTTGAGCGTGGACAGCGCCTGCTGCATGCCCAGCACCGCGCCTTGCAGCGCCGCGTTGGCATACAGCACCAGGCTGTAGCCCATGTCGCCCAGTTCCTGGGCGGTCAGCGTGGGCGTCTTGCCGCCCACCACGATATTGATCAGCAACGGCTTGTTCAGCAACTGGGGAATCTTGCGGATTTCCTCCAGGGTGGTCATGGCCTCGACGAACAGGATGTCGGCGCCGGCCTCGGCGAATTTGTGTGCCCGCTCGATGGCCCCTTCGAAGCCTTCGACCGCCCGGGCGTCCGTGCGCGCGATGATCTGGAAATCCGGATCTTTGCGCGCGTCGGTGGCCGCGCGGATCTTGTCGAGCATTTCGGACAGCGGCGCCACCGCCTTGCCGGCGAAGTGGCCGCAGCGTTTCGGAAAGACCTGGTCTTCGATCTGGACCGCATCGGCCCCGGCGCGTTCCAGCGCCCGCACCGTGTGCCACGCATTGACCGCATTGCCGAAGCCCGTGTCGATATCGACGATCAGGGGCAGGTCTTCGACCGCCTCGCGGATGCGCAGGGTGGCGTCGGCCACGTCGCGCAGGCCGATGATGCCCAGGTCCGGGACACCGTAGTGCATGTTGGTAAGCCCCGCGCCCGTCAGGTAGACGGCCTCGAATCCCTGGTCCGCAACGACCTTGGCGCTCATCGCATTGAATGCCCCGGCCACGATCAGCCCATTGCGGCGGGCCACTTTTTCACGCAAGACCTGCTTCGTCGATTTCCCCATTAGGGTCTCCTTCATTGAATACATGGGCCGGGCGTCATTCGAGCCGGATCCCGGCAGCCTTGATCAGTTTTTCCCAGCGGGCGGCTTCGCTGGCCAGGAACTCGCCGGCCTGCGCCGGTCCGGCGTTGATCGTGGTGATGCCGATATTCTGCAGCTTTTCGCGCAAGTCGGGTTGCCGCAAGGCCTCGTCGAATGTCCGGGCCAGCGTGTCGACCACCTCTTGCGGTACTTTCGCGGGTGCCGCAAGCATATACCAGGTTGTCGAGGCGTAGCCCTTTACGCCGGCTTCTTCGATGGTGGGGATGTCCGGGGCGATGGGCGAACGCACGCGGCCCGTCTGGCCCAGGGCCTGCAAGCGCTGGTCGCGGATGAACGGCAGGCTTTCGGCGATCGGCTGCACCGTGATGTCGGTCTGGCCGCCCACCACGTCGGTCATGGCGGGGCCGCCGCCCTTGTAAGGCACATGCAGGTATTGCAGGCCCGTCATCGAGCGCAGGACTTCGGCGGCCAGATGCGACGAACTGCCGTTGCCCGAGCTGCCGAAGCGGATGGCATCCGGTGCCTTCTTGCTCATCCGCACCAGGTCGGCGATGGATTTCACGCCCAGCGAGGGCCGCGCCAGGAACATCAGGGGCGCTTCGCCGACCAGCGAAATCGCCTTGAAATCCGTGAGCTTGTAGGGAACCTTGGCATACAGGCTGGGATTGATGGCGATGCCCGGCGTGGCGAACACCACCGTGTAGCCGTCGGGGGGTGCGGTGGCCACGGCGTCCAGGGCCAGGTTGCCCCCCGCGCCGGGGCGATTCTCTACCACGAAATTGAAGCCCGACATCTCGCCGACCTTCTGCGTGACGAGGCGGCTGACGATATCGGCGCTGCCGCCGGCCGGGAACATGATCACCACGCGGATCGGCCGGTCGGGGTAGCGGTCCGCGGCCTCGGCCGCCGGGGCCAGCGCGGCCGCCGCCAGCAGGCTGGCGCACAATGATTTGACTGTCTTTTTCATGATGTCGTCTCCGTGTTAATGGCCTGTGGCGGCCTTGCCCTTGTTCCGGGCGGTGTGGTCCATCAGCAGCGCCGTCATCCAGCCGTCGCGGATCGCGGCCAGGAAGTCGCCGGGCGTGTTGCAGTCGCCGATACGGGTATAGGGAATGCCGCAAGCTTCGACCGCGTCCAGGACGTCCAGCTCGGGTTTCGGGCCGGTGGCGAACACCAGCCAATCGCCGATGGGCAGGCTTTCGGCGGGCTGGTCGCCCCGCTGGATTTCGATCCGGCCGCCCCGCACGCCCAGGATGCGGCAGTGCGGGATCAGGGTGGCGCCGCCGGCGGCCAGGCGCTCGACCAGTTCGAGCCGGTTGTTGCGCGCCATGCCCGTGGCGATGGCGGGCAGGCGCTCCAGTATCGTGATCGTGGCGTTCCGCACCCGCAGCGCGTCGGCCGCTTCGGCGCCCACCATGCCGCCGCCCACGATGGTGACCCGCAGGCCGGGCCGCACGGCGCCGAGGTCGGCCAGCATGTCCCAGGCGTGCAGCACGCGCACTTCCGCGTCCAGCGCCGACAGGTCCAGCGGCGGCGGGGCCGGACGCGCGCCCGTGGCGACGATGATGTGATCGGGCGCAAACGCGCGGATGCCGGCGGCATCGGCCCGCACCCCCAGGCGCACCGGCACGCCCAGCGCCTGCGCGGCCTTCCAGCGGTACGTCCAGACGGGTTCGACCTCGGCCTTGTCGGGCGAGGCCACCGCCAGCGGCATCTGGCCGCCGGGCCGCGCGCGCCGCTCCCAGACGGCGACGTCGTGGCCGCGGGCCTTGAGCACGCGAGCGGCCTCGAGGCCCGCCACGCCCGCGCCCAGCACCAGCACGCGCCGGCGCTCTTGGCCGGGGGCCGGGAACAGCTGCGGTTCGGCGTACTGCAACGCTTCGAATTCGGTGCCGATCATCGGATTCTGCACGCAGGAAACGTCTTTTTCCTGAGTCAGGCGCTCGAAGCAGACGTTGCACGCGATGCATTGGCGGATCGGCGCCCGCACCTTGCCGAATGCCTTGTCGCACCAATGCGGGTCGGCGTACAGCGCGCGGCCGATCGACACGAAGTCGGCGCTGCCCGAAGCCAGCATGGCCTCGGCGTCCTGGGGTTCGACCATGCGCCCGGCCGCGAACACGGGAATCTTCACCGCCTGCCTGATCGGCTTGGCGTGCGGGGCCAGGCAGCCGCGCGGGAACGACGGCGGCTGGATACAGAACTTCGACAGTTGCGGGCTTTCGTTGCTGCCGCCGGAAAGGTCGATGGCGTCCACCCCCGCGCGTTCCACCGCCTGGGCCAGCGCGATGATGTCTTCGCGGCTATAGCCGCCCGGGGCGAATTCGCTGGCCGACAGCCGCACCACCAGGCACAGGTCCGGCAGCGCGTCGCGCATGCGGGCGATGGTTTCCAGCAGCAGCCGCATGCGGTTTTCCAGCGTGCCGCCGTAAGCGTCGGTGCGCTGGTTCACGCGCGGGCTGAAGAATTGCTGGAACAGGTAGCCGTTGGCCGCGTGGATCTCGACGCCGTTGTAGCCCGCCAGCCACAGGCGGCGCGCGCCGGCCACGAACAGCTTCTGGATCTGGACGATCTCGTCCACGGCCAGGGGCCGTACCTTGTCGCCCGTGTTCGGGTTGACCCAGGGCGACGGCCCCACCGGCTCCATGTTCAGCACCGCGCGGCGCAGCAGCCCGCCGCGGTGATTGAGCTGGCCGAACACGTGGCAGCCGTGCTTCTTGATCGCCTCGACGATCCCGGCCAGGCCGGGAATGAACCGGTCGTGATAACAGCACAGCGAGTTATGGTGCGGGCGGGCATGCTCGGTCACGACCATGGCTTCGGTCATGATCATGCCTACGCCGCCCTCGGCGCGCATTTCGTAATAGCGCCGGTCGCGTTCGGTCGACAGGCCGTCGGTCGTGCTGTAGTTGGTGCCCATGGGCGCCATCACGACGCGGTTCTTCAGGCGCAGGTTGCCCACCTGCCCGGGCTGTGCCAGCAACATGTGCATCGCTCCGGAATCAGCCCTCGGACTTGACGCCCGCGTCTTTGATCAGCTTGCTCCAGCGCGCGCCCTCTTCTTTCATGAAGGCGTCGAACGCGGCGGGAGATTCCTGCGTGAACGGCCCGATGCCCAGCTTCTCGAGCTTGCTCTTGGTGTCCGGATCGTTCACTGCCTTGACCAGCGCCGCGTGCAGCTTTTCGCGGATGTCCATGGGCATGCCCTGGGGGCCCATGATCGCGAACCAGTTGAAGGCGATCACCGAAGGCAGGCCGCTTTCCACCGTGGTGGGCACGTCGGGCATGACAGACGAGCGCTTGGTGTCGGTGACCGCGATCGGGCGCAGCCGGCCGTCCATCACCAGCTTGTGCAGCGCCGGCAGGTCGACGATGATGCCCGAGACGTGGCCGCCCACGGCATCCACCATGCCGGGGCCGGCGCCCTTGTACGGCACGTGCACGATGCGGCCCTTCGATTCCGCCTTCAGCAGCTCGATGGCCAGATGCGGCAGGCCGCCGCTGCCGGCCGAGGCCAGCGTGATGTCCTGCTTCTTCGACAATGCCACCAGTTCGGCCAGGTTCTTGGCCGGCACGCTGGGGTTGATGGCCAGCAGTTCTGGCGTGGACGCCACCGTCGTGATGCCCGACAGGTCCTTGTAGGGGTCGTACGGCAGATTGGGGTAGGCGTAGTAGCTCAGCAACAGCGGGCTGACGCTGCCCAGCGTGATCGTGTAGCCGTCGGGCTTGGCGCGCGCCACGTATTCGGTGCCGATGGTGGCGTTGGCGCCGGGCTTGTTCTCGACCACTACCGACACGCCCAGGATCTCGCCCAGCTTGGGCGCGATGAGGCGGGCGACGATATCGTTCGAGCCTCCCGGCGGGAAGCCCACCACCATGGTGATGGGCTTGGACGGATAGTTGTCGGCCGCCAGGGCGGGCATCGCCGTGGCCGCCAGCGCGCACGCAAGCAAGGCCTTGAACGCGCCGCGGCGCGAAATTCCAGAAGGGTTGGTCAGCATAGTTTTTTCATGACCCCTGTCAGGCTGCGAGAGCTTGCGCGCGCGGCCCGTCGGCGATCAGTCTCCATGGATGATGTAGTTGGTTTTCAATGTGAAGGAGGAAGATGTAGGCAGGCCACATCGACCCCCACTCCCTCGACCCTGGGATAGCGCTTCAGGACCAGCGGGTCATGTCCCGGAACGACATGGTCCGGCGTGTCTGCGTGCCGTAGGCATATCCGGTGGCCTTCGAGCATCGCGGCAACGTCATAGACCGCCGGAAAGGGATTGCCTTCCTGCATGTTGGCGTAGTAGTGGCTGGCGTCGGACGCCAGCACCACCCAGCCGCGTTCGGTATGGACCCTGACCGCCTGCAGCCCCTTGGTGTGCCCGCCGATGAACAGCAGTTCGACCCCGGGCGCCACCGTGTCGTTGCCGCGATGGAATTTCACGCGGTCGGAATAGACATGGCGGATCAGCTGGGTGACGTCATCGAGCCGGAACGGATGGCGCAAGACGTGGTGGCACATGCAGCGGCCGGTGGCGTATTCGACTTCGTCATCCTGGATGTGGAACACCGCATTGGGCGTCTTGTCGAGATTGCCGGCGTGGTCATAATGCAAGTGCGTGAGAATCACATCGCCGATATCTTCGGGATCCACTCCCAGCACTTTCAGCGTCTCGACAGGGCAGCATTCCAGGTTGCGGGGGCGCTCGCGCGCCGATTCGGCGCCGAATCCCGTATCGACCAGAATGTTCCGGTCCTTACCCTTCAGCAGCCAGACAAAGAAGTCCAACGGCATGGGGCCGTCATGGTCATCGCGCTGAATGAAATTGTCCGAACGCTGCCGGTGCACCGAGGCATACCGCAGCGCGTAAATCTTGTACCGGGGCAAGGTCGTGCGGCTCACTTCCCGCCTCCGTTGCCGCGCGCGCCTTCGAACACCAGGCTGATTGCCGGCGCGTACATTTCCCCGTAGCCCGCCTCGATGGCCTGGTCGAAACTGGCGATCAGGTTTTTCGCACCGGTGGCATTCACGCCCACCTGTTCCGCCAGTTTGACGGCATACGACAGGTCTTTGCGCGCATAGGTGACGGGGAACGCTTTTTCGGGAAACTGCTGCGGCAAGATCGCCTTGAAGCCCTGGTTGCGCAGCGCGAAGCTGTCCGCCGAGCCCGTGGCGAAGGCATGGAAGAGCCGGTCGGGATCCATGCCGACCCGGACCGCCACCGCGCGCGCCTCGGCCAGCGCCAGCACCGTCTCGTAGACCACCATGTTGTTCAGGATTTTCACGACCTGGCCGCAGCCGGCGGGGCCGGCATGCATCACGTCCGTGGCGAAGCACTTGATCAGCGGCTCGATCAGCGCGAAGGTCTGCTCGTCGGCGCCCACCGGAACCGCCAGGGTGCCCGCCTGGGCAGCGGCCCGGGTTCTCATGACCGGCGCATCGGCAAAGCGTACGCCGGCATCCTGCAGCGCCTTGGCAAGCCGGATCGCCGTTTCATGGGGCGACGTGCTCAGGTCCACCAGCGTCTGTCCGGCCCGCAGCCTGGACAGCAGGCCGTCGGCGCCGAAAACGACCTGCTCGACGATTTCCCCCGAAGGCAAGGACAGGAAAATGATCTCCGCGTCACGGGCGATGGCCGCGATGCTGGCGGATACCGCGCCGGCTTGCTCCAGCCTGCGCAACGGCTCGGGATCGCGGTCGCAGGCCAGTACCCGCGCCCCGCTTTTCTCCGCCAGATGACGGCACATGGGTTCACCCATTACGCCGACACCGATAAACCCCAATGTTTGACTCATGACGCTACACCCCCAAATAAGCTTTCCGCACAAATGGATCTTTCAGCAATTCCTGCCCCGCGCCCGAGCGGATGATCTCCCCTTGCTCGAACACGTAGGCGCGGCTGGCCAGGCGCAATGCCAGCCCCGCGTTTTGCTCGACCAGCAAGACGGAAATACCGGTATCCCGATTCAGCCGCTCGATCGACGCCCCGATTTCCGACACGATCTTGGGCGCGATTCCCAGCGAGGGTTCATCCAGCATCAGAATGGCCGGACAGGCCATCAGCGCGCGGCCGATGGCCACCATTTGCTGCTCTCCGCCCGACAGCGATCCCGCCTGCTGGTGCCGGCGTTGCGCCACGATGGGAAACAGCGAGCAGACCAATTCCTGCGCGTTGCGCCTGCGCGCGGCGTCGCCGACGGTGTGGGCGCCGATCTGCAGGTTTTCCCACACGCTCATGCGCGGGAACAGCCGCCGCCCCTCGGGCGACAGGGCGATCCCCATGCGTACCCGCTGGGCCGCGCTGCTGCGCGAAATCGGCTGGCCGTCCAGGATCAGTTCCCCCGACGCCAGGCGCATCAAACCCATCAGCGATTTCAGGGTCGTGCTCTTGCCGGCGCCATTCGATCCGATCAGCGCGACGATTTCTCCGGCGCCTATCGTGAACGACACGTTGCGCACGGCCGCCAGCGGCCCATAGCGCACCACGATGTCCTTTGCCTCAAGCGTCGACATCTTCGCTTTCTCCCAGGTAGGCTTCTATTACCGCCGGATCGGCCTGTATTTCGTGTGGCGCGCCATCGGCGATCTTTTGCCCCTGCACCAGGACGACGATGCGTTCGCACGTGCCCATGACCAGCGCCATGTGATGCTCCACGAACAGCAAAGTCAGCCGATAGTGGGCCCGCACGCGTTGCAGGAACCTGCCGAATTCGGCGCATTCTTCCGGATTCAGGCCCGCGGCCGGTTCATCCAGCAGCAGCAGGCGCGGTTTGGTGGCCAGGCCGATGGCGACGCCCAGCCGTTTCTGATACCCGTACGCCAGGCCTCCCGCCAGCAGGTCTTGCACGGAACTCAGGCCCGCAATATCCAGGATTTCGTCGATCTCCGCATCGGCCGCGCGCATGCGTTCCCGATAGGCCCGCGTGTCGAACAACTGGTTCAATAAGGGCGCGCCCAGCTTGGAGATGGCGCCGCGAAAGACGTTCTCGCGCACGGTGGCGTTGCCGTAGACGGAAGCCGATTGGAACGTCCGCGCCAGGCCGTGCCCGACCACCTGGCTGGGTGTCAGGCCGAGCAGTTCTTTGCCGTCGAAGCGCACGCTGCCCGACGTCGCCGGCTGCGTGCTGGTGATCAGATTGAAGGCCGTGCTTTTCCCGGCGCCGTTCGGGCCGATCAGGCCCACGATCTCGCCTTCGTTGACGTCGAAGCTCAGGTCGCGCACCGCCTTCAGCCCGCCGTATGTCTTGGAAAGATTCCTGACTTGCAGCAACGCTGTCATAACCGTTCTCCCGTCAGGCGCCGCAGCACGCTCAGGCTGGCGATACCCTTGGGCAGGAATCGCAGGATAAGAATCAGGCTGACGCCGTAGAAAATGTTCTGCGACTGCACGGCGCCCCGGAACAATTCGGGCAGGGGCGTCATGATGAGGGCGCCGATCAGCGGGCCGGCGATCGACATCCGGCCGCCGACGACCAGCATGATGATGGCGGCGATCGACACCTGCGCGGAAAACGACTCGGGCGAGATGTACCCCACATAGCGCGACAGCAGCACGCCGCCCAGGCCCGCCATGCCGCTGCCCACGGTGAACGCGAACAGCTGGGATTTGCGCACGCTGATGCCGGACGATTCCGCGAGTCCGGGGTTTTCGCCCACGGCATTCAGGGCATGGCCTTTGGGTGTCCTGAAAAACGCGACCAGGAAGGCAATCGACGCCACGGCCAATACCGCCGCCAGGCAGTAGAAGGCCTTGCGGGTGTCGAGCGCCACGCCCAGCAGGCTCGCCGCGGGGATTCTCGCGATGCCGTTGGCGCCGCCCGTCACCGAGGCGGCGTCCAGCATGAGCAGGCGGAACAATTCCCCGAAGGCGAACGTGATCAGCACGAAATACACCCCGCGCAGGCGCAGGATCGCCGACCCCAGCAGGTAGGCCACCAATGACGCGGCGATCGTTCCCAGGGCGGCCGCCGCCAGGAAGGGGATGCCCAGCCGCATCTGGGCCAGCACGGAAACATAGGCGCCGATGCCGACGAACGCGGCATGGCACAGCGATAGCTGCCCGGTGCGGGTCAGCAGCGCCAGGCCGCTGACGATGAAGATGTTCAGGCAGATCAGGATTGCCAGGTGCAGGTAGAAGGCGCTGCCGAATCCCAGCGGCGCGACGGCCAGCGCGGCCAGCAGCAGCCAGGCCAGCACAGGCACGCCGGGGGATTTCCCGTCCTGCTTCCCGGCCGACGGGTTCGCGAGCGTAAAAATGGAGTGGCGTGTCATTTCAGTGCTCCGCGCGGCCCAGCAAGCCGGTGGGCCTGATGACCAGAACCAGGATCACCAGGGCGAATATCAGCATGTCCGCCGTACTGCCATCGAAGAACGTGCTGCCCAGGCTTTCCGATATGCCCAGCAGCAGGCTGGCGAGCACCGCGCCGCCGATGCTGCCCAGGCCGCCCAGCACCACCACGATGAAAGCCTTGAACAGCGGCGCGCCGCCTATGAAGGGCGAAACGGAGAACACCGGCGCCATCAATGCGCCCGCGATCGCCGCCAGGGCCACGCCCAGCGCGAATCCCAGGGGGTATGCCGCGCTCGAGCGGATGCCGTACGACGACGCGATCTCCATGTCCTGGACGACGGCCCGCAGGGCCCGTCCCGCCTTGCTGTGCATCAGGAATACATAGAGCGCCACCAGCACCACCGCCGAGAACGCCACGACATACAGCCGGGACAGCGGCATGACGATCTTGCCCAGCGTGACGACGCCTTCGGCGGCGGGCGGCATGGATTGCGGATCGGGCCCGAAGACCATCAGCGCCACGTTCTGGATGACCATGCCCAGCCCCAGCGTCGCGATAAGCCCGTTCAGCTCGTCTCCCCGGAACGGCTTCAGAATCACGATTTCCAGCAGCCATCCGAGCAGCAGCGTCAAGACAAACGCAACCAGCACCGACAACATGTACGGCAGCCCCCATTGCGTCACGCAGATGAATGCAATGAAGGCGCCCAGCATGTAGAACTCGCCGTGCGCGAAGTTGGCGATGCGCATCACGCCGAACACCAGCGTGAAGCCGATGGCCATCAGCAAGTAAAGCAATCCGATGATCAACCCGTTCGTCAGCGCCTGGCCCAGCAGGAAGGAGATATCCACGGCCCCCTCCCTTATTGGCATCCGGCCGTCGTGCAGCGCGCCCGGATGACCTCTTTGCCCGCGACGACTTCGGACAGGTAGAACGGCGTATCTACCTGGTGGTTGATTCCGTACATCTGTTGGCCGGTCCAGCTGGTGTTGCCCAGGATGCCCGGGTAATCCTTGATCGATTCGAGCGCCGCGCGGACCTGATCGGTGTCGGTCACCGTTCCCGCTTTTGCCATGGCCTGGAACAGCATGTGGGTGCCATCGTAGAAAGACGGGCTGAAGCCGTTCATCGGCTTGCGGTACTTATCGTTGTAGCGCTTGGCGTAGGCCTTGACCTGGGGATCGTCCGGATCGAACTGGGTATAGACGATCATGCCCTCGACCGCCTTGGCGCCCGCGACGTTGACGATTTCCGCCGTGGCCGGGCCGCCGCTGCGGATGAACCTGCCCTTGAAACCGAGTTCACGCGCCTGCTTGGCGATCAGGCCGGCCGTGGTGGGCGAGATCCCGTTCAATTCGATCGCCTCCACGCCCTTGGCCATCAGCCGGGTGATCAGCGGCATCATGTCGACGCGATCCCGGTCGAAGAATTCGCTGGCGGCCAGCGGAATGCCCGCGTCGCTATAGGCCTTGGTCAGCCACTCGTGTTGCTGCTGCCCCGATTCGTCGCTGACGAACAGGCCGCCGACCTTCTTGATGCCCAGGGTCTTGGAAATCCAGGCGACCTGGGGGCCGGCCGTTTCCACCGTGGTCAGCACGGGGCGGAAGGTATAAGGCTTGTCGGCACCCATGGCCTTCGCGGTGAAGGCCAGGGTCATGATGATGACTTTGTTCTTCTCGGTGACCGGCTGTATGGCCAGCGCGGGGGCGGAGCCGGTCGGGCCGATGATGTACTTCACCTTGTCGTCGAAGATCAGGCGGTTCACCGCCGTCATGGCTTCGTTGGCCTGGTACTTGTCGTCATAGGCGATGACCTCGACCTTGTATTTCTTGCCGCCGACTTCGAGTCCGCCCTTGGCATTGACGTCGTCCGCCGCGAATTGCGCGGCATACTGCATGCCTTGCCCCCAGGCGGCGCCGGGCCCCGACAAGGCCAGCACCGCGCCGATCTTCAGCGTTTCCTGCGCGCCGGCCGTTCCCGCCATGGCCAGCAAGCCGGCCAGGACCAACGATTGCTTGATCATGTTTGTCTCCTTTCGTGCGTTTCGTTATTCGCAGGCGGCCAGCGTGCATTTCGCGACGATGACTTCCTTGCCGTCGTGGACTTCCGCCACGTAGAAAGGCATGTTCACCTGCCGGTCGATGCCGTAGGCCTCTTTGCCCGTCCAGTTCAGCGTGCCGAGGATGCCGTGGTAGTCGTGCATGGCGGCCAGGGCGTCGGCCACCTTTTTCGTGTCGGTAATGGTTCCCGCCTTGGAAATCGCCTGGAACAGCATGTTGGCGCTGTCGTAGTACGAGGGGCTGAACCCGTTCATGGGCTTGTTGTGGGCCTTGCGGTAGCGTTGCGCATAATCGGCGACCGCCTGGTTGGCCGGATCGATCGGCGCATACACCACCATGCCCTCGGTGGCCTGCTTTCCCGCGACCTTGATGATTTCCGGCGTGGCGGGGCCGCCGCTGCGGATGATCAATCCCTTGAATCCCAGTTCGCGGGCCTGCTTGACGATCAGGCCGGCCGTCGCCGGCGCGTTGCCGTCCAGGTCGATCGCATCCACGCCTTGCGCCATCAGGCGGGTCAGCAGCGGAACCATGTCCAGCCGGTCGCGCTCGAACATTTCCTTGGCGGCCAACGGCACGCCGGCCTTGGCATAGGCGTTCTCGAGGTCGACGACGATCTTCTGGCCCGTTTCGTCGTTCGGGAACAGGCCGCCCACCTTTTTCAGGCCGTATTTCTTGACCGCCCAGGCCACCTGCACCCCGGCGGTTTCCGAGGTCGTGAGCACGGGCCGGAACGTCAGGGGCTTGTCCGGACCCAGCGCCAGCGGCGTAAAGGCCATGGTGGTGGTGATCACGCCGTGCTTCTCGACCGTGGGCCCGATCGCCAGGGCGGTCGCTCCGCCCATCGGGCCCATGATGAACTTGACCTTGTCTTCGAAGATCAGCCGGTTGGCGGCGGTCACGGCTTCGCTGGCCTGGTATTTGTCGTCGTAGGCAACCAGCACGATCTTGTAGGACTTGTCGCCCACCTTCAGGCCGCCCTTGGCATTGACGTCGTCCGCCGCGAACTGCGTCCCGTACAGAATGGCCTGCCCCCACGGCGCGCCGGGGCCGGAAAGGCTCGCCAGCACGCCGATTTTCAGGGTGTCCTGCGCGTGCACGGAAAACGCGGCCGTGCCGGCCAGGATCATGAGTATCAGTTTTTTCATTGTCTCCGTCTCCTCTGGTTATTCTTAATTCGACAAAACTGCCGCGACCGAACCTCCGTCGATGGGGATGACCGTGCCGGTCACATAGCGCGACTCATCGCCGAGCAGGAAACGAATCACCGACGTGACGTCGGACGGCTGGGCTACCCGGCCCAAGGGCGAAACGCCCGACACCCGATAGCCGCTGGTGGCGGCATCGGCCATCAATTTGTGCACGAGCGGGGTGTCCACGGTTGCCGGGGCCACGGCGTTCACCAGGATCGATTGGCTGGCAAGCTCCACGGCCAGCACCCGCGTCAGATAGGTCAACGCGACTTTCGACGCCGCGTAGGCGCCTCCGCCCGTCTTGGGCCGCAGCGCCGCGGCGGACGCCACGAACACCACCCGGGCCGGTGCAGCCTGCGTTGCCGCGCTCTTCAGCAGCGGATAGGCGGCCTTCGCTGCCAGCCAGCATCCCTTGGTATTGATGTCGAACAGCGCGTCGTAGTCCGACTCCGACAGTTCCATCAACGCGCCGGTGCGGAATACGCCGGCCGAGCACACCAGCACGTCCACCGTGTTCGTCGCGCCGCGAATGGATTCGAAGGCCCGGGCCACCGAGGCGCTGCTCGACGCATCGCAGGCAATCGCAATGAATTTCCCCGGCGCCCCTTTCGCGCTTTCTTCTACCTGCTTCAGTTTCTGTTCGTCTCTGTCCAGTCCAAAGACCGTATAGCCGCGCTCGAACAAATCCCGGCAGCAATCCGCCCCGATGCCCGATGCCGCGCCCGTAACCACCGCATGCTTTTCCATGGCTTTCATCTCCCGACTGCGCTGTTCATTTCCCGGTTTGTTTCCGGACCCGGTCCCGGTACATGGCCAGCAGCGCCACGGCGTCCTTGCCCCCGTAGCCTTCCGCCAGGGCCTGGCCGAAAAGGCCGCGCACCAAGGTGGCGGCCGGTACTTGCACGCCCAGCTCCCGCGCCATCGACAGCCCCAGCGCCAGGTCTTTTTCCGCCAGCTCCAGCTTGAAGCGCGCTTCGAAATCGCCCTTCAGGGCGGGCGGGAACCGCTTGGTGAAAGTCATCGAACGGCCGCCGCTTTCCGACAGCACATCGAACAGGGTCGCCGAATCCACACCCAGGGCTTCGCCCAGCGAGAAGGCCTCGCAGGCGACCAGCAGATTTCCCATCGCCATGGTGTTGTTGATGACCTTGACGACCTTGGCCGTGCCCACGCCGCCCGTGTGCCGGATGGTCGCGCCCAGTGCCTCCAGCAGCGGGCGCGCCTGCTCCAGCACGGCGGCCTCGCCGCCCACCATGACGATGAGCCTGCCCGCGCGCGCCTCGGCCGGGCCGCCGCTGACCGGGCAGTCCAGCACTTTCAGTCCGCGCTCCATGGCGCGGTCCGCGACTTCCCGCATCGCGGAGGGTTCTATCGTGCTCAGGTCGATAAGGGTCGCGCCCGCGTCGGCCAGCCCGACCATTCCCTCTGGCCCCAGCCAGCTTTGCCTGACGATGGCGCCGTTCGGCAGGCTGCTCAGCACATAGGCGCGCCCCCGCAGCGCGGCGGCCAGCGTGCCGGCCGCCGGCACGCCTTGCGATGCCATGCGCTCGCGCGCGGCCGGGGCGATGTCCCAGCCCATGACATCGAAGCCCCGGTCTTGCAGGTTGAGCGCCATGGCCGAGCCCATCTGGCCCAGGCCGACCACCGCCACGGCCGGCTTGCTCATCAGGCTTTCCCCTTGGCGGCATCCCGCTGTTCACACCAGGCCACCAGGCGGCGGATGCCCTCTTCAAGCGAGACCTCGGGCTGCCAACCCAGCAGGCGCCCGATTTTCTCGCGGCTGAACGCCAGGTGCGTGCCCACCGAGGCCCGCACGCTGGCCGTCGGCGTGCGGTACTCGGGCCGCAGGTCGGACTTCATGACCTTCAGCAGCGTGCCCACGACATCGTTCAAGGTCGTGGCGACGCCGGTGCAGACGTTCATGCTTTCGCCGGAAACGTCGGACTCCATGGCGAGCACATTGGCCCGGGCCACGTCCGCGACGTGGATGTAGTCGTGAACTTCCTTGCCGTCGTCCGGAATGATGGGACGCTCGCCGCGCTTGATCCGGTCGTAGTTCTCTACGATGTACAGGGCGTTGACGCCGCGGTAATGCTGGCGTTCGCCATACACCGTGGCATAGCGCAGCGACACCGCCTGCAACCCGTGCTTCTGGTGGTAATGGCGGTTCAGGTGCTCGCCGATGAGCTTGGACGCCGAGTACAGCGCCGCCGCGGGCTGGAACGGCGCCAGGTTGGACGCCGTGGTTTCGTCCATGACCCCTGCAATGGGTTCGCCGTACACCGCGGTGGACGACGAGAACACCATTTTCTGCACACCCCGGTAACGGCAGGCCTCCAGGACGTTGTTCTGTCCCTGGACGTTCACGGCAAGGCCCAGTGCAGGGTTCTGCGACAACGGCAGGGTCAGGAAGGCCGCGACGGAAAACACGCCTTGCGCGCCCTCGAAGGCGTCGTAGAGCTCGCCGATACGCAGAATGTCTCCCCGCATCACCTTGATGCGGGGATTCTCGAGCAGGTCGCCGACGGTTTCCGGCGTGCTCAGCGAATAGTTGTCGAACAAAGTGATGTGTTCCGCGCCGCGCGACAACAGCACTTCAGTAATGTGAGAGCCGATCAGGCTGACTCCGCCGGTGATGACGAACCGGCCTCCGGAAATTTTCATGGCTTCGTTCCTGTCTGCGTGGTTCTCGACAATGGCTTCAACCCTGAGGGGTGATCCCGGCCTTGCGGATCAGGTCGCCCCACGTGGTGATCTCGCTCTTGAGGAATTTCCCGAACTCATCCGGCGTGGACAGCTTTACCTCCAGGCCATGGGTCGCATACTTGCTCTGCAGCTTCTTGCTGGACAGGGCCTGCTTCAGCGATGCCGACAGGCGGTCGACCACCGGTTCCGGCATGCCCGCGGGGCCGCCCATGGCGAACCAGACCACCAGCTGATAGCCCGGCGCGCCGGATTCATTGATGGCCGGAATGTCGGGCACGATCGAGAAACGCGATGCGCTCGTGACCCCCAGGGCCTTCAGCTTTCCGCCCTGGATCTGCGGCACGGCCAGCGACAGATCGACGAACATGAAATCCACCTGCCTGGACATCACGTCCGTCAGGGCCTGCGGCGACCCCTTGTACGCCACGCCCACGGTCTCGATGCCGCCCATGTCCACCAGCTTCGCGGCCGCCACCTGCGCGCTGCCCGAGCCGTAGGCGTAGGTCAGCTTGCCCGGCTCTTTGCGTCCAAGCTCGAACAGCTCCTTCGTGTTGTTCGGCCCGAACTGGGGGGCCGCCACCAGCACGATGGGCGACTCCGCGATCATGCCGATGGGCGTCAGGTCGCGGATGGGGTCATAGGGCAATTTCTTGAACAGCGTGACGTTGCTGGCCCCGGTCGTCACGCCCAGCATGACCAGCGTGTAGCCGTCCGGCGGCGCATCCACGGCGGCATTGACGCCGATGATGCCCTGCGCGCCGGGCTTGTTGTCCACCACGATCGGCTGGCGCAGGTCCTTCGCCATTTCTTCCGCCAGTTCCCTTGCCACCGTGTCCGTGCCGCTGCCCGGCGGGAACGGCACGATCAGCTTGATCGGGCGATCGGGATATTCCGCCTGGGCGGCCAGCGGCGAAGCCAGCGCCAACGTCCAGCAAAGTGCCAAAGCCAACTTTCTCATTGCATGTCTCCTGAGTCTTGTGGTTGATCGCGCGTCCGGACGCAGCGGCTACTGCCCGACGGGCGGCACATCCAGCCTTGCCGCGATCCCGGCCAGTTCCCGGCTCGCGGGCGGATATTTCTCCATCACCAGCGGGTCATGGCCGGGGATGATGTGGTCGGGCGACTGCGCCAGCGCTTCGATGCGCGCATAGCCCTGGAACAGGTCGCCCAGGTGGAACACCAGCGGGAAGCCGCGGCGCTTCTGGATATGCTCGTAGAAATGGCTGGCGTCGGACGCCAGAACGACCCAGCCGCGCGCCGTGTGCACCCGCACCATCTGCATGCCGGCCGTGTGGCCCCCTACGCGGTGCACGCTGATGCCGGGGGCGATGTCCGCGTCGCCGTCATGAAACGCCACGCGGTCGCCGTAGACCAGCCGGATCAGGCCCGCCACGTGGTCGGGCTCGTAGGCGCGGCGGTGCATTTCGCATCCCATGTGCCGGCCGGTCGCGTAGTCCATCTCGGCGTCCTGCAGGTGAAAGCGCGCGTTGGGCCAGGCATCGAACGTGCCGGCATGGTCGTTGTGCATGTGGGTGATGACGATGTCGCGCACGTCGGCCGCCTTGACGCCGAGCAGCTCCAGCGCCTGGACCGGCGTGCGCAGCAGGGTGCGGTGGCGCTTGTCGGCCATGTCCTGGAAGAAGCCGGTGTCCACCAGGATCAGGCGGTCGCGGTTGCGGACCAGCCATACGTAGTAATCCAGCGGCATGGGCGCATCGTGAGGATCGCCGCCCACGAAGTTGGCAGGCCGGCGGGCGGCCCGCGTCGCGTACTTCAGCGCGTACACCTCGTACGCGGGCAGTTCGCCGGCCATGTGCGCCCCGGCCATCTCAGTGCCCCGCCGGCGACAGCAAGCGCATCAGCAGGCCGATGTCTTTGCATCGCTCGATATCGGCCACCCGGTCCGCCGCCTCGGCGGCCCGCGACGCGCCGATCACCGGAATGGCCAGGCTGTCGAACTTGGCGCGCAGTTCGTCGTCGGACATCGCGTTCTGGATCGAACCCTTGGGGTAGTCGACCTGCGATACGTACTTGGCGCCGTCATCCATTTCCACGGTCAGCTTGCACGACACGCCGCGCGGCAGGGTGTCGTCCACCGTGATCTTGAGCATCTCGGAAAGCCTGAGCAGCATGGGTTCTTGCAGGCGCGCGTTGTTGTACTGCGGGAACAGCGCCTGGCCATCGGTGAAGGCCACGGCCACCGAGTACGGCAGGCTGACCTGTGCCTCGTGGTAGGTCTGCGGCCGGGTGTTCTGGTGGTACAGCGCCCAGTCGGGGTGGCGCGCCATGGTCATGCTCTTGATGCGGGCCAGGTCGGGCGCGTGCTTCTTGCGGATCTCCAGCGCGCAGTCGATGGCGTTGTGGATCGGGCGGGCGCACGAGTAGGGCTTGAACTCGATGTCCAGCTGATACGGCTGGTCCAGGCCCAGGGCCAGCTGGGCGGGGTCGCTGGCGTCGGTGAACGCCTTCAGCCAGCCGCGCTCGCCTTCGAAGATGGTGGCCGCGCCGGTGAAGCCCAGGTTGGCCATGGCGGCGGCGGTGACGCCGCCGCGCGAGGCGGGCCCGGGGTTGAAGCGCTTCTGCATCGACGGCCCGTACATTTCCATCAGGCCGCCCGACTGCGCGCCGGCCAGGCCCAGCGACGACACCATCTGGTCTTCGGTATTGCCCAGCAGCAGGCCGGCGGCGACAGTGGCGCCGAAGATGCCGCAGGTGGGCGTGGTGTGGTAGGCGCGATTACGCAAAGAATTGTTCGCCGCCTTGCTCAGGCGTTCCATCATTTCGCAGCCCGCCGCCAGCGCGGCCAGCAGGGCGCGGCCGTCGCGGCCGTGCTGTTCGGCGGTGGCCAGCGCCGCCGAATAAACGGGCGGGCTGAAGTGGAACAGCGCCAGCACGTCGATATCATCCAGTTCGACGCTGTGGGAAGAAATGGCGTTGGCCAGCGCGGCCTGCATGGCGGGCACGCGCCGGCCGTCACCGATCAGGGTGGCCTGTTCGAAACCGCCGGTCGAGGCGGCGAATTCGCGCGCGACCTTGCCGCTGCCGGTCTGGCTGCCGGCTATGCCGACCCCCAGGTAATCCAGCAAGAGGCGCTTGACCGCCTTGCGGGTGGCCGGCGTCAGGTCGTCGTAGTCGAATCTGACGAAGTGGGAAGCGAGCTGTTCAGCGAGGGTTTTCGGCATAGTGGATGGATGCATGCGTTGCAGGTCGGAGTTGAAAAAAGGAAAGGGTCAGGCGCGCGGCGCGCTCACGATGGCAATCAGTTCGTCCAGGGTGGACAGCGTGTCCAGCCGCCGGCATAACTCGACCACGCGGTCGAGCTTGTCCGCCGGCAGGCAGGAATGGGCCACGTTGCGGAACTTGTATTCCACGTCGCCGGCCGAAATCGGGTTTTCGGGGCTGCCGCGCCGGTTCAGGATGCGGTGCGTGAGTTCGCGGCCGTCGCGGGTGCGCACCGTGACGGTGGCGGCGTGGCGGAACGGCGGCCCCATGGCCTCGATCTCCGCGTCTTCGTAGGCCTCGGTGCGCCGGATCAGGTCCAGCAACGCCGGATCGGCCAGGCGTTTTTCGTCGTACTGATCGACGAAGGCCACGCCGTCGTGGGCGATCACGGCCAGGCCGTAGTACAGGTTCATCTGCGCGGCGGTCACGCCCTGCGCCTTGTATTCCCAGGCGCAGTGCACGTAGGTCATGTGGCTGACGCCCGCCCGGATCGACGCGATGTCGGCCGCCTTCAAGTCGTTGGACCGCATGATGTGCGTCAGCGCGTCGAGCGCGGCGTGGATGCTGGTGACGCTGGCGTGCGGCTTGTAGCCCACCTTGGCGGTTTCCCAGTCCTGGCCCAGGCCGTCGGTCAGGCGCGCGGCGTTGGGCTGGTCAGAATACGAACTCAGGTAGCCGCCGTAGCCGGCCTCTAGCACGTCGGTAATGCCGGTGAAGTCGCGGCGGGCCAGTTCCGCCGAGTACACGCCGCTCTGCGCGGCGCGGCCGGCATGGAAACGCTTGACCATGGCGCCTTCTTGCGCCGCCATCAGGCCGCCGGCCTGCGAGCCCGCGATGCCCAGGGCATGCTGCATGCGGCCCGCGTCGAGCTTCAGCGCCTTGCCCGCCGAGGCCGCCGCCACGAACACGCCCGAGGTGCCCTGCGGATGGAAGCCGCGGTAGAACAGGCTCATGGTGGCGGCGTTGCCCACGCGCGTGCCGATCTCGTACCCGGCCACCAGGGCGGTGACCAGGTCGCGTCCGTTCCAGTTGCCGTCGCGTTCGGCGTAGGCCAGGGCCACGGGTACCGCGATCGAGCCCGCGTGCACGATCGATTCTTTATGGATGTCGTCCAGCTCGAAGGCATGCCCGGCCGTGCCATTGACCAGCACGGCGTTGGCGATCGAGGTCTTGCGGCCGCTGCCCCACAGGCTGGCCACGGGCGCGGCCTGCTCGGCCTCGGCCAGGGCCTGCACGCGCTGCGTCCAGGGCAGGGTCGCGCCGTACAGGCAGCAGCCGATGCTGTCGAGCAGGCTGGTTTTCATGCGGTCCACGGCCTCGGCGGGTATGTCCTCGTAGCGCAATTGCGCGGCGTAGCGGGCAAGGTCCCGGGTGGCGTTTTCCAGAAGCGGGGGTTGTGAGCTGCTCATCGGGATGTCCCTGTTGGTTGAACCAGTGCGCGTCGGTGGCGCATCAGTAGCGGGGAGCTTCGTCCAGCCGGACGGCGATGCCGTCGAGCTTGGCCGAGGCGGCCGGATAACGTTGCATGACCAGCGGGTCGTGGCCGGGCACGATGTGCTTCGGACTGTCGGCCAGCATGTCCAGCTTGCTGTATCCGCCGATCAGCTCGCCCACGTGGAACACGGTGGTGAATGCGCGCTTCTTTTCGAAGTGCTCGTAGTAGTGGCTGCAGTCCGAGGCCAGCACGACCCAGCCGCGCTTGGTGTGCACGCGTACGCACTGCAGGCCGTGGGTGTGGCCGCCGATGCGGTGGATGCTCAGGCCCGGGGCCAGCTCGGCGCTGCCCTTGTGGAAACACACACGGTCTTTGTAGACCAGGCGCACCATGCCGATCACCTCGTCGACCTCATAGCCATGGTTGAATTGCCGAAAGCACATATGCCGCCCGGTCGCATACGACATCTCGTCGTCTTGCAGGTGGAAGCGCGCCGCCGGAAAGCTGTCGAACGTGCCGACATGGTCGTAGTGCAGGTGCGTGATGATCACGTCCTCGACCTTAGCCACGTCCACGTCCAGCAGGGCCAGGCCTTCGGCGGGATGGCGCAGCAGCGTGCGGCCGCGCTTTTTCGCGACCTCGGGGCCGAACCCCGTGTCGACCACGAATTCCCGGCCGTTGCCGCGCACCAGCCACAGGTAGTAGTCCATGGGCATCGGAGCATCGTGCGGATCGCCGCCGATAAAATGATTGGTGCGCTTGGCATCGCGCGTCGCGTAGCGGATGGCGTAAACCTCGTAGTGGGGCAGCGTTGTCTGGCTCATCGGTTTCTTCATCGGGAAGGGTTGGCTTGCAGCAGTTCGTTCAGGGCGCGCACGTCGGGCAACGACGGCAGCGACATCGCCAGTTCTTTGATCCGGCGCGCGGACGCGCCGTACAGCGCGCCCGCGGTCAGGTCGAACTTGCGCTCGATGTCGGCCTGCCGGTAGGGCTGCTCGGGCTCGCCCAGGGCGCGGTCCAGGGCAAAGTCCAGTTGCTGGCCGTCCTGGGTGCGCACATTGATGGCCGCCGCGCGGCGGTCCGGGTAGCCCGCGTCCAGCGCGGCGTCGGCGCGCACGTGAATGCGCGACATCAGCGCGCGCATTTCGGAATCGGCCAGCATGGCATCCGTGTAGCGGGATGGCATGGCATCGCCTTTGAGCAGCTTGGCCGCGATGGAAAACGCGATAGAGAACTTGGCCTGGTCGGCGTTGACGGGCTCCGCCACCGCGGCGGCCAGCGTCACGGTGTCCACGCGCACGTCCATGGCCGCGATATCCCGCGCCACGACGCCGTATTCGCGCGCCAGGGCCGCGGCCGCGTCCACCGGCGCATGGTTGCCGCGGCAGCCGCCGTGCATTTTCAGATAGGTCTGTCCGATGCCCCACTGCCGGCCCAGTTCGCGGGTGACGGCGTCGGCCCGCGCGTTCGCGGCGAACGCCTTGAAGAACCCCCGCTCGATCACGTCCGGCACGCCCTCGGCTCCCTGGGCGGCATACAGCGCCGCCAGCAGGCCGCCTTCGCTGCTGCGGCCCACTTGCAGGGGCTGGCTGCCCGCGTTCTTCAGCGCTTCTTTCAGCCCCGCGCCATGGCTGCAGGCGATGGCGATCGCGTGGGCGGCCCGCTCGGCGGACAGGCCCAGCAGCACGGCGGCGGCCGCCGCCGTGGCGGGCGCGGCCAGGATCGCCGTGCTCTGGAAACCGCGCTGCACCGTAGCGGGGTAGATGGCCCGCCCCAGGCGCAGAAAAACCTCGTATCCCGCCGCGATGGCGGCGGCCAGGTCCGCGCCGCCCGCCCCACGCTCACAGGCCAGGGCGAACGCCGCGGGGATCAGCGCCGACGAAGGGTGTCCGCCGGTATAGCGGCAGCCGTCCTCGAAATACGTGGAATGCGCCACCGCGCTGTTGATGATGACCGCGTCGCGCAAGCCGCGCCGGGCCGCGGTGCCCCACACGGAGAGGGCGCCGTCGCCGGGCAGCAGCGCCAGCAGTCCCCGGTGGGTGCCCTGCTGCACGCCGCTGGCCGCTGCGGCCAGGGTATCCAGCATGCGCAGCGACACGGCCTGTTCGACCTCGGGGGGCAGGCATCCGGCCCGGCTGCCGGCAATGAACCGGCCCAGGGCGGCCGCCAACGGTACCGCGCCGGCCTGGGGGGAAGCCATGGAAGATTCCTGCATGGTCAATCCAGCTTGAGGCCGATGTCGTTGATGACATCGCGCCACTTGACCACATCGGCGCTCACCCGGGCGGCGGCCGACTCGGGGCTGTCGCCCGCCACTTCGGCGCCCTGCCCGGCATAGAGCTGCTTGATGTCCGGCGAATTCAGGGCCCGGGCGACGTCGGCATTGATTTTCGCGATGACGGCCTTGGGCGTGCCCGCCGGCGCGAACAGGCCATACCAGGTGTCGGCCTCGTAGCCCTTCAGGCCGCTTTCGTCCAGCGTGGGCAGGTCGCTCACCGAGGCCGGCCGCTGCGCGCTGGTGGTGGCCAGGCCGCGCAATTGGCCGGATTTCATATACGGCAGCGCGACCGGGGCATTGACCATCATTGCCTGCACCCGGCCGGCGATCAGGTCGGTCACGGCGGGGCCGGTGCCCTTGTAGGGCACGTGCGTCATCCGGACGTCGGCCATGCGTTCGAGAATGGCCATGGCCAGGTGCGGCGGCGTGCCGTTGCCCGGCGACGCGAAGTTCAATTGGTCGGGCTTGGCGCGGGCGTAGTCCAGGAATTCCTGCACCGTTTTCACCGGCAGGGACGACGGCACCGCCAGGATGTTGGGGGTGCTGACCAGCATCGTCACCGCGGTGAAGTCGCGCTCGGCGTCATAGCCGGCCGATTTGTACAGGGCCTGGTTGGCCGCCAGCGTGATCACCGGGGTGAACAGCAGCGTATAGCCGTCGGGCGCGGACTTGGCCGTGGCGGCAGCACCCACGTTGCCGCCCGCGCCGCCGCGGTTCTCGACCACGACCGACTGGCCCCAGTATTCGCCCAGCCGCTGCGCCAGCGGCCGCGCCAGGGTGTCGGTGCCGCCGCCCGGCGGAAACGGCACGATCAGCTTGACGGGGCGGTCGGGAAAGGCCTCCGAAGGTTCGTCCGCGGCCTGGGCAGCGGCGCCCAGGAACAACGAGGCCGCGGCCACGAGCACGCGCTTTCCCCACGCCAGGCGGGCAGCGCGTTTATTTTCGAATGCACACACGAGTCTTGTCTCCCGGGTCGCGCCGCGCCTGCGGTGCGGCTTGGTTTTAAGTATTGATTGATGCGATCAGTCTAATTACGCTATAAAAACAGATCAATGACTCAAAATTCAAAATACTAGTGAATCAAATTCACTAAAATTACCTACAACAGAACCGGGAGACCAGGCG
Source organism: Bordetella petrii (assembly GCA_017745595.1). Taxonomy (GTDB): domain Bacteria; phylum Pseudomonadota; class Gammaproteobacteria; order Burkholderiales; family Burkholderiaceae_B; genus Bordetella_A; species Bordetella_A petrii_C. The sequence goes on from WMBV01000035.1 coordinate 41,121, forward strand.
TGGAAAACCTCAATGCCTTGCGCGTGTTCGTCCGCGTGGCAGAGACGCGCAGCTTTACCCAGGCCGCCAAGCGGCTGGGGCTGACTTCATCGGCCGTCAGCAAGGCCATCACCCGGCTCGAGCAAGAACTGGGCGTGCGGCTGCTGCATCGCACGACCCGTTCGGTGGGCCTGACCAACGACGGCGCCAGCTTTTTCGAGCACTGCCTGCAGATCCTGGGGCAGATCGAGGACGCCGAGAATCTTCTGGGGCGGGCTACCTCCCGTCCGCACGGACGGCTGCGCGTTCACTTGCCGGTGGGTTTCGGGCGGCGCGTCATCATGCCGATGGTGCCGCGCTTCCTGACGCAGCACCCCGACCTCGTGCTGGACGCCGAGCTGAGCGACCGCAATGTGGATCTGGCCTACGAAGGCATCGACGTCGCCGTGCAGATCGGCGAACTGGCCGACGCGCGGCTGATTGCCCGCAAGCTGTGCCACTTGCGCTTCATGGCCTGCGCCTCGCCGGAATACCTGGCGCGGCACGGCGAGCCGCGCACGCCCGAAGAACTGGACCAGCACCATTGCATGGCCTACGTGCTGATGCACACCGGCCGCTATCGCGAGTGGCCGTTCAGCAAGGACGGCGTACCGTGCCCCAAGACCGTGTCGGGCCGTCTCAATGTCAACAACGCCGAGACGCTGCTAGAGGCGGCCTCATCCGGCCTGGGCATTGCCATGATCAGCAACTTCACCGCGGCCGAGACCATACGCGCGGGCCGGCTGCGTCCGATCCTGACCGACTACGTCGGCGAGGGCCCGCCGGTGTCGGTGGTGTATCTGCCCAGCCGGAATCTCTCGCCCAAGGTCCGCGCCTTCGTGAATTTTCTTCTTGAAGAAATCTCGGGCAATCCCGACTGGGACAAGATCACGCCGTGACGGGCGCGTCGGCCGCGCTGTCCACGCGCACCCGCGCCAGCAGGTCGGCCAGGGGCTCGGCCGAGCCGGCGCCGAACAGGCCGCGCGCCGCTTCCAGCACGGCGGCGGCCGATTCGGCGCCCACGGCGGCCGAGGCCAGCGACATGAACTTGCCGTCGATCTCGCCGCGCGACATGGGGTTTTCCGGCATGCCCCGCGAATAATCCACTTTGCGGGTCAGCGTCTTGCCCCGCGTGGTGACCAGCGTGACCCTGCCGCCGTAGATCTCGGGATACGCGCGATCGATCTCCGGGTCGATTTCGATCTCCACGCGCCGCGACAAGGCCACCACCCGCGGTTCGACGATGCGTTGCGGGGTGAACTGCTCCAGGTAGGCCTGGCCGTCGAACATGGCCACGGCAATGTTGTAGCGCAGGCTCATCTGCGCGTTCAGCACCGAGTCGGCCCGGTATTCGAAACCCGTCTGGGTGTTGACCACGCTGGCCACGCCCGCCACTACCCGCTCGACGTCGGCAGGCTGGAGCTTGTGCTCGCGCATCAGGTCCAGCACCGCGTCCACGCAGGCGTGGTTACTGCCGCAGCAGGCGTGCGGCTTGAAGCAGGTTTCGTCGGAATGCCAGCGGCGCCCCAGGCCTTCGACCAGCAGGCCCGGACGCGGCGTGTCGGACATGCCGAACAACAGCCCGCCGTCTTCCGCTTCCAGGATGTAGCGCGGCCCGGCGAAGCCGCGCTGCGCCAGCAGCGCGGCCATCAGGCCGGCCTGCGCCGAGCGGCCGGGATGCATGCGCTTGCTCATCCCGCCGTCGGCCGTGAAGGCCCAGGTGCCCGCCGACTGCGTGCCGGCCAGGCCCAGGGCGCTGGCCGTCGTGCCGGCATCGAGCCTCAGCATCACGCACGCGGCCGCGGCGGCCGCGAAGGTGCCCGCGGTGCCGGTCAGGTGCCAGCCGCGCATGCGCGCCCGGCTGGGGTTGAACGCCTGGCTGACGCGGTTCATGGCTTCGTAGCCGGCCGCCATGCTTGCCAGCATCAGCTCGCCGCCGGCGCGCTGGCGCTCGGCCAGCGCCAGCACCACGGGCACCACCAGCGCGCCCGGATGGATCTTGGCGCGGCTGTGATCGTCGAAGTCGAAACTGTGAATGGCGGTGCCGCCGGCCAGCACGGTGTTCACCGCGCTGATACGCACGCCGCCGCCCCACAGGACGGCTTCGGCCGGGCCCTGCTGCTCGCGGGCGAATTCGGCCATGATGCGGCCCCACGGCGTGGTCAGCCCGTACAGGCCGCAGCCCAGCGCGTCTACCAGGGCGTGCTCCAGGATTTCGCGGGTCGGCCCGGGGATGTCGCCGGGCTTCAGCCCCGCGATGAAAGCCGCCAGTTCCTGGGTCGCGCCGCGATGCTCGCGCGCCAGCTTCTTCCAAGTTTCCAGATCGTCCACTCTTGCTGCTCCTTGCTGAAACGTGCGGATGCCCCGCCGGGCTCACGGCCGCGACGCATCGATGATAGGAGCGATGCGCGCGCGCATCTATCGGTCGCCGGTCAGATCAGTTGTGAACGAGGTTCAACAACCCGGCGCGCCGCCGTGCCCGGGCACGCGCTACACTGCCGTCCGTCCCTTCGAGAGCGCCATGTCCTTCGTTCCGTCCGAGATCACGCCCGTCTTTGCCACCGTGCTGGTGGCCACCAGTTTTCTCACGTCGGCCCTGACCGCCGCCATGGGGCTGGGCGGGGGCGTGGCCATGCTGGCGGTGCTGAGCCTGGGCCTGCCGGTAACCACCGTGCTGCCGGTGCACGGCGTGGTGCAGATGGGTTCGAACAGCGGGCGCGTCATCATCCAGCGCCGCCACCTGGTGGCGCCGCTGCTGCTGTGGTTCGCGCTGGGCAGCATCGCGGGAATCGCGTTGGGCGCCTCGGTGGTGGTCAGCATTCCCGATGCATTGGCCAAGTGGGCCCTGGCGCTGTTCATTTTGTGGTCGGTCTATCGCAAGAAGCCCAGCGCCGCGGCGCGGCGCCACGGCAAGACGTATTTCGTGGTGGGCGGGGCGATATCGAGTTTCTGCACCATGCTGGTGGGCGCCACCGGCCCCCTGGTGGCCGCGCTGCTGGCCAGCACCGGCCTCATCAAACAGCCGCTGGTGGCCACGCACGCGGCGTGCATGGTCATTCAGCACGGCATGAAGATCCTGGTGTTCGGCACGCTGGGCTTCGCCTATGCGCAGTGGGGGCCGCTGATCGCGACGATGATCGCCAGCGGCGTGGCGGGCACCTGGGTGGGCACCCGCACGCTCGACAACCTGCCCGAGGCCACCTTCAGGCTGGGCTTCAAGATCGTGATGACCCTGGCCAGCCTGCACATGATCTGGCAAACCTTTTAAGGGCCGGGCAAGCACGCGCGCCTGGCCGACGCGGAATCGCGCCATGGCGGGGGGTTATGCATTCCGCTTAAAGGCGTTTTCTGCCAAAGATCAAACGCGCGCTTTTTTCGGAAATAGGCGCTGAATCTTCGTTATCGATTCCGACGACAATCCTGGCATCCCAGAAATATGTCGGTAAGGTGCGAGGACTTTATGCGGATCTCTTCTGCAGGCACGGCCATTGTGTCGGTGGCCTTCTTGCTTTCGGGCTGTGGCACGGCCCCGTCGGGCGTCACGGCTTCCAAGCCCGAAAAAATCAATCGCGAAGAACGGTGCTATCAAGAATTCGCGGCACTGAAAAAGCTGGATCCTGCTGCCTATGAAAAGTATCGCGACCAATTCCAGGCCATTAATGAAAATTATGACATCTACAAAGATAACGAGCCGCTGATCGATGGCAGTTCTTCAGAAGTCATGCTGACCGAAATCAACAAATCGCTATCTCTGGTCTGCGTGCGTATCAAGAGCGCGGTGTATTCCAACATGATGAATCGCGCGGATGTCTTGAGCAACCTATGAAAAAGTACGTCGGCGCCGCGCTTTGCAGCGCATTATTGGTGGCAGGCCAGAACGCGCTTGCCTCTGAAGCCAGCCCTTCCGCGCAGCTCAATCTGCTGAACCGCCTGGTTCAAGAAAACATCGTCGGAACCGAATCGTCGCGCCTGACGATCAACCCCATTCCTGTCCGGCCACCGCCGCAAGAACAGCCAGAACCGGCATTCGCCGATGTCCCGCCGCCCGCCGCGCCAGCGGATGCCGACAGCCCGCAGTTTGCCCGGCTTGCCAGCCAGCTGAACGACGCCAACGACCGGGTCGCGGAACTGACCCGCGCCCTGGACGAAGCCAGCAGCCGGAACGAGGCGTTCAACGACACGCTGGCGCAGAAGCAGGCACTGGAATCCGAGCTTGCCGCGCTTCGGGCCGCCCCGGGCAATCAGTCGAACGATGCGGTGCTGGCGGCCGACCTGGCCCGGGCCGGCACCGAAATCGCCGGCCTGAAAAAGCAGATCGCCGATCTGCAGGCGCAAAAGCCGGCGCCCGCGAAAAGCGATGCCGGCACGGCGCCGCGCGTCACGATCAACGACGCGGCCACGCGCGACGTACGCGCCAGCTACGCCGTGGGCGCCTGGTACGGCGAAAGCGCGCCGCAAGAAACCAAGAAATTCGCTTCCATTGGCCGCAAGCTGGACATGGGCGCGTTTGCCCAGGGCTTCAACGACAAGCTCAACAACCGCATGCAGCTGTCCCAGGCCAAGCTCGACGCCGAGCTGGCCGGCGTCGAGCAGTCGCTGTCGACCGCCATGCTTTCCGAAAACCAGAAGCAAAGCCGGGCCATTATCGAAAAGGCGGCCAAAGAAAAAGGCGCGGTCAGAACGCCGGACGGCGCGGTATACCGCATTCTCGACAGCGGCAAACAGCCCGTCGTCACCGACAAGAACGAAATCCTGTTCGAGCTGAGCGAAGAACTGGGAACCGGCGAAGTCCTGGCCAGCGCCGAAAGACAGAACAGCAGCGTGAAAGAATTGCCGCCGCTGTTCCAGACGGTCGTCAAGAAACTGGGGGTGGGCGGCTCGGTGAAGCTCTATATTCCCGGCGAACAGGTCTACGGCGAATCCGGCGTGCCCGGCGTGGTTCCCCCCGGCGTGCTCGCGATCATGACGATCAAGGTCCTGGGTATCAAGTAGCGGCGATAAGCGGCAATGGGGCGGTGGAATGAACGGAACTGTTGCTGGAAGGCGACATTAGTTACATCTGATGCTAGCTTAGCCAAGGATGGATTGGGTGAGGCAAAGCACGTAAGGTACGGCAATGAATGGAGCGATCACCCCTATACCTGATGCCCAGGCCATCATCGGCAAGGCCTCCCATGCTGCCTTCGACTCCCCTCTCATCAACAACGTCCATCGAGCTCTGTTGGCCGAGGCGATGATTTCCGAAGTCTTGCCGCAGGAGTGGCGCTGGTGTTCGGCGGACTGGAATATGTGCGACTTTATACACGCGGACAGCACACGGCTAGAGGTCAAACAATCCGCCGCCCGTCAAAGCTGGCACAAGCCAGATTCCCCACCATACAGAGGCGTTTTTGACATTGCTGCGCGCAAAATGGCATGGTTTGATGGAAAATTTCGCCCATCTACGGGCCGCAATGCCGACATTTATGTGTTCGCCCATCACCCGGTGCATGATGCGTCGGCAGACCATCGGGAGCCGTCGCAGTGGCAATTCTATGTCGTTGCCGCCCGCAGACTACCCTGCACTAAGCAACTCAGCCTCTCAGGGGTGCAGCGCTTGGCTCTGCCGGTAGGTCTGGCCGGATTGACCTACACAGTGGAAATGCTGCGCCTTGAGGTGAAACTCGCATGAAGACTTGATGTGAGATTTTTTGATCATCGCGCAGCAACGAAAATAGCAACGTAAGCGCCCGACAAACACACCCTTGGCGGCTCAGCTTATGCGCCCGGTTGCGCACAGGCTCTTTCGCCGCCGTGGGCAAGCAATGCGTTGGGGGCGGTGTTTTGCGCAGACGTGCGCGGGGAATGGTTAGTCATGGTGGTGGCCTCCGTGTGTGCGGTTGACCCGCGCCCCTACGCCAATAGGGGTGGGCGGGCATATGACAGGGTTGGCGTTAAGCGAAATGCGTCCGTTTTCGATGATTGGTTTGGTGACTTGCGTGACCAGTTGCACAGAAACGCATCCAGGCCCGCATCCGCCGCGCAGAGTTGGGAAATTTCGGGGACTGCGAACCAGTAGGTGAAGGCATCTCTGAAATGCGTATTCACTATGGGCCGGGATACCGGGTGTATTTCACGCGCGTTGGGATTCAAATCGTTGTTTTGCTTGCCGGTGGGGACAAGTCCACGCAGAGGCAAGACATTAAGGCTGCGCTTGATATGGCGCGGCAACTGTAAGGGGCTACTCTATGTCCAAACTGAAAACCCGCCGCTGGGATACGGTCGAACACCTCAAGACCGAGGAAGATATGGCGCTGTACCTTGAGGCATGTGTTGAGGAAGCGCCGGACGACGCGGCCTTTATCGCGGCAGCGCTGGGGGATATTGCCCGCGCGCGCGGCATGTCCCAGCTTGCCAAGGAAACCGGCCTTGGACGAGAAAGCCTTTACAAAGCGCTTTCCGGCGAAGGAAGCCCCAGCTTCAGCACCATTCTTAAAGTCATTCGGGCCTTGGGCCTCGAGCTGCATCCGCGCGTGGCGACACACACATGACATAGTGGGGATGGTCTGCGCGTTCATCGCTCAGGCTTCTCATGCAGCGTGTACAGGGCAATGCCATCATGCCGGTAACCCTCATCGTCCCAAGCGGTCACGCGCTGGTGCTGATGTTGTGGCCCATCCGGCGCAATTCGATGATGCGGGTGGGGCACTGGTAGCAGCCCAGCTTGCGCAGTTCGTAGGACGTATGGGGGCGCGAGGCCAGGGCTTTCAGGATGCGTTCACGCTGGGCCTGGCCGCTGGTGGACTTGTCTTTACGCATGGCGACCCCCCACCATGGTTGCGCCGAAGCGAGCCAGCGCGGCCCTGGCAAGCGCGTACCCTTCCTTGTGATTGGCCGCGCCGCGCATGGCTTGGCTGGCAATGAATTGCGCCGCGATCAAAGCACCCCCGGAAATGAGGGTATGGCAATAGATTCATGTAGGCGAATGCAGACAAGAAAAAACCCGCAGAGCCTTAGCTGGTGCGGGTTTATAGATGCTTTGATACGCTTCTAGACTTTGAATTGGTGCCGGTGAAAGGAATCGAACCCTCGACCTTCTCATTACAAGTGAGCTGCTCTACCAACTGAGCTACACCGGCGGATGCGCCGCCACGGGGGCCGTGGCGGGCAAAGGGACTGTATTGTAAATAAAAGCGGCACGCGGCCGCCGCGCCCTACTTGACGATGGTCAGGTGGGGGCGCTTGGGTTCGTCGTCGCCGCCGTCGGCGGGGGGCGTGGCGGCGTTTTCGCCAGCCGGCTCGGCAGCCGGCGTAGCCGGGTTTTCTTCGCGGCTGGGGGCTTCGTAGGGCTGTACTTCGAAACCCATGCCGGCGCCCGTTTCACGCGCGTAGATGGCACTGACCGCCGCCACCGGCACCGATACGTTTTCGGTGACGCCGCTGAAGCGGGCCTGGAATTCGATGAATTCGTTGCCCAGCACCAGCTTGTTGGTGGCCAGCGTGCCCACGTTCAGCGTGATCTGGCCGTCGCGCACGTGGGCCAGCGGCACCAGCGTGTGCTCGTCGACCTGTACGGTGATGTACGGCGTGTAGCCGTTATCGGTGCACCATTCGTGCAGGGCGCGCAGCAGATACGGTTTGGTGGAAGTTTCACCCATATTGAAGCACCCTTGCGCTTAGCGACGCATCACTTTTTCGGAGGGCGTCAGCGCCTCGATGTAGGCCGGGCGCGAGAAGATGCGTTCGGCGTATTTTTGCAGCGGCGCGGCGTTCTTGGGCAGTTCGATGCCGTAGTGGTCCAGGCGCCACAGCAGCGGGGCCACGGCCACGTCGAGCATCGAGAATTCGTCGCCCAGCATGTACTTGTTTTTCAGCAGCAGGGGCGCCAGCTGGGCCAGGCGGTCGCGGATGTTCTGCCGCGCGGTGGCGAGTTTCTTTTCGTCGGGCTTGGCGCTGCGGTCTTCCAGCGTGGACACGTGGACGAACAGCTCTTTTTCGAAGTTGTACAGGAACAGGCGGGTACGCGCGCGCATGACCGGGTCGGCCGGCATCAGTTGCGGGTGCGGGAAGCGCTCGTCGATGTATTCGTTGATGATGTTCGACTCGTACAGCACCAGGTCGCGTTCGACCAGAATGGGCACCTGACCGTACGGATTCATGACCGAGATATCTTCCGGCTTGTTGTACAGGTCGATATCGCGGATTTCGAAATCCATGCCTTTTTCGAACAGCACGAAGCGGCAGCGTTGCGAAAAGGGGCAGGTGGTTCCGGAATAGAGCACCATCATGGCGGTAAGTCCTTGTATGAAAAGCGAAAGGCCAGCGCTGCTAATCTAGCAAACGCTGGCCCCGATTGCCAGGGTGGGACAGGCGTGCCGCCCTATCGGGATAACGTTGCCGGCCGGGGCCGGCAACCTGGCGGGGCGGAAAATCAGCGCACGTGTTTCCAGTAAGAGGCGTTCAGGCGCCAGGCGACGACCAGGAACAGGCCCAGGAACAGCAGCACCCACACGCCCAGCTGCTTGCGGAACAATTGCGCGGGTTCGGCCATCCAGGCCAGGAAGGCCGTCAGGTCGGCCACGTCGTTATCGTAAGCGGCCGTCTTGGCCGGGTCCAGGGCCTTGAAGCGGGCCTCGACCGAGGCGCTGCCGTGGAAATCGGCGACGGGCTCGGTCTTGACGGTGGAGAACCCCTGGGCGTCGAACGTGGTGGTGACGCGCTGCCAGCCGTGGGCGCCGTCTTTGCCTGCGACCTCGTGCATGGCCACCGTGGTGAGTTCGCGCGGACCTTGCAGCTGCCACAGGGCGTGCGGCATGCCCACGTTGGGGAACACCAGGTTGTTCCAGCCGGTGGCGCGCGCGGTGTCGCGGTAGAACGTGCGCAGGTAGGTGTAGATGTAGTCGGCGCCCGACGGGCCGGCGTTGACCGACTTGGCGCGCGCAATGACGGACAGGTCGGGCGGGGTGGTGCCGAACCAGCGCTTGGCGTCTTCGGGGCGCATGGCGACGTGCATGAGGTCGCCGACCTTTTCGCCGGTGAACAGCAGGTTTTCCTTGATTTGCTCGTCGGTCAGGCCGATGTCTTGCAGCTTGTTGTAGCGCATCGCGGACGCGCTATGGCAATTCAGGCAGTAGTTGACGAACAGTTTTGCGCCGTTTTGCAGCGCGGCGACATCGTTGACGCGGTTGGGCGCCGCGTCCAGGGGGAAGCCGCCCTCGGCGGCGTACGTGGCCGTACACGCGAGCGTGAATGCGACGGCACCAATCAGCTTCTTGATCATGGTCATTCCGTTATGGGTACGTGGCTCAGTGGGCATGGAACGTGACGCGGTCGGGGACCGGCTTGAACGTACCCAGGCGGCTCCAGATGGGCATCAGGAAGAAGAAGCCCAGGTAGATCAGCGTGCCGATCTGCGACATGAGGTTGTACACGTCGTTGGGCGGCTGCGTGCCCAGGAAGCCCAGCACCAGGAAATTGACGATGAAGATGCCGTAGAGGAACTTGTGCCACGTGGGCCGGTAGCGGATGGACTTGACCGGCGAGTGGTCGAGCCACGGCAGGAAGAACAGGATGACGACCGCGCCGCCCATGGCCACCACGCCCCAGAACTTGGCGTCGATGACGCGCAGCAGGACGGCCACGATGACGAGCAGGGCCGGCACCGCGATGCGCAGGAAGCCCTTCAGGTTGCTCTTGACCAGCAGCGCGATGGCGCCCAGCACGGCGGCCCCGGCCAGCACCCAGGTGAACTCGGCGGTGGTGGCGCGCAGCATGGAGTAGAACGGCGTGAAGTACCACACCGGGGCGATGTGCGGCGGCGTCTTGAGCGGGTCGGCCGGAATGAAGTTGTTGTATTCCAGGAAGTACCCGCCCATTTCGGGGCCGAAGAACACGATGGCCGCGAAGATGATCAGGAAGCCCGCCACGCCGACGATGTCGTGCACCGTGTAGAACGGATGGAACGGAATGCCGTCTTTCGGGCGGCCGTGCTTGTCTTTCGGGCCCTGCTTGATTTCGACGCCGTCGGGGTTGTTGGAGCCGACTTCGTGCAGCGCCACGATATGCGCGGCCACCAGGCCGATCAGCACCAGCGGGATGGCGATGACGTGGAACGCGAAGAAGCGGTTCAGCGTGGCATCGGACACGACGTAGTCGCCGCGGATCCAGATGGACAGTTCAGGGCCGATGAAGGGAATGGCCGAGAACAGGTTCACGATGACCTGCGCGCCCCAGTAGGACATCTGGCCCCAGGGCAGCAGGTAGCCGAAGAAGGCTTCGCCCATCAGGCACAGGAAGATGGCCACGCCGAAGATCCAGACCAGTTCGCGCGGCTTGCGGTACGAGCCGTAGAACAGCCCGCGCAGCATGTGCAGGTAGACCACCACGAAGAACATCGAGGCGCCGGTGGAGTGCATGTAGCGCACCAGCCAGCCCCACGGCACTTCGCGCATGATGTACTCGACCGACAGGAACGCGCGTTCGGCGTCGGGCTTGTAGTGCATGACCAGGAAGATGCCGGTGACGATCTGGATCACCAGCACCAGCAGCGCCAGGGAGCCGAAGAAGTACCAAAAATTGAAATTCTTGGGCGCGTAGTACTCGGACAGATGCGCTTTCCAGGTGGAGGTCACCGGGAAGCGCCGGTCCAGCCAGCCCAGCAGGCCTGTTGTCTCGACGGTTTTTTCGCCAGCCATCAATGGCTCCTTCTATACGAAGCGTATTTTGCTAAGGTCGGGGGGAAGGCGATGCGCGGTGCGCATCAGGCCTTGTTGTCTTCGTCAACCCCGACGATGATGCGGGTGTCGCTCAGGTATTGGTACGGCGGGACTTCGAGGTTGTCGGGCGCGGGTTTGTTCTTGTACACGCGACCGGCCAGGTCGAAGGTGGAGCCGTGGCAGGGGCACAGGAAGCCGCCTTCCCAGGAGGAAGGCAGGCCACCGCCGCCGCCGGTTTCGAAGTGCGCCGTGGGCGAGCAGCCCAGGTGCGTGCAGATGCCCACGCACACGAAGAGCTCGGGCTTGCGCGAGCGGAATTCGTTCTGGGCGTATGCGGGCGTGAAACCGGGACGTTCGGAGTTCGGGTCGGCCAGGTAGGGGTCTTGCTGTTTGATGCCGGCCAGCTGGTCTTCGGAGCGGTGAATGATCCAGACCGGCTTGCCGCGCCATTCGACGGTGCGCATCTGGCCGGGGGCCATGTCGCCGACGTCGACTTCGACGGGGGCGCCCGCGGCGCGCGCCTTTTCAGAGGGGGCGAAAGTGCTGACAAACGGGACGGCGGTGGCCACACCGGCGACCCCACCCACCGCACAGGCGGTCGTTACCCAGAAACGGCGCGAAGGATCTGGCGGCAGGTTGGGGTCAACCGCACCGTCGTCGTCATGCACCAGCGTATCCTGACTCATCTTCCTATCCTTGTTGATGCGCCCGCACTACCGTAGCATCAGGCTTGCCGCATCCGTTTTGCGGAGATATGTAACAACATAGCAACCGCGTATTATAGCGCCTGCCCAGTAAGGGGCGAAACGACGTAAGGAGCATTCATGAGCAAAGCATCCGGTTTTCTCAAGGAATTTCGCGATTTCGCAGTCAAAGGCAACGCGGTAGATCTGGCAGTGGGCGTCATCATCGGCGCGGCGTTTGGCAAGATCGTGGATTCAGTCGTGAAAGACCTGATCATGCCCCTGGTGAACTTCATTCTGGGTGGCTCGGTGGATTTTTCCAACAAGTTTCTGGTGCTGTCCACGCCCGAAGGCTACGCCGGCCCCATGACCTACGCCGACCTGAACCAGGCGGGCGCCATCGTGCTGGCGTGGGGTAATTTCGTCACGATCCTCATCAATTTCATCTTGCTGGCGCTGGTGGTGTTCGTCATCGTCAAGGCCATCAATTCGGCGCGCCGCAAGCACGAAGAAGAACCGGCCGCGCCCGCGGCACCGCCCGAAGACGTGCTGGTGCTGCGCGAAATCCGCGACCTGCTCAAGAAATAGCGCGCCGCGCGCGGTGCCGGGCTCAGACCGGGTTGTCGATGTCGACGAACTCGACCCGTATGCCGAATTGCCGGGCGACGGCCTCGCCCAGCGCCTGCACGCCGTAGCGTTCGGTGGCGTGATGGCCGGCGCCGATGAAACCGGTGCCGGTCTCGCGGGCCAGGTGCGCGGTGGGTTCCGAGGCTTCGCCCGTGATGTAGGCGCTGGCGCCGGCTTGCACCGCGTCGGCCAGCATGCCCTGGGCGGCGCCGGTGCACCAGGCTACGCGCGCCAGCGGCTGGCCGGGCTGGCCGATGACCAGCGGGTCGCGCCCCAGGCGCTGGCGTACGCGCTGCGCCAGGGCGTCGAGGCTGGGCAGGCCCGGCGCCGTGCCCAGCCAGATCAGGTTGTCGGGCCCGCAGGTCAGCGGCGCGCCATCCGCGTCGCGCTCGGGCTCCAGGCCCAGCACGCGCGCCAGCTGCGCGTTGTTGCCCCATTGCGGATGCGCGTCCAGCGGCAGATGGTAGGCGTACAGGTTCAGTTCGTGGGCCAGCGCCAGGGCCAGCCGGGTGCGGCGCGGGCCGCGCACGCGCGGGTCTTCGTTTTTCCAGAACCAGCCGTGGTGTACCAGCACGGCATCGGCTCCGCGCTCGATGGCCGCGCGCAGCAGCGCTTCAGAGGCGGTAACGCCGGTGATAATGTGCCCTATGCGCGGCTTGCCTTCCACTTGCAGGCCGTTGGGACAGTAATCTTTGAATCGCGGCGCTTGCAGCGTGGCATCGAGCCAGGCCGCCAGTTCGCGGGTGTCGATCGTTTTCATTGCCTACCTTGTCAAGATCATGCGTCGCTATTGGCTGATATTTGCTCAGGCCGTCACGGTGTGTCTGGCCATTTTATTCGTGGTGACTACGCTGCGGCCCGATTGGCTGCGGATCTCGGCACCCGACCGGCCTTCGGCCGATGCCGCGCCCGCCGCGCCGGCCGCCGCCGTGGCGTCGTACGCGGACGCGGTGGCGAAGGCGGCCCCGGCCGTGGTGAATGTCTTCACGTCCAAGCACGTCAACGTGCCCGTCGTGCCGCTGCCCGAAGACCCGATCCTGCGCCAGTTGTTCGGCCAGGTGCCGGGCCTGAGCCGCCGGCAGGCCTCGACCAGCCTGGGGTCGGGCGTGATCGTCAGCAACGACGGCTACGTGCTGACCAACTACCACGTGGTCGAGGCGGCTGACGCCATCGAGGTCGCGCTGGCCGACGGCCGGCGCGGCAGCGCCAAGGTGGTGGGCGCCGACCCCGATACCGACCTGGCGGTGCTGCGGCTGGATATCCGCCCGCTGCCGGTGGCGGCGCTGGCGCCCGACCGCAGTCTGCGGGTGGGCGACGTGGTGCTGGCCATCGGCAATCCGTTCGGCGTGGGGCAGACCACCACCCAGGGCATTGTCTCGGCGCTGGGCCGCAACGGGCTGGGCATCAACACCTACGAAAACTTCATCCAGACCGACGCGGCCATCAACCCCGGCAATTCGGGGGGCGCGCTGATCGATGCGCGGGGCAATCTGGTGGGGATCAACACCGCCATTTATTCCGAGTCGGGCGGTTCGCTGGGCATCGGCTTCGCCATTCCCATCGACGCGGCGCGCCAGGTAATGGACGAGATCATCAAGACCGGCTCGGTGCGGCGCGGCTGGCTGGGCATCGAGCCGCAGGACATCACGCCGGAGCTGGCGCGGGCCTTCGGACTGCCGGCCGATACCCAGGGCGTGGTGATTGCCGGTGTCATGCGCGACGGTCCGGCCGGCAAGGCCGGGCTGCGGGTGGGCGATATCGTGCAAACGGTCAATGGCGCCCAGGTGCGGGATACGGTGTCGATGCTGCGCCTGATCGCGGGGCTGCCGCCCGGCGAGAAAGCCAAGGTGGGCATTCTGCGCGGCGGCAAGGCGCGCGAGCTGACGGTGTCGGTGGGTACGCGGCCGGGCCGGCCGCGCTAGGCGCGGGCCTGGCCTATTGGCCCGGGCGCGCGGTGTTTTGCGGCGTGCCCGCGACGCCGCCGCCGTCGACGATAAGCCGCACGACGGCCACGATTTTCTTGCGGGCTTCGACGGGAAGCTTGCCCATCAGGGCATGCAGTTCGGCGCTGTAGCCGTCGGGCGCGCCGGCCGCAGGGCCCGCCATGCCGGGCGCCGGGCTGGCGCTGGGCGCGGCGGCGTCGATGCCGTCGGCCAGCCACGGCACCGTGGTGTCGAGCGCGGCGGCCAGGCGCTGCAGGGTGCCGCGCGCGGGCGCATAGGCGTCATTGCGCGTCAGGATGCGATGAATGGACGATTGCGGCACCCCCGAGATGCGTGCCAGCTGGTTCTGGCTTTTGATGCCACGCCACTGCATCTGGGTGCGCAGGCGTTCTGCGAGTGTCATGCCCGACAATTTACGAGCGCGGCCCGCGCCCGGCAAGAGTGGCCGGGGCGGGTTTATTGCGCTTGATCAGAGGCACCGCCGGCGGGCTGCCGGGGCACCGGGGGTCATTGATGCTCGGTAAGGCTGCCGGCCGGGTCGTCGGCATCTTGGCCTTTTTTGTCGGGCGTGACCATGCGCGCGCAGATCAGGCCGATTTCGTACAGCAACACCAGCGGCACGGCCAGCATGAACTGGCTGACGACGTCGGGCGGCGTGACCACCGCGGCAATGATGAAGGCGCCCACCACCACGTAGCCGCGCGCGCTGCGCAGCTTGGAGAGTTCGACGATGCCGGTCTTGACCAGCAGCACCACGGCCACCGGCACTTCGAAGGTGATGCCGAAGGCCATGAACATGGTCATGACAAAGCTGAGATAGGCTTCGATGTCGGGCGCCGGGGTGATGGATTGCGGCGCGAAGGTCGCAATGAAGTGAAAGACGGTGCGGAACACGAAGAAATAGCAGAACGCCATGCCCAGAATGAACAGCAGCGTGCTGGACACGATGAGCGGCAGCGCCAGGCGTTTTTCGTGCCGGTACAGGCCGGGCGCGACGAACGCCCAGGCCTGGTACAGCACGACCGGCAGCGCGACCACGAAGGCGGCCATCAGGGTGACCTTGACCGGCACCATGAACGGCGTGATGACGCCGGTGGCGATCATGCGGGTGCCTTCGGGCAGCGAAGCCAGCATGGGCTGGGCCAGCACGTCGTAGATGACCGAGGCGCCGGGATAGATGAACAGCACCACGAAGACCACGATGACGGCCAGGGCCGCCTTCATGAGGCGGCTGCGCAGCTCGACCAGATGCGAGATGAAGGTTTCTTGCGGCTGTTCCTGGTCCAGCTCGTCTTGTTTGGTGTCCTGGGTCACGGCGTGGCACCGGTTTTCGGTTGGGCGGCGGGATCGGCCGCGGCGCTGTCGGCGGCGGGGGCCGGGGGTGGAACGGTGGCCGGGTCCGCGGC